>NZ_JQKJ01000004.1 GCF_000745975.1 Desulfobacter vibrioformis DSM 8776 | reverse complement strand
CTTGGCTACGAGCCAAACAGCTATGGTGAATGGCAAGAACAGCCAGACTTCTCCGAGCCCCCTCTGGCATTGAGCGGTGCGGCAGCTCACTGGAACGCGCGAGAGGATGACAGTGATTACTATACCCAGCCGGGCAAACTATTTCGTTTGATGAGTAAGGAACAACAGGAGGCCCTGTTCGGCAACACCGCCCGTGCAATGGACGATGCTCCGGAGATGATCAAAATCCGTCATATCGGCAACTGCCTGAAAGCCGACCCGGCCTATGGTGAAGGGGTGGCCAAGGCACTGGGCATTTCGTTGGATAAAGTTCCACGATAGATAAACATCAGCGATCAACCGCATCTATTCGGACTGGTAAAAGCTGCACCGATTAACTATGTAGTTTTTACCAGTCAATTTGTGAAGCGGAAAGGGGAATATTCAATCAATACCAGGAAAAGTTGACTGAGCCTTTATGGTATTAAATCGGACGAGTAAAATACGGTGAATATATTCTTGATGAGGATCTTGTCCGCGTATGATAAAATTTGCTTAGCGTATATTTACGCGCGAATGTTCGTGGTACCCTTATTACCAGGCAATTCCAAGCCTTCAAGAATACATTCTTGTCTCCCAAGACGAGCATCTTGTGGGAAAATTCATACGCCGCGATAACACCAAATGGGAATTTTGTTCGTACAAAGGCGCGGATCAAGTTCTAAAAATAGAGTCTGTGGATCACGAACTGCCGTTCTCCGAAATTTATTGGGATATTGAATTTAAAATTAAACCGTCATGAAGTCCTGCCCCAAATACGGCCAAGCTGCGATGGGAACAATTTTTTGCCGGCCATGCAGCCCATGGCCAGGCAAGGGCAAATATCCTATTTTGCATCACTTGTGCGAAGATTGCATGGCCGTATGAAAGTTCATACTTCTGTGAGGGTTCCAAATACTTTTTAAAAAAGCCGCTTTACCACAGCATGACAGCTTCCAGGAACGCCTGGATCCGGGTGCGGATCTGGCCCATGTTGGAGGCCATGCGCTCGGTTTCAAGGAACAGGACCGGTATCTTTTTTTCGGCCAGGCGTTTTTGCTGGTAGTGAAAATCAATCAGGTTGTTGTCGCAGAATTTCAGGGATACGTATATTACGGCATCCACTTTATATTGCCTGATCAGCGCCATCATGTGGTCGAACCGCTTGCCCGAATCGAACAATGCCGCGCAGGTGGCTTTATCCAAATAATAATCGGCAAGGGCGGCAAGGGGCTCCTTGTCTTCGTCCACGGTGCCTTCAAAATATTTTACCCCGTTGCTGGTATCTTCGCATGCCACCATGCCGCCCATCTCTTCGATCACCCGGATGATATGGGGATGGTCAAAGTAGCTGCCGCAGATCATGATCCTGGGTGTGGCAACGGGCTGTTCCCTGCCGTGGCGGGGAAGGTCCTCAACCAGTTGTGTCATTTTTTCGTTAAAAATCTCCCTGGGGCCGGTCATGGCTGCCTTGACCATGAACATGTAGTCTTCGCCGGCAATGGGCGGGTGGATGTCGTTGCGCAGATCATAGAGACGCTGCATAAGTTCCCGGGACTGGTTGTAGACTGAGACAGCGTGCCGCAACGCCTGGTCCGTGATTTTGACGTCAAAGCGCTCTTCCAGCACCGCCATGAGATGCTGCATCTCGGTGATGAAATACGCTTTGGTTGTGGCGTCGATCTCCTTGGGCAGGTCCAGCATATGGACGAAATCATTGGACCTGAAGTATTTCCACACATCAAACAGCCGCCGCCGGGCATCACAGACATTGGCAATGACAGCACCGTCCGCGAAATCATGTTTTCCGGCCAGCACCTCTTCCAGGCAGCTCAGCACATAGGGACAAATGTTCCGGTGCATGTAGGCCGAGGCTTTGGTGGTTTTGGTGCAGGTTTCCCCAAAGATCCGGTAGGGAATCAGGCCGGCCGCGTACAGGATCTCTTCAGGGGTATAAATGGAGACCCAGCCGATCTTGGGGCGGTCCAGGGCCTTGAGTATCTCAAACCGGTTGTGGTGAATATCGGTAATTTCCGTGATGCGGGTCCGCAATTGGGTGTTCAAGGTATCCATATTATCTCTTTTCCATTATCTTTTTTCCATGAGGTTGCGGGCAATCACGGCTGCGCCCAGGGCACCGGTGAGCTGCGGGTTTTCAGCGATTCTCAGTTCAAGGCCCAGTCGTTTTTCCAGGGCTTTGACCACACCGATGTTCAGGGCCACGCCCCCGCTCATGGCAACGGGTTCGACCAATCCGATTTTACCCAGCAGGATCTCTCCGCGCTCCACGATCACATTGTGAACCCCGCGCACGATTTCCGGCACAGGCGTATCCTCGGCCACCAGGGAAACCACTTCGGTTTCGGCAAACACCGTACACATGCTGCTGATTTCCACATTTTTATCGGTCTGCTGGGATATGGCGCCCAGATCCTCCAGGCGCACCTCCAGGGCCTTTGCGATCACTTCCAGGAAACGGCCCGTACCTGCGGCGCATTTGTCGTTCATGATGAAATTTTCCACCCGGCCGCCATTGCCGATGCGGATGACCTTGCTGTCCTGGCCCCCGATATCCAGGATGGTTGCCACATCCGGAAACAGGAAATGGACACCGGCTGCGTGGCAGGTGATCTCGGTGACATTTTTGCCGGAAAACGGCAAATTGTCACGCCCGTACCCCGTGGTCACCACAAACGCCACATCCTGTTCCGACAATCCGGCCCGGTCCAGCACCTGATGATACACCCGCTCACCCGACTTCCGGCTCCTGCCGCCGGTCAAATCAATGGCAGACCCTAAAATTTTTTTATCATCACCCAACACAACGCCCTTGGTGGCAAGGGAACCGGAATCAATACCAATGGTAATCATACCTCACTCCTGTTTTTGAGCATCTCCGCAAATGCGTCTATCCGTATTTTAACCTGGGAAAATGAATAGCCCCGGCTGTCGATGAAGTCGCCGTCTATGTCCAGCATGACCATGCCTGATTGGGTCAGGCGGTCCCTGATAATCTGGTTCACGCTCAGGTGGCGGCGGCAGCCCCACTGGTTGAACCGTATAATCCCGTCTATGCCGTAGGGCTCAAGCACGTCAAATTTTGTATCATCAATGCCGGCAAAGTGCAGCTGCCGCCTGGCCATATACATGTAAGGGTCCTTTTCCGCCAGTAACCCGCCGATATTTTGGGTCATGGCCGGCAAGAGATTTGACATGACTTCCAGGCCGCACCCCTCTTCCATATATCTGATAATTTCATTGTTGTAAAAAGGCATCAGCCCGTCCCATATCACCCGGGGCCTCTCTTTGGCCCGGATCTGCCCCGCGGTTTCGACTGAATCCAGCAGCTCTTCATAGCAGAGCCGGACCCCCTGGGTGGCCCCGGGCGATCCCATCCTGCTCAGATGGGTGGTGGTGTCGGTGGTGAACTTATGCACCGACGGACAGACCTGGTGGGCCAGGGACAGGGAGATCAGTTTTTCGTAATAGCGCATGGTCTCTTTGGACGCTTCCACCGCGGCTGCAATACGGTCCGGAACAGCTTCGATACCCAGGGCGTTCTCCACCCGGGCCACCATCTCTTTCATGCGTTGGGCCAGGTATTGGGCTGCGGCATTGCCCCGGCGCTCGGGCATATCCAGGAGGAACCAGGGGCAGTCGTAGGCATCGGCCAGGGCGTAGAACATCCTGGCCCCGCTGTCGCAGGGGAAATAGGCAAAGGTAATGAAATCCGGGGTGGGCAGGCAGTTTTCCACGGCCGCACCCAGCACGCACCGGACCACCGGGCAGATATCCCTGGACAGGTGGTTTTTTTCCGCAATATCCAGGAACGCGCCGGCCGCCCCGGCTGCGGCCAGGAAATAGGAGAGAACCTGCCCGTTAAAGGGCACGAAATCCAGGGCCGCCACGATCTCGGAACAGGCCACGTTTCCCACGAACATGACCCGGGAGTCGTCCAGGTAGGCATCCTGGAAACCGCCTGCATTGGCAATTGTCCGCTCCACGGTGGAGGCAGCGCTGTGCTCGGGCAGCGAAAAATCAACTGCCCGGCCGGTATTGCCCACGACCCGCATGAAGTTTTCCAACTGGACGCTTCTCTTGGATTTGGCCGGCTGTGCCGTTCCACCGGGCAGGCCAAACCCTTTTTTCGCCATCAACTTTTTCAGCAACTTCTCTTTATCAGATAACATACATCTCCTCTTACACGGCTTATTTACCATGAAGAGCATGAAGGACATGAAGAATGGCTCTCTTCATGCTCTTCATGAACTTCATGGTGAAAAATAGCTTCCAGTAAAGTTTATACTTTATTAAACACGTTACCTCTACCTTCCCTGGCAAATAAGTCAGGCCTCACCCAGGGCCGCCCGGATCTCCTCTTCGGACATCCCGTCTATCTCTTTTTGCAGGCGCGCGATGGTATCCACCTGTCCTTTCTGGGGCTCATGGGCAATCAATTTCCGGGTAATGCCGGCAACCGTGGGGGCCTCAAACAGTTCCCGCACGACAATTCTGACTTCAAACAGACTCTGCACACGGTTTACCAGCTGCACCACCAGCAGGGAATGGCCGCCCAGGGCAAAAAAATTATCATGCCGGCCCACACGCGCCACCCCCAGCACTTCTGTCCAGATTTTGGCAACGATCTCTTCCGCGGGCGAAGCCGGTGCCTCATACCCTTTGGTGGCAGTTAAACGTTCCGGTTCAGGCAGTTTCTTCCGGTCCACTTTGCCGTTGGGGGTCAGGGGCAGACAGTCAAGCAGTGTAAAATGGGCAGGGACCATATAATCGGGAACGCTTTGCCTGAGCCATTCCTGCAATTGGGCGGCCAGGGCGGAGTCGTCCGGCTTCCCTTTCCAGTCCCCTGTTATGTAGGCTGCCAGCCGTTTGTTATCCCCCTCTTCCACCAGCATTGCCACGGCATCCCTGACTGCCGGGTGCCGGCGGAGCACGGATTCGATCTCCCCAAGTTCAATGCGGAATCCCCGCAGCTTGACCTGGTGGTCCATCCTGCCCAGGAACTCGATATTGCCGCTGGGAAGCCATCTTGCCAGGTCACCGGTTTTATAAATCCGCTCTGTTTTCCCCGGGATGTTTATTTCGATGAATTTTTCAGCAGTCAGTTCCGGACGGTTGAGATAGCCCCGGGCCAGCCCCGCGCCCCCGATGCACAGCTCGCCGGGAACACCCGGGGGCAGTGGCTGAAGATGCGGGTCCATGATGTAGATCCGGGTGTTGGGTATGGGCCGGCCAATGGGTATCGCGGCCCCCCCGCCAATATCGGCGGATTGGATGGGGAAAACCGTTGCCGCCACCGTTGCTTCCGCCGGGCCGTATGAATTCAGCAGCACCGGAAACGGCCCGAAAAGTGCCAGCCATTGTTCAACATGTTCAGCAGAAACCGCCTCACCGCCGATCACCACCAGGCGGATACTTTGGGGCCATAGTTTTCGAATGGCGGGCAGGTCTGTCAGCAGGCTGTGCCAAAAGGCCGTGGGCAGGTCCAGCACCGTCAGCTCATGGGCCGCGCAGGCTGCCAGGAATGCCTTGGTGGATCCGATCATCTCCTGGTTGCGCAGGATGAGCCCAGCCCCCGCAACCAGGGTCATGTGGATCTCTTCCACGGCGGTATCAAAACTGAGCGAGGCAAACTGCAATACCCTGTCACGGCTTGTCAGGTCATACATATCAATGGACGACCGGATAAGATTGCTTAAGCCAAAATGATGGATCATGATCCCTTTGGGGTTGCCGGTGGTGCCTGAGGTGTAGATCACATATGCCAGGTCAGCCGCATCAATGTTCATGGCCGGATTTTGCCGGGGGTGGCCGGCCAGGTCCAGCGCATCCAAAGAGACCACCGTAAAAGCCTGTTCCGGTTCCCCCAGGGACAGCCGTGGCTTCAGGGCGCTTTGGGTCAGTACCAGGGCCACGCCGCTGTCATCCAGGATATGGCGGATACGGGCCCCGGGATAGGCGGGGTCAACCGGCACATAGGCGCCCCCTGATTTAAGGATGGCCAGGATAGCGATGACCATTTCCGGGGAACGGTCCATGAATACCGCCACCAGGGGATTATGCCCTGTTTTAAATTCAGGAAGCGATAACAGAAGGCTGGCGGTCTGGTTGGCCTTTTCATTCAGTTGTCCGTATGTCAGCCGGTTTTCTTCACAAATCACGGCAATGTGGTCAGGTTGCTTTGCTGCCTGTTGTTCAAACAGGCGGACAATGGTCTCCTTTGGCACATCCCCGGCCGTATCATTCCAGGACTGCACCAAGGCCGTCTCCTTTGCGGTGAACATGGGCAGGCGGCTGGCCAATTGGTCCGGGTTGTCTGCCATGGCCTGCAGCAGCACCTGAAAATGGCCGGCCATCCGCTCAATGGTGGATGCCTGGAACAGGTCGGTGGCATATTCCCACCAGCAAATCAGTTCCCCGTCCCGCTCCTCCACGTTCAGGCTCAAATCAAATTTGGCAATGGGATAATCAACAGGCAGGGAGGTGACTGCCAGGCCCGGCAGGTCCGGTGGGACCGGGTCATTGTTCTGCAGTCCGAACATCACCTGGAACAACGGGCTGTGACTCAGGCTGCGGGTGGGTTTCAGCCGTTCCACCAGCATCTCAAAGGGAATATCCTGGTGGGAATAGGCCTCCAGGCAGGTGGTGCGGGTGTCTGCCAGCAGGCTGGCCACGCTCTGGCCCGGATGAAGCCGGCCCCGCAGCACCAGGGTATTGACGAAGAACCCGATCAGGTCATCGGTGCTGGTGTGGGTGCGGTTGGCAATGGGGGTGCCCACGCAGAGATCATCCATGCGGCTGTACCGGAAAAGCAGGATGTAAAACCCGGTGAGCAGGGTCATGAAAAGGCTCACGTTCTGCTCCCGGCTCAAGCCGTTGAGCGCTTTTGCCAAATCCTGTGGCAAAGCCGTGAAATAGTGGGCGCCTTGATAGCTTTGCAGGGGGGGCCGGGGGGTGTCCAGGGGCAGTTCCAGCAGTTCCGGGGCCCCGGCCAGCTTCCCGTGCCAATAGTCCACCTGCCGTTGCAGGACCTCGCCTTGCAGCCACTCCCGCTGCCAGGCCGCGTAATCACCGTACTGAATGGCAAGGGGAGGCAGGTCCGGCGCTCTGCCCTGGGCAAAAGCAGTATAGGCCTGGTGCCAGTCCCGCATGAATACGCCCATGGACCAGCCGTCACTGATGATATGGTGCATGTTCAGCAGAAGTACTGATCTTTGGGCTGTAAGACGCAGCAGGTCAGCCTTAAACAGGGGGCCCTGGTCCAGGTCAAAGGAGATGCCGGCATGGCGCCGGGCATGGATTTGAATCTCTTTGTCCTGGGCCGCCGGGGACAGTCCGGCCGGATCTTGAAGGGTCAGGTCGTGGATGGCCAGAACCTTTATTTCGCCGGGGGCATGAATTTGCACCACGGGGTGTCCGTCCCGGGTGGGAAAGGTACTCCTGAGCGCGTCATGGCGGCAGACCAACCACTCCAGGCTGCGCTCCAGGGCCCCGACATTCAGCTCCCCCCTCAATTCCAGGGCCGCCGGCATGTTGTACACATCAGGGCCGCTCTCTTCCAGCTGGTTGAGGAACCACAGGCGCTGCTGGGCAAAGGAGAGGACTTGGCAAGCCCCATCCGGCTGTTTGCGGATGGCAGGCAGGCTGGCCGGGGCGTTGGCCGTATCAATGGCATTGGCCAGCGCATCCAGCCGGGGATGCTCGAAAACCGCGCTCACCGGCAACTCCACCTGGAACTTGTCCCTGATCCGGGCAATGAGCCGGGTGGCGGACAAGGAGTGTCCGCCCAGGTCAAAGAAGTTGTCGTGGCGATGCACGGTTTCCCGCCACAGCAGTGTGGCCCAGATGCCGGCCAGGACCTCTTCGGTGGGGGTGGCAGGTTTTTCTCCGGTCACGGTTTCCGCCCCGGGCAGGGGCAATGCCCTGCGGTCAATTTTGCCGCTGGGTGTCAGGGGAAATTTTTCCATCACCATGAATTGGCCGGGAATCATATAATCGGGCAACAGGGATTTCAGGCCCTCCTTGACCTGGGCCGGGTCAATCAGGGAACCTGCCCGGGTGGATCTCTCCCCGGTGAGATAGGCGATCAGCCGCTTGTCTTCGCCGGTCCCGTGTAAAGAGACCACGGCTTCCCTGACAGACGGGAGCCGGCCAAGAACCGCTTCGACCTCCCCCAGTTCAATGCGGAACCCCCGCAGCTTGACCTGAAGATCCATGCGCCCCAGGAATTCAATGTCGCCGCAGGGCAGCAGGCGCACCAGGTCTCCGGTCCGGTAGATGCGTTGGGTTTTACCGAAGATTTCGATTTCCATAAATTTTTCCCGGGTCAGGTCCGGCCGGTTGAGATAGCCCAGCGCCAGGCCGGGGCCGCCCGTGACCAGTTCTCCGGGAACGCCGACGGGCACGGGTTGCAGGTGCTGGTCCAGGATATAAACCGTGGTGTTGGCAATGGGCCTGCCAATGGGAATGGAGCCTGGGTATGGCTGGTTCATGATGGGGTAACAGCAGGTAAAGGTGGTGTTTTCCGTGGGGCCGTACCCGTTCATCAACCGGGTATGGGGCAGCAGGTCCAATGCCTTTTGAATATGGGATACGGACAGGGTTTCCCCGCCGGTCATCAGTTGTTTTACCCCTTGCAGCGCTTCGGGGTATTCTTCCAGCATCACATTGAACAGGCTGCTGGTCAGCCATAAAATGGAAATCTTTTCCCGGCCCAGCACCCTGGCAAGGGAGGCCAGGTCCTTTTGCCGGGCCGGCATGACCACAAGCTTTGCACCGTTGAGCAGGGCGCCCCAGATCTCCAGGGTGGCTGCGTCAAAGGATACCGGCGCGTACTGGAGAAAGGTCTGTGCTGAATCCAGTTGGGCAAAGTTGCTGTTTTTCACCAGCCGGACCACGGCCTGGTGGGGAACGACAACGCCCTTGGGTTGCCCGGTGGACCCCGAGGTATAGTTGACATAGGCCGGATCATTCACCTGGATGGCCGTGTCTGGAAGGGTCTTGGCCAAGTTATAGAGATCAATCTCGTCCAGATCAATTTCATCCAGAAAAACCGGAAGGCAAAGGGGGGACAACGCTTCCAGGGGAAGTTGTGCTTTCAGGGCACTTTGGGTGAGCAGCAGGGGTGCTGCGCAATCCTCAAGCATGTACCGGATCCGGTCAGCCGGATAATCCGGGTCAATGGGCACATAGGCCCCGCCTGCCTTGAGAATGGCCAGGACCCCCACCACCATTTCCAGGGAACGTTCCAGGGACAGGGCGATCAGGAACGCGTCCGGCCCGGACGGTTTCCGGACGTTTTGGGTGAGGTAATGGGCCAGCCGGCCGGACCTTTCATCCAGCTCTTGGTAGGTGAGGGTTTGTCCTTCAAAGGAGACGGCAATGGCGCCGGGGGTTTTGTCTGCCTGGGCCTGGAACAGGTCCACGATGGTGCTGTCCCCGGGAAAGTCCGTGGCCGTATCATTCCAGGCCAGCCATGCCTCTGTCTCCCTGGCCGTGAGCATGGGCAGGTCTTTGACAGGCCGGGCCGGATTGTCCGCAACGGCGGTGAGCAATACCTCAAAATGGCCTGCCATGCGCTCAATGGTGGCGGCCTGGAACAGATCCGCGGCATATTCCCATTCACAGTACAAGGCCCCGTCCCGGGCTTCGGCGTTGAGGCTCAGATCAAATTTGGAAACCGGGAACTCTACATCCAGGGCCGTGGTCTCGATCCCCGGCAGGTCCAGGGATACCGGGTCATTGTTCTGCAGTCCGAACATCACCTGGAACAGGGGGCTGTGGCCCAGGCTGCGGCTGGGCCGAAGCTGCTCCACCAGCATTTCAAAGGGGATATCCTGGTTTGCATAGGCGTCCAGGCAGGTTTTCCGGGTTTGGGCCAACAGGTCGGCAAAGCATTGGTCCGGCCCAAGCCGGCCCCGCAGCACCAGGGTGTTGACGAAAAAACCGATGATTTCGTGGGTGTCGCTGTGGGTACGGTTGGCAATGGGTGTGCCCACGCATAGATCATCCACCCGGCAGTAACGGGAGAGCAGGATATAATAGGTGCTGAGCAGGGTCATGAACAGGCTCACGTTCTGCCTGCGGCTCAATTCTCCAAGGCTCCGGGTCAATTCCGGTGACAGCCGGTGCAGGTACCGGTGCCCCCTGAAGCTTTGGCGGGCCGGCCGGGGATTGTCCAGGGGCAGTTCCAGCAGTTCCGGGGCATTGGCCAGCTGCCGGTGCCAATAGGCCTCCTGTTTTTCCAGCACCTCTGCCTGGAGCCAGTTGCGCTGCCAGGCCGCATAATCCTGGTACTGGATGTCAAGGGGCTTAAGATCCGGTTCGCTGCCCCGGGCAAAGGCAATACAGGCCTGGCCCAGATCCCGGACCAGCACGCCCATGGACCAGGCATCACTGATGATATGGTGCATATTGAGCAGCAGCACCGACTTTTCCCGGTCCAGGACCAGCAGGTCGGCCTTGAACAGGGGCCCCCGGCTCAAGTCAAAGGGCTGGACCGCATGGCGGCCGGCCCGGTTGCGTACGGCCTCATCCTGTTCCGTGGGACAAAGTCCGGTGAGATCATGAACGGCCAGGATCTCCTGGTCACCGGGGGCCTGGATCTGCACCCGTGCCTCCCCCCCCTGGTCCGGAAAAGCGCTCCTCAGCGAATCATGGCGGCGGACCAGCCATTTCAAACCCTGCTTCAGGGCTTGGATATCCAGGTTGCCGGACAATTGCAGGACCGTGGGCATGTTATACACCGCACTGGCATTCCCCGCCAGCCGGTTCAGGAACCACAGGCGCTGCTGGGCAAAGGAGAGGTCCGGGGCTGACCTGTCCGGCTGTTTGCGGATGGGCGGCAGGGCAGGCGTGCCCATGGCCCCTTCAATGGCCTTTGCCAGATCTGCCAGCCGGGGATGCTCAAAAACGGCCCGCACCGGCAGTTCCACCTGAAAGCTGTCCCGGATCCGGGCCAGGAGCAGGATGGCTGTCAGGGAATGTCCGCCCAGGTCAAAGAAATGGGCCTGCCGGGTGATGGTTGCGCCTTGAAAGAGCCCGGACCACAGACCCGACAATATCTCTTCGGTGGGTGTGGCCAATCTGTTGTCTTTGGCAGCAATTCCGGCCTGGGGATCGGGCAGCGCCCTGCGGTCTATTTTGCCGTTGGGGGTCAGCGGCAGCCTGTCCAGCACCATGAAATGGTTGGGAATCATATAATCGGGCAGCTGCTGTTTCAGCCATTCCCTTAGCTGGGCCGGTTCCAGCCCGGATTCCGCTTCAGGAGACCCGGCCGAATTTGTGAGATAGGCGGCCAGCCGTCTGTCTCCATTGGTTTCATACACGGTTACGGCAGCCTCTTTGACCAAGGGGTGTTGTGCCAGCACCGCCTCTATTTCCCCGGGTTCGATGCGGAAACCCCGCAGTTTGACCTGGTGGTCCAGCCGTCCCATATAGACCAGGTTGCCGTCGGGCAGAAACCGGGCCAGGTCCCCGGTTTTGTAGATGCGCTCGGTTTTGCCGAACAGCCGGGTTTCCACAAATTTTTCAGCGGTCAGCCCGGAACGGTTGAGATACCCCCGGGCAAGGCCGGCACCGGCAATGCACAGTTCCCCGGTAATGCCCGGCGGCACGGGCTGGTTGCGGGTATCCAGGATATGGATACGGACATTGGGAATGGGCCGGCCAATGTGGACCCCACCTTCCTGGTCCGGGGAACAGACCGCCATGGTGGCGCAAACCGTATTCTCGGTGGGTCCGTAGGCATTGATAAAACGGACCTGGCCGGCCCATTGGGCCACCAGTTCCGCCGGACAGGCCTCCCCGGCCACCACAAGGGTTTTCAGCCCCTGGAGGGCCTGGCCTGGCAGGTTGCGGACAAAAGAGGGGGGCAAGGTGACATGGCTGATTTTTTCATCACCCATCAGGGCGGTAAATTCCGTTGGATCCAGCAGGATGTATCTGGACGCGATGTATAAGGCCCCGCCGCTCAGCAAGGTGGTGGTGATTTCAGAGACAGACGCGTCAAAGCTGAAGGAGGCGAATTGCAACACACGGCTGTCCGGCTGGAGTTGAAAGGTGTCAATTTGTGAAAAAGCCAGGTTCACCAGCCCGGCATGTTCAATCATCACGCCCTTGGGCTTCCCGGTGGACCCCGAGGTATAGATCACATAGGCCAGGTCCGTCCCGGCGGGGTGGGCCGGGGGATTATGCCCGGACTGGGACCGGAATCCTTTGTCGTCATCCAGGCAGATCACGTCATGCGCCGCCGTGTCAATGGGCAGGCGCGTTTTTAATCCGGTCTGGGTCAACACCAGGGGCGCGCCGCTGTCCGCCAGCATATACTTGATACGCTCCGCCGGATAGGCGGGGTCGATGGGCAGATAAGCCCCGCCGGCCTTGAGTATTCCCAGCAGGCCAATGACCATCCCGGCGGACGGCTCCACTGCAATGGCAATCAAAGGATTCTGCCGGTCCGCCAGATATTTCGCCAGGTAATGGGCCAGCCGGTTGGCCTGTTCATTGAGTTCGCGGTAGGTCAGCCGTTCCTCTTCACACACCACAGCAATGGCAGAAGGCGTTTTCTCCACCTGGGTTTCGAACAGCTCGACAATGGTTTTGCCGGCGGGGAACGATCTTCCGGTCCGGTTCCACTCCATGAGGCGCCGGGTTTCCGCCGGGGTGAGCATGGGCAGGGTATGGATCTCCTGGTCCGGGAACACCGCGATACCTTCCAGGAGCACCCGCAGGTGCTCCGACATCCGCCGGGCCGTTTCAGGAAAAAAGAGATCCCTGTTATAGCTTAAGGTACCTGACAGGGCATTCTTATCATCGTCAAAGGTCATGGACACATCGAACTGCCCCTCCATCTGGTCAAGGGCAATGCTGTGGGCTGCCACGCCTCCGCTGAAAAACCGCCTGGGGATCAGGGCCCGGGTCTCATAGGCGAAAAGCGCCTGGACAAGGGGGGGATAGCTGGGGTCCCGTTCCGGCTGCAATTGTTCCATGAGCAAAGGAAAGGGATAGGGCTGGTGGTCCAGTCCGGTAAATATCCGGTGCTGGTTCATGGCAGCTTTTTCACGGAAGCTTGTCTGTGCATCCCTGGGGAAACTTGCGCGCACAACCATGGGATTGACCAGATACCCCACCATGTCGTTAAATTCCCGACGGCCCCGGACCGTGGAAGTGGGGACTCCCAGCAGGATCTCCTCCTGGCCGGTATAGCGGTGGAGCAAGATCTGGAAAGCGGTGAACAGCACGGTGAACAAGGTACACTGCTCCTGGCGGGCCAGTATCCTGAGCCGGTCGGTCAGTTCCGGGGCCAGGGTAAAGCGCAGGGAGGCGCCGTTAAAGGTCTGCAGCCTTGGCCGGGGCCGGTCCGTGGGAAGCTGGAGAATGGACAGGCGGCCTGCCAGCTCCTGGTGCCAATAGGCAGCCATCTTTTCCTTTTCTTCACCGGCCAGCAGATCCTTTTCCCATTGGACAAAATCAGCATACCTGGCCGGTAATGCGGGTAAATCCGGTTCTTTGCCCTGGATTTGCGCGTCATAAAGCGCACAGATTTCCCGGCCCAGGATGGCCATGGAACGGGCATCCCCGGCAATGTGATGGAGTCCCAGCAGCACCAGGGGCCCCTGCCGGGCATCCAGGAATCCGTCCACCCGGAAAACGCCCTGCTCCAGCACAAAAGGTTGTTGGGAGGCTTGCCGCACCTCATCCATCAGCCGGCCTTCATCCCAGGCCGAGGCGTCCCATTGGCGAAAGGCCGGTTCCAGGTCCGGATCCGCCCATTGGCAGGGCTGGCCGTCTTTTTCAGCAATACGGGTTTGCAGCATGGCATGGCGCGACGCCAGCCGTTGCAGGGCCTGCCTGAGCAGGTCCGCATCCAGTGCGGTTTCGAACCGGAGCAGCAGCCCGGTGTTGTAAGCCGGGCTTTCCGGGGCGTCCCGGTAGATGAACCAGAGGGCCTGCTGGCCCGCGGACAGCGGGGTAAAACGGGTTTGGCCCCGGGCGCCTGTTTCGTCTATTTCGCCTGTTTTGCCTTCAACGGTCAGGTGGGCCGCAAGGCCCGCCAGTGTCGGGTGGGCCAGGATAAGGGCGCTTGACAGATCGGTTTCCCGGCCCGTGATACCCTGGATCCGGTTGCGCAGCTCCACAGCCATGAGGGAATCCAGCCCCAGGTCAAAGACATTGGTATCAGGATCCGGCAAATCGTCCAGCCCCATGATGGCCTGTAATGCCTGCTGAAGGCGATGAATCAGGGGAGCTTCCTTTTCCTGGGAAGCCCGGGGTGCTGGTTCCTCTGGCGCGGCTGTTACATCGTTTGCCGGATGAGGGAAGGCGTCAATCGTCTCTGTTGTTTCCACCCAGCAGCGGCGCCGCTGGAAAGGGTATGTGGGCAACCCCACTTTGCACCGGGGCCATGGGGCGTCCCATGCGGCCCAGTCGGGATTGGCCCCGGCCATGTACAGGCGTGACAGGGCCTGGGCGGTCTGCCGGTTGTCCTCAATTATCCGGCGCAGGCTGCCCGCCGCAACCGGGCTTTCCCTGTCCGGCCAGCAATGGAGGGCCATGGCAGCCAGCACCGGGTGGGGACCGATTTCCAGCAGGATGTTGCCGCCCAGTTCTGCCGCAGCCGAACAGCTTTGGGCAAACTGCACCGGTTCCCGGCTGTGGCGGCGCCAGTAGTCGCTGTCCGGCACCTCACCCGGGGCAAATGCCTTTCCGGTCAGATTGCTGACCAGGGTGCGCTGGGGCGGCTGGAAATGAAGGGTGGCCGCAAATTGGACAAACTCATCCAGTATGGGGTCCAGCAGGGCGGAATGAAAGGCCTGGCTGGTTTGCAGCCCCTGGATGCGCACGCCTGCCTGTTCAAACCTGTCTGTCACGGCGCTCACCTCGGCTCCAGACCCGCTGATGACCTGGTGACCGCCGTTGTATGCGGCAATGGAGAGCCCTGTGCCTGCGATGGCCTTGTCCACCTGGGCTGGTTGGGCAAAAACAGCGGCCATGGCCCCGCCCGGGGGCAGGCCGTCCATGAGCCGGCCCCGCCGGGTGACCAGGTGCAATGCATCTTCCAGGGAAAATACGTCGGCGGCATAGGCAGCCGAATACTCGCCCAGGCTGTGCCCCATCACCACATCCGGTTCAATACCCAGGGACCGCCACCACTCATACAGCGCCACTTCCAGGGAAAAAAGCGCGGGCTGGGTATAGCGGGTCTGATTGAGCAGTGCTCCGTGTACCGGATCAAAAACAAGGGATGTGAGGGGGATATCCAGCAAGGGCTCCAAAATGGCGGCACATTGATCCAGGACGTTCCGGAATACAGGCTGGGTGTCATAAAGCCCCTGGCCCATGCCGCTGTACTGGCTGCCCTGGCCGGTGAACAGCATCACCGTCACAGGGGCCGGCCCGGGCTGGGTCCGGGGCGGCTGGGACAGGCTTTTTGAAAGCTGGTCCAGGGTTTCAACCACGAGGGCTGCCCGGTGGGCAAAATGGTCCCGCCCGGTGGCGGCGGTAAAGCAGATATCCGCCAAAGGGATGTCCGGGTGCCGGTCCAGCCATTGGCTGTAACGGGCAGCAAGGTCCGCCACTGCGGTTCCGGTTTTTCCGGATATCGGCAGGATGTGTGCGGGGCGCCGGACCACATCATCCCCAGGCACTGCCGGGGCCTCACCCGCTTCAACCAGCACATGGGCATTGGTCCCGCTCATGCCGAAACTGCTGATGCCCGCAATCTTGGGTGTACCAGGCCAGTCCATGGTCCCGGCCGGGACCCGGAAGGGCAGTTTGTCCCAGGGAATACGCGGATTGGGGGTCTTGAAATGGGGCTGCCCGGGAATCCGGCCGTGCCCCATGGCCAGGATCACCTTGATGAGCCCGGCAATGCCCGCGGCTGCTTCGGAATGGCCTATGTTGCCTTTTACCGAACCAATGACCAGGGGCTGTCCCGGGTCCCGGCCAGGGCCGTACACCCTGCCCGCAGCCTGCATCTCCAGGGGATCTCCCAGTATGGTGCCCGTGCCGTGGGCCTCCAGATAACCGACCTGGCCGGGCCTAAGATTGGCCCGTTCCAGGGCCGTGCGCAGCAGCCGTTCCTGGGCCGCGACATTGGGCACGGTCAAACCGCCGGAAAAGCCGTCGTTGTTAACGGCGCTTGCGCGAATGACGCCCAGGATATTATCCCGGTCCTGCCGGGCGTCGGCCAGGCGCTTGAGCACCACCATGCCGCACCCCTCCCCCCGGGAAAAGCCGTTGGCAGCCGCGTCAAATACTTTGCAGCGCCCGTCCGGGCTCAGGGCCTTGGACCTGGACAGGAAAATATAGTTGTGGGGGCTGAGTATGACCTGGACCCCGCCTGCCAGGGCCAGTTCACACTCTCCCAGGCGCAGGGCCTGGCAGGCCGAATGAACAGCCACAAGGGAGCTGGAACAGGCCGTGTTGATGGAAAGGGCCTGGCCCTGAACGCCCAGGGCATAGGCGATGCGCCCGGCCACAAATGCCTGGAGATTGCCGGTGCCGCTGTAAAGGTCGATCTGGGCCGGGGCCTGGAACGCGGCCCGGGCATAGTCATTCTCGGTAACCCCCACAAAGACGCCCACCTGGCAATTCCTAAGGTTGCCCGGCGCAATGGCGGCGTTTTCCAGGGCTTCCCAGCTCACCTCCAGAGCCAGTCTCTGCTGGGGATCAATGGCATTTGCCGCCCGGGGCGGTATACCGAAAAACGCGGGGTCGAACTGGTCCACCCGGGACAGGAAACCGCCGTAGCGTGTGGTGATGGTTCCCGGCTTTTCCGGATCAGGATCGTAAAAGGCATCCACATCAAAGCGGTTGGACGGGATTTGGGTAATGGCATCCCCCCCTTTTTCCAGGAGATCCCAAAAGGCTTCCGGGTTTTCCGCGCCCGGGAAGCGGCATGACAGGCCTATAATCGCAATATCGAACGGGGGGTTCGCATTTGACGCCATTATGATATCCCTATTTATGTGGAGAAGCCGCCGGTCGGCGGCGTTTATCAGACTGTTCTTTTATCATTTTTGTCCCAATGTCATTAACTTAAGTACTGAATATTTTATTTTACCATGAAGATCATGAAGATCATGAAGATCATGAAGAGTATATACCGAAAATCAATCTTCATGTCCTTCATGATCTTCATGGTTTTAATAAGAGTCTCCTTAAAGTTAAGGACATTGATTTTTGACCGGTTAACGAGCCTGTAGGCGCTTCCCGCGGACAAATGCGGCCAGGGCATTGACCGACATAAAATGTTCCGGCACGATATCACCGTCATCAAAGGTGATGCCGTACTCTTTTTCCATATGGGAGACCGTGTTGATAATGGTTAAGGAATCCATGAAACCGGCGTCAATCAGGTTGAAATCGTCGTCAAACCCTTCCGGTGCCAGGCCTTTGAGGCATTTGTCAAGAATGTAGTTGCGAAGTGTCTGCTGAAGGTTCATATATCCGTATTTAAGATTTTAAGGGTTAGGGTTAAAAGATCATTTGGACCAGTCTGTAAGGTCATGGTTTCACCGATTCATCAGTTTGGCGGCATTCCGGATGATTTTGCCGCTGGCAGTGCGGGCCAGACAAGGCACCCACTGGAACCGGACCGGAACTTTGTACCCGGCCAGGTACCTGCTGCAATGGGCTTTCAGAGCAATGTCATCCGTGGGTTGGGCGTCGTTGGCCCGCACCAGAAGGGCCATGGGCGTTTCTCCCAGCCGCGGGGCCTTGATGCCGAACACGCAGGCCTCCAGAACAGCCGGATGCCGCATGAGTACCGCTTCCACCTCCTGGGGAAAAAATTTCATGCCTGCCACGCTGATCATCTCCTTGCTGCGCCCGGAAATAGTGAGAAATCCCTGGTCGTCCATCACACCGAGATCCCCGGTTGCCAGCCAGCCGCCGTTTTGTTGAAGAATGGCGTTTCGGAGTTGCCAGGGGTCGTAGTAGGCATCCAGCAAGCCGGGACCCTTGATCAGGATCTCTCCGGCCTTATCTCCTGAATCGCCGTCAGGCTGCCCGGCCAGTCTGACGGTGTAAGCCGGCAGCGGCTTACCCACGGACCCCCGTTTTTCCCAGGGCTGGTCAAGATTCACGGCAGGCAGGCCAATTTCGATAATACCGTAAGTTTCGTTCAGGGGCAGGCCAAAGCGCTGGTAAAAAGCCTGGGCAAGTTCCGGAGCCAGGCGGGTGGTGGTGGCGATTGCCAGGCGAAGCCGCGGCAGGGATTGCCCGCTCTGGTCATGGGTCATCAGCTCGTAGTGGGTGGGGGACCCGTAGATCATGGTGGCCCGGTGACGGGTGGCGGCCTGTAACATGCTGACGCCAAAGGCGTTTTTAGGCAGAATAATGGTGGCCCCAAAGCTCAGGTAAGCCACAATGGAGACCGCAAAGTGGTAGGCCATGGAGAGCATCCAGACAATGCGGTCCGAAGGTCCGATGCCAAGCCCCTGGTTGGCGGCCTGGATCCGCGCAAGGATGGTGTCGTGGGAGAGCACCACGCCTTTGGCCGCACCGGTTGTGCCCGAGGTGAAACGGATAAAGGCCGGATTCAGTTTATCCAGTTCAGGCGGCGGTTCCCGCTGGGGTTTGACCGGAAAAAACCAGGCCTGTTCCGTGAGGGCTATGGCCTCTCCCCGGGCAAATGGGGCAAACAGGCTGCTTCCGGCACCAGAGGACCCGGTGGAGATGATGGCGTCAATGGCGATATGGTGCAGTATCTGCTGTTTTTCTTCCTCTGCCAGCTCCATGGGAATCGGGGTGACTGCGGCTCCGCAGGCCCAGATGGCGTAGGTCAGGGAAATGTACTGCGCTCCGCTGGGGCAGTGCAGGCCGATGTTCATCCCTTTGCCGGCCCCAAAGCCCTGAAGCGTTTTTGCCAGCCCCTGGATGGTGCGGCAAAAATCGCCATAGGTAACCCGGTCATGGTCCCGGGGGCCCAGGATCACGGGCTGGTCCGGCTGTTCATCAGCCTGTCGGAAAAACAGGTCGGCTAGGTTCAATGACATGGCTTACGCAGTCTCCCTCTCCTTGATAATCGCGTTGACAAGTCCCTGGCCCATGGCCCAGCAGGTTCCCACCACCCTTGCCGACGCCTGGACCCGGGGCTCGGCTGAAAAGCATTTACCCGCCGTAAATAAGTTGTCCAGTCCACTGATTTTTAGCGCACACAGCGGGATGTCATAGCGGTGGCCCGGCGGGAAGTGATCCAGGCTCACCCCCTGCTCCGGGTCCCAGTATTCAATGGGCCAGCAGGCCTGGCACACGGCGTCGGGAAAACGCCGGCCTTTTTTGAGATCCGATTCGGTGAGCGTATAATCGCCCTGGACCTGGTGTCCGTTGCGAATCCCAAGCTGCCCGCCGGCATCTATGACGGCCTGGCTGAACCCGGGCAGGGTCTGGAGAAAGGCCAGCAGATCACTTGTTACACGGTCCATGCGGGCCTGGTTAAAATCGGCGGGTTTGAGATTGAATTTTACATACACCTCATCCGGATAGACTCCGCTGTCCAGCCAGATGGTGCCGCATTCCGGCGGCAGTTCCCGGCGTTCCGCGGCCTTGCGGATGCGAATCAGCAGCCCTACGCTTTTGGGGAAGGTGACGGCATTCGGCGCAACCCCGCGCAGCCGGACAATCATCCCGGCCAGAACCTCGCCATCAACCGTATCCCCCATGTTTTTCACATGCCGGACAATGTCGGCCCGGCCTGTGGTGTCGATGACGGTATGGGGGGTCAAGGTGTAGGTGTCGCCGTCCTGGGTGACGGTTATGGATTCAATTTTTCCGTTGGCCACCGAAACACCCGTGATGTGCTGATTATACCGGATCTCAATGCCGGGGTACTCATCCATCCACTCCCGGGTTACCCGGGCGTAGACCTCCGGGTCCACACTCAAGGTCCAATTTTTTCCGATGCGCCGTTTACGGGTAAGCGGGCTGGCCTGGCTGAGCCGTTTTGCAAGTTCCACGGGCAGCCCAGGGTTCAGGAACTCACCCTGGTCATCAAACAGGCCGCCCAGGGTATGGATAAAGGTGTGGGCCACTATGCCGCCGGGCTGCTCGGATTGTTCCAGCACCAGGACATCAACACCCTGGGCCGCTGCGGCCAGGGCGCAGGCCGTACCGGCGGCGCCGGCCCCGACAATTACGATGGGCTTTGACGGAGCCGGATCGGATGGGGCCTCCCGGGTGGGTTGGGATGGCCTTTTTTTCATCCCGGCCAGCGGCATCATGGCGTTGCCGATGGCCGCGGTGCCCAGGGCGAAATGGACGCCCATGGCCGCCAGAATATCGATCCGGCCCAAAAGGGTGCCCAGCAGTACAACCCCCATGCCCAGGTAGCAGATTCCCAGGCTGCGTTTGAGATTGTTTTCCAGCTGGCCGGACAGTTTCAGCAATTCACACAAATGGGTGAGATCCGGATCGGTGAGGATGATGTCCGCCACATCCGTGGCAAGTGTGGTGGCCCCGCGCAGGGATATGGACAGATCGGCCTGCTGCATGGCAATGGCGTCGTTGACCCCGTCGCCGATAAAGCAGACGGTGTGCCCTTCGGACTTGAACTTGCGGACGATATCTGCCTTGTCTTCCGGCAGCACCTCGGCAAAAATGCTGTCCGCTCCCAGCGCTTCTGCCAGCTTTCGGGTGGGTGCTGCATGGTCGCCGGAAACAATGCCGATGTGCTGGATGCCCTTCTGCCGTAAGGTGCTGAAGACCATCAGGACTTCAGGGCGCACCCTGGCCTCAAGTTCAATAAGGCCCGCGACCCGGCGGCCAATGGCTACCATCACCAGGGAGTGGCCCTGGGCATGGATCTCATCCTGCCTGGACATGGTCTGCCGGGTCAGGGGAATGCCTTCGGCATCCATGAACCGGGCACTGCCCACATGGATGGTGAGATCCCGGTACTGGACCACAATGCCGAACCCCTGCCGGTATTCGATATCGTCCAGGTTTTCCACGGTAATTCCGGCTTCCCTGGCATGCCGGACAATGGCCTTGGCAATGGGATGGGTGAGCTGGTGTTCGGCCAGGGCCGCATAAAAGAGGATATCCTTTTCCCCGTAGTCCGGATGGACGCACAACAGGGTGCGGACCTCTAGGTCACCGTCGGTCAGTGTGCCGGTTTTATCAAATAAAAATGTGTCGATGGCGCTGATCTGTTCAATGCCTTGCCCCTGCTTAACCAGAATCTGGCGATGGGACGCCACGGTTTGGTAATTGAGGGTGGCCAGGGGTGCCAGCACGCGGATGGCCTGGATCGTGTTGCCGCTGAGAATGACCATGGCCCCCACCGGGCCAAATACCGCAAGTCCGGCACCGGCCATGACCAGGAACGGGAGATTGGCCTTTTCCGCCCACTGTTCCCCGCGAAGCTGCAGCTCGGTTTTGGATTTCAGAGAATTATCCAGAATTTCACTGATCCGGCCGATGGTGGTTTCCCGGCCCGACTTTTCAACCCTCACGTGGACCTGGCCTGTGAGGACCAGGGTGGAGGCGAATACCGGTTCTCCGATGCCTTTTTCAACCGGATAGGATTCGCCGGTAAAGGCGTGCTGATCCACGCTGGCCATGCCCGACACCACTTGGCCGTCTATGGGAATGGTTTCTCCGGCCCGGATCACCAGGATATCGCCCTGCCCCACCGCTTCCAGAGAACTCTCCAGCTCGGCCCCCTCTTTGACGATCCAGACCTTTTGATGGGGGTCGAAAAGAGTGTCAACCAGGTTGCCGGTGAGTTTTTTCTCCGCTGTTTCCGACGCCCTGGCCTGGATGGCGTCCCCCACATAGACAAATCCCAGGCCGATACCGGCCGTGATGTAACGGCCCGTTCCCAGCAGCAGCAGGTTGCCGATCCCCATGAGAAGGTGGGTGTCCACCTTGCCGTCCTTGAGAAGCCGCTGCCTGACAGCCGTTTCCACCTGGCGGTAAAAGGGGAGCATGGTGTAGGTATAAGCCGCGATATTGACCAGCGTAAAGGTGGGGGATATATAGCGTAAGAAAGCGGTGCCCAGGGTGACCGCACTCATTTGCTGGTAGTGGGACCGCTTTTGTTTCGCAAGGGCCCTGGGATCTTCGGGCCGGGGCAGATCTTCCTGATCCGTTTGCACTTCCAGTGGCACTTCCGGATCTAAGATTTTCTCTTCATCCCGGTGCTGTTCTTCCGAAGGGTTCTCAGCCGCCTGTTTTTCTCCAGGTTCGTCTTTTATAAATTTTTCATAAATCTTGACGCCTGCGTATGTAAGCAACACAACGGTGAGATCTAACATCTGAATTCCTTTAGGATTGTGTTTTACAAATGATCGTTTGATTTATCAGCTAAACTTACCGATTAATTATTTGAAAATCATTTAATTATTTAAAAATCATTTTTTTTGATTCTCCTCATTTAGGACAGTAACACGCTGTTTGTCAAGATAAAGTCTAAAAGATCAGCAATTCCAAACTTGGAACGCATTGTATTCCAGTGAATGAAACCAGCTTCAATTTTTTCTTGATCCATTTTCCGGCAGGGGTTATAAATCAAAAATAATCGAAATAAGTATATCCGGCATCATACTGAGACTTCTGTTCAACACAATTTTATCCATAATTCCGCTTGCCGGAATAACTGCTGCAACAATAAGAGAAACTTTTCTGTAAATCATACGTCCCGGCCATTCAACAGGCGAGACTGATGATAAATTGTTTTTTAGATCTGCATCTAAGGCAGTTGATCTATCCCAATGACGCGGCTGGGCCGCCCAAAACAAAAACAGGAGACGAAAAATGAGAAAAATGGTCATGTTTTCACTTTTAGGAATCTTATTGACATGCTTTTTGACATGCTTTGCAGGCGTGCTTTTCGCTGCACCGGCAAAACCGGTCATCGCAGGCTGGGCAACGAAACTTGAAAACCAGACACTTACCGTGAGGTGGGACACATATTACGGGGAGAAGGGGGATAAGGCCGTACTCCTGATAGACAAAGAAAACGTCGCGGAGCAGAAACCCGTGGATAATGACAATCCCGAGGGTATCCAGATGGGCATTTTTACCGTCACCGGGATTACAAAAGAGAATATGACCCTTATGGTTGTGCTGTCAAATGCCGACGGCGCAACCCATTCCGCTCCTTTTAAAATAGGTGTCGGCGGAGAAGATCCCCATGCGTATAAAAAAACCAATATCAATTCCGGGAAGTGGCCTGAAAATGCAATGGTCGGGTATATTGACCTTGCTTCTGTAGGCGCGGTGGCGTCAATCACCCCAAAACAGCTTACGGAATACAGTGTTGTTGTATTCGGTTTTGCCGATGATGACGGAAAGATCGGGGCGGATCAGCTAAATCAAATCAAAAAGATGATTACAATGGAAAAAAGCGGGACCATAAACCTGCTTTCAATCGGTGGAGAGCATGCCCACAATATTAAAATAAACGGTGATACTGTTGAGAACCTGTACGATGCCGTAAAAACGGCAGGCGTTGACGGAGTTGACTTTGACGTCGAAAATATCACGGATGCGCCGGGCCTTGTTACATTGGCGGATATGCTCAGGGAGAAATTTGGCAAAGATTACTTTATCACGGCAGCACCCCAGCTTGCGGGCAGTTCGGATAATCCCGGCCTTTACGTGGCCGCGGCGGGCGTAGAGTGGGATTTTACCACGGGTGTATATGATGCCATCTTTGTGCAGGCATACAACAGCGGCGTTGCACTCACATACCCCAACCCCCTTGACGGCGGAAAGCTTGTGAATGAATCCGACCCCGACATTGTGGCGGCAGCTTATGACAGCCTGGAAAAAAAAGGGAAAGTGAATAAAAACACAAAACTTCTCATCGGCATACCGGCAAATGCAGGCGCCGGAACCGTTCACGGGAATGTATGGAACTTCAGGAAAGACAAAGCCGGGTGGGATGAGGCGGTGGATCAGATATCAAAATCCCTTAAAGCGATTTACGAAAACGAAAAGGGAATTGACGGCAAACAGTTCGGCGGCATGATGGTCTGGAGCCTGGGAAATGATGCCATGCCCGATGGATATGGCGTTTGGAAGCCGAAACCGGAACAGGAGGCCATAAACACCCCGGCCTATTTCTTCAGCGAAACCCTGGCGCCTCTTGTCAAGAAATAAGCCCCCTGCGGCCTGATGCCCGGTCCGCTCCCAAAGGGATCCCAGGGCACCGGAATGATGAGAGCAGTCGTGCTTTACCTGACGGCCCGGAACCAACGATTCCGGGCCGCAACATTTCGATCCACTTGATTTTTTTTTCAGGGTAAGGCAATCGCATGAAATTTTTTATATCCCCCATGGGCCGCAAGCCCACAAAAAAAAATGAAACTAAAAACACCAACCATACGCACTTAAAATAGGCGCCCCAGGCGCTTCGCCCTCTTGTTTCCTGTCTCTTGTCTCCAGTTTCTTATAAAAACAGCCGTCAAATCCGGAAACTAAATTACATTTTGATCATCCAGCCATTAACCATTGATCCGGCTGGCCTTTTAAGCTAATATACGCGGACATTATAAATCTGTATTACTTTTTGGGGTAGCAAAGCGAGAATAATACAGCGTCCCGAAAAGGAGAACTCATGGCGAAATCCAATGCCCCCTTTACTGAACTGTCCATGTTTGATTTAAGGGGTAAACAATCGGTCAGGGCAACATTTAAACTTTCCCAGAAAGCCATTGATGCCATCGGCCTTGTGGCCGTCCACATGGGCATCAAGCAGAAATCCCTGTTTGATCACATCATTGAAGATCATTCAGCCCTGGATCAACTGGCCCAGACCATCCGGATACGCAAATTCAATCAACTGGACAGAAAGCAGAAAACCTTTGTGCTCAGCCGTAAGACCATTGAGGCATTGACGACCATCTCCGGAACATATAACATGCCCCGGGATGCGCTGGTTGAGTATTCCATCAAAAAACTGGAAACCGTTATCCAGTCTGAAAAAATAAGGCATGAAGAACGAAAAAAACTGGCCGGTAATCTGGAGACCCGTTTCAACGAATTTCTTTTGTTTTACCGGGAATCGGCCATGGCTTTAGGCGAAGACGACCCCTTCTGCCGGCATCTTGAAAAACTGATAGACCATATGAAACGAACAGCAGGGGACGTGGATGCGTTCCTTGAAAAAAGCAAAGTACTTGAAGATTTTTAGGAGAAGACATTGATTGATGTTCAGAACCTGACCAAGTATTACGGTGATTTCTGTGCGGTTGACAACATCAGCCTCACCGTTGAACCCGGCAAGATACTTGGCCTTCTCGGCCCCAACGGGGCAGGCAAGACAACCACATTGAGGATGCTCACAGGATTTTATACCCCCACATCCGGCACCATCAGGATCAATGAACTTAAAATGCCCGAGCACACCCTGGAAATAAAATCCATGATCGGGTATCTGCCTGAATCCGCACCCTTGTACCACAATATGCTGGTATATGATTACCTGGATTATGTGGCGCGGCTTAAAGGGATGGATAACCCTGAACGCAGGCTGTCCCGGTTTAAAGAATTAGGCCGGCTGTGCGGGCTCTCCGGTATCATGGCCAGGCCCATCGGCAATCTGTCCAAGGGCCTTCGCCAGCGGGTGGGGCTGGCCCATGCCCTGATGTCCGACCCGGATATCCTGATCCTTGACGAACCCACCTCGGGCCTTGACCCCAACCAGATCGCAGAGATCCGTGATATCATCAAAGGCATTGGCAGGGAAAAGACCATTATCTTTTCCACCCATATCCTTTCCGAGGCCGAAGCCACCTGCGACCGGATCGCCATCATCAACAAGGGCAAAAAAGTGGCTGACGACAGCACCGAGCATTTAAAACAAAATGCCCGGCACCGCAGCGTGGTCCGCCTGACGCTGCTCAATGCGGAGATAACGGCAGCCCTTACCCACCTTAAAGCCTTTGATCCAGGCCTTGACATCACTGTGACAGACACACCGGCCAGTGAAGGCATCAGTTTTGAGCTGTGCTGCAAAGAAGATAAAGACATCCGCCAGGACCTTTACCTGTCCATTAAAAAAACCGACTGGATTGTCACCGAGCTTGTCAGACAACCCTTAGCCCTTGAAGAAATTTTCCACGAATTGACACGGGAGGGCGCTTAACCCATGACACAGATCAAAACCATTGCCTTAAAGGAATTTAAGGACTATTTTATTTCACCCATTGCATATATTGTTATCTCCCTTTTTCTCATTGTTACGGGGTGGTTTTTCTTTTCCACCTTTTTCCTCTACGGACGTGCCGACCTGAGGGACTTTTTCGCCCTTCTTCCCATAACCTTCTCCTTTTTTATTCCGGCCGTGACCATGCGCATGTTTGCCGAGGAAAAAAACGTGGGCTCCTATGAAAGCCTTTTAACCATGCCGGTCTCCTTCACCCATATTGCCCTGGGCAAATTTTTCGCGGCAAGCGCCTTTGCCGCGGCCATGCTGGTGCCCACCCTGTCCTACCCGCTGTTCATCTCCTTTATCGGCAGTTTGGACCCGGGGCCTGTGATCGGCGGCTACCTCGGGGCCATTCTCCTTGGCGGGGCTTACTGCAGCATCGGACTGTTTGCCTCGGCCCTGACCCGCAACCAGATCATCGCATTTATCATCGGGTGCGCCATATGTTTTACCCTGACCATCATTGACCGGATGCTGTTTTTTGTTCCCGAACGCCTTGTGCCGGTTGTGGAATACCTTGGTGCCAATGCCCATTTCACAAATATTTCCAAGGGCATTATTGATTCAAGGGACCTTATTTACTTTGCATCCGTGATCTTTATTTTCATTTTCTCAACCGACATTGCCATGAAAGAAAAAAATTAAGGAGTCACCATGGGTAAGCCTTTCCTTAAAGAATATTATCTGAAATTTATCCTGTATGCTGTTGTTACCGTTCTGCTGAATGTGGCGGGATTAAGCCTGTTTTTCAGATTTGACCTGACCGCCAACCGAATTTATTCCCTGTCCGATGCCAGCAAACAGGCCGTGTCCACCCTGTCGGAACCGTTGAACATCAAAGTATTTTTCTCAAAAAACCTGCCCGCCCCCCACAATAATACGGAACGGTACTTAAGGGACCTGCTCACGGAATACGCAGCCCAGGCCGGACAATATTTCAACTTTACCTTTTATAATGTATCCCAGGAAACCGACATGGGGGACAATGCGGACCAGAACCGTGAAATGGCCCGGGATTATGGAATATCACCAGTCCAGATCAGGGTGATGGAAAACGATGAGCTGAAATTTAAAAACGCTTACATGGGCCTGGTCATTCTCCATGGGGACCTCATAGAAAAAATCCCGGCCATCACTGCCACGGACGGCCTTGAATACGAGCTGACCTGCGCCATCCGCAAGCTGAACAACAAGGTGTCTGCACTTTTGCGCCAGACCGATAAAATCAATATCACCATGTATCTGTCCTCCGGGCTTAATGCCCTGGCACCGTTGATCGGATTGGACGAACTCCCGCATCTTGGCGATGAGGTGGCAGGGACTGTGGAAAAGCTGAACAGAAAAAACCTGGGTATTTTTCAGTTTGAATCCAAGGATATCTCAGACCCGGATGAACTTGAAAAACTTGCAAAGAAATATCATCTCATGGCCATGCACTGGCCTGACGTGCCTGAAAAAAATATCAAGGCAGGTGCCGGCACAGCCAGTCTTGTGGTGGAATATAAAGGCAAGACCCGGACTTTGCCCCTGATCACGGCCGTGGAGATTCCCATCATCGGCACCACCTATCAGATGACGGATCCCCGGGGGCTTGGCGAAGAGATTACAGCGGTCATGGAAAAACTGATCGGCATCAACAAGGATATCGGGTATCTGTCCGATCATGGCTGCCCCACCCTTGGACCGGACCGCATGGCCATGATGCAGGGCCGGGCCGGAAACGGTCTTGCCATTTTTGATCAACTTGTGGGATCAAGATACAATATCAAACAGATTCCCCTTAAAGATGAAGGCATTCCCCAGGGACTCAACTGCCTGGTAATTGCCAAACCCACCCAGCATTTTTCAGATTATGAATTGTTCCAGATTGACCAGGCCCTGATGAAGGGCACCAATATCGCTGTCTTTGCCGATGCATTTGAAGAGCAGCAGGGCCGGGGCGGCATGATGGGAATGCCTTCTTTTGCCCCCATCGACACCGGCCTTGAAAAGCTTTTAGCCCACTATGGCGTGGAGATTCAAAAAGCCTATGTGCTGGACAAAAATGCGTACACGCAGCCATTGCCCCAATCCCAGGGGGGCGGGGAGCAGATCATCTACTTTGCGCCTGTTCTCAAGGACGACGCCATCAACAATGATCCCGTGTTCATGAAAAACATCAAAGGCCTTGTGGTTATGCAGATCTCCCCGGTCAAGTATGTCAAGGGCGGCCAGGACGAGGCAAAGGTCAGTGCCGTCAGGCTCTTGTCTTCATCTGACCAGGCATGGCTCATGGAAGACAACATTAACCTGAACCCCATGTTTTTAAGCCCGCCCCCCACAAATAACGATCTGTCCACCTATGATCTGGCATATCTTCTGGAAGGGCAGTTTACATCCTATTTTAAAGGCAAACCTGTCCCTGAAAAGGAAGCCGGAGAAACCGACACCCAGGACAAAGACAACGTTGAAGGTCCGCAACCATCCGGGGCCCCGTCCCAAAACATCCAAGGACTTGAAGCCGGCAACCGCGTCATCGAAACATCAGCACCTGCAAAAATATTTGTGCTCGGATGTGCCCAGGTACTGCACGACAACATGCTGGACGAACAGGGCCGCACCACCAACGCAACCTTCCTGCTCAACGCCCTGGACCACCTCAACGGAGATGACGGCACGGCCCTTTTGAGAAGCAAGCAGCAGACCCTGAACCCCATTGCCCAAACCGATCCTTTAACCAAAGACATCATCAAGGGATTTAATACCATTGGCCTTTCTGTTCTGGTTTTCCTGTTCGGCCTGGGTGTCTGGTTTTTCAGAAGCATGAAAAAAAAGAAAATTGCACATATGTTCGGTTGATCCGGGAGGAAACATTATGAAAAAAGAATACATCATTTTAATCATATTGATCATCGGTTTAAGCGCTTATCTCGGCCTTAAAAAGGACGGGCAGGTCCACTATGAACTGCCAACGATTCCTAAGGTGGATACGACCCGCATTGACCGGGTGGAAATTTCCAGGGCAGACCGCCTGGTGGTCCTTGATAAAGGAGAAAAGGGCTGGACCATTACCGACAAAAAATTTCCGGCAAACCCGGATGATATAGAGCAGATGCTCGGCACCTTAAAAGAGATGAAACTGTCCGCCCTTGTATCCGAGGCCAAGGATCTTGCAAGGTATGAACTGGATGATCCCCATGCCGTAAAGGTCAAGGCCCTGGCCGGAAAAGAGGTGCTGCGCGACTTTGTCATCGGCAAAACAGCGCCCAGCAACAACCATACATTTATCTGCCTGAATGACTTGTCAGACGACAAGACCCGGACCGTATACCAGGCCAACGGAAACTTCAAAAACCAGTTTGACAGAGAGGCGGATGATTTCAGGGATAAAAACGTGCTCGGGTTTGACCCGGACAGCGTGAAAAAGATCACATTGGAACAGCAGGGAAAAACCGTCACCTGGGTAAAAGCCCAGGCCCTTAAAACAACAGATCAGGAAAAAGACGAGACAAAAAAGGATCCCACAGCAGA
Organism: Desulfobacter vibrioformis DSM 8776; assembly: GCF_000745975.1. GTDB lineage: Bacteria > Desulfobacterota > Desulfobacteria > Desulfobacterales > Desulfobacteraceae > Desulfobacter > Desulfobacter vibrioformis. Next base: position 193,575 of record NZ_JQKJ01000004.1, on the reverse strand, counting down.
AAAGGCGGCCCCCAAAGAAGCGATCTGGAAAAATGAAGCAGGATCTGTTGCGGATCAAAGGAGTATATCCGATCTTCTGTCGTCTCTATCAAAGCTTGAATGCCAGTCCTTTTTGGATGATGACAAGGCTGCCCGGTTAAAGGAGATACAGCCCTCATGTAAAATTTTACTTGAAACCGATAGAACTTTTGTCCTAAATCTGTTTAATACCAATGACCATCAGGATGTGGAAGGATCTTGTTCATATACACCCTATGCTTTCATCCTGACCAGCTATAAAGCCGAAGATATTGTTTCGTATACGAATAAACTTCTGGGAATTGAACAACAGGACAGCACTAAATCCGACTAAGGAGTGAACGCTTTATTCAAAATAGCTTATCAGCCCTATAAATGGATGATTGTAATCCCGGCCATGTTTTTAAACACCCTGGTCATAGCGCTGATTTGCATCGTTGTAGGGGCTGTTTTCAACCCGGACAAGGCTGATGCCCTGGCAGTGATATGGGCCAGGATATTCTGTGCCATTGCGCCCATACGGGTCAGAATTCAGGGCAGGCAGAATTACAATCCCAAAGCGTCCTACGTGGTGGTGGCCAACCATAAAAGCATGGTGGACATCCCTGTGCTGCACGGGTTTACAGGGCTCACTATAAAATGGGTGATGAAAACGGAACTTCAAAAAATTCCGGTTTTCGGGACAGCCTGCACGTTTCTTGGCTGTATTTATGTGGACAGATCCAATGGGAAGTCTGCCGTGGAATCCATAGACGCGGCCAAAAACAGGTTATCAGACAAGGCCAGCATAGTTTTTTTCGCCGAAGGGACAAGATCTAGGGGTAAGCTCCTGCCCTTTAAAAAAGGGGCGTTTGTTTTTGCCATGACTTCCGGTCTGCCGGTTTTACCGGTGACGATTAAAAATTCAGAACATATTCTACCCTCTGATACCCTGGATCTCATGCCGGGTACGGTGGATCTGATCATTCATCCCCCGGTGCATATTCCCAACTGCAGCAAGGCAGAACTGAATGAAAAAATTGATCAGATCCACCAGACCGTAGCCGGTGCCCTTTAGTCTGTCTTAAAAAAAATACCCATCCAGGCAGCTTTGAATTTCTCATTATTGAATTTTCTAATCAGATACACCAACAGCCTTTGAACTCGTCTATTTAATCAAAAATTATTACATATTATACCATTTTTTATAACTTATTGATTTTACTAAAAAATCATTTTTTACTACCTAATAAAATCAGGCACTTAGCCCGAATCTATATAATTTCGACTCATTTTATAGCTTGACTTCTCTTATATTTTTCGTAAAAGTGGATGCAAAGTGGGTGCAAGGTGGATGTAGTTTTTTAGAAAAAAGGCTGCCCAGGTGTTTCGATCCAGTTCCTGTCATACAATTGATGACAAAGGAAGACTCATTATCCCGGCACGATTCAGAAAAGTGCTCAAGGCGGATGATGATTACGGGATCATGGTATCAATTAAGGACGGCTGCATTTTTGCATTTACTTTCAGCGAATGGAAGGCTATTGAGGACCGTTTAAAAACGGTCAAAACTGCAGCCATGCAGAGGTTCAAACGTTTTTTTCTGGGCAATGCCTGTCCGCTGGCATGCGACAGGCAGGACAGGGTTTTAATTCCCCAAAACCTGAGAACCTATGCAGGGATAGACAAAGAGGTCGTTCTTGTGGGTGTTCTGGACCGGTTTGAAATTTGGGCCAAAGAAAGATGGGAACAGGAGCAGAATACAATGGAACAGGAGCTTAGGCGGGAGGACGTCAGAGAAGAGATTGCTTCCATAGGTTTATGATATGGGCTTTCAACATACCTCTGTCATGCCGAGTCCGGTGCATGTATATCAGAACCTTAAACCCGGAGATATATGTGTGGACTGCACCCTCGGCGGATGCGGACACGCGGTGTCAACGCTCAAGGCCATAGGTTCCGGCGGATTGCTCATCGGCATTGACCAGGACATGGATGCCATTACCAACGCCCGAAACGTACTTCATCCTTTCAAGGATAATATCCGGCTGTACCATAACAATTTCAGTGATCTCCCCGACATCCTCAAAGAAATCGGAATCAACGGGGTTAACAGCATTCTTCTTGACCTGGGCTTTTCACTCAACCAGCTGACGCAGAGCAAACGTGGATTCAGTTTTAAAAAAGACGAACCATTGGACATGCGGATGGATGTCCGTAATGGGTTAACCGCACACCAGGTGGTGAACACCTATTCGGAAAAACAATTGGTTGATATTTTTTTCACATACGGGGAAGAACGCTTTTCAAGACAGATGGCAAGGGCAATCGTTGCAAAAAGGGCTGGCACCCCCATTGACACCAGCCTTGATCTGGCCAGGGTCATCGAGGACGCCGTGCCTGCCCGTGCAAAGGCAAAGCAGAAAATTCATCCGGCCACCCGGGTGTTCCAGGCCCTGCGCATTGTGGTCAACCAGGAGCTTGAACGCCTGGAAACATTCATGCAGGCGGTACCGTCCATGCTGGTCAAGGGCGGGCGTATCAGCATCATCTCTTTTCACTCCCTGGAAGACCGTATTGTCAAACAGCGGCTGCGCGCCTTTGAAAACGGATGTACATGCCCAAGGCAGTTTCCCACATGTATATGCGGATTTGTAAAGCAGATGGAATCCGTTACCAGGAAACCTGTAACAGCGGATCCAGACGAGATTAGAGCAAACCCCATGGCAAGAAGCGCCAAGTTGCGGGTGGCGCAAAGACTATAAAAGGTGGTCCGGTTTTGAACACATCACAAAAACGAAAAAAACAGATTGATTCCCTCCAGACCCGCAAAGGGCTGTTGTGGTTTTTCCTGATCATGGTGCTGGCAGCCGAACTCATTTGCAACGCCTGGATCAGAAGTGAATCCAGCCAGGCCATGATCATGATCGCAAAAACCGAAAGCCAGATCCGGGACATGGCAGATTACCGCCAGGCCTTAAGCGTGGAACTCGCGCGTCTTAAATCCGACGCACGGATCTCCCGTATTGCCCGCACCCGGTTGGGTCTGACACCGGACATCTTTAATCAAACCATTTACCTGCCCAAAGGGACAAACTAAATGGCGGCAACCTCTTGTGAAAAAATCGGCTTACGGATTCTTTTCATCCGTTTTTTTCTGCTGCTGTGCCTGGTGGGCATTGCCACCCGTTCCTTTGACATCCAGATCCTCCAGGGTAAGACGCTCAGGAAAAAAGCTGAAAACACCTATGTCCGACGAATCACCATCCAGGGAGACCGGGGACTGATTCTTGACCGTCATTTAAATAAACTGGGCGCCAGCATTGAGGCACCCAACATTGCCGCAGACCCCACCCAGGTCAAAGATGCCCGGCAGGCGGCAGGTCAGCTGATAAAGATCCTTGGCGGCAGCCAGGCTGAAATGGAAAAAAAACTTTCCCAGGACCGCCGGTTTGCGCTTCTGGCAAGCCGGGTGGCACCGGCCAAGGCAGACGAGGTAAAAAAGCTCAACATTGCCGGTATCTATACACCGGATAACTCCAAACGGTTTTACCCCAACCGGGGCCTGGCAGCCCAGGTTATCGGATTCACAGGCAAAGATGACCAAGGCCTTGAGGGGCTGGAATTCTCATATAATGATTTCCTGAAAGGCCGGACCCTGAAGACCGAAGAATACAGGGACGGCCAGGGCACTGTCTTTGATACAGGGAAAAACAAGCGTGACGGCCTTAAGGGGGACACCATTGTTTTAACCCTGGATAAAAAAATTCAGTTTTTCAGTGAGCAGGCCCTTGAGAAGGCCGTGAAAGAACACCGGGGCAAATCAGGCATGGCCCTTGTCATGCAACCCGCCACCGGTGAACTTCTGGCCGTGGCCCATTACCCGGAATTCAATCCGAACAGCTATGGTGATTTCGGCCAGGACCGGTACAGAAACAGGGCAGTGACCGACGCATTTGAGCCCGGTTCCATCATGAAAGTGATCACTGTGGCCTCGGCCATTGAACGGGGCATGTCTGCCACAACCATTATCAATTGTGAAAAAGGCAGTTACCGCGTAGGCAGATCCGTGATCCATGACACCCACCCCCATGAGTACCTGACCCCGGGTCAGATTGTCAAACTCTCCTCCAACATCGGGGCTGCAAAAATTGTCCAGGATATCGGTCCCAAGGCCATGCACTATTACCTGAATGCCTTTGGATTCGGCACAAAAACCGGAATCAACTGCCCGGCAGAGCGCGCAGGCGTTCTTCTGCCCCTGAACCGCTGGACAAGCATTGATGCCGTGGCCATGTCCTTTGGCCAGGGCATTTCAGTAACGGCGCTCCAGCTTGTAAGTGCCGTATCAGCCATCGCCAACGGCGGCAAATTGATGAAGCCTGTGCTGGTTAAAAAGATCCTTTCCAATTCAGGTGAGGTGATCCAGGAAAATGAACCCTGTGTGATCCGCCAGGTTATTTCTGCCAAAACCGCGGGAATTGTAAAAGCGATGATGGCCACAGTGGTCCAGAAGGAAGGGACAGGGACCAGGGCAGCCATACCCGGCTACCAGGTGTGCGGCAAAACCAGCACAGCCCAGAAGGCCGCCGAAGACAAAAAAGGATACTCCAAATCCAGGTTCATTGCGGCATTTGCAGGCTTTGCCCCCTTTGATGACCCGGCTCTTGCCATTCTGGTGGTGGTGGATGAACCCAAACAGAATCATTACGGCGGTATTGTGGCGGCACCGGCGTTCAAGGATATCATGACCCGATCCTTCAACTATCTGAATATTGCCCCCGACACAGACATGGTGGCGGCATTACCCCGGAAGGTGTTCCATGCAACTGACTGAAATCCTGAACACAACTGACGTCGTGCTCACGCCTGATCAGGAACAGGCAGGCATTGGCAGCACCGCCATCACCGACATTACCTGCGATTCCAGGCTGGTGGTACAGGGTGCTTTATTCATCGCCGTGGACGGCCACACCGCAGACGGCCATGATTATATTGCCCAGGCCCTTGACAACGGGGCTGCCGCTGTTCTGGCCCAAAAAATCCCCCCTGGGCTGCCCCGGGAACAGGCCCTGCATATTGTTCTTTCAAAGGACACCCGCAAAGATACGGCCATTGCCGCTGCAAATTTTTTCGGTCATCCATCACAGGAACTGGTGCTGGTCGGCATCACCGGGACCAATGGTAAAACCAGCATTACCTGGCTTTTGGAACAGATTTACCAGAGCTGCGGGATCACCTGCGGCGTCATCGGCACGGTAAACATCAGATATCCGGGCACCACCATTGACACCCCTGTCACCACCCCGGATGCGGTGTGCCTGCAAAAAACCATGCGCAACATGAAACTTGCCGGTGTCACCCATGTCATCATGGAGGTATCCTCCCACAGCCTGGACCAGCACCGGGTGGATGAATGCAATTTTAATGCGGCTGTATTCACCAACCTCACCCAGGACCATCTGGATTACCATGATGGTCTGGAAGATTATTTTGCCTGTAAGAAAACCCTGTTCACCGGGCATTTAGGCCCCTTTGGGGACGGAACCCGGGGTAGAGCCGTTATCAACATTGACAATGCATATGGCACCCGGCTGGCAGACAGTCTTGATCTGCCCGTTATCCGGGTCAGTGCAGACCATCAGGCCGATATCAGGGCAATTAACGTCACAGACGACATCCATGGTCTGAAAGCCACCCTGGATTTCAGCGGTGTACAGACCCCCATGCACTCTGTGCTCACGGGCCGCTTCAACCTGGAAAACATCTTATGTGCGGCAGGCGCGGCTTTAGCCACAGACATCCACCCTGAATCCATTGCCAGGGGTATTGCCGGTCTTGAACGGGTGCCGGGCCGGCTTGAAAAACTTCCCTGCGAACTGAACCGGCATATCTTTGTGGATTATGCCCACACACCCGATGCCCTTGAATCCATCCTGAAAACCCTTGCCGGCCGGGCACCTGCACGGCTGATCACGGTGTTCGGATGCGGCGGAGACAGGGACCGTAGCAAACGCGGCCCCATGGGTGTCATTGCCTGCAGATACTCGGACATCGCCATTGTCACTTCGGACAACCCGCGAACCGAAGACCCGGACGCCATTGTGGACGAAATTATAGACGGTATCCGTGCCCAGGGGGTCAATCAGATTGATCTTGGGCAGATTGATCTTGGGCAGATTGATCTTGGGGCATCCAATGCCTGTGAAAAAGGATATATCCGGATGACTGACAGGGCCAAAGCGTTGGCCCTGGCCGTCCAGATTTCAAAACCCCGGGACATTATCGTGGCCGCAGGAAAGGGCCATGAAACCTACCAGATCACCCATGCGGGCACCATTCATTTTGACGACAAGGAACACTTAACCCATGCCTGCACCCAGGCATTGACGCCAAGACCATGGCATCTTGGGGATCTTTCCTGCGCCCTTGGGTGTGACGCCGTAACCGTTCTGGGACAAAAGCGTGGCGCAGATGCCGGAACACCGGTTTTCAAAGGCATTGGCACCGATTCAAGAACCCTCTCCCCGGATATGGTATTTTTGGCTTTGCCAGGGGAGCGCTTTGACGGACACAGCTTTATTCCGGATCTGGCGGAAAAGGCAATTTCCGCTTTTATTGTCAGGCAGGGTTACTTAGATACCCTTGATTTAAAGCAGAAACGTCTGATGGACAATGGCCGGATCTGTTTTTTCCAAGTGCCGGACACCCTGGTTGCCCTGGGGCGCCTGGCCCGGTATCACCGGATGCGTTCAAATGCGCGGATTGCCGCCCTGACAGGCTCCAACGGAAAGACATCCACCCGGAAAATGGCCGAAGATATCTTTTCGCAACACCATGACACCCTGGCCACCCGGGGGAACCTGAACAATGAAATCGGCCTGCCCCTGACCCTGCTCAGACTGGCGGATATCCATGAATGGGCCGTGGTGGAGATGGGCATGAGCAACCCGGGTGAAATCGCCCGGCTTTCCGCCATTGCCCGGCCTGACATTGCACTTATCACCAACACCCATGGTTCGCATATGCAGGGAGTGGGCTCTTTGGACAATGTGGCCCGGGCCAAAGCTGAAATTTTTGAAGGACTGAACCCCGGCGGCACAGCCATTGTTTTTGGCGATGACCCACGGCGTGACATCCTTGTCCAGGGGGCAGGGAAAAACGCGGGGACAGCCAAATTGATGCTTTTCGGCACCCGGCCCGACAGCGATATCCTTTTGTCAGAAATCAGTTTCACAGACCATGGCATTACATTTTCCCTTGCCATGGACGGGCATGCCCGCCAATACACGGTCCCCTCCCCGGCAGCCTTCATGGCCTTTAATGCCGCCGCCGCCGCCGCCCTGGCCAAGGCCGCAGGCATTGATGAAACAGATATTGCCCAGGGGCTTGAAGCCTTTGTCCCGGTCAAGGGCAGAATGAATTTAAAACATCTTGGCAACGGCCTGCACCTGATTGACGACACGTACAATGCCAACCCCTGTTCCATGGACCAGGCCCTGAAGGTCTTAAACCGGATGGCCGGCACGAACCGGGGCATTGCCGTACTCGGAGACATGCTGGAACTGGGGGATCAGACCCAACTGCTTCACCGGCAGGTGGGGTACCTGGTGGCAGCGCTTTCACCGGCAAAGCTTTTGCTGTTCGGCACCCAGGTCGCCCGGATCCGGGAGGGGGCTTTGGAAAAAGGATACCCGGATACACGCATCGTCATGGGGTCCAAACAGGAACTGGGGGAGACCCTTAAAAAATTAACAAAACACGAAACCTGGGTACTGATTAAAGGTTCCAGGGGAATGGCCATGGAAACGCTGATCCCGGTACTTGAAGACATACCTGCTGAAAGGGCGGACTGATCCAATGTTTTACCAGTTTTTATACCCGCTGCACGAACACTATACCATTTTCAATATTTTCCGGTATATCACCTTCCGCACCGTATACGGAGGACTGACCGCCTTTCTCATCTGTTTTATTCTCGGCCCCTTTGTAATCCGGCAGCTCCAGGTCATGCATTTCGGCCAGATCATCCAGACCGACGGCCCCCAGTCCCATTTAAAGAAACAGGGCACCCCCACCATGGGGGGCATTATGATTTTGTTTTCCATTTTTGTTTCCACCTTTTTATGGGGAAACTTCACCAACCACTATGTGGGGATATTGCTGCTCGCCACCCTGCTTTTCGGTGTTATCGGTTTTATTGACGACTACCTGTCGCTGTTGAAAAAAAAGAATATGGGATTTACGGCCAGGGCAAAATTCCTTCTCCAGATCCTTTCGGGCCTGCTCATCGGTTTTCTGATCTACAGCAGCCCGGACTTCAATGCCGTGCTCACGGTACCGTTCTTCAAAAACGTGGCCATCAATTTAGGCATTCTTTATATTCCCTTTGCCTGTCTGGTCATTGTGGGCACATCCAATGCCGTGAACCTGACCGACGGACTGGACGGGCTGGCCATCGGCCCCTTTATCGTGGCATCGGTGACCTATATGCTGTTTGCCTATGTGGCCGGCCATGTCCAGTTTGCCGAGTATCTGCATGTCCGGCACATTCTCGCAGCCGGGGAAGTCACCGTAATCTGCGGCATCCTGGCAGGTGCCGGCATGGGTTTTTTATGGTTCAATGCCCATCCGGCCCAGATTTTCATGGGCGACACCGGTTCCATCCCCCTTGGGGCCATCCTGGGCACCATTGCCGTGGTCACCAAACAGGAGATCATGCTAGTGCTGGTAGGCGGGCTTTTTGTCATGGAAGCGGTATCCGTAATTCTTCAAGTCTCCTATTTTAAAATCACCCACGGCAAGAGAATCTTCAGAATGGCACCGCTGCACCACCATTTTGAATTAAAAGGCTGGCATGAATCCAAGGTGATTGTCCGGTTCTGGATTATTTCCATCTTCCTGGCCGCCCTATCCCTAAGCACATTGAAAATAAGATAAGATGCGCCATTTTCCTGACACATATGAACTGGTTGTGGGCTTAGGGGTCTGCGGGATTTCCATGGCCCGGTTTTTGAATTCCCTGGGCCACTGCGTGGTAGCCACGGACATTGACGGGACAAAAACCAGAGAAGCTGCGGCCTTAAAAGAACTGGGTATTCCGGTAAGAATCGGCAGCCATGGCCAGAAGATGTTTGACAAGGCGTCCATCATTATTCCAAGCCCCGGTATTCCCTTAGACATGCCGTTTATCAGGTCGGCCAGGGCCAAGGGCGTGCCTGTAAAAGGGGAACTGGATATTTTTGCCCTGTACAACACCACGCCAGTGATCGCAATCACAGGCACCAACGGGAAAACCACCACCACGGAACTTGTGGCAGCCATGCTTGAGGCATCAGGGATTTCCTGCTTTGTGGGCGGAAATATCGGCACCCCCCTGGTGGAACATCTCATGCAGGACAGACAAAAGGATGTTGTTGTCGCCGAAATTTCTTCCTTCCAGCTTGATCTTGCGGATATTTTCAGGCCTGATGTGGCAGCTCTTCTCAATATTGCCCAGGATCACCTGGACCGGTATCCGGATTTTGCGGCTTACGCCGATTCAAAATGGTCTGTTTTTAAAAATATGACCGCTCTGGATACTGCCGTGGTTAACGCTGCCATCAAAAATTTTTCAACACGGACGAAAGCCATTTGCGCCGGTATCCTTGAATTTTCATCCACCGGCCCTGTGACCCGGGGCGCAAGCGTTCACAAGATGGGAATCGATATCCGGACAAAAAAAATCAATGACACCCTTGCCGCAGACACCCTGGCCATGCTTCCCGGCATCCATAACAGGGAAAATATTGCAGCAGCCGCGCTCGTTGCACTGAGTTGCGGTGCTACCATGGCAGGTATCAGGCAGGCCTTAAACGAGTTTACCCTGTCAGACCATCGCATCGCCTTTGTCCGGGAGATTGACGGCATCCGTTTTTACAACGACTCCAAGGCCACCAACGTGGATGCCGTGCTGCGTGCCCTGGAATCCTTTGAATCCAATGTCATTCTCATTCTCGGAGGCAGGGAAAAGGGCCTGGATTTTGCCCCCCTGGTGCCTGAAGTGAAGGCCCGGGCCAAGGCAGTTATCGGCATGGGCGAAGCTGCCGGTCATATCATGGAGACCTTTGACGGCATCTGCCCGGCATACGCCTGCCCGGACATGATCTGTGCCGTTAACAGGGCGGTTTCCCTTTCAGGCAGAGGTGATGTGGTGCTTTTATCCCCGGCCTGCGCAAGTTTTGATCTCTATGCCAATTACCAGGAACGGGGAAAAGACTTTTCCCGCATTGTCAACGCGATGGTTCCGGGACAGGAGCTCTGTCATGGCTAATACCCTGGGCGCCCGGGAATACATCCCCAATCGTCTCCATCCCTTTTTCAGGGAAAAAACCATTCTTTTCCCGGTGCTTATTCTCACCGGCATTGGCCTGGTCATGGTGTATTCGGCGTCCTGTGCCATTGCCATGGATGAGCATAACACCTTGTTTTATTACCTGAAACGCCAGGCCATATTCCTGTTTGCCAGTCTTTGCATCATGTATATCACCGCCTCTTTGCCTTACAAATTATATAAAAGCATGGCCTATATCATCCTGTTTACAGCCATGGGCCTGCTGATTGCCGTGCTTATCCCGGCCCTGGGCATTAAAGCGAACAATGCCCGGCGCTGGCTTGATTTCGGGCCGTTCGCATTCCAGCCCGCAGAATTTGCCAAGCTTGCCATGATCCTTTTCATGGCCTACTCCCTGTCCAAAAAACAGGAAACAGGAAAACTGCGGGAATTTTCCATTGGTGTTGTACCCCATGTCATGTGGTTCAGCCTCATGGCCGTACTCATCCTGTTCCAGCCCGATTTCGGCACCATCGTGGTCCTGGGCATGATCTGCTGGGGAATGATGTTTACTGCAGGCGTACCTTTACGATACCTGCTCATCCCGTTGCCGCTGATTATTCCTGTGGTGGCATACTTTCTGGTTTTCAAGGTCAGTTACCGGCTTGAACGGGTCATCGGATTCCTGCACCCCTGGGACGATCCCCTTGGCAACGGGTTCCAGCTCACCAACTCCCTCAAGGCCTTTGGATCGGGCGGTCTGTTCGGCAAGGGTATCGGGCTTTCCATGCAAAAGATGCATTTTCTGCCCGAACCCCATACGGATTTTATTTTCTCCATAATCGGCGAGGAACTCGGCCTTATCGGGGTGACAGCGATCCTGGTGCTTTACGGGCTCATCCTTCACACCGGTACCTGCATTGCCCGGCAGGCAGATACCTTTTTCGGGGCACTGACAGCCACGGGCATCACCTTATACCTTGGACTCCAGGTCATCATCAACACGGGCGTGACCTTGGGCGTACTGCCCACCAAGGGGCTGACCCTGCCCTTTATTTCCTACGGCGGGACATCCCTGATCATCAATATGGCAGCCATGGGAATTCTAATGAACATAGGAGCGTCGGCAAACCATGGTCACAAATAAACAGGTCACAAATAAACAGGCCGCCAATAAACATGTCATCATTGCCGGCGGAAAAACAGGGGGCCATCTTTTCCCGGGCATTGCCGTGGCCCAGGCCCTGATGGAAAAAGACCCAACCACCAAAATCCTTTTTGTGGGCACCCGCGCACCCTTTGAAACAGATACCCTTGCCCGGTACGGGTTTATCCATAAATCGATTATCGCACGCCCCATTAAGGGGAAAAACATATTTGCAAAGGCCTGGTCAGCCAGCCTTGTGGGGATCAGCCTGGTCCAGGCCCTGGCCATCATCATGATGTTCAGGGCGGATTTCATCCTGGGCGTGGGCGGATTTTCATCCTTTGCCCTGGTTCTGGCCGGACGTATCCTTTTCAGGAACACGGCCATCCATGAACAGAATGCCTTTCCCGGCATGACCAACCGCCTGCTGGCAAAAATTGCCCGGTCCCGGTTTATCTCCTTTAAAGAGACCAGGGGCATGCCGGAAAATGACACCACATTTCTGGTGGGCAACCCGGTACGCCGTCCCTTACCCACCACGCCTCTGGAAAACACGAACACAGATGACAGTGTGCTTAACCGGATAAACCCAGATGATTTTCTCATCCTTGTCACCGGCGGCAGCCAGGGTGCCGCCTCCATTAACGGGGCATTCACCGATGCCGTGGCAATGATGAAAGATACCCGCCGGCTTTTCATCATCCACCAGACCGGGAAAAACGCCGAGGCACAGATACAGCAATTTTACAGGGCCAGGGAAATCCGGCACAAGGCCGCAGCCTTTTTCTACGATATGCCTGCCATCCAGGACCGGGCAGACCTGGTCATCAGCCGGGCCGGGGCCGGCACGGTATCAGAGCTGTGTATCAAGGGAAAACCCGCCATCCTGGTCCCCTACCCCCATGCGGCAGACGATCACCAGACCGCAAACGCCAGATACCTGGCTGACCAGGGCGCCTGCATCATGATTGCGGACAAGGATCTGACAGGTGAAACCTTATTGGCAGCCATTGAGGACCTGCAGCACAATACAGATAAAAGAGTTGAAATGGCGGACACCATGACGGCCCTTGCCATGCCCCATGGGGCAGACCTTATTGCCGGGCGTATTCTGGGAACGGATGTTTCAAAAAGGAATAAAAATGTACCAGCATGATTACCACATATATTTTGTAGGCATCGGCGGCATCGGCATGAGCGGCATTGCCGAACTGCTGTTAAATCTTGGCTACACCATATCCGGGTCCGATCTCAGGCTCTCCCACATCACGGACCGGCTCAAGGCCAAAGGGGCCGTGATTTACAAAGGCCATGCCAAGGAAAACATCAAAGATGTGGATGTGATGGTGACCTCTTCGGCCATTTCCCCCCAGAACCCGGAGGTGATCAAAGCAAAAGAACTGGGCTGTCCCATCATCCCCCGGGCTGAAATGCTGGCCGAGCTCATGCGCATCAAATACGCCATTGCCGTGGCAGGGGCCCATGGCAAAACCTCCACCACCGCCATGATCTCCCAGATCCTGAACACCGCAGGACTTGATCCCACAGTCATCATCGGCGGCCTGCTCCAGGGGCTTGACACCAATGCCCTGCACGGTTCCGGTGAATTTATTGTGGCCGAGGCCGATGAAAGCGACGGATCTTTCCTCAAATATGCCCCCTCCATTGCCGCTGTGACCAACATTGACCTGGAACATCTGGATTTTTATAAAGATATTGAAGACATAAAAGACAATTTTGTCCGGTTTATCAACTCCGTTCCCTTTTACGGCCTTGCCATCCTGTGCCTGGACAACCCCCATATCCAGGACATTCTGCCCAGGATCACGGTGCGGCACATCACCTACGGCCTGACAGCCCAGTCCGGACTGCAGGCACGGCACATCCGGTTTGAAAACGGGAAATCCCTGTTCAATGTTTTCAAGGGAAAACAGGACCTGGGCCAAATCCTTTTAAACATCGGGGGACAGCACAATATTCTCAATGCCATGGCCGGCATTGCCACGGGCCTGGAGCTGAACATCCCCTTTGACACCATTAAAAAAGCGTTGGAAGAGATCAAGGGCGTCAAACGCCGCCTGGAAATCAAGGGCCACGCCAAGGGCATCACAGTCATGGATGACTACGGCCATCACCCCACAGAGATCAAGGCCACATTGACAGCAGTCAGGGAAAGCTATCCGGACAAACGGATCATTGTGGCATTCCAGCCCCACAGATACACAAGAACAAAGGCCTTGTTCCAGGAGTTCACCCGGGCCTTTTACCAGTCTGACGTGCTCATGGTGCTGCCCATCTACCCGGCTTCGGAATCCCCCATTGAAGGCGTGGATTCGGAAAAACTTGTGGCAGGGATACAGGCCCACGGACACAAGGACGCCTGCTTTGCCCCGGATTTTATCCAGGCCTTGTCCATCCTCACCCACAAGGCAAAGCCGGGGGATATGGTGCTGACCTTAGGAGCCGGCGATGTCTACACCCTTGGGGAAAAACTGGTGGAGGTTTTGTAACCCATGGGTAAAAGCTGCGACATAAAAAAGATGTTCGCGCCCTTTGCGCCTGAAACGCACAAGGCCATGGACCGGTACACCAGCTTCAGGGTGGGCGGGCCAGCGGATATTCTGGTGCTGCCGCAAACCATGGAACAGGTGATCGCCCTTGCCAAAACCGCACAAAAAGCCGGGGTGCCGGTGACCATTCTCGGCGGCGGCACCAATGTCCTTATATCGGACAAAGGGGTCCGGGGGCTTGTGATGGTTTTAACCCGGCTGAGACAGGGAATTGAACAGACCGCACCCCACATGAACACAGGCGGCGACTCTTCAGACCAGATCTGTTTGACAGCACTTGCCGGAGAACGTCTTGGCAATATTTGCAGACATGCGGCAGACTCAGGTCTGGCCGGTCTGGCCTGGGCAGCCGGAATCCCGGGCACCATTGGCGGTGCCGTCATGATGAATGCAGGGGCCTTTGGCAGCGACATGAGCCAAATTGTCATGGAAATCGAAGTGTTGGATCTTACCACCCTGGAAACAACAGTGCTGCCCGGAAACCGTCTGCCATTTTCCTACCGGAAACTGGCCCTTGAAAACAGTATTGTGCTCAAGGTCAGGCTTGGCCTGGCCAAAGCTGACCCCGGAACCGTCAGGGATGAATTTTACCGCAACCTTAAAACAAAACAGTCCACCCAGCCGGTGTCCCAGGCATCTGCCGGGTGTTATTTCAAAAACCCCCCGGGCTTCAAACCAGCAGGCTTTCTCATTGAGCAGGCCGGCATAAAAAACGCCCGGTGCAACGGGGCCATGGTCTCTGATCTGCACGCCAATTTCATTGTCAACCACGGCAACGCCTGTGCAAGTGACATCCTGAACCTGGCTGTCCAGATAAGGAAAAGCGTATACGAGAAATTCGGGATTACCCTTAAAGAAGAGGTGAAAACCATTGGCGACTAAAAAAATTACTCCAAACAGCTACAAGGTACAGGAAAAAGAGACCCGGAAACTTAAAATTTTTTCCGGCGGCAAAGCCCTTTGGGGAAAAATTTTTCTTATTCTCTTTGTCGGTGCAATGAGTTTTGGGTGCATCTACATTCACGACGCGGTTCTCCAGTGCCCTATCTTTGATGTTAAAACCATTATGATTGACGGACTTGACCGGGTGACCCGGGACGAGGTCCTGACCCAGACAGGACTTGACAAGCCAGTCAATATGTTTGAACTGCAGCCGGATATGCTCGAAAAAAAGCTGAACACCCATCCATGGATTCGCATGGCCACGGTGAAACGTCAGCTGTTATCAACCCTTTCCATTAAAATCGAAGAGCAGGAACCCTTGGCCATCGTGACCATTGAAAACCTGACAGACATCGTCATCAACACCCAGGGAGCACCCTTTAAAGCGTATGAACCGGCCAAGGATGATCTAAAGGCATTGCCCGTTATATCCGGGGTGGATTTAAGCCTGTCCAACAGCACGTACCTGTTTGAAGGGGACCTGTTCAACGCGGTGATGGAAATCCTAAAAATCAAAGGATTCGGACAGATTCAGACCATTTTGGGAGACGACAATACAGGCATCGTCATTAATATATTAACCACTTGCCCTGATACAGGATATCCTGGCCCCTCCGGCGAAAAAAAAGCTGAAAACAAGACCGTTCTCCCGGTTAAACTCGGGTTTGACAGATTTGAAGAAAAACTTGCAAGAGCCAGGCAGGTCCGGAACTATATGGAGACCAACTACCCGGACAAAACCATATCAGCCATGGATCTTTTCAGCCTGGAAAAGGTGTTTGTTACAACTGAAGATGCTGCCCACAATACTATAGAAAAGGGGGTCTAACTTGCAGGGAACCGAAAAATTACTGGTGGGACTTGACATTGGTACCACCAAAATCTGCGCAGTGGTGGGTGAGATGCTTGATGATGAGATCAACATCATCGGTGTGGGCTCCCACCCCTCCACAGGGCTTCGCAAGGGATCCGTGGTGAACATAGAGTCCACTGTGGATTCCATTAAAAAAGCTGTGGAAGAAGCCGAACTTATGGCGGACTGCAATATATCTTCCGTTTACGTGGGCATTGCAGGCAACCACATCAAAGGGTTCAACAGCCATGGCATCATTGCCATCAAAGGCCGGGAGATCACCGAAATGGATGTGGAACGGGTCATTGATGCGGCCAAGGCGGTTGCCATCCCCCCGGACCGGGAAATTTTGCATGTCATTTCACAGGAATTTATTGTGGATGAAATGACGTCTATCCAGAACCCCGTGGGCATGACAGCCGTGCGCCTGGAAGCCAAGATCCACATCATCACAGGTGCGGTATCTGCAGCGCGCAACATTATCAAGTGCTGCCACAAGGCAGGTCTCGAGGTTTGCGACATTGCCCTTGAATCCCTGGCCTCGGGCTATGCTGTCCTCACCGATGAAGAAAAGGAACTTGGCTGCATCCTGGCCGATATGGGCGGCGGAACCACTGACCTGGCCCTGTTCAAAGACAACAATCTGAAATTCATTTACGAACTTACCGTGGGCGGACATAACCTGACCAATGATATTTCCGTAGGGCTTCGCACCCCGTTGCCCGAAGCGGAAAAGATTAAAAAAACACACGGCACCTGTATACCGCAAAACGTCAAGAACGGCGATATCATTGAGGTGCCGGCGGTGGGCGGCAGAGCCCCCAAGCGCCTGGCCAAGGGGATTCTTGCCGAGATCCTGGAACCCCGGGTGGAGGAGATCTTTTCCCTGCTGAAAAAGGAGCTGTTTTCCAACGGACTTGAAAACAGCTTTCCTGCCGGATTTATCCTCACCGGCGGCAGCGTTGTCATGGACGGCATTGCTGAAATGGCAGAATCCGTATTCAGCGTACCTGTTCGTATTGGTGAAGCCAAGCGTATCGGCGGACTCAAAGATATTGTTAAAGACCCCGCATACGCCACAGGCGTTGGACTCGTCATCTTCGGATCACAGACAAGCAGCCGTACCCAGGTTGCCAAGAACGATTCCCATGGGCTTCAGATGATTTTAAATAAAATGAAACAATGGTTTAAAAATATTATTTAGATCCTTAAAGGAGTTGGATATGACTTTTTCTTATGTGGAGAATAACAACACGGCTAAAATTAAGGTCATTGGTGTCGGCGGTGCCGGCAGCAACGCAGTCAACAACATGATCGACGCCAAGCTTCAGGGTGTTAAATTCATTGTGGCCAACACCGATGCCCAGGCCCTGGAACACTCCAGGGCCGAAGTTAAAATTCAAATGGGCACCCAGCTCACCGAAGGGCTTGGGGCGGGTGCAGATCCCAATGTGGGCAGGGATGCGGCCCTGGAAAGCATGGATGAACTGCGCGAATCCCTTGCAGACAGCCATATGGTCTTTATTACCGCCGGATTCGGCGGCGGTACCGGCACAGGCGCCGCACCTGTGATTGCAGAAATATGCAAGGATCTGGGCATTCTCACCGTGGCGGTTGCATCCAAACCCTTTTCCTTTGAGGGCAAAAAACGGGAACGGGCAGCTTTGGACGGCTTGAAAAAACTGCAGGAAATTACAGACACCGTCATCACCATCCCCAATGACCGGCTGCGCGGGATTGCCGGTAAAGGGGCACGCATGAAGGACATGTTCATCAAGGCCGACGAAATTTTGCACCACTCTGTCAAAGGCATCACCGATTTAATCATGATGCCCGGACACGTCAACCTGGACTTTGCCGACGTAAAAACCACCATGCAGAAAGCCGGCAAGGCGTTAATGGGCATTGGTATTGCCTCGGGCGAAAACCGGGCCACGGAAGCGGCTGAACGGGCCATTTCCCATCCGCTGCTGGAAGATATCTCCGTATCCGGTGCCAAGGGCGTGCTGATGAATATCACATCAAGTTCCGATCTGACCCTTGACGAAATGACCGAAGCCTGTGACCGCATCTACCAGGAAGTGGGTGACGAGGCTGAAATCATCTGGGGCCAGACCTTTGACGAAGAACTCGGGGATGAAATCCGCATCACCGTCATTGCCACGGGGATTGGTATGGACGAGCCGGCTCATGCTGAAAATATGCACAGATTTGATCCTCAAATCGCCCAGGCCTATGCCCAGCACCCCCAGCAGACAACTGTTGCCAACGGCACATACGGGAACCAGGCAGTCTATGGCCAGAGCACACCGAACATGGGGCAGCCCACGCCTGCCGGCCGCCAGGATCCCATTGCCAGGGGGATTGTAAGGGACGCCACAGAAGAGGATATGGCCAACTGGAATGACCCGGTGCGTGTTGTCCGCCACAAACGCGTGGTGGGAGATAGCAACCTGGGCCAGGACCACGGCATGAATTTTGATAATGACGACCTGGAGATTCCCACTTTTTTAAGACGCAAAGCCGATTAATCAATGAAAAAAAGATGCAAAGCCAGCCCTGACCGTTGGTCCTGTAAAGGCGAAGGAGGCCATTTTTATTTAAAAACGGCTTTTTGAATCTTGTCCGTATCTTGCGGGCAACGGGCCTTCCCCTGCGGCCATCTGACCGGCACCACATCCACCCCCTGGTGGCTGCAGGGGGGGGATGGAGCCTTAACCCGGAACCTATTGCGCCCTTTGTTGACCTTCTCCTTTCAGGGGATATGATATAAAAAGGGACTGGCAATAAAATATACGCCTAGGCCTGCAATGGTAACCCCGGCCAGTTTTCTGAACCATGCACCGGCACCACTCCAGACGCGGTTTTCAACAAGCCTTTTCACTGAAGCAGCAAAGCTGCCCGCAACGGCAATGGGCAAACAATGACCCAGGGCAAAAAGAAGGATTAAAACCACTCCTGTGGCCACCTTTTCCTGGACGGTAATAATGGCCAGCACCGGTGCAATAAATCCAAAGGTACAGGACCCGGATAACAGGCCGTAACCAAGGCCCAGGACAAAAGCCCCCCATTTCCCCTTAAGATTCAGCCGGTACAGTACAGTTCCCGGCACAGCGCATACCCCGATCCCCATCATATCCAGGGAAATCCAGATCAGAATAGCGCCGATCAGAACCTGCCACCAGCCGCCCACATCACCGAGCATCCTGCCAAGAAAGGCGCAGACAGTCCCTGTCAGCGCAATGGTTATGAAAAGGCCTGCTGTAAACAAAACAGAATAAAAACTTGCTTGACGGGGCCGGACCATGGTGCTCTGACCGGCGACATATCCGACAATTAAAGGGATGGATGCCAGATGACAGGGGCTGAACAATACACTGATAACGCCCCATAAAAAACACCCGGCAGCCGCAAGCATCATACTGCCCGTCATCCATTGGTTAACCGTCAGAAACAGGGAGTCAGGCATACATTATTCCTTTGTCTCCAGGTTCGGAATTTCTGCTCCCATGTCCGTCAATCGCCGGACAATATCAGCTTCATCCAGAAAACCAAGATGTCGATACACCTCTTTACCGTTTTCATTGAAAAAAATCTGGGTGGGTATGGCCCGGACCTCAAACCTTGCCGCCTGATCCCTGTTTTCCCAGACATCTATAAAAATAATCCGGGCATTGCCTTCATATGCTTTTTCAAGCTTGTTTAAAATCGGGGCCATCATTTTGCAGGGAATGCATTTCTTTGCCCCCAGATCGATCATGGTAATGGTCCCTTTTTCCGGAATTTCAGATAAATCCAGGGGCCAGGCGGTCTGGGTTACTGACAGAACAACCAAAGCAGGCACCGCAAAAAGCATCAGGGTTTTAATTGTTCCGGCACCTATTGTCATTGATTTGCACCTTTGGTCAGGGCATCCTTGACCATCTCAATTTCCCCGGGCTTAAGCTTAAGCTCTTTGTTTTTTTCAATGCCAAGGTCGGTAATCACGGTATAATTTTTATTCTCTATCCCGCTTTTTTCCAGAATTGCCTTAGCGCATCCTATCTCACAGCCGTCGATCACAACAAGCTTGTCCACATCCTTTGCAGACTGGACAAAACTGCTGAGTCCGCCCCCAATACCCGCCAGGCAGAACATTTTTCCAAAACCCTGTTGAGTGAGTTCAATGGCAGCCTGGTTTGAAAGCTGGCCCACGTTGGATCCGCCGGAACAGGCAAGAATCATAGTTTGACTGTTTGAACAACAACAATTTTCGGACATCGTCTTCTCCTTCATAAAAATTATTTGGTGGTGTTTTTGACGAACATTTTCGTATATTTCCCGTGCTACCCGGCAAGCCAGGCTTTAACATCATCTTTTTTGGGCACCTTGCCAACGCACTTCACTTCACCATCCACAATAACCGAAGGCGTACCAAACACGCCGTATGACGCAATTTGCAGCATATCAGTCACCTTCTCAACGCTTGCATCCACACCCGCCTCCTTAATCACTTCCCGGATCAATTTTTCGGTTTTACCGCACTTGGCACATCCCGGGCCTAATACTTTGATTTCCATGTTAATCACTCCTTTTAATCAAAATCATTTTTTATGAAACACCATCATTTTTTATAAAATCAGATTAAACAGATACCCCACAAACAAAATACCGCAGGATACAACACCGATGAAAACGCCGATCAATCTGGGTTTCAACACCTTTCTTAAAATCACCATTTCAGGCAATGACAGGGCAATGACACTCATCATGAATGCCAGGACAGATCCCAGGGCCGCCCCTTTGCCCAGCAGTGCTTCAACAACAGGGATAACACCGGCTGCATTGGAATACATGGGCACCCCGATCAGCACAGACACGGGCACAGACCACCAGGCATCTTTGCCCATGACCGATGCCATGACGCCTTCCGGAACAAACCCGTGGATGCCGGCTCCCACGGCAATACCCAGAATAACGTAGATCCAGACACGTCCGATGATCTCTTTTACCGCATCCCAGCCGTAAACAAACCGGTCCTGCCATGTCATCTTTTCCTCTTCCAGCTCAACGGCAGCCATGCTGGCCTGGGTCACCCACTCCTCGATGTGATTTTCAAGTTTTAGCCGCCCGATAACCCAACCGGCGGCAATGGCAATGAAAAGCCCTGTGCCCAAATAAATGGCAGCCACTTTCCATCCCAAAAGCCCATATAAAAGCCCCAGGGCAATTTCATTGACCATGGGCGCAGAGATCAGAAACGAAAACGTGACACCCAGGGGGACACCGGCGGTCACAAAACCAATGAACAAAGGCACGGCAGAGCAGGAACAAAAGGGCGTTACAATCCCAAGCAGTGCGGCAAACACATTGCCGGCAAATTCGCTTTTCCCGGACAGAAACGCCCGGGTTTTCTCCGGGGTAAAAAAGCTTCGGATAATACCAACGCCAAACACCACCAGAAAGAGCAGCATCATGACCTTGGGTGTGTCATAAAGAAAAAATTCAATGGAACTGCCAAGATGAGATCCCTTATCAATGGGTAAAAGATCATAGGTCAGCCATTTGGACAATCCGGACAGCTGCCGGTAAACCACCCACCACAAAACGACACCGGCCGTCCCCAGGAACAGGCTCAGCACCAGCTGCATGTTTTCTTTTTTCCGGACCGGGCCGGTATCTGCTGTATTTGAATCCATACGCCTCCTTAATCCATACATGGTCATTTAACGATATATGAGCCTATATTTAGGCGTATAGGAAGTTCCATTTCCTAAAACCTAAAACCCGCCCAAAGGGCGACAATTTATCTTATCCCTTGCCCACAATATTATGCCGGTCAATTCCCGGAAGGATATTCTCCAGTCTCTGAATCTGGGCATCATTGCCCAGCCAGTGTTTCAGATTTCCGATCATGCTTGCGGCAAAGGGTGATCCATTGCCGTCGGACAGGGAATAATTGACCCACAGCCCATCCTTGAAACTTCTGACCAGATCGGCATCCTCAAGTATTTTCAAATGTTTGCTTGCAGTGGACTGGGCAATGCCTAAACATTCCTTGATTTCACAGACACATAAAGGCCGGTGCTGAAGCAGTTTCATCATCTTCACCCGGTTGGGATCAGATAATGCTTTCATGACCCTGATAAATATTTTCATTTCTGCCAAACTTTAAAATCCCGGCTTCAAGTAAATCGTTAAAATGGAATATATAAAACCGGTCAACGATTGTCAAGGCCAATAAAATTGAAAAAGTACCTGGGGTATAGATCCCGAACCTTTGACAATCTTTAAACATAGTCCGCAAATGAAACAAATTCCCCCTCCGACATTGACCCTTAACACCCCCTCTGGTATAAAACTTTGTACTTTTTATTGAAAGAAACATCAACGGCCTTTGGATACACCATGTCTTACCAGGTTCTGGCATTAAAATATCGTCCCCAGACATTTTCAGATGTTGTTGGACAGGATCATGTCACCACGACCCTGACCAATGCCATTTCCGGGAACAGGGTGGCCCATGCCCTTCTGCTGGCAGGTCCCAGGGGCACCGGCAAAACCACCATTGCCCGCATCATGGCCAAGGCCCTGACATGTCAGGCCGGCCCCACCCCGTCGCCGTGCAATGAATGCAGAATCTGCAAAGACATTATCAACGGTCATTGTGCAGATGTGTTTGAAATTGACGGCGCATCCAACAACAGCGTGGAACAGATCCGTGAACTGAGGGACAATGTGGCCTACATGCCCTCTGCCGCCAGGTATAAAATCTATATCATTGATGAAGTCCACATGCTTTCGGTGGCTGCCTTCAATGCCCTGCTCAAGACCCTTGAAGAGCCCCCGGATCATGTTATTTTCATCTTTGCCACCACGGAAGTCCATAAAATCCCGGCCACCATCCTGTCCCGGTGCCAGCGCCATGATTTGTCACGAATTTCACTGGACAGAATCTGCGCGCACTTGGAGAATCTGTGCCGAAAAGAAGGCTATACCGTTGAAAAAGAAGGGCTGGAACTGATCGCCCTGGAGGCGGACGGCTCCATCAGAGACAGCTTAAGCCTGCTGGACAGGATTCTTTCAGCCGGGCCTGAAAAAGAGATTGGCCGGCAAATAGTGGCCCAAAGGCTTCGGACCACGGACCGGAGAGTTCTTTTTTCCATATCGTCGGCCGTACTGGAAAGAAACGGGGCTTGCCTCATTGAGCTTGTCAGTAAAATCAATGACTCCGGTATGGATTTGAAAGAATTTTATTCCGGTATCATTGCCCAGTTCAGGAATCTGAACATCATCCGGCTGTGCGGGAAAAACAGCCCTGTGCTCAATATGATTGAAACGGAAAAGCTTGAGCTTGACCAGATGTGCCAAAACCTGCCGCCGGCCTATCTTGGGATGCTGCTGGACCTTCTATTAAAGGAGGAGAGCATTGTGCGCTTCGCATCCCACACCCAGACCGCCGTGGAGATGGTGCTGCTCAAAATGATCCAGATTGAGCCTGAGACCCGGCTTGATGAAATCATCACCAAGGTGGATCTTTTAGCACGCCGGATGGAGAACCGTCTGGACCAGGCCGGTGCCGGTTCACCTTTCCCGCAACAAAATAATAATCTCAACCAGGCATCTGTTCTGCCTGCAGAACAGGTCCCCGGTACCGGCTCACCCCGGCCGATGCCGGAACCACCACCCTATGAACTTAACCTGGCCCAGATACTACCGCCGGACATCCCTGCCGATTCACCCGGTTCATTGGAATCTGACACCCCTGTGCACCAGGAGAAAGAACAGGTTAAAGAACACCGGAGGCCTGCAAGCTGGTCCGGGTTCATGGAAATACTTCAACATGAGCAGCCCTTTATTTTCGGCTTATTTTCCAAGGGCCAGGCAGACACATCAGCCCCGGACAAGGTCATTGTAACCCTGGCATCCTGCTCCGGGTTTGAAACATCCAGGCTCAACAACGCAACCAAAACGCTGGCAGAACTGGGCCAAAAGCATTTAGGAAAATCCATTGAGGTACGTATAGAAGACAATGGCTGTGCGGATGATAAGACCTGCCGTCAGCAATATGACCGGCAAAAGGCTGAACAAGCCGCGGCAGCCCATCCCATGGTCCTGCACGCGGTACGTTTATTTGACGCAGATATTATATAAAAAACCCCCAATATAAAAATAGGAGCTGACCCATGAACAATATGAATAACATGATGAAACAGGCCCAGAAACTGCAGAAAAAAATGCTGCAGTCCCAGCAGGCTCTGGCAACTAAAACCGTTGAAGCCAGCTCAGGCGGCGGCATGGTAAAAGTGGTTGCCAATGGTGCCCAGAAAATTGAATCCATTATTCTTGAAAAAGAGGTGATCGATCCCGAAGATGTTGAAATGCTGCAGGATCTGGTGCTTGCTGCAGTGAATGACGCTTTGAATAAATCCCAGGAAATGATCTCCGCTGAAATGGGAAAACTGACCGGAGGCCTGAATATTCCAGGCCTGTAATCTCTTTTTTTAAAGAACCTGAACCCATTGTGAGCTATTATCCCGAAGCCATTGTCAAGCTGATCCATTCGCTTTCCACCCTGCCGGGGATAGGCAAGAAAACAGCAGAGCGCCTGGCCCTTCATATTCTTCATGCCCCGGACCATGAGGCTGCTGCTTTGGCTGCCGATATCATTGAACTGAAAAAAAACGTCAAGTTGTGCGCATCCTGCTTTGCACTGACTGACCGGGAAACCTGCCAGATCTGTTCAGACCCCGGCCGGGACAAAGGACTGATCTGCGTGGTGGAAAATCCCACTGACATGGCGGCCATTGAAAAATCAGGCGCATTTTCAGGCGTGTACCACATCCTCGGCGGTGCCCTGTCCCCCATTGACGGTATCGGCCCCGGAGACATCCGTCTGGCCGAACTGTTCAGGCGGGTCCGGGGCAACGACGTCAGGGAAATCATCCTTGCCACCCGGACCAATGTGGAAGGCGAAGCCACGGCCGCCTATATCCGGGGCAAGCTGGATCTGAGAAAAATCAACATCACCCGGATTGCATCTGGCGTACCCATGGGCGGGGACCTTCAGTATGTGGATCCCCTGACCATGCAGAAAGCCATGGAAAAACGGTACAAGGTTTAAAAAAATGATGACACCAGAAGGTATTTTTGACTGTAAATTATGCGGTCAGTGCTGCAAAGGATTTGGCGGCACCTATGTGGAAGAAAAGGATATCAGAAAAATCTGCGACTATATCCAGGCATATCCTGACACCTTTGTGGAAAAATATTGTGACATGTCCGGGTCAAGGCCTGTACTGACACTGGGACAAGACGGCTGCTGCATCTTCTTTGATCCCCAAAAGCAGTGCACCATCCATCCGGTCAAACCCTATATGTGCCGGGCCTGGCCCTTCATAAACGCCCTGATTAACCATCCTGAAAACTGGGACATCATGGCAAACTCCTGCCCAGGCATAAAAAAAGGCGCCCCCCCCGAAGAGATTTCACGCATATCTGCCATGGAAAAGGAAAAGCTTGATCTGACGTTTAACCGTTAGGCACCGCCAAACCAGGCAATGGCAGTAACTTGCCTGTAGTTTAATGCCGCTCATATTAATTTCAACTGGTTGAATTTATAAAGCTATATGCATTTTTATTATAAAGACACTGTTGCCGGGAAAAGATATGATTCATGTTAGTCAGAAGAATCTGGATAAATCCTATCGGCATCTGATGCAGGAGTGCGGGAAAAATAGTCCCGGCACTAATGCAAAAATGTTATTGTTTATATATGCTGTTGAGTGTGGAATTAAAGCCCTTTTGCTTAAACGCAAAAACATAAAAGACACATTTAAAATTCCTGAAGATCAAAGGCCCGGCAGTTTGACTCATGATCTGAGAGGCCTTCTATCTAAACTTCATTCTCCCCATCGTCTTCCTGAAAATTTCCAGTTTCTGACCCGTTTTAAAACACCTGAAACTGTACCGCTCACAGATTTGCACCAGGCCTTGAGATATGGAGGTACTTTTATAAATTCAGAAGAAAAAAGTAAACTTGAAGGAAAATTACAAAAGATTGATTCCTGGTTGCAGGAGGAGTTAGTATAATGAAACTTCTTAGTTGGCTTGATGTAAAAAGCAGAATTCGAAAAGAAACCGACAACTTCAGGAGGTTGCCTGAAAGCATTAAAAAACTGCATTTTTATCCGGATGAAATTATAGTTGAACAGCAAAAGGAAAATATAGAACTCATACAAAAGGCTTTTCAAGAATGGTTTCCAAATCAGGATACATATAATTTTGAAAAAAACATAATTTACCTGGATATCGGCCACGCAACAATGAATATTTCAATCGAAATCGGTATGGCTGATCATATTCAATTCCAGGAAAGACCCCGATTTGATCATCTCTATTTCTCAAAAGTATTTCTTTCAGATGACGCATTATCCAAAGTCCCTGAGCCTGAACATAAAATTCTAGCGTTTCATTCCTTCAAAGGTGGCGTCGGCAGGACACTTCATCTGGCCGCAATGATCAAATCCCTCAACGAAGTTATTAATGAAACAGGAACAAAAAAAAAAGTATTGGTCATTGATGGGGATTTGGAAGCACCTGGTATTACGTTCTGGGAGAAGAATAGAACCGGGGGTGCTGCCGAGGTAGGATTTACCCAGTTCTTAGATGCAATACAATACTCAGATCCTGAAACCGGATATACCACAGATGAGGTAATCCAATATTTTGCCCAAGAAATTCAGCGGTTCGAACATGGTACCGATAACCTGAAAATCACTGTTTTACCCGCTTTCAGCGATCCTCTCGATCTATTTCAGATTCATGTCAAGCCTGAACATCTTTCCCAGGGTGATCATCCATGGAAGTTAAGGCAAAGTATTGACAAGCTTGCCACACAGGTCGATGCCGATTATGTATTCATTGATTTAAGAGCCGGAATCAGTGAGTTAAGCGCCCCATTTTTATTGGATCCGTATGTTGACCGATTCCTGGTGACAACTCTGTCTGAGCAGTCGCTCTATGGAACGGAGTTGGTTTTAAAAGAGATGGCTAAAGTAAATAAAACCGGTCCCATGCCTCAAAGAAAGATGCTGCCGGAGATTATCATTTCCATGGTGCCGCCGGATCAAGATGAGAACCGGTTGATAAATGCCAGAGCCCGTTTTGAAAGTGCTATATTTGGAAGTGAAAGTGAATTAAGCTCGGACGCTTCTGAGGAATTACTTACAGAGCCGATTTCAATCCAGTCGACGCCATTCAAAACTGAGTTGCTAAATATTAGATCCTGGGAGGATGTGTGGGATAATTCAGGTACTTTAATTGACATTTTTAAGGATTATTTCCAAGGATTGGAAGCAGCGGACGATTTGGAAGACGATACCTTGTCTGATAATAAAGATTTTCCTTCGCCTGTGATGAAATTAAAAACGTTCTGTTCCAAATATGTTTTTGCTGAAAATACAGAATCCGAAGATTTCTTAAAAACAAATTTTTTTAAAGAATTTCCAAGGCAATACTTCAATACCTTACCTCTTGTTGTCTCTTTGGGGACAAAAGGATCGGGCAAAACATTTCACTTTATGCGCATGACAGGATTTATGAGTTATAAAAAATTCTGTGATCGTATTGAGCCTGGTAAAACAAAGATAGATGCGGATTTTTTTCCGATTCTCCGTTCAAATGAAATTGGAGGAGATTCCCCGGTTATAAAACAGCTGAAAAATAACCAGCCTCGGTTTGAACAGTTTGATTATGATGGGTTTAAGACCGGTTTGGAGATTTTTAGGGATCAAACACATTCGGAGTCTGAATGGAAATTTTTTTGGGAAGAGCAGATCATTAAGGGCGTTGCCGGAAACGATCGTAGTATAACAACTTTTCGGCAACTTAATGATGCTCTGAAAGAAACGCCAATAATTCTTCTCTTTGATGGGTTGGAAAACCTGTTTCCTGATATCCATTCCAATACAGATCAGCAGAATGCAGTGTTAGCTTTGTTGAATATCCCGGCACGGCTTAGTGAAATTCGTGATCGAAACATTGGATTGATTATTTTTCTTCGACAGGATTACCTTGGCAGTGCAAAAAGAGAAAATACAGGACAATTTGAAAAAAAATATGAAGCCTTTCGGCTTTTATGGAATGAAACCGCTTTCTTGCGCTTAGTGTTATGGCTTGCTACAAGTTCCGGAGCGTTTGAAAAAGAGTCTGATTTAGACCCGTCTTCTATGAATAAAAGTCAACTATCAAAAGAATTAAAAAAACTATGGGGACTTAAACTGGGTAAAGATAATTCAAAAGAAGCATACACAATCAACTGGGTATACGGGGCCTTATCAGATTTTAAAGGATATCTTCAAGCAAGAGATGTCGTCCGATTCCTCGAAGAAGCTGCAAAAGCCTCGGAAACACCATCCTCCGCACAATGGAAAACTCGATTACTTCCTCCTGCGGCCATACGTTCGGCAATGAACGGATGCAGTATAGATCGCGTTAAAGAACTTAAACAGGAATCCAAAGTCTTTGAGCGCTGGGCCACTGCTTTGGAAGCAGGGGTAGAGGGTGATCTTGTTATTCCTTTTTCAAAATCTTTGCTGCCCGATGATAGCACAGCATCATTGATTGAATTAAAAAAACTGGGTGTTGTGTATGAGGATACTAGTGATTCTACGGAGGAATTTCGTTTTTATATCCCTGAAATTTATCGTATCGGACTGGGCTTTAAATTTAAGCGGGGGGCTCGTCCAAAGGTTTTGAGCATCAAACGGAAAGCTATAGGAAAAGGACTTCTATCCTAAACACCGTACTCTGAAAATTGTGCCAGAAGTATGCCATCAAGGCCATTGTCAAGTTGAAGGACTGGGAATCCATGCTCAATACCCTGAACTAAACCCTCAATGTCATAAAGTTAAGAAACTTTCAGATTAAAAACACGAAGAACACGAAGTTTAGTACTCTAATATCTTCGTGAACTTCGTGTTCTTCGTGGTAAAATGAAATCTCAATGCTTAAGTTTATGACATTGATTGGTGTTCGGACTCTGTGTTTTATCGGCAGTCAGGATACATAATGGCAGCCTGGGCTGCAGCCAGCCGGGCAATGGGTACCCGGTAGGGTGAACACGATACATAGTTCAGTCCTGCTTTATGGCAGAATATGACGGATTCGGGGTCCCCGCCGTGTTCTCCGCAGATGCCCAGCTTGATTTCAGGCCGGGTCCTGCGCCCGCGCTCCACCGCCGTTGTCACCAGGCCTCCCACTGCTTCCTGGTCCAGGGTCTCAAAGGGATCAAAGCTAAGGATGGCATTGTCAATGTAGTCGTTCATGAAAGAGCCGATATCATCCCTTGAAAAACCAAAGGTCATCTGGGTCAGATCATTGGTGCCAAAGGAAAAAAACTGGGCATATTCTGCCATTTTATCTGCAATCAATGCCGCTCTCGGGATTTCAATCATGGTGCCGTACAGATAGGGAATGGCGTCTATTTCGTAGGTTTTAAGCGCCTGATCATGGCACCGGGTAACGATATCCCGGACAAAGGCCAGCTCTTTTTCGTTGCAGGTCACAGGCACCATGATTTCAGGCATGGGATTTTTACCTGCTTTGATCAGTTCTGCACAGGCCTCAAATATGGCTTTTACCTGCATATGGGAGATTTCAGGATAGGTGATGCCAAGTCTTACCCCCCTGTGCCCGATCATGGGGTTGGATTCTAAAAGCTGCTCGCTGCGCTTGAATACCTCTTCGATGTCAATGTGCAGGGCATCGGCAATCTCCTGCTGATTTTCCCGTGACTGGGGCACAAATTCATGCAGGGGCGGATCCAGCAGGCGGATGGTCACGGGCAGATTATCCATGACCTGCAGGGTGGCCTTGATCTCCTCCTTGACAAAGGGGAACAATTCTTCAAGGACGACTTCTCTCTCTTCATGGGTCTTGCTTAAAATCATTTTGCGCAAAAGGAAAAGGGCTTTATCAGAATCCGCACCATAGAACATGTGTTCTGTTCTGAAAAGCCCGATACCCTGGGCCCCAAAATCAAGGGCTGTCATGGCATCTGCCGGGGTGTCCGCATTGGTGCGGACCTGCATGGCCCGGTATTTATCCGCAATGTTCATGAATGCTTTGAATCTGACATTTTCCGATGCGTCCTTCATTTTGAGCTGGCCTTGGTATACCATGCCTTTGGTGCCGTTAAGGGTGAAGATTTCTCCTTCCTTGAACACCCGGGTTCCCACACGAAGTTCTTTGGTTTCAAGATTGATTTTAAGGGCTCCGGCACCAACAATGCAGCACTTACCCCATCCCCTGGCCACCAGGGCCGCATGGGAGGTCATGCCGCCCCTTGCTGTGAGAACGGCGGCTGCCGCCCGCATCCCTTCAATATCTTCGGGATTGGTCTCTTCACGGACCAGAATGACATTTTTATCTGACTTGGCCCATTGAACCGCATCTTCGGCCGTGAACACGATATGTCCCCATGCCCCCCCAGGCCCTGCGGGCAGACCTTCTGCAACTTTTACCGCTGTTTTTTCCGCATTCGGGTCCACAATGGGGTGAAGCATATCATCCAGAATTTTAGGATCAAGACGGCATACCATGGTTTTTTCATCAATGGTGCCTTCTTCAAGCATATCCATGGCCATGTTCAGGGCAGCGGTCGCGGTGCGCTTACCCACCCGGCACTGGAGCATGTAAAGCCTGCCTTCCTGGATGGTGAATTCAATGTCCTGCATGTCCTTGTAATGGGCTTCTAAAAGATTCCTGATATCAAACAACTGCTTGTAAAGCTCGGGCATGGATTCTTCCAGGGAGGGCAGGTGTTTATTCTGGGAATTTTTGGTGTCGGTGTTCAAAGGATTGGGGGTTCTGGTGCCTGCCACCACATCCTCGCCCTGGGCATTGACCAGCCACTCTCCATAGAATTTATTGTCCCCTGTGGCCGGATCCCTGGTAAAGGCAACGCCTGTGGCAGAGGTGTCGCCCATATTGCCGAAAACCATGGTCTGGACATTGACGGCCGTGCCCCAGGTGTCCGGGATATGTTCAATGCGGCGGTAGGATACTGCCCGTTTGCCGTTCCAGCTTTTAAATACAGCGCCGATGGACCCCATGAGCTGATCTTTGGGGGTATCGGGAAAATCAGCGCCTAGGTCTTCCTTGATTTTTTTCTTAAACCGTTCGCAAAGGGCTTTTAAATCTTCGGTTGAAATATCCGTGTCATTATTATATCCCTTGTCGTTTTTCAGATTGTTCATCATCATTTCAAGATTCAGGCGGATACCCATGCCATCCTTGGGACGGAGCTGTTCCGCTTTTTCCATGACCACATCTGAATACATCATGATCAGCCGGCGGTAGGCATCATAAACAAACCATTCATTATTGGTTTTTTTGATCAGTCCCGGGATCGTGGCGGGACACAGGCCGACATTCAATATGGTCTCCATCATTCCGGGCATTGAGCTTCTTGCACCGGACCGGCAGGATACCAGCAATGGATTTTCCGGGTCACCGAACACCATGCCTGCCTGGGATTCAATATTGGCCAGGGCATTGAGAATTTCTTCTTCAAGGGTATCCGGAAAACGTCCGTTTAAATCAAAATAGTGATTGCAGCATTCCGTTGATATGGTGAAGCCGGGCGGAACAGGCAGTTTCAGCTTTGCCATTTCTGCAAGGTTGGCGCCTTTGCCGCCCAAAAGATTTTTCTGACTTGCATCCCCTTCTGTTTTATCAGGGCCGAATTCATAGATGTATTTGGTCATTTTAAATCACCGCTTTTATGGTTTCAGTCTTAATGGTTAAAGACATGTTGATATTCAGCTTGTTCAAGCCGTGGAACCAGCCGGTATTCGATTTTCTTAATAAAAGTCTGCCAAATGTTAACCGCTATTATTAAAACTTTGTAAAAATCAAGTCAAATAAAATGTTTATAAATCACTGCTTCGATGATAGTATTGCCCTTTTAAATATGATGTGTGCTGGAACTTTATCGCCGCCTGGCAGGCGCAACAGGAGGAAAAAATGCTGAATATAGAATCCATCACTAAAGGATTCGCAGATCAGGTACTGCTTGACAATACCGGCATGCAGATCAATTCCGGTGAACGGGTGGGCCTGGTGGGAAGAAACGGCCATGGTAAAACCACGCTTTTAAATATAATCGCAGGCATGGACCACCCCGATGAAGGGCGCATTATTATACCCAGCGGATATCGGATCGGCGTGCTTTCCCAGCATATCAAATTCAGCAGAGCCACTGTTCTTGAAGAGGCCATGCTTGGCCTGCCTGATCATGAGCGTGACCATTTCTGGAAAGCTGAAAAAATCCTGTCAGGTCTGGGATTTTCCGACCAGGACATGCAAAAGGATCCCATGGCGTTTTCCGGTGGCTACCAGGTGCGTTTAAACCTTGCCAAGGTGTTGGTGTCCGAACCGGATCTTTTAATCCTTGACGAGCCCACCAATTATCTGGATATTACATCCATCCGCTGGATTACAGGGTTTCTTGTCTCCTGGCCAAGGGAGATACTCCTGGTTACCCACGACCGTGGATTCATGGATAATGTGGTCACCCATGTTGTGGGGATTCACCGGCGCAAGATGAAAAAGATACCCGGAGACACCGCCAAATATTATCTTCAGGTGGCCCAGGATGAAGAGATATATGAAAAAACCCGGATAAATGAGGGGAAGCGCAAAAAAGAGATTGAGCTGTTCATCTCCCGGTTCAGGGCCAAGGCAAGGCTGGCCAACATGGTGCAGTCCAGGATCAAGACGTTGGCCAAGCTTGAAACAAAGGATAAACTGGCAGAACTTAAAAATCTGGATTTTTCCTTTAACTACCTGCCTTTTGCGGGCAAACAGGTACTGACTGCCGAAAATTTGAGTTTTGGGTACGAAAAAAACACCCCTTTGATTAAAAACTTTTCCTTGACCGTATACCCCGGTGACCGTGTGGCCGTGATCGGCAAAAACGGCAAAGGAAAAACCACGTTGCTTAAACTGATCAGTCAGAATATGGAGCCGGATGCAGGCTGGGTAAAACCCAATCCGGGTATAGAGACCGGATATTTTGAGCAGACCAATATCCAGACCTTAAACCCCCAGTTCACTGTGGAAGAAGAGATCTTGCATGCCTATCCTGAAACAGACCGCCAGGCCGCCAGAAACATCTGCGGTGCCATGATGTTTGAGCAGGATGCGGCCCTGAAAAAGGTCAGTGTGCTGTCCGGCGGAGAAAAAGCCCGGGTCATGCTGGGCAAACTTCTGATCCGGCCTTTGAATCTTCTGCTTTTGGATGAGCCGTCAAACCATCTTGATATTGAAGCCAGTGATGCCTTTGTGGCGGCCTTAAATGCGTTTGAAGGCGCCGTGGTTCTTGTTACCCATAATGAGATGTTTCTGCATGCCCTGGCTAACCGCCTGGTGATATTTACGTCCAGCGGCATCGACATATTTGAAGGTTCCTATCAGGAATTTCTTGAAAAACAGGGATGGGAAGATGAAGAACTGATCCCTGTAAAGAAAAAAAAAAGCGCGCCGCTTGCCAAAAAAGAACTGCGCAAAAAAAAATCAGAAATTGTGGCCGAAAGGTCTAAGCAGCTGACACCCTTAAATAAAAAAATAAGCAAACTTGAAAATGAGATAGAGGCAAAGGAAACCAAGATGGCCCGGGTGAACAAAGAACTGCTTGATGCTTCCCAGGACCAGGACGGATTAAAAATTGCCACCTTATCCAAAGAACATGCTAAACTGGAATCGGACATTGAAACCCTGTTTGACACCCTTACGGAAATATCAGACAGGGCAGACAAGATAAAAAAGAAATTTGACCGGGAATTATCCGGGCTTGAAGGTGTGGATTAAGATGGACAAACGTACACTTAGATTTTATTATGGCATTATTTTGATCGCCGTGGGCATCGCGGTGTTCATAAGGGTTCCCCAGGTGATACCCCAGATTGAGACCATTGAGTTTTTTAAAAATAAGATCGGAATTGTAAAATTCTGTTTCTATTTTCTGTGCTTTCTTCTGGTGCTGGCCGGCGGCATCCGGGTGGTTAAAAACTATAAAAAGTCGTAATACACTTCAGGATATCTTATGGCCAGCGGCACTGTTCTAAAATCCGGGTCCAGCCTTAAGTCTACCATCAAAGATCAGTCTGGTGCCGGCAAAGTCAAAATCGGTGAAATCCTTTCCAAAGAAGGGCAGATTACCTCCATTATGCTCAACGAGGCCCTCTTGGTTCAGAAAAAAACCGACGAGCGGCTTTCGAGCATTCTGCTTCAGAAAGGGTATATTGATCCGGATACCATCATCAATGTGCTGGGACGACGATACAACTACAGGATTGTCGAATTCTCTGAAATAAAGCCGGATCCCCAGGCAATGAAACTTCTGCCCTATGATGAAGCCAAAAACAATCTGGTTTTCCCCTTGAAACTTGTCGGGGACGATTTACAGGTCTGCATGGCCGAACCCACGGATACGGATGTGGTTGCAGATCTTGGAAAGAAAACAGGAAAAAACATCCGGGCCTTTGTCTCCACTGAAAACGATATCATCCAGGCATACCGTGATTTTTATAAAATTTCCGATGAAGCGTATAAAAGTTTTCTTCATTTTGAGGACGAGGCAGAAGAGGATGAACCGATAACGTCTGTTGAGGATTTCGGCTCCTTGGTTTCCGAGGCTGCCGAGGAGATTGAGGTGGGCGGCAGCGCTGATTCAAACGCCGGCCAGGATGCGTTCATGGCCTCGGATGCGCCCATCATCAAACTGGTAAACGGAATCTTAACCAAAGCAATCAACGACGGTGTGTCTGATATACACATTGAGCCCTTTGAAAAAACCTTTCAGGTGCGCTACCGCCTGGACGGCGGCATGTACAAGGCCATGAACCTGCCGCTGTCAATTAAAAATGCCGTGATTTCAAGAATAAAGATTCTGGCCTCCCTGGATATCGCCGAGCGCAGGGTGCCCCAGGACGGTCGAATCAAACTCCGGCTGGGCAGGAAAAAATCCGTGGACTTCCGCGTATCCACGTTGCCCACCCTGTTTGGAGAGAGCATTGTCATGCGTATCCTGGACCAGAGCGCACTAAGCATTGATCTGACCCGTTTAGGATTTGAACCCGGCACCTTTGAGATGCTCAAACGCTGTATCTCCAGGCCCTATGGACTGCTTCTGGTTACAGGGCCTACGGGGTCGGGTAAAACCACAACTTTATATTCCGTTCTCAACCGCCTGAACAAGGATGATATCAAGATCCTGACCGCTGAAGACCCCGTGGAATTCAACTTTAAGGGGATTAACCAGGTGCCGGTAAAAGAAGAGGTGGGCATGACCTTTGCCGCAGCCCTGAAAGCCTTTCTCAGACAGGATCCGGATATTATCATGGTGGGTGAGATCCGTGATCTTGAAACAGCAGAGATTGCCATAAAGGCTGCCATGACAGGCCATCTTGTGTTTGCCACCCTGCATACCAATGACTGTCCGTCCACCATTGGACGGCTTGTGGACATTGGCATCCCCCCCTATATGCTTGCCTCATCCGTTACCATGGTTTTGTCCCAGCGTCTTGGGCGCAGGCTTTGTCCGGAATGCAAGCAGGTGGTCACCGGCTATAGTCCGGAAGACTTGGAATCCTACGGTTTTAACAAAAGTGAAATTCCGAATTTAACCCTATACGGCCCTAAAGGCTGCCCCCACTGCAATGGTACGGGATACAAGGGCAGGGTCGGGCTGTATGAACTCATGGAAGTGTCCGACGAGGTCGGCAAAGCCATTTCTGCCGAAGTATCTGAAGACCAGCTGCGCAAGGTGGCCATCTCCGAAGGCATGATTACGCTTCGGGATGCAGGCCTTATTAAGGTAAAAGCCAGAGAGACCTCCCTGGAAGAAGTGTTAAGAAAAACCGTTATCTCAAAAGAAGCGCTGCCGGCCTATCTGGTAAACCCCGACATTGAACAATACGAGGACAAGGATGTGATCATCCGTGAAGGGAACACGGATATTGATTTTTTCAAGCTTGTTCAAGGCGCTGTTTATGTGGTCAAGGGCGGTAAAATGATTGCAGAAATTACCCAGCCCGGAGAGTATTTCGGCGAAATGGCAGCCATAACCGGCACACCAAGATCTGCGTCCATTATTTCAAAGGGCCGCGCCAAGATTAAACGGTTTCCGGGAGACAAGCTCATTGAGGTGATAGAGAAATATCCTGAGGTGGCCAAACATCTTTTCACCGTCCTTGCCGACCGCCTGAACGAGACAGACCGCAAGCTTGTCTCCCTTTACAACCAGATCAAAAAACGTAACGTCAATAACAACGGCGACTGATCCTAAAAAAGGATGTCAGAAACTTGGGAAAAAATAAGCGCCAAAGGCGCTTCGCTCTCTTGTTTCTTGTTTCTTGTTTCCAGTTTCTTGTCATTAACGCTCTGAGTTAATGAACTTGATTACTCCTGATTAATCCAGTACTGTGTCCACGGGCATCGTTCCTTATATGGATAGCGGATCAATTCCGTGGCAAGAATGCGAAAATCCTTATTTCTGATGGTGCAATAGGAAACCACTTTTTTTCCTTCCAAGTCCCTTAACCCCAGGGCCACATACAAGGTTTGGTACTGCCCTTGAATATCGCACTTGACAGCTCCGGTAAGGATGGTGATATCCAGTTCTCTGGTCACATTAAAAAGGTTCACCATGGTCACGGAAAAATTATTTTCTTTAAAATAGTTTTCAGCATCTGTTCGGGTAAGCTCGCATTGAATAAAATTTTTAAATCCGGCCGCCAGTTCATAAAACGCCTGGTCTGTTCCGCGTCCGGTTCCAGGAATCATGAAAAAAATTATAAATAGAGCGCTGCAGAATTTTGTTATTTTATCCATTGGCATGTTGTGCCGCTGTTTCCTCTCCAGGTTTGATCAAGGTTTTTATGGTTTGCTGAAGGCGGCTCAATACCACGGGGGTAACCGTAACTGTCCCTGCCCCTGAGAATTTTGACAAGTATTGTCGCTTAACCTTTTCGTTATTATATCCGGTTTCTATAAGTATGGGTATTTTGTGATCAAGCTTGAGCAGTTTATCAACAAAGGCCTCGGAGCCCATACCCGGCATATCGTAATTCACAATGACCATTTTGAATTTTTCAGGCTGATTTTTGAATATTCCCAGAGCCTCTTCAGGATCGCCTGAAATCATGCCGACATACCCCATACGCTTGACTACGGTATCAATGAGTTCACTGCGTTTGTTATTTTTATCCAGTACCAGAATATGTCCCTGCCCCGCCATAATCCAGGGCTGTGCACCCGGCGCATCCTTGTCGTCAAAAACACGGCTGCCTTTCATTGACCAGGTTGCAGGATCAAAGGGATGGACATTTGTCACATCGATTTCATAAACTTTTGAAGCAATAAACAAATCATTCTCATCATCAGGAACCTTGACAATGAAACCTTTATCCTGGGCAACATACCGACGCAGCCACTTGCGATATTCAGGATGTTCTCCGGTGAGCACCAGCATCTTTAAGCCCGCATGGGAACGCACCTGAAAGGAATGGTAAATCATAGGGGTTTGGGAATAGTCTTCCTGGTTTTCCATGTAGTTTTCCTCTACAAATTCAACCATGAAATCCCTGGCCCGGCAGGGCAGCGCCGTTGCAATCAAAACAAACATCAGGATAAAATAACGTGTCATAGCTGTTTTTCCAAAATTCTTGCGGTTCAGATAATAACACTATCGGCATGTCAACCTCATTAACTTAAGCGTTAATGGCAAGAAACTGGAACCTGAAGACAAGATGGCGACAATCAATCCTGAACACCAGCTATATTCATTTAGATAAAAACAAGACTGAAAAGGTCAGTGAATTTTCGCATGTATGGATTTGTTTTCTCTTTTCTGCCATACTGCCAAAATAGAATGTCAGCCCTTTATATGTGCGTTAGCCTTGAACCTGCGCGTAATCATTTCAATAATCTCCTCGGCACTGGTCTCTATGGGCTTATTGCTCACATTGATCATGGAAAAGCCTTTGGTAATATAATATTTCTGGGCGCACCCAATCTCCTTTTCAATTTCCTCCTTGCCGGAATAGGCGTAGATATCCTTTGCCCCAAGGCTTTCCTGGCGCATTCTCCGGTGTGCCTGCAGCTGTTCCGGGCTGATGTTCAGTGCAAACACCCGTCGCCGGTCCACAAGATCCAGGCTCTGGGGCATGGGCACGCCCGGGACAAAGGGAATGTTGGCCACTTTCCATCCCAAAACGCTCATGTACATTGACAAAGGCGTTTTCCCGGCTCTGGACAGTCCTATCAACACAATTTCGGCATCAGTTATACTCTCCGGATTCAAACCATCATCATGGGCCAGGGCAAAATCAATGGCAGACACCTGTTCTAAGTTCACCAGGTGAATTTCCCTGTAAAGCCCCGGGATTTCCAGGGGCGGACAGTCAAGAAAAGTTTCAATTTTTGAAATAATGGGACCCATCAGATCAATGGTGACAATATGATTGTCCATACCCTGGCGCGTAAGATACTTGCGAAGGTTTGAATCAACAATGGTATGAACAATAATACTTTCAATATCCTTGACCTTATCGATGAGATCATCAACCTGGCTCTCCGTACGTATTCTGGGCACTTTTACAACAGTGATATCGGAATCAGGAAACTGTACAAGGGTGGATTCCACGAGATGAAAGGCGTTGACGCCCTCGCCGCAGGAGGCGATGTATATCATCTGGAATTTGCCGGATCCAAGCGTGTTTTTCATATAATAAGGCCTTTATCCTGTCAAAGTTTAAGTTATAATCCACCCATACATAAACCTGGAATAAGAGTCAAATAAATAGTGTTTGAACGAAAAGTAACCCATCTGCGGCGTGGCATCTGGGCAACTTTTCGGCCAAACACAAAGTTTAGGTTCAGGCACTAAATGTTATAGGCTACCGGAACAGGGGCCATTATGCAAAAAAAAACGGCGCGCAACTGAATTAACGGCTATCCTGGTGGCTTGCGGTCCGGCACTTTGTTAAGCGCCTTTTTTCTTCTCCGCTGCTTCTGCTTTTTCAGCCGGGCTAATTTCCGGCCTTTGGCATCTGGCATTCCCGATTTCTGTTGTTCAATTTTTTCCACCAGGTATCGCAGAGCCATAAACCGGTTCAGATGCTGGGACCTGTATTTCCCGAATTTTACGCTTATCTGGGTGGGCAGATGGATCAAAAATACGGCAGAGGACGATTTATTGACCTTTTGGCCCCCACGTCCCGAGGATTTTATAAATTTCTCCAGAATATCTTTTTTCAGAACCCCCAAATGATCCATTTTCTTTTCAAGGGCTCTTATTTTTTCTATATCAGGACCAGGCATGGTTATTCCGGCAACTTTTTTTCAGGTGTTAATATTTTGGGGTTAAGAGACTCGGAAAATATATTTTGAATTCACTTCCCTTGCCCAACCGGCTGTTCACCTTAATGTCGCCGTCCATATCCTTAACAATACCATAAACCACAGACAGCCCCATGCCGGTTCCCTTCCCATTGCCCTTAGTGGTGTAAAACGGTTCAAAAATATGCGTCATCACCTCCTCTGGCATACCGGCACCTGAATCTGAAACACTTAAGCAGATATAATTTCCCGGTTTTATTCTGCTGCCGGGATCAAATTTAGAGACAGTTACAGGCATCAGTGAAATCTGGAGTATGCCGCCTGTATTGCCCATGGCATGCACGCCATTGCTAATCAAATTCATTATGATCTGGTGTATTTGGGTGGGATCCGCAATAATAGGCGCAGTGCTTGGATCTATAATCTTTTTTATTGAAATATTGCATGGAATACCGGACTTCATCAGCTTGAGCACGGTGTTTATACTATTTTGTATCTGTAACGACTGTCTTTCAATTTTCTTGTTCCGGGAAAAATTCAGGATCTGCCGGACAAGTTCTTTTGCCTGCAGGGCACTTTCATAAACCTGTGTCAGACTCTCTTTTGTTTTATTGTCATAAGCAGCGCTGTTAAGAAGCAAAACTTCTGAATGCCCTATAATGGGGGTCAGCATATTGTTAAGATCATGGGCAATACCGCCGGCCAGGGTACCAAGGGACCCTATCTTCTGAATCTGGGCCATTTTTTCATTCATTTCCATCTCATTGGAAATATTCCGCTGTACGCCCACATAATTGGTAATGGCACCATTTTTGTCCCTGACCGAAGAGATGGTCGTGTCCATTGTATAAAAAGAATTGTCTTTTTTTTTAAATTCAATATGACCACGCCACACCCGCCCGGAACTGATGGTGGCCCGCAGGTTAATATAAAACTGGTTGTCGTGTTTTCCGCTCCTGAACATGCTGATATCCTTGCCAATACACGCCTCCCGGGAAAACCCGGACAGGTTCGCAAATACGGAATTAACATACTCAATCATTCCTTTGGAATCTGTAATATAAACCGCTTCGGGAGATTGCTCGACTGCGGCGAGCAGCAAATCTCTCTCCTTTTCAATTCTTTGATTGATGACAGCAGTTGAGTCATCAGATGCGGATCTGGAAGCGGATCTGGCAATTGTTTCAGTGGTCCGGCCATTTTCAAGTGTAACGAGGTCTTGTTTCAGGGTGGCATTTTCAAGCTCAAGTGCTTGAATCCGTTGTTCTAACATGTTGTATGACGCCTTTGGGGACATGCGCCTCCTGGAAAAAGAGATAGCGTTGATGATGAATTCAATGAAATTTTAAATGATTTTTATGTACTCTTATATGAAAATACAATTAATTGACAAGAAATTTTTCACATCATTGCGCATTTAAGGGATTCAGGGACAGGGATTCGGTAAAAGATTGATATGACCGCCATGAATGGTATATGATACTGGATTCGTTTGCAACCTAACAAAAGATATGGAGGTTACCGCGTTGTACTCAAAAATTGTGATTTTAGATTTCCCCCCCCAATCGGCCCAAAGGCCCATTGTCTGCGAGCTGGTTAAAAAATATGACCTGATGTTTAATATCCTGAAAGCTCGAATATCTTCAAGAAGTGAAGGTCATCTGGTGCTTGAAATTTCATCTGCCGGGAAATCTGCATTTAACAAAGGGATCACGTATTTAAAAGAACAGGGGGTCCGTGTATCCACCCCCGAACATAAAATTTACAAGGACGAAGAGATATGCACCCATTGCGGCGCATGTACGGCTGTCTGTCCCACAGGCGCCCTGTACATCAAACGACCTGAAATGGAAGTGATATTTGACCGGGAAAAATGCAGTTTGTGTGAGCGCTGTCTTCTGACCTGCCCCACCCGGGCCATGGGTCTGTTCAGTGAGGATTTAAAAGAAACCGTCTGATGTCTGATTCACCGGTTGTAGCCGTGGCCCTGAGCGGCGGAATAGACTCCCTGGCAGCAGGATTTCTTATCAAACAGCGCTTTAAAAATGTTTTCGGCATTCATTTCACCACCGGCTATGAAAAGAGTATGCCGGACGTATCTGCCCTGGCATCTGTTTTTGGGTTTCCCGTACACACCATAGACTTGTCTAAAGAATTTCAAACCCGGGTGGTTGATTATTTTGTGTCAACCTACATGGCCGGAAAGACACCTAATCCATGCCTTGTCTGCAACATGCAGATAAAATTTAAGGCATTGTTTGACCATGCACGAAAACTTGGGGCGGATCTGATGGCAACCGGACATTATGCAACGGTGGTCAACAGGTACACCCCTGGCAGGGAAGAGATTGGACAGGCATGGCTTGAAAGGGGTGCTGACCTTAATAAAGACCAGTCCTATTTTTTATCGATGCTTTCCCATGAAATTTTAGACAGATTGGTGTTTCCCCTGGCCGGTCTGACCAAAAGCCAGGTCCGTAAATTTGCAGGGATTCACAACCTTGTACCGGTTGTGCCGGTTGAAAGCCAGGACATCTGCTTTTTGCCGGATAAAAATCACTGGGCGTTCATTAACGCCAAAACCAAGGTTTCCCCCAGACCCGGTCCCGTGGTTGACAGCCAGGACAGGATCGTGGGCTACCATCAGGGGCTTCATAAATTTACGGTTGGTCAGCGCAGGGGCATCAATATCCCGGGCCCTGCACCCTATTATGTAAAAAAAATTGATATCAACACCAATACCCTTCATGTGTGCTTTAAATCAGATCTTTCCCAAAAACAGATGAAGGTTGAACAGATGATCTGGAATTATCCTGAAAAAAAAGAGATCAGGCGTTTGACCGTTCAGATCCGGTATGGCCACACGGCAGCCCCTGCCGGACTTGACTGGAATCAAACATATGGCATTGTAACATTTGACACGCCTCAAAGTGCGGTAACGCCCGGGCAGGCCGCAGTCTTTTATCACGGAAACCGCGTCCTCGGCGCAGGTTTTATTTCAGTAATCCAATGACGAAAAAAACATTTTATATCGAAAGCCTTGGCTGTAAAGTCAATCAATATGAATCAGACGGCATTGCAGCCCAGCTTGAAGCCCATGGATTTTCAAGGGCGGGTAAAGACCGCCCCGCTGATATTTGTATTGTCAACACCTGTGCAGTGACTACCAGGGCCGGCATGCAGTCCCGCCAGGAAACCAGAAAACTGATCCGTGAACACCCCCATGCAACAGTAATTGTCACCGGGTGCCATGCACAGACAGATCCGGAACAGTTCAAAAAAATTTGCGGGGTGGATCTCATTGTCTGCCATCAGGATAAAAATCTGATCCCCGCATATCTCACCCGGGAACCGCCTGAGAAAAATTTGTTTGAATTCAGAAAACCTGAATACGGCAAAGGGGCATGCTTTGCGGGATTTGCAGAACCTGACCGGTCCGTATCCGGTAAAATGACCCGGGCCTATCTGAAAATTCAGGACGGATGCAATCAGTTCTGCACCTATTGCATTATCCCCCATGCCAGGGGAGCATCCGTATCCATGCCGTTTGACCAGGTCATGGCCCATGTTTCAGACTTAAACAGGCAGGGATTCAAAGAGGTGATTCTTACAGGCATTCACACAGGATTGTATGGTCTTGATTTAACGCCTGAAACCTCGCTGACACAGCTTGTAAAAACCCTTGATGAAGAACGTCCGGTGGACCAGATAAGAATCTCCTCCATTGAGCCCAACGAAATAACGGATGATCTCATTCATATGGCGCGTGCCGGCCATATTTTGTGCGATCATTTCCATATCCCTCTCCAGGCCGGGGATAATGGGGTGCTGTCCCGTATGAAGCGGCCTTATTCAGTTGAACTGTTTTCCGATATCATCCACAGCATCCATGATGCCCTGCCCCATGCCGGTATTGGCCTTGATCTGATCATGGGCTTTCCCGGAGAAACCGACAAGGCATTTGAAAACACCTACAGGCTTGTGGCGTCCCTGCCCGTATCCTATCTTCATGTATTCCCCTATTCACCCAGAAAAGGGACCCCTGCATGGCACTTCACCCCAAAGGTACCCTCGGATACGGCAAAAAAAAGAGCTGCACTGATGCGCGAGCTTGGCAAGCAGAAACATAAGGATTTTCTCAAGTCAAACCAGAGCCGGATACTGAAAGGGCTGATCCAGAATCAAAGGGACCGGCGTACAAACATGTTGAAGGCGGTCACCACCAACTACCTGACCATCCTTATTAAAAATGAAACAGATGCCCAGGGCAACCCGGACAGCCTTAAGGGAAAAATTGTTAATATTAAATATGATCAATGCGGCAACGGCAACGACCTTGTTGGCCGGATTGTATAAAACCATGAAGAGCATGAAGGACATGAAGATTAATTTTACGGTATATATTCTTCATGATCTTCATGTCCTTCATGGTAAAAGAAAATACTCAATGCTTAAACTTATGACCTTGACCTTGTTGTGTGGGCCGGATAAAAATCAAAACCCCCTGCGCTTTCTGATGTGCTCGTAAGCGTCCTGGATTTCGGTGAATTTATCCGTGGCAAACTTAACAAATTCACCGGGCAGTCCCTTGGCCTGGATTTTATCCGGGTGATACTCCTGGACCAGGGTCCGGTATTTCTTTTTTATCTCTTCATTGCTCGCATTTTCATCGCATTGAAGGACAGCATAATAGGGATCTGATTTTTTCACATACCTGGATTTAAGCCGGTTATAATCTGACTGGGAAAATCTGAAAATCCGTGAAGCTGACAACAGCATCTGTTCCTCGATATCAGAGATATTTCCGTCAGCCGAAGAGACCCTGAGCAGCACATCCATCATCAACTCAATGATATTGGCCTGGTATTTAAACACCGAATAAAATTGCCGGGCAAAGGCCTCAAAGGTCTGGGAAGAGGTCACGGCATTTCTGAAAATATCTTTGGCCGTTTCACGGCTTGCTTGATCCAGCTGAAGATCATTGATCATAAAACGTTCCACCGCTTTTATCTCCTCTTCACTGATCCGGCCGTCTGCTTTGCTGATTTTAGCCAGCATGGAAAAAGCCGCAGTAAAGAAAACAAGCTGGGCCTCTTCGTTGGAAGACAGGCCCGGCCGCTTACTGCCCGGAATGGAACGTAAATATTCATCCTCTCTTCTGTCCACAAAAGCGTGGCCGAATGCAGCCCCTGCCACAGCACCCAAAGGACCGCCCAAGGCCAGACCTATGGTGCCGCCT
The DNA here is from genome assembly GCF_000745975.1 of Desulfobacter vibrioformis DSM 8776. Classification (GTDB taxonomy): domain Bacteria; phylum Desulfobacterota; class Desulfobacteria; order Desulfobacterales; family Desulfobacteraceae; genus Desulfobacter; species Desulfobacter vibrioformis. Next base: position 149,130 of record NZ_JQKJ01000004.1, on the reverse strand, counting down.
ATCATTTTTCCAAGCCAACTCATACAAAAACCTTTAAATTTTCCTGCACCATTTTTCTTGCACTATTTAGGTTTATCCTTGCCACAAAATTAAAGATTATATATAAACACTTAAGTCCCCATCGTCAAACCTTAACGAGAAAAAGCAAAGCGTGCTGATTAAAAACATTCTGGGAACAATTATCATCCTTCTGAATATGGCTGGCCTCGGTTACCTGTTTTTTATTGGGATTGCCGGATTTTTCAGAGATCATGACAAGGATGAACAAGAAGGATTCAACACGGTTTCAAGAACCGGAAGCAATCCAGGCCTCAATGCGCGACAACCTGTTGTGATTGATGAAAGCAGCATTCCTGATGAAGATGATCTGCTCAAGGACATGGACCTTTCCGATCTTGACAACCTTGATTTGGACGATTTTGAATAACCCGCATGGGCATTCAACCCGCAACAAATAAAAAAGCGCCCCAGGCGCTTCTCCCTCTTGTATCTTGTATCTTGTTTCTAGTTTCTTGCACCTTGTTTCCCGGCTGTGCGTCCCCCAATGCGGAGACCGGATCACCGGTGTACTATCAATCCGACACAAAACAAAGGGCCCGGTCACCGATAACTTTTGTCAGTGATACAGTGCTCATGGCCCGGGTAAAATCCAAATTCATGTCCGATGACATGGTGGATGATACGGATATCCACGTAAAGGTCCGCCACGGGGTCGTCTATCTGGATGGCTGGGTAGCCGATAAATACCAGCACCGCATGGCCCGGGACCTGGTAAAAAGTATTGACGGCGTGGTCCGTGTGGTAAGCCGGCTGCAGATCACCAACCCGGGCACTGTATTTATGAATCCCGGCATCAGGTGACTTGTTTCCTGGGCCAGTGTTTTTTCCTTTTCACCTTGTCTTTGACAGGGGCGCATCTGGTTTCAATGGTGCCGGGGCCAAGGATGGTTTCAATCTCCTGAAAAAAGCCGGGACAGGCATCGGACTTGTACTCATCCGATAACTTCACCATCACATCGGGATGTTCTGAATCAATGTGAATGTTGAACAAGGAGACACAATTGCCAGGATACCGCTCGATCACGGGTTTGAGCTGATCAAACACATCAGGTCCATGGCGCTGGGCATCCACCTGCATGACAATACCGGCAGCCCAAAGGGTTTCAGCCTGGCTTGCAGGCACAATTGCTTCGCCTATCAGCTTGACCGTATTCTCTTTTTTTTGGGCTTGCGCTTCAACAATGACAACCTGCTCCTGGGATAAAAACGTATGGGTCATGGCATAAAGATCGGGAAATACGACCAATTCCACGGTTGAATACTGGTCCTCAATGTTGCAGAAGGCCATCAAGTCCCCTTTTTTGGTCGTGTGAATTTTCCGGACCTTCAGGTGCCCGCCGATGCGGATCATCTTTTCATCTTCAACGTCTTGAATAGTAACCGTGTTAACACTGGCATATTTGCGTATGATATCCGCATAATCATCCATGGGGTGGCCGGTGATGTAAAATCCCAACGCTTCTTTTTCCAGCTCCAGCAACACCTTGCCCTCCCACTCGTCCATATCAGGCATTCTCGGAATACTGGAGGGAAGACTAATGCCCACACCTGAATCGGCAAACAGATCCAGCTGGGCATCTGCCTTTTCCCTCTGGATTCTGGAACCATGGTCCAGGGCATCCTCAAGCACGGCCATCATCTGGGAGCGTTTATCCCCTGTGGAATCAAAAGCCCCGCATTTAATCAGGGCTTCAAGCACTTTTTTATTGGCCTTGCTCAGGTTCACCCGTTCGCAGAAATTATAAAGGCTGGTATAGTCCCCTTCCTTTTCACAATTGTCCACAATAGAGTCAATGGCAGCCTCTCCCACGCCTTTAATGGCGGCCAGGCCAAAACGGATACACTTATTATCCACATTGAAAAAGGCGTCACTCTGGTTGACATCCGGGGGCAGGACTTCGATATTATGGGCTTTGCATTCTTCCATGTACTTGAGTATCGCATCGGAATTGCTGCGTTCGGACGTCATCAGGGCCGCGATGAATTCGACGGGAAAATGGGCCTTAAGAAATGCGGTCTGAAAGGCAATCAGGGCGTAGGCTGCTGAATGGGACTTATTGAAACCGTAGCCGCCGAATTTCTCCATAAGGTTAAAAAGATCTTCAGCCTTTTTGGGATCATGGCCGTTTTCCTGGGCCCCCTTCATAAAAAGACTCCGGTGCTCCTCCATCATGGCGGCAATCTTTTTTCCCATGGCCTTTCGGAGCCCGTCTGCCTGGGCCATGCTGTAATTGGCAATGACGCCGGCTATCTTCATGACCTGTTCCTGGTACAGGATGACCCCGTAGGTTTCTTCAAGCACAGGCTCTAATTCGGGAAACAGATATACCACAGGCTCCCGGCCATGTTTGCGTTCCACATAGTTATCCGCCATCCCCGAATCCAGAGGCCCTGGCCGGTAAAGGGCCACAAGGGCCACAATGTCTGAAAAACTGGCCGGTTTCAGCCGGGCAATCAGCTCCTTCATACCCGAACTTTCAAGCTGGAACACCCCGGTGGTATCGGAATTTTGCAACAAATCAAAGGTCTTTTGATCTGAATAGTCAAGGTGGAGCAGATCCGGCGGGGTCTTGCCCTGTTTTTCGATCAGGGCAAGGCAGTTTTTAATAACGGTCAGGTTGCGAAGTCCCAGGAAATCAAATTTTACCAGACCCTGTTTTTCAGTGAAGTTCATGTCAAACTGGGTAATGGTCTCACCGTCTTTGCCCTTGAACAGCGGCAGATATTCGCACAGGGGTTTGTCGGAAACCACAACCCCTGCGGCATGGGTGGATGCATGCCGGGGCAACCCTTCGAGCAGCATGGCAATGTCCAGCATCTGGGTTTTGACGCCGGTTTCGCGGCATTTATCCCGGATGGCCGGCACCTCCTCCAATGCCTTTTTTAGATTTTTGGCGGTGTCGGGGATCATTTTGGCCACTTCGTCCACTTCGGGAAGGGGAACCCCCAAGGCCCTTCCCACATCCCGGATCACAGCCTTGGCTTTGAGCTTTCCAAAGGTGATGATCTGGCAGACATATTCGGGACCGCCGTAACGCTGAACCGTATAATCATAAACATGTTCCCTGCCCTCAATGCAGAAATCCACGTCAATATCAGGCATGGAGATTCGGGCCGGGTTTAAAAACCGTTCAAAAATCAGCCCGTGTTCAATGGGATCAAGGGCTGTAATCCCCATGGCGTAAGCCACCATGGAACCGGCTGCAGACCCCCTGCCCGGCCCCACCGGCACCCCGATTTTCCGTGCATGGCCAATAAAGTCCGCCACAATGAGAAAATAGCCGGGAAACCCCATTTTAAGAATAATGTCAATTTCGTACTTAATCCGGTCCCTGTAGACCTGTTCATCGATATCAGGATGGGTTTCCTTGATTTTGGCAAGCCGTTCTTCAAATCCTGCCATGGCAAGTTTTTTAAACAATGCGTCCTCGGACAGTCCATCGCCAAGGTCATACCGGGGAAAATGATAGGTTTTCTTGCCGAAATCCACCTGGCACATATCTGCGATCCGCTTTGTATTGGCAATGGCATCGGGAAAATGGCCGAGGGAATCAGCCATCTCCTGCCTGGATTTGAAATAGAGCTGGTCCGAATCAAATTTAAAACGGTCGGCATTGTCAAATGTATCACCGGTCTGGATGCACAAAAGGATTTCATGGGCTTTGGCATCTCCGCTGGACAGGTAATGGCAGTCATTGGTGGCCACCATGGGAATGGAAAGACGCTTGCTCATCTCCAGCAGACCGTTATTCAGACGGTGCTGGATCTCCATACCGTTTTCCTGGACTTCAAGAAAAAAGTTACCCTCTCCCAGGGTATCAAGATAAAATCGCGCCAGATCATCTGCCTTTGCCCGGTCCCCTGCCAGAATGGCCTGGGGAATATCCCCTTTAAGGCAGGCGGAAAGCCCCACAAGCCCCCTGGCATGTTCGGCCAGAAGAGCCTTGTCTATTCTGGGCTTAAAATAAAAGCCCTTGAGCTGGGCCGCGGACACCAGTTTGCAAAGGTTGGTGTATCCCTCCCGGTCCTTGGCTAAAAGCACCAGATGGCTTAGTCCTTTTCGATCCAGCTGGGTCCTGTCATTTAAGGTTCTGGGCGCGACATAGACTTCGCAGCCGATGATGGGTTTAATGCCGGCTTTGTGGGCTTTTTCATAAAACTCAGCCACACCGAACATGGTGCCGTGGTCTGTAATTGACACCGCATCCATGCCATATTCCGTACATCTTTTCATCAGGTCGTTCAGCCGGATGGCCCCGTCAAGCAGGGAGTACTCGGTGTGAAGATGCAGATGACAAAAGGGTATATCCTGATTATCGGTCTGATTATCCGTCATGGGAAGTTAATTGCTTTCCACTCTGTAGTTGGGTGCTTCCTTGGTGATGACAACGTCATGGACATGGCTTTCCTTTAATCCGGCCGCAGTGATCCGGACAAATTTTGCCTTCTGGTGCAGCTCGCTGATGGTCGCGGCCCCAAGATATCCCATGCCGGCCTTGAGTCCGCCAATCATCTGGACAATATTCTCGCGGATGGTTCCCCGGTAAGGAATCCGGCCCACAATACCTTCAGGAACCAGCTCTTCATTTTTACCGGTATCTTTCTGATAATATCTGTCGGAACTGCCCTTTTTCATGGCTTCCACAGATCCCATGCCGCGGTAGGCTTTATATGAACGGCCCTGGTAGATGACGATTTCGCCGGGGCTTTCTTTGGTGCCGGCCAGAAGGCTGCCCAGCATCACGGAATGGGCACCGGCCCCCAGGGCTTTGGAGACATCTCCGGAGAATTTGATCCCGCCGTCGGCAATCAGGGGCACACCGGTTTTCCTTGAAATATCGGCACAGTTCATCACAGCAGTGAGCTGGGGCACACCAACACCTGCAACAATACGGGTGGTACATATGGAACCTGGGCCGATACCGATTTTAACGGCATCAACACCTGCGTCAATCAATGCCTTTGCCCCGGCCTCGGTGGCCACATTGCCGGCAATAAGCTGGCAGGCGGGAAACGCCGCCTTAATACGCTGAATCGCATTGATCACATTCTGGGAATGGCCATGGGATGTGTCAATGACCAGGGCATCGGCCCCGGCAGCCAGAAGCGCTTCCACACGTTCCATCATATCGGACCCCACACCAATGGCAGCACCGGCCCTCAGGCGTCCCAAAGAATCTTTGCAGGCATTGGGATATTTTCTTATCTTTTCAATGTCCTTGATAGTGATCAGGCCTTTGAGGTTGCCCTGGGGGTCCACCACCAGAAGTTTTTCAATCCTGTGTTTATGCAGCATGATTTTGGATTCTTCCAGGGTGCATTTTTCAGGCACGGTCACCAGGTTTTCACTGGTCATCACCTCTCTGGCCGGTTTATCCAGCTGGGTTTCAAAACGAAGGTCCCTGTTGGTCACAATACCGACCAGTTTATCGTCTTCCACAACGGGGATACCTGAAATCCGGTATTTGGCCATGATACTCAGCACATCGGAAATGGTGGCATCGGGATGGACGGTTACAGGGTCAACAATCATGCCGCTTTCACTTTTTTTAACCCGGTCCACTTCAACCACCTGCTCGGCAATACTCAGGTTTCTGTGGATAAATCCAAGGCCTCCGGCCCGGGCCATGCTGATGGCGGTGTCTGATTCGGTCACCGTATCCATGGCTGCACTGACAATGGGGATGTTGAGTTCAAGTTCCCTGGTCAGACGCGTGCGCGTGATCACTTCGTCAGGCAGGATGGCTGAATAATCGGGAAGCAGGAGCACATCATCAAAAGAGAGCCCTTGCTCGGGTAATATATTTGACATAATTTAAGAATCCTCCAGAAAGGAAAGGTGTTTATTTATACTTTAAAGGCCAGCCGTCACGTTAAAAAGGTGAAAAGGCTGGCCAATAATTATTAAAAGTACAGTATATAAACATGCCCTTTTACCAAAATTATGAACCTTTTACAAGGTCATTCCCTGGGAAATATCCATAAAGATCTCTGAATTAATTTTCATGGTGCGCCAGAATATCAAGTATCACAGAAACGGCAGGGGGAATCCGGGAACCGTTGAAATAACAGTGAGCAAGCATGGTTTTATGGTTTCCTTTCACAAGGGTGACAGGCACATCAAAAGAGACGGCAGAATTGATGGAGACAAGACCGTCTCCGATCAAAAGGCCTGCCTTGTCCAGCATTGACCGAAAATCGTTTTTTTTTGACAACAGTACCCCCTCAAGGGTCTGGTTACCCGTAATCTGAAATTGTTCAGGCATGTTCACCGGAAAGGCAAAGATATGTCCGGCGATGATATGACAAGGTATGTCTCCAGGATAAGGCAGACTGTTCAGATGTCTCATAAACTCGGACTGCGGCAGCAGATCAATGCCGGCAGCACCGGTTCCGTCAATAAACCCGGAAAGCATGTGCCACCTGTGATCAAACGCGAGCAGGCATTGTTCCCGTATCTCCATGAAAAGCCTGAATCTTGAAAGAAAAGCCCCGTGGTTCGGGGTGCCAACCATGATCAAATCCCTGATTTCAGGAACCCGGGTCCTGGCCCTGGCCCCAGCATAATCAATGACGGGATCAACCAGCATATGTCTTGCCACAAGTCCGCCCATGCTATGTCCCACAAGCACGACAGGACCTGCAAGGGACAAGGAGGATAAATTATTGAATAACAATTGTGATGAGGCATCAATCCTCTGATCATCCGGGTAGAAGAAAAACAGCACCGGGTACCCTTTCCGGTGAAGGGCCAACGCAAGTGTTTCAAAGGTAAAACCAGGGTCATCAAGGCCGTGAATAAGAATAATACAGCCGGATTCCACAACACCAGTACATTTTTGCATGGGTTTTTCAGACCCGTTAAAACAAAATAATCCGTACTGGTCACATGCCCTGTCCCAGGCGTCGGGAAACAGCCGTTTGACCATCTCATATGCACGATTTCTGGCCTGCCACTCCTGTTTTAAAAAAAAGGTCCGGCCTGTCTGGTACACAAGCGTGACCCCAAGCAGAATAAAAAAAAGGCGCGTTAATTTTTTTTTAAAAGTTACAGATTTCAAGTCACAAATAACCTTATCAAATAACATTATCAATTGATTCAATCTAATTTATTTGTTTCATTACTGATTATCTGATATAGCACCGTGAGGCAAATTTGATCACCTAAATTCAACGATAGGACTATATCAGATATGGGCTATATTACCCATTGACAAGGATTAAAAGATGGGGAAAAAAATTGGCGTAGTAACAGGGGGAGGAGACTGCCCCGGACTGAATGCAGTCATCCGGGCCATTGTAAAAGCCGCTGATATGCAGGGGGTTACGACCATAGGCATCCGGGGCGGTTTTGACGGGCTTTTAACACCGGTTCAGGCGGACCCGCTCACCATCCGGGATATGGACGGGCTTCTTATTCGCGGCGGCACCATTCTGGGCACTGCAAATTCCGGCAGATTTTCATCAAAAACCGGCCAGGGGGAAACGCGGAAAATCCCGGAAGATCTTATGGCCCAGGTGCGGCAGAATGCAGAAGCCTTGGATCTGAAAGCGCTTGTGGTCATCGGCGGGGACGGCACCTTGACCACAGCCCTGCAGATGCATGAATCAGGACTGCCTGTCATCGGTGTACCCAAGACCATTGACAATGATCTGGATGCCACCCAGCAGACCTTTGGATTTGACACGGCCGTGGCCTGTGCCGTGGATGCCCTTGACCGGCTTCATTCAACTGCCCAGAGCCATAACCGGGTCATGGTGCTGGAGGTCATGGGCCGGTATGCCGGCTGGATTGCCGTCTATGCCGGGCTTGCCGGGGGTGCGGATGTTATTCTGATTCCTGAAATAAAATTTAACATGACAGCCATTGAAAAAAAAATCAGGTCCCGGGAAGCCACAGGAAAATTATTCACCATTGTTATTGTGGCCGAGGGGGCAAAACTTGACGACACCATGGTGGTGTCTGACAATGATAAAACAGACAGGGAAGTCCGTTTTGGGGGCATTGGTTACGCAATTGCCGAAAAAATCCAGGAAAAGACCGGCAAAGAGAGCCGGTGCGTGGTGCTTGGCCATCTCCAGCGCGGGGGGCAACCCACCCACTGGGACAGGCAGTTATGCACCCGGTTCGGGGTTCAGGCGGTGCATATGGCAGCCAAGGAGAATTTTGGCAAGATGGTCGCACTCAAGCCCAGCGGAATGATGGGAAGTGTACATTTGAAAGACGCCGTAAACAGAATACGCAGCGTTGACCCTGACGGGGAGCTGATCCTGACGGCCAGAACCCTTGGCATCTGCTTTGGTGACTAAATATTTCAGGAGGCACATATGTTATATAATGTTAATCCCCATACCCCCCAGGCACGAATCATATCCATGGCTGTGGCCTGTCTCAAGAAAGGCGGTATCATTGCCTATCCCACAGACACCTTTTACGGTATCGGCTGCGATATCATGAATAAAAAAGCCATTGAACAGATATATCAGATCAAACAGCGGGATAAAACCAAGCCTTTCAGCTTCATCTGTCCGGACCTGAAAGATATCTCCCAGTATGCCAAGGTATCCAATATGGCCTACCGCCACATGAAACGCTTGCTGCCGGGTCCTTATACCTTTATTCTGCCCGGATCAAAAATGGTGCCCAAGATTATGCTGACCAAAAGAAAAACCGCAGGTATCAGGGTCCCGGCCAATCAGATCGCCATAAGCCTTGCCCGGGAACTGGGAAATCCCATTATTTCAACCTCGGCCACGAATCCCAACGGTGACGTATTTGAAGATGCATCCCTGCTCCATGATTATTTCGATGCAAGGCTGGACATGGTTCTGGATGGCGGCCCTGTGCCCAACACCCCGTCTTCCGTGATTTCCCTGGTTGAGGATGAACCCGAGGTGATCCGGTATGGTGCAGGGGAGGTTGACATTTTTGAGTAGATCACAACTTAATTGAAACCATACCTGAACTGTCCGGAAAGCCTGGTACCAAGGTTAATATCCTGGAACAGGGTTTCGGCCAGTTTTTTGAACAGCGTTATTTTATCCTCTTTGGGATAAACCAGGGTCAGTTCTCCTTCAATGCCGGCCATCTGTCCGGCCCATTGAACCGCATCATCCATGTTGCCGATACGATCAACAAGATTGAGTTTCATGGCGGTCTGTCCGGTGTAAACCCTGCCGTCAGCCAGTTTAGCCATAACATTGATCTCCATATTCCTGGCAATCGCCGCATCGGACACGAACTGGGCGTGGAGTTCATCCACAAGATTTTGAAACAGCTGTTTTTCACTGTCTTTAAGCTCCCGCATGGGGGAACCCATGTCCTTATATTCACCGCTTTTTATTACCACAGGGGCGATCCCGATCTTTTTAGCGATCTGTTCAAGATTGGCATACTCCATGATGACGCCGACGGATCCTGTGATGGTGCCGGAATTTGCGACAATACCCTGGGCTGCACATGCGATATAATACCCCCCGGATGCTGCAACAGACCCCATGGAAGCGATCACTTTTTTTTCAGCGCGGGTCTTGATCAGTTCCCGGTAGATTTCCTGGGAAGGCCCGATTCCGCCGCCGGGACTGTCAATCCTTAAAATAATCGCCTTAATGGCATCATCATCCCTGAACGCCTTAAGATCCTGGATGATTTTCTTTGAAGATATAATAGGCCCTGTCACCTCCACCACGCCGATGTTGCCCGGAGAGGACGAGATGACGCCGCTGATCTCATTGTTGACGACAAAGGCACCCAGAACTGCGATACCCGACACGGCAACCAGGCCAAAGGTAAAGCAGCCACAGATAACACACAGAAAAAACAAAAAAGGATGGCGTCTTGCAAACATGAGGGTTTATTCCTTAATTTTATAATTGGAAACTAAAAAGGCCGGATGTCCTGTAAAGGATCAGTCCGGCCTTGAAAACTTAAAAAATCAAATCCTGCTGCCTGTCAAACAGGCATTATTCGTTTTCTTTTTTCTCCGCTTCCAGTTTTTCCTGGATGTTGTTTCTCAGCATCTCTCCAAATGCGGATGCAGCAGGTTTGCTACTTTTTGCAATTTCTTCAAGGTATCTGTTGTCATCTTCTTCTTCGTTCAGACGCTTGATGGACAGGCCGATCCGTCTTTCATCGGAATTAATATTCATTACCTTGGCAGTAATGGTTTCGCCGATCTGGTAATGCTCTTTGGGGCTCTTGATGTTTTCCTTGCTGATTTCAGATACATGAACCAGCCCTTCAATGCCTTCTTCAAGCTCTACAAACACGCCGAAATCGGTGAGGTTGGTGATGACACCGGAAATTTCCTTGCCCACGTCATAACGTTCGGCAACTGTTTCCCAGGGATCTACCTGGGTCTGCTTAATACCCAGGGAGAATCTTTCATTGGCCTTGTCAATATCAAGCACAACCGCCTGGATGGTATCGTTTTTCTTATAAATTTCAGAAGGATGCTTAATCCGTTTGGTCCATGAAATATCAGAGATGTGAACCAGGCCGTCAATGTCATCATCAATGCCGATAAAAAGACCGAATTCGGTAATGTTCTTTATTTTGCCTTCAATGATGGTGCCCACGGGATATTTCTGGGAAATGACTTCCCAGGGATTCTCAACGGTCTGTTTGATGCCCAGAGAAATCCTGCGGTTTTCAGGTTTAAGGTCCAGAACAACAGCCTCAACCTGTTCGCCAACGGCAACCATCTGGGACGGATGACGGATTTTGCGGGTCCATGACATTTCAGAGACATGGATAAGGCCTTCAACACCCTCTTCAAGTTCAATGAATGCCCCGTAATCGGTCAGGCTGACCACCCGGCCATTGATCTTGGAATCAATGGGATATTTTTCAGCAGCCGTTGTCCAGGGATCTGGTGTCAGCTGTTTCATGCCCAGGGAGACCCGTTCCTTCTCAAAATCAAAGGAGAGAATTTTCACCTTGATATGATCACCGACGGAGAACAGTTCAGAGGGATGTTTAACCCGGCCCCAGGAAATATCAGTAATATGAAGAAGTCCGTCAACGCCGCCGAGATCAACAAATACACCGTATTCGGTAATATTCTTGACAATGCCGTCCATGACCTTGTCATTTTCAATGGCAGACAGGGTGGCACTGCGCATTTTTTCCCGTTCAGTTTCAAGCAGTACCCGGCGTGACAGGACAATATTGTTTCTTTTCTTGTTGTACTTAAGAATCTTAAACGTATAAGTTTTGCCGACCATTTCATCCATGTTGCGGATGGGCCGCAGATCAGCCTGGGAACCTGGCAAAAAGGCCTGCAGTCCGATATCAACGGAAAAGCCGCCTTTAACCCGACTGGTGATAACACCCTCAATGGTGCCGTCATCGTCGTAGATATCCTTGATGGCATCCCACACTTTAACCTTTTTGGCTTTGTCACGGGACAGAAGAACGGTCTCTTCCTCTTCATCCCATACTTCAATCATCACCTCAAATTCGTCGCCGATTTTGACGTTGACATTGCCGTCCTCACCAATGAATTCATGAATTGAGATCTGTCCTTCGGATTTGTATCCCACATCCACAAGGACTGTTTCCCTGCCGACGGAGATCACTGTCCCGATGACAACCTGTCCCTCTTCAAATTTACTGAGGCTGGACTCGTAAATGTCCAGCAGTTCTTCCATGGTCTCTTCTCCGGTGAGTTCGATTTCGGACTCTTTTACTTCATTGGTCTCTTCTCCGGCGAGTTCGATTTCGGATTCTTTTACCTCATTTTGGATCTCTAATTCTTGATTCATGTTTTGGTTTTCGTTTTCTTCAGCAATGTTGTTCATTAATGTTTATTCCCCCCCCTAATCGATGATGTTACCCGCCTTTAAATCACAGGAAAAGATGGCAAAGACGAGTACAATTGGTTCTTATATCAACGGAAAAAAGAAAAATCAAGAAATTCCCGAACTTTTTCAGTTATATCTGATCAGAAAACCGTGTTTGAACGCCGTTTATAATGCGTTTCATTTTTTCCACAACCTGGAAAACATCTAATGCGGTGGCATCGATAAGGACAGCATCCGGGGCCTGTTTTAATGGTGATACAGCCCGTCGGGTGTCATCTGAATCCCGCTTGACCATATCTTCGAGAATTTTTTCAAATGAAATCCCGGAGGCGTTTGATTCCTCAAACCGTCTTCGGGCCCGCACGTTCACATCAGCGGCCAGGAAGAACTTATATGACGCGTCGGGAAAAACAGCCGTGCCCATGTCCCGGCCTTCGAACACAGCATCCCTTTCCCTGGCAATGGATTTTTGAATACCCAGCAATGCCTTTCGCACCTGGGGCACGGCAGAGGTGGCAGAGGCCAGCATACTGATTTCATGGGTGCGGATATATGCGCTGATATCCCGCCCCGATGATGTCAGCACAGGTTCCCGGCCTTCCATGACAAAATCAAGATCAAGGCAGGCAAGAAACCGTTCAAGCTGGGCACTGTCTTCCCAGTTAATATGTTGGCACCTGATTTCAAACGCAACAGCCCTGTACAAAGCCCCGGTATCCACATAAACACAGCCAAGTTCCCTGGCCAGGGCTTTTGAAACCGTTGTTTTACCGGCACCTGCCGGCCCGTCAATGGTAATGATACGCCTGTCCATAATCTTCTTATTTCCCTGCAACGTATTCCCCTGCAACACGAATGAGCGCATCCACGCACTTTTGGTTTTCCTGGTCCGTGCCGGCATTGATGCGAACAAAGGTGTCATATCCATAGGATGCCAGGGAACGCACCACCACACCTTTGCCAAGCAGTTTTTTACAAATATCCCGGGAGCTGGTCTTTACATCCACCATAAGAAAATTGGCCTGGGTGGGCAGCACCTCAAAACCGGCATCTGTAAGTGTTTGGGTTAAAAAATCAATGCCCTGGTGGGTGCCGGCAATGGTTTTGGACAGAAAATCCGTATCTTCCAGGGCGGCCTGGGCCGCAACCTGGGCAAGGGCGTTCACATTAAAGGGCTGACGGATCCGGTTTAAGATTTCAGCCACAGCTTTATCCATAACCCCGTAGCCAATGCGGAAACCGGCAAGGCCGTATGCTTTGGAAAACGTTCTCAGGGTTACAATTCTTGGATCTGTCAACGGCACAGCCAGAGAATGATAGACCGAATCGCTGCGTACAAATTCAATATACGCTTCATCCACAATAATCAGAACGTTGTCCGGCAGTTGATCGGCGAACCGTGAAAATTCATCCTTGGTGATCACAGCCCCGGTGGGATTGAAGGGATTGGTCACAAACACCAGTTTTGTTTTGGGGGTAACTGCCTTGACAAGCCCGTCAAGGTTCGTGGAAAAATCCTTGAGGGGCACCATAACCGGAACGCCCTTTGCGGTTTTCACACTGATCTCATACATGAGAAAGGAAGGCTGCGGCATGACTGCTTCCTGCCCGGGATCCAGAAATCCATGGGCAAGCAGGGCAATGATATCATCGGAACCATTTCCAATGACCAGATTTTCCTTCTGAACATGGTGTTTTTCAGCAAGTTTTTGGCCTAGCGTAAAAGGGACCGGCTCAGGATACCGGTTCATCCCGGGCAATTTTGACAAAACAGCCTGGGTCACTTGGGGTGAAAACCCGAAAGGATTTTCATTGGAGGCAAGTTTTACCGCGTTGGTAATACCATACTCTCGCTCTACCTCGCTTAATGGTTTGCCGGCCTCATAGGGCTTTATGGCCTTTACGGACTCACTGATTGAAAACAACATGAAAAATGTGCTCCATTGCTTTGCGGGTTGGATAAAACAGTATTAATTAGTTAGAATTTAAATTTTTGTCAATATTAAAACCATGAAGAGCATGAAGGACATGAAGATTGATTTCCCGGCATATATTCTTCATGCTCTTCATGTCCTTCATGGTGAAATAAAATACTCAATGCTTAAGTTTATGACATTGACTTTTGAATGGGTCATACGGATTATAATGGTTATTCTTTCTTTTTTACCACGAAGGACACAAAGGACACGAAGATATTAGAGTACGAAAACGTTGTGTTCTTCGTGGTGGACAAAGCGTATTGGAGACTAACATTGAACAAAAACGCACCACGGATTAAAACCGGACTGGACACCCTTTGGGACAAACGACCAGAATGTTTAAAGGGCAGGCGCCTGGGCCTTCTGGCAAATCCAGCCTCGATAACAAGTCAGTTTGAACATGCAAAAGACGTTATAGCGCAACGTTTCCCCGGGCAGATCTGCGCCCTGTTTTCACCCCAGCACGGTTTTTTTGCGGAAAAGCAGGACAATATGATTGAATCGGGGCATTTCAGAGCCCCGGATCTGAATATACCGGTATTCAGCCTGTACAGTGAAACAAGGATTCCCACAACCGACATGTTTGACCCCATAGACACCCTGGTCATTGATATCCAGGATGTGGGAACCCGCGTGTATACCTTTATATATACCATCTCATACTGCCTTGAAATGGCAGCAAAACTCGGCAGATCTGTGGTGGTTCTGGACCGGCCCAATCCTGTTGGCGGCTTACAGATTGAGGGAAATATCCTTGAAGAGGACTATTCTTCATTTGTCGGGCGCTACCCCATACCCATGCGCCACGGCATGACCGTAGGCGAAATCACCGCCTATATCAATTCAACCCAAAAAATCGACTGTGATCTTACCGTGATTCCCATGCAGGGATGGACCAGGGATATGTACTGGCAGGATACCGGACTAACCTGGATTCCACCGTCCCCGAATCTGCCCACCCCGCTTTCTGCCATGGTCTATCCCGGCCAGGTCATCTTTGAAGGGACCAATCTGTCAGAAGGACGGGGCACGACCCTGCCCTTTGAACAGTTCGGCGCGCCTTATCTGGATATTCATACATTAAAACAGCGTGTGCAAGGCCGTCTTGAAGGCATTGTGCTGCGGCCGGTCTGTTTCCAGCCCACATCCGGTAAATGGCGGAACCAGACATGCCAAGGTGTACACATCCATGTAACAGACAGGAGAAAATACAAACCCTATCTGTATTCCCTGATTCTGTTACAGGAAATCATGAAAGCACATCCCAACGGGTTTCAGTTCAAGGCCCCGCCTTATGAATATGAATTTGAGCGCCTGCCCATGGACCTGATTTTAGGAAGCCGGAAGTTGCGCGAAAATCTTGAAGGAAGGAATGATCCCCTTGAACTGGAAAAGACCTGGCAAGCGTCTTTGCAGCAGTTTAAACAGGAATCACAAAATTTTTATATATATGGTTTTTGAACGATAGGTCATCCATCTGCGGCGTTGCAGAAAAATTTGCAATCCTCACAACCAGAAGGTTACTCCGGTTGCAAATTTTTCTGCGCCTTGCATCTGCCGCCTTGCATCTGGGCAACCTTAAGTGAGCATGCGCGACGCTATCAAGGAGCCCGAACACGGATCTTTCAGATACTATGGCCCGGATACTATGATCAGATACCATGGACTGACAAATCCGACAAAGCGGCACTATTTGGCGCGTTTCATACCGCCAGTTTTTTTCGAGTTCGGCAATTGGGGTCTTGTCTTAATCAACAGACGCATCGGCAGACGCATCAACGCCTTCGTCATTTTTCCAGGAGTCTTTCAACTCGTCAAATCCAAGGTAGAGTGCAAAGCCGCCGGCCACCAGAAGAACAACAGGGACACATCCTTTAATAATTTGCAAAAACTCTGTAAACCATACAGCCATACCAATAACTCCGAGAAGCACTGCAATAGCTCCACCAATTAACGTTTTCATAGGTTATCCTCCTTAAATTCCCGTCTAAACGGTTGATACGTGAAATACGTGATTCATACCTAAAAATTATGTGCTTGTTTCCCATATAGATGAGGAAAAATATCACAGGCCCTTTATTTTATCAAGGCGTTTTTACCCATATCAAAACACATCAATAAACACTTTTAATTCAGTATATTGGCATAAGAATGGACGATTCTTTCAATCGTTTATATAAAAATTATCATATTGCCATGCAAACCAAGCTCTGGTATTGAATGAACCCAAAAAAGCGTTCCTGCCACGATTGACCCTTCAAACTTCGATGGAAAAAAAGGACACCCCTTATGAGTTTGTTTGCACCAATAAATGACCTGGTCTCAGCCACCCGGGAAAAAATACGTAAATTAATTGAGTTTCTGCTTAACGGTTCCCATGATTATTATTCAAGTTATTATCCAGGCACCCAAAGCTTCGTTATCAGAAAAATACTGAACCACCTTGTGAATAAAATCAGCATAGATAACAACAGCCTGGAAAGAATAAAAAATACAGCACCGGGTTCAATTGTTGTTTTTAGCTGTAAAAACAAACATATTTTTGATTTTTTATATTTTCATACCCTTTTAAAACCCATGAACTGTCCGTATCCTGAACTGGGTTTTGATTTACGATTTTTCTTTCTTTTGCCCGCAAAACAGCTGGCACGGATTATCCTTTCCCACCTGGATTATTTTTTTCACCATTTCCATTTCAAGGATATCTATTCCAGCGGGTATGCCCGGAAAATGCTTTTGGAGAACCGGGCAGGATTCATCACCCTTATTGAAGAGGATGAATTTTATAACAGGTTTATCAGGTCAACACCGGATCCGTTATTTCATCTGATTGAACTGCAGAAACAAACTGAAAAGCCAGTTATTATTGTACCTGAAGATATTATCTATATCCCCAAGCCCATGCACAAAAATCCAAGCCTTGGGGATATAATATTCGGCACCCATGAAAAACCCGGCCGCCTCAAAAGAATTTTCACCCTGCTGCGGCAACCGGACAAAATCCGGGTGGAAGTGGCCCGGCCCGTCAACCTGAAAGAATTTTTAGCCCGGCCGGAAATCCAGCGTCTTGATTCGGAATTCCAGACCCACCGGCTTAGAAGTCTCCTTGTGGATATCCTGAACCGCCAGCGCAAAAGTATCACAGGTCCCGTGCTTAAATCCCGTCAGGAGATCACCGAAGACATTCTTAACCGAAAATCTCTAAGAGAATTTCTGGCTGCCTATGCAGACAAAACCCAGACCCCTTTGCGAAAGGTAAACAAAAAGGCGGCTGCCTACATCGATGAAATTGCTGCCAACTACAGTTTAAGGATAATAAATTTTTTAAACTGGCTTTTGACTTTGGTATTTAAAAACATATTTGAGGGGGTTTCCGTATCCCAGGATGAGATCAACATGATGCGGGAGACTTACACCAAAGCCCCGCTGATTCTGGTTCCCTGCCATAAAAGCCACCTGGATTACCTGCTTTTACCCTATATCATGTTCAAGAACAATATGCCCTGCCCCCATATTGCGGCGGGCAAAAACCTTTCCTTCTGGCCCCTTGGCCCTTTATTCAGGGGCGGCGGCGCGTTTTTCCTGCGCCGGACATTCAAGGGGGCCGAGTTGTATGCCCGCATTTTTGCCGCATATATAGAGAAACTGCTCTATGAAGGGTTTAACATTAAGATTTATATTGAAGGGGGCAGAAGCCGGACAGGGAAAGTCCTGCCCCCAAAAATCGGCGGGCTGTCCATGATTATCCGGGCCTTTTTAAGCGGTGCCTGTGAAGACCTTTATTTTGTGCCCATTTATGTGGGGTATGACAGGGTTCTGGAAGAAGACGCCTATCTCAATGAAATTGAAGGCGGCAAAAAAACACCTGAAAACCTGAAAGGCCTGTTGAACACAAGGAAATTTTTAAAACGCAAATACGGCAAAGTCTATCTTAAATTTGACACGCCGATTTCCATGAACACGTATATGAATGAAAAAGGGATTAATCTCAAAAAGGCCAGTGACGGGGAGTTCAGTCACTTTGTCAAGGAGTTCGGATACAAACTGATAAACGCCATCAATGACAATACGGTTGCCACGCCCCATGGTATTATCGCGTCCGGCATCCTTAACTGTTCTGAAAGCACATTTACAAAGAAGCAGATGTTTGCCCGGGTAAACACCTATATGAACCATCTGACCTTTCACGGGGCATATCTTTCCGACACATTGATGATTGACCCGGACAATGCCTTTGATTCAGTCATTGAAAATTTTCTTTCCAGAAATTTCATTGAGCTTGCCGACGAAGACGAGGATGACATCACAGACACCACCATGCTCATTGTCAAGCACAACAAAAGACCGGTCCTGGACTACTATAAAAACTCGGTGATCTGTTTCTTTGTACCGGCTGCCTATACGGCCGCAGCCATTATAGAGATCGACCGGTTTAAGTTTGAAATAGAAGACCTTGTATCCAGGTACCAGTTCTTGCAAAAACTGTTCACGGACGAATTTTCATTTGATGAGGAAATTACCGCACAAGAACAGATTTCAAAGGCGTTAAAAGGCTTTATCAACGAGGGGATTCTTGTGCCTGATCCTCAATTTGCCGACACCTTTAACCTGACATCGGAAGGGCTGAGAAAATTAAAATGGTTTGCCGCCTTTCTCATTCCTTTTTTTGAATCCTATATGACCTGCCTGATCTTTCTGGAAAAAGAAAAGACAGACAAATATGATGTCAAAGAGCGTACAAAAAAGCTGCTTTCATTCGGCACCAGACTGTATAAACGCAACCAGGTGGTACGGAAGGAATCCTTGTCCCTGATCAACTACCGCAATGCCGTGAACTATTTTGCCAAAAATGATATCAACGGCTCCGGGGACCAGGAACGCATAGACCAGTACAAGGAGATCATTGATCTGCTCTCCAGACGAATTTCAAGCTGACCATCGTGAAAGCCCTGATACTTGCAGCCGGGTTTGGAACAAGGCTGCTGCCTTATACACAACATTTGCCCAAGCCCCTTTTCACCATCAACGGCCGGCCGATTCTCGACTATGCCGTTAAAAGCCTTTTAGATGCCGGGTGTACAAAAATTTTTATCAATGCACACCACCTAGCAGATGCCATTAAATGCTTTATTGATACTCATTGGTCAAAAAATCTTCTGGAAATGGTTTTTGAGCCTGTACTCCTTGACACCGGCGGGGCCATTGCCAACCTTGGCAGTCAACTGGCAGATGATGATTTTTTTGTGGTCAATGCCGATGTGATCTGTGATTTTGATCTGTCACACCTGATGGCCTGCCACAAGGCATCTGATGCCCTTGCCACCCTGCTGGTCCATGACTGCTACCGGTTCAATACCCTTTGTGTGGACCAGACAACACCAGGACCCGGCATTGTCAGGCACTTTTCCCAGGCCCCGGAATCCGGTCTTGCATTCACGGGAATCCAGGCAATATCCCCGGGCATTTTTGAATACATGCCCCCTGAAAAAATATTTTCAAGCATTGATGTGTATCAAAAATTATGTGGCCTGCAAAAAGTTTCTGCGCTTAAAGCAAAGCAATTTTACTGGCGGGACATGGGCACACCCCGGGATTACCAACAAACATCCAGGGAATGCCTGGCCGGAAAAATTTTTGGTATAGCCCTGTCCCGGATTCATGAAATTGAAATCCAGGCCCTGGCCGGGGACGGATCAGACCGTCTCTGGTTCCGTGCCCGGCACAAAGAAAAAAGTTTGATTCTCTCGGATCACGGCATCTGCATAGCTACGCCCCCATACAACACCCAATGCAATAATGGGCCGGCCCAGTTGAATGCATTTGTAAAAATCGGGACCCATCTCACAGACAAGGGTGTTGCCGTGCCCAAAATCCTGGGCCATGACACCATTTCAGGCCAGGTGGCCGTGGCAGATCTTGGCAACACCCATCTGGCCGACCATATCCGGGGAATGGACGAAAAACCGATCATCACCTGGTATAAACGTGTTATTGACGCCCTGATTGATTTTTCTTTTAAAGGGATTGAAGATTTTGATACGGCCTGGACCTGCCAGACCCCGTCCTACTCAAAACAGATGATCCTGGACCTGGAATGCCGGTATTTTATGCAGGCCTTTGTAAATGAATACCTTGGCCGCAGAGAACAGTTCAAAACCTTTGCGCAGCAATTTTCCCATATTGCCGACAATGTACGGATTGGTGCAATGAACGGGCTTATGCACAGGGACTGCCAGTCGAAAAATATCATGATCCATAACGGGCACCCCTGGTTCATTGATTTTCAATCCGCACGCAAAGGTCCTTTTCAGTATGATCTGGCTTCCCTTTTAATTGACCCCTATGTTACACTGTCCCGGGCTGTTCAAGATCAGCTTTTAAACTTTGCTTTGGAAAAAATCGGCCTTAACGTATCCTGTAATAAAGATGCTTTTATACATAGTTTCAGATACTGTTGTATTTCACGTAACCTTCAGATGCTGGGCGCATTTGGTTTTCTCACCCGAATTAAAAACAAGACCCAATTTAAAAAATATATCCCGGCAGCCCTGAATGGGCTTGAATGCCGGCTCAAAAACTTAAACGACCCTGAACTTGCTGATCTGACCCATTTTGCCCAAAGCCTTCAAGGAGATTTAAAATGAATTGCATACCCATCATGATCAACGGACTGCCTGGAAATGTGGCCCGTATAATGACTGAAGCCGCGTTCCAGGATGAGCGGTTTACCCTTGTACCTTTCTCCCTGACCGGAGAAGAGATCTCCATGACCCAGGTGTCTGTGGATCAAACAAAAGTGACCCTTTTAAAACCCAGTGAAAGGGAAGATAGAATCAATAATATTCTTGAATCCTATCCTGGCTGTATCTGTGTTGATTACACCCACCCGACCGCTGTAAACAACAATGCTAAATTTTATGTTGCGCATAAAATACCCTTTGTTATGGGCACCACAGGGGGGGACAGGCAGGACCTTGAAAACACGGTGAACAACGGGTCTGTTCCCGCAGTCATTGCCCCGAACATGGCCAAACAGATCGTGGGGCTTCAGGCCATGCTTGAATACGGGGCAAGCACTTTCCCGGGACTGTTCAAAGGCTTCACGCTTCAGGTCAAAGAGAGTCACCAGCAGGCAAAAGCGGATACATCGGGTACGGCTAAGGCCCTGGTGGCCTGTTTTAATCAACTGGGCACGGATTTTAATATTTCCGATATTGAAAAAATCAGGGATCCCAAAATCCAGAAAGCGGATTTAGGCGTTCCGGAGCAGTATATAGAGGGGCACGGGTGGCATACATATACGCTGAAAGCCCCGGACGGGTCCGCATTGTTTGAACTGACCCATAACATAAACGGACGGCAGATTTATGTTTCAGGCACCTTTGATGCTGTGGTTTTCCTGAAAAATAAAATTGATGCAAATGCCTTTGGGCGCAAACTTTTCACCATGATTGATGTCCTGACCGCCGGGCAGTGACCATGACGCCCCTGGTTAAATTTATACTGGTTCTTCTGGGACTGGCCTATCTGATCTCGCCTGCGGATGCGATTCCAGAAATGTATCTGCCCTGGGTGGGATGGATTGATGACAGCCTGGTCATCTTGTGTCTGTATCATCTGATCCGATATGGCCGGCTGCCCTCTTTTTTATTTAAAAAAGGCACGAAACAATCCTTTGAAAAAAAAAACCAGGATACTGAAACAGCCAAAACATTTAGAAAAGACGCCCCAAACCGGTCGTCATCCAGGTCCAACCCAACAGGTCAGTCAGCACAAAAGAACAGTTTCGCAAACACCAGTACCGTCAAATCCCCATATGAGATCCTTGGTGTAGATAAATCTGCGTCCTGGCCGAAAATTCAAAATGCATATAAAAGTAAGATAAAGCAATACCACCCGGATAAACTGTCCCACCTGGGTGAAGAATTTTCAAATCTTGCCAATGAAAAATTTTTAGAAATCCAGCAGGCATATGCAACGTTAAAATCAATTTATAATCGGTGAAAAACAATTGAATACAACACATTTTAGGAAACTGAATTGACCGGCATCAGCGAAATTCTTGTACTTATCCTTTTATTATTGTGTATCCTGATCGTCCCCCGGATGATGCCCCCGAAACCCTTGGCCGGAAGAAAAAAAACAGGGCCATCTGCCAGGGTGTTCACGATGAAAATGAGGGCTGCCATTGTATTGTCGGCAATTGTCATCATTATCAGTGCCTTGGGGACAAAACCCTGGCAGGGGCGCATTTTGATCTTTATGGTTTCAGGGGTCCTGCCCGTGGCCCTGGGATGGTCCCTTGTCTGGATATTTTCCGCACGAAGAAAATAAGATATAAGAGGTGTTGCCATGAAAATACATCTTCATAAGAATGCAACAACAACCCCTGCCCAGCGGGCATATATTCAAAACAACCCCCATCTGTCCGTTGCCGCTCTGGCAAAAAAAACAGGGGTCAGTAAAACCACAATACGCCGGTGGCAGAGCCGCATGGATGTATATGACCGCCCACATACACCCAAGCGCATAAAAACGGCCCTGGCACCCATTGAAGAGATTAAAATCATTATCTGCCGGATTGCATTCAGGGCAGGCCTTGATGACCTGCATCTCATTGCAGAATCTTTTTTTAAGATCAACTGTTCCAGGGCCAGCCTCAACAGATGTCTCAAACGGTATCAGATATCCAGGATGCCAAAACTTGGGAAATCTGTTCCATTTGACCTCAAAGATCACACAGGTACTTATTTTTATTACAATTGTTTTCATCTGCCGTCTTTTCAGGCAGACGCCCCGCCTGTGGTGCTGCAAACCCTTCTTGACTGCTCGTTCAGGACTTTTCATGCGCAGTTCTCCACCATGGCGCACACATTTATTTCAGATCATATCCAGTTTATTTCAAATCATATCCAGGGCTTCCCTCTAAAGGTCCTAGGCATTATCTATCATGATCCGGTACGGATCGGTACCGAAGACACAGGTATGAAAAACCCTGACGCCGCCATTGAGCAATTGTGCAGGACATTGGGCCTTTCATTCTTTCAGATGGATGATCTGCATGCAGACACTATAACTGAATTAAACTTGCGGGTAAACAAAATCGGTAACAGCCCTGATCTTACAAAAGATCCCCCCCCCTGGGAAACAAACGAGGCATTGGCAAAACAGACACACCATTACAATATTGAACTGCCCCTTGGCTTTTTAAAACAGCAAACACCCTACCAGGCCATGAAAGCGCACTACACTCATTTTCCAAACAGTTTCAAACACAAACCCATGTAAAAATAAAAATCCAGTACATGAACAGCAGGAAAATTATATGCGGTGGCCCTGAACCCCATGGTTCTGCTGCGGTCTACGCCAGCAGAAACGCCAGTTTTTATCCTGGGTTAAAACTTTATCATAATAAAAATCTCAATTGATTGATTTCAAGTTTATTAAATATTTCTTTAAAAATTCAGCAATATATCAGTTTTTAAATATGTGATACATTTATCACTTTCCATCTTCCGGTATCGTGATCGATTAAAGGTTGCCTTTTTTTATCACGATAACTGAACAAAGGATTAATCCAAAAAGGCGGCTGATCCCCGCAAGAAAAACCTTTTAAACCATTCTTCAGACGGATCTGACGAATGACACCAAGTGGCCTGGCAATGATGCCGTCACTTAAACACCAAATTCACGGAGGAAATAATCATGAGTTTAAGTATCAATACCAACACTGCCGCACTCATCGCCCATAGAAGCATGGTTAGCACAGACAAAAATATGACCACATCCCTGACCCGTCTTTCCACTGGTTTGAGAATCAACTCAGCTGCGGATGATGCCTCGGGCCTGACCATTGCCAATTCACTGGCAGCACAGGCCGCCGGCATTGGGCAGGGCATCCAGAACGCCAATGACGGTGTTTCCATTGTCCAGACCGCAGACGGTGCCCTTAAAGAGTCTGTCAGCATCGTTAACACCATTAAAACCAAAGCCACCCAGGCTGCTTCTGACAGCCAGACCACGACAACCCGGACTGCCATCCAGGAAGATATCGACAAACTGCTGGAAGAGCTGGACAGCATCGCTACCAGTACATCCTACAACGGCATGCAGCTTCTCAACGGCACCTACACAAATAAGGTCATCCACACCGGTGCATCTGCCAATGAAAGCTCTTCCATCAGCATTGGAAACACTGAATCCGATTCCATAGGCCATATTTCAACGGCTACGTTGGCGCTGGATGATCAAGAAGGCAGCACCGTTGAGTTGACCATCACTTCAGCCATCACCGGCGAAGATATCCATCTGGAACCGATTACCATTGAAGCAAATAACGAAGAAGCAAACGGTCTTGGCGCCCTGGCCGATAAAATCAACGCGGTGACATCCAGCACCGGTGTATCTGCAGTGGCTGTTGTGGAAAGCACTTCCGAGTACATTACGGAAGGCTCCACTGGAAGTAATTTTGCCATCAATGGCGTAACCATCGGCGCCATTGATGTTAAGAACGGAGATTCTGACTCATCGCTGGTTACAGCCATCAATGACCAAACTTCTGAGACAGGGGTTTCCGCCGCCTGGAATGAAGAAGGCACCATTACCCTGACATCTAACGACGGACGGGCTATCAGTGTTACGGGTGATTTAAACGATGTCTTCGGCGAAGGCGTTGAAGGGGAGGCTCTCTCCACTGTCGGATATATCACCCTGACCCAGGAAGGGTCCAGCCAGTTCAACATCACTGCAACGACAAGCGGCGGCACAGGTGATAAAATCACCCTTGGCGACGACTTTACAGCCACCGGGGAAAGTACCATTGCAAAGGAGTCTATCATTCAGTCAGGCTCCGTGCTGGCGGCAGGGAGCGTTCTCGGGGGCGAAGCCACGGTAAAAGAAATTAAGGATACGACTGGTGACTTCAAGCTTGAAGCCGGCACCACTTTGGTAAGTGGGTCAGTACTGGCCAAAGGAACCGTTATCGCCGGAGAGGTTACCACCAGTGCGAAGACTACATTAACTGATGACATGACCGTATCTGTCGGAACAACCCTTGAAAGCGGTTCAACGCTTGCAAAAGGCACTGTGGTGACCCAAACGTTTTCAACAGATGATGGCGCCGGTACCGTCACGACATATGAGGCCGGGTCTACTTTAACTGCAGATGTGAACCTTACGTCGGACCTGACTATCACCAAGGAGATGACGCTGGCGGAAGATTCAATACTCACATCGGGCTCGGTCTTAACGGCGGGAACGAAATTAGGCGCGGACGTAGGAACCAGTGGAAATGCTGTATTATCTGGCGACATGACGCTTGAAACCGGATCAACCATTGCCAGTGGTTCTACACTGACTGCCGGTTCTGTTTTGGGAAATGATACGACGATTAAAACCGGAACCACCCTTACCGTCACCGAGGATATGGAAATCGCAGCCGGTTCTGAGATCGCATCCGGATCAACAATAGCAAAAGGTTCTCATCTTAGTGGTGCTGTGACGGTTGGAACAATTGATGATGGTGATGATACGACTACGGGGAATGTTCTATCAGAGGACATGACACTGGAGGCCGGCTCAACCCTTACATCAACCACTACTCTGAAAGCCGGAACAACGCTTGTACAGGCTATAACCGTAACGGATCCTGTTGATAGTGATAAGGAGATCACTTATACCGCAGGCTCAACCCTTACCAACGATGTTAAATTGACGGGAACGGAGGTTACTCTGTCCGAGGACATGACATTGGAAAAGGGAAGTACAATTGGCTCCGGTTCGGAACTTCAGATAGCCACCCAGAGTGGTGACGTAAGTCTTGCCGACCAGAAGGGCATGACCCTGGCAGACATCAGTGTCATGACCCAGGAGGATGCTGAAATTGCCATAGCCATTGCGGACGCCGCGCTGGCTGACCTGGATGCCATAAGAAGTGGCCTGGGTTCAGCGCAAAACCAGCTCACATCCACCATCTCTAACCTTTCGGTAACCAAGACCAATGTGACCGCCTCGGAATCCACCATCCGGGACGTTGACTTTGCAGAGGAAACAGCCAACTATGCAAAGCTGTCTTTGCTGGCCCAGACAAGCTCCTATGCCTTGAGCCAGGCAAACGCCTCATCTTCAAACATCACCAGCCTGCTCCGGTAGTATAAACCCAGCAGCATAACCGACCTGCCGGCAAGGGAGAGACGCCTTTGCCGGCAGTTTTTTTTAATCTGCTGCAGGAATACGCACTCTGAAAACAGACCCTTTGCCCGGTGTGGTGGCAACATCAATACTGCCGCCCATCCGGGTGATGATGCCGTGTACAACAGACAACCCCATCCCGGTTCCCTTACCCTGCGCCTTTGTGGTGAAATAAGGATCAAATATTTTTTCCTGGACATGATCAGCTATACCTGTACCGGTATCTGCCACGGTCAGCAGGTTGTACACCCCCGTGGGAACGACAAGCATTGCGGCTGAGGCGCTGGCACCGTCAATGATTTCCTGTTCAAGGGTAATGGTCATCACGCCGCCGGACGCCTCCATGGCGTGAAAGGCATTGGTGGCCAGATTCATCACAATCTGATGGATCTGGATGGGATCAGCCATCACTTTTGAACAACCAGGCGAAATTTGGGTATGAATCTCAATTGTGGCCGGAAGGGACGCGCGAAGCAGTTTTAAGGCTTCATCTATAACCGGACCGACATCCATGTATCTCACCTTCCCCCTGTCCTGCCTGGAAAACGTAAGAAGCCGGCTGACCAGATCCTTTGCGCGTTCCGCACCGGTGTAAATTTTCTTAAGTCTTTTGTATAAATCACCGTCCTCGGGGACATCTTGCAAAAGCATTTCAGTATGCCCCATAATAGGAAAGAGTATATTATTAAAATCATGGGCAATACCACCGGCCAGTGTTTCGATGGCCGCCATTTTCTGGGCACGAATCAGCTGGTTTTCCAGCCGCTTAAAATCTGTGATATCCTTGTACCGTTCCCGGGCCTGGGACAGATTCCGGGCGATTTCCTTCATTCCAATGGACAAATCACCGATCTCATCATTTGAAGGCGCAGGGAAACCATAATCATAATTTTCCGATGCTATGGCATGGATAGCCGATTTCTGGGCTTTGAAAAACCGATTGACGTATCGTGAAATAATAAGCCACATGCCCAGATTGAAACAAAGCGCAAGAACGCTTCCAACACCCACCATTGTTTTATAGCGGGTCTGCCTGGCACGGTTTTCATCCTGAATAATCAGTATATTGTCAATACGGGTTTTGACCCGATCAATCTCACAAAGAATCTCTTTATCAATTGAAAGAGACTGATCCGTGGATATCTGGGCGGTCATGACATTAAGCCGTTCCAGGTGACGGGAAAAATCTTTGAGCGCCATCACGCTCCCGGTTGACAGAGAAAAGGCATTATAACCATAATACGATGTGATACCAAGCCCCAGGGTTATCAGTGTCAATGTGGAAAATAGCAGAAACACTTTGGTCGAAATGGAAACTCTCATGGCCTGGTTCTTTTCTTTTTCCTTTGAAATGGCATATTTATTATAAATAACTTTAGCTGTTTTACAGGCAATAGCTATAAGCTATTTAATAAAGTTTTTCAACCATGATAAAGGCAAGCTGGGATTTATCGGAACCGTCTAGAAATTAATCTGCCATTTAATACCGGCGCCAAAAACCTCGGGCTGGCCATTTTGCACCGCATTAAGATAACCAATCTCAGGTGTTAGGGATACACCTTCTGCCAGAAAGATAGTGGACTGCAGGTACACGGTATGGCAGTCATCTTTTTCAGCACCGTCCGTGTCGAGTTTGGTTCTGGTATAACCGTAACCGGCTTCCAGGTAAAGGCCTCTTCGAATTTCATAGCCTGCGACAATCAATGCGGCAAGGGCGTTGTTGTCGACTATACCTTTTTCGTAGCCATAAGCTCCCCCTGTTGCAGCATGAAGGGTGCCGTCACTCCACTGGGCAAACCCCAGGCCAGCCCCATCCTTTACTATAGGATCAGCACAGGCATTCTCATATGTGGAAAAAACTTGACCATTGACTAAAATATCTGCCAGGTTTCCAATATTCTGCCCACCCCAAACACAGCCTTTGAAATACGCTTTACCCCAATTCAAACGTCCGCCAAGAGCAAGGACATAAGAAGTGACATCCCAGGAATCCCCGTCCTCTTCAACCTCAAACTGTTGAAAACCGGTCGCCATGTTGATATGGCCCCAATTAAAATCAATTCTATATTTTGCCTGGATATTGGGGATGACCACCTGGGTATCGGGGCCACTTTGTGGTACGGCAATTGCATTTCCGACATACGTATAATAAGAGTTGACAAGAAGCCTGGGTTTCACTGCGGCGATCTGAAAGGTTCCGAACTTCAACCGAATCATGGGTTCCCGTTTGCCGTAAAGCATACCGAACAGACTCATGCAGGTGTCACCGTCTCCCAGAGCATAAATATTATATACCTGGTTGGCGTATGGAAAAAGCAGGGGCGTGTAGTTCTGGCCAACCCCTAATGAACCGGTGCCAAAATCCCATTCTGCCCACAGGATACGGATGTTGGCATTACCACTTTTTGCGCCATACTCAAACTTTGCGGTTAAAGAATCATTCACCGTGACATTGGCGCCGATACGGGCGTTTCCGTTCAGGTCCTG
This sequence comes from Desulfobacter vibrioformis DSM 8776, assembly GCF_000745975.1. Lineage (GTDB taxonomy): Bacteria > Desulfobacterota > Desulfobacteria > Desulfobacterales > Desulfobacteraceae > Desulfobacter > Desulfobacter vibrioformis. The sequence continues at coordinate 120,610 of NZ_JQKJ01000004.1, read as the reverse complement.
CTCATAGGAGTCCGTGTCTGCGCCGGTACCTGCGAAGGGATTGTAACCCGGACCGTCAAGCATGTCGACGTTCCAGTTGGTATAAAACGTCGAAATACGGGCAGACCCGTAAAATTCCCACGTCAGGTTATGGTTGCCGGCAGCATGGGCAAACCCAGCCCAGGAAACAAGCAGAACAGCGATCACAAACAACTTTTTCATCTTTTTCCCTTTGTTAAGGGATTAACATTGGACTTTCCCGCCCAGGAAAACAGGTGTTCCTTTTTTAAATACCCGTTTTTTTTATAAAATATAAAACCGGCTTTTACGAAAAAAATTACGATTACTTAATCAGAAATCCCAGGCTGTTGTCAACATGTTTGTAACCATTCCACCAATTACAAATTTGACCCGCACACAATTGTGTAGTTGCAGGGTAGGCAAAAGCGCAGCGGTGCCCACCCTATCGGCTCTCCCTATCCGTACAAATAAAAACGGGCTGCAGAGTTTAAAATCTGCAGCCCGTCGAATTCAGGCAGATTTATATGTATTCGTTTTTAGCTTAGAAAGCGATTGCCCAGCAAGCACCGAAGTAGATAGTTTCATCCTCCCCGGTTTCTCTCTGATCAATCATACCGACTTCAGGAGTAACGGTGACACCCGGAGCCAGGGTAATAGCAGCCTGCATGTAGTAGGACTGAGCAATGGAGGTCGTATTGAGAGTGTCTAATTCATCATGAATGTAACCATAGCCAGCTTCAAGGGTGAGCATGTCACTAACGGCATAAGTTACACCAACGGTAGCACCAATGGATTCACAATCGTCAACGTCAGTACCAATACCACGATACACGGCCATACCAGCGGCTTCAGTGCCATTATCAGCACCCAGATTACCCATATTTTGCCCCCATACAAAGGTAGCAAACGTACCAAATGAACCAAAGTTCAACTGAGTACCAAAGCCAATCGTGTAGGCAGCAATATCTTCATCATCATTGATTTCAAAAGTGTTATAACCACCGGCAATCTGGACCTCTCCCATATCAAAGGCTGCTTTGTAACAAGCAGCAATCATGGGCATTACAGTTTGGGTATCAAATCCCCCACCCAAAGCTTTTAAGTCATCGTTTGTCAGGCCTGGAGCAACCCAGGCATTGTCTTCAGGATTCAGCAGGGCAATGGAGAAACCGCCGAAAGTCAATTTCACTTGAGCAACACGGCTCTGGTCAAAATCACCAAACCCACCAAGACCAAGATCTTGTCCTTCTTCCCCGGCCACAAGCTGATTGGAGTAAGTCACATGGATGGGGCTATAAGCCTTACCAACAGTCAGGATGCCGGAACCAAAGTTCCATTCACCATAGAGCAGACGGACAGTAGCATTTCCATTCTCTGTACCATATTCAAACTGCCCGGACAATTCATCGGATACTTTAACTTCGGCACCAATTTTGGAAGCATCATACAGGCCTTCAGCAAACTGGGTGTCGCCGTCAGCACCATTAATGGTGTCTGCATCGGTCCAAACCGTATAAATCATGGCTTCCCCGTAAAAATTCCACTCTGCTGCATACGCAGATCCTGCCATCAGCGCAAGCGCTAAAGCAGCTACAATAATTTTTTTCATCTTTTTCTCCTTTTAGGGTTTATTTACTGCCTGAAATCCGGCACCCTGCCTTCCTTTTAAAAACAGGATGCCAAATCAGTCTTTCTTCTAATGCTATTCTAATATATTTGTCAATTGTTTTTTCAATGTTTCACCCGTTATTTCAATTTATAGGAAATAATGTTCGATGTCTTATCATCGGCAAGGATGGCGATCTTGGACCGGGTCACAACGGAAATCACCATCTCCTCTATCCCGTCATTATCAATATCGGCAATATTGAAATCAGAGACCCAGCCCTGCAGGGGGACTGTCTGGAATACCGGCGCAAGGGCTATGCCGTTCCAGGACATAATTTCAACACGCCCTTCCTTGAACCGTTTAATCCGGCCGATGGCACCGCCGCCAAGCTCATTATTTGTAATAATAAAAACTTTCTTTTTCTGCTCCTCTCCCACGGGATGAAACTTGATTCTCGGATTAAAATATTCCCGCTCCCGATAACTGTCATCCGCGCCCTGGGCACCTGAAAACCAATAATTATTGGTTTTCCCGTATTTTTCCGTACTCTCCCATTCATTGGACCCGGCCTCGTTAATGAGTACCAGACGATGATGCTGGTTAATGCTTAAAAATTCATCGGCATTTCCCTCCCGGACCGGTCCCCGGGCCAGAGAAAGCACGGATGTGCCCCTGGGCATACGGATGGCCTTTTCCTCCCGGTAGGTGTCATTGGTCGGACTCATGATGTAGATTTTTCCGGCATATGGCCCTCTGCCTTTCTCCTGGGCATAGAGCACGGGATTTCCATCGTCAGAATCCATCACACGGAAATAATAAGACAGGCCATCCTGAATCGTTGTATATGATGATCCATTATATTCCACCACAAAGGAGGAAAGGGTTTCCCTGTTTATTGTCATGGCCGTAACAAAAATTTCCGGATACCCGTTGCCGTTAATATCCGCCACATCCAGCCCGATGATTCTCAAATAGGATGCGTAATCCAGGTGGGTCTCTTCGGTGAGCAGGCTGCCTTCAAGATGGTAAATCTGAAGTGAAGAATCCGTTGCGGTAACAACCTGAAGACGACCGTCTTTGTTCAGGTCGCCGGTGGCCATGGCCCGGATCACGTCCGCCATCTTAAGATGGGTGGTGAATCCCTGGCTTGCCTGCATGGCCATCATGCCGCCGCCATAGAGGCCGGGACTACCGGCGTACTGCAGCCCCCCAAGGGTCGGGTTCTGTTCCTGGGGCCGGGCATACAGCTTGTTATCAATATTACGGTTAAACACCTTCATATTAATATCACCGGCAAAGGAGTTGACCAGGGGGATGACATCGCCCATGGCATTGCTCTGCTCGAAAAAGGCAAGGGTTTCTTTTTTTCCTGTAACATCCACCATGGCGGCATCCAGACTGATGCTTTCCCCATAATGGGTAAGACTGCCGAAAAGGATGTAATCCACACCCATCTGCGCACCTATATTCCGGGCAACCCCTTCATTGAAACCGCCTTTTACAAGCCCGCTTGCCCTTGCCCCGGCCAGGGCCTTGTCAACGGTCTCCCGGTCCAGAACATCCACTTTCCCGGCATCGGAAAGCCTTGAGGAAAGCATTGAGAACAATCCGTTCTGCAGGAAACCAAGATCCTGGGACGAATTCATTTCAAAGGGGAAGACAGCCACGGTTTTTGTTTCACTGCACAATCCCGAATCCGCTGCTGTCCAGAAAGCAAAAAAGGTCAAGACCGCAACCGCTGTTCTGAAAGCAAAAAATATTTGCGTGAATTTTCGCATGGGTTTTCCTTACACTCCAGTCAGATTAAAAATGATGCCGGTCCCCAGGGACTCGGAACATCGGAAAAAAGGCATATAAAATGTGCGCCAAAGGCGCTTCACCCTCTTGTTTCTTGTCTCCAGTTTCTTGACATTAACGCTTAAGTTAATGACTTTTATATCCCATCCCCCGGCCTCAAACAAGTCTTTTAAACAGCTTTTCAAGACTGCGGGCATCAAACGACACAAAAACGGGACGTCCATGGGGGCAGTGCATGGGATTTTCACAGGTGAACAACTGCGCCACAAGCGCTGTCATTTCCTCTAGTGACATGGACTGTCCGCCCCGCACAGACCGGTGGCAGGCCATGGTGGCAAGGGCATGTTCAAGCCAGTCATCTTTAGGGCCTAGGCCGTCGGCATGGCTGATGTTCTCCACCATTTCCACCACCATGGGCCCCACATGCTTTTCCTCCACCAGCACAGGCACTGATTTTATGATAAACGACGTCCCGCCAAAGGGTTCAATCCGAATACCCAAATCAGCCAGATCCGCCATGATGGATTCAAGGACCACGGCTTCCTTGTGGCTCAGTTCCAGGACCTCTGGAACCGCCAGGGACTGACTCTGGACATCCATACGCCGGTAACGGTTTAAAAGCTGTTCAAAGACAATGCGTTCATGGGCCGCATGCTGGTCCACCAGTATCAGGTGATTCTCCTTTTCCACCACAATATAAATATTGAGCACCTGACCGATAACCCTAGGGGGCATTGTAATGCCCTGCCCTGAGGTTTGATTTGCATGGTCAGCCGGAAAAGCGTGGGGCAGGCGTTTTGTTTCCGGTTCCGGACCCCAGGATTTTTCCAGGGGTTCAGCAGCCTTCAGGGATTCGGAAAAAGGCTTAACAGCCTCATACACAGGTGACGGCTGCGGGGCAGAGACACTTTCAAACAAGTCAGGCGTCGATCTCTTTTCTGGCAGGGATGCGGATTTCAGTGTAACCTGGACAGGCGTTGGCGTATCCTTTTTTCCAGCCATGAAAGCCCTGGAATAGGACAAGTTATCAGCCTGACCACGGGACAGGGCGTTTGCCACGGCAAGGGACAAGGCTTGGTAAACAGGGCCGGGGGTAATAAATTTTATTTCACGCTTTGCCGGGTGGACGTTTACATCCACCTGGTCGCAGGGCAGTTCCACGCACACCGCCCCCACAGGATACCGCCCTTTCATGATTCTGCCCCGGTACCCCTGGAACATGGCGGAGATCAGACCCCGGTCATACACAAGGCGCCGGTTGACGAACAGAAAAATCCGGTTAGCCGTACTGCGGGTAACACCGGGATTGGCGCACACCCCGCGGATAGCTAACCCGGGCAGGCCGCTATCCCCGCCGTCATCCGTATCCGGCCACTGCATGTCATATAAATAATCAGCCGCTTCTTTACCCAGCACCATCTGGGCCCGCTGAAAAAGGGTCTGGCCCGGGGGATAGCTTTTGACGGATCTGTGGTTGACCACAAGGCGGAATCCCACCCCGGGGTTTCCCAGGGTAAGGCCGGCCAAAGCATCGGCAATATGCCCGGCTTCGGTATTTTCATTTTTTAAAAATTTTCTTCGGGCAGGGGTATTGAAAAACAACTGCCGCACTTCCACCATTGTGCCCACAGGCGCGCCGGTATCTGTTACCCCGGAAAGCTTGCCGCCATTCATGTCCACCCGGGTGGCAACGGCGTTCTCCTTTGTACGGGACACAAGACTGAATTTAGATACAGATGCAATGGACGGCAGGGCCTCGCCCCTGAATCCGAATGTGGAAATGGAAAACAGGTCCTCCTTGGTGTAGATCTTGGATGTGGCATATCGTTCCAGTGACAGCACTGCCTCATCCCGGGAAAGCCCGCACCCGTTGTCCGAAACACGGATTAAAGTTTTCCCGCCGTTTTCAATCTCCACAATTATCCGATCCGCCCCGGCATCCATGGCGTTTTCCACCAGTTCTTTCACCACGGAAACCGGCCGCTGGACCACTTCTCCTGCCGCGATCTGGTTGGACAGGATATCAGGAAGAATACGGATTCTGCTCATGAAGGCGTAGCCGGATTTTCCTTTACAAAACGCAGCAGAAATTCGCTGTCTTTTGGACTTAAATCAAACTGCAGACAGGCGTCATCAGCCAGTTTTTTCGCATTCAGGTCCGGCTGGGCCTTTCTTTTCTCAGATACCCACAAAATAGCTTTTTTCAGGGCATCGCCCTGGGGCATTGCAGTGGACATGTTCATTTTCCTTTGTTTATATAACCACGGAAGACACTGAAAGCACTGAAAGTTAGAGTGCAAGGCGCTCAACCTGTACTTTTGGGTGACTGCCAAAGTTGATCAGTAATCCTAATTTTAAGTTCGACGGACCACATAAGTCTCTTCGTTAAAAAATCAAACTCATTTCCGTGTTCTTCCGTGCTTTCCGTGGTTCAGCTTTCTCTGGGTTACAATTCCGGAAATTCAATAGGTTTACCCACGGCCTGTTCAAATCCAAATCCTGCCCGGATCAGCGACATTTCATCAAAATGCCGGGCCATCATCTGAAGGCCCATGGGAAGCCCGGTGGAGGAAATGCCTGCGGGCACTGAAATCCCGGGGATTCCTGCCATGTTACAGGACAGGGTAAATATATCGCTTAAATACATGGTCAAAGGATCTTCCACGTTCTCACCAATTTTAAACGCCGGGGTAGGCGCCACAGGAGACAAAATAATATCGCACGCCTCAAAGGCCCGTTTAAAATCATCCATAATCAAAGCCCGGACCTGGGAGGCACGGCCGTAATATGCATCATAATACCCCGAGGACAGGGAATAGGTGCCGATAATGATCCTGCGCTGGACCTCAAGCCCAAATCCTTTGGACTTGGTTTTCTTGTACATTTCAATGAGATCGTCGGACCCCATATCCCTGTACCCGTACCTCACCCCGTCGAACCTGGCCAGGTTGGCACTGGCTTCACAGGGGGCAATGATATAATAGGCCGCCACCACATAATTGGTATGGGGCAGAGAAATTTCCTTAATGGTCACGCCCAACCCTTCCAGAGTCTTTTGGGCATTTTCAAACATAGCCTTAACTTCGGGATCAATGCCCCCGAGGTATGAAAATTCCTTGGGGATGCCTGCGGTCATTCCGGCAAGGCCCTTGTCCTTGAACATGGCAATGCCCTTTGTAAAATCAGGCATCTGTTCAGGTGAGCTGGTGGAATCTTTGGGGTCATGGCCTCCCATGAGATTGAGCATCATGGCCGTGTCCGTCACATCCCGGGTAATGGGACCCACCTGATCCAAAGATGATGCATAGGCCACCACGCCAAACCGGGACACCCGGCCATAGGTGGGTTTGAGTCCCACCACACCGCAATGGGAGGCTGGCTGGCGGATGGAACCACCCGTGTCCGTGCCCACGGCCCCGGCACAGAACCGGGCTGCCACGGCAGCAGCAGATCCGCCGGAGGAACCGCCAGGCACATGGTCAGTATTCCAGGGATTGCGGGTAACAAAAAAGGCTGAGTTCTCGGTGGAAGACCCCATGGCAAATTCATCCATATTGGTCTTGCCGATGAGCACGGCATCCTGGGCTTTAAATTTCTCCACCACCGTGGCGTCGTACCGGGGCACAAAATTTTCAAGAATCTTAGATGCGCAGGTGGTTTTAACCCCCTTTGTACATAAAACATCTTTCAGGGCCACGGGGATCCCGGTGAAAGGCTGATTCTCCCCTTTGGCAATAGTCCGGTCCGCTTGTTCGGCCTGTTCCAGGGCAAGTTCCGGGTCTACGGTAATAAAGGCTGCAATATTATTGTCATATTGCTCAATACGGTCAAGGAAGGCCCGAGTCAGTTCAACCGAAGATATTTCCTTTTGGGCCAAAAGGTCCTGGGCCTGGGCAATGGTCAGGGTATGCAGATTCATTTTATTTCCTTACTTGAGTTTTCGGAAAATGTTTTTTGTTTAATATCAATTGGTTATATTACACCCTGTTTTTATGGTATAATCATTGCTTAATGTTTAATTACATCAATAATATCAATACCTTAAGTTTTTTAATGGGATTTTACTATTTTTTTGAATTTGCGGCATAATTTTTGATTTCGTTTTATTGGAAAACAAAATACCTGTATTTAAAGGCCCTATAAGGGCCAAATCAAAATTCATGCCATTAATGATGAATTTTGATAACTATTTTCCGAAAACTCAAGTCCTTACACTCTCGTCTTTTTTTGGGGAGACTACTTCACCACTCTTGGCACTATATAGAAATCCTGGTCACGTTCCGGTGCATTGGCCAGGGTCACATCCGGACCCGGTGACGGCTCCCGGCGGTCTTCCCTGAGTACATTGTTCATGAATGCCGCCCCTGATGCCGGTGTCACCCCGTCAACATCCACGTCCTTGAGGGCGTCAATATAATCAAGGATATCACTGAGCTGACCAGCCAGGGTTTCCTTGAGATCATCATCCACATCCAGCCGGGCCAGATGGGCTATGTTTTCCACTTCCTGCTGTGATATTTTCATTTTTATTCCTTTTTTATGATCATGGCGTTAACGCCTGAACCGGCAAGCTGTGCCAGCCGGGCACTGGCCGCTTTGTAATCGGCAAAGGAACCGGTCCTGACCCGGTACCAGGTGTCCCCGTTGATCTTAGCACTGGCCCGGTAGGAGGTAATTCCCTTTTTACTCAAAAGAACCATCTGGGCCAAGGCATCATTTAAATTCTTATATGACGCAACCTGAATGGTATATACCCCATCCGCATCCGCCGGGGCCGGAGATTTTCCGGTACCGGGCCTGGTTTCTTTGGGTGGTGCCTCTGTTTTTTCACCCGTTGGGATTTTTGATTTTAAAGTCTTGGGGGCAAGCAGGGTCACGGTCTGTTTTTCATCGGTTTTTCTATCTGTTTTTACCGGCGTACTCTTTTTAGCTGGCGGGGCCGGGGCAGGCTCATTGCCATGACCCTGCCCGGCCTGATACCAGGTGGCCAGTTTTTTACTGCGCTTGACAGGAATCTCTTCAGCCTGGGAAGTATCCGGTGTTGGCTGTGTTGACGCCGATTTCCCGATTTCCGGACCCGGAGTGATTTCCCCGGAATCTTCTGTCTTGCTTTTAACCTGATGAAATACCGGTTCCTCAAGGACATCATAAAATTTAAGATCTACTTTTTCCTTTTCAGGCGTTTTGGCAGAAAGCTCACTGACCATTTGAGCAAGGCGTTCCTGAAAAGGCCGGGTTTCAAACAGGACAGGCTTTACGTCTCTGCCCACAAGCACCCCGAGACCAAACATCCAGATACCGATTAAAAAATATCTGCCATATGTCCCGATAACGTGAATCCTAAATCCTCCTCCTACATTCGTTCAGGTGCGGACACCCCTAAAAGCGACAACCCGTTACGAATCACTTTTTTAACCGCCAGAACCAGGGAAAGCCTGGCCAGGGAAAGCGGTTTATCCGCCACAATGACCTTATGGTGGTTGTAATAGGCATGAAAGGCCGAGGCAAGGGTCATCAAATAGGTAAAAATCACGTGGGGATGAAGGGTTTCCGCACTCTTTTCCACTTGTTCCCGGAAACCTGCGACCTGCTTGATCAAATTGAGTTCTTCGTCAGCCACTAGTTTTTCAAGGTTAATGCCGGCTTTGAAATCTGTCTGGTCAATGATGCCTTCATCCTTTGCCTTATTTAGAATTCCGGTAATCCGGGCATGGACGTACTGCACATAATAGACAGGATTGTCAGAACTCTTCTTTTTGGCCAGTTCCAGGTCAAAATCAAGACCTGAATCATAACTGCGGCTTAAAAACATGAACCGGGCAGCATCCTTTCCCACTTCGTCCACAATATCCTTAAGCGTCACAAATTCTCCGGCCCTGGTGGACATCTGTACGGGATTTCCGTCCCGCAGCAGATTAACAAGCTGGACCAAAATCACATCAAATTGTTCGCTCTTGCGTCCCGTGGCCACCACAGCCGCATCAATACGTTTGATATATCCGTGGTGATCCGCCCCCCAGACATCAATGACACGGTCAAACCCGCGCTCGTATTTTTCATCATGGTAGGCGATGTCCGAAGCATAATAGGTGGTAAGCCCGTTGTTGCGCACCACCACCCGGTCTTTTTCATCCCCGAATTTTTCCGTGCGAAACCAAAGGGCCCCGTCCTTTTCATAGATCAGGTCTTTTCCTTTGAAATTTTCAATGGCTGCCTGTACCCGGCCCGAATCATAAAGGCTTTGCTCGCTGAACCAGTTGTCAAACCGGACACCGAAATCATCTAAATCAGACCGGATACCGGCCAGAATTTTTCCGGCGGCAAATCGGGCACAGATCTCAATGCCCTGTTTTTCATCGGCATCCGCAAGGTCTTTTCCCCGGGCATCAAGCACCTCCTGGGCAATGTCGCGGATATAATCGCCCTGGTAACAGTCCTGGGGAAAATCCACAGGTTTTCCCTGTATCTGCTGCAGACGCAGCCACACCGACGTACCAAGGGTTCTGATCTGGCGGCCCGAGTCATTAATATAATATTCCTTTTGCACATCAAAACCTGCAAAGGAAAGGATATTGCCGACAGCATCTCCCACAGCCGCCCCCCGGCCGTGCCCCACATGAAGCGGACCCGTGGGATTGGCCGATACAAATTCAACCTGGACCCGTTTACCCCTGCCCATGGCAGAAGCACCAAAGGATGTATCCTGGTTCAGCACCTGGTCCACCACCGGATGCCAGACCCCGGGGGATAAAAAAAAGTTGATGAACCCAGGTCCTGCCACCTCTATCTTTTCCAGTGCCGGCCCCAAAGAGGCGTCGGGCCAATCGGACATGGATGTAACAAGGCTTTGGGCAATCTTTGCCGGTGCCATCTTCTGCAGCTTTGCCGACACCATGGCAAAATTGGTTGAAAAATCGCCCTGACCGTCATGTTTAGGCGTTTCGACCTCAAATTCCGGCACCTGGTCCGAAGGCAGCAGCCCCTTTTCAAAGGCATTGCGGGCCGCATCCAGGATCATGGTTCTGATTTTTGTTTTCATAAAGGATTAATTCTCGTGTTCAGAGGTATCTTCAGGAGTGAATCTGGGAGTATCATCCTCGGAATCGATCTCCTTAATCTCGTCTTCCTTGGTGTCCCCATCTTCATCTAACAGTGCGTCCAGTTCCACATCATCGTCCTCAAGGGTAAAATCCTCTTCCCCGGGCAATGAGTCCACATCATTATAATCAATGACCATCTTATCCGATTCAGGATCGGCAAAAAAGACAATGGCATTTTCAAATAACTTTTCGGCCAGGTCCCTGGTAGGGAAAAAGCTGCGGCGGCGAAATACAGCAAGAAACGCCTTGAGGCCCTCTTTACATGCCTGGTTTATGACATCAAGGTCATAATCTTCTTCATGCAGGGCCAGCATTACACCGGGGTCCACCTCGGCAGATTCAAGGACCGTCAGTATATTGTCCTTTATATTTTTTTCAAACCTGATTTTTTGTTTCATTGGGTTCTCCTGTTATCATCCATTCACTTGAAACTTCTTAATATAGCCCAACCAATTCCCGTGTCAATGATTTAAATCTGCCCATTAAATCTGTTCCGGGATTAAATATTTTTTTTAATTGACCCGTCAGCGCCAAGGTGTTATGTTGTCCGGGTTATTTCTGGAGGAGTGGCCGAGCGGCTGAAGGCGGCGGTCTTGAAAACCGTTAGGTGTTAAAGCCTCGTGGGTTCGAATCCTACCTCCTCCGCCAAAAAAACAACTTGTGGAGAAGTGACCGAGAGGCCGAAGGTGCTCGCCTGCTAAGCGAGTGTATGGGGAAACTTGTACCGAGAGTTCGAATCTCTCCTTCTCCGCCAGTAACAAGACTTTAAGTGGGGTTGACCATCCGGTTCCAACCCCTTTTTTTTTCCCTGCCAGAATCGGCGGAATCATTCATCATAATACGTTTAAAGGAGGTAAATGATGCGATGCCATGAAGTGGATTACGAAATTTTCGGGGATGACATGCAGGCCGTTGAGGTGGAACTTGATCCCGGCGAAACCGTGATTGCCGAAGCCGGAGCCATGAACTGGATGGAGCAGGGCATCGCGTTTGAAGCCAAAATGGGGGACGGCTCTGAAGCGGACAAAGGGCTTATGGGCAAGCTCTTTAGCGCCGGCAAACGGGCGCTCACCGGTGAAAGCCTGTTTCTCACCCATTTCACCAACCAGGCACATGACAAAAAAAGAGTGGCTTTTTCCGCCCCCTATCCCGGAAAAATTATTCCCGTTGACATGGCCGCCATCGGCGGGCACCTGATTTGCCAGAAAGATGCGTTCTTGTGCGCAGCCCTTGGCACAAAAGTTTCCATTGCCTTTAACCGGAAACTTGGGGCCGGTTTTTTCGGCGGCGAAGGGTTTATTCTCCAGCGCCTGGAAGGTGACGGTATGGCATTTATTCATGCCGGCGGCACCATCGTTAAAAAAGAGCTGAACGGCCAAAGACTGATGGTGGATACCGGCTGCATCGTGGCCTTTTCCCAGGGCGTTGAATATGACATCCAGCGGGCAGGCGGGCTTAAATCCATGTTTTTCGGCGGTGAAGGTTTGTTTCTGGCCACCCTGGAAGGACACGGCAGCGTTTATCTGCAAAGCCTGCCTTTCTCCCGTTTGGCAGACCGCATCATCAGCCATGCACCCAGTGCCGGAGGGTCATCTAAAGGCGAAGGTTCTGTCCTAGGAGGACTTGGACGATTGATGGACGGAGATTGAAAAACGGTTCGTGCGGTTTTGGCAAGTTTTTTCAAAGGAGCATTATGCAACGCCTGATCTACGCTGTGCTTTGGCCTGTACTTGGGATCGTATTATGCCTGTTCTGCGGGTGTGCCACAACATCAAAAATTGTCATGCGCGATGATCCGTTAATCGGAAGCCTAGTCAAAGGGGAAACCGGGGACCCTGTCAGGTTTGCCGACCTGACGGAAACGCTTATCCACAGCGATATTATTTATCTGTCCGAAAAGCATGACAATCCCATGCACCATGCCATCCAGCACCGGGTTCTCCAGGCTCTCATTGACCAGGGGCGCGCCCCGATCCTTGGATTTGAATTTTTTTCATACCAGGACACCCCTTTACTGCTCAACCTGGTGGATGCCGGCCAAAAAAAGCATTCACCCAAAATGGAAAAAGCCGTTGAACAACGGATCAGGGAAAAACTGGGGTGGAAAAATCAATCCAACACCATGTGGGGCTATTACTGGGATCTGATAAGGCTTGCGGCAGATAACGGCCTTCCTGCAGCAGGCCTTGATCTGTCCGCCACCCAGAAGCGCCGGATTACCCGCAAAGGGCTTGAGGGCCTGTCTCCCATTGAATTGCAGCAGTTATTTTCCACGAATCTTTCAAATCCAGCGTATGAATCATACATGAAATCGGTTTTTGTATCAGTACATTGCGGCATGGATCATGGCCGGATGACGGAGCGGTTATATGATACCTGGGTGGCGCGCAATGACCGGATGGCCCTGTCCGTGGTTGAGCTGTTCAATGCCCTGCAAACCCAGGACCGCGACGAGGCAGGACGAAAGACAGGGCCTGTGGTCATCATAATAGGGGCAGGCCATACCGAATATGGGTTAGGTGTCATGGACCGGGTACATCACCTGAAACCCAATGCCACCCAGACCAATCTGGCCATAACGGAAATAGACCGGGAACCCACTGACATGAGCCAGTATTTAGCCCCCCTGTCCCTTGAAGGGTTTGATCCGGTTCCCCCTGCCGATTACCTGTGGTTCACCCAGCGGGTATCCTATGAAGACCCGTGTGAAAAATTTAAAGCCATGTTAAAAAAAAGGCAGAACACAAGACCCGGCTTATGATTCTTTTACCCGCAGCACGCCCAGGGTCTGGGTCATCTCAAGCACATCATAGTGACCGGTTGCCCGGGCCAGTTCATACACCTGGCGCGGAGACTGCCCCCCTTTTTCGGGATTGAAAAATATATCATGGATGGCCAGAAAGCCCCCCGGCATAATATGGGGTGCCCAGGTCAGAAAATCCGTATGCACCGCTTCAAAGTCGTGTCCGCCGTCGATGAAGACCATGGAAAGCGGTGTCTTCCACATGCGGCCAGCCGTTTTTGACGCGCAGACAATGGGTACCACCGTTTCTTCCAAGCCTGCCCGGGAAAGGGTTCGGCGGAACAAAGGAAAGGTATTGACGCTTAAGGTTTTCTCATCGTAAAGGCCAGGATCAAAATATTCCTCGCCCGGCTGCTGTTCTTCGGAGCCTGTATGATGGTCTATGGAAAATAAAATGCCGCTGTTCTGCTTGCAGGCAGCCCCGATAATGGCAGCAGACCGCCCGCAATAGGAGCCGATTTCAAGCACCGGACCGGTCCGGGAGGCAGTCAGGGAAAGATCATATAAACGAAGGGCCTCATCGTCATTCATAAACCCCTTGATGGTATTTAAAAATTCAAAATCAAGCAATGCAGTCACGCTCTTTAATCCTCATCATAAGTTTTCACCAGTATGTCCCGGGGTTTGGAACCGATCTGGGGACCGACAATCCCCTCATGCTCCATCATTTCAATGAGCCGGGCGGCCCGATTGTAACCGATTCGCAACCGCCGCTGGACATAGGAAATGGAGGCCTGGCGATCTTTGGTCACCAGGGCCACAGCCTCGTCGTATTTTTCATCATAGTCAGACTCGTCAAAAACTTTTTCCTGGTCGTCGTCGTCTCCCTGGATCACTTCTTCGTTGTAATCCGGCTGCCGCTGATCTTTAAGAAACGCGGTAATCCGGCCAATTTCTTTTTCGGAAATATAGGCACCCTGGATACGCATGAGCTTTCCTGTGCCCGGAGGAGAAAACAGCATGTCTCCGTTGCCAAGCAGGCTTTCAGGCCCCCCCTGGTCAATGATGATCCGACCGTCTATTTTTGAAGAGGTCTGAAAAGATATCCGGGTGGGAAAATTGGCCTTGATCGTGCCGGTGAGCACATCAGCGGACGGACGCTGGGTGGCGATGATCAGATGAATGCCTGCGGCCCGGGCCATCTGGGCCAGGCGTGTCAAGGCGTATTCCACATCCTTGGAGGCCACCATCATCAGGTCCCCGAGCTCGTCCACAATCACAACAATAAAAGGCAGGCGCTCCAAGGGCAGTCCGCCGGGAAGCTCCATATCTTCGGGCGAGGTGCCCGGGGCAATATCCCGGAGCCGTTCGTCGACCATCTCATTGAACTGTCCTATATTTCTTAAGCCTGACAATTCCAGCAGTTCATACCGGCGCTCCATTTCCTTGACAGCCCAGAAAAGTGCATTGGTGGCTTTTTTCATATCCGTGACCACAGGGGCGATCAAATGAGGAATATCATTGTACACGGAGAGTTCAATACGTTTTGGATCAATCATGATGAGTTTGACTTCATCAGGGGTGGCCTTGTACAGCAAACTGATGATCATGGAGTTCAGCCCCACACTTTTACCCGTACCTGTGGCACCGGCAATAAGCAGGTGGGGCATTTTATCCATTTTGGTGGCCACGGGCTGGCCAATAAGATCCTTTCCAAGACCCAGTGTCAGTAAAGATTTAGACTGTACAAACTCCTTGGATGCGATCATTTCCCGTAAATTTACAAGTTCCCGTTCATCATTGGGAATCTCAATGCCCACCACATCCCGGCCCGGAATAGGGGCCACAATGCGGATGGAGATGGCGGCAAGGGCAAGGGCAAGGTCATCGGAAAGACCTACGATTTTTGACAATTTGATGCCGGGTGCCGGACGATACTCAAAGGTGGTAATCACAGGTCCGGGCAGAATTTCCACCACCTCTCCCTTGACATTGAAATCCTCCAGCTTTTTTTTCAAGATACTTGCCTTGTTCTGAAGTTCAGCCGTGTCAATCTGCCTGCGGGTCTTTTGTTTTTCATCCAGAAAAGACAAACCAGGCAGGACAAAGTCGAGCTTTTCCCGGACATCTGCTGGGCAAGGATCTGCCACATACTCCTTGTCGTCGGTTTCCATCGCCACAATGGTGGGACCAGATGATTTTTCGGGCTTGGATTGTCTTTTAGAAAAAGAAATATTGCCCGGGCCGGGCATGGGGGCATCAGAATTTTCCTGGATCACATCCCTGTCTGTTCCCGGAATGGGAGAAAAATCGGCATCATCAATATCATCGATATCAATATCATCATCGATACCGGGCTTAACATTATCTTCATCATTTTTTTCATCGGATCTTGCCAGTATCGTCAAGGCTTTCAGCTTTTCAGTCCTGGCAATCCCCGCAGCTTTTCTCTCCTGCCTTTTGTCTTCCAGGGTCTGTTTTAAATATCCGGCACCTTCGGCCATGTCCTGTTTAATTGTCCGGGCCAGCCGGACCAGTCGGCCCCAGACCACGTTGAGCACTTCTTTTAAGGAAATGCCGGTAACCAGCATGAAACCCACCAGTACAAAAAAAAATAGGAATATGGCAGAGCCGGTGGTATTGGCGTATTTAAGCAAAAGTTCTGCAAATCGCCCCCCCACTCTTCCACCGGCGGAAATTGTGGTGTCGGAAAACACATAGTTTTTTTTAAACAGGAAAAAAATACCACCCGTGGTCATCATCAGGATCAGCCCCCCTGTCAGGGTCAGCCAGATCTCTTCCCTGGATTTTTCTCTGATAAGCCACAGACCTGAAATACAGAGGATCAAAGGCACCCACAGGGCACCAATGCCAAATAAAAATACAAACAGCCCGGCAACATGTGCCCCAACCAGGCCGAACAGATTGTGTACCTGGTCGGGAAGGGTAAAAAAATGATTTCCCACGCAAGGGTCAGCGGCATGGTATGAAAAAAGGCTTACCGATATCAGAATAATCAGGAATAGAAAAAAAATGCCGTACAGTTCTTTTTTCATACTTCAATGATAATGGGTACAATCAATGGCTTTCTGTTAATGGCAAAGGCAAAATACTGTTTGAGGGCCCGCTGCAGTTTCCTTCGAATCAGTTCCACCCGGGAATCAATCCCGGCTTCAATCTCTTCAACAATCTCCAGGATCACGCACTGGGCGTCATCCACAAGGTATCCCGTGGCAGAATCAAATACAAAGCCCTTGGACACCAGCTCCGGTCCGTACAGCACCACCCCTGTCTCCTCGTCAATAATCATGGTCACCACCACAAGTCCGCCCTTGGACAGTTCCCGGCGCTCCTTGAGCACGGAGCGGCCCACATCGCCGATACCTTTTCCGTCCACAAGAATCCGGCCGGTCTGCACCCGTTCTTCAATCCTGCCCCCTTTTTCCCTGTCAAAGGCAATGACCTGACCGTTTTCAGCCACAATCACGTTACTGCGGGGCAACCCCAGTTTTTCGGCAAGCCTTGCATGGACCACAAGATGCCGGTATTCCCCGTGGATGGGGATAAAATATTTAGGTCTTGTCAGGTTGATCATCATTTTAAGCTCTTCCTGGTGGGCATGGCCGGAAGCATGGATCCGGGCGATCTTTGAATAAACCACTTCGGCACCCCTTCGGTAAAGCTTATTGATAATGCCGGCAATGGCTTTTTCATTACCCGGGATATGCTTGCTCGACAAAAGCACGGTATCCCCTTTGCGGACAGTGATGTGCTTGTGAACGCCCGAGGCCATGCGGGCCAGTGCAGACATGGGCTCGCCCTGGGTACCTGTGGTGATGATCACCACTTCATGGTCTGCAAGCATATGAATCTGTTTGATATCCACTACCAGGCCCGGGGGACAGTCAAGATAGCCTAAACGAATGGCCACAGCCGTAATCTGTTCCATACTGCGGCCATTGAATATGACCTTGCGGTTGTTGTGCCTGGCAATATCAATCACCTGCTGGATCCGGAACACATTGGAGGCAAAAAGCGCAACAATCACCCGCCCGGGAGAAGATTCAACCAGTTCTCCCAAATTTTTTGCAACCTCCTGCTCAGACATGGCATAGCCCTCTACTTCCACATTGGTGGAATCGGACAGCAGTGCCAGCACGCCCTTTTCGCCAAACCGGGCAAAACTCGAGATATCGGTATTTTTCATAATATCGGCGGAGTGGCTGATGCGGAAATCTCCGGTATGCACCACAACCCCTTCGGGGGTTGTGATGGCCATACCCACCCCGTCAATGGTGGAATGGCTGACCCGGATAAACTCAATGTCAAAGGGTTCAATGGTCAGCACCTCCCCCGGGTTGACCAGGTTAAGATCCACATGGGTATTAAGATCAAACTCAATGAGCTTGTTGCGCACAATTTCCAGGGTAAAGGCCGTGCCATATACCGGCAGACGGATTTCGCGCAAAAGATAGGGCAAGGCACCGATATGGTCTTCATGGGCATGGGTCAGGATAATACCTTCGATCTTATCCATATTTTCCCGAAGGTAATCCATGGCCGGGATAACAATATCCACGCCCAGCATATGGTCTTCAGGGAACATGAGGCCCGCATCAATGATGAAGATGACGTTATCATACTCCACCACCATCATGTTCAGGCCTATTTCTCCGAGACCCCCAAGGGGTATGAGTTTAAGCATTTAAATTATCCCGCCAAATATCAAATACAAGAAATCAAATACAGATGGACAGCTTTTCGAGAACGGCGTCTGCCCAGTCCGCCAGCCAGTTGCGCTGCTCAACCGTGGCATAGCCCATACAATCACACCTGATGTTGGTTTTAATCCTTACTAACAGCTCACAGGACAAGGCGGTTTCCTCCAGCATCAGGGCAAACACATGGGGGCCGCAGGAGTTGTGGGCGGCCTGAATTGGGGTCAAAATGCCGGGGTCCAGTTCAAGCCAGTAGATTCCGCCTACAGTGGCAGGCTCAAGATTTGTATCAAAATACTGTTTTAAAGCCGAATAATCCTTAAGCGTAAAGCCGTCAATGACATACTGTTTCATGGATCAGTTAATTATCACAGAAGCATTTAACTATGCAACCTGAACTTAAATTCCGGGGGCTTGATTTTCAAGCAGGCTTCCGGGCCAGAACAATGATATTGCCGGCCAGAACAAAGCCCAGACCCGCCAGGGCCGGAATAGTCCAAACATAGCCTTCTGCAAAAGTGGAAATGATAAGCGCCACCACCGGCACCACAGTAATGGCATAGGACGCCTTGTCAGCCCCCATGGTTCCGGTCAGGGTCAGATAGGTGCCAAAGGCCACGATGGAACCAAAAAGGGACAGAAATACTAATGATCCGATATATGGCAGGGAAAAAGAAAAATCAAAGGTTTTTCCCATACACAGGGCAACCGCCACAAGAGACAAAGTCCCGTATGCCATGCCAAAGGCATTGGCCTGAATCACGGGGATTTGCGCTTTGGTGTTCCGGGCAGAAGTAATATTTCCAAGGGATCCAAGCATCACCGAGGACAAGGCAAGAATCAGGCCCTTAACCCCCTGGTCAGCCAGGCTGAATGAACTGATTTCCCGCATGTAGATCAAACAGATACCGAATATGCCGACCAGAGCGCCGATAAGGGTTTTAGGGTTTACAGCCACCCCGCGGAACAGGGCATTGTTGGCGATATTGAAAAACACCAGTGAAGAAAACACCACGGCTGCGATCCCCGACGTCAGATATATCTCAGCCTGATAAATCAGCCAGTAATTGATGGAAAAAAGACAGACCCCTAAAAGGGCCATGAAAAGATGTTCTTTCAAGGAAAACTTCAAGGACAGGCCCAAGGCTTTACAAAACACGAACAGCACCGCAGATGCCAGCCCAAACCGGTAAATGACCGATACCATGGGGTCCACATGACCCAGTTGAAATTTGATTGCAATCCAGGTGGAACCCCAGATTAATACGGTTATCAATTCAACCACTATGGACTGAAAGTCCATAGAATGGCGGGCTAAAGCCCGTTGCGACTGAAAGTCGCTGATCTAAGGTACCGCTGCGCGGATCATTTTTATACGGCTACAAGAACTAAGAACCGAAATCCGTAGCATGCCCCTTAATGCCTATAAAAATAATGCACTAAAAGTCTTGGACTAAAGTCCATAGTTTTTACTACCGATTGGGACAATAAAGCGCTATCTGTTTCATCCTTTCTCCTTAAATATAAAATCGTTGAAAAGCAAGCCATGAATAGATTAAAAACAGAATAAAACAGGAGAACAAGATGTTTCATAAAATAATCAGCCAGGCCCTGCCCTATTTCCCGCCAAAATTAATCTGGCAGTTTTCAAAAAGCTATATTGCAGGCACAACCACCCAGGATGCCATTAACGCGTCCAAAGCCCTGAACCGGGAAAATGTTATGGTGACCCTGGACATTCTTGGCGAATTTATCAAGACCATGTCCCAGGCAGCAAAGAACCGGGATGACTACCTTGCCCTTATCCGCACCATTGAAGCAGCAGCAATTAACGGCAACTATTCCCTGAAACCCTCCATGTTCGGTCTTCTGATCGATAAAAAAACCTGTTTTGAATACATGCGGGAACTTACGGCCGAAGCAGCATCCCATGGCAATTTCGTCCGCATTGACATGGAAGACTCTCCCTGTGTGGATGATTCCATTGATATTTTCCGCCGGCTTAAACAGGAATTTCCCCGGAACATCGGCCTGGTGCTCCAGGCTTACCTGAAACGGACCTCAGGCGACCTTGAATCCATGCTGGATCTGCGTCGTGACGATGCAGATCTGAACTTCAGACTGGTCAAGGGGGTTTATGTGGAACCCGCAGCCATTGCATACAAGGCTTACAAAGATATTAATGCCCACTATCTTGAAGACCTTGAATTCATGTTTAAAAACAACGTCTATGCAGCCATTGCCACCCATGACACCCCCTTGATTCAAGGGGCACTTGACCTGATCGACCAATACCAGGTACCAAAGGAGAAATATGAATTCCAGATGCTTTACGGCGTAACCCCCAAAAAACGCCGTGAACTTGTGCAAAACGGCCACAGGATGCGGGTTTACGTACCGTTTGGAGAACAGTGGTTCGGTTATTCCACCCGGCGGCTGAAAGAGAACCCGGCCATGGTCAGACATATCCTTAAAGCGTTGGTGGATAAGGGGTAAGGGTCCAGAAAAATCAGGGTCTGGCCTGCCGCCTCACATCGCTCGCCCGGTCCATGGTGCCGTCGGCAAGCTTTTCAAGCTTGATTGCACACGCCTTGTACTCGGCAGTTTCAGCCACATCATCAAAGGCATCAATGGTCAGCACATTACCACAGGCTTCCCAGAAATGGAAAGAACACCAGCAAACACCGGGTGCCGATCGTTCAGTCACCCAGGCTGTCAGCCGAATCTCACCCCGACGGCTGATGGCTTTGACTTGATCTCCGGTTTTGATGCCCAGATTTTCGGCATCAACAGGGCTCAGTTCCATCAACTCTTCGGGGAACAGCGCTTCCAATCCGACACAATTACGCGTCTGGGTTCCAGAATGGTAGTGCCAGAGACGTCTTCCGGTGGAAAGCACCAATGGATACGCCTGATCCGGCGGCTCAGCCTGCTGACGATACACCGTATGGTGGAACAACCCTTTGCCCCGGGTAAACTTGCCGTCCCTATGCAAAAATTTTGTACCCGGGTGCTCCAGCGTGGGACAAGGCCATTGCAATCCCTTCTCAGAAATACGGTCCCAGGTAATTCCTGCGTAGCTGGTAGAGGATCTTCGCATATCTTCATACACGGCCCGGGAAGAGGTAAATCCAAGATCCACCCCCAACCGTTTGCCAAGTGCCTGCATCACCCGCCAATGTGAACGCGCTTCTCCCGGGGCCTTCAATGCGGCTCTGACACGTTGTACACGACGTTCCGTATTGGTAAAGGTGCCATCCTCTTCACCCCATGCGGTAACCGGGAAAATGACATCCGCGTAGTGCGTCGTAATGGTCGGGAAAATATCCACGCAGACAAAGAATTCAAGGGCTTCAAGCTGTTTGATCGTGTGTGCCATGTTCGGCTCGGTCTGGACGGTATTATCACCCACGCAGTAAAGCACCCTGGTGCCGCCGTCCAGTGCCTTGCGCAGCATGGTGGGCATTTTGTAACCGGGCCTGGCAGACATGCCGGCCACCCCCCAGGCCTTTTCAAACTTGGCAACCACCGCGGGATCATCCACCGGCTGGTAGGTGTGGAACACGTTGGGCAGGGCCCCCATATCACAGGCACCCTGCACGTTGTTCTGACCACGCAGGGGATTCACCCCGGCAGCGTACTTCCCCAGATTTCCCAATACCATTTGCAGGTTGGCAATGGTTTTTACATTGTCAGTTCCGCAGATATGCTCGGTAATCCCCAGGGTGTAACACACACTGGCTGATTTGGCCGTTCCAAGGATACGCGCCACCTGGCGGATCGTTTCTGCCGGGACCCCGCAAATTTCAGAGGCCGCTTCAGGCGTACATTCCTTGACCCACTCCCGGATCTGGTCAGGATTTTCGGTACAGTTCGCCAGGAACGCTTTATCTTCCCACCCATTGGCAAATATGTCATGGATGATGGCGTTCAGATAAGGGACATCCGTTCCCACCTTGTGCTGCACGTGCAATCCGGCCCACCGTGTCAAATCAATCTTGCGCGGATCGCTGACAATCAATGTGCCGCCCTTTTTAACCGATTGTTTCATGAAGTACGAAATAACCGGATGGGCCTCGGTGGTATTGGAACCGATCACAAACAAAACTTGTGCATCACCAATTTCCCTGATGGAATTGGTCATCGCGCCGGATCCGAATGCGGCAGCCAGACCGGCCACTGTGGGCGCGTGACAAGCCCGGGCGCAATGATCCACATTGTTGGTCTTGATTACCCCTCTGGTAAACTTCTGGATGGCGTAATTATTTTCATTGGTAATACGCCCCGATCCAAATGCAGAAAAGGTATCAGGACCATATCTGTCCACAAGGGCCTTGATACGGCTTGCTGTGTAATCCAAGGCCTCGTCCCAGGAAACACGGACATGCCCGCCGTTTTTCCTGATCATTGGGTATTTCAAACGGGTTTCATTGGAAGGGAACTCATACCCGTAACGCCCCTTGACACACAACATCCCTTCATTGGGAAAAGTTTCCCGCCCGGTCACGCGAACAATCTTGTTGTTCTGTTTGTCCACATGCAAAGTCACCTGACAGCCAACGCCGCAGTACGGACAGGTGGTATCCACCTTTTCCAGTTGCCAGGGACGTCCCTTTCCAACTGACTTTTTATCAACCAATGCCCCCACCGGGCAAAGCTGCACACATTCGCCGCACTGCACACAACCGGACTGGCCCATCTGACGGTCATCATCAAACACGATGGCTGTCTCGTGGCCACGATACTTGAAATCCAGAATTTCATTTACGACAACAGTATTGCAGGCGCTGACGCAGCGGCCGCAGGCGATACATTTGCTGCGATCCACCTGGATGCACGCGGAACTGATGTCCAGTTCCCGGGGAATGTCAGCATACTTGAACGAGCCACGCTCAATCCCGAGAAAGTAAGCCGCATCCTGAAGCTCACATTGTCCGTTCTGCTCGCAGGCCAGACAGTCGTGGTTCCCGCTGGACAGCAGAAGATCCACGACCATTTTCTGTGCTTCCAGCGCTTTGACAGAATTGCCCGTTACTGTCATGCCATCCCGGGCCATCACTGTACAGGAGGTCTGTAACCCTCTCATCTCTTCGACTTCTACGACACACGCCCGGCACTTGCCCGCAGGACCTGTCTTTTTGTGATAACACAGAGAGGGGATATAGATCCCATTGTCCCGCGCCACTTCAAGGATTGTTTTTTCCCCCTCAAATGGACACGCCCGGCCGTTGATCTGAATTATCGACATTGAATTTTCTCCAGTTAAAATTTTACAAGGGCTTCAAATTCAGGACGAAATTTTTTGACCATTGCCTCAACCGGCATGGCAAAGGCTTCTCCAAGCGGGCAAAGGGTCAATCCTTTAACCCCAGCACAGATCTTGAGGATTAAATCTATATCTTTGTGGGTGCCTGTCCCTTTTACCAGCGCGCTCAGCCGGTTCTTGATCAAATTCGACCCTTCACGGCAGGGAACGCACTGCCCGCAAGATTCGTGAGCATAAAACGCTATGGTACGCAGCGCCACCTGCGGAATAGACACGGTATCATTCATCACCATAATACCGCCGGAACCGAGCAGCGTTCCTGCCTTAACACAGGAAGCGTAGTCAAGCACCAGTCCTTTTGCCTCTTGTGCCGTCAGGATAGGAACCGACAATCCGCCGACGATCACAGCCTTCAAGGTTCCTTTCACGCCCCCGGCCGCCGCCAGCACCTTGTCCAGTGTCACACCCATGGGAAATTCAAAAGCGCCGGGTTTGTTGACCTGCCCTGACACACTATAAATCTTTGGCCCTGAATTCCCAACCGTGCCGATCTTTTTGAAAGCATCCGCACCATGGGTCACAATATAAGGCAGACAGGAAAGGGTCTCGACATTGTTAATGATCGTGGGGCAACCATACAGCCCGATATTGGCAGGAAACGGCGGTTTGGGACGTGGATTGCCGCGTTTGCCTTCAATGGATTCCATCAACGCGGTCTCATCACCACAGACGTAGGACCCCGCGCCACGATGAACAACAATGTCAATATGTTTCACCGGGGCCCGGGCAATCGCCTTTTCCAGAACATCCGCAATAAAACCGAACTCACCCCGGATATAGATGAAGGCTGTTCGGGCACCGATAGCATGTGCAGCAATGGCAATCCCCTCAATGAGAAGGTGGGGATCATACTGCATGATCTGACGATCCTTGAAGGTTCCGGGCTCACCTTCGTCTGCATTACACACCAGGTACACAGGCCTGGTGGCGTCTTGGGTCAAAAAGCCCCATTTGGTTCCTGCAGGAAAGCCGGCCCCCCCTCTTCCGCGCAATAATGATTTCGTCACTTCTGCGCGGACAACATCAGGTGCCATGCCCAGGGCCTTATCCAAGGCCGCATAATCGTGTGGCGCAATGCTGGGTTGACCGCGATTTTTCAAAAGAATACCCGGCTCGGTATAAAAAAATGACGTGGGATCAGCCCGGGGCATCACGCCTTTGCGCAGGGAGGCAATCAGCTCGTCTGTGCGGGCGAAAGTCATGTTTTCGTAATAAACATCATTAACCTGAATAACCGGACAGGTTCCGCACGAGCCCAGACACTCGACTGCCGTCAGGGTGAACAGACCATCTGCCGTACTTTCCCCTGCTTTGATACCCAGAATCTTTTCCAGGTGCGCCAGGATTTCCAGTCCCCCCATAAGGGTAGCAGGAATATTGGTATCTACCTGGAGATGATATTTACCAATCGTGCCGCCAACATTGTACATCGTGTAAAATGTTGCCACACCGAAGGCCTTTGCAGCAGAGACGCCAACCGCCTTTGCAACAGCACGGATCTGTGCACGGGTCAGCACATTTTCGTTCTCACGCTGCATAAGGGATAACGCCGGCATAAGCGCAGATTCCTTACGCGGATAACGCGCGCAAAGACGGTTGATCTGTGTACGAACGGATTGAGAAATCATGGAAAAAATGCCTCCAATGTGGGAGAAACAGATAAGTTCACCATCCAATTTGAAACCGTTTGATTCAACAGACTTGAAAGCTCAAGGTGTAAAAGTATTCATGGTGTTGCCTGTCTATTAGAGCAAAACCCATTGGATTTTTCAAGTAAATCCGTTACCTAAAAAGCAAGAGTAGAGCGGACTCCCTACCTATGAAAACTTGTCAGAAAATGTTCACCGAGTTTAATTATCCTTACAAACTCGTGAAATATTGTTAAATATTTTTATTGATCATTCATATAGTAAGGATTGATGAAATTGAGGATCTTCGTCTCACAGCACTGGCCCTGTCCAGGATTCAGAATTTTGATCCTGCCGAGACAATTTCCCACGCAGAGATGATGGAAAAATATACAAAATGACCTGGGAAATTTTGTATCATAAAGATGTTGATGATGATTTAAAAAGCGTGGGACCGTCGGCCGCCAGCCGCATCATCAAGACAATTGATAAAAAACTGACAACAGCCCCGGATCAGTACGAGATACCTCTGTCCCATAACTTGAAAAATTTCAGAAAACTGCGAATCGGTGATTACAGGGTTGTTTACAGGATCGTCGAACAAAAAGTCATTGTTTATGTCCTTGCAGTGGGTCCCCGACGAGACAAAGAAATTTACAGAGCAGCATCAGAGTAACACTAAAAACGGGGCGGTTTTGCCGGTTTCACCCCTTTTTTAGGACAGTGTTCTTCGAGTACACAACGGTAACAATGGGGGCCGACCGGACGGCAGGTGCCCTGGCCAAAGGCAACCAGAATCCGGTTCACCTCTTTCCAGAATTTTCTCGGCAGCTTTTTCCTTAATGCTTTTTCCGTATCAAGGGGGGTTTTTGTTTTCACATACCCCCAGATATTCATGATCCGGTGTACATGGGTGTCCACGCAGATGGCGTCCTTGTCAAAGGCCACGGACCTGACCAGGTTGGCGGTTTTACGCCCTACCCCCGGAAGCGTCACCAGCGCCTCAATCTCATCAGGGACCTTTCCCCCAAAGGCATCCAGGGCATCGGGCAGTTTGGATAAATATTGCGCTTTGGATTTGTAAAACCCCACGGGAAAAATCAGGTCCTGGATATGGGAAACGGAAAGCATTCTCAATGATCCAGGGTCCGGAGCCTTTTCCAGCAGGCGCTGGGCCGCAACCGCCGTGACTTCATCCTTGGTTCTTGCGGACAGGATCGTGGCCACAAGCACTTTAAAGGCAGACCGGCTCTGGACGGCAATCAGGTCCACCACCGGCACCTGGTAGGTCTCAACCTCTTGTCTTAAGGTCCCAATAAAAAATGCAATATCAATGGCCATGACATTACTTGAATAGGGTTGTGGCAAAATAATAGATCAACGGCAGAAAAATGGCCGGCAGCATGTTGCCCACGGCAATCTTTTTCTCCCGGATCATGTTCAATCCAATGGCTGCGATGAGCAGCCCCCCTGCCCCGGACATCTGGCTGACCACCGAAGGGATCAGATAGGGTTTCATGAATCCTGCGGCAAGGGTTATGGCGCCCTGGTAAACCAGAACAGCCCCGGCGGAAAGCCCCACCCCGACCCCTAAGGATGCGGTCAGGATAATGGAAGTCACACCGTCCAGAAAGGATTTGGCAAACAAGGTTGCATGATTGCCTGTGAGTCCGCTTTCAAGGGAGCCCACTATGGCCATGGAACCTACGCAAAATAAAAGGGAAGCCGTAACAAAGGCCGTTGACATGGAAGGGGTTGAGGCGACCGGATCTGTGAATTTTCTTTCCAGAAAATCCCCCAAATTTTTAAGATACGCTTCTATGGCTAAAAACTCACCGATAACGGCACCAACGGCAAGACTGATAATGATCACCAGAATATCCGGGCACCCCAAGGCACTTTTCAGTCCGATAAGAATGACGGACAGGGCAATGGCCTGGAGCACGGTGATGTTGTACTTTTCAGGAATTCCGTTTCGAAACAGCATTCCAATGGTTGTACCTGCCAGGATGGCAAAGGTATTTACAATGGTTCCCAGCATGCTTAAGATGCTTCCGAATTAAAACCATGAAGAGCATGAAGGACATGAAGATTAATTTTCCGGTATATATTCTTCATGCTCTTCATGCTCTTCATGTCCTTCATGGTAAAATAAAAAACTCAATGCTTGAGTTTATAACATTGAGTTGGGGGTTTTCATTCAGCCTATAGATACAGAGCGTTGGATATAGTTCACACCGTTTTCAAACAGCCGAATTCCGGTAGTGATGGTCTGTTCAAGGGATTTGCCCTGGCGCTTTGCACAAGCTTTCTGCCTGGGCCAGTCCGGATGGTTGCCAAAATGATTGTAGCCTTCGGGATGGGGCATCAGGCCGAATATTCGTCCTGTGGGATCACAGATGCCCGCGATATCATCCAAAGCCCCATTGGGATTGGCCGGAAAGGCACCCTTTGCAGGCACACCATTGGCATCTGCATACCGGAATACCACCTGGCGGTTGGCAATAAGGCTTGCAAGGACGTCAGGGTCCGCAACAACCTTTCCTTCACCGTGGCGTACCGGATAGTCAGATACGCCCAATCCCTTTGTGAACACACAGGGGCTGTCTGCATCGGGCACAAGCCTCACCCACTGGTCCCTGAAATTGCCGCAGTCATTATAGGTAATGGCCACGGACCTGCGGGTATAATCCTGGTCCAGGCCGGGCAAAAGGCCTAAATTCACGAGGGCCTGGAATCCGTTGCAGATCCCGATGACCAGTTTGCCGTCATCCACGAAGTCCAGCAAATCTTTTCCGATATTGTTCTTCAGCTTCAGGGCCTGGATCACCCCTGCCCCATGGTCGTCCCCCCAGGAAAACCCGCCGCCGAATGCAAGAATCTGGAAATCCGCCAACCGGACATCGCCTCTGATCAGGGAATTAATATGCACCCGGTGAGCACCAGCACCGGCCTTTTCAAAGGCAAAGGCGGTTTCAGAATCACAGTTCAGGCCAAATCCCGTCAGTATCAGCGCTTTTACAGCGCTTGCGCCGCTCATATTCTATCTCCAAAGGTCTTGTTGAATGCTGAATCAAGGGTTGCAACCGGCAGATCTGCCACAGGGTTACCGTCTGCTGAGATGTTGAGCCGGTCATGGCTGTCGGTTACCCTGCCAAGACATGCGCAGGGCAGTCCCTTGCACAGTTTTTCAAAGGTTTGTTTTTTATCCGGGCCCACAGTGACGATAAACCGTCCCGCAGACTCGGAAAATAAGGCTTTTTCACTGGAAAGCGGCAGATTGTCTGTCAGGGGCAATCCAGCCAGATCAATGTCAAGGCCAAGTCCGCCGGCCATTGCCGCAAGGCTCAAGTGAATGCCTAAACCGCCGCGCCCCACAGCATGGCATGAGGCAACCAGTTCTTTGTCAATGGCTTTTTCCAGGGCCTTGTACAAGGTTTTAAGCTTTGAAAAGTCAACCCGGGGCACATTAAGACCGGTTTTTCCGAACATCTCGTAATACTCAGATGCCCCCAGCTCGTCCCCGGTACTTCCCAGAACATATAAATAATCGCCCGCTGTCTTGGGCTCCAGGGTCACACACCGGCTGACATCGGGAACCAGGGATACGGCGGAGAATTGAACCGTCTCCAAAGCTGACACTTTGATACGCTCACCAAAGGCCCCTTCCAGATGGCCGTCCACATACATGGAGTCCTTGCCCGAGAGCAATGGAATCTCATAGGCCATGCAGGCATCTTTCAAGGCCCGGCAGGCCCGGACAAGCTGGGCGGCCTTGAATTTCCCGTCCGGATTGGACACCGCGTCATATCCGATATCCGGCCAGCAGAAATTGTCCACCCCGCCGATGTGGTCCAGGGACCCGCCCACGGCAATGAGACGGCGTACGGCCTCATCAATGGTACAGGCCATCATATGATACGCATCAATTTTTGAGTACCAGGGCAGAATACTCTGGGAAAAGGCAAGCCCGCTTTCGCTGGTGAGCACGGGCCGGGTCACCGAAGCATCCGTGGGAATGTTGCGGTTGATTCCCACCAGGGGCTTGATCACGGAGCCGCCCTGGACCTCGTGGTCGTACTGGCGGATGATCCACTCCTTGGAACAGATATTGGGCCTGGCCAGCATCTGTTCCAGCAGGCTGTTAAAATCTGTTGGTGTGGAGATCACAGGTTCTGTCAGGCCGCGGCTGGCTGGCGGGGTCCACACCGCCTCAAATTCCCAGGCCGGGAACCCTTTGTCCAGAAGGTCCATATCCACGTATGCACAGGTCTTATCCTTGTATTTGATATGCAGTTTGCCTGAATCGGTGTATTTGCCGATAACCGTGGATTCCACCTCATGAAGATCAGACAACGCCATGAACCGGTCCAGGTTTTCAGGCTTGATGGCAATGGTCATGCGCTCCTGGGATTCGGAAATCCAGATTTCCCACATGTCCATGCCCTCGTATTTCAGGGGCACCTTGTCCAGCCAGACCTCACACCCATTGGAGAGCATGGCAGACTCGCCCACGGAAGAGGATAATCCACCGCCGCCATTGTCCGTAATAAAGGTGATCAGCCCTTCATCCCGGCATATCAGCAGAAAATCATGCATTTTTTTCTGGGTATAGGGATCACCGATCTGGACATGGCCGGCCGGGGTATTCTCGGAATAGCTTTTGGAAGAGGCGGTTACCCCGTGGATTCCGTCTTTGCCCACACGGCCGCCGCTCATGATGATCAGCTCGCCCGGTGAGGTGGTTTTTTCATGGCTTGGCTTACCATTCACGGTTTTGGGCATAATCCCCAACGCCGTTACAAAAACCAGGGATTTGCCCATATACCCCGGGTCAAACAGGGTCTGGCCAAAAGTAGTCGGCACCCCGCTTTTATTCCCCCCGTCCTTGACGCCTTCAATAACGCCGTCAAGCAGACGCCGGGGATGAAGGGGGGGCTTTAACGGGCCGTTATAATTGATATCCCCCACGCAGAAACCGAAACTGCCCATGAACAGCTTGGAACCTAGACCCGTGCCCATGGGATCACGGTAGACCCCCACAATTCCTGTAATGGCACCGCCGTAGGCTTCCATGTTGGAAGGGGAGTTATGGGTTTCTCCGGTGATCACATAGTTATTCTCATCATCAAACGCCCCCACACCGGCATTGTCCCATAACACGGAAACCACCCAGTTCTTGGTCTCTTTCAGGGCCAGGGTGGGTGCTTTGATATAGGTCTTAAACAAAGAGTCTTCCGTCGTGGTTTGCCCGGTTTCTGTGTCCGTATATCTGAAAATCCCGTTAAAGGTGTTGTGGCAGCAATGGTCGGACCGGGACTGGGAAATATATTCAAGCTCCACATCCGTGGGCTTTGACAACCCCATCTGGGCCCTCTCCGCCAGAACCTTTTTATCCAGAAAATACCCCCGGATCACAGGAATATCCCTGGGATTCAGTGACAGACTGCGTTCATGGGAAATCCGTGCAAGGATCTCATCGCTATCAATATCCATGAAGTCAAAGCCGGGGGTATGATTTAAAATTACCTTGGCAGGTTTTACATCTGCCCCGGTCTTTTTGTCCCATTGGTCTTTGCCAAACACCTTGTATTGCTGGATGATACCATTGGACAGAATCTGGCGGGCAATTTTTTCAGCATCTTCCCGGGTCAGTTCAGCACCGGTCAGGCAGTACCGTTTAGATGTGTAAATATTCTCGCCAGGCAAAAAATCTTTTTTAAGAAGGTCCCTGACCGCTTCCACAGCCGTGGCCCCGGCATTGTCCCGAACCCCCGGGCGGAATCCCACCCAGATGCAGAAATGAAAGTCAATATCCAGGGGGCCAAGACTGGATTCCTGAATAACAGGATTGGTAAATATCTCCCGGCGTATGGTTTCCAGTTCGTCCTGACCCAGATCAGACTCCAGGGTCACGATATTGATGCACCGGGCATCATCCATTTTAATGCCGAAATAGGCATGGGCCTTTTTCACCAGGGACTGGCCTTCGGCATCCCTTAAATCCTGTTTTAACGTGATTTCGATGTTGGAAATCATTATAATCCACCGTTGAATAATCTGACTATGTCATTATAAAAAACAAACACCATTAAAGTCATCAGCACAGCTACCCCGAACTGAACCATTTTCTCACGCACCCGGGTGTTGACAGGGCTGCCTTTGAGCGCTTCAATGCTTAAAAATAAAAGATGCCCCCCATCTAAAACCGGGATGGGAAACAGATTGATGATCCCAAGGTTTACAGAGATGAGCGCAATAAACCATACAAAATTTTCAAACCCTGCCCGGGCCTGATCCCCGGCCATCTTGGCAATCATGATGGGACCGCCCAGATTGTCGGCAGACACAGCCCCTGTGAACATTTTCACCACGGACAAAAGCGTCAGTTTCACCATCCCGTAGGTATCGGATACAGCACGGACCGCGGCTTGCCCGGGGTTTAAGGGAGAATGAAAGGTTTCGCCGGTGCCGATAATACCGATCACATACCGGTTCACGGTCTCCCCGAACAGGTTCTTCTCTTCCCGGGTCCGGGGGGTAATCGTAAAGGAACGGACCTCACCTTCCCGTTCCACAAGAAAGGTCAAAGGGTTACCGTCACTTTTTGAAACAATCCGGGAAATGTCCTCAAAAGACTGGACAGGTACACGGTCAATCTCCTTTATCACATCCCCATTTTTAATGCCTGCAGCCATGGCCGCGGAATCGTCCACCACCTTGCCCACCTGGGGAAGTCCCATGTAGATGCCGCTGGTTTGATATAAAAGGTAAAAAATCACGATGGCCAGAAAAAAATTAAATGCCGGGCCAGCCGCTGCAATCAACGCCCGCTGCCCCACGCTTTTATGGGTAAAGGAGAGATGAATGGCTTTTTCATCAAGCGTTTTTGCATCACCAGGCTCCTCTCCGGTCATTTTAACGTATCCGCCCAGAGGAATGGCTGAGATACAATACTGGGTCATTCCCCGTTTAATTTTTAAAATCTTTGGCCCGAACCCCAGGGAAAACACCTCAATCCCCACGCCGCAGGCCCGGGCGACAAGGAAATGCCCCAGTTCATGGACAAAAACCAATACGCCGATAACAATGATAAATGCAAGAAGAGAATGCCCCATATCGATTTTCCTAAAGTTTGTTATGCAAGACTTTGGATCAGGGATTGTGCCTTTTCCCTGGCCCAGCAATCGGCCTCAATAATACCTGAAAGCTCGGGATTGTCAATGCAGGTATGGGCACCCATGACCTCACGGACCAGGGTGAAAATATCGGCAAAACCGATACGTTCTTTAAGGAAGGCGTCCACGGCAGCTTCGTTGGCAGCATTCATAACCGCAGGCAGGGTTCCGCCCCTGCGGCAGGCGTCATAGGCAAATTCAAGGGATGGGAAACGGCTTGTATCAGGGTCGTCAAAGGTTAATCCGTCCATGGCGGCAAAATCGGGAAAATTCAGGTTCAAATCCATGCGGTCCGGATAGGAAAAGGCATAGGCAATGGCGTGCATCATGTCCGGTTCTCCTAATTGTGCCATGACACCACCGTCTTTGAACCCCACCATGGAATGGACAATGCTCTGGGGATGAATTAACACCTGGATCTGATCAACGCGGATATCAAAAAGCCGGACCGCTTCAATGACCTCCAGGGCCTTGTTCATCAGGGTGGCGGAATCAATGGAGATTTTGGCACCCATGTTCCAGGTGGGATGGTCCAGGGCCTGGGCCGGCGTAATGGTCTTAAACCGGTCATGGGGCAGATTCCTGAAAGGTCCGCCCGAGGCCGTGAGAAAAATTTTTTTAAGATCGCGTTTCCGGTTGCCCTGCAGGCATTGAAAAATGGCGCAGTGTTCGGAATCCACGGGCAGGATATCCACCCCTTTTTCCCGGGCCCGGGCCATGACAATATCACCGGCCATGACCAGGGTTTCCTTGTTGGCCAGGGCAAGCGGTTTGCCGGCATCAATGGCGGCAAGGGCCGGGGCAAGGCCTGCAGCCCCCACCATGGCGGCAAGCACCATATCTGTATCCGCCCATTGGGCTGCGGCAATAAAACCGGATTCACCCCACAGGATTTCGGGGCAAAAGGCGCCTGAAAGCATTTTTGCCAGACGGTCAGCCCGCTGTTCGTCCAGCACGGCCACCATGGCCGGCTTAAACTGTTTTATCTGCACGGCCAGAAGATCAATATGGGTGGCACAGGTCAGACATTTGACGCTGAACTTATCCGGGTGCATCCCCACCACCTTAAGGGCAGATGTGCCGATGGAACCTGTGGAGCCCAATATGGTGAACGATTTCACAGGACAAATACCGAAAAAAAATAAAATACCGGGATGGCCAGAAGCAACCCGTCAATGCGGTCCAGCATGCCGCCGTGACCCGGCAGAATTTTTCCCGAATCCTTGATGTGGCCAACCCGCTTCATGGCAGACTCAAAAAGGTCGCCCACCTGACCTGCAACGGCAACACACAATGCGCAGGGGATACCGATCAGGGCAAGGGACACATCCTGGAAAAAAATAAGATTAAAAACAAGCCCGGACGTTACCGAAATCACCAGCCCCCCCACAGCCCCTTCAATGGTTTTATTGGGACTGATCTTAGGTGCAAGTTTATTTTTTCCCTTAAACGTTCCCACATAAAGGGCTCCGGTATCATTGGCAAAACAGACGATGAGCAGCCAGATCACCCACAAAGCCCCGCCCTCTGCGTTCCGGATAAAAACCAGTAGGGCCAAAGATAAAGGGATGTAGACAATGCCAAGCACCTGCCGGGCCACCAGGTCAAAAATATGGGGCAAGGTCGAGAACCTTACCAGTACAAACCCACAAAGGGCCATCAGATCCAGGGCAAGAATAAAAAACAGAATCTGCCAGGATCCAAGACACGCCCCCATGACCAGCACCATACAGGCGACATAGGAGATAATCCGGGTTGTCCGGGGAACGGGGCCGGTATCATTGGCACAGATGATATCAAGATATTCAAGTGTCGCAAAAACAGAAACCCCGGAGACCAGGGCGGCAAATAACAGTATAGACCCTTTAATAATAACCCAGAGCAGAAGGGGTGTAAGAATCAGTGCGGTAAGCCATCGTTTGAAGTGCTGCATTATACTTTCCCGAAACGCCGGTCCCGTTGCTGGTAATCAATTAAAATCTGATAAAACTCCTGCCTGGTGAAATCAGGCCAGAGCGTCGGTGTAAAAGCCAGTTCAGAATATGCAGCCTGCCACATGAGAAAATTGGAAAGCCGGAACTCTGCAGACGTACGGATAATAAGGTCCGGGTCCGGCATGCCGGCAGTATAGAGGTGGTCAGAAACCGTTTTATCCGTAATCTCTTTGGGCTCAAGTATACCGGATTTGATTTTTGCGGCAATCTGTTGAACCGCCCGGGTAATTTCTTCCCTTGCCCCGTAGCTTAGGGCCAGATTCAGGATCATGGCTGAATTCTTTTGCGTGACAGCCATGGCCTGTTCAGCTTCCTTGCGTACATCGTCGGGAAGCCGTTCAATCTGGCCCATGATATTAAGCCGGATATCCTTTTTCCGGATTTCTTCGGTTTTGGTCCTAAGAAAACGTTTAAGCAGATGCATCAGGGCCTTGACCTCTACCTTGGGCCTGGCCCAGTTTTCCGTTGAAAAGGCATACAGGGTGAGTACGCCAATGCCCAGATCCCTGCAGGCCGAGACAACTTCTTCAACGGTTTGCACCCCCTGTTCATGACCTTTAGCCCGGTTCATCAGCCTTTTTTTTGCCCAGCGGCCATTTCCGTCCATGATAAAGGCCACATGGGCGGGAATGGCGTTTAGATCCAGTTCGTCGGGCACCTGGATACTAGAATCAGACTTCAAGAATTTCCTTTTCCTTGGCGGCAAAGATGTCGTCCAGTTTTTTGATGGAAGCGTCGGTGAAGTCCTGGACCTGTTTTTGGGCTTTGAAACTGTCGTCTTCGGAGATATCTCCCTCTTTCTGGAGCTCCTTGAGCATCTCGTTGGAATCCCTGCGGATATTTCTGACGGCCACCTTGAAGTCCTCACAGGTTTTAGCCACGCTTTTTACGATCTCTTTCCTGCGCTCCTCGGTCAGCGGCGGGATGGAAATACGAATCAGCTTACCGTCATTGGAAGGTGTAAGTCCGAGATTTGCCTTTAATATGGCTTTTTCAATCTCATTAATCACTGAGGCGTCCCAGGGCTTTACCGTCAGCAGCCGGCTTTCAGGAACCGATACAGTGGCCATCTGGGGAAGGGGAGTCTGGGCACCGTAATAATCCACCCTGACGTTGTCAAGCATGGACTGGGAGGCCCTTCCAGTACGCACTTTGCTAAGTTCGGCCTCAAAGCTTTTCTCGGATTTCCCCATTCGTTCTCTGGTCTCTTCAAGCACTTCATTAATCATATTCACACGTCCGTTAATTTATTATAAATCCGTGTACCGATTTCCCCGCCCGTGACCGCTTTATATATATTGTCAGCCTTGTGCAGGTTGAGCACCTGTAAAGGAAGGTCCTGTTCCATGGCAAGAGATATGGCGGTCATATCCATGACATGAAGTTGTTTTTCAATCACCTGCATATACGACAGCTTATCAAACATCACAGCATCATCATGGACCTGGGGATCCTTGTCATACACCCCCTCCACCTGGGTGGCCTTAAAAAGAATCTGGGCACGGACCTCGTTGGCCCGGAGAACTGCCGCCGTATCCGTTGTAAAGTAAGGGTTGCCGGTACCGGCAGCAAAAATCACCACCCTGCCCTTTTCCAGATGACGGATGGCTTTCCTGCGGATAAAAGGCTCTGCCACCCTGTCCATGCGGATGGCAGACTGAACCCGGGTGGGGATATCGTGCTTTTCCAAGGCATCGCACAGGGCCAGGCTGTTAATAACAGTGGCCAGCATCCCCATATTGTCGGCAGACGTCCGGTCCATGCCGGCAGAAGACCCTGCCACCCCGCGAAAAATGTTGCCGCCGCCCACGACAATTGAAATCTCCACACCCAGACGGAATACCTTGGCCACTTCACCGGCCACATAGTTTATCATCTCAGGCGTAATGCCGTAGCCCTGATTACCCATCAGGGCTTCGCCACTTAACTTGATCAGAACCCGTTGAAACTCAGGCTTTGTATCCAAGAATTATTCTCCTATCTGGAAACGTGCAAATCTTTTAATCTGGATATTTTCACCGATCTTTCCGATGGTTTCTTTGAGAACATCTTCAACGGTTTTCTGGGGATCTTTGATGTACTGCTGGCTCAACAGGCAGACTTCCTTATAGAATTTTTCCACCTTGCCGTCCACAATTTTATCAATGATATTTTCGGGCTTGCCTTCTTCCAACATCTGGGCACGGTAGATTTCACGCTCTTTTTCTATGACGGACGCATCCACGTCTTCGGGAACCAGACCCGCCGGATTGGCAGCCGCAATGTGCATGGCAATATCTTTGGCAAAATTTGCAAAATCTTCGGTTTTTGCCACGAAATCAGATTCGCAGTTCACTTCAAGCAGCACACCCAGTTTTGCACCGGTATGGATGTAGGAGTAGATAATGCCTTCGCTGGTGGACCGCCCTGCACGCTTGGCTGCTTTGGCCAGACCTTTTTTGCGCAGAAGATCAATTGCCTTGTCCAAATCCCCGTCAGCCTCGGCCAGGACTTTTTTGCAGTCCATAATCCCCGAGCCGGTGGCACCACGAAGCTCCTTTACCATTTGTGCAGTAATCTCAGCCATTCTGTATGCTCCTTTGTTTCGTATATTTAAAATCTTTATTATTTTTCATATAAACAATAATTTCTTGAATTACGTCCTTGCTTTGTTGCGGGCTACACCCAGGTATAAATAGACGATGTCAACCCATGACGGCTATTCAGCAGCTACAGATTCTTGGGTTTCTGAATTTTCCGCCCCCGCTGTTTTTCTTTTAATTTTCTCAATCACAGGTCCGTCTGTACCGTCAGAAACGACCTCGATACCGATTTGTTCACCGGCTCCGCCGTCAGATACCTTGCCAGCACCTTCATCCTGGTCTGACTTTGCACGCTGCCGCTCTTCCCAGATCTGACGGCCTTCAATTGCGGCATCGGCAATCCGGGAGGCAAACAAACGGATGGAACGGATGGCGTCATCGTTGCCGGGAATGACATAATCAATATCATCGGGATCACAATTGGTGTCTACCACGGCGACAATGGGAATACCCAGTCGTTTTGCTTCTTTTACGGCAATGGTTTCATTTTTGGAATCAATAATGAACAGGGCTGCGGGCAGCTTTTTCATATTTGAAATACCGCCAATGGCAAATTCCAGTTTTGCCTTGTCCTTAAGCATTTTTGCCTGTTCTTTTTTGGGATAATTTTCCAACGTCCCATCATTTTCAATGGAATTTAAAAAATGGAAACGGGAAATATTATTTTTGATGGTCTGGAAATTAGTCAGCATGCCGCCTAACCACCGGTTTTCAACATAAAAACTTTCCGCTCTGTTGGCTTCTTCGTAAATGGCTTCGGAGGCCTGTTTTTTGGTCCCCACAAACAGCACATCACCACCGTTTGCAGTAATGTTTTTAATGAAATCATGGGCCTGTCTGTACAATTTAACGGTCTGCTGAAGGTCAATAATGTAGATTCCGTTTCTGGCACCGAAAATGTACCGTTTCATTTTGGGGTTCCAGCGTTTGGTCTGATGTCCGAAATGTACCCCTGCTTCCAGTAATTCTTTGATTGTAATGTAAGCCATTTTTTCTCCAGTTTTTTCAATGGTTTTTAATGTTCATCCACTTGCTTCATCCCCGAAATCGACTTTTAAAAAGCACCGGATCACAGGTCCGCAAGTGTGTGTTCTATGTTTGCAAAAGCAAAATCCAAATTTCTATATCAAAAAGAGAGGGAACAATCAATTTATTTTTTGAAAACCGCCAGCCGGTGATGCCCGGCAAGATCCTTGATAAAATCCAGTTCAGTCACCCAGGAAAACCTTTCAGCAACGGTTTTTACCAGGGATTTCTGGTCAAATCCGATCTCAAGAATCAAACGGCCGGAAGGCAAAAGTCTCTCACCGGCCTGGGCAAGAATCGTTCTGACGGCATCCAGGCCGTCCTTCCCCCCATCCAGAGCCAGGCGGGGTTCACAGTCCCTGACCTCCGGTTCCAGCAATTCAATGTCGGCACTGGGGATATACGGCGGGTTGGACAGGATCAGATCAAACACTGCCCGGGGGGCCACCGCCGAAAGCCAGTCTCCTCTGAATAACGATACCGGGGTCCGGGCAAAGGCCCTTGCATTGTCACAGGCGATGGCAAGTGCAACCGAAGAGAGTTCACTTCCAAAATAGAGATGATCTGGACAGGCATTGGCAATGGAAATAATCACCGCACCAGACCCGACCCCAAGCTCCATCACCCAGGCCTGTCTGCCGCACTGTTTTATTTGTGACAAGAGATCCACAGCCGTTTCCACCAGGGTTTCCGTATCCGGCCTGGGGATGAGCACGCCCGGGGCAACCTTGAACTGCTCCTTGAAAAAACCCTTGCGACCTAGGATATACGCCACAGGCTCCCTTGCGGTCCTGCGCCGGATCAGGGCCTTGAAATCTGAAAGTTCCTGCTTTTCCAAAGGCCGGTCATGCTGGAGGTAAAGATCAAGACGACGCAGCCCCAGGGCCTGGGCCAAAAGGATTTCAGCCGTAAGCCTGGGGCTGTCAATACGACGCTGTGAAAAATAGGTGTCTGTCCAGGAAAGAATGGATTTTATGGTCCAGGCATCCACAGATCAGCTTCCCCGGACTAGCTGTCTTTCAAGGCCAGGGTTTGATTGTGCGCTCGTAAGGCATCAATCACTTCCTGGATATCGCCTTCCATGATACTGTCCAGCCGGTACAGGGTCAGACCGATACGATGATCGGTCATCCGGCCCTGGGGGAAATTATATGTGCGAATGCGCCCGGACCGGTCACCTGTACCCACCTGCCCTTTCCGGTCGGCAGCCCGTTTGGCATCCTCTTCCTGGATCTTGGCATCAAGGATGCGGGACTTAAGAACATTTAAGGCCTTGGCCTTGTTTTTATGCTGGGATTTTTCATCCTGGCAGGTGGCCACAACGCCTGTGGGAATATGGGTAATGCGGACAGCGGAATCCGTAGTATTTACAGACTGGCCACCAGGACCCGAAGAACGGAACACATCCACTTTCAGATCCGCAGGATTAATCTCAATATCCACATCCTCGGCTTCGGGCAGAACTGCCACGGTAACCGCAGAGGTGTGGACACGGCCCTGGGTTTCAGTTTCAGGAACCCGTTGTACCCTATGGATACCGCTTTCATATTTGAACTGGGAATAGGCGCCTTTGCCCTGCACCATGGAAACCACTTCCTTGAACCCACCGGCAGCCGAGTCATTCTTCTCAATGATTTCGATCTTCCAGTGTTTGGACTCTGCGTACCTTGTGTACATGCGGAAAAGGTCTCCGGCAAAAATACCGGCTTCTTCACCGCCGGTGCCGGCCCGGATTTCCAGAATGACATTTTTCTCATCCCGGGGATCCTTGGGCATCAAAAGAATATTAAGCCGCTCATGAAGCTGGGCGATTCTGGATTCAAGTATGGGGATCTCTTCCTTAGCCATGGCCCGGATCTCAGGGTCACTGTCCTTGAGAAGCGCCTTGGCTTCCTTGAGCTCTTCTTCTGCGCCCGTATATTCCCGGAACACCGGCACAATCTTGTTCAATTCACCGTGTTCCTTGAGATATTCCTGGTACTTTTTCTGATCCGCCATCACTGCGGGATCACTGAGCAGATGCTCAATCTTTATGAATCGTTCTTCAGTGCCTTTTAGTTTTCTGATCATTGTCAAAGCGCCCCGGATAAAAATTCAAAAAGGGGTCTTTGTTCAAGACCCCTCTTGCATATCTGCCGATATAACAGCTAAACCAGTTTGGTTGCGTCAAACCCTGCGTATTTTTTCTTGAAACGGTCAATACGGCCGGCAGAGTCAACCAGTTTCTGCTTCCCGGTGAAAAAGGGATGGCACTGGGAGCAAATTTCCACCTTGATATTCTCTTTTGTGGAACTGATGTCAAATGTTGCGCCACAGGCACAGGTTGCTGTTGTTTTAGTGTAGTTCGGATGGGTGTCTTTTTTCATCTTACACGTAACTCCTTGCAGTCTTCGTCATAAAAGACTTAAATAAAATATAGGTTAAACCCCTAACAGGTCTTTTAATAAAATTTTCTATTATGAATTCATCATTTCAAGAAATTCTTTATTATCTTTTGTTCCGTTCATTTTTTCAAGCAAAAACTGCATTGCATCCACAGAATTTAAACTTGAAAGCAATTTTCTTAAAATCCAGACCCGGTTCAGCACATCAGGCTCAAGGAGCAGCTCCTCTTTCCGGGTACCGGAACGGTTCATATCAATGGCAGGGAATACACGCTTGTCCGCAAGCTTTCGATCAAGTACAAGTTCCATGTTACCCGTACCCTTGAATTCTTCAAAAATAACCTCATCCATTCTGGACCCGGTATCCACAAGCGCTGTGGCAATAATGGTCAGGCTGCCGCCTTCCTCTATGTTCCGGGCTGCCCCGAAAAACCGTTTTGGACGGTCCAGGGCATTGGAATCCACACCACCGGACAAAATTTTTCCGGAAGGCGGCATCACCGAATTATACGCCCTTGCAAGGCGTGTGATACTATCTAAAAGAATCACGACATCATGGCCCTGTTCCACAATCCGCTTGGCCTTTTCAATGACCATTTCAGCCACCTGTACATGGCGCTCTGAAGGTTCGTCAAAGGTGGAGGAAATCACTTCCGCATCCACGGAACGGGCCATGTCCGTCACCTCTTCGGGGCGTTCATCAATGAGCAGAATCATGGGAACCAGATTTTTATGAGCCTTGATCATGGAATTGGCAATGTTCTGGAGCAGCATGGTCTTGCCGGCCTTGGGCGGGGACACAATAAGGCCGCGCTGGCCGAATCCGATGGGGGACATCAGATCAATGACCCGCATGGAATAATTATCAGGCTCTGCCTCAAGATTCATTTTACGATCCGGATACAGGGGCAGCAGGTTATCAAACAAAATGGTTTCAGCCGCCATTTCAGGATTCATAAAATTGACGGCCTCCACCTTCAGCAGTGCAAAATACCGTTCAGAATCCTTGGGCTGGCGGACCTGGCCGGAGATGGTATCTCCGGTACGCAGATTAAACCGCCGGATCTGGGAGGGAGATACATAAATATCGTCGGGGCCGGCCAGATAATTGTACCCCGGCGCCCTCAAAAAGCCAAATCCGTCCGGAAGGATTTCAAGGGTGCCTTCACCGTAGATCTGACCGCTTTCTTCAATATTGGCCTGGAGCAGGGCAAAGATCAGCTCCTGTTTCTTCAGGCCGCCAATCCCCTGAATATTATATTTTTTGGCAAGTTTGGTGAGCTCACTGATTTTCATCTTATTGAGTTCTACAAGATTCATGCAATCTCCTGATCTGATCCGTCAGTCTGGTTAAATGGATATATGAATTCACAATGCAATTTTTTTTTGGGGATGCCTTTTTGATAATCTGGAGGCCAACCGACCCTGCGGGAAAAAAAGACCGATAATGTGAAACTTCAGTAATTTAAAAAACAATTAAGGTATTATTATTTTTTTGTCAAGCGCTGATTGACAAGTTTTCGGTACAAAACATCCACTGATTTAAAAACAGCTTCCGGCTCACCTGTGTTTTCAATAACATAATCGGCCTTTTGGATCTTTTCAGACTGGGGCATCTGGATGGCTAAAAGCTTTTGGGCACTTTCCCGGCCCACACCGTCCCGGCCGGCAATCCGGTCAACAAGGGTGCTGTCCGCAGCTGTCACCACCACAATCACATCGAAAAGATTTTCCATACCAAGTTCAAATAAAAGCGGGACTTCAACCGCACAGGATGTTTGCTTTGAATGGACCGCTTCATCCATCTGCCTGACTGTTTCGCTGATAATCACAGGATGCAGAATGGATTCAAGTTTTTCCCGGCTGCCTTTTGTGGTTACAATCATACGTCTCAGGGCCGGGCGATCCAAAGTTCGATCCGAGGCCACAATCCCGGGCCCAAACGCCTTAACCACCTGATTATACGCAGCCTGTCCCGGCGCAACTACCTGCCTTGCAATTTCGTCGCAATCCAGGGTGATCAGGCCGATACGCCGAAATCCCTCACACACAAGACTCTTTCCCGAGCCTGCCGATCCTGTCACGCCTATTTTAAGCATTGTATTCCATCGTGATATTAATTTTTTTTCCCTTCAATTCCTAGTGTTTAACGGGTTTGACTTATAATATATTCCTGTGATACTTATCAAGCCCGTTAAATCACCCATTAACTTTTTTTTAAAGGAGAACATACGTGGAAAGAACCTTATCCATTATCAAACCTGACGGTGTAGGAAAAAACATCATCGGCGAAGTCATCAAACGGTTTGAAACCAACGGCATTAAA
Organism: Desulfobacter vibrioformis DSM 8776; assembly: GCF_000745975.1. Lineage (GTDB taxonomy): Bacteria > Desulfobacterota > Desulfobacteria > Desulfobacterales > Desulfobacteraceae > Desulfobacter > Desulfobacter vibrioformis. The sequence continues at coordinate 78,199 of NZ_JQKJ01000004.1, read as the reverse complement.
ATCGCAGCCATGAAAATGATCCATCTGAGCAAATCCCAGGCCCAGGGTTTTTATGCAGTCCATAAGGAACGTCCTTTTTTCGACAGCCTGACTGACTTCATGACATCCGGCCCCATCGTTGTAATGGTGCTTGAAGGCGAAGATGTTATCGCAAAAAACAGAACACTGATGGGCGCCACAAATTTCAAAGAAGCAGAAGAAGGCACCATTCGCAGGGAATATGCCACGGACATTGAAAAGAATGTTGTCCACGGCTCTGATGCCCCGGAAACCGCTGCATTTGAAATCGGTTATTTCTTCAACGAATTAGAACTGCATTCCCGTTAGCATCGCCCCGAAATTTCTTCGTCCCCGGCAGTGCATAACGCTGGGGGCGATTTATATTTGCACCTTGGACGCCGGCGTATAGCCCTCCAGATCCATGCAGACAGAATGAAAACCCACCCCTTTAATTCTCTGTACTACTTCCTGCCTGAGCTCCGGTTTCCCCAAGCGATTCAGTTGATCAGGACATAATTCAATTCGGGCCAGTCTACCATGACACCGGACCCGTACTCGACCAAAACCCAATCCATTGAGACAGGCCTCTGCCCGCTCAACTCTTACCAGTTTTTCTTTCGTGATGATATCTCCGTGGGGGATACGGGTGGCCAGGCAGGACTGGGCAGGTAAATCCCAGGTCTCAAGCCCCAGTATTTTTGAGCATGCACGGATTTTTTCCTTTGTAAAACCAGCCGCCACCAAAGGCGTTTTAAAACCCAGCTCCCGGGCCGCTTCCATGCCTGGCCGAAATTCCTGCAAATCGTCCAGATTTGCCCCGTGCAAAAAGGTATGAACCCCGCGTTTCTTTGCTTCCGCCACGACCCTGGAAAATAAAAACAATTTACAAAAATAACAGCGTCTGTCCGTATTCCGGGTTACCCTGGCATCATCCAGTATAGTTGCAGGAACAAGAATTGGGGCTGTGCCCAAATATTGACCCAAACGGATCACCCGTTCTTTTTCTCCAGACGTAAAAAAATCAGAAACAATGGTAACAGGTAATACCAGGCCCTGCCCTGCAATACGTGCTGCAGCAAGCAAAAACGCAGAATCTGCCCCCCCTGAAAATGCAATGGCCAGGCCAGAAAATTCTTTTAACACATTAATTAGCGTGGAAAATTCTTTATTTTGGGCCAGCAGCTCTTTTCCGGACTCTTTCAAATCAACCATACTGTTGTTCATATATTTTAATTAATTATAAAATGGGCCGGGTATACCGCTTTGGATTTAAACGACTTGCCTTTTTGAGCCCCAGTGATATTGATCAAAATAAGAAACCATATCCCAATTCAATCTTAACTTTCAACGAATATTTTCTTCTTGACTTCAATGATGCCCTTATTGTATATACGCGAACGTTGTTTTTCTGCTGGCTGATCGTCCAACGGCAGGACTACGGACTCTGACTCCGTCAATTAAGGTTCGAATCCTTATCAGCCAGCCATTGATTATAAAAGCTTTCAAGGTTTTTCCCTGAAAGCTTTTTTTGTGTTTGAAGCATTTAGCCCCCCCACTTTTTTACGGAATGGGAGCTGATTTGGTGGCTTCCCAGATGAGCTGATCAGTTAACAAATATTTTGCGGTTTTTGTGGCGGGGTCAAAAATTTCTACCACACGATGCTTGCCCGATATCGCATTGAGCCTAATATTGACAATCTTGGTGTGATACAAAATCTTTTGTTTTTTTCCTTCCTTCCTCCCGGTCGGCTTCAAGCCCACAAACACGACTGGCAAAGACGGTTTTAAAAAATTCAACGATATTAATTAAATCGAATTGATGCTTCATGGCCTTTCACCACATGACCCATTCGGTCCAAATTTAGGCATTTCATAATAAGGCTGGATTCCACCATTAAGACCGGGTGCAAACCGATAATTTAGATTTGATACTTTTTGGCAAGATAACAGACCAATCATAAAATTCAGGTTCTATAAAATCAGTAGGTTATGAATGGCACATTTTGACTTTTTATGCAAAATACCCGTAATCAGGCCCAAACCTAAATTATTGAATTGCACCCATTAAGACCCGCAGTTTAACCAACGGCAACCTCCATCTGGGTGATATAGATTTCCCCTTTAAGCCGGGTCTCTATTTCTTCCGGGGATGCACATTCAAAAAACAGTTCAAGGGCTTCCTGTAGATTTTCCCTTGCTTCGGAAACGGTTTCCCCTTGGCTGGCTATGTCCAGTTCTGGACACAAGGAGACGTAGCCGCTCCCCTCTTTTTCAATGATTGCTGTCAAATATCTTTTCATGGATGATTATCCTTTTGTTTAATGCTCTGGTTCCCACTTATTTTTTTGAGGTTAGCCCGTGCATTGAAAAAAACATCTGCACTTGCTTTGCTCTTCATATGGCCTGATTTATAAACTTTTAAGCGTCTTAACGCCTCCTGTACCCAAATGACTTCAAGGGCCTTTTCACACCGCTCAAGTTGTGCAGATATGTAGCCCCTTCTTTTGCATGATCACATATTTTTTATCATTCCTTTTTCTTGGGTGCTCACCCGCTAATACTTTGATTATGATTTTGGTCATTCGAATTCTCTGAATTTCCATGAAAAACAGAGGGTGAAAGCAACGGACTTATCTATTCCAACCATCTGAAATAATAAGTTAATTCTAAATCAAAGTATTAGCGGGTGAGCACCTTTTCTTGAATGGCAGGATATTTTCTTCCCGGTGTTCCCCCACTGCCCTATCAATGGCATCGGCGGCTAGTTTTAATTGGTCTGGGGCAAGATGAGAATATCTTTCAGTTACCTGAATGGTGGAATGCCCAAGGACCTTCTGAACCAGATAAAGACTGATCCCCTGCTTTACCATCCAGGAGGCGCAGGTATGCCGGCAGGTGTGGAAGGTAACCCGCTCCCGTCGATCCGTCACATCTTGATTAAACAGTTTATTGACCACTTCCCTGAATTTCTGGCTGATCTGTGTTGATGGCTTGCCCTCCCGACCCGGAAAAACAAGTTCATTTAATTGGCCCTTTTCTTTCTGCTGCATCAGTTCCGAAACATCCTTTGTCATGTTCACGGATCTGTCAGCACCCTTGGAGTCAATGATATTAAAAATGCCGTGCTCAAGATCTACCCGGGACCAAGTCAGATTAAATATTTCGGAAGCTCTCAGGCCACAATGCAGACTGATTAATGTTTTTTCATAAAGGGGGATACTGACCTTATGTAACTCATCTAAAAGTATCTGGGCTTCTGATCTGGACAGAAAACGAATCCTGGCGTTATTATTCTGACTGATCTTCTTTTTCATGGTCTTAGATACCATGGGCATTTCCGGAGCATACCCCTCTTCCCTGGCTTCTCGCCATATCTGTTTTAACGTCGTCATGGCATATTCAGCGGTCCGGACACTTTTCCCGGAGTCTACCATGTCATAAAAAACGCTTTCGACATCTCCCTTGCCAATATCCCAAAAAGTCCGCTTGCCGATATTTTTATCAATCCACACCCTGAATAAAGACTCTTCCCGTTCGTATGTTCTCTGCGTTTTTTCCTTCCTTATCTGCGGGTAATAAATCTGGTGAAAAAATTCATGGATGGTTATTCCCCGTTTCTCCTGTTCCATTGCAGCCTTTTTTTCAAGTTTCTTTTTGGCTTCAAGTTTTGCCCTGGCTTCAGACAAACGACTTTCACCCTTACCTGTGGCAGCAGCTTCTTTGAGTTCGGCCAATTTCAGTGCAACTTTTTGAGGTGTCCATCCCTCACTCGCCCAACCAACGCCTTCCTCTTTCCGCCTGCCGTCTTTCTGATAACGAATAAAAAAATACTGGTCCAGCAGGATTCCATGTTTCCGAGTTTTATGCTCTCGATATCTCACCCCCGGATATTTTGTACTCTTATATTGTGCCATTCTAACTCACCTTTTTCCCAATGTCATAAAGTTAACGGCAAGGTTTTAAATTCATATGATGCTCCCTTTTGGCAACTTTATGTTTTCGTTCAAATTTACGCCCAGGTCTAATCGGTTCTGTTGCTCCCATAAAAAGTGTATGAATTTGCCGGATTAGCTGTTCAATTATTTCACGAGGTCTTTCAAAAAGTAAAAAGAGTGTATCTTTGGATTTTGAAATTGCCTGTGTCATATTCAATTTATGTTCGTGCTTTTTTTTATCATCCTTTTTCTCTATTACATCTTGAGCAGGTGATGCTCAATGTCATAAACTTAAGCATTGAGTATTTTATTTCACCATGAAGGACATGAAGAGCATGAAGAATATATGCCGGAAAATCAATCTTCATGTCCTTCATGCTCTTCATGGTTTTAATTCGGAAGCATCTTAACTTTATGACATTGAGGCAGGAGTATAATATATAAAATTGCTTCTCGATATTTCAGGGTAGATACAATATGTGGTGATCGAATAATTCCCCGAAAAGAGTTCAATCATACCATAATTGTGGACCCTGGTATTACTTGATCGTATTATGGATATCCTTCCCAATATCTGAGTACCTGGGGAATTTAGGTTGATGCAAGCGTTATTGAGTTTTCAGTCCCAGCATTCTTATGAAGTTCCTCCTTGTTCTATCATAGTTTAAACGGTATATTTTGCACAATAAGTTGGCTGAAATCAGAAGAGATAATGATGTCGAAAAATAAAAGCCTAAAATGCTATATTATTGCAGGGCCTAACGGGGCGGGAAAAACCACTTTTGCAGAGAACTATCTCCCAGTGGAGGCTGAATGCCTAAATTTTATAAACGCTGATATGATTGCAAAAGGGCTTGCTCCTTTCAACCCGGAAAGCATTGCCATAGAAGCGGGGAAAATATTTTTAAAACGTATCGAAACATTGACCTCAAACAAAGTTTCATTTGCATTTGAGACAACGCTAAGTGGATTGAATTTCATTGATCGAATTAAAAAATGGCGGGCAGTTGGTTATGAAGTCATATTGTATTTTTTATATTTGCCCGATGCCGAACTGGCGGTGAGACGCGTAAGATTCCGGGTTGCCCAAGGAGGGCATAGTGTGCCGGAAGATGTGATTATCAGAAGGTATAGTAGAGGCTGGGATAATTTTCAAAAGCATTATAAACAGCTCGTAGATGACTGGATTGTTTTCGATAATTCTGGAGATCAACCTTTGATCATGGAGGAAAAACAATGAAAAATGAATCTAATTCAAAATCTGCACTTGATGCAATGCGCAGAGCCGCAATCAAAGCAATCGAAAAAGCAGCAAATCTGGACTTGGAAATACCTGAGTGGCGAAATGGGAAAATAGTTTACGTGAATGCAAAGAAAAAACTGAAAAGGCTTCGTTGTTCTTGATTTTAAATTTTGGTGAAAACTCCTTTTCTCATGAAAATTTCAAAAAAAGCAACATCTACAGGTCTATCAAGTGTTTAATAGTTCTGGTAATCCGCCCTATAAATTTTTATCAGAACGGGAGACTAATACCATTGCTCGACAATAGCCTTTATGAATTTTTACTGGTGCTATCCTTGCCATAATGAGCAGATATATTGGAATTTGATCAGTTGTCAATTAATATGTATGCTGTCCCCGGAATTGGAATTCAGTAATCGTTATGCCACGGATAAAAAGTATATCTATGGTGAGATGCTAAACTCTGAGGAATGATAATGGAAATATCACAGACAGAATGCACAGTGGGATCTATATCCGAGTTTAATGATTTTGTGTTTAAATCATTCAGCCAATGGGAAAACGAAAAAGGGAATGGTTCTCAACCTCATGTTTGGTTTCGTGGTCAGGGTCGAGACGATCCTCTGTTGCCCAAAGTCCTGCGAAAGGTCAAGAACTCGGATACTGGCAAGGAAAGCAAGTATAAAGAGCATTATATACATCAGGCCTTTTCTGCAACCTACCGGAACTACACTTCGGAGAGATTCCAAGATCGATCAAGCGAATATTATAGTTTCATGCAACACTACGGTATTCCTACCCGTCTCCTTGATTGGACCGAGAACGGAGCCTTAGCACTTTACTTTGCAGTAAGCGGCGGCACATTTGACGAGGATGTACAGCGGGTTGTTTGGGTAATGAATCCTGGAGCGCTCAATAGCTTAACTACAGGTCAACTATCATCATATGGCCCTATAGAAAGTCAAGTGGCTCTTGTGCAGTTACGTCTAAAGATGCCTGGGTATATAAAAAATGGAAAACTAATAAAACAGTTCATTACCAAGGAAATTGATTCCCTTCCTTCCTATGACAGACCTTCAGTTGAGCGGCTTAGCTTCCCTCTTGCTTTCTGGCCGGCCAGTAGTGGAAATATTCGAATAACTACTCAGAAAGGATGCTTTACAATTCACGGTACCGACCCCCAACCGATTGAAGCATTGTTTGAAAATCCTGAAATTAAAAAATACCTCATTAAGATCAATATTAAAAAATCATCTGTTTTGTTGCTACGAAAGCAACTTCAAATTTTGGGCGTAACGCCTATGTCTGTTTATCCTGACTTATTTGGGTCGTCCAGTGAGTTGAATAGTTCACGCTATATGGAGTAGTATAAATGAGCAAAAATGATTTGAGCCAACATAACAGCCTTGTTACAGCATAACCATTCACTTGTACCGACCCAAAAGTCGGGCGGAACGGTTCAACTGTTATTAGGAATCGTAAACCCAACAATCTGTCTATAAGTCTGGACTTTTGGGGGAAATGATTCCACCCCAATATGTTGTGCCTACCCTGAAAACCTAAGAATCAATTTAATAGAACATATTCCTTCCTTTTTGAGGGGACAAAATTGATGAACCCGTAAAAGTCCAACCCATGGTTAAGTAAAAAGCTTCGCCTACAAGGCATGGTGTCTGGTCAGGCGCCATAACGCAGCATGCACTCAATGTCATAAACTTAAGCATTGAGTATTTTATTTCACCATGAAGGACATGAAGAATATATGCCGGAAAATCAATCGTCATGTCCTTCATGCTCTTCATGGTTTTAATTCGGAAGCATCTTAACTTTATGACATTGAGCATGCACTATACATTTTTTATATTAGGCATATTGCCCTGTTTCACTAATTTTTCGCACAAAACAGATCCTGCCTCAAAATAAAGACAGGTATTTTAAACCCACGACCGATTAAATAAAAATTCCTTTAAAACTGACCGGTTAAAAAAGCTTGACACCAATGGCACCCTTGATTAGGTATGTAGCCAACATTTGATGCACAACACAAGGGAACACTCGGGTATTACTTTTTTTGACTTTTTTTATAGTTAGATTTTTCAACGGTATTTTTCTCAGACAGTCTGCACGGGGAACCTTGATGTAGTGCTTTCAAGAGATAACAAAGGACCTTAAGCCATGGGCAGACCCGAAAACCGGAAAGCCCATGGTTTTTTTTTCCAAAAACGCGGTCCTTACCAACCACCATTAATAATAGAGGGAGGGAGAGTTACCATGAAACAAAAACACCTTGTACTTGCAATGCTTGTCATTGTCCTGTCGATGCTTCTGGTATCAGGGGCTGTGGCGGCGGATGTTTACAAAATCGGCGGCATTTTCTCGGTCACGGGCAGGGCCTCGTTTCTGGGAGATCCTGAAAAGAAAACCATGGAGATGATGGTTGAGCAGATCAATGCGGCGGGCGGCATTGACGGACATAGGCTTGAGGCGGTGATTTATGATTCCGAAGGGGATCCTGCCAAAGCCGTATCCGCCGTAAACAAGCTGCTCCACAAGGACAAGGTCATTGCCATCATCGGTCCTTCCACCACACCCACCACCCTTGCCATTGTCAATTTCACCAAACGGGAAAAAGTGCCTTTGATCAGCTGTGCCGCCGGCATCAAAATCACCACTCCGGTGGATCCCTGGGTATTCAAAACCGCCCAGAGTGATTTACTGGCCGTGGCAGCCGTGTACCAGCAGATGAAAACCGCCGGCATTAAAAAGATCGGTATCCTCACGGTGTCCAACGCCTATGGCGAAAGCGGGAAAAAACAGCTTTTAAGCCAGGCGGAAAAATTCGGCATCCAGGTGGTCTTGAATGAAAGCTTTGGCGCCAAAGATACCGACACCACGGCCCAACTGGCTAAAATCAAGGCCGCCGGACCAGATGCCATTGTGTGCTGGGGCACCAATCCCGGTCCGGCTGTGGTGGCAAAAAATGCAAAACAGCTTAAAATCGACATTCCGCTCTACCAGAGCCACGGGGTGGGATCACCCAAGTTCATTGAACTGGCCGGGGATGCAGCCAACGGCAATATCCTGCCCACGGGCAAAATTCTTGTGACCAGCCTTCTGGATGATACCGACCCCCAGAAAAAAGTACTTGAAGATTATCAAAAAGCTTATCAAAATAAGTTTTCCGGGAACGTATCCGGATTTGGCGGGTATGCCTATGATGCCGTAAACCTTCTGGCCAATGCATTAAAAGGCAGCAGCGGAGACAAGGAAAAAATCCGGGACAACCTGGAAGCCACCAAAGGTTACGTGGGTGCCACAGGAGAATTCAACTTCACCGCCCAGGACCATAATGGTCTCTCCCCGGCCGCCTTTGTCATGGTGGAGATCCAAAACGGCACCTGGACCCTGTTAAAATAACAAGAGGACTTTATATTAAGAATATGCAAGAAATTGTCCAGTATCTGTTTTCAGGAATTACCACCGGCGCTGTGTATGCCGTGATCGCCGTGGGGCTGTCCATGCTGTACAGCTCCACGGAGCTGATCAACTTTGCCCACGGGGAGTTTGTCATGATCGGGGCCCTGGCCATGGTAACCCTGTGGGTGCGTATAGGGCTTCCGCTCCCCTTGGCCGTGGCAGGCGCTGTGGCAGCAGGCTGTATGCTAGGGCTGGTATTTGAACGGCTTGCCATCCGTACGGCAAGAAATCCCCAGCCAATTACCCTGATCATTATTACAGTGGGGGCAAGTATTTTCCTGAAAGGCGCGGCCATGATTGTCTGGGGAAAAGATCCCTTCAGCATGCCCTCGTTTTCCAGCCATGAATCCATTGAAATTTTTGGTGCGGCCCTTCTGCCCCAGAGCATCTGGATCGTTACAGCCGCCCTGGTGCTTGCAGGCGGCATCCATTTGTTCCTGAAACAGACCCTGACCGGCAAGGCCATGGTGGCCTGTGCCGTCAACAAAAAAGCGGCCTGGCTGTCAGGCATCCCGTCGGAAAAAATGGGGATTCTGGCCTTTGGCATCAGCGCCGGCTGCGGGGCGGTGGCAGGGATATTCATTGCCCCCATTACCATGAGTTCCTATGACATGGGCACGATCCTGGGGATTAAAGGATTCTGCGCCGCCATGATCGGGGGGCTTGGCAGCCTGTGGGGGGCCTTTGCAGGGGGGTTGCTTTTGGGCATTCTGGAATCCCTGGGCGCGGGCCTTATCTCTTCAGCTCTGAAGGATGCCATCGCCTTTGTGCTCCTGCTTCTGATTCTTTACATCCGGCCGGGCGGACTGTTTGCGGCCAAAGAGGCCAAGCGGTTTTAAATGATGACAGATAAAAATAAAACCATCTGGATTGAATACCTGGTCTTTTTATGTGTGGTGTCGGCATTTGGACTGATCACGGAAAACACCTATTATCTTCAGATCATGACCTTTATCGGGATCAACACCCTTCTGGCACTGGGCCTTAACATGCTCATGGGGTACACCGGCCAGGTCTCCTTAGGCCATGCCGCCTTTTACGGCATCGGAGCCTATACCACGGCCATCCTCTCCGGCACATACGCCATAAACCCCTGGCTGGCCCTTGTGTGCGCCGTGGCTGCCGCTGTGCTCATTGCTTTTATTGTGGGCCTGCCCACCCTGCGCCTTTCCGGCTATTACCTTGCCATGGGCACGCTCGGGTTTGGCATGATTGTCAACATCGTGATCCGGGAGTGGGGCGACGTGACCGGCGGGGCATCGGGCTTTGTGGGGATACCTGTGCTGGAGGCAGGTTCCCTGGTCTTCATGTCCGGGGCCAGTTACTATTTCCTTGTGTGGGGCATTGTGTTCGCCGCCATCATCATTTGCCGCAGGCTTCTTGCCTCCCGCACGGGCCGTGCGCTCCGGGCCATCCATGACGGAGAAAACGCCGCCGTTGCCATAGGCATCAACACCCATGCTCTCAAACTTGAGATATTTATGTTTTCAGCCGCCCTGGGCGCGGTTGCAGGATTCCTGTACGCCCATTTTGTCCTTTTTATCAGTCCTGAATCATTCGGATTCATGTTCTCCATAAAAATAGTCACCATGGTGGTGATCGGCGGCATGGCAAGTGTATGGGGGGCGCTGCTCGGTGCAGCCGTGTTAACCCTTCTTCCCGAAGTTCTCCACGGGTTTGCCGAATATGAAATGATCGTTTTCGGAACTGTTTTAATGGTTGTCATGATATTCATGCCCCAGGGGCTGACCCGGGGGATCATGGATATAATCCGGACAGCCCGGAGGGCCAGGGCATGACACTGTTACAGCCAACGCCTGGGAGCAGGCCCCAACACATACTTGAGGTGCAGGACCTGACCAAGATGTTCGGCGGGGTCAAGGCCCAGGACCACATCAATTTCTCCATTGAAAAAGGCATTGTATGCGGACTGATCGGTCCCAACGGGGCTGGAAAGACCACACTGTTCAACATGATCACCGGCATTTACCGGCCCGATACCGGCAAGGTGGTCTTCAATGGAAAAGATATCAGAAAAACACCTGTTCACAGACTGGTGAAAGCAGGGGTTGCCAGGACCTTCCAGCATGTGGAACTCTTTTCATCCATGACCTTGCTGGAAAACATCATGGTGGGCATGCATGTGCGCACCAAAGCAGGCTTCTGGGCCGCTGTCACCCGGATTCCGGCCATGAAGCGGGAAGAGCGGCAGTCCCGCCAAAAGGCGGAAGAGTTGCTTGAGTTCACGGGTCTTGCTGAAGATGCCCATAAAATGGCAGGAGACCTGCCCGCAGGCCGGCAGAAAACCGCACAGATCGCCCGGGCACTGGCGTCCAATCCCCTGCTGCTGCTGCTTGACGAACCGGCTGCCGGGTTGAACCCGGTTGAAACCCACGCCCTTGGCCAACTGATCCGGAAAATCAAACAGTCCGGGATCACCATGATGCTGGTGGAACATGACATGAGCCTGGTTATGGAGATGTCTGACAAGGTGGTTGTTCTGGACCAGGGAAAAAAACTGGCCCAGGGCACACCCCGGCAGATCCAGAGCAATGAGGCGGTGATGTCAGCCTACTTGGGCAATGGATAAATTATGCTGAAAATTAAAAACCTGAAATGCTGTTACGGAAATATTGCCGTGGTTCACACCGTGAGCCTTTCGGTGAGGCAGGGGGAGCTGATCTCCATCATCGGCGCCAACGGGGCAGGCAAAAGCACCCTTTTAGGCGCGGTGTGCGGCCTGTTAAAAAACTGGTCCGGGGAGATTGAGTTCAAAGGCCGCTCCCTTAAGGGGATGTCTGCCCCGGCCATTGTCAGCCAGGGCATCAGCATGGTGCCCGAGGGCCGGCAGATATTTTCACCCCTGAGCGTTATGGACAACCTGAAAATGGGGGCATATACCCGGTTCCGGAAAGAGGGAAAAACCCGGGTGGCCCAAGATCTTGACAGGGTGGTTCAGATGTTTCCCATATTAAGGGAACGCTCGGACCAGCTTGCCGGCACCCTGTCCGGGGGCGAGCAGCAGATGCTGGCCATTGGCAGGGCCTTGATGGCACGCCCTGCCCTGCTGGTGCTGGATGAACCCTCCATGGGTCTTGCCCCCAAAATTGTGGGGATGATTTTTGAAACCATCCAGACCCTTCGGGATACAGGGGTCACCATTCTTTTGGTGGAGCAAAATGCCAGGGCAGCCCTGAAAATTGCTGACCGGGGGTATGTATTGGAAACGGGAAAAATGGTGCTCCAGGGCAGCGCTGATGAACTTTTAGTGGATGATGATGTCAAGCGGGCCTACCTGGGCAAGGATTACGGCGACTTTTTGGACGGAAGGAATCAATAATGTCCGAACGTAAAACAATGACGGCTGGTATGGATAACACCGATAAAGAACAGCTTCAGCTTGAGCGGCTGCAAACCACATTGAACCGGGCCTGCCGGAATGTACCCTTTCACAGCAACCGCCTTTCGACAAACAATCTGTCCGGTATCACAGCCATTGAAGATCTTGCGGCGCTTCCCTTCATGGACCGCAGCCACCTGGCCACCCATTATCCCTATGGTTTGTTTGCCGTGCCCTTGCGCGATATTGTACGCATTCACACCGCCCCGGGCACAGGGGTCAATCCCTCCATCAGCGGATACACCAAAACCGATCTTGTAATCTGGCAAAAACTTGTGGCCAAAAGTTATACCGCAGCCGGGGTGACAGATGCGGACATCATCCTGATCCACCTGCCCCCAGGCCTGGCCAACTGGGCAAGGGACTACAAGGACGGCGGCGAAGCCATCGGGGCCGGGGTGATTCCCAACTCGCCGCTGTCCGTTGCCAAAACCCTGATGGTGGTGCGGGATTACAAGGTCACCACCCTTGTGACCACGCCTGCCTTTGCAAGGCATTTCATGGATTATCTGTTTGGCAAGGCATACAACCCCAACGCATTGAACCTGAAACATATCATTCTTGTGGGGGAACCCGTTGACGGCAAAACCATTTCCGAGCTTCGGGACAGACTGTATGTGGATGTATGGCTCAACTACGGGCTCAGCGAGATCCCCGGCCCTGCCATTGCCCATGAATGCCGGTATCATGAGGGGCTGCATATCAATGACGACCATATCCTGCCTGAAATTATAAATCCGTCCACAGGCAGGCCAGCCCCATCCGGAGAAACCGGAGAACTTGTTTTAACAACGCTTTCAGCAAGGGCATTCCCGCTGATCCGTTTCCGCACCGGAGACATGGCCCGGATTATCAGTGCCCCCTGCCCCTGCGGATCCGATTTTACCCGGATTCAGTGGATGGCTGAACGTGCTGACAATTACATGATCATTTCAGGCATCAAGATATCCGAACCCCAGATCAAGGAGAGCCTTAAAAAGACATTGGGCATGTCATCCCTTGACTGTACCATGAAACGGGTGTGCCAGGCAGGCACAGAAGTGCTTATGATTTGTATCGTCATGGACGATCATCTGTTTTCAGATGAAATAAAAGGGCTTGAACAGCTGGTTTCCCGGGCCGAAGACAATTTAAGTGAACAATGCGGTATCAAGGTTAAAATACGCCTGGTCCAGCAGCAACGGGGGCAGGAACAGGAATGAACGGGACGTCAGCAGTCATCCCCGGTTCCCAGGACAAGAATTTTTTTATCCTTGGGGCTGTCAATGACAAATGAGGACTGGATGCTCTGGATGCCCTGGATCCGGGTCAGTTTCCGGTTCATGAATTCAGCGTAGGCCTTGATGTCCTTTGCAATGACCTTGAGAATAAAATCATGGGCACCGGCAATCTGGTAGCACTCCACAACCTCTTCAAGTTCTGAAAACTTTTCCTTGATCAAAGGCACCGAAGACAGCTTGCTCAAGCTCAGCGTAATGCTGACAATGGCCATGATGGAAAAACCGACTTTTTCCGGATCCACCACAGCCGTAAAATGAGAGATCACACCGGCGGTTTCAAGGCGTTTGACCCGTTCCAGCGTAGCAGGCGCTGAAATGCCCACCATCCGGGACAGCTTGGCATTGGTAATTTTTGCGTTTTCCTGGAGAATATTCAGTATTTTCTTATCAATCCGGTCCAAATGGTATTCCGATCCCAATTGCGTTTTTCGATGCGTCAAAATTCAGGATTGCAGGTAATCTGAAAGAACGTCTTCCAACTTGTCCAAGGCATCGGCATAAAAGTGATCTGTATTGGAAAGGACCTCTAGCCGGGGGGTAATTTCCCATCTCGATAAAAGCGCATGCACCAGAGAAACCGGAGAAAAATCATCTTTTTCACCCGTGATAATCAGTCCTGTATTGGGCAACTGTTCCACCTGGTCAAAACTTAAAAACGCTGCCGGCGGCGAGACCATCATGTGATCACAGACGTCAGCACCGGCACTGACGACATGTGCATTTACCCATGAACCAAAGGAGTATCCGGCAAGAAAAAGCTGGTCATACCCCTGGTCAGATAAAAAATCCAAAGCACTTCTGACATCATCCTGCTCGCCCCGGCCATCATCGAATTTTCCGGAACTGCCCCCGGTACCTCTGAAATTAAAACGCAAGGTAGCAATCCCGGCAGATTGAAAGCAAGCAGCCATCCGGCATATCACAGGCACATCCATGTTTCCGCCATAAAGGGGATGGGGATGCGTCAGTACCACAGCTTTTCCTGTGCCCTGACGGTTTAAACAGCCCTCAAGACGGATATTGGCGGTGCCGGTTATGGTGATAAATTCTTCCATCATTTCTTATTTTTCAGGGCTGCCCTGATAAATGATTTGAACAAAGGATGAGGCGCCATGGGTTTGGACTTGAATTCCGGATGAAACTGACAGCCCAGAAACCACGGGTGATCTTCAAGTTCCACGATTTCTACCAGGTCATGGTCCGGGGAGGTTCCTGAAATGACAAGTCCGGCGTCCACCAATTTGTCCTTGTATTCATTATTGAACTCAAACCGGTGGCGATGCCGTTCGGAAATATTGTCAGTCTTGTAGGCATTCATGGCAAAGGTGTTTTCAACCAGAAGACAGGGATAGGCACCTAACCGCATGGTGCCGCCTTTATCCGAGGATTCATCCCGTTTTTCCACCTTGCCGGTCTGTTCATCCACCCACGCTTTCATCAGGTAGATCACCGGATAGGGCGTGTCAATATCAAATTCCTCGCTGTTGGCATCTTCCAGGCCGGCAAGATTGCGTGCAATCTCGATCACGGCCATCTGCATGCCCAGGCAGATGCCGAAATAGGGTACCTTATGTTCACGGGCATAGCCTGCGGCCAGAATCTTTCCTTCAATCCCCCGGCTCCCGAACCCGCCCGGGACCAGGATACCATCGACCGTGGACAATACATCAGCCACATTCTCTTTTGTCAGGGTGCTGGAATCCACAAATTTCAGATTGACCTTGGTGTCATTGGAAATACCGCCGTGGGTCAGTGCCTCGTTCAGACTTTTATAGCTCTCGGTCAGGTCCACATATTTGCCCACAATGGCGATGGTGACATGATACCTTGGATTTTTCAGGCGCTCCACCATCTCCCGCCAGCCGTCAATGCGCGGGGCCCGGGCCCATATGTTCAGTTTTTTAAGAATCATATCCCCCAGGCCTTCTTCGTTGTAGACAATGGGCACATCATAGATGCAGTCCACATCCTTGGCAGTGAATACGGCATCAGGGCCGACATTGCAGAACAGGGAAATCTTGTTTTTGATGTCCTGGGTCAAAAGGCTCTCCGTACGGCACAAAAGGAGATCCGGCTGGATACCGATGCTGCGAAGTTCCTTGACACTGTGCTGGGTGGGTTTGGTTTTTACCTCACAGGCGGTTTTAATATAGGGCACCAGGGTCAGATGAATGTAAATCACGTTGGAGGGGCCGGCATCGGCCTTGAACTGGCGGATGGCCTCAAGAAAGGGAAGGGATTCAATATCCCCGATGGTGCCGCCGATTTCAACAATCACCACATCGGCATCATTGGAAACCAGACAGATGGCCCGTTTAATCTCATCCGTAATATGGGGAATCACCTGGACAGTGCCGCCAAGGTATTCGCCCCGGCGCTCCTTGGTGATCACCTGGTGATAGATCTTTCCTGTGGTGAAATTGTTGTTCTTGCCAAGTTTGGCATTGGTGAACCGTTCATAATGTCCCAGGTCAAGATCGGTTTCCGCACCGTCATCGGTGACAAACACTTCACCGTGCTGGAAGGGGTTCATGGTCCCGGGGTCGACATTGATGTAAGGATCCAGTTTCTGAATGGTCACGGTCAGCCCCCGGCTTTCCAGAAGCATGCCGATGGCCGCCGATGCCAGTCCCTTACCCAATGATGATAACACCCCGCCTGTTACAAAAATATATTTAGTTGTCTCAGCCATCCAGTCCTCACTTCCACGCTTTTTTAATCATTAAGCTTTCTTTAATCATCTATAATAATAAAGGTGAGGTATTTATAAGGATAAACACCTCACCTTTTCCTCACCTGATAAATAAAACTATTTTTACCATGAACAACGTCTTGTTTATTTTAAAACAAACAGATCTTCCGGGAACACGGCACAGTCAGCCAGTTCCTCTTCTATGCGAATCAGTTGATTGTATTTGGCCACACGGTCACTTCTGGACATGGAGCCTGTTTTTATCTGCCCGGAATTCACGCCCACAGCAAGGTCCGCAATAAAACTGTCTTCGGTTTCACCGGACCTGTGGGACACCACGGTGGTGTACCCCGAATCCTTGGCCATCTGGATGGTATCAAGGGTTTCGGTCACGGTGCCGATCTGGTTAAGCTTGATCAGAATGGAGTTGCCCACCCCCCTGGCAATGCCTTGTTTAAAAATATCCGGATTTGTAACAAATATATCATCACCTACAATCTGAATACGGTTGCCCAGACGCTGGGTCATGATTTCCCAGTTATCCCAGTCCCCTTCTGCCAGACCGTCTTCAATGGAAACCAAAGGATATTTGTCAATCAGGCTCTCATAATAATCAATGAGTTCAGCAGGGGATAATTCTCTGTTTTCAGAGGCAAATATATACTTGCCGTCTTTGTAGAACTCGCTGGCTGCGGCATCCAGGCCAATGCCGATATCCTTGCCCGGACGATAGCCGGCAGCTTCAATGGCAGCAATAATGTTTTCAATGGCCTCTTCATTGGACTGAAGGTCCGGAGCGAATCCGCCTTCGTCACCGACACCCGTAGAAAGCCCCTTGCCTTTAAGTATCTTTTTCAGGTTATGAAAGGTTTCCGCGCCCATGCGGACAGCTTCGGTTACATTGGCTGCCCCAAAGGGGAGAATCATGAACTCCTGGATATCCAGGTTGTTGGCAGCATGGGCCCCGCCGTTGATGATATTCATCATGGGAACGGGCATGACCCGGGCATTGATGCCGCCGATATGGCGGTATAATGGAATCCCGTTGGCTGCGGCAGCAGCCCTTGCTGCGGCCATGGAGACCCCTAGAATAGCGTTGGCACCCAGCCGCGATTTGTTTTCAGTGCCGTCAATGTCAATCATGGTCCGGTCCAGTCCGGCCTGGTCCATGGCATCATAGCCGATGATCTCCGGGGCCAGGACTTCATTGACATTGGCCACGGCATTGAGCACGCCTTTGCCCATGAAACGGTTTTCAGCGTTGTCACGAAGCTCAAGGGCCTCCCTTGTACCGGTTGAGGCACCAGAAGGCACAGCAGCCCGCCCCTGGGCGCCGCAGGCCAGGGTCACATCCACTTCAACCGTAGGATTTCCCCTGGAATCAAGAATTTCCCTTGCCCTGACATCAATCAGTTCCGTCATTTTTTTCACCCCTCATATTTTATATGGATAATTATTTATGTATGCACCGGATTGTCTGAATTAAGAATCTTGTCTTTAATATCAATTTGCCAGAGTACATTCAAGGTCTTCCTCAATTTAATTTGCCGAGCCTGTACTGACTTTTTAACATGTTTTATCCGGCTCAATGAAAGAAAACCAAAGCACATACAGAACATGAAGGAAGGCTTCAATACCTTGACAAAAAAAGGACAGTCCTATATTACGATTTTTTATTATGTCGGACGTGTCCCGACTGGACATGAATATAAATCAACTTAAAGGAGTGAAGATGAACATTTTATTTTTCGGCCCCAACGGCAGCGGCAAAGGCACCCAGGGAAAAATCCTGAAAGACAAATACAACATGGCCCATGTTGAATCCGGTGCGATTTTCCGCGACAATATCAAAGGCGGCACCGAGCTTGGCAAAAAAGCCAAAGAATATATCGACAAGGGTGACCTGGTGCCCGATGAAATCACCATCCCCATGATGATCGACCGTATCAAACAGGATGACTGCAAAAACGGCTGGCTGCTGGACGGTTTTCCAAGAAATAAAGTTCAGTCTGAAAAACTGCATGCCGCACTGAACGAACAGGGCATCAAACTTGACTATGTTATCGAAATGCTGCTGGACCGTGAAATTGCCAAAAACAGAATTATGGGCAGACGGTTGTGCGAAAATGACAACAACCATCCCAACAACATTTTCATCGACGCCATCAAGCCTGACGGGGACAAATGCCGGGTATGCGGCGGGGCGCTGAGTACCCGTGCCGATGACCAGGACGAGGCTGCCATCGACAAACGCCACTCCATTTATTATGACACCGATACCGGCACCCTGGCCTCTTCTTACTACTTCAGGGATCTGCCTGATGCAGATTTCAAATACATCACGCTGAACGGCGAGCAGGCACTGCCCGACGTTACAGCAGAACTGATCTCCAAGCTGTAAAATTTTATCCGGCCCGGACGTGCCCTAACACAGCGTCCGGGTTTTTCAACTTCAAACATGTTGACCCATATTAATCTTCTCCTCCCCCCAATTACCCGGTGCATCAAGCATTTTTGCCTTGCCTTAATTTATTCAATTTGTTAAAAGACCCGTTTATAAATATTTTTATATGAAAGTCGCAATGTGTTTGTGAATGACTTTCATGTTTTGTTGTGGGTTAGGTCCGGGTGCCAATAAACCAAGTCAGCCCATGATTGTTATATTTAAATTCATTTTGAAAGGGGCGATGCTGCTTGAAAGAAATTACTGTCACCGTTATTGATAATGACGTTGAAAAAGCGCTGCGTATTCTGAAGAAAAAAATTCAGAACGACGGGCTGTTCAAACGTCTCAAGGTCAAAAAACATTTTGAAAAACCTTGTCAGTACAGAAGACGTAAGATGAGAGAGGCAATGAGAAGACAAAGAATTGCCGCCTCAAGATCACGCAGAAAACGTAGCTAAAGCATTAAAAATCACCCGGCGTATCAAATTGGCTGATATGCCGGGTTTTTTTATGGACATTTTTCATGGCAAACACCCCTTATGAACTGTGCCTGGAAAAGATTTACAAACTGGGCCGGTTCGGTATCAAGCTTGAACTGGATACCATCTTAAACATCCTTTCACAACTCAACACCCCCCATAACAATTACAAAATGGTCCATGTGGCCGGAACCAACGGTAAGGGCTCCACAGCGACCTGTATCGCGTCAATCCTCACTGCAGCGGGGTTTAAAACCGGCATATACACAAGCCCCCACCTGGTCCGATTCAATGAACGGATCTGCGTGAACGGGAAACAGATCAGCGATGCAGATGTAGTCAGCGCATACGAGGCAGTGAACGCTGCGGACCATAAATCGCGCCAGGGATCTCGCCAGGCCACTTTTTTTGAAATTGTCACCGCCATGGCTTTTTACTATTTTGCCAAAGAGGGGGTGGAATGGGCGGTCATTGAAACCGGCATGGGGGGCAGATTTGACGCCACCAACATTATTACACCCAAGGTCAGTGTGATCACCAACCTGTCCATTGAGCACACCGATTATCTTGGACATACCATCAGGGACCTGGCCCGGGAAAAAGGCGGCATCATCAAACCAGGTGTGCCTGCAGTTACGGCTGTATCCCAGCCATCGGGAATAGACAAGCTGACCCAGATAGCCAAAGACCGGGCATCATCCCTTTACCGCTTCAAAAAGGACTTTTCGATCCGAAAAACCCCTGGCCGGCCAACATATGATTACAAGGGAATTTATCAAAATTTCAAAAGCCTTACCAAACCCTTACCCGGAGAACACCAGCGGGAAAACCTTGCTTTGGCCCTGGCTGCCAGCGAGCTGATTTTTGAACAGAACAAAGGCACTGATCCACGATATGAACTGACCCGGGAACAGGTTCATAAAGGACTTGCCCAGGTCAATTGGCCGGGGCGCCTTGAAAAAATCATGGATCATCCCCTGGTTATTCTGGACGGAGCCCACAATTTCAAGGCATCGGTTCTGCTGGGCAAATACCTCAACCAGACCTTGGGAGACAAAAAACTGACCTTTGTCATCGGCATTCTGGATGACAAACCCTATGAAGCCATGCTGGCCCATCTTTTGCCCAGGGCCCACCGCGTCATTGTGACCAAAGCCAAAATAAACCGCAGCACTGAACCTGCGGTGCTGACCGCAGCAGTCAGAAAAATATTCAACGGGGAAGTGCAGGTCATCGAAGATGTGAAAGAGGCGGTATCCTACGCGATTTCGACGAGTTGCAAGGATGACGCCATATGCATTGCAGGTTCCCTGTATGTGGCAGGAGAGGCTAAGGAAAAATTTGATATGGATCTTATGACCTGAATTAAACCCATAACTATTTTAATTTCCAACTTAGATGATACGATCAGGCCGGTTCCCGGCAACGGGCAACTTGGCCGGCAATCAATGTCCTTGCCATAGCGGCAATCTTTTCAGGGGGCATATCCCTGAACCGGGAAAAAGGAATGGTATCCAGAACCTTTACTGTCATCTTCGTGTGTTCCTGAAAGGTCAGCGAGTATTTAGGCAACGCCTTATTGGTATTGCTGATGGCAATGGGCTGAATGTCAACACCTGCGTTTTTAGCCAGGATAAATGCCCCGGGTTTGAACTTCCCTATACAGCCGTTTTTGGACCTTGTGCCTTCGGGAAAGAAAAAAATGGAGATGTTTTGCCGTAAAAGCGCCTCACATCGGGCCATCATGGCCTTGATACTGTCCTTGTCACCCCGCTTGAGTTTAATGTCCCCGTTGTTCAATGCCATATTCCACCCAATGAAGGGCAGCCGGAAAACGGAAGCCTTGGCCACCCACCGGTAGGGAAACAGCAGCCGGTAGAGGACAAGGATGTCAAGCTGGCTTTGGTGATTGGATACAAACACATAATTTTTGCGGATATCAAGCTTTTCCCGGCCCACAATTTTTACGGACCCGGACGGCATAACCCAGGTATACACCGAGGCCCAGAACGCACTGAAAAGGTTTGACACAATCCTTCGCGGATCAAAGGGCGCTGTGCATATGCGCAACACACAGGCCACACAGAAAAAAAAGGCGGAGGTGGTACCGAAAAAGGCAAGAAACACGGCTGAAAAAACCGTATTTAATACCGTCTGACTATAACGCATATGGGGTTAAACTCTCATATCCGTCATCTGTCACAAGGATGGTCTGCTCAAACTGGGCGGATAAGGATCCGTCATTGGTCACGGCTGTCCACCGGTCCCCAAGTACATGCAGCTCTTTTTTGCCTAGGTTGACCATGGGCTCAATGGTGAACACCATGCCGGGAACAAGGGTCACACCGGTACCGGGCCGTCCAAAATGAAGCACCTGGGGCTGTTCATGGAAATCAAGTCCCACACCATGCCCCACAAATTCCCTGACAACCGAACATCCCTGGCCTTCGGCATATTTTTGAATGGCATGCCCAATATCTCCCAGCGTGGCCCCGGGTTTAACCTGTTCTATACCCAGCCGAAGGCTTTCGGCAGCCACGGCAACAATATTCCGTGCATCACGTCCGGGCGTGCCCACAAAAAAGGTTTTGTTGGCGTCGGCATAGTAACCGTTTAGAATCGGTGTGATATCAATATTGACAATATCCCCGTCCTCAAGCACCCGGTCCCCGGGTATTCCGTGGCAGATCACCTCATTAATGGAAACACAGACACTTTTGGGATATCCCCTGTAATTGAGCGGTGCAGGTACTGCCCCGGCTTTTATGGTCTGTTCATGGACATAGGTGTTGATGTCGTCGGTTTTTAAACCGGGCCGGATCATGGCCTCAACCCCATCCATAATAGACAAAAGCAGTTCCCCGCATTTTCTGATGCCCTCAATCTGTTCAGGCGTTTTCAGGATAATGTCATACTTGTTTTTATACTTATCCTTCAAGGAAATCTCAGTTTTCCTGTTCCTGCAGCAGTTTTTAAATTTTTTCCCACTGCCGCACGGGCAGGATTCATTGGATCGAATGGCCGTTGATTTAATTTTCATAACGTTTTAATCGCTTTCGCAGATCTCTCCCCAAAGGGAATGGGGGTATGCGTTTATAATTTGAACTGTGACCAGATCCCCGACGGCGGCCTGGTCCGATGCAAAATGCACAATTTTGTTTGCATCGCTTCTGCCAAACATCTGTCTGGTATGTTTATTCTTTTTTACAAATCCGTCCCTGGGTTTAGGGCTGTCACCTTCCACCAGCACCGTAACTTTTTTGTCAACAAAGGCTTTGTTTTTCTTTTCTGTTATCTTTTCCTGGAAATCAAGAAGTGCGTTAAGCCTGTCCCGTTTGGTCTGTTCATCTATCTGGTTTGAAAATTTGGCAGCCGGTGTAAATGACCTTGCTGAATAGGCAAAGGCAAAGACCGCATCAAATTCTACGGTTTCAAGCAGACTCATGGTCTGCTGAAAATCAGATATTGTTTCTCCGGGAAACCCCACAATAATATCCGTGGACAGGGCAATATCCGGGCAGGTCTGCCTCAGGGCTGAAATTCTTGTAAAATAGGTGTCACGGTCATATTTGCGGTTCATCCGTTTTAATATATCGTTTGAACCGGACTGAACCGGCAGATGAAGATGGTTGCACACCTTGTCAATATCCTTGATCGCCTGGATCAGATCCGTTGATAAATCCTTGGGGTGGGATGTGGCAAACCGGATACGTTCAATCCCGTCCACCCTGCTGACAAGGTGCAGCAAATCAGCAAAGGAGACCTGTCCATCATTACCGGCATAGGAATTAACATTCTGGCCCAGCAGGGTAATTTCACGCACCCCGGAACCGGCCAGCCCTTCAATTTCTTCCACAATGGCAGATGGATTCCGGCTTCTCTCCTTTCCCCGGACATAGGGCACCACACAATAGGTGCAAAAATTTTCACACCCCTGCATGATGGTGATAAAGCGTGACACCTGATTTTGTCTGGTCAATGTATCCCTGGGAAAGCCTTCGAAAATATTTTCGCTGGGTTCGGTGTCCACAATGCGGGTTTCACCGGCAGCCAGTGCTTTAATATGGGTTTCAAAACGCCCAAAGGCCTGGGTGCCTAAAACCAGGTCAAGGTGAGGCAGGCGTACAAATGCGTTTTCCTTTTCTTTTTGTGCCACACAGCCGGCCATGATGGTCAGCGGACGTTTTCCTTTGATCCTTGTGCCTGCAAAACGGCCCAGAAAGCTATAGGCCTTTTCCTGGGCCTTATGGCGGATGGCGCAGGTATTGCACAAAACCAGATCTGCCAGATCCGGGTCATGGGTTTGTTCATATCCTGCATTTTGCAAAAGGCCTGCCAGAATCTGGGAATCATACACATTCATCTGGCACCCGATGGTGTTTACATAGGCTTTGGGCTTATCTTGGCTCAAAATAAAAGTCCTTTTTCAACGCTTGGGTGACCATATTTACCTCATCCTGCCGGTCCGGGGGCATGGCAAGCCGGATATGGCCGGTTCCGGACTCCACTGTTGTGACCACGGCGATACCTTCATAGGCTTCAAAAATAAAACGGATAAATCCGATTTTTGTTTTATCCACCATATATTCTTTTATAATAGATTGCATAACATTTTAAACCTAATCCTTTATGAACCGCGTTATATCATCAACAAAGCCGGTTACTCAAGAATTTTGCCAGAATAACAGCAATTTTCATGGGTCAGCACTGTCCCTGTCCTGTGATACTGCAAAATAAAAATTTTTATGTATTGACTCCTGTCTGGATATAATATATGAGAGGAAGTCATAAGGTATCTTGAAGTAATCTTCTATTTTAATCTGTCATATAACTCTTAATATTATCCAGATATCACTTATATTAATGTTCACATTCAAACATATTTGAAAAGAAAATTCAGTCATAGGGGTGTCTGCAATTCAGGTAATTAACAAATTTCTACAATAACGAATACGCCATTTCAGTAGCAAAAAGACAGACATGAAAGAGACCGGACGCGTCGAAGGGTCTATTCATGATTCCAGAGGAGCGGCTCCGTAGGGGGCCACCGTCCAAATCGAGGGGAAAAATTATCATGACCACCACAACCCCATGCTATACCCAGGCATTTTTACAATTGAAAAGTAAATTTCAGCCGCCGAGCACCTTACATTCCGGGACAACATTACAATATACGGTATCGTTGTCCTTTGAATACACAGTGATGGCCTATGACCCGTTCCTGGTCATCGCTTAACACTCACCTTAAAAAAGGAGAAATAAATGGCCACAGTTAATGTTTTATGTGCGGTGGATGTCGAAGGCGCTCTCACCAGCAATAATCTGGGGGCAAATGTCTATATGGTAGACACAAACAAATATGCGGGGTCGGGGGCAGAAGGTACGGCCGAGCTGAAAACCACGTTGAATATCGATGATATTATTGTCTGGACGGTTGCCCCTATTGATCCGGGTACCAATGTTGAGATCCAAAGTTTTTCAGGCACAGCCGTCAGTGACGGATATATCAATCCTGTTCAGGACCCGTTATCTCCGCAGTCCTTTGAATCACGGTTCGAAGCTCCCGGCGGGACGGCATCAGGCTCATCATTTCAGTATACGATGTCCTTGTCCTTTGAAGGTAAAGTAATGACGTTCGATCCTTTTCTGACTGTCAAATAGCAGACCGGCTGTTTTGAACCCACAAAGATAATTTATAATCAAGAAGGGAGAAAACCATGGCACAAGTTGATGTTTTGATGATGGTTGACGTGGAGGCTGCGCTGGCCTCCAGCAATCTAGGTGCAAATATATACCTGGTTGATACCAACAAATACCTGGGGTCCGGCAGTGAGGGCCAAAATGAGTTGGTTACAAAATTGAATACAGGCGACACCATCGTTTGGTCTGTTGCGTCTATTGATCCCGGTTTGAATGTCACTATCAAAAGCTTCTCAGGACAAGCGGTTAGTGACAAGTATATCACCCCGGTTCAGGATCCGCTTTCGGCCGGGGTATGGGAATCAAAATTCCAGCCGCCGGGTGGTTCGGCAGGGAACTCCTACCAGTACAATGCGACCTTGGAATTTGACAACGCCGAGGAATTGACATTTGATCCGTTTTTGGTTGTCGTGAACTAGAAGACCGTCAAGACCCGTGGAGAAAATTCCATTTTCGGATATTTTTTCACGGGTCTTGTTTTAAACGAAATATCCCCATATATTCAGCCGTCACCTCATTGCGCAGCCCCTCACGCTTTCAATGAGGGCTTTCTGTAAGCCTTCCCGCCTTTTCATCTTGGTGCAAGGTCCTGTGAACTGTTTTAAACTGCGTGTCTTTGGTCTTGGTCTTTTCACGATTTGGGTTCGGACTTGCTTGATGTCTTTATCGTTCCGCGGATTGACACATAGTAACCCAAGAATGTATAAACCTGGCATTCCATGGAGATCAAACTTACATATACAACACCTGACAGGAATGTTGTTCAAAGACTTCAAAAGGCCCTTGGCTGCCATCATGTTATTGCCGGTCTGCTGGTGGAAAAAGGGATCACAACAGCGGATGAGGCCAAATTTTTTCTGAATCCGGATTATTCCAGACTGAGTACCCCCTTTGAATTAAAGGACATGGACAAGGCGGTAGAGCGGATTCATACGGCGGTACGCAACAAAGAAAAAATTTTTATTTTTGGCGATTTTGATGCAGACGGGGTCACGGCGACAGCGATGCTTTACCAATTTCTTTCCCTGGTAGAAGCGGATCTGTCCTGGTATGTGCCCCACAGGGCAAAGGAGGGCTACAGCCTTCAATTGCCCCACATTGAGATGGCCGTGTCCATGGCTGTTGACCTGATCATCACTGTGGACTGCGGCATCAGTTCCCATGAAGCGGTTCAGGCGGCAGCCAGGGAAGACATTGACGTCATCATCACCGACCACCATGAACCTGGCACCACCATCCCAAAGGCCTTTGCCGTAATCAATCCAAAGCAGGCCGACTGCAACGCCTGTCTTGAATACCTGGCCGGTGTCGGCGTGGCATTTTATCTGATTATGGGCCTGCGCAAAGCATTCAGAGACAATGGGGTATGGGAACAATACCCGGAACCCAAATTGTCCGAATACCTGGACTTGTTCGCCATCGGCACCATCGGGGACATGGTTCCCCTGGTGCAGGACAACCGGGTTCTTTGCATGGCAGGAATAAAACGCATTCGCATGGGCCTTCGCCCGGCACTTGTTTCCATGGCCCGCACATCAAGAATTGACATGGATAAGCTTGATTCCGACGACATTTCATTTAAAATTGTACCCAGGCTTAACGCCGCTGGCCGCATATCACATGCAAGAATATGTGTTTCCCACCTGACCTGCCCTGCCCCGGCCCAGACAGAGACAATCGCGACCCTTCTGGATGAACTGAACAGAAAACGCCAGCTCATTGAAAAAGAGATTGTCGAAGATATTGAACAGCGTATTGCGGGCGATCCATCCATACTTGAAAACCGGCTGATTGTATTGTGGGACAGCAAATGGGAAACATCCGTGCTTGGCATTGCCGCATCAAGGCTTGCCAGAAAGCATGTCTGTCCGGTGGTGCTGCTGAATTCAAAAGACGAAATTGCAAAAGGATCTTGCCGAAGTATTAACCAGATAAATATACACGAGGTATTGTCCGGAACCCGGGATCTGCTGGAAACCTTTGGGGGGCACGCCATGGCAGCAGGACTGTCAGTCAGAAAGGAAAACCTGGCGCGTTTGAAACCCGCTCTGACAGATATCCTGGCTTTAGTCTGCACAGAAAAAGATTTTGCACCTGTCCGGAAAATTGATGCCGTGATTAAGATTGCGGATATTACCCCGGAACTTGTCCGCCAGATAGATATGCTTCGCCCCTTTGGCACCGGCAATCCGGAACCGGTCTTTCTGATGGAAAATATGTGGGTGGCATCTTCCGTCATCATTGGCGGCTGCCATCGGAAAATGACCCTTAAGGACCAAAGGGAGGAATACCAGGTGGAAGCATTGCACTTCAACCTGTCTGACACGACCTGCCTGCCCGAATTTTTCCCGAAACTGCTGGTAAAGCTTAAGGCGGACAGATTTAAGCAGAATCGCGTTCAGGTTATTGTCCAGGACATGTGATTAAACAAAAATCACTTACGCCTTTAATACTTTGATCGCCAGCCACGCCGTATAACTTAGATAGGCCAGGAAAAGCATTGCCCCGTCAAAGCGGCTGATACAGCCCTGCTCTTTTCTGAATCCATACCCAATGATAAAAAGGGAAAGCGTCAGCACGACCATAACCGTCATATCCCGATAAAGGGTTTCCGCTTCCACGGCAACAGGATGAATGGCTCCTGATATGCCGACAACCGCCAGGGTATTAAACAGATTAGAACCAATCACATTTCCCAAAGCCAGTTCATGTTCGCCCTTTTTGGCTGCCAGGATAGAAGAGGCAAGCTCTGGCAAAGAGGTGCCTAACGCTGCAACGGTCAACCCGATGATCAAATCGCTGACCCCAAGCAGACGGGCCATTGCCACGGCCCCCCAGACAAAAATCCGGGATCCTGCCACAAGCAGCACAAGGCCGGCCACAAGCCAGAAGATCGCACGGGTAAGCGGCATGAATTTTTCAGATCTCTCTTTTTCAACCTCTTTTGCCAGAGAATCGGAATCCTGATTCATCCCCTGGATGATTGCCCAGGCCATGAGGATGAAAAAAATAACCAGCAGAATCACTGCGTTCTGTCTGGACAAATATAAATCTGACAGAAAAAAAACAGAGAGAACCGTAACAAGCGTTAAAATAGGCAGTTCCCTGCGCAACACCGTCGAAGAGACCTTGATCGGACTAATCATGGCTGTCATGCCAAGTATCAGCGCAATATTGGCTATATTTGACCCATACGCATTACCAAGACCGATCCCTGCATTCCCATCGACAGCAGCCAGCGCAGAGACAACCATTTCAGGTGCAGAAGTGCCAAAGCCCAGAATGACCATGCCAATGAGCAGTGACGGCATGCCAAAAGACCTTGCCGCAGATGCAGCACCATCCACAAACCGGTCTGCCCCCCAGACAAGGATCACAAGTCCGGCAATTACAGCCAAGATCGTCAATATCATATTTTTCCCCTCTCACTCAGGTTCATCTAAATCTGCCGGATAAGTCTTTCCACTGTTCAGGAACTCAAACACAAAGTTTAAGGATTATATTTTTTGCCACGATCTTGTCAATGTTTATCAGTCCGCTTACAAACAGAAAATAAAAAGCCGGCGCATCGTTGGATGCGCCGGTGCTAAAGAAAAAAAGCCAGTTTTTATCACTATACATGGGTAAGTTATTTAAGGCCCGTTCCTAAGTAAGATTGCCGTTTTTAAGTGTCTTCATATATTTAAAAAAAGCAGCCCCAACCATTGGACAAAAATGAGAGCCAACCCCTTGGGAAATAATCTGAAGCGCCTTTTCGGCGGGCATGCCGTCACGATATGGCCTGTCACTGGTCAGTGCATCAAACACGTCGGCAACAGCAATGATTCTTCCGAATAAGGGAATATCTTCGCTCTTCAACCCGTTGGGGTAACCTGTACCGTCCCAGCGTTCGTGATGGGAAGAGGCTGCAACAAGGACATCTTCCATGTTGTGCAATGGTTTAAGGATGTCCTGAACAACGACGGTATGGGTTTGAATGTGCTCAAATTCATCCGGTGTCAGTTTACCGGGCTTGAGCAGCACATTGTCACGTACACCGATTTTACCCAGGTCATGAAGGCTTGCAGCGATCTGAAGACGGTTCAGTTCCGTATCTGAGAAGCCCAGTTCCCTGCCAATGGCTATGGAAAGTCTGGTAACGGATTCGGAGTGGCCACTGGTGTATTTATCCCTGGCTTCCAATGCGTTGATAAGACTGGTGATGGAACCAACCGTCAGCTTTTGTTCAAGAACAAGCCGCTCCCTTTCTTCAAGCATGCGCTGGAAATGATCGGAAAGCAGTTTTTCCATGGTAACAACAAGCATATCCACGTTAAACGGCTTGACAATAAAGGCCGTAACACCGTCCCTGATCAGACGTCTCATCATCGGCTTGTCACCCAGGGAACTCATAACCACAATGGGCAGAAATTTATACGCTTCAATATTGAACAGCCTGCGACAAAGCTCAGTGCCGTCCATCCGGGGCATATTCAGATCCGTAAGCAGAACATCGGGGGAAACATCATTAATGATGTCAAGGGCATGCTGCCCGTCATCGGCCAGTGCCACCTTGAAGCCGGCATCCTCAAGCCCCTGTTTTGTAAGCATCTGAATGGTTGTACTGTCTTCAACCACAAGTATGGTTTTATCCTTGACAAAGGTACATGTGTTCATCACGCTTTCAATGCGGGGAATAAGTTCCTTATTTGCCAGGCGTTTGGGCACATATGCATCCGCACCGACCCTGAAACCGTTTTCAATATCAGCATCGGTATCAAGGGAACTTAAGACAATCACAGGTATATGCGACGTTTCCGGGTTTGATTTGATCCACTGACAAAATTCCAATCCGGAAAGGTTAGGCATATCCACATCCGTAATCACCAGATCAAACGGCTCTTTTCTAAGCGCCTCCTGTCCCTGCACCGCATCGGACGCAGTTACCGTCTTAATCCCTGCAGGACTCAACAATGCTTTCACGGCAAAAAGGGCCGACTTGGAATCGTCAACAATCAGCACATTTGCTTTCTTCATGATCCAGCCTCAATTGTTTTTTTATGTTCATCTTAAAGCAACGGTGTTGTCCCCCTTCCTGGCAGTCAGGCATCCTTGAATTTATTGGCCAGATCATTATCAATGAGATAAATGCAGATCTCATTGGCACCTTGATGTGAATAACCAAATTTACTGACCAGGTTGTCAATGAGAAATGTCACATCGCGTTTGATGCGTTTGTCATGGGCTTTAAACTCTTCTGTATCAAAATCCTTTATGGCACGCCTGAAATTTTCATTGTCAATAAACGGCTCTAAAACCCGTTTTTTCAAGTTGTGTACATACCGTTCATGAAGGGTTTGAAACAACCGGGTCTGGGCAATATTCTTTCCTTCAATCATAATCTCTTGGGTAAGGGTAAACCCTGTATATTGTTTTAATACATCCAGGCGCATCCCCTGGCGCCGTATCGCATCGGCATGTTCAGACAAAAGCCTGATTTCAATGCTTTCAAGGAATGCCTCGGTAACATGGAGCTCTTCTTTGGTAAAAATACAGTTCACAACAGAATCCATTTCATTGGTCACAGCGGAAATATAATTTTTGATGTCCTTTGCGATTTGTTCCTCATTGTAATAGTAGAGAGACTCTTTGACCTGCTGGAGAATGGAATAGTCATACATCCTTAAAATTGAAGACAAAAACCCCTGGGGAATCATCTGACGTATGGGATCTTCGAGTTTATTGAAAAACGAGCATAAGTCGGGCATGTTGATGAGTCTGTCTTCCTTGGTAAATTTCGAATAAAACCGGTCAAAAATTTTAATGGAATCCCGGCCGGATAGTCCCTGTTTTCCAAATTCTTCCGATTCCACAAGAATTTTTTTCATCGTTTTTTTATCAAGCGCTTTTAGATCCTCGTCATCCAGCCATTTAGGGATGTTTCCCCTGAAAATTTCCATAATCAGCAGGATAAGGCACTCATCGCAGAAATTCAGGTATTTTTTAGGCTCTTTTATCCATTGCTCCAGGGCCGTGGATTTTCTGCCGATTCTGGTGCAGATAATGATTCTTGCAAAATTCTCCAGCACCATGGGCAGAAAACTGTTTTCAACATGGCGGCCAAAGATGTTCAGGTAAATCTTAACTTCCGTATTCACATCAAGAACATATGGAATGTCGATATACTGAATGCGGTCTTCAAAAGAGGGAAAGTCTTTAAGATTTTGTTTATCCTCGGGATTCATGAGGGCAAAAAACAAAGCCTCAACCATTTCCTCGATATCCTCCACCTTGTGAACACCTTCTGAAATTATATTATGAAGTTCCACCATGCGCTCGACATTATGGGATTTAATATCCATCAGTGCATAAATACCGTTATGAACTTTTGCATATGAGGAATAAATATAGTTAATCACGTTGGAATCCTGAAACAGTGCATTGATTCGTCCCTGGAGCATCTGGTTGAGGATGACGTTTCGCCGCAACGGCTTGTCACCGGGGTTGAAAACAGAGATCCCGTTACCCAGGCGGCGGTTGAAATAGTAGGGCCTGGCATATAACATGTCAAACACCTTGGCAGGACTGCCCAGGCGTTCTAAAAGGCTCTGGTAAATGGACGCGCACACGGTGCAGACCTCGTCTTTGAATACCCATTCATACTGCTTTTCCGTAAACAGCTTCCATTTGAATTCATCGTTTTTGATCAGTTCGTCCAGAACGGCCCGCCTCTGGTCCTTGGGTATCACTAAGAATGGATTGTCATGGCACAGGCAGGGAATTTCAATAAATTCCGGATCCGGTCCGTCAAACATCACTGGGTTTTCTTCCACAGCCGGCTTGCTTTCTGCTGAATCCCCGTCAATATACTGGATCAATTTTTCAAAAGAGGACATCATTAACGATGTTGTTTCACGACATTTAAGCATTTTTACATCCAGGCGCCATACCACCTCGTAACGCAATCCTTCTTCGGTATTTGCGTACTGCTCAAATTTTTCCAGAAGGTTGTTTAAAAAAGTGGATTTACCGCACCCATGGGGACCGTAAAATACATAAATCCGATTCTGCTGGGCGCCATGACGCAGATAGTCCATCTGTTTCATAAACCGGTTGGCAAACAGCATATCCGGAAAATACGGTGCATCTGCATCTTCCGTAAAAAGCTTGCTGGTATCATATTGGGTTACAGCCGAACGTTCGGAATTTTCTTCTAATTCAAACACATGACTTTTAATCATGTCATGAAATGACTGAAAAATATTTCTTAAAACCTGGGCAGGGTTGGCATTGAGAAGCTGCAAAAATGTCTGAAAAGAAACGGGTTTATGCCGCTGGTAATCCTGGATATTCCGGTTTAAAAAGTCCAGGGCCTGGCTGACAGAATCAACTGCACTGGAATCCACAGAACTGGTATTGGTATCCATGGTCATGCCGCCTCCCGTTTGTTCAGTTTCCGTTTATCCATGATGTAACATACCCTTTTCCACTTGATTTTTACAGATTTGGCCGCATCCCCCGCTGTACCGGCACCCGGTGTGGATGGATCCCGGAAACTAATGTAAGGGGGTTTTGCCTGTTCTGTTCCGTCAGGTTCGCTGGTTTCAAGGTAAACGGGGCCCCCCCATAAAAATTCAATGCCAACCATGGTATTTTCAATGTAATCCGTTTTAAGGGGCTTGTTTTCAAATTCATGGACAAGATAGAGCAAACCGTCTTTGGATTTTTCTTCATCCACATGTATCACCGGCGGATGATACAGGGTGTTGATGACCATATCTTTATAATCGTCGGCTTTCTTAGATTTAATATAGTACTGCCAGCTCATACGTTCCCGATTGAACCGCTTGCCTGTGACAAACAGCTTGTAATGGTCTAAAAAATCCTGGTCCACAAACCTGTTGATAAAGGTAAAATCATTCATGTTCTCCCTGACTTTAAAGATAAAATCATGGCCGTTTTTCTTCCCTTTATCAAAGTGCTGCCTGTTTATCTCATCTTTCAGGCAGAAATACTCAAAGGAATAGCACCCTCTGTTCTGCATATCTTCAATATGTTCAAAAAGGCGCAGACCCAGGGCATAGGGGTTGAGCCCCACCTTGGGCAGTGCGGTTACCATGGCATTGACCTTTGCAAAATCCGTTTCATGGCCACGGATACGTTCATCCTTCATGAACAGATATTCGTGCCAGTAGCTGGCCCAGCCTTCATTCATAATCTTTGTGCGGATCTGGGGCTGGAAGTACAATGAGGTGTCGCGCACGATCTGGATCACAGATTTCATCCATTGGTTTTCCTGGGCACGTAAAAACGGGGAATGCCTGATAATGTAGTCCATGATGTCCCAAACAGGCTTTTCCCGGTCTTTTCGTGCTTTTTTATACATCTGCTCAAACTCCGGGTACTGGGAGAGAACCAGTTCAAAAAATTTAGGAAGATTTTCCCTGCACTGATTGAATCTTGCAATTTCCTTTAAATAGGTGTTGTGGGACACCTGCTTGATTTTCTGCAGAAAAACATCAAAATAGTAATCCTGCCTGGATAACTTCGGAATGGGCTGGTTCCGGGATCTCAAGGTCGTATCAAGGGCTTTGTGATAGCCCACCAGATTGTCCATGCCCCTGGAAAATTCAATGATATAATCCACCCAGCGCCGGCCCTTCTCGCTTCTGAGCTGGGCAATCAACCTTTTATCCGCCAGGGCCTGGCCTGTGAGATCAACGTCCCAGGTATTTGTAAAAAAAAGATTGTTCTGAAAAAAATCAATATGCCCAAGCACATGATAGAAAATCATGACATTGAGCCAGTCCGGGTTATTATCGTTATAATAGGAAATGGCCGGCCGGGTATTGATAACGGTTTCATACGGATTGGAAGGATAGGCTTCGTACATGCCCTTGCCTGACAAGACCCTGACATCATGAACCCAGTAGTCATACAGGGTGGGAATCATGATCTTGGGGGACAGTTCGATCATGTCCCGGTTGGTGACGATATATTCAAGGGTTTCATCATCAAACTTGAGGCCTTCATCCCTGGCTCTGACCTTGCACTCTTCCATGATTTTTTTAACATGCTGACTGACAAGTTCCATTGGGCCCTGCCTTTCTTTTTTTTATCCGGCGCGTTATTGATCAGGAAATCAGATTTTTGATCCCCTGAATAATTCTGGAATCATCCACATTTTCATTCATGACATCCAGTTTGACATGGTTCTTGTGTTTTTCAAGTATGCCGGATTTTCTTAAATATTTTTCAACTTCGGTCTGCCCTGTTCCCACATAGGAATGCTCTACAATGGAGATACCTATCCGGGCAGCATAGCGCACCATTTTTTCTATTTGTTCCAGGGTGTTCACGCCGTCCCTGTCCCAGTCATCGCCATCGGTCCCATGAAAAACATAGATATTGTAATCTCTGGCCAGGCTCTCCTGCTCCACGATTTTATTCACCAGCTCAAAAGCAGTATACACCTTGGTGCCTCCGGCCACCTTATAAGAGTGGTATTTATAAAAATCCTGCACCTCCCTTGCCTGGGTGTCATGGAGAATAAAACGGGTTTCCACCTGTCTGTCATATTGATACAGCAGCCATGAATAGAGCATCACATGCTGGGAAACCACCGCTTCGGTCACCTTGCCGCCCATGGATCCTGAATAATCTCTCAGGAAAAAGACCAGGGCCTGGGATTCATACTCTTTTTCCCTGGACAGAATCCTGTAAACAAGATCCCGGGGGGAGACAATAAACCGGCCCGGGTCTATGTCGTTGACATCCGGAATTGTGCCAAGGGCAATATTGGTCTGGACAATCTGCTTTAACGTGGCTTTTTTATCCAGAATCTGGCCCATGCCCCGGTTTTTATCTGTCAGGTCATAGACATAGCGGGATAAGGCACGCCTTTTACCTTTGTCCTGGAGGTTGGGAAGCTGGAAGTCCTGGGACAGTACCTTGCCCAGTTCGTAGGCACTGGATTCAAACTCATGTTCGCCACCCTGGCCTTCGCCTTCTCCTTCGCCGGCACCCTCTCCTTCCCCCTCGCCCTCTCCCTGGTCCGGGCGAACCGGCTGTTCGCCGATGATATCGCCCTCTTCTCCCTCTCCGGTACCGCTGGAAGATTCTCCCTCTCCGGTTTCCGGGTCAAAGGAAGGTTCATCGTGGACAAACTTCTCCTCCACGGTGGTGGGGACCACAATGATTTTATCCTTTCCCCCGGTACCTGGTTTGACAATGCGGCCGATACGGATTTTACGCTTAAATCCGTCCTCTTCCCGCTGCCGATCCCGTTCCAATAATTCATCAAGGGTTATCATACGCTTCCCCTTCGTTTTTTTATTCAGTGTGTGCCGTTACCAAGTGTCTGACCCAAACCCCGTGTTTGGACGAAAAGTTGCCCAGATGCAAGGCGCAGAAAAATTTGCAACCGGAGCAACCTCATGGTTGTGAGGATTGCAGATTATTCTGCAACGCCGCAGATGGGTGACTTTGCGTTCAAACACTATTTATCATCTTCCTGGCTGCAGAAATACTCTATGGTTTTCTGGGCACAGGTAGGGCAGTACCCAAGCTTCTGATCCATGGTGTAAATCATCCTGTCATACAGTTTTTGATTTTCTTCATTGGTCCGGTTGGCCAGGGCCCCGATCAAAGAACCGGCCCCGGCAATGTCCGATTTAAGCCGGACATCGGTCACGGCTTTAACCAGTTCCAGATTGTCCATGAAATCATAATTGGCATCCACAGACAATTTCTGTCCATAGATCTTTCTAATGGAATTTCTAAAGGAGGCGCGCTGTTCCTCGGTTTTAAGGCCCAGGCGCTCCTCTACGTTTTTGATATACCGCTCATCAATTTTAAGGGCCCGAAGCTCGCCTGTCTGGGGATCCTTGTACTTCCACATCATATCAGACCCCAGGTGTTCGGCATCCACACCAATGATCATATTTACATAGTTGAGTACATCCTTTTTGATGGCCAGCGGTTCGTCCATGTATGCGTTGAACATCTCTGTCATGATGCGTTCCCGGTAAAGGCCCCTGGCAATTTTCAGATCTTCCATGAACTTGGCCCGGTCAGCAGGTTCCTGAACATAATCAAGTACCACCCGGTTCAGGGCGTTGAAAATATCCAGGGCAAACATGCACTTGCCGTCATTGGTTTCAGAAGATTCCAGAAGGAACTGCACGGCCCGGCCAAGGTTTCTCTGTCCCAGGCCTTTCTGGCCAAAGCGTTTGGTAATATCCGTATCCTGGTTGAGCTGGTCAATGAGCTCAGCCAGGGTTTTAAGGCTTTTTTCACCCGCGACCTCCCCTGCGGCAAGCTTCATGATTTCAACGGGAGTGAGTTTGTCGGACCGGGGAAGCCGGGTCAGCACCACGGCAACGGATGCGGCGTGGTTCAAATTTGGATCCTGGTGAAGTACTTCCTGGTCAAGGGAACGCTTGACATCAGTGCCGATGGCATATTCGGTCAACGTTTTCTGGATCTTATAATCCGTATTATGGGCCACATAGCAGATCCGGCACCGGTCAACAATGGGAGCTTCTTCACGTTCCATCAAAAAGGTGTTGAACTCGGAGTTATTTGAGGTGGCGATAATCAGGGTGTCAATGGGCCATTTAAACCCATCCAGTTCAATCATACGGTTCTGGATCACACCAAGATACACCTGCACCAGATCCTTTTTGTTTTTATAAATTTCATCGGCAAAATGGATGCCGCCGCCGGCCACCCGGGCCAGAGCGCCCCGGCGCAGGTCAAACCGGTAGGGGTTGTTGGAATCCGGGATATGCAGCAGTCGCTGGATGGACTCTTCACCCATAAGATCCACGGCCGAAGAGGTGATTTTGTCCTTGGCCGGATATTTGCCGGTAATCGTGCCAAGACTTTCTATTAACGGTACCGGGACAATTTCGATGAATTCCATCATGTCGGCAGGGGTATCATCACAATATTCCCGGATCTGATGCCATATATAGGCCGAACAGGCCCCTAGAGGACGATACTTCTCATAAAGGACTTCTATCTCCTTATCCTTGAACTTAAATGCTTTGGCAAGATAACTTGCGGAGGCATCTTTGTTCTCCTTAAAACTCATGGCAAGAATCATGGGATCCTCGTAAGTCTGGGATTCGATCACATTGATCCTGCCATATCCGCCCAGCTTATCAAGATTCTTAAAACGGAACGTATACTTCATATTTTGGGGGGTTGATAAAAACTCTCTGTACCGGGCGCACAGGTATTCCACAAAAAAGGTTTTTCCATTCCCCGGCTCGCCCACCAGGACATAAGCCATTTCCCTGGAAGACCCACCTTCGGAGGCATCTTTGACAAAAGAGACAAAGGAATTGATTTCGTCATACATGCCCACCAGGTGCCTTTTGCCTCCGCTGAACAGGTCAAACTGGTAGGTGGTCTTTCCCTTGACCGTGACCTTGCGGATACCGGCGTCCAGAATCATGCGGGAGACCCCCTGGAACGCATCCTCAAATACCCGGGTCCCCTTTTTAACGGCTTCGACGTGGTGGTTAAAGGTCTTAGGATCTGTTGTAGTGGCCATTTTACCCTCCATGGGCAGCAAAGGCGGCAAGTGCTGCCAAGTCTTTGGTTGGAATTTAGTTAAATTCTTCTTTTCCGGATTGTTTTCCGGACTGGATAGATAGGTTAAAAGCGCTTTAGCTTCCCGGAAAAAAGACAGTACACAGGTTTTTGTCAGGGTTGAAAAATTTGCGCTTTTTAATATCTTGAAACAGGACTATCTTGGAGAGATATATCAAGCGAAAAAAAAAGTGTCAAATACTATCGCACCCGTATTCTCCTTTGCTATAAACGCTTTTGGTCTCCTTGATTTTATGATACCAATAAAAGAACATAACTTAAATTAACTTTCGCAAATGAGGGAAATAATGACCCGTTCAAAGCTGTTGACCATTGAGGATCTGATAGATGAGCTGGATATGGGCAAGGCCACTTTAAAGTTCATTTTACATCGGTTCAGTCCGTGGCTTGCCACACAAATTGTCAACCATGAAACATGTTACACTGAACAGGCGGTTACCACCCTTTTAAAAATTAAAAAATTTCTGGATACAGGTATACTCCCCGATCAGATTGAGGCATTCCTTGCCCAGGAAGCAGAAATGCTTAATGTTACGGCAAATGTACAACCTCCTGCCGGCAACCAAGGTACACGCTCTGTGGATATAGAATCGGCATCTTTATTCAAGGATATGCTCCGGATATTTATCGAAAAACAAGACCGTATTGCTTTAGCCCAGGAAGCACTTACCCGGGTGGAAGAAAGAAAAGCCGATGCCATGGAAAAACGGGCAGCAGCAGAAGAAAAAAAAGCCGATGCAATGACAAACATTGCCCTGGCATTGCAGGAAATGAACCTGCGGCATAGTGCTGCTCCCCAGGCCATGGAAATTGCCGGACGCGCCGTGGAAACCCTGGCCTTGGAAGAAGAAGAACCCGGGCTTGACCAAAGCCCTTTGGATATCAACGCTAATGAAAATGAGCATCTGTTTGAATCCCCTGTCCCCATGGAAGACCCATTCAAGGCCCAGGATCACAAAGATCTTGAAGACATTGGTTCTTCCGACATGGATGACCTGTCTTTGCTGGTCAAAGAAACGGACCTGGCACCTAAAGATATTGATGACTTATCCTCATTGATTGACTCTGTACCAGATCCGTACAAAGACCTTGACAACCTTGAAAGCCTGCTGGAAGAGACGCCGCCAGTACCTGATGCAAAGAATCTGTCAAATGATATGGATGATTTGTCAAAACTGGTTGATTCTGATTTGTCTTCGTCTAATGCCCTGGATAATGAAGATGACCTTGATGATCTGTTCAGCCTTGTGGATATGGATACCCATGTGCCGGATATGCCAAAGGCTTTTCATGAAGAGTTGGATGATCTGTCCAAGCTTATTGAAGAACCTGCCGGTAAAAAGGCTGTTGCGGATTTAGATGATTTATCCGCACTGGTTGAAAAACCGGATCAATCCCAGGATTCCATGGATGATCTGTCGTTGCTTGTGGACGGCACCGGGGAAAAATCAGGGCAGGTGCCGCCTGGGGCAGACATCCAGGTTAAGGAAACACCCGTGATAAAACCGGATATTTCGCCGGATCAGGATATGGGTAAATACAAGGCTGCTGTCATGAAAATCATTATTGAATTAAAGGAACAGGGCTTTACAGCTCAGCAGACAACAGATCGCCTCAATCGCGATGGTGTCGCCACCCTGTCCGGGAAACCCGCCTGGGGATTGAAAGCCATGGATAAAATTTACGGCTTTATTGATTCCGCAAAATAAGGGACCCTGCAAAATTTTTTTTTATTTTGCCCCTGCCGCATCGGCAAAGCGCGTATCCACAAATTTATCCAGATCAATGAGAGAAGTCATAATATTCATTTTATCCATCATATATTTCTGGATAATATCAAGATCTTCTTTTCCGGGATAAAGCTCTCCTGTCAGAATCCGGTCTGGCGGGTCTGTAAGCACCCGCAGGATGATATTCTTATCCTGGGAAAGAAAATCAGCGCCAATAATTGAGGCAGGTCCAGGCTGGGCATCAATGGCAATCCCGGACCGGACAAAACTTGTGCAAATTTCCTGAATGGCTTCGGGATTCTTTTCAATCACCTCGGTGCGCATGACAAAAACACAGCAGGGATGCTTAGCCCACAAATTTTTTGACAGTTCAAATTCTTCACCATGCCCGGATGCTATCACCTGGGAGCCAAAGGGTTCAGCGACGATAAACCCGCCGATTTCGCCGGCTTCGTCATACTCAAGGGCTTCGGGCATCTGGAAAGGTGCAACAACCTCAAGGGTGACATCAATTCCCTTTTCCGTGGCACGTCCGGGTTTCAACCCTTTTTCGGATAACAGCTTGTGAAACAGCATATTGTGGATGGAAAGCTGATAGGGAATCAGTACGGTCTTACCCGCGAAATCCTCAACAGAATTGATATTGGCCCTTTTATTTTTAACCAGAACACTGCCGGATTTATGGGCCAGCAACAGCAGTTTGAGATCAACACCGGACTTGAAAAGGTCCATGGCTGTCGGTGCCAGAACCAGCGCCCCGTCCAGGGATTTTGCAGAAAGTGCGTCAGCAACTTCGTTCCACCCGTTTTTAACCACAGGTTCCAGTGTGCAGTGTTGAAAGGTTTCCATACCTTGTTGTAATTTTCTAGCTGTTACACCGAGAATGAAATGATCAGTGATTTTAAGATATCCAATCTTGATCACGGGTTTTTCCGCCATTTCAGGCACCTCCGGGGATGATTAGTGTGTAATAAATAATGCTGAATCTCATTAACTGATTATGCGTAAGTTTAATTCAAAGTCAATCCCTAAAAGCTTTGGACAGGTTTATTGCGGGATTTTTCACACCATTTAGATTAGTAATCTGCCATAATTGTGCAACAAAGTAAACCCCGGTGCGGTATAAAATAAGATGGTCATGTAAAGCCAGGACGGCTGATGATCTTAACCTAAAAAAGAACCTGAATGCCCGGTGAATGCGGCCTCTTTTTTTGCTCGAAGAATCAGGCCTGCGAAAATCAGATCCTGGGGAGAGGTGAGTTTAATATTGAATGGTCCGCCCTCCACCATATCCACCGGGAGTTTCGCATGTTCGCAGACCGACGCTTCATCCGTGCCCCAAAAGCCGGTATTCCGGGCATGGGCAACAGCCTTGACAATCAGGTCCAGACGAAAGACCTGGGGCGTCTGGGCCCGGAACAGTCCATCCCGGTCAAGGGTGCAGATAATCCTGCCATTTTTATCCCCCCTTTTTACTGTATCAAAGATCCCCAGAACCGGGATGCAGGCACCATGTTTCAAAGCACCGTCAAGGCACCGGTCCACCAGATTTTCACCCACAAAGGGCCGAACCCCGTCATGAATCAACACAAAGGTTGTTTCAGGTTGAGCACACATTTTCAACGCTTTATCAAGGCCATTGCCCACGGAATCCTGGCGGGTAACACCACCTTTGATAATATGCAAGGGTGTTGAAAATGAAAATCGGTGCATCAGGTCATTGCGGGTAAAATCCAGATCCGGTTCCGGTACTACCAGAATAATCTCATCCACCCGGCAGTGCGTGTCAAAGGCGGTAAGCGTGTGAACAATTACCGGAACACCTTCCAGATCAATGAACTGTTTTTTAACAGTGGACTGCATGCGCAGACCTTTTCCACCTGCCACAACAACGGCAATATTTTTAACGGACTCTTTATTTTCTGTGTCAGGCATGAATTTTAAACATGACCTTTAAATCAGGTAGTTCAATTCACAGGGCAAGGGAATGCCCTTGCCCATATGGTCCTCACCGTAATTAACACTGGCCAGGATTTTTAAATCATTCAACGCCCTGGAATCTCCCGTAAAGACGACCGTCTCAATGTTTTCTTTTTTAATTTTTCCCCCGGCCCACTGAATATCAAGGACCGAGGCGGCATCAAACTGGTCTTTTCCCACATGAAGCTTAACTTCTCCGCCGTAATGCTGGACAATCTTTGCCACCAGAAGGCTTGGCCGGCTGTGAAACCCTCTGTCTTTGGGAATACCCACGTCAATTGTGTCTGATTCCATATTATCGTTTAAAACCCGGGTGGCTACATTCTTGCCCGAGGATAAAAACCGGCCTGCATAATACAGACAATAATTTATGGCACGGTCCAGAACCGCATCCGGATCAATGAGATCGGAAAGGGACAGACTGATGTTTTTATACACATGTTTGAAACCGGTATCATACAGGTGGCGCTCATAAAAATGGAGCAAACGCCCCATAACCTGCAGAATATGAAATACAATGGAAAAATGGCTGCGCAGCTGGCTTAAAATTTCAACATCAGGAGATTGCAACGTCGTGACCACATAGGAATCAAAAGAGGACTGGATATTATGCACCCGCATCTCATAGCTCCGGATTGTCACCTCGTTGATAACGTCAGGGACAAGCTTGTAAATGGTCTCAAGGTTATACCGTTCGTAAAAGGTAAACTGTTCAAAATCCCGGATCAGCTCAAGAAATTGACTGGCGATTCGCGTCAGATTTTTTTTCTGACTTCTTTTGGGCATGGTATCGTCAATATTATGTTCCAGTTGACCGGCAGTGGCAATGCCGGGAAAATAGTCCAGGTCATAGCCGGATTCCGGGATGGTGATACCCAAACGTTTTGCCTCTTTTAAGGCAACAGGTGCGGCCTGATAAATGGCATCCTGGAGAAATTTAAGCATATCCAGTGCTTCATGTTTAAAGGCACTGTGGTTCTGATTCCCGAAATTGTAAAAATCGAACCGGTCCAGGGTGTGGCGCTGGGAATAACAGGCCAGGGAAAGGTGTCGAATGGCTGCGGATATTGCACGGTAAAACACCCAGTCCTTGTTTTTTTTTGCACCGTGGAAGTCAAGAAAATCTTCCATGATGTGGGAGGTGATGATCAGTTTTGAGCAAAGTTTCTTGGTAAAAAGATAACTGTCGTCATTCAGTCCAACAATGAACAGAATGCACTGAAGATACTCATATGAAAAAATATTTGCCTTTTCGTTAAAAGATATGTCACAGGTGTCATTCATAACTATTTATCCGGTATTGAAAATTTCGGTCCGACCGGCCCGTAAGCCGAATTCTGTTACCTCTTTGCGGTTACCCGCAAAAAGATCAACGGTCATTCATCTAGGATGCATGTTGCCATACATCTCAAGCAACCTACCCGGAGACTTGGGCGGGCAGCCCTCAAACGTCTCTCTATTTGGTCTTGCACCGGACGGGGTTTACCAAGCTTCCCCGGTCACCCGGGGAACTGGTGCGCTCTTACCGCACCGTTTCACCCTTACCCAGCTACTCATTCAATGGAACAAGCCATCAGTACTAAATACACCTGTTCCGCTCAATGAGTAGCTGGGCGGTCTACTCTCTGTTGCACTTTCCTTCACGTCACCGTGACTCCACGTTATGGAGCGTCCTGCCCTGCGGTGTTCGGACTTTCCTCCCGGCGTTTATTCGCCCGGCGACCGTTCGTTCCAGTCAGACCGAAATTAAAAATTATTCTTCAACTCAACCCAAAGCATCAGCTTTTTTCATAATAAAGAATCCGGCTGCACTGGGGGCAGAATATCAACTCGTTTGCCCGCTGAACCTCAATATACAGCTGGGGCGGGATATTCATAAAACACCCTAGACAGACCTGATCCTGGACCTTGGCAACGGCAGATCCCTGGTTCATTTTGGAAATGCGTTTGAACCGATCTAAAAGTTTGGTATCCAACCTTACACCAATTTCTTTCTGGCTTTCAATATATTCCCCAAGAAGCTCCCGGTCTTTCGTGGTTTGTTCTTCAATCCGGTTCTGTTCCGCTTTGATCTGTTCTTCAAGCTGCTGATACTCTTTTGTACTTTCATCCACAATAGCCTGGG
This sequence comes from Desulfobacter vibrioformis DSM 8776, assembly GCF_000745975.1. Classification (GTDB taxonomy): domain Bacteria; phylum Desulfobacterota; class Desulfobacteria; order Desulfobacterales; family Desulfobacteraceae; genus Desulfobacter; species Desulfobacter vibrioformis. Next base: position 35,113 of record NZ_JQKJ01000004.1, on the reverse strand, counting down.
ATTTTTCCCGCTCTTCCATGATCTGTAACAGGGCTGTTTCTAAGGCATCTTTTCTTTTTTTGTTATCATCCACCTCCCTGAGCAAAACCTGATACTCTTTATTTGTATTGACATTGCGCAAGGTTTCGTTGCTTTTGATAATACGGGCGTCAACAACTTTGATTTCCGCTTCACTGTCAAGACAATTTTTTTCAAGCATCTCAAGCTCTTCGGTATTTTCCTTAAGTGCTGCCGCAAACTGTTTGAGCCTGGATGCCAGTTTGATTTTCTTTTTTTCGACCTCGTTCAGTACATCCTTAAGACGGACTATCTGGGTTTCAGCCTCCTGAAGTTTTACAAGGGTAGCAATATCTGGTTTTGACATAACTGGTTTTGACATAAGGTGTTACATCCTCATATGGTTAAAAATGGATCTTGTTCCTGATCATACGTATGAATTACAATCTGATACCCCAAAGCATCAAACACCTGTCCGAGACGGATTTTCAAAAGCTCAATGGCAATGGATTCAGAATAAAAGTGGCCGACATCCACAGCGGATTTACCATGGGACTCTATATCCCGGGCCTCGTGGTACTTCAGATCCCCGGTGATATATACATCCATTCCTGACCCTAAAAAATGCGTTGTCAAGGAACCGCCTGAACCCGAACATAGTACTGCGGTTGATACCATGTTCCCGGGATTACCAATGATTCTTACCCGGGCAATTCCCAATTTTTCTTTAATCCGGAGCCCCAGTTGCTCAAGTGTCATGGACCCACCAATCTGCCCGATGCGCCCAAGCCCCTGGACCTGACCGGCAGAGTCATCTTCCATGACATCGGCAAGAAAAACATGGGTGCAAAAGATGTCCAGTTTTTGGGCCAGATAGTCGTTCAGACCGTCCTGGGCTTTATCCAGATTTGTATGGGCACAGACCAGGGCGATCCGGGATCTGGCACTGGTCAGGATGGCGGTTCCAGGCATCCGGCTGAAATCAATCTGTTTTTCAGGAGACATCATCAGGGGATGATGGGTAATCAGCATGTCACACCCCAGCTTTTCCGCTTCGGCCAGGGCCTTGTCTGTGATATCCAGGGCAATCAGGAGCTTGGATACCTGCCACCCGGGATCACCTGCCTGGAGCCCTGAATTGTCCCAGGATTCAGCAAGGGAAAAAGGCGCAATTTGATCTATAATATCAATAACCTGTTTTACCGTGGGCATTCTTTCAAGCCGCCTTAAAATAAAAAAGCGTGGAGTACACTCCACGCTTTAGATTCAGTCTATTTTCGTATTGATTTACAGGCATATCCATGTATGACCTGGTCATCCTTTCCCTCTTTTCAGCATATTCATTGGCTTTCCTGCTTAAAATCTTATACATGAATAGGTTCTTTGGTGGGCCCACCTGGGTTCGAACCAGGGACCGACCGGTTATGAGCCGGTGGCTCTGCCAAACTGAGCTATAGGCCCGGAAAGCCGCTTTGCTACTGTATTACAAGCAAATTTGAGATATATATAGTAACGCCTGTTTACTGTCAAGCACTAATTCTCTATAAAAGTTTTTAGCTTTTTGCTCCTGGTCGGATGACGAAGTTTACGCAAGGCCTTGGCTTCAATCTGGCGGATACGCTCCCTTGTAACGGTAAAATCCTTTCCAACCTCTTCTAACGTGTGATCAGACTTTTCTCCGATACCAAAACGCATCCTTAACACTTTTTCCTCCCTGGGCGTAAGCGTTGCCAGTATTTTACGCGTCTGTTCGGCAAGGCTTAAATCAATGGCAGCCTCGGAAGGAATAGAAAATTTCTTGTCTTCAATGAAATCACCAAGATGGCTGTCTTCTTCCTCACCAATGGGTGTTTCAAGGGAAATGGGCTCCTTGGCAATCTTAAGTACCCGCCGAACCTTATCAATGGGGATTTCCATTTTTTCGGCAATTTCTTCGGGTGAAGGTTCCTTGCCCATCTCCTGAACCAGGTACCGGGAGGTGCGGATCAGCTTATTAATGGTTTCGATCATATGAACCGGAATCCTGATGGTTCTGGCCTGGTCTGCAATGGCGCGGGTAATGGCCTGGCGGATCCACCAGGTGGCATATGTGGAAAACTTGTATCCCCGGCGATACTCAAATTTATCCACCGCCTTCATCAAACCGATATTGCCTTCCTGGATCAAATCAAGAAACTGCAATCCCCTGTTGGTATATTTTTTGGCAATACTGACCACAAGCCTCAGGTTGGCACGGACCAGTTCCCGCTTGGCGGAATCAGCGTTTTTACGCCCTATTTCAATCCCATAAACAATCGCACTCAAATCATCCGCACTGCCTTTGACCAGGTTCTTTTTTACGGTAACCTGCTCGCACAAGGCTGTAATATCATGAAAAAGGATCGTGGCACGGTCCAGGGTGATTTCGTTTCTCGTCATGGCCCATTCAACAAAAGTAGCCTGGTCTTTTATTTGTTTCATCATGGTGCTGAGCTGTACATTAAATGTTTTGGCACACCTGATCAGCAGATCGTCCACGGTTTTGAACCAGGTTATTGTGTTTCGGATACTCTTTTCTATGTTATCAATAACATTGGATTCAAATCGCCAGCTTTTAAGCAACTCAAAAATTTCTTCTGTGTTGCAGTCAATCTGTTCCCCAAGGCTGCTGTATTTTTTTGTCCCTTTCCTGATATTTTCAAGCTGATCACGGCAGGACTGATTCTGCTCATGCAAGGCTCTTATCCGAGATAGGGATTCAAGGAACTTTTCCTGTTTGGTGACTTCATCAACCACCCCATCGCCCTCATCCACATCCCGGAGTATGTGCTTGGGACGCATGGCCTTCTCTTCCATTTTTTTACCGTACATAAAAATGGTATTCAGCGCCAGAGGACAATCCAGCATGGCCCGGAGTATATCCCGTTCCCCGACCTCTATTTTTTTGGCGATCTCAATTTCACCTTCGCGGCTGAGCAGGGTGACCATCCCCATCTCTTTAAGATACATCTTCACAGGATCAGTAACCGCGCCAAACTCCATATCGGAACGTTCACGCCGGGAAGAGAACGCATCCTTGTTCCCTTTCTTATCCATATCGTCTTCAAGGCCTTCGTCATCAGCATCGCTGCGGGATCCAGCGAGGTGGCCCCTTTTGTCTTTTAATGACCGAGAAGCTGATGAACGGGAAGTCTTTTTCAGACTTTTTGCCTTACCAGGGTTAATGGCAGACGTATCCTCGTCGCTGTCATCAACCAGTTCAATACCCAGTTCCTGAAACTGAATGACAATATCATCTATCTGGTCAAAAGTTTGCAGATCATCTGAAATGGCGTCATTGATTTCGGCAAAGGACAGGATACCTGTTTCCTCTCCCTTTTTGATAAGTCTGCGCATTTCGTCCTTGCTGATCATCACACCTTGTTCAGACGTGCTGGTCTTTTCTGCCATATATGCCTCCCAAAGGCTTAAAGTTAACTGCCATGCAACTGCTGGATTTGCTGCTGTTTAAGTTTCAGCAGCGCCATCACATCAACATCACAGCCCTCTTTTACTTTTGTTAATTCACTGACAATCACTCTGTCGGTTTTATTTTTTATCTTTATGACCCGGTTGACCAGAATCTCAAACGTCTGTACTGGATCCTGGACCCCGGTATAATCTTCCATAGCCATGGATGCAATCAATTGCCGGTCTTCGTCTGTTTCAACCCGGGCCATGACCGCACCCACAATATTTTGTGTGTCCGTCCCGCTGTCGATGATTAAACAGCCAAGCTGTTTAAGCGGCTTTGAATAAAAGGAGGGGAGTACTTTTTTTTCCACGGCAACAGGTATCAATTCAGGCCAGTGAAGCATCATGGAAAGGATCTGTTTTTCCCTTGGGTCTGATTCCAGAACGCTTTGGGATGCTTCCTCAACCCCAGGAATGATAGGGCCACGGGCTTGTCTGTTTGCCTGTTTTTGATAGGCATCCTTTACTTTTTCAAGAACAGCCTTTTCATCAATATTAAGGGTTTCAGCAAGTTCCCGAACATAAATTGAACGGACCGCATAATCCTGGACCCTAGCCAGGTGCTGCTTCATCTCGTCCAGAATTTTGATACGCCCTTCAACGGACATGCCGTGGGTATCCACAGCCAGATGAAGCAAAAACTGCATCACTGTCTTGGCAGTGTCTGCAAGCGCAAGAAAGGCATCCCGGCCATGGGCCATCACATAGGAGTCGGGATCATTATTTCCCGGAAGCACCAGAATCCGGGTATCAATTCCCTCCTGAACAAAAATGTCAATGCTTCTTTTGGCAGCCTTTATGCCTGCTTCATCCGAGTCAAAAACCAGGGTCATGGTCGTTGCATACCCTTTAAGAATCCTGACATGCTCCCGGGTCAGGGCTGTACCAAGGCTTGCCACACTATTTTCAATCCCGTGCTGATAAAGGGAGAGAAAATCAAAATAGCCTTCCACAATAAACACCTGACCCTGCCTGCGGCATGCCTGTTTTGCTGCGTGCAACCCGTAAAGGATACGGCTTTTACTGTACACCGGGGTTTCAGGAGAGTTCATGTATTTGGGCATGCTGTCGTCCATGACCCGGCCGCCAAATCCGGCCACCTGCATGTTGATGTCAAAAATAGGAAACATCAGCCGGTTTCTAAATCTGTCGTAAAAGCTGTTTTTCTGTTTTTTCTCAAGCACCAGACCGGAACGGACCGCAACCCCTTTGGCAACTTTCTCTTCTTTCAAAAGATTGACCACAGCATCCCAGGCATCAGGGGCGTATCCAAGCTGAAACTGCTCAATGATTTGTTTGCTGGTTCCCCGCCGTTCAAGATACTGCCTGGCGCAATCGCCTTTTAAATGGTCATTTAAAAACCCTGTATATGCCTGCATCACATTTTTATTCAGCCGGAAAAGAGATTCCCGGGCCTGAACGGCCTTACGCTGTTCCAGCGTCATCTTTTGGGTTTCAATGACAATGTTGTATTTTCTGGCCAGCATCCTTGCCGCTTCGGGAAAGGAGATTCCATGATATTTCATGACAAATGACAGGACATTGCCGCCGGCGCTGCACCCGAAACAATGAAAAATCTGTTTATCGGGATTAACGGAAAAAGAAGGTGATTTTTCAGAATGAAAGGGGCACAGACCGAAAAAATTTCTGCCTGACTTTTTTAGAATAACTGCTTCGGAAACAACATCAAAAATATCCGAGGCAGCTAAAATTTCTGCAATTTTTTCTTCAGGGATGAGCATTCTGGGTGGTGCAGGCTCCAAAATATCAATACGTTATATAAGTTAAACAGGATAAGCAGTGAATACGACCTGTCAACAATAAATCGCACAAATGAACCGCGCAATTAACTATAAACATCCCTTGGTGGATAATACGCCTGATACTTGAGAGACCGGACGGGTCGCAGCATGCAAAGATCGCCCGAATGCCTTGAATATGGACTCAAGTACGTGGTGTTCATTCTCACCGTAACAAGTATTAATATGCAGATTAAATCCGCCTTTAACACAGACTGCCTGGAAGAACTCCCTGGCAAGATGTGCATCGAAAGGCCCCCGGGACTTCAAATTCTCGGGAATATTGTAAACAAGATATGGCCGGTTGGACAAATCAATGGTTACCCGGGACAAGGATTCATCCATGGGAACGCTTGCATCACCAAACCGCTGAATACCACCTTTTTCAGACAACGCCTGCTGGATCGCCTGCCCTAGAACAAGACCCGTGTCCTCTACGGTATGATGGAAATCTACGTCAAGATCGCCTGTGGCTGAAACCCGAAGGTCAAAAAAGCCATGGACTGTAAACGCTGTAAGCATGTGGTCAAAAAAAGGAATGCCTGTGCAGAGGTCAGCGTTTCCCTGTCCGTCCAAATTCAGCCGGATATCTATCCGGGTTTCCTTAGTCTGCCTTGACACCTCGGATTGTCGACTCATAAAAAATTCCTTGAAACTTGAAACCGGCAGAAATCTGTTTTATACAACCTTACAATTAATCGGCGCCCTGCTTTTCTCCGGTCCATCACGGTGTAATCACGCCACAACGAATCTTTTTAAGATATGCGTTTTTCTAATATTTGTCAATACTGAATTCTTCAGCGGAAACAGTTTCAAATAACTACTTGAAATATTTGAAATAATTGGTATATTAGAAGTGTCTAATATTAAGGAAGTGTTATGGACATCCAGGCTGCAGGAATAAACAGCTATTATACATATCCGCCCGTCCTTGAACAGGGATCTGATCTGATATCTTTATCCTCCAGATCCGAATCCCAGGCCCAGGATACGGATATCAGTGAAACCCTGCCCCTGTCTGACAGTGAAGAACAAGTTGATTCGATTTCCCAAGCCCGGACCCAGGACGATGAAGCCTCCCAGGATGAAGATCAGCCCCTGGCGTCCGGTACTGAGTCGGGGCTTACCCAGGAAGAAAAACTTCTCATTTCAGAACTTGAAAACGTTGACACTGAGGTCCGGGCCCACGAAATGGCCCATATTGCCGCCGGCGGCGAATATATCTCCTCTGGTGCCACCTTTTCCTACCAGCAGGGCCCTGACGGAAAAAGCTATGCCGTAGGCGGAGAGGTCAGCATTGACACATCGTCCGAGCCTGGAGATCCCGAGGCAACATTACAGAAAATGCGGCAGGTGCGTGCCGCTGCACTTGCACCGGCACAGCCATCCTCACAGGACTTGAAAGTCGCATCAAATGCGGCATCCCAGGCGGCAAAAGCCATGGCTGAAATCACACAGCTAAGAGCAGAAGAACAGGCCAACCAGAGAGGGGCCGCAGTGTCCGGCTATATCCAGCAGCAGGTTTCTGATGCGTACACGAAATCAGACAGTATGTCCATCCAGAATACGCAAAATTCATTTCACATCTCTGTTTAAATAGCCCATTAATTTTTTTAGATTTCAAGCTTGTTCATCAAATCAATCATAATATTATTGTTATGAAGATAATTTTTTGATAGTATTTGGATCTTGAAGGTTGTAAATTTGGAGGAAAAAATCATGAGCATGACCATCCAGAGCAGTGTCTCGGCTTTACAGGCTTTTTCAAACCAGATGTCGGTTTCTTCAAATAATGTTGCCAATGCCCTGTCAGACGAGTTCAAGGCGGGCAGAGCATATAACGTCGAGGCAAAGAGCGGACAGGTACAAACGTCCATCTCCCAAACCCAGACCAGCGCACCGCTGGTTGAAGATCCCCTTAAAAATGACGGTTCTTTAAAAGAATTATCCAATACAAATATTGCAGAGGAGATGGTTGTTCAGATTCCAGCCCGAAACGGATTTGAGGCCAACGCAAAAATGATTCAGGCCTATGATGAAACAACCGGAACCCTATTGGACACCATTGGATAACCCGGCAGGTTTAAAATAAAAACGAACCCATCCACCAATGCGCGCGAATAACCGTTCCATCAATTCATTATTTTTTTTGTTATGCCAAAACTTACTTTTTTAACCCGCAATATTCTGACCTTTTTCCTGGCTGTGCTGATCTGTTTTGGTTGTGGCAGGCCTGAAGTAAGGATCCCCCATGATTCAGGCGGCCAGTCTGCCCTTCCCGGAAAATCTCATCAGCCCGGATATTACAACAGCCCCTGCCCCCGGCCCGATCCTGAATCCGACCCTGAACCTGAACTTGAATCCGAACTTGCTACGAACCGCTCAGCCCCTGCCCCTTTCGGCAAAAAACGTCAGACCATTGTCCAGGCGGCCAGGACTGCCGTGGGCAGTCCCTATTTCTGGGGCGGGCTTTCGCCCAAGGGGTTTGACTGCTCAGGCCTAGTGGTATACACCTACGCCAAAATCGGGATTCATGTTCCAAGAACAGCCAGTGCCCAGCTCGAAAACTGCACGGCAGTCACACGAAAAGACATCAAACCGGCAGATCTGATCTTCTTTTCAGTACCCAGAAGAAGGGGGGTTGTTCACGTAGGGATTTACATCGGTAAAGGGCAATTTATCCATGCCCCGGGCAGGGGGCGCAAGGTGACACTTACCTCGCTGGACAATGTTTATTTTAAAAAGCATTTCATCACCGCCGGACATTTTCTTAAAAAAAATGCCGGATAATTCTTGCATCCACCATCAAAGGCCTTGTGTTTAAAAGCCATCTCAAAATCATATTTTAAGATGGCCGCCACACGACCTCATTAATGGGTTCTTAACTCCAGTTTAGGCACCAGAAAATAGGGTTCTATCAACGCATAGGGAGCATATGACAATTTTGCCTGGCGCAGTCCCGGTATTCCAAGATCCTGTTCCCGGTTGATATATCGTGCTGTTCCTTTCAGAAATTTGGCAGTCTCATAATTGATCATCTGGGATCCACCCTTGAAAGCCACATCTGATTTTTCAAAATGAACATCCCAGGTGTCAGGGGACAGGGGACTGAAAACAGCAAACGCCGCAATTTCATCCTTGACCCGCAGTATCAGTCCGCTCAAGCCCAAATCGTTCCAATGGGAAAAGGCCATGGCCATGGCATCGGACTCTTCAACCAGGGAGCGGGGCATGGAAGGCATACCGGCAAGCAGACGCTTCTCAAACTGCATCACCTCCTTGCAATTGTCCTCATTCATGGGGACTAGGGAATAATCCGGATACTCACGCTTAAACTGGGAAATGAGATTTTTTTTCTTATGCAGTTTGCTGCCCTTCAACCCGGTCAACGCCTCGGCCAGGTAAACATATTCAGCCGCATCCCTGTCCGATGTAATACTGAAATAACGATCCAGATCCTGCCAGATAGCCACGTACGATTCGGGCACCAGCCCGATGTTTCCGGACAGCCCTGCGGCAACAGCCTTTTTTGAAAGAGAAAACAACGCTTCCGGTTCAAAATCGTCTCCCAGGGGCATGAACAGGGCCTGGCTGCGATCGTCATGAATGACCAGTCTATCCTCATAAAGAAACCATGAATAGCGATACAGATTCTGCCAGCAGAAAAGATTGACAAAGCTGTATTCACATGAGCAGGGTGGATAAAGGCCCAGGAAATCAAGGATCAGGTGGCGGGTTTCCAGATCAAATTTCCCGGGCTTTAGTATACTCGGTTCTATCTGCTGATCATCAGCACTGTTGCCGACCATTGGCGGTGTATTGCAGGTATCGGATTGACGGCTATGACATATCATTGTTTTTCCTTTTTATAGCTTTTATTCAAGTTTAAAGGGGATGTGATCCTTCATTGGCCGAAACCCGAGTTTTTCATAAAATGAAAGGGTTCCCGGTTCACCGATCAATCCAATCCAGTCCACCCCCCTTTTTTTAAGTTCCTGGATCAGAAAACTTACAATTAAGGTGCCGATGCCAAGTTTTTGATAGGCAGACAGCACGGCAATATCCTGAATATAAGCATCACTGCACAGATCGGAAAGGGCCCTTCCCATTCCAATTAATTTTTTTTCCCAAAAAGCACCTGCAAACAATGCGGATTTTTCAGGAATCTGGCGCAAAAATGCATCTGATATTTTATAATTGTCCTGCCACCACCCGGCATCCTGGTATAAGGCCTGAAGCTCGTCCACAGGTACTGTGTGTACAAGTTTTATCTCAAGCCCATCGAGTTTTTCTGTCTTCATTTACCTTTGCCCTCCAACATTTTTTCGACAAAATAGGGAAGCGCAAAGGCGGCTTTGTGCATCCCCAGGCTATAATATTTAAGCTGGGACTGAAGCACTTGCGGCACCGGACGCGCCGGTGCCGCAAGCCTAGGTCCTAAAGATCCCAAACAGATGCCGATGTGACCGCCGGTATATGTGGGGACAATAATATTTGCATAGGCATGTATGGGAAACAAAGACCGGGTAATGCCCATCAGTTTTTCAACCCAGTCCGGGTGAAGGAAAAAGGATTCGCCTTGGGTGGCAATCAGGCCCCCGGGTTTAAGCGCATGCTTTAAATCCTGGTAAAACTGATTTTCAAACAAAGCTTCACCAGGTCCAACCGGGTCCGAGGAATCCACAATAATAACATCATAACAATTGGGGTGTTCCCGGACAAAGGCAGTTCCGTCTTGAATATGAACACAGACCCTGGGATCGTCGAATCCGCAGGCCAGGGTCGGCAGAAACTGTTTTGAAACCTTGATGACCTCTTCATCGATTTCACAGAAATCAATACAGCAGACATCATGGTGACGATTAATCTCACGCAAAACGCCGCCGTCTCCTCCCCCGATCACAAGTACGTTTTCAGGGTGGGGGTGGGAAAACAGGGGCAGATGCGCCATCATCTCCTGGTAACTGAATTCATCCCGTTCGGTCAGTTGAATAATCCCGTCCAGTACCAGCATCCGGCCGTGGGACCGGGTCTGGTACAGATCAATCTGCTGGAACCTGCTTTTTTTACTGTAAAGAAGTTCATCCACCTTCAGTGAAATGGCAATGCCTTCCCACATGGAACAAACCTCTGAAAACCATCCGTTATGTATCGTGTCTGAATTTTTCATTTATATATGAGCCTGTTGATTTAGTCCGATTTCAAGGAAATCGACCACTAAATATATTGTAATATATTTTATATTCTACACATGATAATGTGGCTAATTTTAGTCAAAAAGACATTAAATCAACAAGTTCAGATATGTCGATCAAAATTTACTGTCTTAACGCCACCTGCATTTTGTAGTGGCTGCCCCGAAAATATAACAGGGAGAACTCTGCTAACTCCCGGGGCTCATAACTATTGCAGGAAAAAATATCCAGATATGCGGTATGGGTTGCATGGGCAAAATGTCCGGAGATTCCGGATGTTTCAATGGACCGGGTCATGGAAAACCCTGCAGATGTTTTGTTTTCATCATAATAAACCTCAGATGAATTCTGCTTGTTTTCAATACCAAGCAGCCCGCACAGCCCAAAGACAAAGTTTTTTATGTGGCCCGGATCGTTTATCATATCAGGACTGCAATCATACACATCAACAGATGTGGACAATCCCCAGGGGTTTGTATTTTCACACACTTTTTTCCAGGCTATGGGAAGCGTTGGTCTATCCATCACCTTTTCATTGCGGTTTGCCATACGACTGTTCAATCCGGGCTGCAGTATCCCCCTGTTTTGATCCGAAGAGATAAAAACCCGCTTGGATGAAAATTGTGCTTCTATGGAATGAATGGCTGTGTCCAGATCAATATTATCTGCGCATGTAAAAATATCCACGGCTGCATAATCATGCTCGGGCCAGGCATGAACCGTAAAATGGGATTCAGCGATAATCACTACGCCGGACACCCCCTGGGGTTCAAACTGATGAAAGGAACTGCTGATAATTGTGGCCCCGCTATCTATCGCCGCTTTAAGCAGAATTTTTTCAACCCTGACTTTATCAAGAAGGACATCGGATGCGCAATCGTAATATTCTATGGTAATATGCCGACCCAGGGCAAACCCCGGATCAGAATGAGAGACCGCCTGCTTTTTGTTTTTATCAAGCAATTTTAAAAAAAATACTCCGAATCATGATTAAATTGTTAAAACAGGAGATCAGAACACTTCCATAACAGAGGAGAATCTTTGAAATGGGGTTTCTTTGGGCAGATTTTTTTCTTTGAGGCGCTCAATCATGGACAACGCGTCAAAACGCAGATAGGGGTTGACCTTAAGTTCATCGGACAGACGGGAAACAACATGGGCCGGATTATAGGAGGACGCATACCCGCTTAAATCCGGATTATCCGGTTCAATGATTCGGGCATATTTAACCGCCTCAAGAACGTAATCATGGCCGGCATAGACCAGGGTGTCACCCGGAAGGGCCATCAACAGTTTTAACGAGTTAAAAAAGGATTCAAGATCCCCTGAAAAACAATTGCCAACCGTGGCATTGAACAGTGTGTCACCGGTTACAACAAATCCTGCCCCCTTGAAACAAAGCGAATCCATGGTATGTCCGGGGGTCAGCATCACCTCAAGCCCGGTTTCGTCTTTCAGGTCAAGAATCTGGCCATGTGAAAGCGAAGTGCAGTCAATAAACCGCGCATTTGTCTTTTTGAGAAGTGCATTGTTTCCCTGGGTGTGGTCGGCATGGGTATGGGTATTGGTGACAATGTCAATGGGAATATTTTTCTCTTTGGCAAATTTTGCCATCTCCTCCCAGGCTCCAGGGTCAATGGCAATGCAGGAGTTTTCACTATAAACCAAATACCCCAGATTGTCCGCACCGTATCTAAATTGTTGAATATCCAAGCACTCAATCCTTATTTTTCAAAACAGTTCATCTTCATCTTCCCCAAAGACACCTTCATCCTCATCCTGCCCCGTAGCGCCATCCAGGGGTTCATCATCATACACATCAATATCCTCATCCATGAACGCATCATCAAATTGAACATCAAGCCCGTGGTCATCAAAAATGATACTGATGGCTTCTTTCAAATTACGTTCAAAGCTTTCAGCATAATCGTCATCCTCATCTGACGAAAATTCATAGACCTCCTCATGCTCTTCAATCAGGTCTCTAAGATCGGTTTCCATTTCAGACCGGGCATAAAAATCGGCTTCATACGCATCAATTATGTCTTTATACAGGTCATACAACTCAAACGCCTCAACGGCATCAAAAATGGTCATTTTTTTTGCCATGTTCAATCTCCCGGATTTTAATTAGCTTTCTATTTTAGTAATGGTTTTATAATTGTCAAATAAGCAAGCGCCATAATGTTTACCTCAAACATGATTGCGCCTGAATACAGCCCCAACATATTATTTCTTGATAAAGAAGGTTTTATTTTTTTTCAATCCTAAACTTTAGATCCGGCAAAAAAAAGAGTCGGTATGACATCCCATCAGCCACCTGAGGCTGATGAGATAATCAATACAGGCTTTTTCGGTTGAAACGCATTTTCGAAAATCAGAAAAGTCTGTGGAAAAATCCGCCATGTTCCAGGATAATATTATGTTGTGGAAACAGGATTCAAGCGTATGTTTCTATTATATTTTTCCAAAAACCATTTAATGTATGGATAGTCCTTGACGATGGTATAATGCAATGGTATGGATTAATTCAACTTCTCAACCATTTCAACCGATCTCGCATTGAAACGCCTAAAAAGCAATGGAACAGACGCAATGGAACCGAGAAAGCGGAGCTATACCCCTCCCCCCTAACTTTCGAAACAAAAAAACAAAAAGGTGGCTGCCAAATGAAACACATGCAAAAAAGAATTTTGGTTACCGGCGGAGCCGGATTTTTAGGTTCCCATTTATGCGAACGCCTGGTTGAACATGGGGATGATATTCTATGCTTAGACAACTATTTCACCGGCCAGAAAAAAAACGTAGAACACCTTTTAGGAAAACCTAATTTCGAGATTTTGAGGCATGACATCACTTTTCCGCTGTATGTTGAAGTTGATGAAATTTATAATCTTGCGTGTCCTGCATCGCCTGTTCATTACCAGCATGATCCGGTGCAAACCACAAAGACAAGTGTTCACGGCGCCATAAACATGCTTGGTTTGGCTAAACGGACAAAGGCCAAAATTCTGCAGGCGTCCACCAGTGAAGTTTACGGTGATCCCCAGATTCATCCGCAAACAGAAGAGTATTGGGGACATGTCAACCCAATCGGGCTTCGCTCCTGCTATGACGAAGGGAAACGATGTGCAGAGACCCTGTTTTTTGATTATCATCGGCAACATCACCTGAATATCAAAGTCGCACGTATTTTCAATACCTACGGCCCCAGGATGCATCCCAACGACGGGCGTGTAGTGTCCAACTTTATTGTTCAGGCGCTCAAAGGCGAGCCAATAACCGTCTATGGGGATGGCAGTCAAACAAGATCATTTTGCTATGTGGATGACATGATTAACGCCTTTATTGCTTTTATGGCAACAAAAGATACGATTACCGGTCCTTTTAACTTAGGAAACCCTGTGGAGTTCAGTATGCTCGAATTAGCCGAAACAATCATCAGGCTTACCCAGACCACATCTAAAATCGTATTTAAACCACTGCCGGAAGATGACCCGACCCAGCGCAGACCGGATATTTCCATGGCCAAAGAGAACCTGGGATGGGAACCCAAGGTCAAACTTGAACAAGGCCTGCATAAAACCATAAATTTTTTTAAAGAAATCGTTATCTAACGTTAATTTTTCTTTTTTTTTAAAAAACCATTTAATGTATGGATGGTTCTTACCGATACTATACTTCAGAATAATAAAGGCAACCTGGAAAAGCGGAATTCAATTTCAGCCGTTACAGAATCTGAAGCATAGTTACATCAGAATAGACATGTAACCGAAAGAGCGGAGCTATATCTTTTGATTGTCCCTTACACCACAACGTATTTTTCTCCAAGCAAGGAATATAGAAGGCTTTCTTTATTACTGCTCATCAAAGAAATGCCCCATTCCAGCCAGCACCTTCTGGCAGAAAAAAGCCATCTGAGCAGTTCAATGGTAAACATATACATAAGAGAACTGAGCCAGGCTGGACTGATTACCGTCTCCGGAAAGACAAACCGCACCACAGAATATCATCTGACAGAGAACGGACAAAAAAAATTATTTCAGGATTTTATTTCCTTTTCATCTGAAGCCGTTCAAATTTATGCCTCCGTAAAAAGAGAAATCATCCGGTTGCTTAAGCAATATGAAACCAACGGAATTCGCACCGTAGTTCTTTACGGGGCATCGGACACCGCGGAAATCGTTATGTCCGCCATCCCCCATACACGGCTTGTTGTTATAGGCATTGTGGATGGAGATCCAGGCAAACAAGGCCGGCTTTTTAACGGCACCTTGATTCAGACCCCAGAGGCCATTTCGCAGATTGATCCGGACGCTGTATTGATTACCTCTTTTGCCCGCCAGGATGAAATTTATAATAATATTGAAACGATTATGGGCGACAATATAAAGGTATTGACACTAACAGCACTGCAACAGCTTCGACAACCGCCTCTTCCGGAATTAACCCGCAAAGCAATTCAACCACTATGGACTGAAAGTCCATAGAATGGCGGGCTAAAGCCCGTTGCGACTGAAAGTCGCTGATCTAAGGTACCGCTGCGCGGATCATTTTTATACGGCTACAAGAACTAAGAACCGAAATCCGTAGCATGCCCCTTAATGCCTATAAAAATAATGCACTAAAAGTCTTGGACTAAAGTCCATAGTTTTTACTACCGATTGGGACAATAAAAAACAAACAGCTCGTCCAATCATACAAAAAGCCACGATAAATCCATGATCATCGGAAACCGAAAAATTGGGCAAGACCATCCAACCTACATTGTGGCCGAAGCCGGAATCAATCATAATGGAAGCCTCAAATTAGCAAAAGAATTGGTGGATGCCGCAGTTGACGCAGGTGCCCATGCCGTAAAATTTCAAAAAAGAGACCTGATAAGCCTCTATCCGGAAGATATGCTCAATCACCCTGAAAAGTATGAGCAAAATTTTCAGTATATCATTCCCCTTCTTAAAAAATTTGAACTGTCCAACGACGATTACCTTGAACTGAGAAGATATGCCGAGGACAAGCCCATTGATTTCATCTGCACCCCATTTGACATAACCAGTGCCCGGTTGATCTACAACGCCGGCATTGCCGCATTTAAAGTCGCCTCAGCAGATCTGACAAATTATCCGCTTTTGGAATATATTGCATCCAAAGATCTTCCCATTATCATTTCCACGGGAATGGCTTACAGGCATGAAATCCAGCAAACCGTCCGCTTCCTGAATGAACGGACCGCAGATTATGCCATTCTCCACTGCCGCAGTGCGTACCCGGTCTGGCCCAGAGATGTGAATCTTAAAATGATTAACTGGCTAAAGCAATTTGATAAGCCCGTGGGATATTCGGGACACGATATCGGCATTATCATCCCCCTTGTCGCTGCATCCATGGGGGCCTGCATCATTGAAAAGCATCTGACACTTGATCCAACCATGGAAGGAACCGACCATAAAGTCAGCCTTGACCCGTACTCTTTCAAACGGCTGGTCAGAGATATTGAAATTGCAGATCAGGCCATGGGCAGCCGAAAGCGGTTCCTTCTCCGTGGTGAAGTGCTCAACCGTGAAGTTTTTGCAAAGAGCCTTGCCGCGGCGGAAGACCTTCCCAAAGGCAGTGTTATCAATGAATCCCATATTAAAGTAATGGGACCCGGCAGGGGTCTGCATACATCCAGAAAGGATGACTTGGTCGGAAAATCCATTCATCGCAACATCCAGAAAAACACTTTTTTCTTTGAAGAAGATTTGGAAACAAATGGAAATGGCGGACTTCCCCATCCATCGGCGTATTCTTTCCAGAGTAAATGGGGATTGATTGCACGATTCAATGATTTTTATGACATCATCTCCTTTGATCCCGAAGTCATCGAAATTCATCTGGCAGAAAAGGATTTTGCCACAGCCTTTATCCCCGAGCATCCCCATCGGCAGGAGTTGATCATCCATGCCCCGGAATTTATTGATGGCGGGATCATAAACCTATGCCATTCAGATCATGCCATCAGATCCAAATCAGTGGATCTTGTCCAAAGAACCATTGCATTGGCCAATGAAATGAGTCCTTTTTTCCAGGGGATCCCCAAAATTGTGGTCCACCCGGATGCTGTCAGCCTGAAAGAGAAGCTGCCGAAAGCCCCTCTTCGAAAAGCTTTAATGCAATCATTATTTGAAATAGATACCAGCGGCGTTGAACTGCTTTTGGAAAACCTGCCCCCCTATCCCTGGCTTTTTGGCGGAGAATGGAAGGGGAATTTTTTCATGGACCCGGATGAAATCGTCTCAGTGTGCAATGAGGCAGGCCTTCATATGGTTTTTGACCTTTCCCACGCCGCCCTTTACTGCAATGCCAAGGGAATAGATCTCAAAGAGTACATTCAAAAAGTCTACCCGCTGATTAGACACCTTCATTTAGCCGATGCCTATGGTGTAGACGGCGAAGGCGTCCAGTTTGGCGAGGGAGACATTGATCTTACCCGGATCATGCCGCTCTTTTCAAATTACACAGAATCATGGGTCCCTGAAATCTGGCGGGGACACCTCAACAACGGGCGGGCATTTTTCAAAGCGATCTCCTTAATTTCCAAATACATGAGGTAACCGATACTTCCGTGTTCGAACGATTTATCATTATTGCCCAAAAAGAGAACGCCTTTTACCATGTTCCCTCTATTGTGACCGCACCGGACGGCTCCATTCTGGCCTTTTGCGAGCAACGGTGGCAATCGCCATGCGATGATGTGGGCGAATGCCATATTGTAATGAAAAAAAGCAAAGATAACGGTCAAACATGGGGACAGCTTACGGAACTGCGTCGCAAGCAAGGTGCCAAGTGGCATATGGGATCGGCGGTGACAGACAGCGAAACCGGCAACGTTCTTCTCATGTGCGGCGGTGGGTGGCTTCAAAGTGCAGACAATGGGGATACCTGGACGGACTGGCGGCCTGAATACAACATGCAATCCCCCGGCGGATTGGGTGGCACCCATGGCAGTGCGCCCGGAATTCAGCTCCGGTTTGGCAGGCATAAGGGCCGCCTGGTATGGCCGGCCAGAGTAACCATCACCACCAATGGGTATAATGACCAATCCATCTCCGACAGAAGGGAAAAATGTTACAGCACGGCCATCTTCAGTGACGACCACGGCAAAACCCTTTACCGGGCAAATGCATTCCATCAAGGGACAGGAGAGGCCTGCCTTGCGGAAAGGAACAATGGTGATATCTACTTCAATGCCCGGGCCTATTTTGATGACTTCAGGAGAAAGACCGCACTGAGCCGTGACGCAGGTACATCGTTTTTCGAGACCAAAGATGACCCGGCCCTGAAGGAACTCTCCCAGGGATGCAATGCGAGCATGATCCGTTACCCAAAAGAGCTACTCAAAAAAACAGGTATGTCAGACCGAATTGGCGAGGATGTTATCCTCTTTGCCAATCCGGACAGTGACACCTCCTACCGGGAACACGGCGTGGTCCGTCTAAGCACAGATGGCGGGGAAACCTGGCAATATTCCAGAGCCGTAACGGGTTTCGGAGCCTGGTTTGACTATTCAGCAATGACAATAGCAGCAGACGGCACTATCCTTCTCATGTACAAAACCACCCCGTCCATGACGGGTCTTCCATCATCCTCTGATCAATGCTGCTCCATGGCCCTTGCTCGTTTTAATCTGAAATGGATAATGGATATTTCGGAAGGGAAATGACCATATTTAATATTAGGCATTATACCGACCTGCAGCGTTTATGATCATGCGCATATTAATGATAGCCATAAACGATCCTGCAGGAACAGCCATAGAATTTACAAAGGCCATTAACAGATATACCCATCACACCTGCCGCCTGATTACTAAAGAGATTCGTTACAACTTCATGTTTGAAAAAGATATCCATTTACCCTGGCTTGACCAGGATGGATGGGGAGAAGTGGAAAGTTTGTTAAAGGAAAGCGACGTTTTTCATTTTCACATGACAGCCGATGAATACACCGAGCTTGGCCCTTTTCTTCCCAAAGATTATGTTAAAGGAAAACGGATCGTCCATCACCACCACGGCCATCCTGATTTTCGGGGAAACCCCGGAAAATACCGGGAAAAATATAAGAAATTAGGCCGTTCTAATCTTTTAGTAAGCACTCCGGATTTACTAAAGCTTCTGCCCCAGGCAAAATGGCAGCCTAATTTGGTTCCCATAGAAGATCCATTATATTCCCCCATAAAAAATAAACCAGAACACCCTGTATTGATTTGCCATTCACCAACGAGAAAAGATCTTAAAAATACAGATGAGTTTATTCAGATCATGAATGAAATAGGCAATTCTTCACAAACGCCTGTAAAAATGCGCCTTATAGAAAACACGGCCCACAAAGAATGCCTTAACTTAAAACGGCAGTGTCATATTCTTTTCGATCATCTTCAAGGATATTTTGGCGTCACCAGCCTTGAAGGACTAAGCCAGGGACTTTGCGTAATAGCCGGATTAGATGAATGGAATATCCAACATATTAAAATATTCGCCAGGACAACCCAGCTCCCATGGGTCATTACAACGCCCCCGGAGCTCGAAAAACAGCTGAATATACTGATCAACGATCCTGATAAAGTAAAAGAAATAGGCCGAGAGTCCAGGGAGTTTATGGAGAAGAACTGGTCGCCCCGAAAAGTATCTGAGCAACTGGTAGAGCAAATTCAATAATGTCAAGCTGTGACTCTATAATACTTCCCGAGCCCGGACTGGCTCAACTAGAGTTCCTGGATCACGTCATTGGACCTGCCTCAACCCTGTTATGCCATAAAAGCGATGCCCCAATTATTCACTCCCGTTTTCCCCATTGTCATTCTCTTTTTTTTGACAATGGCCCCCTAATACCTTCACGGGATGACCTCTTTTCTCTGGCTATAAATATAGTGTCATTTGATGAAATTATTCTTGTGAAAGACGACACACGGCCCTGGGGCTGGGAAAGTTATATTACATCACTGGGACTTATGGGGGTTACAACGGTTCGGCTCATCAGTCAGTCTGGTGAATTTGTCATTTCACCTCCTTATTGTAAAAAATCAGAACATATCCATACCATTTTCTTAATTGCATGTGCAGGTATCGGCAATGTCATCCAGATGACTTCCTTGCTCTCAGCCGCAGTCCAACATGGAATGCATACGGCATTTTGCCCATTATTTGACAGTGGAGGCTCCCTGACAAGACTATTTAAAAATGCTTTACCGGGCCTGGCGCTGATTGAACCGGAGGACGCCTTACAGTTTAAGGCGGATGTACGACTCAATATTGAATGCCGGGCCCATATTCACAATGAAGACTTTTTTTATTCTCCTTATCGTGAACCAATGCATAAAAACGAAGGTGAAGCATATGCCGATTTTTTCAAAAACGTCACAGGTATCAAGCCTTTTGTGGAAGAAACATTTGTAGGCGGCTTAGACGTTAGTCTTTCTGAGCAGTTCAAGCAACGTATCGTTCTATGTCCCGGCAGCAAGCCGGGCTGGGATTCCAAGCGCTGGCCTTATTTTTCACAATTGGCGAAACAATTAGATAATCCAATCATCCTTTGTCAGCAAATGGACATAGATGCCTACAGCACCCTTAATTTTCTTTCAACGCTTTGTGATTGCGGGGCGACAATAATAAAAAATGCTGATCTGCCGGAAGTTGCAGCCATACTGAGGCATGCCAAATTAGTGATTGCCAACGACTGCGGCCTGGCCCATATTGCTGTTGCGGCCAATGCGCCGACGATTATCCTGTTTGGGCCGTCATCAATTAAAAAAAACAAACCCTTAAAAAAGAATGCACACTGTCTGAGTCTTGGGCTTGACTGTCAGCCATGCCAGGGGAAACACAATGGGCCTGGACGCCTGAAACCGTGGGATTATGCATGTACGCTGAAATACGCATGCCTTAAAAACATGTCCGTGGATATGGTTCTGTCAGCAGTTGACCGTATCTGCCCTTCCCTTGCCGCAAATTACATATGAAAATCAATTTTCTAAATGATGGATACCGCAATTGCGGAGGATGTCTGCAGCTTATCAAATATGCCAATATCCTCGCAAATATGGGTCATGAAATATTTATCACCTATACCCATTCCTTTTGCTTTAACCTGATTGAAGTCCGTGGGAAAAGAATATTTTCACCTGAACTTAAGCCCAATGAAGTACCCGATTGTGATGCAGTTTTATGTTCCTCCTGGTATATGGCCGGCAAACTATCTGCCCTGCCGGCTTCTAAAGGCGTTAAATTTGCCTATCTGCAGGACTTTGAGAATTGGTCCGGCACAAGTGAGGCCATCATTAAAAACTGGCGCCAGCCTGTCCATCTTATAGCCGTTGCCCGTTACCTGGCAGATGCGGCGATGCAACATACGTCCAAGAAGGCCTGCCTCATTCCCTACGGCATTGATTTCGATATTTTTAATTCGCCCGTTAAAGCGCCGCCAACCCAGGAAATTGTCATTGGAGGACTATACAACTCAATGCCCAGAAAACGTTTTGCCGACCTTCTGGAAGTTGTTGAAGAAGTTCGACAAAAAGGGTGCCATGCAAAGCTAAAACTTTTCGGTGCGGCCAAAAGACCGGACATACTGCCTGACCATGCTGAATATATAGCCTATCCCAGCCGGATGGAATTACGGGACATGATGCGCTGCTGCCATGTCTGGCTGGCAATGAGTGACCAAGAAGGATTACACATTCCACCCATGGAAGCAATGGCCTGCGGCGCCGTACCCATATGCACCAATATTGGCGGAATGACGGACTATTGTGTTGATCAAGTCACCGGGTATCAAATTGACGTCGGTAATATCAATCATGCAGCCAACCGCATCATTCAGCTCCAGGAGAATCCCAAACAGTGGGAAGCGTTTTCAAAGGCCGCACTTGAGCATATTCAAGGCATGGGCTCAGAAAAAGAAAACGCGGCCCAGATGCTTGATTTTTTTAAAGAAAATAAAGGCAGAAAAGGCCATGACGCCCTATTTGATTTTTGTGCCATAAACCACAACACCCATGCCACGCTGGATGAATATATCCGCTGTGCCGGGCTGCACATAGAAAACACGGATAAAGACTATGCAGCATCACTTCTAAAATCAGCCGTCAACTTTTATGAGTCGCAAGCTTCAATAACGGATAATCCTAATTTTTTCAGCCGTTATCAGAGGGAGTACGGACAGGCATTAACACTTTTAAATAAAACCGGCAGCCGGCCGGAACTTAATAATCATGATCGACCCTTTCGTTACGCGCCCAATCAATTGGAAAATTTGAGCAATATTGCAAAATCCAATGGCTGGAAACTTAAAGATACTTATATCAATTCAGCCCAGTTTGATGGGAAATTACGTATTTATCTGACACTTCAATGTAATTTAAACTGTCCGTACTGTGTCAATGCAAATATCAAAGGAATAGAAAAAAATCATAAAATTATTCCCGGGGAAAAATGGATTAAAGCAATCAATCGGGAAATGTGTCATGTCGTGTTCACCGGTGGGGAACCATTCTTATACAAGGACTTGGTAAAAATAATCAACCATATTGATCCATTTTTATCCATATCTGTTTATTCTAATCTGAGTATTGATGTCAGGGATCAGCTTGCAGACATTGACAGGGAGGTCCGTTTTTTTGTCAGCTGGCATGCCCGCCAAATGCCTGGTCGTGATATATTTTTAAATAATATCAAGACAATTCAAGACAATCCCCTGTTTTCACTTACTGTTCATGCCGTTGATGCCCCTGAAAACAGAGAATTTTTAACCCAGGATTTAGCATTTTTCAGAAACAATGGATTGAACATTGATTTGGATGCAGATCAACGCAATTTTCCGGGCTGTATGCAGAATAACGCCCAAAAAGCTGTCTGCCGTCGAAAAATATACCTCATCGATCCGGAAGGGACACGCTACCAGTGTGTTTCGCGTCTAATGCGCAAAACACAGCCCATGGAAAATATGCTGACCCATTCCCTTAAGGAAAACATCTGCCTGGACATCTGCCCGGATTATGGCTTTTGCGCGCCGTGTGACGGTCTGGGTGAAACCCACATCGGCATATTGGAGTAGACGTTCATCTCCCATGAAACCAAAGGAAATTACCAAGGCCCCAAAAACAGATTTTACGCTGGACAAGCTGCCGCATAACGGGCGGATTCTATTGTATGGCAGTGGTGATGCCGGTCTTTCAGTGCTGAACAAAATCCGCGACCGTCGTCCTGACATAAAGGTTGTTTGTTTTTTGGATTCCTTTGACAACGGTGCGGTGGCTGGATTACGGAAGGTCAAACTGGACGATCTTCCCTCACTAAACATACAGTACGACTTTATTCTGATCACCTCTGCCTGGTGGCGGGACATCGTCACTAAGTTGGAAATGGCCGGTATTTCTGACTATGGCGTGGCTTCTTTGGGGCTATGGCACAAATATGTGTACACACATGGGGATATGATTCAAGCCCAGGATGATATTAAAGCGGCTAAGGCGTTGCTAAATACGGATAAAGATAAAACAATATTTCAATTTTTGGTCGATGGAAGATGTGAAGGGTCTTCTTTGGTCAATCTTGATGCCATCAATTCCCAAATTGTTGATTATCCCCGGATACGGAACACAGTCTTCTCTCATCTCACGGAGCAATATCTGGATTTTATACAAAGGGATACGATCAAGACCATCCTCCATGCAGGTGTGTTTGACGGCATGGACTGTTTAAAATTTTTGGGGTTTTTCCCCGGCATAGAAGCTATCCATGGCTTTGAACCCTGGGGAAACTCAAACATATCCCGGGAAACTCTCAAGCTTATCGAACAGTCCGGAAAGGTTCACATCCATCCCATGGGGTTGTGGCATTCCCGTGATATTTTGCCCATGACAGGTCATGGCGCCTGCGCGACCCTGCGGTCCGATGCACCATTAAACCCAAAAACCAAAACCATTCATACAATTTCTATTGATGAGTTTGTAATGATGCATCGCATCAAGCGTGTGGATTATATATGCCTGGATATTGAGGGTGCCGAGGCCCAGGCATTAGTGGGCGCAAAAAAAACCATCACAGAACACCGGCCTAACCTGGCTGTGTCCATCTACCACAAAAAGGAAGATATCTTTCGCCTCCCTCTGCTGCTGAACAACATGTTAAAGGACTACATCTTTCATATTGGACACTACTGCCACTTTCTAAATGAGACCATTCTCTACGCGATACCCGTCGAGCAGAGGGAATGAGAATTGTCCGCAGGTTATTCCATGACAGGGAAGTATACACAATTTGACGTCAGCAGTATTGAGGTGATTCCTTTAAAAAAGCGCAGGAACGACCTGGATCTATCCACTATTATGCATTTACATCCGACAGCATCTGTTCGGCCGCCCTTCCGGGACGTTGCCCGGAAAATGCTTAAGGCCAGGAATCAAAAGGCGTCCAATGTATTCATGCTTGGGGCGCATACCATCCGTTCAGGCGTACAGCCTTTTATTATTGATCTCATGGAGCGGCATCTTATTTCCTGCATAGCGGTTAATGGTGCTTGCGTTATCCATGACTACGAATTTGCCCTTATCGGCCAAACAACAGAATCTGTGGCGCATTACATAAAAGATGGCCGTTTCGGTTTCTGGCAGGAAACTGGATATCTCAATGAAATTATAGCCGAGGGTGTGGCCCGGGATGAAGGGTTGGGGGAATGCGTCGGTCGTTATATTCTTGAAAACAAATTGCCCCACCGGGAAATCAGTCTGCTGGCAAGGGCATATCAGCTGAATATCCCTGTCACCGTTCATATCGGCATCGGCTATGATATCATCCACCAGCATCCTAATTTTGACGGAGCAACGGCAGGTAAGGCCAGTTACACAGATTTCCTCTATTTTGCCAACATACTGGAATCCATAGAAGGCGGAACCCTGTCCAGCTTCGGAAGTGCGGTCATGGCTCCGGAGATTTTTCTCAAGGCGTTGTCCATGGTTCGAAACGCAGCCCGCCAAAAAGGAAAAACCGTAGAAGACTTTTGCACCCTTGTCTGTGATCTCAAGGATCTTCCGCCCTCCTATGCCGATGAGGCGGGCAAATCCGACCCCAACTACTATTTCCGGCCATGGAAGACCCTGCTGGTGAGAACTGTGAGTACCAGGGGCAACAGTTGGTATGTCAAAGGGACCCATCGTGAGACCTTCCCTGAACTGTGGACGGCAGTCAACGATGTAGAAGCCGGTGGGAACAGGAATTGAAAAGTCTGTGCCAACCGTCATTAAAATACATATTTAGACCACTTTGAAAACAATGAGGAGCCTTATGAGCAATAGCCTCCATTCCAACGCAATTCCCTGCATTTCCGTAGTGCGGCCTTTATCGGATAATTGTCTGTCAATGCTCAAGTGTGAGGGGGAGTATCTTTATCCCAAAATCCTTCGTGAACTCATCAAACAAAACGTTTTCAGCCAGATCGTATTCTCTGTTTCTCCTGATGTTCCACCCAGGTTCATTGAGATCATCTCCAAATGGGGATTTGAATTTGATATTGGTCACGATGTCTATCCCCACATTCGGGTGGCCAAATTATCGAAAGCCAAAGAATGGGACATTGTTTGCTGTATCAGTTCCTATACCTATTTTTTTGATGACGTGTTTATACAGAATCAATTCATGAGAGTCCAAAGTGGCGAATTTGATTTTGCCGGGGCAAACGTCGCTTTAAGCAATTTGGAATTCAGCATCATCAATTCAGCAACCATTGATTTTCTGCTGTCAGTAAATGACCAGTCAATCGTTCCGTCTAAACCGCAAGCCATTGATAGAAATGCCACCGGTCGATTGAGGGGAACTCATGCTCAGCATGCCTATACAAAAAGTGAAGAGTTTCTTTGGCTCATGAAGTATGCCGGAGACACCGGTTCCATGCCCAACCAATTCATTTCATCTTTTTATCAAACGCACAATGCTGACCTTTGGTTTTCACGGCAATCAAGAGAAAAATATTCAGCAACCTACTTCAATGTACCCGGAATTGATTGGTTAGACGATTTTGTAGAACAACATTTTTTATCAACCATCCCCATGGAAAAACTTGCAGGACAGATTCGATGGTTTCAAAGATTCGAAAATCAATTTCCTGCAAGCGGGGATCGGTATATAGAGTTAGGTTTCGGGCATATGCCACTTATTTCCTTTTTAATGGCATCTCGATTTAAAGAAGTCATCGCTTTAGAGCCATTTGAAAAATTTGAATTCAATGACCAATTGGCTAAATCTTTTTTTATGCAGCTAAGCGAGTTATTTCCTTATTTATCGGAATCGGTATCATCCCATACACCATCACATTTACCCCGTTTTTCTATTCATAACACGCCTCTGCATGATCTTGATTTAGCGTCGGAAAGTGTCGATTTTTGTACATCGAAAATGGTTTTTGAACATGTTCTGGATGTAGCATCCCTTTCTGAAGAAATTTTTCGTGTTTTAAAAAAAGGCGGGGAAATGCTTCATGAAATCGGGATGAATGATCACACAGGAGGAAGCAGTTCCGGGATACATTTTGGTTTTCTTAAATATTCCCGGGGCGATTGGACTAGAAAATGGACCGGTACAAATTTGATGCGTATCAACGACTTCATCAAATTATGGGAAGAAATCGGTTTCAAGGTTGAAGTGGTCAGAAAAATAGTCAGTTCAAATATTCCGCCAATTATTGACAAGTCCTGGTTCCCTTACAAGGTAGAAGATTTATTGTGTCAAACCGCTGTTATTAAAGCAATTAAACAATGAATACCAACAAAAACAACCAGTTGGGAATACTAAAAAGGTTTTTAATGAATTCTCACAATGCAGATCCTGAAATGAGGAATCATGGCCAACGTAATTCTCATTGACCCTGACAGTGGTTGTCCCAATACCCGGCCTCAACTGGGGACACTGCATCTTGCAGCAATGTTGTTGCAACAGGGTGTAACTGTCGAAATCCTCGATTTATCAGTCCTGCCGGATGGATTGGCTCGCCTGCAAGCCCTGTTGAACGACAACACAATATTTGTCGGTATCAGTGTGGTTATAGGCCCCATGCTTCGCAGCGGTATTGCCGCTGCTGAAATCGTCCGCCGCTTCAATCCGGACCTGCCCGTAGTATGGGGTGGCGTCCATCCGAGCACGGAACCTGATACTACCCTGGCCCATGATGCCGTGGACATCGTTTGCCTAGGCGAGGGTGAGGAGACCGTCCTTGAACTCTATGATGCCATAGCAAACGGCACCTCCCTTCACAATGTTCACAGTATCGGGTTTATGGAAAACGGCAAACCCGTGTTTACCCGGAAGCGCCATGAATATTTCGATCTTGATTCCCTGCCTGCCCTGCCCTATCATCTTATTGATCTGAGCCTGTACAAGCGAGGCAAAGGGCCGGAGGATTTTTTCGGGCTCAAGGGCGAACAAATTCTATCCATCGAGTCCACCCGCGGATGCGCCTTTCGCTGCACCTATTGCGTCAATGCGGCCAAACGGGAAAAATTTCGAAAAATGAGTGCTGAAAAGGTCATTTCCTGCGTCGAAGACATCGTGAACCAGGGTGTCAACTCCATTACGTTTAACGACGACAACCTGTTCGTGGACAAACGGCGGGCTGAAACCATCCTTAATGAGATCATCCGGCGGGGCTGGAAACTTGAAATGTTTATTGCTGTCCGGTCAGACTTTCTGGCAGCCCAGGATGATGCTTTTTATGAGCTGCTGATCAAGGCGGGCGTAACCATGTTTGGCATTGGGGTAGAGAGCGGCTCCAACAGGGTGTTGGATCACATCCGGAAAAAGGAGGGTATCGACGTCACGTTCGAGGCTAGCAAAAAACTTGCCAAACACGGCATCAAGGCCTGGTACCATTTCATTTTTGGATTCCCGGGAGAACGCCGTGAAGATTTGGAGGCAACCTACCGGGCCATGTATCGCATCAGCGCCACCAATCCCTATGCCCAGGTGAATTTAAACCAACTCATTCCCAATCCGGGAACACCATCCTGCCAGGAGTGCTTTGATATGGGCTGGCCCGTCCCAAAGACTATGGAAAACTGGGCCGACGTGATGGTCCACACACGGAGGATGGGAAGGCCCGCCTATGTGGATGAAGAGCTGCTCGACTGGTTCAAGGAACACCTTGACGGTTTGGTCTTCCCGCGGAGGGAGATGCCCTATATTGAAAGCGCCTGGAACGGGCACGACCTGTCCTGGCGGGAGGTATAAAAGCATGATTTGCGTTGCCCAGATCGGTTGCGGCTATTGGGGCCCCAACCTGCTCCGAAATCTCGTTGCCAATTCCCAGTGCCGGGTGAAATCCCTGTGCGACCTGGCTGCGGAACGCCGGAAGTACGTGAGCGGTCTATATCCTGCCATTGACGTCACGGATGATTGTCAGAGTGTTCTTGCAGACCCTGAGATCGACGCCGTGGTTATCGCTACACCCGTTTTCACCCATTACGACCTGGCGATGAGGGCATTGGGACAAGGAAAGCATATCCTGGTTGAAAAACCCATGGCAGGTACGGTGGAAGAGGTTGAACATATCCGGGACCTGGCCCGGGAAAAGGGGTTGATTGCCATGGTCGGACACACCTTTCTCTACAATCCTGCTGTCAGGTTCCTTAAAAAACTTGTTTCCTCGGGGCAGCTTGGTAACATCCGGTACATCTACAGTCAGCGTTTGAACCTTGGGCGGATCCGTTCGGATGTAGATGTCCTGTGGAACCTTGGGCCTCATGACATCAGTATCATCCAATACCTTCTTGATGACGTGTCCCCCCTTGCCGTGCAGCGTCAAGGCATGGATTATATCCAGAAGGGAATTGAAGACACCGTGTTCTTGAACATCCTGTATCCGGGCAAGGTCATGGCCCATGTGCACGTCAGCTGGCTGGACCCGCAAAAGGTGCGGCGCATGACCGTGGTCGGCGAAAAGAAAATGGTTGTATACGACGACATGGCCGAGAACAAGATTGCCATTTTTGACAAGGGAATTGACCGGATGGCTGTTCTTGGCGAGAATATGGATTATGACACCCACGCATTTCCCACCTTCACCCACCGCTCCGGCGATTTGATTATGCCCAGGGTGAATTTCCAGGAACCGCTCAAGGTGGAAATCCAGCATTTCATGGATTGCATCAGAGGGGATGCCGCCTGTCTTACCGACGCCAATCATGCCCTTGGCGTTGTGAACATCCTGAACACCAACACGCATATCCGAAAGATGATTCCATGACCACAATTCCATTGGTAGACCTGAAAGCACAATATAGCGCTTACAAACATGAATTCGACGCAGCCGTTGAACAGTGCATCTCATCCACCAGTTTTATTGGCGGTACGGCACATGCGGAATTTAGAGAAGCTTTTGCCAAATTTTGTGGCGGCGGCCATGCGGTCTTATGTGGAAACGGAACCGACGCCCTGTACCTTGTCATCCGCTGCGTATTGGGCCCGGGGGACAACACCAAAGAGATTATCCTCCCTTCCCACACCTTCATAGCCACTGCGGAAGCCATTATCATGGCGGGATATGTCCCGGTCTTCGTGGACATTGATCCCCATACCTGGATCATGACCCCGGAACTTGTGGCCCGGGCCATCACCCCCCGCACCAAAGGAATAGTGCCGGTACACCTGTACGGCCAGATGGTGAATATGGAAGGAATCATGGAAATTGCGGCAGATCACGGCCTGGCCGTGATCGAAGATGCGGCCCAGGCCCACGGGGCGTCCTGGAAAGGAAAGGGACCGGGCATGTACGGGGATGCGGCCTGCTTCAGTTTTTATCCGGGAAAAAACCTTGGGGCGTGGGGTGACGGCGGGGCCATCTTCACCCGGGACAAATCCCTCGCCGAAGCCATAACCATGGCCGCCAACCATGGACGGAAGGGCAAATACTTCCATGAGACCTCTGGGTTGAACTCCAGGCTGGATGGAATCCAGGCTGCCGTGCTCAACGTAAAAATCCGGTATCTTCGGGAGTGGAACGAACGGCGGAGACAAATTGCCGCGCTATATGACAAAGCCTTCTGCGCCGTCCACGCAGTTGTTACCCCGACCGTAGCCAAAGAAGCAGATCATGTATTTCATCTTTATGTCATCCAGGTTCCGGAACGGGACCGGGTTCTTGCCGGGCTGCATGAGCAAAAAATCGGAGCAGGGATTCACTACCCCGTACCACTCCATGAACAACCGGTATTCAAAGGGATGGACATTGCACCTGAAGCCTTGCCAATTACCCATAAACTGGCTGGTTCCATTATCTCTCTGCCAATTTTTCCCGAAATGACTCCGGATCAGGTGGACCGGGTGGCCCAGGCCGTTATCGGCTTAGTGAAGGAATAAGGGAGAGCATGACAGTCAGCCGGGTTTTCACAATGCCACAAAAGGAGTGGATATGACGCAGTTCACGATACTTCGTTTTTCGGCAAAGCACGGGTACGCGGTACTCGACAATTTTCTCAGGGAAATCCCGGACTGGGAGAACTTGAACTATACCGAGCTGCATGATGCCTACCGCAGCAGAAGATACATCTACATCAATGCGTTTGCGGATTGCATGGAGGCGTTGGGAAACAAGGCAATAGACATCGTTTATGATGTGGAATGCCTACAGAAAAAATGGGCTGACGAACATCATTTCACTTACAGTGAAAAAAACTGGCAACAAGAGATCATTCTTGAACAAATTCGACATTATCGCCCCGACGTAGTCTATGCCATGGAGATATTTTTTCTGCCTGTTGCAATTCTCAAGGATTTCAAAACCCGGTTCCCATTTATCCGGCTTTTTGTATCCCAGAAAGGATTTCCCCACGCTTTCAAGGAACTGGCAACTGCGGATCTGGTCTATACATGCACACCCGGCATTGTTGATCAATTCCAAAAAAAAGGCGTCAACGCCCGCCTGCTGTACCACTGCTTTGATGAGACCATTCTGGACGCCTTTGCCGGGAATGAAAAAATAGTGCAGCAATGGCCCTGCGGCTTTATCGGTTCGTCAGGATACGGCTACCCAAACCATTCCTTTCGCTACTCCCTGCTTGCGGAACTCTTTGAAAAGACAGAACTGCGAGGGTGGTTACATGAAATTGAACCTAACCGTCCGGTCGACCAAAGACCGCTGTCCAAGTTGTATCCTGACCAGGTGGAAAATCCCTGTTTTGGTCTGGAAATGTACAAACGCCTTCTCTCTTGCGGCGTGGTATTGAATATGCATACAGATGCTGCCGACAAATATGTCGGCAACATGCGGTTGTTTGAAGCCACCGGCGTCGGGGTTTGCCTGCTTACTGACACCGGGGTGAACATGCCGGAGCTTTTCGAGGAAGGGGTGGACGTCGTGACCTTTTCCAGCAGGGAAGAGTGTTTTATCAAACTCGAAGAGTTACTCGGTAA
This sequence comes from Desulfobacter vibrioformis DSM 8776, assembly GCF_000745975.1. Lineage (GTDB taxonomy): Bacteria > Desulfobacterota > Desulfobacteria > Desulfobacterales > Desulfobacteraceae > Desulfobacter > Desulfobacter vibrioformis. Next base: position 4,198 of record NZ_JQKJ01000004.1, on the reverse strand, counting down.
TGCAGCCCTGCGCAAGTCCGTGGCGACCAGGGGCCAGAAAAAGACCCTAACCTGCCATACGCTCACGGCCCGTTGCAAACAGATTCACGAAGAACTGTCGGCTCTTCTCTAAACCGCCAACCGCCGCAGTCCGGAGAAAATACAATGAAACTTTCTGTCATCATGCCGAACTACAATCACGGGGATCGCATCGGTAACTCCCTGACATCAATACTGGATCAATCCCGTTCCCCGGACGAGGTCATCGTGGTGGATGACGGCTCGACAGACAACAGCCGGGAGGTGATCCAAGGGCTGATGAAAAGATATCCGCAGCTCTCCCTGCACCACCACGAGGAAAACCAGGGGCCGGTGGCTGCTTGCAATACCGCCTTCAGGCTGGCCACAGGGGATTATATCTTCGGATTCCCGGCGGACGATGTTGTCCTGCCGGGATGGTTCGAGCAGGCCGAAGTCATGCTGAAACAACACCCCGGCGTGGGCATATGCTGCGGCGACTACTACATGGTCGATGTTGAAACGGGAAAGGTCAAAGAGATGAAGAACGGATGGGGAAAAGCGCCTGCCCACTACACGCCGGAGGCATTCGCAGAAGTCCTCAAGGGATGGTGGGTTCCCAGTTGCGCCAGCTTCATCAATCGCAAAGCCCTCAAAACGGCCGGATATTTTCTCGACGACCTGAAATGGCACTGTGACTGGTTTGCCTATCTGGTGGTTGCTTTCCGGTACGGATTATGCCACATCCCGTCTCCGGTCATTGCCCGCCGCCGCCATGAAGACGCCTACGGGACCCAGAACCGAAGGGATTGGAGCGTACAATCTCAAGTACTCAGGCAGCTTCTTGAGCGCTTGAAATCCCCAGGTTACCGCGACGTTTTGCCCAGCTTCATCCGAAGCGGTGCCATGCTTTTCTTCAACAACGAGATAGACCGGTTGGTCATGACCGAACCGGAGATGTGGGACATGGAAACCCTACTGCTGGCTGGCTTACCGATGAACTACCGGCATCAGGCCTGTAAACAACATATCGACGATATGTGGAAACCCGGGGGTGTGATTGAGAATGAAGAAAAAATTCGTGAGGCACTGGGCATGTTGGGATAAGCCTCTTCTCCGAGTTTTGAATAGAAATAGAATATGAAACTTGATAGTAAAATTAAAAACGACTCATTAGAGTCAGACTGCCATGTCCGTAATGCCCGTGCAAAGAGCTCAAAAAGTAAGCGTATGAATACCAGATTCCTACAAAACATCGACCATTACCTTGGTCCAATAGCTTGCTTTGCCGGCAGGTTGTTCAAGAAATATTTTCCATGCCTGGAATCCGGTGAAGGGCAATTTGTTAAGCGTATTCTTATCATAAAGTTCTGGGGAATCGGCTCCATTACACAACTTTGTCCTTCTCTGCGGTATTTGAGGGATCAACATCCCAAAGCGGAAATCCACTTTCTGACCCTGACTCCGCAGGCGGCCATTGTCGAATGCATAGAGGAAGTGAATGTCATTCACTCCTTGTCCATCGGTAACAGCATAGCACGTTTCCTCGTCTCCATCCTGCCACTTATGAAGCGGCTCCGCGACCTGCACTTTGACACGGTGTACGATTTTGAATTTTTCGCCAACTTCTCCGCTCTCTGCTGTGCGGCGGTTGGGGTCCGCTCTATTGGCTTCAAGTCGCTGAGAGCTTGGAGAAACGCCATTTACGACGTCACGCCGAGCTTGGACGTCAGCCTGCATATTCGACAACAGTTCCTCAAGCTTGCCAGCGCCCGAGAAGGGCAGCTCCCGGCATCCGCATACAGTGAACTCATCCCATTCACCATTTCCGGAGAAGTCAAAAAAAGCACTGCAGCACTACTCGCTAAAGCTGGAATCAATGGGCCGTTCATTGCGGTCAACCCGAATGCGGGAGACCTTTTTCTCGGTCGTAGATGGCCCGCCGCCCGATTCTCCCGACTTTCCCGACAATTGGCCGAAGAAACAAACCTGCCCATCGTTCTCATCGGCAGCAGGGAAGAACGCGAATACGTTCTGCAGGTGAAGGAAGAAGCCAGACACATGTCCGTTTTCAGCCTTGCGGGACAAATGTCCCTTATAGAGTTGATAGCCCTCTTGTCCAAAGCACACCTGTACGTTGGAAATGACTCCGGACCATTGCACCTCGCCGTGGCCCAGGGAACGAAGACCGTATCACTTTTCGGGCCTGAATCATGTAACGTCTACGGCCCTTGCAGTGCTCGGCACGAAGTTATCACGCTGAACCTCTGGTGCAGTCCGTGTATTAACGTTTACAATTCCAAGCGCATGGCGTGCCACGACAACGCCTGCATCAAGGGCATATCCGTGGACTGCGTCCATGAAAGATGCCTGAAGCTGCTGGATGGCTGCGGCACAGGTCAGGTTGCGAAGGAAAAAGAGTAAACCGGGGTAGACATGCAAAACACCACCCCCCTGTGTCAGGATAGATGTCGCCTCCCTTGAAAAACAAAAGTGGGGCATTGAGGTGATGATATGGGACATTCTATTCAAATCAAAAAAGCTGTATTACAAAAGGTACTCTCGGGGAACAAAACCCATGATGAGATATCAAAAGAATTTGGGATTGGGCGGTCAACTATTGGCAAATGGTTAAGAGAATACAGAAAAGGCGGTAACATCAACTTGAAATCAAAAGAAAAACGCCCCAGAGACTGGACGCCGGAAGAGCGCGTCTCAGCCCTGATGGCGTCGGGGTCTATGTCTTCCGAGGAGAGCGCCTCCTGGTGTCGTAAAAACGGGATTTTTCTCCATCATCTGAAACAGTGGAGGCAAGATGCTGTTTCCGGAATGGCAACTGATTTCAAGAAACAAACCTCAGTAATCGAGACTCAGTTACGACGGGAAAATTCGGCATTAAAAAAAGACCTTTCCCGCAAAGAAAAAGCCCTTGCGGAAACAGCAGCCTTATTGGTTCTTAAAAAAAAAGCCCAGGTAATCTGGGGGGAGCCAGAGGAAGATTGATATCACCTGCAGACAAACAAAGGGTATTACAACTGATTTGCGAGGCCCAAAAAGCAGGTGCCAGGAAGCATAAAGCCTCAGCATTGCTGGGGCTTACCCTCCGAACACTTCAACGCTGGAGCAAAACCGGGACTGCCGATAGGCGTCATGGATCTCGTGCCACACCCGCTAATAAATTGTCCGGTGAGGAACAGCAACAAATCCTTAACACCCTTGATTCTCCTGAATTTGCGGATTTGAATCCGAATCAAATTGTGCCCAGACTTGCAGATCAAGGGATCTATCTCGGTTCTGAATCTACAATATATAGAATATTAAGGCAGCATAACATGAATGCTCACCGACAGGACAGCCAACCTGCCAAAAGGACCAGTCCGGAACCTTTGTCGGCAACGGGTCCGAATCAACTGTGGTCCTGGGATATCACGTACCTGCCAACAAGAGTAACAGGCCAATTTTATTACCTTTACATGATAATGGATTTGTACAGCCGTAAAATTGTCGCCTACCAGGTGTATGACTGTGAGTCTGGAGAACTTGCTTCTGATCTGATAACGGATGCCTGCCTGCGGGAGAAAATTAACGAAAAGCAGGTCACCTTGCATTCAGACAATGGTGCTCCCATGAAATCTGTAACGATGCTGGCCAAACTTCAGGATTTGGGCGTGATACCATCCTTTAGCCGGCCATCTGTCAGTAACGATAATCCGTTTTCTGAATCATTATTCAAAACCCTGAAATATCGGCCTGAATATCCGGCCAAGCCATTTGATACGATGCTGGAAGCCAGGGAATGGGTCCATACTTTCGCATATTGGTACAATAACGTCCATTTGCACAGCGGCATTGGATTTGTCACCCCCGCTGACCGGCACAATGGCAATGATGTAGCCGTTCTTGCCAACAGACATCAAATTTATCAGAACGCCAGATCGAAACACCCTGAAAGATGGTCAGGGAGGACAAGGAATTGGGAACCTGGAACAATGGTTACTTTGAAAAAATTTAAACGGCAAAAAATTGAAAAAACGGCAGATAAGCAAGCGGTATAACCGTTTGAGTATGGTACGGTATAGCACAATTCTCTCATGGCTGAGAATGGGCCCCCAATTGCTCGTCGGAGGCCATGAGAGAATTGTGCGGTAGAGCTTGGAACTTCGTTTGAAAAAAAAGGCGACAACTTGCTTGACACACACCG
>NZ_JQKJ01000003.1 GCF_000745975.1 Desulfobacter vibrioformis DSM 8776 | reverse complement strand
AAATTAAAACCATGAAGAGCATGAAGGACATGAAGATTTATTTCCCGGTATATATTCTTCATGCTCTTCATGTCCTTCATGGTGAAATAAAATCTCCAATGCTTAAGTTTATGACATTGAAGCCCTGGTGGGCTTCGTCACCGCCGGGGACCCGGACATGGAAACCTCCCTTAAAATAATTGCAGCCATGTGCGAAAACGGGATGGACATCCTGGAACTGGGCGTGCCCTTTTCCGATCCGTCCGCAGACGGCCCGGTGATCCAGCGCTCGTCATCCCGGGCCCTGAAGCACGATTTTTCCCTGATTAATTTAGTGGCCCCCACCACCCCCCGGGACCGGATGGCAAAAATCGCATCCGCGTCATCCGGATTTTTATACCTGGTCTCCAAATATATATGTCAATATTAAGTAATAAATGTCTGACACGAGGCGGGAAACGCGGTTAGTGCCAATGTTCCGGTCACCGGCGGCGGCTTTTTGCCGGCCGGTGGACTGTGGGCGGTTCGGAAAATTATTCAGTAAATTTTACCATTGCTTGTGGAGTTGTAAACACAGCCATTCCTGTTTTCATTGCTCTAAACCCGAGCTTTTTGTAAAAGCCTTCCATTCCTGGAGTTGCATAAAGAATGATATTACAGTTTTGAAGTTGATCTAAGATTGCTTGAATTATGACTTTCCCAATTCCCTTTCCTTGGGCTTCTGGCAAAACTGCAACATCATAGATTGCACCCTGATATTCACCATCAGATATTGCTCTTCCAAAACCGATCAGCTGTGATTCCTCATAAATGAAAACAGTAGTGTGACTGGCCTCGAAAGCTCTTTTATGGACTTCTGATTCATGGTAAGCCATTCCGACTTTTTTTAGTAAATCAGCTATGGTTTGCCAATCGATTCCAGAGCAATCAGTTATTATTTTTAGTTCCATATTTTTATTCCGAACAAGTTGATTTATGGTTTCCGTTTATCTTTCGTATTCACTTATCTAACGGGATAACACCCCAAAAAGCAAGAATAACCAGATCTGTATAAATATTTAAATTTGGAGAGCCTGCGGACGATTTAACGGCGACAATGCGGATGCCTTTGCCATGGAGTCCCTGTTTCTGGACAGATTCGATCTGTTCTTTGGCCCTGGCTCCCATATAGAGGAGCCGTTTGATATCCTTTCGTTGTTTCCGGCAGCGGATAGATGCGAAACCAACATCTGCTCACAAAGCATGTGTTGTTTGACGCGACAGTTGCTCGACAAGATACTCAAGGGCTTTTTCTATCTGTGCGTCCTGTCCGGCGCAATAGCGAACATCAAATGGAACTTCAATGTCTGGTGGAACGCCAATTCCTTCCAGATTGACGCCATCAACAAGGGCGCTTTGCACTGCAAGAAAAAGGACGGTACCATTGGACAATGGAAAAAGCTGACCTCCAAGAACATGCCCCGGTGTCCGCTCTCCAATGATTTTTACCTGCTCATATCTTCGAGCACCATATGCCAGTAGTTCTTTTCCACTTCGACTATACCCGTTAACCAAGTAAACCGCCTGCTTTCGCCATTGGGAATCAAAAACAGTTTCCGTGCCATCTCGGTTATGCATCTTGAGGATCGGGATATTCGTATTAAAGATATTAAGATAAGATGGTGCTGCCCCACCCAAACCATATCGCAAATCAATGATCAACGCGTCGGCTTCTTTCAATTTACCCCAAGTAAGGGCATTCAGTAATTCCTGCTGATACTCATAACCCGCGTAAGAATAAATATGAATATAACCAATGCGTGTTTTATTCCGTTCAATAATTCGGACACTGGATTTTTGTGCTTCCAACATCTCCTGTTTGGGATTAACGAGTACAGGTTGAATCACAATCGTGAATGGCTCGTCCATCTGTTTTCGTCGTATTTTAAAAACTACATCTTTCCCAATATATGAACGAAGTGAAGCGATTGGCAAGTACGGTTGGCCATTGGCGGACAGGATTTCATCACCCTTTAATAACCCCGCTTTCTCGGATACACTTCCAGCAAGAACAGAGACAATGTATACGCGGTCCTCAATATTTTGGGTCAGAATACCGACCGTTGGATATAACACTTTCTTGCCATCAAACAGTTTGCCGATCTCTGGAATTTTTGAAAACAATGCACAAAGTTGATAATACTCATAATCATCCTGTGTTAAATAGTAGGTGTGAGACGCATTCAACTTACCAAGCATGGCATTCACCAGACTGGAAAACGACTTTTGAGAAGAAACATTTTGTAGCTTTATACGATAGTTGGCTTTAATTGCAGGAAAATCCTTGACTATCTGGTCAGGATTATAAAAATGTTCTTCAACAATGTTAACGATTTCCTCAAATAAAACAGAATGGGAGCTATGGTTTTGTTTAGCTGCAGCAGGTGAAACTCGTACAATAATGAGGCACATACTCAAAAGTAATAGGATGAGTCTTTTCATAATAAGGTCCATATAATTCGTTTTAATTAGTTCTTTTTTCATTAAAATTGAAAACTGGCACCAGTGATTAGCGAAACTCCAGACGGTCATTCCAGCCCAGGCTACCCGCTACTATTCTCGGTCGTCTCAGCATAAAGTGGAACTAACATTGGGCGGATTAAAAATACAAGAGAAAAACGTGGTCTGTCCCCCTATTTTTACGCCCGGTTGATTTGGATTGTTGAATATTCGTTAACCTTTTTGGAGAAGTCCAGCCAAAAATTTAGAAAACGGTTTTATATTCTTTTTTACGCTTGCTTCTTCCAAGGTGGCCATATAATCATTGCGGGTTCCAAGCGGAATGACTGTCCATGGATAGCCGCCACTAGCTAACATAACATTCATCAAAAATCTTCCCATGCGGCCATTTCCATCAATATAAGGGTGGATATATACAAAGAAAAAGTGACCTAAAACGGCTTTTACAGAAGGTTCTTCTTCATCGTTTAAAAGAGAAAAGAATGCAGGCATAAGATCTCGCACAGCTTCGTATCGGGGTGGTACATGCCTTGATTTTCGAATATAGACAGGTTGATTTCGGTATCCTGCAAGGTCGGATGCAGATATAAGACCAGCGTTTACACTTGGGGCAAATAATTCTCTATACCATACGGAATGATCTTTACTTACCACCGCACCTGGCGAGTTTTTATTCAGAATTTTTTCCACGCTTTTCTTCACTGCCTGAAAAGCTTGCCAGTAACCACGGGCAGCCAAGGCATTTGCGTACTCTTTATCTTTGTGGTTGGTTTCTGGGTCCCAACTTCCTGTGCGGACACGTTCAATAAGCGCCTCACTCACACGATATCCTTCAATAGAAAGCGAATGATAGGCATCAGTCAAATATATATCATCGACATGTTTAAGATATTCATCGGTATTCTGGTTTAATGAGGGTGCCTGCGGAAAGTTTTCAAGGACAATACCGCGCATATCCGCCCAGTGCATCCGTATTCGGTTGACGTATGGAGAAATCTCGCGTTCACGAAGAATAATAGCGGGCTTTTCTTCAAAGGGGTCATTGTCCGTAATGCTGTATCCGGCATCTCTCATTGCTCCGATGATATTGTCAGCAATAACATTTTTCCCAATATTTCGGAAAGCTCCTGCAAGCCTTCCGGCTACCGTGCTATGCCCACCTTCAAGGAGCTTGTGCAGGACCTGAGAAGCATCAGAGATCATGGAAAGCGCAGCGCGGGCCTCTATAGCATTATTTGAATAATAACCGGGAGCACAGGAAATCAGAGCAGCGGGCAGGGTCATCATCCGTATGTTTTCCTTGATTTCCATATCATTCCTGTTCGGCAGATTCAGCCGAACGTCCATTATCGATGTTTCATGAAGAAGAGAGATTGGCTTGTTCCCGCCTTTTGGCGCGCGGACAAGAAGTTGATTCGGCACGTTCCAGTTCCCGCTATGAATGCTCAATGATTGTTCAGGGGAAAGGCACCATTGATTGCCAAACCTTAATTTAAGATAGTCACCACAAAAGCCCCAAAATGATGCATACCAGGCCGTGCTTTCTCCAGTCTGCTCTTCAGGACTGGCAGGGATATACCATCCTTTCATCACTTCTTTGATGAATCCGCTTTTGACAAGACGTTCCCGGTGAGTTCGTGTTATGTTTTTTGTTTGGATTGCAACAATACCTTCGTCCTGTAGTTTTTTCAAAACAGCGAGAGATTCTGCAAGCTTATCTTGTAGTGTCGGCATTATTGACCTATCTGTAGTGTGGTATTTTTAGATTATTAAGCCTTATTATTTTTAGGTTTTTGTGTCAATCAATTTTTAGGTTATTAGGTTGTGTTGTTTTTAGATTTTTGTGTAATCATTGCGCAATACAGGTTATGCAGTCGCGCTGCAAAAATTACAGCCGTACCATATTATCGGGCAATTTGCCAGCCCGCGCACGTGTGTCCGAGTAATCGCGGTGCTGGACGCAGTCAGCACCGCGATTCTCGGCGGCGCAGCCGCCGAGAACGTTGCTCTTCTGCGGTCGCGGTTTTTTGCGACCCGTAGCAAGAGCATTGTTGGAACCTCACATAAATTTTTAGAATGCTGTTTTTGGGGTCGAAAACATTAACCTAAGGCGTTTTTGAGGCTATTTTTTCATGCTTTTCTTAATATTTTTAATCAGTTATCTCTGTCCGACCCGCAACTATGAATATGTGTTGATTGGTAACCGTATCCAGTTTTTTACCGACGGCCATAAAACCTTGAATAGTTCTATTCTCAAAAGCTTCAGCTGGTATAAGAATATTGGAATCATCCTTTTTAACGGTTTTTAACAGTGATTTTTTCTTGAAAATCTCTTTTTTGGAGAATACGCTTGCATAATTTTGAGAGAAACCCTCTTCCCTTGTGGTCATCCGGCAGACGGAAAAGACAGCGCAGGGCAAGGGGTGGGAACAAGTTCAGGTATGGTTAAAAAATGAGGTGCTACGTATCATAAGTTTCATTGAAGAACTCGACATTATCGAAAGAATCTTATTGGGCTTTGGGACATCCGCAACCATGATCCACCGAAATCCACTATTTTTGATTCTATTCCTGATTTGGTTTATGACTTTTCCGAGTTTCTGCCCTTCAGGGTATTCCCAAATCCCTGCTGGCGGCTGGCAATAATTATGCATGTTCATAGTTCGAATTGATGATTTAAACTGAATATTCACACTGAATATTCACACTGATGGGGGAGACCCCGATTAACCCGAAACCAAGGAGAAAACTCATGACTCGATTCACCCTTTTATTTGTCGGATTGGCATTCTTCTTACTGGCCCATGGGCCGGTCCAGTCCCAGACCTGCTCCACAAAAAGACTTTTTGGATATACAGTATGCGACATCCCCAATGGGGGCGTCTCCGGTTGCGTATTCTATAAATTGAACGATTCGACGGATACCATTGATTCCTTTGAAATTATAGCGGGCGCAACAAAAGTGATGGCATACATATCTTCAGAGGGGGGAGAAACCTGCACCCAGACCTTGTCTCCCGGCCTTCGCGAAGACTGGAAGATTACCTCTGTTGTCCTCCACCCAGACGGGCTTGAAATCAAGACCGGCGGGCCTGCCTCCTATGATATGTCAATTCTACCCTCAACTAGCCCCCTTTCCCCAATGCCATAAACTTAAGCATTCAGATTTTATTTTACCACGAAGAACACGAAGTTCACGAAGATATTAGAGAACTATACTTCGTGTTCTTCGTGAACTTCGTGGTTTTAATCTGAAAAGTTTCTTAACTTTATGACATTGCCCCTTTCCCCATAATGGTGTCTATTGATTCAGAAAAGCAGAAAAGCGGCAACAGAGTGGACAGGGATCAGATCAGGGGATAGACGATGCCAATGCCAACTTATTATATCCGCAACGTCGTGGTGCGCCAGATGGAAGAAAAACTCATCGACTCATCCCTGCTGCCCGATTGCGAGTATATCGATGGAATCAGGCCCAATGATCAGAAAACCAAGATAGTCAATGCCTATCAAGATAGCTTTGATTTCCTTGGGTTCCGATTTCAAATGAGACGCAGCCCGAAGCGGGAAGTGGTACCCACACACTGAACCATCCAAACGCTCGGAAGAGCGCATCAAGGCAACGGTGAAAAGGTTAACTCACCGCCGAAGAACACCGGTATCGGTGCCAGACTTGATTGATGAGATCAACTATGCGACCCAAGGCTGGTCAGCTTATTTTCACTACCAGCACAGCACGAAAGTGATGGCTCGGGTCAAATGGTTTACCGAAGAAAGGGTCCGTAAGCATTTATGCGTACGGCATAAAGTTCGTACCAGGACAAATGGGTATAAACGATTTTCTACAGATTTTCTGTACAACAAGTTGTATTTGTATAGAATCCCAACTTACGCAAAGTGGAAAAGGGCGCAAGCCTTACAATGAAGAACATCGGAAAGCCGTGTACGGGAGAACCGTATGCACGGTTTGATGAGGGAGCACTGAGGATGCAAGGCCTTTGGAACACGTAGTGGCCGCGTGCGGCAAGGCGTCTCGAATATAAAAAGGGCTGAAGAAACCGGCCGAATCAGTGCTCTACTCTACCCAGATTACCCGCAACTCTAGTTAGATGTGTTGTCCGCAAAATAAAGAGGATCCAATATATTATTTGCGATATATTCTATAACTGGGACACATACTCCATCACCCATTGCAAAATATCCTTTGTTTACATTCTTTGGCAGCTGAAAACTGTCCCTGACACCTTGTAAACGCGCGTATTCTCTAGGGGTTAATAAACGTACTTTCCAATGACCTTTGCCAGCTTTGATTAATATTTGTTTACTTGACCCCCCCCTAGGAGTTCTTAAACAACCAGCATAACCATCATTTCGTAATTCAGCCATTGACTTGCCATTTCTCATTCTTCTATAAACTGTTCCATACGAATAATGTTTCTTTTTTATCATTTCCTTAAGTGCCAATTTATGATTATCGCTCATCTGGTCATAAATGTGTTTTTGGCGTTTTTCATTCCACCACCATTCAGAGTCATCTGGTATATCAGTTTCAATAATGTCAGATAGCCTAATGGTAGATTTTTGTGGTAACTCAACATTGAATAAAGCCCAATTTAACTGTTCGTTATCCAATATTATTTTTTTTATTTTATCAGATCTTAGACTTGGGTATTTTTCAAAATACGACCACCATTCATTAAAAATTTGAAGCTTTTTGCTTTTTATTATCATATTATTTATTGCTAATGACTCTTCAACAGCAATTAAAAAAACTCTGGGTCTGCTTTGTGCTGAAAAATCTATAGCATCAAGTTCTATGATGTCAATAAAGTAACCTAAGTCACTCAAACTTTTTACAATATCTGCTACATCTTTGCCTTTGTGTGAAGTTAGAAACCCTTTAACATTTTCAAGCAAAATTACTTTTGGTGAAGTACCATTTGTTTTTTTGTATTTTATTATTTCCAAGAGAGCATTTAATGTTCCTGATTCAGCACCAGCTAAACCGGCTCTAGCTCCAGCAACTGATAAATCAGTGCAGGGGAATGATGCGGTATATAAAAAAGCATTATTCGGAACAAGATCTGAATTATTGGCTATATCCCAGATATCCCCTAACCAAAAATGATTATCACCAAAATTTTTAACGTATGATTCCTGTTTATCTGGTGAAATGTCATTTGCCCATATACAAGACCAATTATTATTGTTTAGGCCTTCACGAACTAAACCAACACCAGCAAAAAATTCTATAAAATTTTTCATTGTTCAAACCTTATTAAATATTGGGATTACATTGTCGTCTCTAAAGACCAGTCTCCCATCCTCAATTTTTAATAAAAGAACTCCATGTGTTTCAACATAGCCAAAAGAAATACTTTTCCTAAATCTTTGTCTACGTTGCGCTTTAGGGGCTGAATCATCATAATTTGAATAATATTCTGGTTCCCAATTTTTAAAAAAAATATCAGTAAGATCTGAACCCGACATAACCCTCACAACAACGTCTTTGTATGTTGTTGAGTAAGTGCAAAAAAGATGATTTACGATACAATCTTCTTTTAATTTAGCAGCTCCTGTATTTAAATGATATTGATACTCATACGAGCCACCTTCTTTTGCAGATTTAACTTCCCAGCCCTGAAGATCCGCACCCGTTGAACCCGCACCAGACCTTTCCGTTAACAATGCACCGAATAACTCCCATAATACAGGAGGTACTGAACCAGGAATTTTGAGATTATGTTCTTCTAACAAATTGATTTTTTCTTCATCATAAATATGGCGCAAATAAAATTCATATGCTTTATCAATGCTACTCATCACAGCCTCCTATTCCTTCAAAGAGGCTGTTAATATTTACATTTAAAGCTTCAGCTATTTTGATAATATTCAAAATGCTGACGTTTCTTTGTCCACGCTCAACAGAGCTTATATAAGTACGATCTAAATCAGATAATTCAGCTAATTTTTCTTGGCTGATTTGTCTTTTATTACGTAAATCCCTAACATTGTTCCCGAAAATTGATAAAGCGACTTCATCTCTCATTTTTCCCCCTAAGATTTATAGGGGGAATTCTTATTAATTGTAGACTATATATCTACGGACTATGAGTAACATGCACAATAAAAAAAATCCATGAATAATACTATTATAAACATCTAATCGCGGTGCTGGACGCAGTCAGCACCGCGATTCTCGGCGGCGCAGCCGCCGAGAACAAGTTGATCTGTAGTTTCCGTTTATCTTTCGTATTCACTTATCTAACGGGATAACACCCCAAAAAGCAAGAATAACCAGATCTGTATAAATATTTAAAATTGGAGATTACCTTGACTGCCGCCTGGATGGCAAGGGAGAATTTCAACTAGTGAATTTTGATTTTCACATGCGATTGCCCTGATGGTGCTGTCCGGCATAATCCACAAGAAACGGATCAAAATGATACCATTCATAGGGGTGTTCACGCAGGGTTTTTTCCAGCATGCCTGCGTAGACCCGGGCGGATTGGGCAACGGCACGGCTGCGTTCTTCCCGTGACGGGCAGGTGATATGCATGGGATCGGACAACATAAACCGATAGGTGCCAGGGCCGGTGCGAAAGGTAAAGAAAACAAACAAAGGCGCCTTGGAGAGCAGGGCAAAGATATGGGGGAACTCAGGAATCCGCGCACTTTTCCCTAAAAACGGCACGTTGATCGATTTTTGATCCGGATGCCACAGTTTATCCCCGGTCAAAGAGACTACCCCGCCGGATTTCAGAAAGCGGATACCTGTCACAACGTCAAGGGGAGACCCCCCGGACGGTTCAACAGCGACAATGCGGATGCCGTTGTCATGGAGTGCCTGTTTCTGGACAGATTCAATCTGTTCCTTGGCCTTGGCCCCCATATAAAGGAGAAGTTTAAGATTCTTTCGTTTTTTTGCCATAAGGCTTGCAGCCACATCCCAATTGCCCATATGGGACATGAGGATGATGGCGCCTTGCCCCTTGTCCAACGCTTCTTCAAACCCCTGCCACCCCGTGGAAGTAAAACAGATGTTGTCCTGGCCCCGGGTTCGGATACGGTCCATGAACACGGTGGTAAAATTCTGGTATTGGCGAAAGGCGCATAGCCAGTGAAACAGGCGGCCTTTGCCGGGAAAAAGAGAGCTGTAAAACCTGGCGCTCTGTGCAGCCCTGCCTGGAAACATGAAAAAATAACCCCCGGCAATGATCCGGGACACCAGGGTGAAAATCCAGGGGCCAAACCAGCGTGACAATACAATGAGCAGCCGATAGGTCAATGCCTTCACAAAAGATTCCCCTTTAAATCAAACCAATGATACGCCGGAAGATCAACCGGCTGAATGTGGCGCTGTTGCGTAAAAAATCAATACAGGGATGAAAATGGGATACCCTGTCCGCAGGGTATGCGACACGGACGGGCACCTCAATGACGGCAATTTTATTCCTGTGGGCTTTGACAAGCACCTCCACCTCAAATTGATACCGCCTGGCACGGGTTTTCAGGTTCAGGGTTTCCGGCAGGGGATAGATGCGGAACCCACTCTGGGAATCCCGGATCCCGGGACCGCCCGATGCCGTGATCCACAGGTTTGAAAACCGCCTGCCCATGTGGCTGGTCCATGGGACCAACTTATTTGTCATCTGTTTTCGATATCCGGTCACCAAGGGTTTGGAGCCTTTGGGGACCGCAGCGATCATGGCAAGGGCATCCTCGGGAAAATGCTGGCCGTCGGCATCCATGGTTATGGCAAAATCAGCTATGTCAGCCGCAACCCTGAACCCGGTCATCAGGGCAGCACCCTTGCCAAGATTGTGTTCATGGGTAATCACCCGGATTCCCGGGATTCCTTGAACACGTTGCGGGGTGATGTCCGTGGAGCCGTCATCCACAACAATAACCGGAAATCCAAGCTTCACCGCCCCAAGCACCACGCCTTTGACCATTGCACCGTGGTTATATACAGGGATCACCACGGCAAAGCGATGCCCCGAAATTTTCCCGCACTCATTTGTTCTGACCTCTTCACCCAAGTATATCCTCCTTTCCGTGGGATAATCAGTGGAGTCCAGGGAAATATTAAATATGCCGAATTTAATATTCCTTTGACCCCAATTATCCGGTATAAATCAGCCATGGTAACCTTGCTTAATAAAATTTCCCAGGCCCCGTTTGTCCGTAAGGCCATTGAAGACAAAGCAGACTTAAGTGCTTTCCGGGAAAAGCCGTCTTTTAAAGTACTGGCCGGTGTTTTTGCCATTGCCTTCAGCTATGTTCTAGGATGGCCCATGGTCGGTCTGATGGGCATTATCTCTTATAAAACAGGTAATCCCTGGTTCACCGTCATTGGCGGTCCTGCATTTTATGGTCTTTCCCACCTGGTTTTCATGGCCGGCATGGTCCTTTCCGGGGCTGAATATTCCCTGATTTTCCTGCGCTGGCTGACACGGGTCACCATGGAGTCCCTGATACACCGGTTCGGTGCCTAACCCTGGGGAAACTGTGTCCAGACCCGGACTGTTTTCTCATCCACGCCAACAGGTATGCCCCGGGCATTGGTGGCACAATGGCGGGTATATCCCTTGCAGATAATCTGGTCATAGGTATGGCTTGTGATCACATAATCAAACTGAAGCCTGACCCGTTCCAGGGCCGCAGGCCGGGTATGGATCCACATCAGGTCGTCATAAAACAGAGGCGCAAAATAGTTCAGTTTGGTCTCAATGATGGGATAGACAAACCCGCTTTCTTCAATTTCCCGGTAGGGGTAGGCAATGTCCCGCATCAAAGCGGCCCGGCCCTGCTCAAAAAATCTTAAATAATTGGCATGGTAGACCACCTGGGAGCGGTCCGTGTCTGCATAAAGGGTTCTATGGCTGGTTCTGTGCCAGACAAAACCTGTGGTCTGATCCCTTACATACGGTGTATTTTCATCTGTAATTTCGGGCTTAAACGGTTTTGGTTTCATAATCTTACGGCCTCTTGAATCTTAGATCCCCTTAAATACGATGCAGCAATTGGTTCCGCCAAACCCGTAGGCATTGGACAAAAGAAAAGAGTGAAGGTGGGCCCTGAAGGTATCAGGTACAACATCCAGGTCGTCAAAATCAGGGGCAGGGCAATGGTTGATGGTGGGAAGCACCATACCCATCTGCATGGCCTCAATGCTCAATGCAGCCTCAATGGCGGCAGCCGCCCCCAGGGTATGGCCGATCTGGGATTTGTTGGAGGATACCGGGATCTGTCCTAGATGGTTCCCGAACACCTGCCTTAAACAGTCGGCCTCTGCCAGGTCTCCCTTGAACGTGGAGGTGCCGTGGGCATTAATGTACTGGATATCCCGGGGGGAAATTTGTGCATCCTCAATGGCCTGGTGCATGGCCCGGACAATGGTCTCATGATTGGGACTGGTAAAATGAAAGGCATCCGAGGTCCAGCCCACACCCGCCACTTCGGCCCGGGCTTTCAGACCGTGGGCCTTTGCCACCTCTTCTGCGGCCAGCACCACCACGCCACACCCTTCGGAGAGCACCATGCCCTTGCGGTCGCAACTGAACGGACGGCTGGCCTGGCCCGGATCATCATAGGCCCGGTCCCCGGGATTGATTTTTATGGTGGCCCCCATATTGGCAAATCCCTGGACGATCTCCGGCACCAGGGGCGTGTCCACGCCGCCTGCCAGCACAACATCCACATCACCGTCCCGGATCATCCTGGCCCCCATGCCGATGGCGTGGTTGCCCGACGCACACGCCCCCTGGGGGGAAAACAACGGGCCTGTAAACCCCAGGTCAATACCGGCCTTGCTTGCGGGCATGTTGCCGCACAGGTTGGGCAGAAGATAGGGGCTGACCCGTAAAGGGCCTGCATTGGCATATTTATCCGAAGCGATCCTGAACGCATCCAGCCCATTCAGGGCAGAGCCGATCAGGCAGGCGGTTCGCTCGGAGATACCAGGTTCCATGACAATGCCTGCATGGGCCAGGGCCTCCCGACACACGGCCACGGTCAACAGCACAAACGCCGCATTCCAGCTATGGGCCTCTTTTTTTTCAAACATCCCGCTTGCTACGGGATCCCAGTCCGGAATTTCTCCCACCACATTGCTCCGGGTTTTCACCTCACACCGGGTGATCTTTCGAAACCCTGCTTTACCGGCCACTGCATTTTCAAAGGTCAGGTCAAAGGTTGCCCCCAACGGGGTGGCCGCCCCGTACCCCAGGACAAAAACCCGCCTGTTCATGGGTGCTTTCATGGTCTTTTCAACCTTTTATCAGCAATTTTGCAAAACAATGCAGGCATTGCATCCTCCAAATCCAAATGCATTTTTCAACACATACGACTGGTCCAGGCGTCTTGCATGGTCTGCCACGCAGTCAAACCTCATGTCAGGGTCCGGGGCATAATTGATGGTGGGGGGGATTTGCCCGTCAACCATCCCCTGGACGGCAAAAATGGTCTCAATGGCGCTGGATGCGCCCATGGCATGGCCGATCATGGATTTATTGGCTGTCACCGGCGGGATCTTTTTGCCGAACACGGCACAAAGCGCATCATACTCCACCTTGTCCCCCACCTGGGTGGAGGTGGCATGGGCATTGACACTGGAGACCGCCTCCGGATCAATCCCGGCATGGGCAAGGCTTAATTCCATGCACCGTGTTACCGTTGGCAGATGGGGTGCCACCACATGGTGGGCATCCGAGGTCATGCCCCACCCGGCAAGCGCCACCTGATAGGTCAAGCCCCAGGTTCGGGCAAACTCCCGGGCAGCCAGGATCACGGCCCCGGCCCCTTCGGAAACCACGAATCCCCGCCGGTTCCGGGAAAACGGGCAGCTTGCGGCCCGGGCCGGGACGTTTTCCCCGGGCTTGGGATAAAAGGTGCCGTTCATAGTGGAGAACCCGGCAATGATGGCAGGCACCAGGGCAAAATCCACGGCCCCGCAGATGGCCACATCGCAAAGGCCCTGTTCAATGAACATGGCGCCGATGATCATGGACGTGGCCCCTGTGGCACAGGCCGAAATGGTGGCGGTGATGGGGCCGGTGGCACCGGTGAGGATGGAGACCTTGCCCCCCACCATGTTGATGCAGGCATTGGGATTGGTAAAGGGCTTGGGCAGAAGGTTTTCCCGCACCAGCCTGCGGTCCGCCGCCAGCACGGCATCCACCCCGCCCAGGGCGGAACTGTAGGTGATGGCGATTCTGGGGGCAATGTCAGGGGTAATCTCAATCCCGCTTCGTTCAAGGGCCCGGGATGTGGTGAGCATGGCATGCTTGAAAATGGGTGAGGTCCATTTGGCGCGTTCCCTGGGTTTTAAAAAAGGATAATCCAGATCATCAATGCAGTCCACTTCTCCTGCAATACGCACGGGAAAGCCGGCATCCATGGGAAATCGGGTCAGCGGACCAATACCGCTTTCTCCTTTCAGCGCTTTTTGCCAGGCGTCAGGAAATCGGGTTCCCAGGGCACAAACCGCGTCATACCCCAGAATCACGGCTTGTCTGTGTGATAATCCCAAGGAGATCTCCTTTGTTTTTCGCTTAAAATCGTTTTGGCCTGTTCCATGAGCCCTGCCGCAGAAACGGTTTCGTTGTCATAATCCGGCTGGATCGTGCCGGCAAGTTCCACACTGATGACACCGGAAAAACCAGTGTGAAATAAGAACCGCCCGGGTGTGAACAGTTTGTCGGTATTGCGGATCTTCACTGCATTGATGGGTGATCTGCAAAATCTGGCCATTTTAAAAACCCCGGTGTGAAATTCCAGGACACCTTTTCCAGCGTTGCGGTTCCGGGTGCCTTCGGGAAACACAAAAAGGATACCGCCTTTTTCAAGAAAGGATGCAAGGGCCGTGGTCTGCCGCACCATCAGGCTGGACAGCCGCCCCTTGGGCATGGACGGGATATAGCCTGCGGCCCTTAATACCCAGCCAAACACCGGCACTTTGAAAAAGGTGCTCTTGACAATGGTTTTATGACGCCTGAACAAAGCGATCATCATCAACGGATCCAGATAGGAAACATGGTTGCCGACAATGATGCAGTTTTCAAGGCTTTTGACGCTGGGGTCAATGTGCCAGCCAATGCCCGGCATCAGCATGCGGACCAGACTGAAAAATCCTTTGTAAAACAGATGATTAAGACATTGGATGCCAGGTTCCCGTATGGGCGGACAAACAAAGGCGATCAGGTAAAACGGGGAGAAAAACAGAATAAATCCAAAAATAAAATAGCCCCAGAGCAGCAGTGTAATGATCAGATCCCGGGTAAACGACAGAAACGTGTTTCCCCTGGTTTTTGTTTCATGCCCGGTTTTTGAGGCTTTGTTGATTCCCATCAATTAAATTTCTTCAAAATAAGGGCGGTATTCACCCCGCCAAAGGCAAAATTTTGAACCGATGCCGTGTTGATTTTTTCATCCAGCAGGTGCCTGGTATGGTTGATCATGGCACAGGATTCATCCACGGTGTCAAGATTGAGGGTGGCCGGGATAAACCCGTGCTTCATCATCATCAAGGTGATGATGGTTTCAATGGCCCCGCAGGCGGCAATGGTATGGCCCATGTAGCTTTTCAGGGCCGTTACCCGGGTCTTTGCGCCATATACATCATGGATGGCCATGGCCTCAATGGTGTCCCCCTGGCGGGTGGCCGTGGCATGGGCGCTGATGAAATCAACATCCTGGCTGGCGATTCCTGCGTCGGCCAGGGCCAGGGTCAAGGTCTGGGTAATCCCCGCCAGGTTGGGCAGAATCATATCCCCGCCGTTGTTGTTGGAGGCAAACCCCACAACTTCACCCAGGATGGCTGCCCCGCGATTTTTCGCATGGTCCAGGGACTCCAGCACAAGGGCGCCGGCACCTTCTCCCACCACCAGACCGTCCCGGCGGCTGTCAAAGGGGCGCGGGGTAAGATGGGGTGTGTCGTTGAACCGGATGGAGCAGGCCCGAAGGTTGTCAAAAACGGCCACGGTTGAGGTGTCATACTCGTCGGCACCGCCGCACACCATGGCATCCTGCATGCCGAACCGGATGGCTTCGTATCCAAAACCAATGGACTGGCTGCTGGTGGTGCATGCCGTACACGGACTGATGACCCGGCCGGATATGCCGAACATCTTTGTGATATTCACGGCTGTGGTGTGGGCCATGGATTTTAGAAAATCAGCCGCATTGATGCCGGAATCCCCGTCTTTGCCGCCCTTAAAATAGGTTCTCATGATCTCGCGCTGGACAAGCGGGCTGCCATGGATGGAGCCGAAAGCCACCCCGACCCGTCCCGAGGTCAGAAAATCTTTGTCCAGACCGGATTGTTCAATGGCCCGCCGGGCGGACTCGCAGGCGACAAAAGCCACCGGCCCCATGGTTTTTCGATGGTTTCGTTCAAAGGGATACGTCTTTGGATAATCAATCTTGCCATAGACACCGGACTGGATAAACCCGGACAGAAACCCGTCATCTTCAAGCTTTTTAACCCCGGAAATGCCCTGGGTCAGATGCCGGATGACCTCATCATCCGTATCCCCGATGGGAGAGATGATGCCATACCCTGTTATAACGACTCTGCGGTTCATTTTTCTTTAGTCCTCATCCGGTTCAAACAAGGCAGCAACCGCAGCCCTGTCGTACTTCCCGGAACGGGTCACGGGCATCTGGTCCACAACCTTGATCCACCGGGGATGGGCTGCAGCCTCAAGCCGCCCGGAAAGAAATTGCCGGATATCGGCGTGGGTGCAGTTTGCCTCAACAAGGGCACAGATATCAAAGGCCCGGCCCCGGGGGACTGGCCTTGCCAGAACCAGCGCATCCCTGATACCGTCCATGGTCTTTAATACCGCTCCGACCTTATCGAGGTCAACCCGAATGCCGGCTATTTTCACAACAGTATCAGATCTGCCAAGGATGGCAAAACAGTTGTCGGAACATTGTTTTACCCTGTCCGGGACCAGGTAGAATCCCAAATCATCCCGAACAATTTCAGGCGAAATAAAAGGGGAACGGATCTTTAAGGTCTCTTCTTCAATATGGGTTTCAATGACAGTAAAAGGCGAAAAAAAGGTCTCGTCACGTCCCCGGCATCTAAAGGCGATGCCGCCGGTTTCCGTTGAACCGTAAACCTCCATTACCAATACGCTATTCCTTTGGCGGAAAGCCCTTTCATCCGCCTCATCCAGGACCCCTGCCGAAGAAAAAGCCAGACGCAGGCCATGGTCCGGGAAATCATGATCTTTTAAGGCCCTGAAATGGGCCGGCACACTGACAAGAATGGTTGCCGCCGTATCCGTAACCGTATTGACAATTTCATGGGGGAATCCGCAGGTTTGATCGGCCACCCTTGCGCCTGCCAGCAACGGGGCAGCCACGGAAAACAGCAACCCGTAGATATGATAGGGCGGCACCGTGGCCACCACCACGTCATCACAGGTGATATCATGCACACCCACATGGAACAGGGCTTCGCCCATGATATTTTCCACGGTCTTTGTCCATATGGCCGGTTTCCCTGTTGAGCCTCCGGTATACAGTTTGAGCAGGGGCGCATCCGGATCAATGGCGGCTTTTAAGGGTATGGGATTCGGGCTGTGGCCGGCCGGGGTAACCCAAAGAGCCTTGAAACGGCTGGGCAACGTCCTGCCCGGGTCTGCCACCACCCATGTATATTCCGGGTCACTTGCCAGATCCATAAGGGCCCCGTCCGAGATATCATGGGGCAGAATCAGTATGGGCCCGCCGGCCAGGGCCGCAATAATAGCGGCAGCAATGACAGCCCGGTCTGTGGTAAATATGGCAAGGTATCCCCTTTGGCCATGCTTTGCAGGGCACCTGTCAAGAATGACATGGGCCATGGCATGGATATCCCCATAGGTGCGCTGCCCGCAAAAAGGTCTGTCAGGCGCATTGTTCCCCGTCAAAAGACCGGCCACGGCCTGTTCAGTCAGAAAATGCAATGTATTCGTTCCCATGAAGTGAATCATCCTGTTTGCACAACGCGCCAGGGGCTACTGAATTTTTTTCAAATTCAGTCAACAATATTTTTTGAAAAATAGTCAATTTCATGTTTGATCTCGTCTTTTTTCAACTTGGCTGCCAATATGGAGAGTACCGTAGAAACAGGAGCTATAACTGCGATTGCGGCAAAAAGATAACCCAGAAACAGTTGAACCCGAAATTTTCGGGCAGGATTGCCTCTGTTGCCTTTTTTCAGAATAAATCTTGACCAGATTTTGAAAATTGCCTGGATTCGTTTTTCAAAAAATATATATTGCGGTACCACAGTGACTGCGCCGTGTTCATTAAGCGTTTCCTGAATCGACCCGGGCTCATTTTTTTCCAAGGCGTGTATCAGAAGATCCCCAAACCTTGCGGCGTCATGAATATCCTGGTCTGATATGCCTGCCGCCGGCAAAAGTCCGGGAACTAATTTTTTTTTCCCGGACAACATCCAAATGGTGATGGTGAGAACACCAAGCAGATTATTGGTTCTATCCGCCAGAACGAGATTACCGAACAAGCGGCCGCCTGATTTCACAATTTTTTGTTTCACGGTCTCGTGGGCCAAAAGCCACATGTTCCTGCATCCGATAATGGTCAGGACCGGCCGTCCTTTCATCACTTTTGCGGCACCGGACTCAAGAAAAGCGGTGATCGGCAATGACGGGGCAAGAAACCAGATCTGGTATGCCAGAATAACCAGATCATAGTCCTCATTGGGATCAAAGTGAACAGGCTCTATTTCGCAAGGTATTCCCTGGACAGATTCAGGAAACACATCGCAAAATTGCGTGGCTGACCAGGGAAAAGGAAATGCCGGTTTTGGCTTGATTTCCTCATAGGTGACAGAAACGGTCTCATCCTTTTCAAAGGGGGCTGTCACAGACTTGACGATATCGGTCAACTGGCCGGTTTGTGAATAATGTATGATAAGTATTTTTTTCATTTTCCAGATGTGTCATTTGCCTGGCATCGTATAAGTGTATGGCCCATTCCAAGGCCGTCATCAACCGATTCAATGTGCAAACCCGCCTTTGTGATGAGATCTTCTATCTGGGAAAAACGGTACATACGGCTGTTCCCATTTGCCATGGCTGTAAAATAGGGTGACGAATTGATTAGACAATATGCCGCAATTTCATATTTTTGGCGATCCCAGTATGTATCCAGAATGAACAAGTTGCCCTGGGCTGCCAATGCGTGCTTTGCCCGTTCAAGCAGGCTCAAAATTTGTTCCTCGGAAAAACAGACCAGGAACTGACTCATCCATACCGCATCAAAACCGCCGGGAAACCCGGCTTTTGCATCGAGCAGATCACAAATCGGATATTGGGTGATTCTATCCCCTAACCCTTGTGCAACAATATTTTCTTCTGCCTTGGCAAGCTGCCCGGGCAAATCCATCATAGTAACATGGACATCCGGATTATGGAGAACACATTGGATGGCAAATTTTCCGGTATTGGCACCGATGTCCAGAAGCGATTGCGGTTTAAGGTCAAATACATACGGCAATGCATCCGGAAAGGCAGAGTCACTGTAAAAGTGGTCAAACGCAAACCAGCTTTTTTGCGCTTTGGCAGGCAGATGGCTTAATGCTTCGTAAATTGTGGACCACTTGCCAAACACCTCCAATCCCGAGGGCTTGCCTTTTTCAATCGCCTGATCTAATCGAAAAAGCCCCTCATAGCAGACGTCATGGATAAAATCCATGTTCACGTTTGTTAATTCATCATTGAGCAAAAAATGTCCGACTCTGGTTAATATATAGCAATCATCTTTCAACTCCAGAACGTCCTGGCTAAGTCCTGTTTCGCACAGAACAGATACCCCGTAACAAGAGACACCTGTTTGTTCTGAAATAGCTTCGGTTTTAAGTCCCGTCTTTCCGGCCGCTTCAACAACTTTGAGAATGTTCAGATCCCTTAGCAGACGTACTGCCTGGAACACCACAGGTGCAAAGGCAATTTTCTGTGCCTCATACCGCGCCTTTAGCGCCTTTTTTTTGCCGGGATCAAATTTTTTATCCATTATTCACCTGTTCACCTCATAAAAAACTAAGTACTCAAACAACGACAACGACAGCAAAATGAAAGAGATATCACAAATGTGATTTCAGATACAACAAGATCCTTTCCTGAAAAATATATGTTCCTCACTATCCATTAGGTGTATATGCTGTCATATCTCTGACTATTGTGGAAGACGGGCTATGACAGCACTGGTTGTTTTTCTTGTGAGTTATCTGGGAATCGCCATGGGACGAATCCCCGGCCTGGCCGTGGACAGGGTGGGCATTGCCATTCTGGGGGCCATCGCCATGGTTGTCCTGGGCGCGGTATCGCCCCAGGAGGCGGTCCGTTGCATTGACTTTCCAACCCTCTGCCTTTTGTACGGGCTGATGATTATTTCGGCCCAGCTGCGTCTTGGCGGGTTTTACACCGCTGCCGCTGAAAAAATCCTTGGGTTTTCCGACCGGCCCCGGTTGTTTCTTCTGGTGAGCATGCTTGTTTCAGCCTTGCTGTCCGCCCTTCTTGCCAATGATATCATCTGCTTTGCCATGGCACCGATTCTGGCCTGTTCTCTCAAACGAGCCGGATTGAATCCTGTTCCCTTTTTGCTGGGGCTGGCCGTGTCGAGCAATATCGGGTCTGGGTCCACACTGATCGGGAATCCCCAGAATATGCTCATCGGCCAGATGGGACATCTTTCCTTTGAGGCCTTTTTTCTTTGGGCGTATATGCCGTCTTTTCTTTCCCTGATGGCCGCATTCGGTATGATTGCAATGTGTTATCGAAAGGACCTGCGCATTGAAAAAGCCGAGACCATGGATGAGAGCGGCATGGACTGGCCTCGATTTGATTGCTGGCAGACTGGAAAAGGGATTCTGGCGGTGGGGGTACTGGTGGGACTTTACTTGACTGACATGCCACGGGATCTGGCGACCTTGTCCGTGGCAGGGTCCCTTCTGCTCAGCCGGAAGATGAAAAGCCGGGAGATGATGGCTCTGGTGGACTGGCATCTGATCACCTTGTTCTGCGCACTTTTCATCATCATTCACGGGGTTTCCCTGGCCCATCTCCCGGAACGGGTGCTCGAATTTTTATCCCAAAAAGGCTTTGAGCTTACTCAACCCGTCGTTCTCACCAGTGTTTCTGTGGTCCTGTCCAACCTTTTCAGCAATGTTCCGGCCGTGATGCTGGTAATTCCATGCCTTGGTCAGGCCATGCCTGATTCCTGGTATATTCTGGCTCTTTCCAGTAGCTTTGCCGGAAACCTTTTTCTTTTGGGCAGTATCGCGAATCTGATTGTGGTTGAAAAAGCCTTGGGCCATGGCGTGGTCATATCCTTCAAGGAACACGCCAGGATCGGTATCCCCGTGACTTTTCTGTCACTTCTGGTGCTGATGGCATGGACATGGCTGTGATAAAGTCCTTCGGACCCATCCCCAAGCTCACCTTCAGCGTTATGTGTTTTCTTTGAATTTCATTTCACCGTTCTTTGCAAACTCAAACATGGGGCCCCAGGCTACTTCCTAATTTTCATTATTCTCCCTCAAATTTTTGTGCGGTTTCAAACATCATAGCGCACATATTCGTGTGTGCATGGATTGCCTGCCGCTACCAGCATAGTCCCCTGGGCAGGCAGCATGATAAACGACCCCAGCGACTCAGCTTGCAATCCCGGCGGCACGGCTGGGTCCGGGTGACGGCAGATGGCGTTGGGGTGCCCCTGGTGGTCCGTCAGTGCCTGGCCAAGCGTTTCGGGGGTAAGTCGTCCGGCCAGTCCTGCGGCCAACTCATCCATGCGCGTGGTTCGGGCCTGGCTGTCGGGAAATATCATCTGCCATCCGTCCACGGCCTGAAAGCGAGATGTCCGGTAGTTATTGGCGTGGGCGAGGAAGCCGTCACGGGGCTGGAGGACCTCGTACTCGTCCAGGGTACTCTCAACGCATAACAGGCTGGCTTGTGCATCTGCCAAGGTGACGGCGACCATGCCCCGGCAGGCCTGTTCCAGCAGGCGGCGGGCCTTGGTGATGTCGGTCTGGCGCATGGCGCGCGGCAGATAGGCTGCCATGGGAATTTGGGGCTTCAGGTCCGGCTGCATGGCTGCAACGCCATTGAGGCAGCAGGCCAGGCCGGCGGAATTAAGGGTGTATTCACCTATGCCCAGCAAAGGCAGTACCAATTGGCGCAGGCCGTCACTGCGCTTGATATGTAAAAGGGAGACAGGCGTGCCCGTGAACCAGTCAATGTTCTGGCCCATGATGGATTGACCGTCCGGTGTTGCCGGTCCGGTACCGGCCAGGGTGGTGCACATGGCAGCCAGATTGGTGTTCACAAAAAGCAGCTCCAGGCCGCATCGTGTGGCCCATGCCTCTTCCAGACTCATTCCGGCGCCTTGTGCCTGGCCGCTGACGAAGGGCTCCAATTCAGGATCGAACTGCCTAGCCGCTGGCCATAGCTTCATTGCAAATGACAGAGCCTCCGTACGAGATGTCTTGTGTACTTCGTGGACTACGGCCAGTATCCGGTTCAGGCCGTGGTGCATATTTTCGGCCATGGCCTTGCCCCAGCCTCGGCCCACCTCGGCTGGCGTACCTGCCAACTCAATCAATGGCATCTTTACACTTCTTTTCATGGAATAACCTCCCCAAACGGGCTGCGCCCAATTAATCATCGCGGCCAACCCAGCCAGCCGCAGGAATTGCCTTCTGTTGAGATTGCATTTAGGTAATATTTTGTTTATTCTTTACTTTCAATGCTGTGTAAAATTATACCCAATGCCATAAACTTAACATTGAGATTTTATTTTACCACGAAGAACACGAAGTTCACGAAGATATTAGAAAACTAAACTTCGTGTTCTTCGTGAACTTCGTGGTTTTAATTTGAAAAGTTTCTTGACTTTATGACATTGGGCCATGACCTGACGGACACAACAAAGGATGAAACACATTTTAACCACAGAACACACGGAAATCACAGAATTCTATCTTCAGTGTCTTCAGTGATTTCCGTGGTTAAACTTTTTCATATAAAGGAACCTTAACCCGATGTTTTCGATTACACCTGCAAAAATACTCTTGATTACGGCCCTGTCTTTCGGTGCCGCGCTGTTAGGATTATTTGACAGGCTATATGCCTGGCAGTGGCAGCATATTCAGTTGCATTCGACAATAGAAACGCTTGGCGGTATGACGTCCTGCCTGATTTCCATAATACTGTTCATCCAGTCCCGGGAAAAGCTGGATGCCAGTTCAGTCATGCTGGCGACAGGATTTGCCAGCATGGGCGTGCTTGATACCGCCCATGCGATAAGCCAGCTTGGAGACGCTTTTATTTTTCTTCACAGCGGGGCCAGTTTATCAGGCGGTTTCTTTTTTGCTTCGGTCTGGTTCAGCAAAGGACGACGGTTTGGAAGCCTTAATGAACTGCGGTTCATATACTTTGGATTTATCATCCTGTCGGTTTCAATCGGATTGAGGGCCCTGCTGTTTCCAGGCGATGTGCCTCAAATTATGCCATTGTTTGACGGTAGATTTACCATGGCAGCAGTCCTGATCAATATAACGGCAAGCCTTTTGTTTATTGCCTCAGTATTCAAGTTTTATCAGGTGTACCGGCAACAAGGAGACCCGCGGGATCTGCTTTTCGCTTGTCTGGCGTATCTGTTTGGAATTGCCGCTATGATTTTTCCATTTTCAAGCCCCTGGAACGGTATGTGGTGGGTCTGGCATCTGGTACGGCTGTCCGCTTTTTTAACCACGCTTGTCTTTATTGCCCGGCAGTATGGAAGATATCTGGGAATAGATGAAGGTGAAAACAAAAAGAATCGTGAATAATGAGAATTTTGTCCTGGCTGCATAACTGCCCCCGGTATCTGGCCTTTTGGGTGCTGGCTGACGTCATTTATATATTTTTTATATTTTTATTTCTGGGAACAGGTGTTCCATTAAGCCTTTCCCAGTTTATTTCTGGGAACAGGTGTTCCATTAAGCCTTTCCCAGTTTATCGTTGTCCATTTGCTGGGCATTGCCGTGGGAACCATGGTCATGTTCGCGGGGTTGGGAGGGGGGGTGCTCTGGATACCGGTCTTGACTTTTTTAGATATCAGACCTTCTGACGCAGTTGCCATCTCCATATTCACCCAGATTGCCGGAAAAGGGACAGGCTCATTGACCTACCTTTTTAACGGGATGGTTGACATGGAAAAGGCTAAACGCTTTATTCCCATGGCCTTACTGGGCGTGACCCTGGGATTTTTAGCAGGCTTTTTTACACCTGCGGCCTATGAACGATTCCTGCTCTACATCTTTTTACTGATTGCAGGCTATCTGCTGATGAGAACCATTCAATCCCTTAATACCCAGGATTCGGAAACAGAAAAAAAGATTCCCATAGATACCATTCCCATTTATACCATTCCCAATTTAAGACAAAGCTATCCTGTTGTTATTCTCTCCTCTTTTTTTACAGGCCTTTTGAGCATTGGTAATACGGATTGGCTCATCCCCCATATGACGCTCAAGCTCAATATGGAGACATCCAGGGCCGTGGCCACCAGTTTATTCATCATGTTTGTAACTATTTTATTTTACCTGGTACTGGTCTGCATCAGTGTCTGGGTTGGGAACGCATCCTGGCCCCATGGGACATCTTTGCTATTTGCAACCTGCAGCGGTGTTATTATGGGGGGGCAAATCGGTACCCGTTTAATCCGTATTCCATGGCTGAAGCGCCATCAAAAACATACCTTCATTATTTTGCTGGCTATGTCTATCATTCACTTGATTTGGTAGAAAAAAAATCTGGAGAAACAACCGAGAAAATGATGTTGTCCCGGTGATATGAATTTACGCGAACACCGTCAACGGGGATGTGATTTTCATACAGTGTTTCATCCAGCCATTCGATTTTTTTTACGGGGGTTTTTAAACCGGTTTGCCGGTATTTGAGCAAGGCTTCTTTGATGGTCCATATTTTCAGGATGGTTTCAAGGTCTGCCCCGGCGTATGCGGTTTGTTCTTTTTGGGAAAATCCGGCGTGTAAAAGGGCAGGGATATCCACAGGGCTTAAAACCTCCATGTCAACGCCCAGGCCATTGGCTTTTCCGGGCAGGGCCGCGGCCAGGGCGTAGTCACCGGAATGGGTAATGGATATGGCATAATCAAAGGCCGGTGCCAGGGCAGGTGCCCCGGATGCGTCATTATGTACCTCAATGGCATCCGGGGACAGGTCTTTTTCCTGCATGACAAGGCGTTTTACCGCCCATCGTCCGGCCAGACGTTCCACCTGCTTTTTCAGGGCAAACAATTGATTGAGCCCGGTGAGTTCAGCCCGGGAAAGTACCGGCCTTGCAAACTGATCCGGGCTGAATTGGCAGCCGGGCCTGGTCTGGTAACCCGGCCCGACACTGCCCGCTAACAATCCCTTAAGCATCTCCGGGATGTGGACAAGGCAGAAACGAATGCCCTGTTCCCGGAACAGAAGGGCCATGCGTGGCATCTAACTGGCCAGCAGGCTGTTCTTTATGATCTGCGCATCGGGGCGGTCTTCTTCGGCCAGGCGATCCACCCGGACCATTTGAAAGTCCTGGATGTCAATGATCACACGGCCCGAAAGGTCTGCCAGCTGCATGTGATAGGTTTTGGTGTCACTGCCCTGGGCCAGACGCCGGGTTACGCAGAAATAGGGCGTATCCGGCAGAACCGTTCCTGCAAATGATACCTTGCTGATGGCATAGGGAAGCACCACGTCTGCACTGGTGAAAAATTCCAGTATGCCGCCGGTTTGGAACATGGCATCCATGATCACCACAGGCGTAACAAATTCAGGATGGGTCTGGCCTTTAAAGAATTCACGTCCGGGCCGCCATTGAACCACTGTCACCAGGCTCTCCTGATCCAGGGAAACCAGCTGATCTACGGAGCGGAACAGCCCGTCCATGAACAGGCGGTCCGGGTGGTAGATCTGTTCCTGCCAGCCGGCATCGACCTTAAATTCTGACAGGGCAGGGGGGGCTATTTCATCCAGGGCAGGCAAATCTGTACCGATTTTAAATTTGCCCTGGTAATGCAGGGTTTTCTGGGCAGGGGCGTTGCCTCCCGGGGGGGTGAAAACAGATTGGATTTGGGTTGTTATCAATCCGTCCGCGGTTTTTTCAGCAAAAATTTCAATGTTCTTGGGACGGTTTTTTAATAATTTAATGCCATAAGGGATTTTAAAATCACTGGCTTCAAGGATGTGTCCTTGGCCACCGCTGCATTCCAGGGCCGCTTCAGCCATGGTTTCCAGACCGGTTGCCCCTAAAAACAGAGGCACGCCTTTTCTGGCATGGTCGAAGAGAAAAAGATCCCTGTCTGCTTCCAGCAGGCGTTTGAATTTCAGCCTGCCCCGGGCGGCATCCTGCTCTACGGTGTCCAGGAACGGACCTATGGCAAGCAGACCGTCCGGGTCAAATGCGGCTGGATTTTTTTCAGGGGGGGCCCCAATCAAAATTTCAACGCTGTCCGGATTGTGCATCTCTTCCTGGAAAAAGCGGATCCCTTGGGCCACCGGCAGAAAGGCAATGCCTTTTTCCTTTAGCACGGCTTCAATGGTGCCCTGGGCCGCCATCCCGATTTCCGCCCAGGCGGTCCAGTCAAAAATTTTAAAGGTCAAATACTTTGTTTTCAGGGCATTTGCCTGTATCATGGCCCCCATCATGTCGTTTCCGGCGGTGTAGTCTGACTGGGCCTCGTTGCCGAACCTGGCCGTGATGGATGAAAATCCGATAATATACCGGCAGTTTTTGTTTTCAATGGCTGCCAGCACATTGGCCACCCCCTTGACCTTGGTGTCAAACACCAGATTAAAATCATCCATGGATTTTTTTTCAATCATAATGCTTTTGTCCACACCCGCAGCATGAATCACCCCGTCAATGCGGTCGTATTGACTGACCGCCTTTTGAACGGCGCCGGGGTCGGTGACATCCACGGCATGATAATCCACGGCCTTTGCCTGGGCCCGCAGCCGGGCCAGATTTTCCCGGGCCGTAAGAATCCGCCGCAGTCCGGCTGTTCTGTTTTTCAGCTCCACGGGTTTGGCTGTGGGATGTATGGACTTGAGTGCAGCCATGATTTGTGTGTCATTCATTTTATCTACGGTGGCATCGGTCCCCGGGATTTCCAGTTCATCTTCCACCCGGCTGCGCCCTAAAATAACCAGGGTCATGCCGGCCGTTGTAACCGACTTGAGCAGTTCATAGGTGATGCCCGCAGCACCGCCTGTGACCAGCAAGGTGTCATTGTCTTTTATGACCGAGAAGTCTTTGTCCCGGGTCTGTGGTGTGGCTGGGCTGCCGGTATTGGCCCGGATACCGAATCTTTTGCCCTTTTCAAGGCCCACCTCCAGACGGGTGCTGTCACCGAAAACTTCATTCATGAACAAAGATGCAGCCCGGGCCATATCTGCAAGTTCGGTTTTGTCCATAAACTCCACAAGTTTTACCCCTGTTCCCGGGTACTCCTTGGCAACGGTTTTCAGCAGGCCTGAAATGCCGCTGAAAACAGGGTAGAGCTGATCCGGTGCAGGTTCCCTGAAACGGGCCAGGGCAGACTGAACCGATACGGCAGCCAGACGGCGGCAGGACTGACCCAGGTGGCTGCCAAATGCCTTGCACAGCAGGAACAAAAATTTGACCGCAGCGTTCTCTTGGTTCAGGGTTGCACCCGGCGCCATGGCAAAATCCAGGGGGTGAAGAAAAAAGATCCCGGAAATGCCGTCATGGTCCGCCTTTATTTGCGGGATGATCTCTTCGGCACGTTCAAGCGTGTTTAAATCAACGGTGTAATCATCGTGTTCACTGTTGCCCACACAGATGGCATGCCCTTTATTTTCTTTGATCAGGTCTGCCACAGTCCGGCCAAACCCCTGTTTGTCCATGGTGATCAAATAGGTTTGCCCCTCAAACCCAAGGTCGCCGGGTACAGAACCGGGCAGTTGGCGCAATCCAAAGGTATAGCGCTGAATTCCGGATTGACCTGGCTGGCCTGTTTCAGGTGCCTGGGAATCAGGAGTGGCAGGCACCGGCGTGGTCTTGGCCTTGGTGGTGCCGCTGTCCCCGGGCAGGTTTGTCTGAATATATTCACTGATTTTCCTGATGGTGTTCAATTCAGACAGATTGATATCCTCGGGAACAGACAGGCCATATGCTTTTGTAATCTTGCCAAAGGTCTCCACCTGCTTGACCGTGTCAATGCCTAAGTCCGCTTCCAGGTCCAGGTCCGGTTCCAGCATGTCCCGGGTGTAACCGGTCTGCTCGGCGATCATGCTTGTGATTTCACCCGTGATGTCCGGGCCGCTGCCGGAACCTGAATCCGGTGTCTGGGCAATGGTTCCGGATGCAGGCGGTTCCGGGGTTTGATCCGTTTGAATCCGGCTGCTGATATACTGGGCAATTTTTCGTATGGTGTTCAGTTCCGAAAGGCTGATATCCTCGGGCACGGTCAGGCCGAATGACTTGGTGATCTTGCCAAAGGTCTCCACCTGTTTGACTGTGTCAATGCCCAGATCCGCTTCCAGGTCCAGGTCCGGTTCCAGCATGTCCCGGGTGTAACCGGTCTGCTCGGCGATCATGCTTGTGATTTCCGCGGTGATGTCCGGGCCGCTGCCGGAATCTGAATCCGGTGTCCGGGCAATGGTTCCGGATGCAGGCGGTTCCGGGGTTTGATCCGTCGGAATCCGGCTGCTGATATACTGGGCAATTTTTCGTATGGTGTTCAGTTCGGAAAGGCTGATATCCTCGGGCACGGTCAGGCCGAATGATTTGGTGATCTTGCCAAAGGTCTCCACCTGCTTGACTGTGTCAATGCCTAAGTCTGCTTCCAGGTCCAGGTCCGGTTCCAGCATGTCCCGGGTGTAACCGGTCTGCTCGGCAATCAGGCTTGTGATTTCCGCGGTGATGTCCGGGCCGCTGTCAGCACCTGAATCCGGTGTCCGGGCAATGGTTCCGGATGCAGGCGGTTCCGGGGTTTGGTCCGTCGAAATCCGGCTGCCGATATAACTGGCAATTTTTCGTATGGTGTTCAGTTCGGAGAGGCTGATATCCTCGGGCACGGTCAGGCCAAAGGACTTGGTGATCTTGCCGAAGGTCTCCACCTGCTTGACCGTGTCAATGCCTAAGTCCGCTTCCAGGTCCAGGTCCGGTTCCAGCATGTCATGGGTGTAGCCGGTCTGGTTTGCGATCAGGCCGGTGATCTGGCTTAAAACATCGGTGGCCGCTGCATCGCCCGCAACTTTTCCGGGCTGTTCTGCCCGGACAGGTACCGGCTGTTTGGGTTCTTCGTGTCCGGCTGTTTCGCTGCCTTTATCCTTAACACTCTCCTGGATCATTGGTCCTGTGCGTTGATCCCCGGGAAAAACGCACAGGGTTTTATTTATGATGGCAAGCTTGGGATCTGCGCTGCCGGTGATCCGGGCCAGCCACGCCTGGTAGGCCGGGTTGTTCTCCACACCGGCTTCCTGAACCCGGTCCATTATTAAAAAGGCATAATGGGACCCGAACCCGGCGCTGAAATGCAGCCCAAAGCGGTAATCGCCATGCCCTGATTTGGTAAAATTCAGATCTGAAAATTCGGCAGGCACATGATCCAGGTTGGCCACAGGCGGAAATGTTTTTTTCTGCAGGCCTTTGACCAGTATGGCATCCTCAATGCCCGCGCCCAGGGTGTGCCCCGTATACCCCTTGGTGTTGGTGATGGCAATTTTTTTATAATCGTTGGGGAACGCGGATTTTAAGGCATTGACTTCAGCCGAGGCACTGCCGCCCCGGGCCGGTGTAAAGGTTTCATGGGACATGAATACCAGTTGTCCGGCCATGTCCGTGCGGGATATGGCGTTTTGTTTTTCCACCCGGCCCACGAATTTATTGAGTTCACCGGCAAGGTGGTTCACATCAATGCGGGAGGGGTGAAATGCGCTGTTGCCGATATGGGAACCCAGTATCCGGGCCTGGCCGTTCAACCCCCTGTGGTTCAGGGTGTCTTGGCGTTCCACAACGAGCCCCACTGCACCGGAACCTAAAATCGTGCCGTTTCGGTCCTCATCAAAGGGTTTGGCCGCGTCTGACACCACTTCCTTGCTGGTGGCAGCACCCATGGCCAGAAATCCTGACCCCACCCACGGCATCTGGGCCTCACTTGTGGCTGCTTCCCCGCCGATGACAATCACCCTGTCGCACCGGCCGGTGCGAATCCAGTCCCCTGCCACGCCAATGGCCTGGGTGGTGGATGCACACGCCCCGGTCAGATGAATATTGGGCCCCTTTGCCCGGATGAGCTGGGCAAAATGTGCGCCGCCCAGGGACACGATGTCAAAGAGAATATTGCGTTCAAACTTGTATTGGCCGTATACTTTGCGCCGCTCGCGGATCCTGAAGAACCAGTCCGTGATAACATCCTTCATATCCCTGTCCGTGAGATGCTCCATCAGGTGATAGTAGATGTTTTCCAGCTCATCATAGGGTTTGACGTAAAATTTGTTGTAATAATACGCATTGAGATGGTGCAGCAGGGTTTCAAAACCAGGGAAAATACCTGTCATGATCACGCCTGTTGTATCCTGCATCTCTTCGGGCAATACAAGTCCGTCCGGGATGCTGCTGCCGGTGGAGGTTTTTTTATACCCGTTGACCAGGGGAATGTGGGCGTCTTTCAGGGCTTCAAGTCCTGCGGCCATGGCCAGTTCATCCACAAGGTCAAACTTGCGGCTGATGCCGTATTCCGTGGACAGGTCAAAATACCCCAGTTTACCGGCCAGTTGGATCACATCACTGGTGCGCACAATCTCCAAAAACCTGGCATTACCGTTGGGTTCCTTGAATACCCGGGTAATGTTCATGTCCACGATTTTGTTTTTCTCTTCCTGGGTCAAGGGTTCAATGAAATTGTGCCCCGCAAGAATTCGGTCGAAGTTTTTTTCATTAAATACCTGGTTGCCTTTACCCGGCAGGCCAACGGCAGCACCGGCAATACAGACAAAACCTGTGTACAGGCCTAAATTTTCAACATCCGCCAGAGCCTTTTTCTGCTGAAACGCCCGGTATTCGCGTTGGAGTGCCGCCTGGACCAGGGTTTCGTTCTGTTTTATAAAGGTGTTGAAATCCATGTCGTTGTTCATGGGTTCTATGGGGGCGTCTGTTTTTTGCAGGGACTTATTTTTCACGTTTTGGGGTTCAATAGTCATCAATTCCCGGGGCGCTGGTTCGCTTGCCTGGGCAGTATTCTTTGCCTCGGGTGTGATAAACCGGTCAGAGGCCAGGGTGAAACATTCAAGCTCTCCTTTTTTGGCATCTGCCGTGGGCATGGATTCAGCAGTTTCAATGGAGATGTTTTTCAACAGATTGCACAAAAGTCTGCCTGGCCCGATTTCAATAAACCGTTTGCAGCCCATGGCATGAACGCCTTTTACGGATTCTACGAATTCCACAGGGGAGACGATCTGGCGTGCCAGGTGGACCCGGATCATCTGTTCATCGGCCGGATAGGGCCTGGCTGTCAGGTTTGAGATGATTTTATGGGCGTTTTTAAGATTGAACTTTACCGATTCAAGGGTTTTGGCCATATTTCCGGCTGCAGGTTCCAGCAACGGGGTGTGAAAGGCTGCGGACAGGGCCAGTTTTTTATGTAAGATATCTTTGTCTTTAAGATGGGCGCAAAAAAGGTCTATGCCCTGGGTGGTCCCGGCAATGGCAGTTTGTTTTTCACTGTTTTTGTTGACCAGCCAGATATCTTTAACGCCGGAGTCTGAAATCATCGCCTGGGCGCCTTTTTCCCCGTCAAAAACCACCATGATCCCGCCGGGGTTTTCCTTGGATGCCCGGCCCATGAAATCCGCCCTGGAAATCACAAGGTTCATGGCGGTAGCAAAGTCAATTAAGCCGGCGCAGTAAAGGGCTGAGTATTCTCCGACACTGTGGCCGATATAAAAATCAGGTTCAAAGCCTTTGAGGCTTAATGCATGATAGATGGCAGCCGTGGACAGGAAAATGGCGGGCTGGGTGTTTTCCGTTTGGTTGAGCGGAGCACCGCCGGTGGTCATGATGTCCAGCAGGGATGCTCCCCGGCGTTCCAGGAAGATCTTTTCCCCCTGGTCCATCAGGGCTTTGATCTCAGGCACAGCCTGGTAAAGGGCGTTCAACATACCTGCAGACTGGGCCCCCTGGCCCGAAAGCAGGGCGGTGACCGCTGCGGTCCGAACCTGGTTTGGCCAGGCCCCGGGTGTGATTGCGGGCAGTTCCACAGACGCGTAAGCGTTTTGGGCCTGCAGAAACCGGGGCACCCGGCCAATGATGATATGGGCGTGGTTGCCGCCGATACCGTTGACATCAGCACCTAAAAGCGCGCCATCCGCCAGCGGTGTGATCTCCTTGACCGGGTGCAGCAGGCTTTCCTCTTCTATGAGTGTGGATTGGGGCCGGAACCCATGGGTCGGCAGCAGAACCCCTTTACCCGACATCATCAAAAGTCTTGTCATGACTACGGCGGGATTGGCTGCTTTAAAGTATCCGAACTCGGTTTTGATATTTCCGTATGCCACGGGATGGCTCAGGCTTTTTTCAATGGCCTGTTTTTCAACCAGATCCAGGAACGGGTTGGACACACCAAATACATCCAGATATGCCAGGTCGGTTTTCCGGGTTTTAAATGTCCCGGTGTCGTTTGAGATGACGCTTTCATATTTGTTTTCAGATGGCGACAATAAATGTTCCGGCGCACTTGCCGCCAGGTTCAGGCATTTTAATTCACCCAGAACAGGCATGTTGTTCTGTTTTGCATATTTATAGGTGGTTACGACCAGGCAGGCCGCACCCTCACCCATGACATACCCGTTGGCGTCATTGTCAAACAGGCTGGGTTCGGTTTGGGCCAGAATGCCCAGGCGTTTGAATGCCAGCAGCACCCCCGGATACAGGTTGGTGTCCACACCGCCGGTGACCACGGCATCCAGATCGCCTGAACGCAGATTTTTAACCGCCATGTCCAAAGCCATGGTGGCCGAAGCACATGAGGCATCCACCACAAAATTGGTGCCCTGGGTGTTATAGTGTTTGGATATGCGGGCAGACACAATGTTTGACAGCATCCCGGGTATGCTGTCCCCGGTCATGGCAGGATATCTTTTGCATAAAAGCGCTCCCACATGGTCTGCAATGGCTGAAAGGGTATTTTCATCCATTTCCTTAACGGACCGGATCATGCGCTGGAGCAGTGGAATCCTTGTGCGGATAATCGATTCAACATTCCGGGTCCCGGAAATTGTGCCCAGGATAACCCCGATTCTGTTGCCGGCGGCCAGGTTGTTCAGAAGGCCTGCCTGTTCAAGGGCCTGGCCTGCCGCATCCAGGCCGAATAACTGGGCCCGGTCCATGTATGCCATGGCGGAAGGCGGAATTTTAAAGGTTTTGGGGTCCAGGAGAAAATCGTCAACAATGCCGTTTTTCATCATGGGCAGGTGAAATCCCGAATTTTCATCCTCCTGGGCATAACACGCATTGGCCAGGCGCTCGGACGGCATGGGCTGGTAAGCCTTTTGCCCCGAGACCATGGCATCCCAGAACGCATCTTTGTTTTTGGCCTTTGGCAGGACAACACCCATGCCGGAAAAAACGATCCTGTCGTCATTGGGATCATGGTCAAGATCTGCAAAAATTCTGCGGGAAAGCGCCGTGTCCGCCCCGTTGAACTCGCTGACCACGGTATGGTAGTTAATGCCCCCGAACCCGTAGGCGCTGACCGCTGCCATGCGCGGACCATTGGCCGGCGCATCCCAGGGTCTGGGATTTTCCAGGACAAACAGGGATGAGTCTGCGATGTCGATTTTCGGAGAAATTTTTTCAAATGCGCCGTTGGGAGGCAGAGTCTGATGGTTCAAGGCCAGCAATGTTTTTATCATGCCGGCCATGCCGGCAGCCCCGAGTAAATGACCGATCTGGGATTTGATGGATGATACGCCAATGGATGTGCCCTGGTTATACACCTGGCGCAGGGTCTCCATCTCCACGGCATCCCCCACTTTTGTGCCGGTGCCGTGGGCTTCGATAAACTGCACCATCCCCGGGGAAAATTCTGACTTTATCTTTTCATGACAGCGTTGAAACGCTAATTTCTGCCCCTCTTTATCCGGGGCTGCAATCCCCTTGCCCTTTCCGTCGGAAGACGAGGCGATTGATTTGATTACCCCAAGGATGGGGTCTTTTTCCCGGATGGCGTCTTTGAGGCGTTTCAGGACCAGAACCCCGGCCCCTTCACCCAGGATAAAACCGTCGGCCCGTTCATCAAAGGGGAATGACCCGTTGGCGGACAGGGTGCCCATCTTGCAGAATCCCACAAATGATTCCGGTGTCAGGTTGGTGTTGACACCGCCTGCAATCACCGTGTCATGGGTCCCGCTTAAAAGCTCATGTATCCCGCACTCAATGGCGGAAAGGGCTGTGGCGCATGCGGCATCCACCACATAATTGGTGCCGAAAATACCTAAATGATGTGCAATGCGGGCCGCTTCCATGTTCAGCGTGACGCCGTGCACAGGTTCGTAAATCGAGCCCTGGGACATTTTTATGCGTAACTGGTCAATGATTTTCTTTTGTTCCGGTTCGGACAATGCATTGAATTCAGGCGTATTGCGCAGGTATTGTTTAACCTCGGGAAAAAAGTATTTAAAATGCAGATCCGATGCCATTTCATTGCCAAGGCAGGTGGCTACAATAACGGCTGTGCGCTTCTGTTCTTTTGCTGCAATCCGGTTGTCATCGGTTAACAGATTCGCGTTTTCCACTGCCTGGTAGGCGGCATGCAGCAGCATCTGCTGGCTGCGGGACAATTTTGATGCCTTGGCCGGTGTATACCCGAACCGTTCACTGTCAAATTGAAAGTCATTCACGATGCCTGCGATCTGTGTATAGGACTTGTCCTGGGCCTTGGGGTCGGGATCATAGTAAAGGGATTTTTCCCAGCGGCTGTCAGGCAGCTCACAAATACTGTATTTTTTATCAAGAATATTGTGCCAGAAGGAGTCTGTGTCATGGGCGTCGGGAAACACGCAGCCCATGCCCACCACGGCAATTTCATCATTGATTTCCCCCTGGGCGGAAAAGAGTACTTCAAGGGCGTTGAGCCGGGCAATCAGCGCATCCTTTTGCAGGAACAACCTGTGGTGAATTTCGGCGATGGTGGTCTGGTTCTCAAAGAAAGCAAGGCCTTCGCCGGTCATGAAGTTGCCGTTTGACCGTTGTTCTTCATCTGTGTATGAAATCCACTGGCCGTTATTCTTACGGCCAAAATCAGGGGTTTTGCCTTTGGCGCTGATGAGAAGCGAGCCTAAATTATCCTTTTCAAAGGCGCTTTTGCGCAGGCTCAGGGTCATGGTCTCTGCCAGGCGGCAATGCTCATTTTTCATGATCTGGCCGGCAAAGGCCGTGTTGGCGGTGCGGCAGGCAAGCCCCACGGTGGAACCGATGATGGTGGTGCATTTGTGTTCCCGAACCACTGTCTGGTACACGGGTGTTAAGGCGCCTGTTTCAATAATTTCCTTTGTGAACAGGTAGGCTGTGCCCAGCTGAATGCCGATCTTAACGCCTTCCCGGGCCAAAAGCGCTGTCATGGCGGATATGAAATGGGATCCTTCGGCACTGGTGATGCCTCCGGCAAACAAAACGCTTATATTCGGCCGTTGATCCAAGGGCAGATCCAGCAGGGTTTCAATGCTCAGTTCCCACAGTACCGTGCTGGAGAGGCTGCCGATATGACCGCCGGCTTCATTGCCTTCCAGGATAAAACGCCGGGTTCCTTTTTCAAAGGCGTTCTTCAATACGCCCGGCAGGGGGGTGTGAAGATATGCCCGGGTGCCGCAGGCTTCCAGTTCATTGATCTGGGAGGGAATGCCGCCTGCAAAAAGTGCAAAGGGTGTCTGTTTTGTTTTAATCAGGTCCAGGTGATGATCCAGGGTGGGATTAAAGGCTTTGATGCCGATCATGCCGGCGCCAAATACGGGCAGTTCATCTGATTTTTCCGGCAGGATTCCGTTTGCAATCTCTAAGGGAAGACTGCCCAAGGCAAAGAAGGGCAGGCCGCCGTTGTCATACACGGCTTTTGCAAATTCTTTGTTATCGGAAATATTGGCCATGGGGCCCTGGGTGATGGGAAAACGGGTGCCATGTTCCTTTGCCAGGGATGCGTGTTCGGTTAAGGGATCAAATTGCTCCACAGCGTTCAGGGCATTTCCCACAGAAGTGAACAGGGCCTGGATCATCTGTGTCAGCCGGCTGCCGCGCTTTGCAAAATGCCGGGCAAAGGCTGCATCCTGGCCAAGATAGAACAGGGCCTGCATGGGGGCGTCATTCTCCTGGCCCAGGGATGCCATGTTCTGTTCCAGTGCGGTTTTAATGAAACCCAGATCCTGTCCCTCTGCTTTTTTTATGCTGATTTTTTTGATCAGATCCTGGACGATCTTTGTCCCGGGCTTTGCAAACACCCGGTGCTGTGTATTGCCGCCGCCGTCTAAAATGACGGTGTCGGTCTCTTCCATTTTTTCAAGGACCTTTTTAAAGGGTCCTGAAACCGGTGCATCTTCGGCCAGATAGAGCTGGTCATCCAATACCAGGCCTGAGGCACCGGCTGCAAAAAATCCCGGTGCCGTGTGAAATCCCACGCCGCCGTGGACAAAATATGGAACGTCAATTTTTTGTGCATAATACTGGCTCAGCATGAAGCTTGACGCTGAAGATGTCCTGCCGCCGGCTTCCCGGCCTTTTAAAATAATCCCATGGGGATTGATGCTTTTCAGGATGGTTTCAAGTCCGGGTTC
Organism: Desulfobacter vibrioformis DSM 8776; assembly: GCF_000745975.1. Taxonomy (GTDB): domain Bacteria; phylum Desulfobacterota; class Desulfobacteria; order Desulfobacterales; family Desulfobacteraceae; genus Desulfobacter; species Desulfobacter vibrioformis. The sequence continues at coordinate 208,237 of NZ_JQKJ01000003.1, read as the reverse complement.
ATAAATTTCCACCATCAGAATTTCAGGGGATACCGTCAGCCGGTTTACCGCTATTCTATTATTGATCAGTGAATCCGGGTTATGGCAGGCAAGAATGACACATTCGGGCAGATCTGCCGGGTGCTGTTCAAAATAGTCCCAGATCTTTTCATCCTCCGCATAAATACGGATACCGTGGCGCAGGTTTTGATTTTTAAGCTGCCCGAGCAGGTCAGAAAGCTGTGAGGTGCCTATGAATTCAGTATCCAGAACAGGCATGGCACCGGCCAGCCAGATGGTTTTAAAAAAATCAAGATCATATGTTTTGGGGGGATGATATGCCAGAAGGGGCAAACGGGTGGTCAGTATTCTATTCAGCACAGGGCTTCTCCTTGTTGGTTTTTCGTTCTCCGGCAGAACGCTAACAAAGATCGTGCCACTCTTTTGTTTCGGCATGATAAGCTTATGAATATATTAGGGTAAAGAAATATTATTTATCTGAAACTATGATTTGAATTATAAGCTATTGTGCAAAAAATGTATTCATGTCATACAATAAATGTACAAGAGATTAATCATTGGATGGGAATATGAAAGACGTAACCGCTTTGCTGCCCGAAGAGCTGGATTTTTTTAAATGTGTTCACTACGCCAGCGCTGCCAACCCCTTTGGCAGGGAGCGGGTTCTGCGGGAAGCGCAAATTGCGGGTATTCCACCGGACAGTCCCAAAGAGATCAGAATGCTTAAGGTGTGTCAGGCTGTTCGGCACCGCCTGGACCAGGTGGAAAAGCGTGGCCGGATCAATCTTCGTTTTTTTCAAGGCGAGAGCCGGTATTTTTTACGGTCTGGATTGCTGTTTCACTATTTTCACCTGTTCAGAAAAGAGATCGACACCCTGATCACACGCCAGCTTGATAATGCCGAAGAGTCTCTGGACGCACATTTTGCGCCGGAGGCCCTGATCCTGTTGCGCGGCTGGGGATTCGGCATTGATGAGAGCAGGCGCTTCATTGCCCTGGCGTATCAGTTTCGCCGGGCCTATTATTTTATTTTCCGGCATCTGGTGGGCCGCAGCAGTTGTATGCAGCAGCTGCGGCGGGATCTGTGGCAGAACGTGTTCACCCATGACATCCTTATGTATGACCAGTATCTATGGAACCGCATGGAAAATTTCTCCACCCTGCTGTTTGGTGAGACCGGCACGGGAAAGGGAACCGCTGCCCTGGCCATGGGGCGCTCCGGCTATATTCCCTTTGATGAAAAGGAAAACAAGTTCACCCATAATTTTGTCAATACCTTTACCACGCTCAATATCAGCCAGTTTCCTGAAACCATCATTGAATCCGAGCTGTTCGGCCATGTGCGCGGCGCATTTACAGGGGCGGTCAAGGACCATAAAGGGGTGTTCAGCCAGTGCAGCCCCAATGGCTCCATTCTTCTGGATGAAATCGGCGAGTTGTCCACCCATGTTCAGATCAAACTGCTCAATGTGCTCCAGGACCGGGTCTATTCACCTGTGGGAAGCGATGAAAAACACCGGTTTAACGGCAGGATCATTGCCGCCACAAACCGCAGCATCCGGGAGATCCGGGAAAAGAAGATATTCAGGGATGATTTTTACTATCGTCTGTGTTCCGATATCATTACGGTGCCGCCCCTGCACAAAAGAATTGCCCAGGATCCCGAAGAGCTTCCGGATCTTTTGGCACACACGGTGACCCGTATTGTGGGGCAGCCTTCCCCGGAAATTGTCTCCCGTGTGCTTGAATATATTAAAACAAGCCTTACGCTGTCATATCCATGGCCGGGCAATGTGCGGGAACTGGAACAATGTGTCAGGCGTGTGGTGCTGCGCAATGCCTATGAAACAGATGAAGCCCTGGAACCCGGGTCCAAAGCCGATGCTTTAACCCGGCAGATTCAGGAAGGCCGTCTCAGTGCCCAGGACCTGCTTATCCATTATTGCACCCGCTTGTATGAAAAACACGGTACCTATGAGGCGGTTGCCCGCATTGCCGGGCTGGACCGGCGGACGGTGAAAAAGTATATTGATTCCCAAGGTCAGGTTTATTAATCTGCCCAAAACAAGATACAAGAGGGTGAAGCGCCTGGGGCGCCCATTTTAGCCCCGCATTGTCGATGTTTTTAGTTTTAGTTGACTCAGCAATTGCTAAAATTTTATCATTATGATACGTATTTTATCCAATAACGATAATATTTTGGCATTTAGCACTATGAAATTCACGCTCACAACCCCGGAAGAAACCGCAATGACCCTGGCCAGGCGGAGCAAAACACTCCGCCTGGCCAAAAAATGGAAGCGGTCTACCCTGGCAGCACGGTCCGGCGTTACAGACGCCTCTATCCGGCGGTTTGAACAGACCGGCCAGGTATCCATGAAGCATTTTTTAAAAATTGTTTTTGCCTTGGGCAGGCTGGATGAGATGAACGCACTTCTTGAAACACCCAAGGCCGCATCCATAGCAGACTTGGAAAAAATGGAAGCCAAACTGCCCCAAAGGGGATCTATTTGAAAAAGCTGGCCGTTTATCTCAAATTTTCCCCGGACAAGCGCCGTCTTGTAGGCACCCTTGCCCAGACAGGGCAGAAGGTTGTATTTGAGTATGCCCCCTCTTTTCTGGACAATCCTTTGTGGCTTTCCCCATACAAGCTGCCGCCGGAAGCCCGGTTCCATGAGCACATTGATCTGGATTTCGGACCGGTATTTGGCCTGTTTGACGATTCACTTCCGGATGGCTGGGGCCTTTTGCTCATGGACCGGTATTTCAGGAAAACAGGAATTGACCCGCAAAGGGTTTCCGTACTGGATCGCCTGTCGTTTATCGGGGATAACGGGATGGGGGCCCTTGTTTATGAACCAGCCATGATGTTTGAACCGGCAAACGGTCAATTATTACGTCTCCATGAACTGGCCCGGCATGCCCGGAATATTCTGTCCGGAGACACCCGGGATGTGCTGCCCCAACTCATGCGGGCCGGTGGCAGCCCCGGCGGTGCCAGGCCGAAAATCCTGATCGGTTTAAAGGAAAACCGCCTCATCTCAGGAGAGACAGATCTGCCGCCGGGATTTACGCACTGGATTGTTAAATTTAATTCCGGAAATGATTTTCCGGATGCCGGACCCGTTGAATACGCCTACTCCCTCATGGCCAGAGCTGCCGGAATCGACATGACAGAGACGCGACTTTTCGAAACCAGCCAGTCAGAGCGGTTTTTCGGTATCACACGGTTTGACCGGGAGGAAAACAAACGGTTGCATATGCACACTTTCGGGAATCTGATCCACAGCAATTTCCGGATACCTTCAGTCGATTATGCCGACCTTTTCAAAATTACCCGCAACCTGACCCGGAACCATAAGGATGTAATCCGGGTATTTTACCGGATGGTTTTCAATGTTCTGGCCCATAACCGGGACGACCATGTGAAGAACTTTGCCTTTATGCTGGCGGATCAGGGAGATTGGCACCTGACACCGGCCTATGATCTGACCTTCAGCCACGGCCCGGGCGGCCAGCATTCCATGACACTGGCAGGGGAAGGGGAAAATCCCGGCAGAAAGGAAATGGTCATGCTGGGACAACAGGCGGGACTGTCGGCTGCAGAAATAGGCGCCTGTCTGGATCAATCAGCGGCGGCAGTAGAAAAATGGCCTGAATTTGCCCGGAAAGCCGGGGTCACGTCCCAAAGCATGAAAACCATCCAGGCAGCCCTGGCAGCCCGCCTGGTCAAACAATGAAAGTACTATCGCTATCGGGATCGAAAACAATGGATATTCCGATAGCGATGTTAAAACAGACCATATAAGGAAAAATTCATGTCAAGTTCATTTGGAAAATTGTTTCGTGTGTCAACCTTTGGTGAATCCCACTGCCCCGGGGTCGGGGTGGTTGTGGACGGGTGTCTGCCCGGGATGGCTCTGACAGAGCCCGATATCCAGTGCCAGCTCGACCGCAGGCGGCCGGGCCAGAGCGCCGTGTCAACGGACAGGCAGGAGTCGGACCGGGTGGCCATCCAGTCCGGTACGGAACACGGCCTAACCCTGGGTACGCCCATCAGCCTGTTTGTGCCCAATAAAGACCAGCGCCCGGGCGATTATAAATCCATGGCAGATATCCCAAGGCCCTCCCACGCGGATTTCACCTATCAGTCAAAATACGGGATACGGGCTTCATCCGGCGGCGGGCGTTCTTCTGCCCGGGAGACCATTGGCCGGGTCTGTGCCGGGGCCATTGCGGAAAAGATGCTTAAAACCGCACTGGGTATTGATATTGTGGCCTGGGTCAGCCAGGTGGGGCAGATCAAGGCACCGGAAACCGATGGCTTGAATCTTACCCGGGCCATGGTGGATGCCAGCATGATCCGCTGTCCGGACAAGGATGCGGCAAAGGCCATGGAGGCGGTTGTTCTGCGGGCAAAAGAAGAAAAGGACTCCATTGGCGGCGTTGTCTCATGTGTCTGTACCCATGTGCCGGCTGGCTTTGGTGAACCGGTATTTGATAAGCTTGAGGCGCTTCTGGCCCATGCCATGCTTTCCATTCCCGCCACCAAGGGGTTTGAAATCGGGTCGGGATTTGCAGGGGCGCAAATGCGCGGTTCTGTGCACAATGATCCCTTTGTCTTGAAAGACGGGCGGCTGGGGACCACAACCAATTTCAGCGGCGGCATCCAGGGCGGGATCTCCAATGGAGAACCCATTGTGTTCCGGGTGGCGTTTAAACCCCCGGCCACCATCGGGCATGCCCAGGAAACTGTGGATTTCCAGGGCCGGCAGGCCACTCTTGCGGCCAAGGGCCGGCATGATCCGTGCGTAGTGTCCAGGGCTGTGCCTATTGTGGAGAGTATGGCTGCCCTTGTACTGGCTGATGTCATGCTCCAGCAGCAGGCCAGGTTGGCCGGTGCAGCGCTTATGGATAAACATTAATTTAAACGAGGAAAAAAGGAGGAACCATGTCAGATCCCAAGGATATGTACCAGTGTCAGGTTGCCAATTGCGGATACATTTATGATCCGGACAGGGGGGATCGCAAAGGGAAAATCAAAAAAGGGGTAAAATTTGAAGACCTGCCCGAAGATTGGCGATGCCCGGTTTGCGGGTCCAGCCCGAAAAGTTTTAAGGCCATGGGCTGATATACACTAGTATTCATTCAATGCCATAAACTTAAGCATTGAGATTTTATTTTACCACGAAGAACACGAAGTTCACGAAGATATTAGAGAACTAAACTTCGTGTTCTTCGTGAACTTCGTGGTTTTAATCTGAAAAGTTTCTTAACTTTATGACATTGAGTATTCATTTTTCAGACCGTTAAACAGCCGGCAGGAGACATATATGTCTCTTGCCGGCTGTCTCTTTTCTGTATCATTGCACCTTCTGTATGTGATTTTCTCGGCCGAATATAATTATAACTATTTGTTATTATGACGATATTGCATATCTATTCGATCTGGCACACGGATTGCTTTTAATATAGGCAACGCTGGAGATTAACCGCAAAAACAGGAGGCTTATATGAGACTCAAGGACATAAAAAAAGATTACAACCTAATCAATTCCGTAGACTGGGATATGACCCCTGAAGAAGCCATTGCCCTGCATCTGGAATGGGGACCTTTGCGTTCCCAGAGTTATTACAACTCCAGGGATAATAACAATGAAACCGTCTATTTTGTTATCAACACCTGGAAGAAAACCCCCATTCTGACCCTTGTCAGAAGAAAGGGGTTTGATTCCGAAGAACTTGGCAGTTTTGATCTGCCCGAGGATGTTGCTTCGGAATTCATGCAGGGTATCGGTAAGTACAAAGGGGTTTATGCCGTGGAAGGAGAAGTCAGGGACTGGCTTAGAAAAGAACTTGATGCGTAATCCGCTTTTCCGGAACCGGAAGATGGGCCGTTCTGACCCATCCTCCGGTTCTTTTCCAATTATTCTATTCTTTTTCCGCGTTCTTTATAAAATCCTTTACCATGATGTCACCCAGTTCCATGGACCGTTTGGTTGCGGATTCAACTGCATTGATCAGGGTCGTGCGAAGCCCGCCCTGTTCCAGGGTGTGGATACCGGCAATGGCAGTGCCCCCCGGAGAGGCCACCCTGTCTTTGAGCTGGCCCGGGTGTTCCCCGCTCTCAAGGAGCAGGCGCGCCGAGCCCAATACGGTCTGGGTGGATAAAAACAGGGAATCTTTTCTGGACAGCCCCATTTTTACCCCGGCATCCGCCATGGCATCCACAATGGTGAAAATATAGGCCGGGCCTGATCCGCTTAATCCAGTGAACGCATCCATGAGTATGTTTTCCTGGATAAACACGGTTTTTCCCACGGAATCAAAAACCGCCCGGGCAAGTTCCACATCACCGTCCTGGACAAACTGCCCCGCACATACCGCTGTGGCGCTCTCTTTGACAAAGGCGCAGATATTGGGCATGGACCTGATCAGGCGCAGTTCCTTTTTAAGGCCTGCGGCAATGGCGGCCAAAGGCACACCTGCGGCAATGGAGATCACAAGCTTGGATTTGTCCAGGGCTGGTGCGGTCTCCTTGAGCACGGAACCCAGAATCTGGGGTTTGGTGGCGTAGATAATAATTTCTGATTTTTCACAGACTTCGATATTGCTGGATGTGGTTAACACCCCGTATTTTTCGTGAATATCCTTGCGTGTGTCGGGGGAAATATCCGAGCAGATGATATTTTCGGGTCTGGTTGCCTTGGACAGCACAAGCCCGCTGACCAGGGCTTCCCCCATGTTGCCGCTTCCAATGAAACCGATTTTTTTATCCTGAAGCATCCCGCCTCCTTTTTGGGCTGAAGTAATAATAAATTGACTATACTACGGCCCAGTCTGAAATCGTGTCAAGGCAAATATCATCCCTGCCAAAGGCAATTTTATACAATTTGCTTAATGGTTGAATATGTTATTTTGAACACACATGGTTAATTTGAGTTTTTAACCGTGAATAACCTTAACCCTGCCAACAAGGCCATTTTCCAATCAATTTTACTTTATTTTGACTTTTGTAAGAAACTAGAGACAAGATACAGGAAAAAAGAGGGCGAAGCGCCTGGGGCGCCCATTTTAGCCCGCATTGTTGGTGTCTTTAGTTTCATGCTTCGTTGTGTCCGCTAGGACATGGGGGGTATACGAAGCAATACCCAACTCAAACTGTGCAAGGTCAAATGTTCCATTTTTTACCGTTCAGTTGCGCCTGCCACAACGCGTGATATTTACCATGCTTTTCCAGCAACGATGTGTGTGTTCCGGTTTCAATCAACTGCCCGTTATCAATCACAAGGATCTGGTCCGCCCCTGCAATTGTTGACAGACGATGGGCGATGACAATAACGGTTTTGTCCCGGACCAGGGTATCAACGGCTTTTTGCACGGCAACTTCGCTTTCTGTGTCAAGGGCGGCCGTTGGCTCATCTAAAATGATAATGGGGGCGTCTTTGAGTATGGCCCGTGCAATGCTGATGCGCTGGCGTTCTCCGCTGCAATTTTTATTATAGTTGTTTAACTTTTACGCGAATGGCTAACTGATAATGGATTGTCTACAGATGTGCAAGGGCGTGCAGGGTCAAAATCCGGATTCGATCAGGAATAATCCGGATTGGGGTATGCGTGAGAGCCGGTCAGGAATCCCCGGGGCAGCATTTATGGTTGCCGGGAGTGGTGCCGAACTGCCTTTTGTAACAGGCAATGAAATGGCCGATATTGATGTAGCCCACAAAATCAGCGGCCTGGCTGACATTGGCTCCCTGGTTGATGATCATATCCCGGGCACAGGCCATGCGGTGGTGCTGAAGATATTGTAAAATCGTGGTGCCGAACACCTGCTTAAACCCTTTTTTAAGCTTGAATTCATTCAGTCCGGTTTTGCGGGCCAGAATCGATATGGTGGGCGGGGCCTGCATATCCCGGATCAAAATCCGGGCCGCATTACGGATACGCTCCTCCTCTTCAGGCATCAGGGGCCTGTCCGGGCTGACACCTGGTGTGCGGGTGAACAGATCGATTTGCAGGGAGAGCAGCTCAACAGCTTTGGCCTCCATGAACAGCTGCCGGGATGATCCGGAAAGATCACAGGCAAACACCTGGTGTGCCGTATTGAGCATGGCGCCTGTCATGGGAAGGCCGCAGATGGGACTTTCACCTTGCAGAATCCTGCGGCACGGTTCAAAAATGTTCTTCAGGTCAATGTCAAGATAGCGGGCTAAAAGTGCGGCATCGATCTGGATGGCAATGCTGTTGAAGGTCTCTTGACCCCGCAGGCGGCTGACGCCTGAGGTGCCGGACATGCGGCAGATGGAATTGGTACCGGCCTGGTTGGTAAACTGTGCACCGGTGCTTTTCTTTTTCCCGGTATAGACTGTATGGGTGCTGCCGCTCAGGCAGTACCCAAACTGCAGTGGCGCGTGTTCTATTTCAAACTCATATTCAGCCAAATGCTTAGGATCTATCCGGACGGCATACATGCAAAAGCCTTGACGGACCGACGTGATGGAAAACATCTCCGGCCCGGTCTTTTGTCCCGGTGCCAGTGACTTGGAAAGTTCAACCGGATCTTTGCAGGCCAGGTCATCAGCGGAATTATAATTTATCCGAAAGGTGTTTGACGTTCCGGCATCCCGTTTTCCCGCCTGCTGCATGGATTCGTACTTCCGATAATAATTAGTAAAACATAACTTTATTTGCCATTATCATAATTTTTACAGCAAATCAACACTGCGTTTGATAACGGTGTCCCAAGAATGTTCGGTGTCACACTGACCGACTATTTTTAGCTGAAAACAAGGAGGTTTTCATGACCAAACGCATTGTTTTCATCTTGATGTTCTTTTTTACCCGCTGGTTACGGCTTCTTCCCATTCTCTGTGGGTCAACGCCTTTGAGTCCAGGATCCACCAGCCGGCCCATGTCATGGTCTCTGCCGGGTGGGGCCATGCCCTGCCCCTGGGGGATATCCTGACATCTGCCGGGCCAGGATCGGGATTGAATCCTTTCACAGATCTAAGCCGGGTTAAAGTCAACGACCTTGTGACCGTCAGGGTCTTGTTTCACAGCACCCCTTTGAACTCGACCCCTGCCTGCAAAGTATCCATTTCAGCTACTCGATTGTAAGAAATGATAACCTGTCCCATGGTATAATTTTCACGTCTTCCTGCATCCTGTCTATGTCGCCGCCATACACCAAAAAACAGTTTCTGGTTTGCTGGTAAAGTCTTCGATAATAATGCAGGCCGCCAAAAAAACTTTTTGTCAGCGTCTGGCCTGATTTAATCTCGATCATATCCAGGTGAAGGCCGTAATCCAGCAGGATATCCACTTCATTGCCCCGGCTGTCCCTCAGATAATACAGGTTGTCGGTTTTGCCCTGGTTAAACCGTTTTTTCAACAGTTCAGACACAACCATGTTTTCAAACAAGGCACCGCGCAGCGGGTGGGAGACGACATGGTTCTCCTGCTGGATACCGAGAAGAAAGGCCGCAAGTCCTGTGTCGTAAAAATAAAGTTTGGGAGACTTGATCAACCGTTTGCCAAGATTGTTATAATAAGGTTGAAGCAGCTTGATAATATAACTTGTCTGCAAAATCGACAGCCAGCTTTTGATGGTATTATGACTTACGCCGCAGTCATTGCCCAATGACGACAAATTCAGCACCTGGCCGACCCTGGTGGCACACAGTTTAATGAACGTCTCAAATCTGCCCAGGTCCTTGACATTAATTAACTGACGCAAGTCTCTTTCCACATAGGTGCTAAAGTAAAAGGATAAGGCTTCAGTGGGATCAAGATCAAGATCATATATCCTGGGATAGGCACCCTTGTACAGCAAACTGTCGATGGTTTCAGGAGGACCGGAAATTGTGCGGATCTCTTCCAGGCTAAAAGGAAGAAGCTTGACAAGCGCAGTCCTGCCGGCCAGAGACTGGCTCACTGAGTCGAGAAGTTCAAAATTCTGGCTGCCGGTCAAAATAAATTGTCCTGGCCGGCCGGCCTCGTCAACCAGGACCTGCAGATAAGACAACAGATCAGGAACTCTTTGGATTTCGTCCAGAATTGCCCCTTGTGGAAATTGACTCAAAAAGCCTTTGGCATCATTCTGGGCAAAATCGCGCTCTTCAATGGACTCTAAAGAGACGTATGGTTTGTCCGGAAAAATCATTTTCGTCAGCGTTGTTTTGCCTGACTGTCGGGGACCGGTAATGGTTACAACCGGATACTGTTGGCTATAGGCCAATACTTTATTTTCTATTTCACGGGAAATCATATGCTGAATGTATCAGTCTGTGAACAGATTGTCAATTTAACTTACAATCCGTTCACAGTAAGTGTGATCCGGCAATAGACCCACCCCATAGATACGGACGATACAAACCTTTCAGGACGATGGCCGGAATTAAAATTCCCCGGGTTCATCAATTATCAGGGTTTTGCCGTAAATGATACGGAAGCCGCGTAATTGATGGACCTGCATTTTCCTGCCAGATGTTTGAGTTCATTATCCTTTGTGACCTCTTTTTCTAATGTGACCCAGACCCTCCAGGCTCCGGGAGTCGGAACCCGGATCTGGGCCTTGCCGTTCATGATGTATGCGGCAAGCATGTATTTATCCGGGCCGCCAAAGGTGTTGGAGGTCATATGCAGATAGTTCATTCCCTTCATATCGCAGGTCACGGGTTTGCCGTTGAGTGTGACTGTGAATTTGACCAGGTCGCCTGCCTTGACATTGGTCATGTCGGTTTCGGGCATGATCTCAAGGTCATATCCCAGGGGGCTGGGCGGGGTCCATTTTTCAATACTGAAATAGGACTTGGCCATGGCTTTATACCGGGTGCTGAAATTAACGGATTGGGCCCCTTTTATCTCATCCATGGATTTTGTGGCCATCCTGTTTTTGCCCTTGGCATCCACATATCCGGTAAAATAGGTGGCCCTGGATTCTGCTGCCACCTGGTAGGTTCCGGGCATGGCTTTATCGGTCAGTGAAATTTTCCTTAAACCCAAATCTCCGGGAACAAGGGTCATCCCGGTTTTGGATGGGGTTGCCTTTTCTTGTTTGATGACGGGAAGGGGAATGAGGGTGATGGAATTGTCCGGGCCCATCAGGCTGTACTTTTCAATGTCAACGATGCCGGCTTGACCCACCAGAAAATCATCCAGGGGCATGGCATGTCCCCATCCAAGGCTTGTGATGACATGCCCCGGGGAATGGGCAAAGGATCCGTGTATGTTGATCCACAAAGAGTGAGCAGAAACGGAGCTGGCACAAAGTGTTGTCAGGGCGAGAATTGAACAAGCGGTTTTAAATAGTTTTAACATGTAATGTCTCCTTTTAAGGTGAACAAGTTTTATAAGAAACTATAGACAAGATACAGGAAACAAGAGGGCGAAGCGCCTGGGGCGCCCATTTTAGCCCGCATTGTTGGTGTCTTTAGTTTCATGCTTCGTTGTGTCCGCTAGGACATGGGGGGTATAAGAAAGTCTGTGTAACAACCTACACAGATCATTCAACCTTCGTTGCGGGCTGAGCCTGGCGGCTGATAGTCAGGTCAGCCCGTGGCTGTTATAATTTTTTTGAACATTTTTTCCTGGATTCGATCAGATACCAATAATCCGGATCAAGAATGACGGTGGCCGAAGAAAGACGGCAATCCAGGGTATAGCTGTTTTGTTCCGGCCGGATCATGATCTGTCCGATATTCAGAACATTCCCGGATTCATCTGCCAATCCAACCCCAAGGGGCGCTGAGAAGCTTTTTTCCATCGTTCCTTTTTCGCCTTTGGATTCCATTTTGGCGGCAAAAATGGTCAGGGTAAGTTTTCCCTCCTTTATTTGCGCATTGTCCAGTGACAGCCGGTATTGAATGCGGCGTTCAAACCACTCCCGGACAAAGGGGTGAAGATCATTGGGGACAAAATTTATCAGATCGTTATAAAAGTCGGCGGAGGTGAAAAATGTCTCTTTTTGACGTGCATGCGCAATCCATCTGCTCAGCCATTGGTCAAATATTTTGGGACCGATTCGCCGGGAAAGGGCATACAGGGCAAGCCCGCCTTTTTCCCTTGAAAGGTAAGCTGCCCTGTCCACAAAGAGCAGCGGCTTTTCTTCAATGGCCTCCTTAGCCCTGTCTTTTTCATAGTCGTTATACGCTTTGTCCAGCCATTGCTTCGTTTGTTCATGGCCGAATATTACATGCAGAAACCGGAACGCATAATATTGGGCAATGGATTGGGTTAAAAGTTCAGCGCCCTGAACGTCCGATGCTTTTAAAGAAACCAGAATCCATTGCCGGGCAAGCGCCCTTGCCATTGTCATATAAATATATTGTCCATCTTCATCCTTTTGGATGTCCGCTGTCCAGCCGTGAGCCTCGGAAACGGCGGTAACGTTGGCAAAGGAGATGAAGTCTTCGTCATAAAACGGCTTTTCAACGACCCGGGCAACGCTGTAAGGATATGGCCCCAATTCTCCGGAAAGCCAGGAAATCGCCTTTTGCACGGCATCTTCATAAACCTGCAGATTATAGGTATGACGGGGATCATGGGACAGCCGGCAGGAAACTCCCTGGCAATCGAAGGCCCTGGTGGCAAGTCGTGCGGAAATAATTTTGAAATCCATTGAGCCCGGATGTTCGGACCGGAACCGGGCATAGTTTCGCCCCTTTTCCTGCCAGGTGTTTACTTTCTCTCCCGGTGCGACCACCGTCTGATCAGCGTCCGTACTGATCACCATATTCCAGGTCAGACTGTCGGACCGGGCAGATTTAAACCGGTTGGCCCTGGAAAAGAGGTTATGCATCCTGTCCATGCGGGAATCCAGCAGATCAAGACCCTGGTGCAACCGCTCTTTGTTCTCGGCTAGTTCACGGGAGCGGTCATAACCGAAAAAGGGCAGAAAATCCGTGCCCAGTACGCTTCCGTTATAGGTAAGATCGCCTTGGAAATCGGACTGGTGGAATCCCTTGTGGGCAAGGGTTGCCTTGATATTCAGCTTCATTGCCTTTCCCGGGGCCAGGGCGGGCTTCAGCAGATATATGGCATGGCGAAATTCAGCATCACTTTCCAACTTTTCAAGGGAATGTCCGTCACAATAGAGTTCTGCCACGGTCAGCTTTTGATCCCAGTCCAGGTGCAGGATTTCCATGGGCCGGTCGGTTTTGTTTTGCAGCACCAGCCGGGCCGTGTAGTTTGCCTGGCGTTTCCCCGGAAAAAGATTCAGGTTCAAATCCAGATCCGTAATCTTGGGCCAGGGTGTTTCCCGGTAACGGGCATACTTCTTTTCATAAGCTGCGTCCGCCGCTTCCTTTTGCGCGTCTGTTTGATATCCTGCCTTGCGGACCAGGTTGTCATGAATACCGTACTGGAAACAGCCAAACAAAAACAGACAAAGGATCATGGCTGTGGTCAGGCCCTTTCCACAAGGTTCCCCCAGTCTTCTTTTCACCACCTGCCATCGTTCTTTAAGGCTTCTGTCCACCCCGCGATTCCACAAAAGCAGCGTAAGGACAAAAAATAAAGCGGCCAGAGCCGTCCAGGCCCCGGCATACCAAAAAAGGCCGGCATCCAGCACACCGTATCCGTTCATTTCTGAGTAGTTGTATTTTTCCGGGCCAAAAACGCCTGGAACAAAAGGGAAAGCAAAGCGCAATTGTTCGATCAGCTTGTGATCCACAGACATGGCGATAAATAAAAATATGCCGATGGAAAAAATATGCCCTTTCAACCGGCTGTTGAACAAAGCACCGCAGAAAAATGCCAACATGATGATTTGCAAAGCGGTAAGCCAGCCAAAGCGTGATCCGTATAAATCCCGGATGTACAGGCCCCATTCAATATCGGTAAATCCCATGGCCGGCTGGGAGACAAGTCCTGCCGCAAAAATCAGCGAAGCAATGCAAAATGCGACGATTCCCATGGCAAGCCAGCGGGACAAAATAAAAACCCAGGATGGTGTGGGCATGGCATCGGTTAACCGCCATACACCGGAACTGCGATCCTTGAACAACAGTTCGCCGGAGAGAATCAGCAACATCAAGGCGATGACGATCATCATGGGAATTCTGGCATAGGTCATGACAGAGGTTAGCGGCAAGTGGGAAGTGGTCAGGTATTGGGCGGATGTCCACAAAAAATTGTATCCCAGAAACATCAGAAAAAGGGTGCCCAAAATAAAGGAAAAGATTGGAGAACGAAACAGGCTTTTCATCTCAAGCCATGCAAATCCAGCGCTTTTCACCAAACAGACTCGCGGACCGTACTCCGGCACAGGCAACCCATTGCCACTGTTTTTTTGAAACGGTTTTTCCCGGGGCGGGCCAACGGATTCCTTTTGCCGGCGCGGCTTTTTGGAAGTTTGTGCAACAAAGTGCTTGAACTTGAATTTCCAAAAAGAAATCCCGAACAGGAACATGGAAACAAAGCCCCAGATTATCCGGTTCCACAGCAAAGCGGTGGTGACCGGCAGATACGCGGTGTTAAGTTCCAGTATGTCCATTTTGTCCGTGATATGCTTCACGGCGCAATAGCCAAATGGATCGAGAAGCTTCACAATCAGAACAAGGGAGGATTCCTCCCGGACGGAAACGGCAACCAGAAAACAGACTAAGATCAGCAGCACGCCAAGGTATGCGGCGGCGGCTTTGCGAAACATCACCACCAGGAAAACGGAAAAACTAACCAGAAAAACCAGGTTCGGCACGGTGAGCAGGAAAAAACCGTGCACAAGCTGACCCAAAGGTGCTGGACCAAATTGATCGGGTGCGCCAGTGCCCCAAAAAGGAAAGAGAAGGATACCCAGGGGGTACCCCAGCACCACTGCCAGATTGACCAGCAGGGCCCCGATATATTTGCCGCAGAAATACCTTTTTTCATGGATGATCGCGGGATAGAGGATATGGGCTGCACCGGATTCCAGATCCCGGGCCAGGGCCCCGGCGCAGATAATGGCGGTAACGGCAAACAGCAACATGCCCATGCAGGCCAGGTTCTGGTAGTTGGTTGCCGGGGCGTTGAGTAAAACATTATTGTTGGCCACCAGATTATTGGCGCCCATGGAGAGCCAGAAACCTTGATAAACTAACAGGCCAAAGAAGATATAGGTATACGCTTTTTGGGCGTTATACAGGATTTCGAAGCGGATGATGCAGGTCGGTTTCATTACAGACCCTCCGGCACGACCGGGGACAGTTCCCGCAAATCTGCATTGCCGCTGATCACCGCAAAATAGGCGTCTTCCATATTTGCTGTTCCGGGTTCAAAAGCGGCATCCGGTGCTGTATTGCCGAATACATGGATACGCATTCGTCCCTGGTTGATATGGGTGGCAATGACGGGCAGCTTCTCCTTGCACATATCAAGATCCTTTCTGTCAATTTCCTTTGTCCAGATTTTGCCTTTCACCGCATTGACAATCTTTGCGGGCTGGGTATGAACCAGCACCCGGCCGCTGCCGATAATGGCCATGTCCGAACATAGGGATGTCACATCCTCCACAATATGGGTGGAGAGAATGACTATGGCGTCTTCTCCCAGTTCGCTTAAAATATTATAAAAGCGGTTTCGTTCTTCAGGGTCCAGTCCGGCTGTCGGCTCGTCCACGATGATCAATTCCGGATCTGCGATGAGTGCCTGGGCAATGCCGAAACGTTGTTTCATTCCGCCCGAATAGGTCTTCAACCTTTTTTTACGCACGTTATAAAGATTTACCCTGTTCAGCAGATACGCTACCCGGGCCTTTCGTTCAGATTTATTTACCAGCCCCTTGATCTGGGCAATATAGTCCAGCATTTCTTCGGCAGACACCGTATCGTAGACCCCGAATTCCTGGGGAAGGTAGCCCAGGGTCCTGCGGATTTTTTCAGGATTTTTTATGACATCCGCACCACCAAGGAAAATTTTTCCCTGATCCACATCCTGCAGGGTGGCAAGGGTGCGCATCAGGGAAGATTTGCCGGCCCCGTTTTGCCCCAAAAGCCCGAACATGCCTTTGTCAATGGTCAGATTGACATCCTTGAGGGCCTGAACGCCGTTAGGATAAGTTTTTGATAAATTCTTTATGATCAGTTGCATATAAGACCTTTATGGAAAGAAGATATTAAAACCGGTAGCGGAGTCCTGCGCCAATGGTCAGCGGTTGCCCATACTCAGCCAGCGAATGTCTTGTACCAGACATAAAATAAGTAACGTACTCCTCATCCGCCAGGTTTTTCCCATACACATAGAAATCCCATCCCCCGGTCAGATAACCTATCTTTGCATCCAGGACAACATATGCGTCGTCTTCGACAAAGCTGTTATTGGCATCATCAAAGAAAGACGTTTTTCCGGCCGCCCTCATGTCGATGCGCCCATAAAATCCACAGGGATGTTTATAAGAGGCACCGGCCGTCGCCGTATAGGAAGGGGTATTCTCGATATCCTTTCCATCAAAGGATATGCCGTTTCCGGCTTCGTAAGTATCGTACTGGGCTTCTATAAAGCCAAGGGAACCGGTCAACTCAACGGTTTCGGTGAGTTTATAGGCCAACTCAAGTTCAACCCCCTGAGAATGGGCGCTATCCGCATTATCTGTATAAAGATTGACGCCATCTGACTTATATATATGGATATCGTCTATATCCATGTAAAATATGTTTGCCGCCAACCTCAAACGATTCAGACGTCCCTTGATCCCTATCTCGTAATTTGCCGATTTCTGGGGTTCAAAGGAATTGTCCTCAACCGTGCCGGAAGAGGCAAAGGGATTGAAACCCCCGGGCATATATCCCCGGGAATACGAAACATAGGTATGAAAGTTGTCGCTTAGGGCAAAAGATAGCGCGGCTTTAGGCAAAAAGGTATCCCAGTCCTTCTCTCCGGAGAATGAAGAAAAGGGCAGCCCGGTTGTTCCCACCGGCAGGCTGTATATATCCACGTCAACCTCTTTATCAATGTGTTGATACCTGCCGCCCAGGGTCAGCTCAAACCGCTCTGTCAGAGGAACCATTGCCTGACCAAATGCCGCATAGGTGGTCGTGTCCATTTCCGACTCGGCAAGATAATCAAAATTTCCATAAAACACCCCTGATCCGTCATAATAAGGGTATTGCATACCCAAAGGGTTCTGTATGTATTCTTCTGAATCCAGGTAAAAGCCGGCTACCCAGCGGATGCCGCCTTTGTTGTTACTCGATATGCGCAGTTCCTGAGTATAGGCATCCGTTTCATTGTGGTTAATGTTTTTCAGTCCGTCGTAAATGGTGTCAGCCTGGTAATCCACATCGTAATCCCCTTCCATGTCCTGTTTTTTGTGGGTTGTGGTCGAGGTCAGGGTTTACTGAATCAAATGCATAGCTCAAGTACAGGCTTTGTGAAAAGCAATCGATATCAACTTGCGTTGGTGTATCAAAGTCCACTTTTTCAGCATCATCCCTGTTAAACTCACTAAAATCGGATCCGGCGGGAAGCGCATAGCCATTGATCCATGAATTGCTTTGATTATCCATGGAAAGGGTCAACTTTGCAGTAAACCTGTCTGTGGGGGTATATAAAAAATAGCCGCTGAATTGCTGCTGATCGGATTCATTCCCGTCGGAATCCAGTCCGGAATGAATGTTGTCAATCCAGCCGTCAGATTGCTCATACTTGCCGTTGATGCCCATAAACAGCGTATCTTTAATTACTGAGCCATTGAGGTTAAAAATACCCTGCATGGTGTTGTAGCTGCCGTATTCGGCTCCAGCCATGCCATGCCATTCATTTTCCGGTGCTTTGGTGATGATATTGATAACTCCGCCAATGGCATCCTTGCCGTACAGTGTTCCCTGGGGGCCGCGCAGCACCTCAACCCGCTGTACATTGGCCAGGGATGCATCAAAACCATATTGGTTGATAATTGGAACCCCATCAATGTATATAACCACCGGATTGTTATAGGTAAATATCGAGGAGTTCAGTCCCCGGAAACTCACCGGATTACCTTTGAGGTTTTCCTGGACAGCCATGTTGGGAATTTCCCTGAGCACGTCAGGGATGTCGGTGATCCCTTTTTCTTCCAGGAAAGCTTCATCCATAACGGTGATGCTTTGGGGAACTTCCTGAACGTCCTCTTCTATTTTATTGGCGGTGACTGTAACACTTTCCATCTGTGTTGCCGCCTTATCTTCCGCTTGTTCGGCCCACAATGGGGCAACCGGCAAAGGCAAGCTGAAACAGATGCAGCAGAACAACTGCAAAATTTTTTTTCGATACATTTTTATCTCCCTTACAAACAATAAATCAAAACAAAATCAAACAAGACGAACTTATAATAAAAAGAAATATTGTTTTACAGCGCCTAAAAACAATTTTGTGTCACTTTGTTACAAAAAATCATGTTGACTAAACAAATCGTTAAATAATAAGTTAACTTTGGCTTGGATAATAAACTTTGAAACGGAAAAGGTTCTTGCATGAAAAAATGTGATCCTGTCATTATTTCAGCTGAAAACTATTATGGGCCTTGCCATAATCTAAATGATTTTTTAGAAAAAAAGGACGGGGATGAGATCTTCTATAATTGGTCCGATCACTTGAACGGTCTAAGCAAGGGGTTCGTATATATGCTCAAGTGCCGGCCTGGGTTGACGTTGACCATTGCACGGCACTATCCATCCACTGCTTTAAGCATACCTTTTAAGGCGGGAACAAATTTTGTTAACCTTTTTTTTATTCTTGGTGAAGGGTCTGATCTCCAGCACTATAGCCAAGAGCAAGAAACTACTTATTGCCCAAATCATGGGTATTTAACCTATTCACATAATTTAAAAGGCGGGCTGGTTCATTGCTCCGCAAAACCCTTCTGTACCATTGGAATTTTAATGGAGCCGTGGTTTATACAACGTTTTTCCCAAGGAATAGAAGAAGGATTTGCCCGAAAGATAAAAGAGATGTTGGATATTAAAAATAACGATGGATATTTTTGCTGCCCCGTGTCCATGACCCCTTCCATTAATATCCGTCTTCATGAAATTATGGGATGCACATATATTGATGTCCGAAGGCGCCTGTTTTTAGGAAGCAAAGCCCTGGAACTGATGATTTCCGGTTTTGATCAATTCAATGCAGATAAGGCGCACACCGGCTCCTGCTTTGACCTTGCATCCGACTCTACGGATTTCGTCCACAAAGCCCGCGATATAATAATTTCCGATATTAAGAACCCGCCCTCCCTTACAGAACTCTCCAGAATGGTAGGCGTAAACAGAACCACGTTAAGCCAGGGGTTTTCTAAAGTTTATGGTGTTACTATCTTTGATTTTCTCCGCAAGTTCAGACTGGAAGAATCCAGGCGTCTGCTGCAGGCCGGGAACCGAAGTGTGACACAAGTGGCTTTTGAAGTGGGATACGCCCAGCAAAGAACGTTCTCCAGAGAATTTAAAAGGTATTTTGGCAATACGCCAAGCCATTATCTGGTTTGAACTTTTATCCGCCGGATAATTGGAGGGCAGAGTAAAATTTATTGTGTGCGTTTAGTAACCCTCCCCCTTGATTATTCAACTCCCAGTGCTTTATAAACAGCGTCAACAGGGTCCGAATAAAAGCTGGTCTGAAATTTGGCAAATAATTCATCTGGGATGGAGGGGATGTCTCCCACGCTGCTCATGGGGATCAGAATCCGCTTTGCTCCGGCATCAAATCCCACCTGGAGGGTTTCAGCAAGATTGGAGGCTTTTTCGATTGTGCCGCCTAAACTCATATCACCCAGGATAATCATCTGGCTTTGAATGGGTCTGCCCATCAACCCAGAGCAAAATGTAATAAAACTGCAAAGTGTTATGTTATTGGTTGGGCCGGTGCTTTGCATTTCAACGATATGCAGATGATAATCGTGGTCTGTGACCTTTGCAATGGAACTGACCCGGGACATGTTGGCTTTAAAATAGTCGTAACCTATTTTTATGGCTTCTTTGGATCTGCTGTCGGTGCCGGAACCGGAGACGGATAACTTACCGTTCCCGGCGGTGGCCTGAAGCTCTAACCGATATAACCCGAGATGACCGGATGTCCCCGGCATTACAGTATGCATTGTGCCCGGATTCATGGGGCTTTCGGGGATCAGAGAACCGCCGCCTTGTTCAGGCAGGCTTACAAATTTTTCTTCCAGAGTTTCATTATCAATGTAGCTGAAATGGACATCGTAAAATTCCATCCCACCTATTTTTTTAAGCTGCTCCTTGACGCGCCGTCTGCTTTCCAAGGCGTAAATCAGGCATTTTTCCACTTCACGCGTTCTTCAAAAACGGTTGGCTCAAGCCCCGTGGATCTGAGTATCATGTCGATCCACTGCGTCTTTCAGACCTTCCTGGATGGTTTCTTCATCATCCACCGCACAATACATTCCTAAAAGGTATTCCAGCACATACACCGGAACATTGGCCCCTTCCTTGAGAAGTTTTGTCAGGTCTTTTCGAACGACACGGCCTGCAAAATGAATATTCAATAAAACGTCAATGCCGACCTCTTCTTTTTCCATAAATCCGCCTAAAAATCGTTTGCAAATGCAATGTCTATCATTAAGGGCAGCCGTTCATACTCGGTCTCGTCTTCTGCATTTCTTAAAACCAGGGCATATTCTTTCTTATTGTCAAAGGGGCCTGATTTTAATCCAAGCTTAACCGCTTTTTTCCTGTCATCCATGGATGAAGAACTGCTGTCAAATGTGATGGTCTATTCACTGCTGATCAGTTCGTTTCCGTCCCGTAGTGAAATTTTTAACGTCCTGGGTTTCATACGGTTTGACACGGCATCGGTCTGAATGAACTCAAATCGTGGAATGTTGGTAACAATTTTTTTCATTGTTCCCAACATGGAGACGCCAACCTTGCTGATCTGGGATTTTTCCTTGTGGATGCCTTTCATTTCAGAAACGGTGATGACGGGTATGACAATAGATGAGCCATTTCAAAAAGCAACGCTGGCAGGGATGATCCGGGGGAGTTCACCCGAAAAATGGACCTTGCTTTTTACATGGCAGCAACCTTCATTCCCAATTTCACCGTTAGGATCAGTAACACCATCACAATTACCCACTGCAACATCCTGTCAGACATTTTCCCTCGCAGCTTGTCACCTAATTCTGCTCCCTGCAAGGCAGACAGAATAACGATCACAGCAACGGCAGTGTTTTGTAAGAATATGTTATTCCACAGTGACACTAGGATACCTGTTCCAGTGGAGAACAACACAATGAGCGGGGTGACAAGGATAATATTTTTAGGTTTAACGCCTATAAAAATTATCACCAGCGGTAACATAAACACACCGCCTCCAATGCCAAAGAGACCGGATGCCAAGCCAACAATCATGCCGATCAGGCTGATCGCCAACCAGTTGCGATAATTGTGCTGGAAATTTTTAACTGTCACGGTTTTGTCATACATTTTTTTGATCAACAGCAAAATAATGACAAGCAGGGTGGCAACAAAATAATACAATAATATTTTTTCATCAATAAACGTGGGAATATTCGCCCCGATGAACGCCCCAATGACTGAAAAAACAATCAATGGCCTTGCCAGGGAATAATCAATTGCTTTACGGTGTTTAAAGACAATCGGAGCAAGGCTGATGAAATTCATGGTGTAACCGATCAGGCGTATTTCAGGCTGAAGCATTCCGATGTTGAGGGCAGTCACGGTCAACGCAGGAACAATAACCAATGCGCCGCCTACGCCTACCGTACCTGTCAATGTACTCGCGACAATAGTTAATACTGCAATAATTAAATACTCCACAATCCCTCCTTCTATTTCGCCAAGGCCTTTGCTATTCGCTGGTCGATTAATTCAATGATACGTTTTTCCGTGAAACCTTGTAAGGTCAGGAAAATATCCGCCTGCATAGCCTCGGTAATAAAGTTGTTAAAGGCATCTACGCCTATGCCCAAAAATGGTTTTCCCAAATCATTTTTATCTCCGGCAGTCCGTTTTTTATAACAGTCTTTACAGGCCAGAAAAAACGTGCCGGAATCTAAGCATGACTCGATTCCCGTTAGTAAGTCCTCCTGCAGCTGGGGGTCATGGCAGATGTTTTTAATACCATCGGGAAAGGCCAAATCTGTCCCATCCTTAATCAGGAATACCATGGTGTCCATCCCCATCCGGTTTAAAATACCAATCTCTCGAATAAGTTCTTTTGCCAGGTAAGGATCATTTGACCACATTATAATAGCGGCTAACTGTTCATCCACTTCTTTTTTCATTAAAGTTTCGTTTCCTGTTTGAAATTTTTGTTGTGTTTCAGTCGTGTTCAGTTAGGTTGCTGCATATATTCAAAAACCGTTATTTTGATATCTTTCTATTAAATTATTGATAGCCCGGTATAAGAATTGAGTTTGTAATTTTCCTGAATTTTATAGCAAACAAAGCAGTCTAAAGGAGGCCTGTCTTGTTTGGGTATGACATATGATTTAAATTTTTTTGAATTTTGACACCTGCTCTTTTTTGATCCACCAGGCTTGGTTTTCATCCTTGACTCCTTTGATAAATCCGGTTCGAAGAAAATTTTTTATCTTTGTGGGCGGCAATCCGGATAGCCTTGAAAATTCTTCCAGGCTGACAGATTCCTCCAACAGAGTCGGGGACTGCTCGGATGCATTTGCGATTTGGGGCGGATGATCTCCCTGGATTTTCAGCAATTCTTTTTCCGGAATATACCATTCCGTGGCAGATATCTTTTCCCCTCTGAGAAAACCGGTTTTCAGCAGACGTCTGACCTTGATGGGAGCAACCCGGGTCAGTTTTGCAAAATCCGCCACTGAAAGATACCCCGGAGGCGCTTTTATTTCGGGGGGCGTAACCTTTTGAAAATCTTCCGCGATTTCCAGGAGGGATGCTTGAATCTGAAATTTGCCGAATTTCGTATTAAAGGGAACTACAATAATGGGATTTCCCCTAAGACCTTTGGGAATGGGAGGGATTGTTTGACTGATTTGGGGCACAGCGACATCAAAGAAAAATCCTTTTTGGGATAATTCTGCTTTGGCCGATCCGGTAATCATATTGGTCAGCTCACCCGCAAGATCCTGGAGTTCGTTTAAAGAGGACTGGGAGTAATCAAAGATGGCGGCAAGAATCTGGGTTAAAAAGGGTTGTGAAAAATTGATGATGAAATATCCGGAGATGCCGTGGCCGTTGAGGCTGATGAAGCCGTTGATATCCTCGCTGACCAGGGGGGTTGTCCTGATGGTGGGGCGGCCGGGCTTGGATTCAATGCCCGAGAATGTGAAAAATACATTTATAGAGGCAGTGATAAATGGGTTGATATATTTAACGTCCATAATGTTCTTATCTGGTTTTAAAAAATATTTTAACTATACTACCTGCCAATCTAAAAGTTTACAACCCTGATTTCATGCTATGTTTCGAGGGGCATGGAGATTCTTCGTATTTTTTCTTTCCAGGTGAATTGGCCCCTATTTTGCATAATGTGTTAACATGAAAATTGGCGTACAAAAATTAAGATCAAAGCTGGACCAGCTTTATTCGGCATATAACCGGAAACCGTATGTTGATCCTGATCCATTGTTGTTTCTTTACAACTATCCGGATGTCCGGGACAGGGAGATCGCAGGGATTATCGCCTCAAGTCTGGCATATGGCCGGGTCGCCATGATCATGCAGGCTGTGTCGGCTGTGCTTGACAAGATGGGGCCTGACCTTCACGGATTTGTCGTGAATGCCGATCCGGAAAACATTGCTGGCATGTTTCAAAACTTTAAATACAGGTTTGCCACAGGGGATCATTTAAGCGCCCTGATCATGGGGCTTCAGGCGGTTATTGCAGATTACGGATCCCTGGGCGCCTGTTTTACGGTGGATCAGGCTGGTGGGACAGATCTGTCCGAAGGACTTGCCCGGATCAGGACCCGGGTTTTGCGGGAAGGGGATGCCGGGCATCTTCTGGCTGATCCCGGGAAAGCCTCTGCCTGCAAGCGCAGTCATCTGTTTTTAAGATGGATGGTGCGCAAGGATCAGGTGGACCCGGGGGGCTGGTCCACTATACCGGCATCCGCACTGACCTGTCCGGTGGATGCGCATATGTTTAAAATCGGACATATGCTTGGATTTACAAAACGCCGCAGTGCCGACGGGATCTGTGCTGCCCAGATTACCCAAGGCTTCAGGCGGATCAACCCGGCTGACCCGGTGAAATATGATTTTTGTCTGACCCGGTTCGGAATCCGTGACGGGCTTGATATGGCTGAACTGAAAGGGTTTTTAAAGGACGATGTTTATGATGTATGACGGGTATGAATTTCCGCCTTTGATCCAGGGAACGCTTTTGAAACGATATAAACGCTTTCTGGCTGATATTGAACTGGAAAACGGTGAGGTGGTTACTGCCCATTGCCCCAACTCAGGGTCCATGAAAGGCTGTGTCCGTCCGGGTGCCGAGGCGTGGATATCACAAAGCACCAACCTGAAACGAAAGCTTAAATACACCTGGGAACTTACCCGGATTGACGGCACGTTCATCGGTATTAATACCCTTGTACCCAACCGGCTGGTCAGGGCATCTGTGGAAAACGGTCTGGTGCCGGAACTTTCCGGTTACAGCCGGGTGAGGCCGGAAGTGAAAACATCCGAGCATACCCGCCTGGACCTGATGCTGGAAGATAACAATAAAAAGCAGTGTTTTGTGGAAATTAAAAACTGCACCCTGGTGGAAAACGGGGTGGCCAGGTTCCCCGATGCCGTTACGATGCGGGGACAAAAGCATATCCAGGAACTTGTGGCCCTTGCTGCCAACGGACACAGGGCGGTCCTGTTTTTTCTTGTCCAGCGCACAGATGCCCATGCCTTTACCCCGGCGGCTGACATTGATCCGGAATATGCAGAAAAGCTCATGCAGGCCAGGTTAGAGGGTGTTGAAATTATTGTCCGGGATGTTGTTTTTGATCTGGATGCAGACCAGGCACGGATTCGCCTGAATCGTTCTTTAAATTTTTTCAGGCTGGATTGACAAACTACCACTATGTAGTATTCTCTTAAAGAGAAATTCATCCTGCTAAATGGATGATCACTGAAGGATAAAAGGAGGGCAGATATGTGGAATTATTCGGAAAAGGTTATGGAACATTTTTTGAAACCGAGAAATGTGGGAGAGCTTGAAGGGGCCAATGCCGTTGGTGAAACAGGGTCTTTGAATTGCGGCGATGCACTTAAACTCTATTTAAAGGTAAACGAGAATGAGAGAATCATTGACGCCACTTTTATGACGTTTGGCTGTGCGTCCGCCGTGGCCTCCTCCTCGGCGTTGACCGAGATCATCAAGGGTATGACCCTGGATGATGCCGCCAAAGTAACCAATGACGACATTGCTGATTACCTGGGCGGGCTGCCCAAGGAAAAAATGCACTGCTCGGTCATGGGCCAGGCCGCCCTTAAAAAAGCCATTGCCGATTTCCGCGGGATTCAGATCCTTGAAAAACCAGGAGAGATGGTATGCGAATGTTTTGATGTGACAGATCTTGAAATTATTGATGCTGTTAAAAAAAATGGCCTTGAGAATACCGAAGACGTGACCAATTATCTTAAAGCCGGCGGCGGGTGCGGCAAATGTCTGGATAGAATTGAAGAAATTGTCCACAAGACCAGGGCCGCCATGGAAACATCCTCGACAGCAGATTGATTTTAAAAAAGGATTGATATGATCTACACCGATAATAACGCCACCACCCGGGTGGCTGACGAAGTGATCCAAGAGATGCTGCCGTATTTAGGGCAGTTTTACGGCAACCCGTCTTCAATGTATAGCTTTGCGGATTTAGTAAATAAAAAAGTGGGGCAGGCCAGGGCACAGGTGGCAGACCTGATCAACGCAGACCCTGGAGACATTATTTTTACCGCCTGCGGCACTGAAAGCGATAATGCAGCCATTAACGCGGCCATGAATGCATTTCCCCGGAAAAAACATATTATCACCACGACAGTTGAGCACCCGGCCATCAGAAGTCTTTGTCTTCACCTCCAGGAGAAAAAGGGGTACAAGGTGACCTTTGTGCCGGTGGACAACAAGGGCCGCCTGGACCTTGACACCCTTTACAGGGCCATGTCCGATGATACCGCCGTTGTTTCCGTCATGTGGGCCAATAATGAAACCGGGGTGATCTTTCCCATTGCAGAAATTGCAGAAAAGGCAAAGGAAAAGGGGATCTGGTTTCATACTGATGCGGTCCAGGCCACGGGCAAGATTCCCATTGACGTCAGGGCTGCGGGGGTGGATATGCTTTCCCTGTCAGGACATAAGATCCATGCACCCAAGGGTATTGGCGTGCTGTATGTCAAAAATGGGATCAAGTTTTCACCTTTCCTCATTGGCGGCCACCAGGAAAAGGGCCGCAGGGGCGGCACGGAAAATACAGCATCCATCATTGCTTTGGGTAAGGCCTGCGAACTTGCCAAAGCGCATCTTCCCCTGATGGCGACCGAGGTCCGGGAGGTCCGGGATTACCTTGAGACACGGCTTTTGGAAGCCATCCCCGCGACATCCGTGAACGGAGACAGGGAAAACCGCCTGCCCAATACCCTGTCCATCGGCTTTGATGCCGTTGAGGGCGAATCCATCCTCATGCTGATGAACCAGGCCGGTATATGCGCTTCTTCGGGGTCTGCCTGTACCTCTGGGTCCCTGGATCCTTCCCATGTGCTCATGGCCATGCAGGTGCCCTTTAAATCAGCCCACGGCACCATTCGGTTTTCATTGTCCCACTATAATACCAAAGCGGAAATGGATACCATCGTGCAGACCCTGGTTCCGGCCATTGACAGACTGCGGCAGATGTCGCCGTTCTGGAAAGACGGAAAAGTTGTGTGATTATCTGTGCTGTGGGGAGCGGCAGTGTCCCAGACCTTATTCGTTAACACTACAGCGGCACTTTGTTCTTTTCATAGAAAATGGGGCTGTAAATCATCGTATTTTTGCTGATTTACAGCTATAAATTCCCTCCTGAAAGGGCGGGAATTCTGAAGTATCGCTGTAATGTTAGGGTTTTGCCATCAATGGAAACGACCTCATTTCCCATCAAATCCTTTATGGATTTAATCCAATTTATAAAAGCTGTTCTGAATTCATTTGGATCAATGAGGATAAATACCCGCCTTATTGTATCGTGGGAGGGGATACCATTGGGAAGTTCTAAAAATGTTGACAGCCATTCATGTTTTGAATTTCCATAGTGCTCTATTTGCTCCCATGTATTACTTTTTAATGCGTTTGCCCTGGGGGCAACCGCGGGCGGGCTGTACAATTACCCGATTATATGCTAACGCTGAAGCTTTACCAAGCGCGCAGCACAACATGCGTTCTTCGCGGCTTCAGTGTTTTCATCACGTGCAGGACATTGCCTGTAGCTGAATGTAAACTCAATAGGGGGTATGGCTATGAATGATCAAACAAAAAATATAGAATCCAAAGTGGACATTATCAACGCGATAAAAACACCTCTGGGTTTTTTTGTTCTAATAATCCTTATTGTCGAAGTTGTTTTCGGGACCGTATCAGTATTGAGCCAGGGGACAGACCGAACCTTTTTGATAATTGGCATGATTATTTTGATCTCCCTGTTGATTGTTATTGTCGCATTTATGGCGATTTTTAAACCGAAATCTTTATATGGCATTCAGCTGGAAAAACAGATTGAGTCCGAAAATTACCTAGACGAACTATTGAAACAGAATGTTCGGCTGCCGAAAATTCCCAAAGCCTCTTTATACACACCTAACGATGAAAAAGAACACCGACGATTGAAAGTGCAGGGAGATCTATCATCCCCGATTGACGTCGCTGCTTTTAAAAAAGCGCTATCCTGGCTTGACGGCAAAAAAGATTTGTCTGCACTAGATATCGGCTGCGCAGACGGATATGTGACCTTTGATCGATTTGAAAAATTCAATGAATTCAAAAAAATCATCGGAATTGACAAGGATGAGAATCAAATTAAAGATGCACGAAAGGAAGCGGAAAAATATGGCAACCGGTATATTTTTCATTCAATAGATGTTGCAAAAGACGATTTTCAGGCAGATATGGCCTTGTTTAACCGAGAAGATAAACATCAATATGATTTCGCATTTATTGCACTTACCCTCCACCATCTGGCCTATCCGCAGAAGCTAATTAAAGATATTTATAACCTGCTAGATGATAAAGGCGTTCTGGTTATACGGGACGTGGATGACGGCACCAAAATTTATTATCCAGACGAAAATCGTATTATTGCAAATCTCATGAAAGTTTCCACCGACTCTCCCCACACAGCAGACCGGTGGTCGGCCCGTAAATTATACAGCCGACTTAAGAACGCGGGTTTTACTAAAATTGATATCCAATACTATCCTTTGGACACTCTCAACCGCTCCCGAGAAGAACGCGAACAGATTTTTGTCGATTCTTTCTCGTTTAGAGGAAGCCATGTTAAGCGTCTGATCAGTCAAGGACGTCATGAGCTTGAAAGTCATTATAAATGGATCTGCGATGCCCAGAGGTTTATAGAAGATCAGTTTGTAAATAATGATCAATTTTACTACCTTGAGTTACGGTTCATTGCTATTGCACAAAAATAAGAAAAAAGACAGTGATGATATTTTAATCATTGATATTTTCTAACAGCATGAAGACAAAGGTCTTTCGACTGCATCGACCGAAAGCAGACCAACTGCCAGTGCCTGACAAAAGAAATTAAAGAGTCCTTAATATTACCTGCCCTATCATGAAACAGTTTCTTATAAATCTTTCCCCCCGAATGTTTTATGGGGCCTTGAAATACCATAAATGAAACATTCGGGGGGAAGTCTATCGTAAGGATCCAGATCAGTCAGCCAAACCATATTTTTTAAAAAGGGCATGCCCCTTTTCAGAGGCAGCGAGGGCAAGAAAAGCCTTTGCTTGATCCGGATTTTTTGAGTCTGCCAATACCGCCAGTATCAGCTTATTTTTGTGGGCAAATTTTTCATCTATACGCAACCCATCCACATGGTCCGCATTTTCCTGCCATGTGGAAACGGCGTACCAATTAATGCTGACATCGGCTTTGCCAGCTTTGATTGCATTCACCAAGCTCTGTGAATTCAGGGTAATTGTGGCCTTCTTCATAACCTGGTCAAAATTGCCATAGTTTGTGAGGATTTTTTTTGTTTCTTTTCCAATACTGCCCCTTTCAGCAGATCCGATTATTACTGCAAAACGGTCATCGGTCAAAGCGGAAAGCGCTGCAGGTATTTTTTGGGGATTGCCTTTTTTTACAAGAATCGCAGCCTGGTTGTACCCTACTTGTGATTTATCAACGATCGCCCCCGGGTGCTCGGATTCCAATTTTTGAATATATGAGTCTGAACCAGGTAAAAACAGATCCCCGTTTTTATGTTCTAAAAGCAATGACAGCAGCTTTCCGGAACCCCCTTTCACAAATTGTACTTGGCATCCGGTGTCTTTTTCAAACGCTTCTGAAATTTCAACCATGGGTTTTACCATAGTAATTCCACAATAAATAACAAGCTTACACGGTGTGTCAGCCAGTACAAGCGTTGGCAGAAATACGAAAAAAGCAATTAATGAGCAGGTTAATTTTTTAATCATCTTGTTTTCCTCCTGTTTTTGGGAACGGTCATAATCCTGTTAAAGTTAAAAACGCCGTTCTAATTGTTATAATTGAAACCGCTCTACGGTTTTGAACAGCTTAGATGCAATTTTATTTAATTCATCACTTTTCTGCTTCACATTTAAACTCTCTTCAGAGGTAATTGCTGATGCCTGGGTCAACATTTTACTCTCATTGGTTATATTGTCTGAAAATACGGCATTTTCCGAAATCCGGTTTGTTATTTCTTTGATCCCAACAGATACAGAGGAGATATTGTCGGAGATTTCCTTTGTTTTTTCCGATTGCACTTCCATAGACTCAGCAACACTGTCAGCTCGCTGATCAATATTGCCTATCAGCCGGGTGATTTCGGAAATTTCATCCAGGGCCTGTTCAGACGCTTTTTGAATTCCCCCCACATGCTGTTTAATCTCCATGGTTGCCCCTGTTGTTTTTTTTGCAAGTTCCTTGATCTCAGTGGCAACCACAGCAAATCCTTTACCTGCTTCTCCTGCCCTTGCTGCCTCAATTGTGGCGTTAAGTGCAAGTAGATTGGTACTTTCGGAGATTTCGGTGATACTTTCTGTGATTTTTGTGATGCTTTTTGCACTTTCACCCAGCGCAATTGTTGTCTGTAAGACGGTCTGTCCTTTTTCAGATGCATGAGAACTTATTCCTCTCATATCATTTGAAGCTTTAACAGATGTTGCAATGATGGAATTCATTTCATCCGTAGACGTAACAATAAATTCAACATTGGATGCAGCCAGTTGAGCGGCTTGCTGTATGTCATTAATATTTGTATTCATTGTTTGGGCCGCATCATAAACACTTTTTGCATTGGTATCGGTTTTATTCGAAACTGAAGACAAATTGTCAGACACTTTTGATAAATTTTGGGAAGATTTGGATAACAGCTTCGCCTCCCCCTGCAACTCGGTAAAAATTTTACTTAAACTTGATACCATTTTATTTAAAGACATTACGAGTGTTCCGACCTCATCCTTTCTGTCCAACTGGATGGTTTTCGTAAAATCGCCTTTTGCAATTTGTTCGGCAAATCGTACACTGATCAAAATCGGCTTGATGATGGAACTGGCCACAAAAAACATGAAACCAGCGACAATAATAAATGTCAGAGCCATAATGGCAATTAATTTAACATTTAAATTTTTTTGTGCTTGTATTGAAAGTGTAGATGAGAATTCTTTGATACTCTTAATCGACTGGGCCTGTTGATCCGCTATGTCAGAGACCACCGCATGATTTTTTTTATTGATTTCAGAGAACATGGTTTCGATTTTAGATATGGCTTCCATACTTGCCAGGTTAACCTGAAGCTTGACGTTCAAATAATTAAAATCATCTTGGATGGTATGGGTAAACTCCTTTTGCATGGCTCCGGTGAGGTGTTTTCCCATATCGTACTTTTCATTCCCGGAAGGGGACTC
Organism: Desulfobacter vibrioformis DSM 8776; assembly: GCF_000745975.1. Taxonomy (GTDB): domain Bacteria; phylum Desulfobacterota; class Desulfobacteria; order Desulfobacterales; family Desulfobacteraceae; genus Desulfobacter; species Desulfobacter vibrioformis. The sequence goes on along the minus strand of NZ_JQKJ01000003.1, from coordinate 177,187 downwards.
GGATGTTGCAAATTGTATCCAGGAAATAGCCGGATTTTCCGCTAACATTGTTTCAATGCTTTTTTGAGCTTTTTCTATTTCAAAATCAACCACATAGGGGAAGATTTGATTGGCTATCGACTTTGTGAGCGTTCCATACGATATGATATAGAGATCTGTGACGATTTTTTTGGTGGTTTCTGTTGACAGCTCAAGTTTTTTTTCAATGGTTTCAAAATTTTCTGTAAGAGAATTTACCAACTGGTCATCTTCTTTAATGACAGCATCAACAATTTCATTGGTAAGATGCGTATCTTTTTGTTTGATTTCACGGTTAACGATTATGACAAGGCCGGAAAATGCAATAAATAAAAAGATCAGTAAATTATAATTGAGTTTCGCACGAATACCCATGATGAAAATCCCTTTTTGATAAGCTTGTCTGTTTTTTTTATGGTTTAATTATCGCCCTGGGGCGGGTTGTTAAGTTTTAGGTATTAGGAATGAAAATTCCTATACTTTTTAATTATACGAGAATGCTGCTTCTCTTTTTTACAATATGACCCTGATTATCGTTTCGCCCAACACTGCAAACGGTATGTTTGATTCCGGGAAGAAGCTATGTAAATTTAGCGTCTTGACTTCATTAAGTTAAATGCTGTCCGAAGGCTGGGCCAAACCAAACGATGATCAGGGCCTGCAACATATTATGCAGTTAAACATTTTTTTTATGTGATTTCAAATTTAAATTTATATTTGGGATTAATTGTATTTTTACATTACCAGGCCATTTCTGCAAAATCAGCTCCCCGGGTGCTGGGTTTGTCAGGGATTGCGTTAAGGGTGACAAGTCCTGTGAAGGATTTCCACAATGGGCAGATACCACTGTACAATGTTGTTTTTGGTTTTCAACGAAGAATCCTTTTCATCGGCATTGCGGCGCACCACACCTAACACCTGGGCATTGATGATGCCGGGCAGGCGGTGTTTCCATTTTTCAGCGCCTTTCCGGGACAGGCGTCCCACCCATTGGCGGTCCGGGTTGAGGATGCGGATATAGGCACCGTCTCTTTCCAGAAAGATACGGTCACCTGTTTTAAGGGCAGCCAGGTGTTCATGGATGGAATGGTTCTGGGAAAACCGTTGGGGAAAAGAGATGTACAGATCTTCCATGCCAAGGATTGAGATGGTCAGATCTTTTGAAAAGCCGGTTATTACCGCATTGGGCCCTTGCCTGCAGCAGACAAAAGGGTGGCGGGCCAGAACGGCTGTATGCGGGTTGCCGGAATCCTGAATGGCAAAAAGCGTCAGGTGTTTCATGGCCCGGGTCATGCCGACGTAGTAAAGGCGGCGCTCCTCTTCTATCTCTTTATCTTTCCCTTTCCAGCCGTGGTCCAGGATAAGCACATGTTTAAACTCCATACCCTTGATGCTGTGGACCGTTCCGATGAAAACGCCTGTGCCGGTTTTACGGGCCTGTTTTTCCTCGATCAGTGCACCTAGGAAAAACTCCCTTGCCTGGGCAACCGAAATTTCTGTGCCGCTGATGACAGAACAAAAATCATTTAAAATACCGCAAACCTGCCGGGTCCATGGAGACCTGTTTTCAAACAGATCCATAACCGTTTTTTTAAGGGACTGCGGGGCCATACTCTCATGTTTGTGTTCATTTAAAAAATCCAGGGTTTCCTGGAATTCCCGGATGCTGAACAGCGGAAACCCAGGGCTGGACGTAAGGCTGTAACTTATGGGAATCCCAAGCCTTGCCAGGGCCATGCGAAGGGCCACAAGGGCGGGATATTCAATGCCCTGGCGGCAGATCACGGCAATGTCTTTGACGGTTGCGCCTTCCTGGTCCAGAAGTTTTTTAATACAGGCGGCGGTATATACGGCCTGGCTTTGGATGTCCCGGCAGCAGACCATAGTCACCCGCTCTTTTTCAGGCGTTTTGTCATGGGCCAGGGCCAGGTGTTTTCGCTTGTCATTGATCCGGCACCGGGATTGGGTTTTCATGCGCTGCCGGTTTCTGGCAATCAGGTCATTGGCTGTTTCAATGACCGGGTGGGGGCAGCGATAGTTTTCGGTGAGATAAAATTCCTGGGCCTTGTAATCTTCCTTGAACTGGTGGATGAATTTGACGTTGGCATCCCTGAATCCGTAAATGCTCTGGTCATCATCCCCCACGGCCATGATGGCGATTTTTGCATCTTCACTGGATGCCAGCCGGCCGGTGAGTGCCGTAATAAACCGGTACTGGCGTGCGTCTATGTCCTGGTACTCATCCACCAGAATATAACGGTACCGGGCCAGCAGGTACTGCCGGGCCTGATCCGTATCCACACCCGGGATCTCCATTTTGCCTTCAAGAATCTCAACAGCTTCGTCAATCACCAGGTTGAAATTAATCTCCCGGTTTTGGTTTTGACCATTATATGGGTCCAGCAGGCAGCGGCCCGTGATGCGCATGGCAAGACCGTGGAAGGTCATGGCCGTCACTTGGGCGCTTTGTTTTCCGGTCAAGGCTTTGATTCTGGCCCGAAGTTCGATCATGGTGCCGTGGTTGAAGCACAGGACAAGGATACTTTCCGGGTTGATTGAGCGTGCCTTGATCAGCCAGGCACACCGGTGGACGATGGTTCGGGTCTTTCCCGAGCCAGGGCCTGCCAGCACCAGCAGGTTCCTGTTTTCCGGGGCGGCTACAATGGCTTCCTGTACCTTATTGCCAAGGCTTTGGATGATATCTGCATAGGCTTTGGCTGTCATGGCCGTGGTGATGATTTTCTTCTGGCCGGGAAAGTACTGGCGGATGAATTTATCGTGGGAGTGTTGAAAATAGTCCCGGACAAAATCCAGGGCGTTTCGGATTTTTTCCATGCCGAACTGGGCATATTTTTCCATCACATGCACCTGGACATTTTTCTGCTCATAGTGCTGGGACAAGGGCTCGTAATCCCCCCGGGTATAGTGCCGGGGCAGGGCCGCCTCTTCCATGGCCAGGGTAAATGCCTGGCGGAATACCCCCAGACCGTTTTGAAGGGTGATCACCTTTGTGTCGTGCAGAAACAGCAGGCTTTTTTCCACCAGCCTGGTGCTGTTTCCCTTGAACCCGGACAGAAAAATATCCTGGGTCATGGCCTGGATGATGTCAGAAAGGAAAAACTGCCCCAGGATCTCTTTCTGGGCGGCTTTAAGTTCCGGTTCAAGATTTTTGATGATGGCGTCAATACAGACTTGGGCGCACCTGTGGCGCAGGTCCATGCGCTCCTTTAAAATCTGCCAGGGCACATTGACAAAGACCCGCTGCTGTTCTGCGCCTTTTTTCCCGGCGATTTTCAGGCTTTTGCCCCCGGACTCCCCCTGGTCCGCAGCCATGATGTGCAGCAAGGTGGTGCAGATGTCTGTGGTGGCGGTTTGAAAGCCCTTGTCCTTGAGACGCTGGGCAACCCGCCGCAGGTTGATCAGGTCGGCTTTGTCCGCACTGGAGTCCGGGGAAAGCTCTGCCATGAGGTCGGCCATGGTCTTTTCCATGCGGGAAAAAAGCGTTAACAGGTCCCCGGCGCTGTTCCGGCCCTTGGGCCGGATAAAGGCGGTCATCACCGAACCTTCCCGGAGGAGCCCTGCATTGGCCATATTGGACAGCTCATGCATGATGGTGCGCGGGTCCAGGTACTTATCCGGCAGGTTTTCAATGGCGCTGAGCGCCTCGCACAGCATGTCCGCCGAGATCAGGGCGTTTTTATCTTCGTTAAAAAGGGTCTGCAACAGCGTCATATATACCGAATGAACGGTCCGGGACAGGTTCAAGGTTTCAAGTTTCTTTTCCGCCTCATCCAGGCTTTTCACCAAAGGCACGCCCTTGAAAAACAGGGTGCGGTTGAAATCACGCCGGATAAACCCCCGTCTCTCCAGCCAGGCCACGGCAATCCTGGCCCTTTGATCATCGCCGCCCATATGCTCATATCCTGCCAGGCGAAGGATCTCAGCCGGGGTGATCACGATTTCGGGATGTTTTTTGCCCCGGTCCTTTAACACCTTGAGAATTTTTTTGATATCCTGCAAAGAGAGCTTTGAATAAGCATTCAAGGAGAACTGGCTGTCAATGTCATCCTGTTCATAAAGCAGGATGCAGTCGGCAAGGTCCTGGTCCCGTCCGGCCCTGCCGGCTTCCTGGAGATAGTTTTCAAGGGAACCCGGGATATCCGCATGGATGACCAGCCGGATATCCTTTTTGTCGATGCCCATGCCAAAGGCGTTGGTGGCGCAGATCACAGGGATGGTGCCTGAGATAAAATCTTCCTGGATGTTGCGCTTGTCCGGTTCGTTTCGGCCTGCATGAAAGGCCTGGCATACAATGCCGCGCTCGTTGAGAAATTGGCTTAAGCTTTCCGTGCCTTTCCGGGATGCGCAATAGACAATGGCACTGCCCTTTGTTTCCGACAGATTTTCGTGAAGGGTGCGGGCAATGACATCGTATTTTTCAGCGGCGGTGACAGGATAGACGTAAAAGTGAAGATTTTCCCGGTCTACGCCCCCCTCAAAGCTGTCCAGATCAAGACCGAGTTTCTCATTAAAATGCTGGCGGATTTCTTCTTTGACATCTTTTTTGGCCGTGGCCGTGAACGCACCGATCACCGGTATTGGGCCTGGCCGGTTTTTGTGTCCGGCAATGAGATCTGCCACGTGCAGGTAGTCGGGCCTGAAATCATGTCCCCATTTTGACAGGCAGTGGGCTTCGTCAAAGATCCAGCAGCCCACCTGGCGGGAGGCGATCAGTTCCACCACGCTTTTATTCCGCAGTTGTTCAGGAGAGATGTACAAAAGCCCGATATCGCCTAACCGCACCTTCTCCACCACGGCACCCCGTTCGGGAAGGGTCAGGCTGCCGTTGATGGCTGCTGCTGCCTGGGTGCCGGTGGCATGATTGAGGTTGTCCACCTGGTCCTTCATCAGGGCTTTGAGCGGTGAAATGACGATGGTGAGCGCCCCTGTGCGTTCATACCGGTGAAGGGCCGGGATCTGGTAGCAGATGGATTTGCCGCCGCCCGTGGGCAGGATGGCCAGGTGGTGGCGGCCGGAAAGGGACGCGGAAACGATTTCCCGCTGGAGCATCCGGCCGTCGGGCATGGTCCGGTACGCGGTGAACCCAAAATATTTATTTAAAAGCCGTTCCGGATTGTTGTGCGCCATGCAAAAGGGACAGGCGTCATTCCCGCAGGCCATCCGAAGCCTTAAAACCAGATCTGCAATGCCGTCAAACTCGTGGAGGACCCAGCCGGGAAGAACGGAGTTGCCGCCAGCCACCCGGAGCCAGGAAACCAGGTAGGCAAGTTCCGGTTTCCTGTGCGGGGCCTGACCGATTTCTTCCCAGATTTCCCGGGCCGCCGCTGCACAGCCCCGGTCTTGGCACAAATTTAAAAACAGGTCCCGGGCGTGGCTCTCATCGGGTTTTTCGTTGCCAAGGGTTTTAAAAAGCTGACTGATTCCCTGAAACTGTCCTGTTGGCAAATCAAAGGCCCAGGCAAAAAAAGCAATGAGCCCGGGGCCGGTCTTTTTTAAAAGAAGAAACGCTGCCACTTGATCTTCAAACAGCACCATGGAAAGCGTTGCATCGGCCACAGGATTATTCCTTGATGCGCTCAGAAGTTTGTATCCTTTGATGAGCCGGTGATAGGGGTTTTCCGGAAAGGCTAAAGGAGAGAGAATCAGTGTATCTATGGGGATCAAAGAGAGGATTCCGGCATCCGGGCAATGGTCCCGGGCCAGGGCCAGGTCATGCTTGATAATATTGTGCCCGAGGATATGTGTTGCACCTTGTGCAAACTGGGAAAGCCGTTTGAGTGCCGGGGCCGGATTTGAAATCTTCTCTTCATTGAAAATCTGGCCGTTAAATACGGCAGCGATGTGAAACACCGCGCCATCGGGTGTGGCTTCAAAATCAATGACCAGGGGATTGGACAGATCATTCTTCAGGTCATTCTTCAGGTCAATGGGCAGGGCCGAAGGCAGGTTTCCGGGTGCAAGTTCCGGAATCCTGTCCGATTCCCGGGCACTATCTTGGTTACAATCCTGGACGATCTCCATCACCGGAACATCTTTGGGGTTAAAAATTCAGTGAGCCGCAACCTGGCCGGGCCGATAAAGCCCCAGGCATCCGCGTCCAGTTCCAGCCGGGCATAGGCGCAGGTGGGCAGCTTTTCCAGGGAGGTGTCTCCCATCTGGCTGCAAAAATCATGAAACGCCGGGTTATGACCCACAATAACCGCCTGGTCAATATTTGCGGGCAGATCATCCCGGCAAAACGCCAACAGGTCGCGGGCGTTGAAGGTGTATAGTTTTTCTGCCACGGTCCAGGTAAAAGAGAACCCTTTGAGATGGCCGGAAATCCTTTCAATGGTTTCCCTGGCCCGGGCCGCAGGGCTTGTGAAAACATTGGAGAAATCACAGCCTGATTTTGCAATTTCAGGCGCCATTGCAGCGCATGCCCGGATGCCCCTTGGGGCCAGGGGCCTGTCAATATCGGCAAGGTTTTCGTCCTTCCAGCTGGACTTGGCATGGCGGATAAGGTGAAGTGTTTTCATGGCTTAACGCAAGTATTCCAGTCCGTGACCTTTGCTTTGATCTGATCCCGGATCTGCTTTACCCGTACCAGTTTTTCATCAAAGGAACCGTCAAGACCGGAGGGGTCTTCAAACGCCCAGTGCATCCGGTTCCCCTTGCCGGGAAAAACCGGGCACTGTTCAGCCGATGATTCATCGCAAACGGTAATCACATGATCAAATTCCACACCGGCATCCAGAAATTCATTGACCGATTTTGTCCGGTTGCCTGAAATATCGATTCCATCCTGCTTCATTGCCTCAACCACAACCGCGTTCAGATTGCCTGGTTCAAGGCCGGCGCTGAATACCTCATACGCCTCGGGGCTGGCTTTTTTTAAATAGGCTTCTGCCATCTGGCTTCTGGCAGAATTGTGAACACACACAAACAACACTTTTTTTTTCATTTTAATAAATCCTCTCTAAATGCGGCCGGTATGGGATAACTCTTCCAGGCCCCCATGGTCTAAAATCAAAATTTTTTTCCCTTCCGTTTTAATAAACCCGGCCTGGTCCATTTTTTTAAATGCGCGGGAAACGGTTTCAGGGGTTGTGCCGATGAGGCTTGCCAGTTGAATCTTGGAGACAGGCAACGACACCGTGGCTGCCGGCGGGCCGTCTTTTTGCAATGCGCTTATCTGTGAATGCCCCGCCTCTTCCTGTGCCAGGGTCAGAATATAAGCGGCCAGTCTGGCAGGCACTTCTTTCAGGCTTAAATTTTCAATCTGAACCGTAAATTCCCTTAAGCGCCTGGACAGGTCTGCCAGCATGTTCATGGCAAGGGAGGGAGACGTTTCAATCTGCCGGATAAAGGCCTGTCTGGGCAGAAAGAGAATGGTTGACGGTTCCAGGGCCATGGCTGAGGCAGGAAAACTTTTCCCCTGGAACACCGGGACTTCGCCAAATATATGGCCTGGACCGTAAATATGCAGGATCTGCTCCTTTCCTTCAAAGGACATTTTAAACACTTTAATTTTGCCTGCCCCTACAATATAAAACCCTTGACCCCTGTCACCTTCCTGAAAGATCAGCTCTCCTTTGTTTACAGTCAATTCACTGGACAACGCGGCAAGGGGTTTTCGCTGGTCTTGTGTCAGCCCTGAAAAAAGGGGGATCATATGCAGATACTTTTCGATTTTCGGTCTCCGGTGCTGTATCCCAGTACGGGGTTGTTTGGGTGATCTGGATAACGGCAAAAAAAATAATCAAAATGCAACGGATTGATCCAGATCAAGGTTTTCTTTTTTTGTCTATAGTAACTTCAAGCCGGATGTAAACTCAATTTAAATTTTAACTATGAAGGATACAGCCCATGCAAGTTATCCGTAAGATTATAGAGATAGACCGGGAAAAGTGCGATGGCTGCGGTCATTGCGTGCCCTCCTGTGCCGAAGGGGCCATTCAGATCATTGGCGGCAAGGCAAAGGTCATTGGTGATCAATACTGTGACGGACTTGGGGCCTGTCTTGGCGATTGTCCCCGGGGCGCGCTTAAACTCATTGAGCGCCGGGCAGACGAATATAATGAACAAGCTGTACATGCACGGCTTGATGCGAAAAAATCAACTGTCGGCACCCCTGATCCCAGGGGGTGCCCGTCACGGCAGGTCACAACATTTCCCATGTCCCCGGTTCCGGATATGGGGAGGCCGACGGCCGGAACCATTGGACCTTCAGCCCTGGGGCACTGGCCGGTACAGCTTCGGCTGATTCCTGCCACAGCTCCCTTTTTGAAGGATGCAACCCTGCTGATCACAGCAGACTGCGTTCCCGTTGCCGCACCTTCGTTCCATTCAGATTATCTGAAAGGCAGGATTGTCATGCTTGGCTGCCCCAAATTTGATGATGCAGATCTTTATATTGACAAACTTGCAGATATTTTTACCCGGAATCATATCCAGGGCATCACCATGATGGTCATGGAAGTTCCCTGCTGTTCAAAAATGAAATGGATCGTTGATCGCGCCATGGAAAAATCCGGTGAACACATTCCTGTTCAACGGGTAACCATTTCAACCTCGGGCCGGCCTTTGCCCTAAAAGCTGGCGGATATCTTTTTCGATTTTTTCAGGTGCGGTGACCGGTGCATACCGTTTCACCGCCCGGCCATCAGGATCAATGAGAAATTTGGTAAAGTTCCATTTTATGGTTTTTCCGCCCAGCCCGGATTTTTGTTCTTTTAAAAACCGGAATAACGGATGGGCGTCTTTGCCATTCACCGCCACTTTTTGGAACATGGGAAAGGTGACGCCGTAATTAACGGCGCATACCTGCAGAATATCATGTTGCGTTCCCGGTTCCTGGTTGGCGAACTGGTTACATGGAAAACCAAGGACAACAAATCCCTGGTCACGATAGGTTTCATACAATTTCTGAAGTCCTGTAAACTGCGGCGTAAACCCGCACTTGCTTGCCGTGTTTACCACCAATAAGATCTTTCCTTTAAAATCAGCCATTGAGATGGTTTTACCCTGAAGTGTTTCCAGAGAGATATCATAAATCGTCATACCGGTACGTCTCCTTAATAAATAGTGCCTGAACGGAAAAGCGTTTTTGAACCGCTTCGTTCGAGGAGATTAGCTCACAAACCTGCTCAGATGCAAGGCGAATAGACCTTATTTTTTATACGTGATTGTTCTGGGTCAGATCTTTTTGCGCTCGACAGAATTTATAAAATATGCTTGAATACTTCTTTTCAAAGGAAGCTTGCTTCAAACTCCAATGACAAGTTAAGGAGGCATATGGACAGCTCTGCAGCATGCTTATCAGAATCTATCATCTTTAATGGGCTCGATGCCCGGGATATTGACAGTCTTGTCCCGCTGTTTTCAAGGTGGACGGTTATGCCTGGTGAAATTCTGGCCCAGGCAGGTCATTGCGCCCAGTTTTTCTTCCTTGTAGAAGAAGGTGCCCTGCTTGTTGCCCTGGAAGCGGGGAGGGCGGTGGTACTCAATAGGCCGGGGGATTTTGCAGGTCTGTCAATGGTGAGCCTGAAGGGTACAAATACGGCCACAATTACAGTACTGGAAAAAGGGGTTGTCTGGGTTGTGCCCTGCCTGAATATCCTTGATCTGATTGGCCATGACTCTCCGGTGGCAGCCACAATTATGGATGGATGGCAGCAATTCTATGCGGAAAAAGCCCCTTTTTGTTCAGATCCTGCCGAAACAGGCGTTGTTTAAGAATTAATAAAAAATAATAATAAAAAAAACGAGGTGTGTCTTGAATGGAGTTGACGCTGCCAGCGTTCTTTATGGACTTGAGGCCATAAACGCCAACAACGGGTGGGCCATTTCAGTTGTGGGCATCACGATTGTGTTCACAGGGCTTGTCGCCCTGTCCGTCCTGATCTCCCAGATTCATAAGCTGGTGGCCCTGTATGATAATCCAGGGAAAATAAAAAAACTGTTCGTGTCAAGATCTGAATCTGTTGCCAGGGCAGGTACCCCTAAAGCGCACCTGGACCTCACCGAGGCTCAAAAACAGGTGTGCCGGCAGTATAATCTTTTGGCCCAGACCATGGATGATGTGATTTCTTTGCCAAAGCTGCTGCGCATGGCCGAGCTTTCCGGCCTTAATGATCCCCATGCAAACATGAATCTCCTGATTAAATCCGGCATTTTATGTGCTGATGAACAGGGGTATTTCAGATGGGATGAGGATATATTCATCCGTACCATTTCTTGATTTGATATTTTATTAATAACTGATAGTTAACTACTTGATCCCCATGGGAAATTGAAAGAAATAAAAATCAATGGATGCTTTATTTTTAGAGTTTTTTCAGAATACCGGGTTTTATCTGTGCGACTACCGAAATATTATCATGATCATCGTTGGCATGATTTTTATATATCTGGGTATTGCAAAGGATTATGAGCCGCTGCTGCTGGTTCCCATCGGATTTGGCATGCTCGTGGGGAATATTCCTATTTTCAAGGGGCTGGGGCTTGGCATTTATGAAAATAATTCCGTTCTGCACTACCTGTATTTCGGGGTAACCCAGGGCATTTATCCGCCTTTGATATTCCTTGGCATCGGCGCCATGACTGACTTTTCAACGCTCCTGGCACGACCGGTGCTCATGCTTTTGGGCGCTGCGGCCCAGGCAGGCATCTTTATCACTTTTCTGGGAGCACTGGCTTTAGGGTTTCTGCCTAAGGAGGCAGCCGCCATCGGGATTATCGGCGGGGCAGACGGCCCCACAGCCATTTTTCTGACTGCCAAGCTGGCTCCGCATCTTATCGGACCTATCGCTGTTGCGGCTTACAGTTACATGGCCCTTGTGCCGGTAATCCAGCCGCCCATTATGAAACTGTTAACCACGCGCAAGGAACGGCTTATCCACATGGAAGAGCCGCGCCAGGTCACCAAACGCGAAAAAATGATATTCCCGGTGATCGTCTTTTTACTCTGCTGTTTCCTGGCGCCTGCAGCCCTGCCGCTTTTGGGGATGCTGTGTTTTGGCAATCTCCTTAAAGAGGCTGTGGTTACAGAGCGTCTGGCTGTGACAGCACGCACTGCATTGATTGATATTGCCACCATCCTTTTGGGCATTACCGTGGGCGCATCCACCCAGGGAGATGTCTTTCTTACCCATAGCTCCGTGAAAATTTTTATCTTGGGCGCGCTCTCCTTTGGCATTGCAACGGCAAGCGGGCTATTGTTTGCCAAGTTCATGAACCTGTTTTTGAAAAAGAAGATCAACCCCCTGCTGGGTGCTGCCGGTGTTTCGGCTGTACCGGACTCTGCCCGGGTGGTACACATTGTGGGCCAGCGGGAAGACCCCACCAATTTTCTGCTCATGCATGCCATGGCCCCTAATGTTTCCGGCGTTATCGGCTCGGCCATTGCCGCAGGCGTACTTTGGAGTTTGATGCTTTAGGGGCATGGCAATTTAAAAAATGTTCACGTATTTTTTGAGTTAATCTATCGCGGTCTAAATATTGTCTTGATTTTCACCTTTTCGGGTTGGTTCGGGATTAGCCCCGTATTTTTATCGCATGAAGGCGGTTCACCTATTGATTTTCATCTGCGACGGCGTTAATGAAAGGGTTTGGTATCAAATTGCCTTGGGTTGTGAGGCAATGAAACATATAAGGACAATGAGAATAAAGATAACCACTAAAAGAAAGGTAAAAAATGACAGACCAAAGAATTTACAATTTCAATGCCGGACCTGCGGCGCTGCCTCTGCCGGTTCTTGAAGAAATTCAGGCCTCTTTCCTGAATTTTGGCAATTCAGGCATGTCCATTACAGAAATCAGCCACAGATCTTCTTATTTTGATGATGTGATCAATGATGCCGTGGCGCGGGCCAAGCGTCTTTTAGGCCTGGATGACCAATACCATGTCCTTTTTATCCAGGGCGGGGCATCTTTACAGTTTGCCATGATTCCCATGAATTTTCTTTCCGGGGATCAAAGTGCCGACTATGTCAACACCGGAACCTGGTCCACCAAAGCCATTAAAGAGGCAAAAATTCAAAACAAAAAACATGTGGTTGTGGCCTCTTCCGAGGACAAGGACTTTTCATATATCCCTGGAAATATTCCCTTCAGCAAAGATGCAAAATATGTCCACATCACCTCCAACAACACCATTAAGGGAACCCAGTTTGCCGACTTCCCCGACACCGGTGGGGTTCCTATTATTGCGGATATGTCATCCGATATTTTTTCACGTCCCCTTCCCATGGAAAAATTCGGCATGATCTACGCCGGCGCCCAGAAAAATTTAGGGCCCTCCGGTACCTGCGTGGTGATTTTGCGCAAGGACCTGCTGGAAACAGCCAATTCGGATCTGCCTTCCATGCTCAAATATTCCACCTATGCAGAAAAGAATTCCATGTACAATACCCCGCCCTGCTTCGGCATATATACCATTGACCTGGTGCTCAAATGGATCGAAGAAGAGATGGGCGGCCTTGAAAAGATGGAAGCTTTTAATAAAGAGAAAGCAGGCCTTTTGTACGATTTTATGGAGGCAAGCAATTTTTACCGGGCCACCGCCGCACAGGGCTCAAGGTCCCTGATGAACGTAACCTTCCGCCTGCCCAGTGAGGAACTTGAACAAAAATTTATCAAAGAGGCAACGGCCAAAGGCCTTGGCGGTCTCAAGGGGCACAGATCCGTGGGCGGATGCAGGGCATCCATTTATAATGCCACCACCATGGAGGGTATCAAAGCCCTGGTGCAATTCATGGATGCGTTTCAAAAGGAGGCCAAATAATGAAGGTTCTGATCAGTGATAAAATGGATGAAGCCGGCATTAATATTTTCAGAAATCAGGAAGGTATAGATGTCGATGTCAATACCGGGCTTTCACCCGAAGAACTTAAAAAAATTATCGGGCAATACGATGCCCTGGCCATCAGAAGTTCCACCAAGGTGACCGCGGACCTGCTTGAAGCGGCAGGCAACCTCAAGGTTATTGCCCGGGCCGGCATTGGTCTGGATAATGTGGATATTGATGCGGCCACCAAAAAAGGGGTTGCCGTCATGAACACCCCCGGCGGCAACACCGTGACCACAGCCGAGCATGCCATGGCCATGATGATGGCCTTGACCCGGAATATTCCCAGGGGAACTGCATCCCTGAAAGCCGGGCGCTGGGATAAAAAATTGCTCCAGGGCCGGGAAATTTTCAATAAGACCTTGGGTGTCGTGGGGTTCGGAAATATCGGCTCCATTGTTGCCGGACTTGCCAAGGGGATGCGTATGAACGTCATTGTGTACGATCCCAATATCTCTTCGGAACATATTGAAAAGGCCGGTTTTGAATATGTGAGTTTAGATGAACTCTATGCCCGGTCGGATTATATCACCATCCATGTTCCCAAAATGGATGCCACCATTGATTTACTGGACGCCCAGGCCTTTGAAAAGATGAAGACAGGCGTTATGGTCATCAATTGTGCCAGGGGCGGCATTGTCAATGAAGCAGCCCTGCATGAGGCCATCCAGTCAGGAAAAGTGGCTGGCGCGGCCCTTGATGTATTCTCCACCGAGCCCCCGGGCGGAGACCATCCGCTGCTCCTGCTGGACCAGGTCATTGCCACTCCCCATTTAGGCGCATCCACCAAGGAGGCCCAGACCAATGTTTCCGTGGCTGCTGCCAACCAGATTATTGCCTATCTGCTGCACGACACCGTGATCAATGCCGTGAATGTACCGTCGGTGACCGGAGAGGTCTTAAGGCAGCTTAAACCCTTTCTTTACCTGGTGGAAAAAATGGGAAAAATGCAGGCCCAGATTACCAAGGGAGGTGTTCGCGAAGTCAACATCGAATACATTGGTAAATTTCCGGACCTTGATCTCAAGCCCCTGACCATTAACGGAATCAAGGGTCTGCTCAATGAATATGTCAGGGATGAAGTCAATTCGGTAAATGCCATTTCCCTGGCCAATGAGATGGGGATCAAAATTACCGAATCCACGGCCCAGGAGGCAGGCAACTTCCTGAACCTGGTCCGGATGATCGTGGTTACGGACACCCAGACCAATATCCTGGAAGGCACCATCTTTGGAAAGGATGATGCCCGGATCGTAAGAATCAATAAATTCCGTTTAGAGGTTATTCCCGAGGGCCATCTGGGTATAATCCACAATGTGGACAAACCCGGTTCCATCGGTTCCATCGGCCAGAAATTAGGCGAGCACAACATCAACATTGCCAGAATGATGGTGGGCCGTGAGGATGACGGAGATAGAAATATTATATTTTTAAGAACCGAGACCCCGGTACCGCCTGATGTGGTAAAGGAAATTGAAGACCTTGAACTGGTGGTCAGCATGACCACCTTTGAGCTTTAGTGATCTGAACTAAAGACTGTAAGGTTTATGTTGCGGCAGATGATGTCAGATCATCTGCCGCAATTTTTTTTATATGAAAAAGTTTAACCACGGAAATCACAGAAGACACTGAAAATAGAATTCTGTGATTTCCGTGTGTTCTGTGGTTAATATGAACGCGGCAGCCCTTGTCGTCACGCGACCTGCCACAGCATCACGCCCTGGCAAACAGTCTGTTTCTGATGAAAAATCCCGTCAACGGCCTGGCGGGTTATATGGTCTTTCAATTTTTGGCGGATTTCCGGCGTGACTTCTGTCATGCCCTGGATAAAAAAGATAATATTTTCAACAGCTTCATCAATGGTCTCTTTGCGGTCATGGGACCAGACCTTGAAATCGGTCTGGGGACGATATCCCAGGGCGTAAACATAGGTGAAGGGGTAGATGAAATCCCATGACGTGGATTCAAGCGCCTGGCCGGTGATGTGCTGCCACAGATCGTTGTAGCAACTGCGCCAGCCACCGCCGGAAAAGGTGCTCAGGTAGCAGAAGTTTCGGGAGGCCTGCATCACTTTTTCCAATGTCCCGGGATCGCAAACGCCAGGGCTCATGGAGGCAAAGACCAAGTCGAATTGGCTGGCCAGCCCCTCTTTTTCCACATCCACATCCTGCCATGTCTGCTGACTGATGCGGATTTGATCCGGGCCGATACCCTTGGCGGACATTTTCTTCTTGAGTATGTCAACCATGCCGCCGGAAGGTTCCAGTGCGACCACTTTTGCCCCCATTTCCGCCATGGGAATGGCCCAGTTTCCCGATCCGGCACCAATATCCAGAACACGGCTTCCAGCTTGAAGTGCGCCGGCTTCCCTGAGCATGGATAAGATGCCTTCTTTTCGGGAAACCGCCTCCGGTGTGGTGGTCTGTTTATCGAAGGTCTGGGCGCGTTGGTCCCATTTTTGAATTTGAATATGATCTGTGCCGCTCTTTTTTTCAGGATCATTTTTTAATGCGTTAAGCCATAGATTTTTCCAGACGCTTGGGTTCGTTAACGGAAATAAATTCATGTTGGGATCTCCTTCATCGTTTATGGGAATGGCCGTTCCACATCGGCCGCATGTCATGTTTCATCTTATTTTTTTTATAAATCCAGCAATTTCAGAATCGCTTTGACCGCTCTTGCGGAATGCTCACATATCTTTTCCGGTGACGGAGGCGCATCCAAACCGGTGAGTACAGTCATGCGCATGGACAGAAGAATGCCCAGAAAAATATCAATCTCGTATTGGGCGTCATCAATTTTGAATCGATCCTTGAAGAAACGGGCAAGGCGGGTTTTGGTTCGCCTGGGTCCAACGGCGTAAAAGGCACGCGTTATTTCAGGGACCATGGGACCTTCGGACACCAGCAGGCGAATATTGGCCAGGTGCGCCGCAGACAAATGCCGTTCAATGAATCCGGTTGCAAAGGCTTCCAGGGCCTTTGTCGCGTCTTCCAGGTCCAGTGCGTCCAAAAAATCATTGCTCGCCTGGAGTCGCTGGGCTTCCAGGGTTGACTTGAAAAGTGCCTCCTTGGATTCAAAATATCGGTACACCGTTTGTTTGGTGACACCGGCCTGCTCGGCGATATTATCCATGCTGGTGCCAATGAAGCCCTTTGTTTGAAATAATTCCTGGGCCGCTTTTTGTATGCTGTCCAGCTTCTGCTTTTTTTTCTGCTCTATTTTTTTCATGGGTACCTGGCCTGCTATTATATCGTTAAAAAAAACGCACTCAACAGTATGATTCTCCATTGACAGGTCTTAATAAGACCCGGATATAAAACAAAACATACTGAATGGTATGATTTTTGTCAAGGAGATTAAGAATACCGGGTGATGACCTCCTTGGCAGTTTCGCTTATGCCGCCCAGGCAGGATCTGAGAACAACGTAAAAAAAGCGGACAGACCGCCGGTTTTTTTTCCGGCATCATGTTCTTATCCGGTCTCTCGGAAAATAAAAGAGATCAGGGTAAAATACTCGTAAAATTAGGACGTTAAGATCGGCATGGCGCCTGTTCTGCCAGGACATGTGTTCTGGCATGGGAGTTGCTAATATCTGATTGACTGGGTGACTGATTGACTGGTTGACGCATTTACGGATAAACAGGAGGGGCCATGGGATATCAGGGACCGGATCTGCTGGAGAGAATCCGGCAGCTTACAGGCAGGGACATCCGGAGACCACCCCGGATCTTTAAAGATACCACAGAGTTTATGTTTATTAATCCGGGAGATGTGGTGCGGCTGGGAGACAGCGATTACTGGGTTTACAGCAATGCCAGGGAGGGGCGGTTCGGCATTGACGACCAGCCTAAGTTCTGGGTGAAAAAGGCCCTGGATCTTGGCAGCAATACCCGCAAGATTATAAAGCTGGTGTTCCGGGAGACATTCAAAGGCCGCATCGGGCCCTTGTCATTTAACTGCATCAGGAGCCCGGAAAAGGAAGCAGACGTATTGTCCGCCACCCAGGGCCACCCCAATTTCATGCAGGGCCGGCAGGCCAGGGACAGCGCCGGCAATCTGGTCCGGATACTGGACATTGTTCCCGGCCCGTCCCTTTACCAGTATCTTCGCGATCTTGACCTGTCCCACAGGGAATATTTCAACACCCTGTTCCCCAAAGTCATGGACAGATTTCTGGAAAGTGTGGCAGCCATTGTGCATCTTCATGAACAGGGGCAGCACCACGGGGATATCCGGGCCGATCACCTGCTGTGGACGGGTCCCCTTAAAGCGCTGGCCTGGATTGATTTTGATTACGATATGGACGGCCCTGACATGGATGTATTCTGTCTGGGCAATGTGCTGCAGCAGGTGGTGGGAAAAGGCCGCCATTCCATAGAAAATATCCGTACCACGCCCGGGGCGTATCCGGATTTCAAGTCCGGCCTGGAATCTGGGGATATGTCCCTGATGTATTCCCACCGGGTCATGAACCTTCAAAAACTGTTTCCCTATATCCCGGATGATCTCAACGGTATCCTGATGCGGTTTTCTTCATCCTCTGGGCCGTGTTCCGGGACAGGGAAGCCCTATGCCGGGGCAAAGGGCCTGCTCAGCGATCTTTCAAAACTGGATCTGAAAAAAATCCGTGTTTGAGCGACGCGTTAGAAGTTAAATACCTTTGCCTCTGCTGCCATATCAATAAGATGGGGGCCGCCGTCCAGCTGCATATTGGTGAAAAAACCGGCTTCATCAAGGCCGCGGTTTTTCGCGCATGGGGTACAGATACCTGTGGTGACTTCATTTTCCACAAGATAGGGCAGGTAATCGGCAGGGCAGTCACCTGTGTCGGTTTTGATGGTCAGGTCCCTGTCTTTATTGGCCCACATGACACCGCCGTCAATGAAAAACATATCCACATGATGCCCTTTTGAATGGGCAATTTTGGCAAACTGGAAACATCTTGTGGCAGACTCGTTATTATCCTTGCTGAGAACAAACAAAAAATTAGCCATGATTTTTTCTCCTGTATCAGTGTGTGAGGATTGCGGAAAAAATGATCCGCTTTTTACTCTTTTTATCAGGCCAAACAAGAAAAGCCCAATTCATTTTCGGGACAGGTTTAATCCCAATGTCATAAACTTAAGCATTGAGATTTTATTTTACCACGAAGAACACGAAGTTCACGAAGATATTAGCGTACTAAACTTCGTGTTTTTAATCTGAAAGATTCTTAACTTTATGACATTGGGTTTAATCCTCGTCCAGTTCGTTGAGAATTTGCGTCATCCAGTCCGGATTTTTCAGCGCCCCAATGGTCATATAGTTCTGGGAATAGGGCTTGATATCAATGATGGGGCTGCCGTCCACGGCCTCTAATCCCTGTACGGTGAGTACATTGCCCTTGCGTTCTTTCAACGCCACGGCTGTGACCAGCACCGGGTTGGGCCGGGCCGGGCTGCACGTGGCAAATATACCCTGTTCAGGCAGGTCTTTTCTGCCCATGGGATGTACTTTTTTAAGATTGCGCCGGCAAGGATCTAGCAAATGGGGCCAGTACAGCACCAGGATATGGGAAAATCCTTCAACGCCGTCTAAAAGCGCTTCCCATTGTTTATCAAGGACCAGTTCGCTGATGCCTGATTTCACCTGGCCATGGTGTTCCTTGACTTTTTCCATGCGCAGTTCAAGGGACAATCCGGAATCCTTAGCCATGAGCATGGGGGCTTTAAACGGGCTTCGCACAACCCCCACCGGATTCAACACCATTGGGGGCCGGGCATTTTGTTGATCAGTATCCATATCTTCCTTCCATTGGTTGAGCCTGTTTTCGGGCAATGGGGCGTCGCAACCCTTTCCTGTATTTATAAACGCCGGGAGGTCATTTTTGTCAAGGTTTTTAAGCGTTCAGGTTGACATTTTAACTGCCTTCATCCTATACAGGTGAAAGTTGCCGGATACGCTGGGACCGGGAAAATAATGCTAAATCCCATGGGAATACACCATGTTAATGTGCAAATGTGCAGGAGGCACTGCCTGAAGCATGATAGACTCACTTGAGTATGAGATCTGAACAGATTCTGGTTGTTGATGATGAAGAACGGATGGTTAAAAGCATTGCCAGATGCCTGACCAGGGAAGGGTACAGCGTCTTTTGTGCTTGTGACGGCCTACAGGCAGTCACCTTGTTCAATACACAGAAGTTTGACCTGGTTCTGATGGATATATCCATGCCCGGCATGGATGGATATGAGGCCATGGCCAGGATGTTTGAACTGGATCCCGAAGTCGTTGTCATCATCATGACCGGATTCGCTTCCGTGGCTTCTGCGGTCTCTGCCCTGAAACAGGGTGCCTGGGATTACCTGAAAAAACCCTTTGAATTTGCTGATCTGATTAAAACCGTTCAAAACGGGATTGCCCAGCGAAATCTGATTGCTGAGAAAAGATTCTACGCGGCCCGCCTTGATGCCTCGGAAAAAAAATACCAGTACATGGTTGACAATTCACCGGATCTGATTTTCACCCTGGATGAAAATTTTTGTTTTTCTTTTGCCAATCAGCAGTTTGAAATCCTTCTGGGGTATTTGCCCCAGGAGTTGAAAGGCAGTTCGTTTGACGCGATTCTCCATGAGGATGACCGCGGCAAACTGTCTCGACTGTTTCAGACCGGCGGACCGCCCACCCGGGATCTGTCCCCTGGTGGCAGCATTGCGCTGAACCTGCGTTTTAAAAAAGCCGGTGCCGGGGAAAACAGATATGATCCTTATTCCACCTTTGCATTCATGGAGATGAAGGCCTCTCTTCTTACCCCGCCAGATACCGAATCCGCCCAGAATTTCAAGGGTATTTATGCTGTGGCCAGGGATGTCACCGATCGTATACGGCTTGAGGACCAGCTTCGTCAGGCCCAGAAAATGGAAGCCATCGGTACACTTGCCGGCGGCATTGCCCATGATTTTAATAATATTCTTATGGGCATACAAGGGTATGCTTCCCTTGTTAAAAGCCGGTTCAACAGTGAATCAGAGGAATATAAACGGCTGTCCAATATTGACGAATATATTTACAATGGTGCGGAAATGGCGCGTCAACTTTTGGATTTTTCCCGGAAAAACAGCAGGCAGGCAGCCACCACCCTGAATATAAATTATCTGCTTAAGACCTCCGCCAAAATGTTCGGCCGCACCAGAAAAGATATCATCATCCGCCAGGAACTGGATAAGGATTTGTGGCCGATAAGGGTCGATGAAATTCAGATCAAGCAGGTGCTTATGAACCTGTTTGTCAATGCCTGGCATGCCATGCCCAGAGGCGGCCGGATTGTGGTGAAATCCCAAAACATGGTCATGGATATCCGGCAGGCCCAAAAAATCGGACTGAGCCAGGCCGGGGATTATATCAAAGTCTGTGTGGAAGACACCGGCACGGGTATGGACAAGGAGACCCTTTCCCGCATATTTGATCCCTTTTTTACAACCAAGGCCCGGGGGCGGGGAACCGGCCTGGGACTATCGACAGCATACGGGATCATCAAAGCCCACAAGGGCACCTTTCATGTCGAATCCTCTCCCGGAAAGGGCAGTGTATTCATGTTTTTTCTGCCTGCTGCACATGATCTGGCGTCCCCGGATCATGTCCGGCCTTTGGCGGAAAATGAAGACCGTCTTATTTCGGGCAAGGGCCGGGTGCTTCTCGTGGATGATGAAAAAGGGGTGATAGAAGTCTGCAAGGAGATGCTTGAAACCCTTGGCTATGAGGTTCTTGTTGCCGGTACAGGGGCCCAGGCCGTGTCTGTGGTTCAAAATGATGTCAAAGGCATTGACCTGATGATTTTGGATGTTGTTATGCCCGGCATGGACGGGCTCCAGACCTATGAAGCTGTGCGGCAGATGAATCCTGATATCCGGGTGCTGGTCAGTTCCGGGCTTGCCCAGAAAAAGGAGATCCGGCAGATGATCGACAACGGGTGCAGGGATTTTTTGTTAAAACCCTTTGACATTGCCAAACTGTCGGAAAAAATTGAATCTGTATTTAGTGCCTGAAGGCCAATCTCGTAGCATTAAGGAATACAATGACCTATACTATCCACCCCGTTGCCATGGGGACAAAAGTATTTGATAAGAGTATGATGACCTACCAGTACGGTCAGGGTGAGACCTATACCATTCCCATTTTCTGCTTTGTCATCAAGGGCGGGGACAAAAATATCCTGGTGGATACCGGTGAAATGAATCCCATTCTGTCTGAGCAAAGGGAAAAAGCCATCAACGGGAAGATCTATACCTTTGAACAGGGCTTAAAAAAACACGGGCTTTCACCCGAAGACATTGATATTGTCATCCATACCCATCTGCACAACGATCATTGCGAAAACGACTATAAGTGTGAAAACGCCATATTCTACGTGCATGCGCATGAACTTGAATCCATCCACAACCCGCACCCACTGGATTACCGGTACCTGGAAGATTATATCGAAGATGTGGAGGAAAACGGGCAGATCAGGATAGTGAGGCAGGACGGCCCCATTGTTGACGGCATCTGTGTCAAACATACGCCGGTCCACACCAAAGGGGGCTTGACCGTATTCATTGATACACCCAAAGGCAAAGCTGCCATCACCGGATTCTGCATCATTGAAGAAAATTACAATCCCCCGCCTGAAATCAAAGGCATGGAAATGGACCTTATCCCGCCAGGCACTCATGTGGATGTCTATTCGGCCTATGATATCATGGCACAGGTAAAAAAAGAGGCGGACATTCTTATCCCTTTACATGAACCCCGGTTTGCTTGCGGCGATCCCCTCGGCATTTAACCTGCTGAATACAAATTGGGAACTGCCGCTACATCAGTGGCAGTTACACCCAATACCTGCCGGATCACTTGGTCGAGCTCACCTGCGGTAAATATCTTTATTCCCTGCTTGAGGGTGTCATCCATGGCTGCAATTTCAGCCTGGTTTTTGGCAGGAAAAATGATCGTCTTGATTCCGGCGGTTTTGGCTGCAAGCAGTTTTTCCCGGATGCCGCCCACCGGAAGGATTCTGCCGCTTAAGGTCACTTCACCTGTCATGGCCATATCCCGGGGACAGGGTATATCCTTTAAAAGAGAGACCAGTGCCACGGCAATGGTCATCCCGGCTGACGGCCCGTCCTTGGGAATGGCCCCGGAAGGGACATGAATGTGGATATCCCGGCCCTGGAAAAAATCGGCGGCCAGGCCAAACTGTTCCGTGTGGCTGCGGATGTAACTTAAGGCGGCCTGGGCCGATTCCTTCATTATCTCTCCCAGATATCCGGTGAGGATCAGACGTTCGGAGCCCACCATCCGCGTAGTTTCAATAAAGATGATTTCCCCGCCGCTTTCTGTCCAGGCAAGGCCTGTGGCACACCCCACCCGGTCCCGGGCCCCTGCAATTTCATAGTGAAATCTGGCAGGGCCCAGAAGGTTTTCCACGGCGTTTTTATCAATTTTTATCTGCCGGGAGCCCTCCGGCGTATTGAGATACTGCCGGGCAACCTTGCGGCAGATGGCACAAATTTTACGTTCAAGGCCCCGTAACCCCGCCTCCCGGGTGTGTTCCCTGATGATGGCGCAAAGTGCATTGGGGGTAAATTCAAGATCAAATCCCGAAAGTCCTGTATCCTCCTTGGCCCGGGGGATCAGGTGGCGTCCGGCAATATGGATTTTTTCTTCGATGGTGTACCCGGACATGGAGATCACCTCAAACCGGTCCAGCAAAGGCCCGGGAATCCTTGCCACCGTATTGGCCGTGGCAATGAACATCACCTTGGAAAGATCAAAGGGAAGGTCCAGGTAATGGTCAATGAACCTGGCGTTCTGCTGGGGGTCCAGCACCTCAAGCAGGGCAGCTGCAGGGTCCCCTTTGAAGTCCTGTCCGATCTTGTCGATTTCATCAAGCATGAGTACGGGATTCAAGGATTCGGCCCGGCGGATCTCCTGGATGATCCGACCGGCCAGGGCACCGGCATAGGAGCGCCTGTGTCCCCTGATATCGGCCTCATCCTTTAGGCCGGCAAGGGAGATCCGGACAAATTTGCGTTCCAGGCTTTGGGCAATGGACTGGCCAAGCGAGGTCTTTCCCGTGCCCGGAGGGCCGGCAAAGCAGATCACAGGCCCCTTGGCTTCCACCAGTCCTGTTTTTTTACCCAGGGCCTTTTTAACGGTTTCCCGGATGTCATCAAGTTTGAGGGGTTTGGGAATAAAGTGAAAGGACCCCCGCTTGATGGCGTCCACGGCAGTGAGTACCGTGGCATACCCGGAGATGATGATCACCTCCGTGGCCGGACTTGTGGCTTTTATACGTTCCAGAAGCGCCATGCCGTCGATCTTGTCCATTTTAAGATCCGTGATCACAAGATCCACGGTGTTGTCCTTTAAAAACGCCAGGGCCTGGGTGCCCCCGTCGGCCGTGCTGACCTCATAGCCCTCCTTGGACAGGACATGCTCCAGGTTCATCCGGGTGATCTGCTCATCATCCACCACAAGAATGGTGTTTTTCCGGGACAGCTTCATCTGCCGGACCGCCAGGTGCTCAAGAATTCTCTCCTTGATTTCGTCAAGCCCATAATGGTCCGAATCCAAAATTTTTTCCGCGCGCTGGATATCAAGATTATCCTGGGTGTACCGGTTCCAGGGCAGGGTGGTTACATAGTCGATATGGTTGAGGCCTATGGTGTACTCTGCCGAAGCCGGGTTGATTTTTTCAAGCCGGTCCACCTCTTTGAGCAGGATTTTTTCAACCTCGGCCGGAATTCTTTGGTCCAGAACGGCCTCGCGCAGCGCAGCAATTTCTTCTGCACCTGTATCAACAACCTGAGTCTCTTCTTCTTTTTTAAAGATTCGTTTCACCCTGACGGCCCTTTCTCTCAAATTTAAAAATATTTGAAAATCATTAAAGTTTTCAGCATTGGTGCAGCATAGCAATCAGTCAGCAAACAGCAAATACCATGCCTGATACCTGTTTGGCTTTTAAAGTCCCTTTGATGGTCTATTCCCAACCAATTTATCCTATATTTATGGGCCGGGCCGAATAAGAATACCAGGTAAATGGGATGTAAATCGTTTCATTGTGCAACAGAAACATTGATAATTGCAATGTCCGAAAACCGCTATGGGGCAAGGCTTTGGGCAGTAATCATCAAAAATATTGCATTATGCAACACAACCAGGGACGTACAAATGGCTCCCCGATTACGAAAAGCCTTGCCCTGCAGGCTGTTATGGCCATTTGGGAAAACTGGTATGCAACTTGCTCATTATTTTCCAACGATGATGATAACCCAACACATTTATAAAGGAGGACAGTTGAGTATGCAGTTGCTAAATGGATTAAAGGACCGATTATTAAGTCTTGGCAAAAGACACGGCAATACGGAAAAGGAGATTACGTTTTCCCAGCCTTGTGTTAACACCGATGGCGGCATTGATGAGTGTACCATATCATGCAGGGCAAACCAGGGAAAAAATGTGGTGGTTGCCACCCTTGAAAGCCGGTTTTCCGATGAGATGGTGGATTATGCCCTGGATATGGCCAAACGTATGGATTACGGCATTATTGCGGTAAATGCAGCCAATCTGACCCATGACGTGACCTCATTTTTTTCCACCAGCCAGGAAGAGCTGTTCGCCGATTTCAAGGATGAGGCCGGAAAAAATGTGGTCCCGTTCAAGGAGAAGGCTGCGGAACTGGGACTGAAATTCGCCCATACCACAAGCCAGGCCGATGTTGATCACGCCATTTCCGATATCACCAAGGAGTGTGGCCATATTGAATTCATCATCTCCGAGAACAAAAGTCCTGTTGCGACAAGGGCCGCTGCCGTCAACCAGAACCGGATTGCCCAGCGGCTTTGCGTTTATTCAGTGGAATAGGGGGGAATACCTTTCATGAGTGCTCATTTTTTCATAGGTCTTGGTTTGGTTTTGTTTACAGCGGTGCTGTGCTTTTTTTACAGAAATGAGGATGAATAAGACCATTCTTGATATAGCTTTGAACTAAAAACCTGTGTTTGGACGGCTCGTTAACGGAGCCCATGCTCACAACGCTGCCCAGATGCAAGGCGCATAAAAATTTAAAAGTGGAGTGTTTTTCAATGACACCTGATATGATTATGACCATGATCATCCTGGTCTTTGTTATCTGCCTCTTTGTGTT
The DNA here is from genome assembly GCF_000745975.1 of Desulfobacter vibrioformis DSM 8776. GTDB lineage: Bacteria > Desulfobacterota > Desulfobacteria > Desulfobacterales > Desulfobacteraceae > Desulfobacter > Desulfobacter vibrioformis. The sequence goes on along the minus strand of NZ_JQKJ01000003.1, from coordinate 152,152 downwards.
TGAATGGGTGCGGGTAGATGTGGTCGGGATAATGATGATGGTCCTTCTTCCCCTGATTGGGCTGATCTCTCCCAAGGAAGCCTTTGTGGGCTTAAGTTCCAATGCAGTTTGTTCCATTATCGCCGTAATTATTATTGGCGCGGGTCTGGATAAGACCGGCGTTATGAATAAGGTGGCCAAACCCATCCTGGCCCTGGCCGGCAGAAGCGAAGGAAAGATCATGCTTCTGGTTTCAGGCACCGTGGGTATTATTTCAAGTATGATGCAGAACATCGGGGCCGCAGCCCTGTTTCTGCCCGCCACCCAGAGAATCTCCAAGCGGGTGGGGATTCCCACTTCCCGCATCCTGATGCCCATGGGGTTTTGCGCCATCATCGGCGGCACCCTGACCCTTGTGGGCGCAAGCCCGACCATCCTGCTCAACGATCTTATGGTCCTGGGCGGTGAAAAGCTTGAGCCTTTCGGGCTGTTTACCCAGACCCCTATTGGTGTGTGCCTGTTGCTCACGGCGCTTTTATATTTTCTGATTTTCGGGCGGTTCATTCTTCCCAACGCAAGCGGCCAGGCCGGAAAAGGCGCATCAGATGTACTGATCCAGGAATACCAAGGGGTTGACAGCCTGGTGGAGATGCATGTGCCCGAAGGCGGCACCACAGGACTTCTGGATGATTTAAACATTCGTCCGCAATTTCTTGTTACGGTGATCGGCATCTCTTCTCCCGCCACCCGGACCACCAACCATGTGCCCCACAGCTACGAAGGCATTCATGCCGGGGACGACATCGTGGTGGTGGGTAAAAAGAAAAATATTGACCGGCTGGCAGCGGAATTCGGCTGGGAAATCAAGCCGGCCCTGGAGACCTTTGCCGAGTCCCTGGCAAACACCAATGCCGGCATGGTGGAGGCTGTTGTCTCCCCCCGGTCCGAACTGATCGGCAAAACCTTGAACGAGGTGGATTTCAAGGAGATGTTCGGGCTTAATCCGCTGGTGCTGTTCAAGGACAACCGCAAATACTATTCCGGGCTGACCAATATCCGGCTGGCCATGGGGGATACCTTGCTGCTCCAGGGGCCATGGGAAAAATTTCATATCCTTAAAAACCGGCCTGCGCCAAAGTCTTTGATGTTCGCCTCTGAACTGGAAGGCGAAATTCTGCGGCCCCAGAAAGCCATGTTTGCCGTGGGATGGCTGGCCCTGGCCCTGTTCCAGATTGTTGTTTTGAAAATTCAGCTTTCCGTGGCGTTGATGTCAGGGGCCTTGGGCATGATCATTACAGGCGTTCTTACCATTGACGAAGCCTATCAGTCCGTGGACTGGATGACGGTTTTTCTTCTGGCAGGACTTATCCCCTTGGGCATTGCCTTTGAAAAGACCGGCACGGCCGGGTTTATTGCCCACACCGTGCTCGGCCTGATCGGCACCCCTTCGCCTATTGTCCTTTTAGGGGTTGTGGGCATTATGGCATCCTTTTTTACCCTGGTGATCTCCAATGTGGGGGCCACGGTGCTTCTGGTGCCACTGTGCATGAATATGGCGGTGATGGCCGGGGCTGATCCGAGAATGGCTGCGCTGGTGGTGGGGCTTTCCGCTTCCAATACCTTTGTGCTGCCCACACACCAGGTCAATGCCCTGATCATGCGTCCGGGCGGTTACAGAACCGTTGACTATGCCAAGGCCGGTGCTGTGATGACGGTGCTGTTTCTTACCGTGGAGCTGGCGGTGATTTATCTGTTTTACGGTATTTCCTAAAGCCCAGATAATAATATAGTATTCCCCCCCGGGCCGATCGGATTACCTTGTGACCGGTCGGCCCGTTTATTGTCGCGTTTATTGTCCCAATTTATTGTAAGGTGATAAAAATTAAACCGGCTATGCCTTGTTTCCCTTTATGAACAACGATATAGATAGCTTATGAGTTTCAGTCTTAGACAAAAAATTTCATTTCTTTTCCTGGTTTTCATGGTGGTGAACAGTATCATCTGGTTTGTGAACCACTACAGCAATTCCACGGTGTTAAACACCCTGGTGCTCATTGAAAAAAAACGGGACCTGTTGGATACGGTGCTGGAGGCCCGGCGTTACGAGAAAAATTTTTTTTTAAGAAAGGAGATCAAGGATCTGTCCCAGGCCCTGTCATACATCAATAAAATTGATGAAAAACAGGCGCTTATTGAAAAAAATTTTTCTGATCTTGTGGCAAGGGAGCCCTCTTTTCAGCAGCGCAGCCAGGCCATCAATGCCTACCGCACCAACATGGAAACCCTGTTAACCCTGTATAAAAGGGGTACAGTCTCTTCTGAGCAGTCTTTGCAGATTCAAAATACGGTAACCCAGCTTGGGCGGGAACTGACCACTGATATTGAACAGGTGGTGAAAACAGAGAAAAAAAAGGTGTTTGAACTGCTGGACCGGTCCAGAGAATACCTGATGCTTTCCCTGCTTTTTTTGTTTATTCTCACGGTGCTGGCCACCATTTTTCTGGTCATCAAGCTTAACCGGCCCTTAAAGGCCATTGAAACCGGCATCAAACACATTGCCAAGGGCGATTATGATAAAATCCCGGCAATAAAAACCGGAGACGAGTTTGAATCGCTGGCCGTAAGCCTGAACTACATGATTGAAGAGCTGGACCGGCGTAAAACCCAGCTCATCCAGGCCGAGAAAATGTCTTCTTTGGGCACGCTGACCTCCGGGGTGGCCCATGAATTGAACAACCCGTTGAACAATATCTCCACCAGTGTCCAGATTATCCAGGAGGAAATTGAAGACCCGGATATTAATTATAAAAAAATGCTTCTGGCCAATGTTGAACAGGAGATCAACCGGTCAAAGGAAATTATCCGGGCCCTGCTGGATTTTTCCAGGCAAAGTGATTTCAGTCTTGAACCGGTCCTGTTTAAAAAACTGGTTAACAACACCATGCACCTGATCACCGGGGACATCCCTTCGGATATTGACGTGGAAATCACAGTTCCCGATGATGTTGAAGGAAATATGGATCCCCGGCGCATCCAGCAGGTGTTGCTTAATCTGATTATCAATGCCGTGTTTGCCATGGAGGACCAGGATGGCGGACATCTGACCATTTCAGCGTTCAAGGACAGACAGGAACATACCTTTGTTTTTACGGTTCAGGATACGGGCAAGGGAATCAAGGAAGAACATCTGGCCAAAATTTTCGATCCTTTTTTCACCACCCGGGAAGTGGGAAAGGGCTCGGGCCTGGGACTTTCCATCATCCATGGCATCATTGAGCAGCACGGCGGAACAATCAGCGTGGATTCCAGCCCGGGCCAGGGTACAATATTTACCGTCAGCCTGCCGGATTAACATTGTCTACATCAGGAGAAACATGCAGGAACACATTCTTATTATCGAAGATGAGCAGATCGCCCTTAAAAATCTTGAGCACATTCTTGTCAAGGATGGATACAAGGTTACGGCCCTGGACAGCGGAATAAAGGGACTGAACCTGATTAAAACCAAGGCCTTTGATTTGATCATCACCGATTACAAGATGAAGAAAATTGATGGCATGCAGATTCTTGAACACACCCGGGAGCTGCAGCCCCACACCGAAGTCATCATGATCACCGGCTATGCCACCGTGGACAATGCGGTGATCGCCATGAAAGAGGGGGCCTACCATTATATAGCAAAGCCCTACAAAATAGACGAGGTCCGGCAGATCATCAAACAGGCCCTTCTCAAACGATCCCTTCAAATGGAAAATCAGTCGCTTAGAAAGCAGCTTAACCAGAAGGCAAAGCTGCCTGAAATCATCGGCAACAGTCCGCCCATGCGCCAGGTGAAAAAAACCATTGCCCAGGTGGCCCAGACCGATATCTCCGTGTTGGTTTTAGGGGAAAGCGGTACAGGTAAAGAACTTGTGGCAAGGGCAATTCACAGCCTTTCCAGCCGGAAAAACCATGAAATGGTGGCCTTTAACTGCGGTTCGTTTTCAGAGGATCTCATGGCCAATGAGCTTTTCGGCCACGAAAAAGAGGCTTTCACCGGTGCCATGAAAACCAAAAAAGGCCTGTTTGAGTTTGCCGACCAGGGCACGGTGTTTTTTGATGAAATCGGGGATATGCCGCCCTCCATGCAGGTCAAGATCCTGCGCGTGATCCAGGAAAAAGAGATCATGCGGGTGGGCAGCACCCAGACCGTGGGTGTGGATTTAAGGTTCATTGCCGCCACCCACCGGGACCTGCGCCACGAGGTGGACCAGGGCCATTTCCGCCAGGATCTTTATTTCCGGCTCAACGTGGCATCCATCATTTTGCCTGCCCTGGCAGACAGAAAAGAGGACATTCCCTTGCTGGCTTATCATTTTCTGGCAAAGAAAAACCGGGATATGGGAAAAACCATCAAGGAAATTGACCGGACCACCATGAATTTTCTTGTCAATTATACCTGGCCCGGAAATGTGCGGGAACTTGAAAACATCATTGAACGGGCCGTGGCCATGGAAAACAGCGACGTGATATATCCCGAGGCTTTGCCCGACCACCTCACCCAGCTGGCCATTGAAACCTACCGCACAGCCCCGGAAGGCAAAATCCCCACCATGAAGGAACAGGAAAAACGGTATATCCAGTGGGTCCTGGAACAGACCAACTGGAACAAAACCCGGGCCGCTGAAATCATGGAGATCGACCGGGTCTCTTTATGGCGCAAGATCAAAGCGTTTAAGCTGGAATAACTGCCATGACCTGGCGGACATAACAAACTATGAAAGACATTTTAACCACAGAACACACGGAAATCACAGAATTCTATCTTCAGTGTCTTCTGTGATTTCCGTGGTTAAAATTTTTTCAGGAAGGATTAACGATCGCCCGAAAATTGTCCAACGAGTTCTCCGGGCTGGAAGCCTACCAAAGCCTTGAATCCCATTTCATATCCCGATTGAACGCCATTGAGGAAGATTTCTGAAACTATCTGCCAGGCAACAGTATTGGATTTGTCAATGCAGATGAAAGGCACTGGCAGTAAAGTCATTTTGCCGACGGCATTGACCCGGGCCATGAAAATATGGCATTTTTGACACAAAGGAAGGTGAATTTGAAAATATCCGATTACATATCCATCCCGGATGCCAGTATCGAATTTTACCCCATCCGGTCCCGGGGACCCGGGGGGCAGAATGTGAACAAAGTGTCTTCGGGTGTTCATATCCGTTTTGATATCCATGCCTCGGATCTTTCGGATGAAATCAAGGCTAAGCTTTTGTCCCTCAATGACAAGCGCATTACCCGGCAGGGGATTATTGTAATCAAGGCCATGACCTTTAGAAGCGCTGCAAAAAATCGTGAAAACGGATTGGAACGGCTTGCAGAACTGATCAGAAGTGCTGTCCGGCCTGTGAAGAAAAGAAAGCCCACCCGGCCCACCCGGGCCTCAAAGGCCAGGCGCCTTGATTCGAAAAACAGGCGCAGCAGGGTTAAGGCATTAAGGCAGATGACAGGAAAGGATGAATGGTAGAATCAGACGGTGTAGCAATTCGCCGGCCAATTCTGGCGATCCAGGATCTGAAAAAATATTTTCCGGTCACCTCGGGTGTTTTCCTGCGACAGACCGGTAATGTTCATGCAGTGGATGATGTCAGTTTCTCGGTTTTCAGGGGAGAAACCCTTGGTATCGTGGGAGAATCCGGGTGCGGAAAAACCACGTTGGGCCGGTGCATCATGGGATTGTATCCCTTGACCCGGGGCTGCATTCTTCTGGATGGAAAACCATTGTCTGGCATGACCCGGAAAATGCGTAAAGCGTTTTCAACCCGGGTGCAGATGATTTTCCAGGACCCTTTTGAGTCCTTGAACCCCAGGCAGACCGTACGTCAGATCCTGGAAGAAAAGTTTCGCATTCACGGGGTGTCCCGACAGGAAACGGCGTTGCAGATTGCGTTATTACTGGATCAGGTGGGCCTTGATCCCGGGGCTTTGACCAAATATCCCCATGCGTTTTCAGGGGGGCAGCGCCAGCGTATCGGTATTGCCCGGGCCATCAGCATGACCCCGCAGATTGTTATCTGCGACGAACCGGTTTCCGCCCTGGATGTTTCGATTCAGTCAAAGATTTTGAATCTGCTGCTGGATCTGCAGTCTGCAATGGGCCTGACCTACCTGTTTATTTCCCACGATCTGTCCGTGGTCCGCCACATGTCCGACCGCATCATTGTCATGTATTTGGGCCGGATCATGGAAATTGATGATGCCCAAAACTTATATAACCATCCGGGACATCCCTACACAAAGGCATTGCTGGAGGCTGTACCCATAGCTGATCCGGATCATCCTTCAAACAGAACCCCGCTTAAAGGCGAAATTCCCTCGGCTGAACATCCGCCCCCGGGATGCAGGTTCTCTTCCCGCTGTCCCGGGGCCCGGTCCCTGTGTTTTGAAAAGGCGCCGACACTTTCTGCCCGCCACCATGACCCGGATCACCTGACAGCATGCCATTTCCCGCTGTCCGGTTAACCTGTTTTTTCCCGGGTCCTTTAAGCATTACATATTTTATTTTACCATGAAGAACATGAAACGCATGAAGAATAACACCGAAAAAGAAATCTTCATGTCCTTCCTGCGCTTCATGGTTTTCATGGCGCAGGCAACGGTTTGAGGGGGTTGCGAAAAAACAGGCATAATGCTAAAAGTTTCCAAAACTTAAGGAAACGGGCCGTCATTTGTTTTCTTTCCTTTTTTAAAAAATTTGAAGGAAAAATTCCCAAAATAAATGAATACGCTGGCCCGGGGCAGTGAGTAACAATGGGAATATAAAATGAGCAGCATTGCAAATATTGGGCATGGCATAAAAGCGTTCAATACGTTTTTAAGAACTTTTTTTTGGGGAACTTTATTGCTTGTGGCCGCAGGTATTGCAAGTTTAATTGGATCCGGGTGTACGGATCAACAAAAAGTCGAACAAAAAGGCAGTATCATCAAAGCCGGCACCGTGGAAATCAGCCGGGCAGACTTTGCCCGGGAACTGGAAGTCAAGCAGGCCAATTACCCCTATGATATAAAAGACAGGCCCGGTGAATACAATGCCATGGTTATGGATCTTGTTTCTGATCTGTCTGATGAGGCTGTACTGCTGGCTGCAGCCGCAGCCAAGGGGATTGATGTCTGTGCCAAGGAACTTGACCTGGCTGTCGCCGACTTTAAGAAAGACTATCCCGAAGACAGCTTTGACCAGATGCTCCTTGAAAGGGCCATATCATATCCTGTCTGGAAAAAGAGATTAAAAAAGGATATGGTCATCCGCAAATTAATCATGCAGGACTTGATGGCGTCCCAGGAAATTAATCCCGGGGACATGATTGCCTTTTATGACCGTCTTGCAGGACAGACCGGGGCCCAGGACAATAATAATTCAAAAATGATGGATGAAAAAGATCTGGTGTTCAGGCTGCGGATGGAAAAGAGCCAGGATGTCTTTGGAGAGTGGCTGCAGGGCTTGCAGGACAGCTATCCTGTTCACATTGACAAGCTGGCGTTAAGTTCCTTTTTAATGAACCCCGAAAAGCAATAACAGTCATGGGTTGACCTGAGTTTATCAACATCCGGGTCCAACACCCAACACAACATTAAAATAATCTATCAACTTATTGGGACGTTACGTATAAAGGTGGATGTATGGGAAAAAAACGAAACACAATTTTAATAATTTTTATTTTTATGCTTGCCTTGTTCTGGGCGGCAAATTGCCTGGCCCAGGAGGTGATTGACCGGATCGTCGCCATTGTAAATGACGATATTATTACCCTGTCCCAGCTTGACATGGCAGCGGCTCCGTACCGGAGAAATATTGAAGAATCCCAGGAGTCATTGGTCCGGAAAAAAGAGTTGACAGCGCAAATGTACACCCAGGTCCTCAATCAACTGGTGGAAAACAGCCTGGTGGTTCAGGAAGCCAAACGAATGGGTATTGCCGTGGATGACGCTGATGTGGACAATGCCGTGGAAAATTTTAAAAAAGAGCACGATCTTGACCAGGAAAAGCTGGAATTCGGCCTGGCCGCCCAGGGCACGACCATTGGGCAATACCGTGAAAGAATCCGGGAGCAGATTCTCCAGAGCATGATCGTTTCAAGGGCTGTCCGTGCCAAGATCGTTGTCACGGATGAGGATATCAAAGCGTATTACGCCAGCCATGATCAGGAATTCAAGGCCAGGAAAAAATATCATTTAAAAAATATCATCGTAAGGGATTCAAAGGATCTTTCCACGGTCCGGGAAAAATTGGAAAGCAAGATTGATTTTTCACAAGTTGCCAAGGACTATTCCATCGGCCCTAATGCGTCTTCCGGCGGTGAACTCGGCGAATTTGACATATCAAGCTTCAGCGATGAGATCAAAAAGGCACTCGACGGGGTTGGCAAGGGCCAATACACCAAGCCCGTTGATATGGGGAATTCTTTCCAGATCCTTTATGTGGCGGATATCATTTCACAGGGACAGGTTCAGGAAGAGGTAAAAAAACAGATCCAGAATATTCTGTACCGGGAACACGGGGAAGCCCAGTTCAAAAAGTGGATGGAAAATCTTAAAAACAGCGCACACATTAAACTAATGCTTTAATCCTTTCGAAACCGTCTGCCAAAGGAAACTTATCCATGCAAAAAGAGCAAATCCAGATACTTGAGACCAGCATTACAAGATTGTTACGCCGGGGGGCCAATAAACAGCTGCTCAATATCATAAAAAAAACCCACATGGCAGACCTGTCCATTATTTTTGAGAATATGACCCCCCTTAACCGGGAAAAGCTGTTCAATCTGCTGGACAATCCCGAAGATATCGGCCTGCTGTTTTCCCACCTGTCCGAAAAAACCTTTGTGGAGTGTGTCAAAATCCTGGATTTCGATAAGCTGGTTACGGTGTTTGACCACATGCCCTCGGATGATGCTGCCGAACTGCTCGGGTGTCTGGACGAGGAACTGTCCGACAAGATTCTGTCCAAAATGAAAAAGGAAGAATCGTACAATGTCGAGCAGATCATGAGTTATGAAGAGGATACCGCCGGCAGTCTCATGGTCAAGGATTACGTGGCCCTGGAAGAAGACGTCAAGGCAAAGGAAGTTATCGAAGCACTGCAGAACAAGTATCTGGATGTTGAGATGCCTTTCTACATCTATGTGATCGATAATTATGGCAAGCTTGTGGGGGTCAGTTCCCTTCGCCAGCTTGTGGTGGAGTCCCCGGATAAGCCCCTTAAATCGTTTATGGCCACGGATATTGTATCGGTCAAGCCCTATACGGACCGAAATGTGGTGGCCCGCCTGGTCTCGCGGTATGATTACCTGGCCGTGCCGGTTGTGGACGATGACAACCGGATCATCGGTATTGTTACCGTGGATGACGTCATTGACATCCTGCACGAGACTGCCACCGAAGATATGTTGAAAATGGCTGGTGTGGGTGAAGATTATGTTGAGACCCAGTCCATTCTCAAAGGCACCCGGATCCGGCTGCCCTGGCTGTTTGCCAGCTGCCTTGGCGGCATCGCCAACTTTTTCATCATCGGCGGGTTTGAATCCACCCTGGCACAGTTGACAGGGCTTGCCGCGTTTATTCCTATCATCATGGGCATGGGGGGCAACATCGGTACCCAGAGCGCCACCATCGTGGTGCGGGGTATTGCCACAGGCCGGGTGAATATCCGGGATTTTGCCAAGATCATTTCAAGGGAACTTGGCGTGGGGTTTATCCTAGGGGTAACCTATGGCACTTTGATTGCTGTCGTGGCCAAGTTCAGCTTCATGGCCGAACCCTTTTCCTGGGCATTGTCTGTGGTTGTCGGATTCTCAATTTTATCTTCCATGACCGTGGCTGCTTTTGTGGGAACCTCGGTGCCCATGATTTTCCATCGGCTCAATATTGATCCGGCCGTGGCCACAGGTCCCTTTGTCACCACCACCATGGACCTTATCAGCGTTTACTGCTATTTCACGATTACAAGAGTACTGCTTGGCTTCTGACAACAATATGGACGATTTCAGCACAGACGCCATTTTGCTGCGCAAAATTGAATATGGAGACCATGACCTGATCATTACCTTTCTGACCCGGGACAAAGGAAAGATCAGTGTGATGGCAAAAAATGCAAAAAAGAGCGTGCGCAGGTTTTCAGGTGCCATGGATCTGTTTTCGGTCAATCATATCCAGTGCGCCTTTCCCAAAAAAAACAGGACCGCCATGATCAATCTGTGCCAGACGGTTCTTGAAAACGGGTTTTCTCATATCCGGTATGATGTGGTGAACACGGCGTATGCCTCCTACTGGATGGAAATTGTTACCCAGTGGCTGGAGGAGGGAAAGGCCCAGCCAGATATTTTTGAACTGCTTTTCACGGCCCTTGAGATGGTCGATGATGGTTTTATCCGCACCGAAGTGATCAGCCTGCTGTTTCAGATCCGCTTTATGCGGTTGTCCGGGTTTTCTCCCGGGCTTGACCAGTGCGATGCCTGCCGTACAAATCTGGAGGATGTTCATTTGACCCGGTTCTGGTTTGATTTCAAAGCCGGGCGGATTGTCTGTCCGGAATGCCGGGGCAGTGAACGCTTTGCCCGGGAATCAGCCGGACCTTTTGGCGGCAGTGCCCGGGGGTGCTGGGTGTCCAAGGGGACCCTGAAGCAATTGTCCTGGATCAATACCGTGGAAATGTCACGGGCAGACCGTATCAAGTTTTCTCCCGTTGCCATCCGGGAGGGCGAAACCCTGCTGGAATCCTTTATTCCGTTTTATATCGGACGACATTTCAACAGTTTGAAATTTTTACAGAAAATGAGATCTGAAATATGAATCTTGCGCCAATACTTGAAAAAAAACAGATACAGGTTTGCGTGCCCTGCCGCATTGATTTCGGCGGCACCCTGGATATTTCCACCTTTTATCTGCCCTTGGCAGGTCTTAAACCGGCCACCCTGAACCTGGCCCTTGATATGCGCACCCATGTCTATCTATCACCGTGGGAACAAGGACGGATTAAAATTTCTTCCAAGGGGTTTGACACCATTGACCGCAGCCTTGATGAAAAAGGGTGGGACGGCCCCATGGGACTGATGTTTGCCGTTTTCCAGTATTTTAATGTCCATGGGGTACATCTGCACATTGAATCCAAATCGCCTGTCCGAAGTGCCCTTGGCGGGTCTTCCTGTGCAGCCGTGGCCATTATTGCAGCCGTTTATACTGCCTTGGAAAAACAGATCCATCCCGAACATATTGCCTGGCTGGCCCATTATCTGGAAGGTGCCGTGGCAGGGGTGGTGTGCGGGGTCCAGGACCAGGCCTCTGCCGCGTTTGGCGGGGTGAACCTGTGGGAATGGACATTCGGGCGCAACAGCCCTGAATTTATACGTTGCCCGGTGTTTGACTCCCATGAAAAAATAGAAAAACTGAACCGCCATCTCATTGTGGCTTATTGCGGCATTCCCCATGATTCGGGGGATATCAACACCCGGTGGGTAAATGACTTTAAATCAGGCAGGGCATATGATGCATTTGAGTGCATCACCCGTTTGACACGGCAGTTCACCAGCGCCCTGGGCGCTTTTTCCTTTAAGGCGGCCGCACAGTTGATGAACCAGGAAACAGCGATTCGTTGTGAAATGACCCCGGATGTGCTGGACAATACCGGTAAAAAGCTGTGGGAATCTGCAAAGGCCCAAGGCTGCGGGGCCAGATTCACAGGCGCCGGGGGCGGCGGCTGTCTATGGGCCATTGGGGAAGAAACAGATATTGACAAGCTGAAAACACAATGGCAGAACATGCTTGATCCCATTGACGGGGCAATGGTACTGGATACAGCCATAGATACTATGGGAATTTTTGTACACTAGTGAAAGGAGATAAAATGGCAGGATATGATCCCGAACAGGATAAAAAAAAAGCGGAATGGAAAAATGAGGAAACCGGACTGGTCATCTCCATCATGCAGTATGGTCAGGGTGAACCCAAACTTCAGATCGGTCCCAGAATTCTGAAGAAAAAAGACGGCTCGGACCGGGCGCCCATGAAAGCGGGCCGGCTCTCCGTGGAAGATGTCATGTGGCTGTATGACATTATTGATGAGGTAAAAGATGAGCTATCCGGCATGGTCGGACCTGAATAGCCCCTCAATTGTTCCGCCGTCAGGAGAACGAAAGGCAAGGCGCGTGGGGCCGGCCGCATTGATGGTCAGTGCAGACCCGGACATGGGACTGATCCGCCAGGGGTTTGGCAAGTGGCAATCCCGGGCTTTTTTTAACAGCAGCCTGCTGGTTAAGGAAGATGACCCTTTGGGGATGAGTGTGACAGGTCCTTACATCGGGGCGCCCTATGGGGTGATGCTGCTGGAGTCGTTGATTGCAAAGGGTGCCCAGGCTGTTATTGTCCTTGGCTGGTGTGGCGGGCTTTCCCCGGATCTTGCCCCGGGTGATCTGGTGGTGGTGGAAAATGCCCTGGCTGATGAGGGGACATCCCGGCATTACATGGATCTGCGGGAAGATCTGCCCACGGTCACTGCTGATACCCGCCTTACCGCAACACTTTTGCAATCACTTGGAACGGCCGGGCTTGACACCCATACCCATGCCACCATCTGGACCACGGATGCCATCTACCGGGAAACGTCTGAAAAGGTGGCCTGGTACACGGATAAAGGGGCCTGTGCCGTGGACATGGAGTGCTCGGCCCTGTTTGCGGCCGCTGCGTTCAGGAAGATCCCCATCGCTGCGTTGCTTGTGGTGTCTGACAGTCTTGCCCGGGCAGACGGCACCTGGGACCCGGGCTTTGACAAAAAAAGGTTTAAACTCATGCGGAAACAGGCCTGTGGCATTGCCATGGAACTGACAGGAACACTTGCCCATGGATTTTGATGCATGCCGGATTGAGGCGGAAAAGCTGCGCCGGGAACTGACCGAACACAGTTACCGCTATCATGTTCTGGATGATCCTGTCATTGATGACCAGACCTATGACATGCTGCTGCGGCAGCTCATTGACATTGAAACCCGGTTTCCTGAGCTTGTCACCAAGGATTCTCCCACCCGGCGCATCGGGGCCCCGCCCTTAACCGCCTTTGACACGGCCTCCCACTCGGTTCCCATGCTCAGTCTGGACAATGCCTTTAACGACCAGGAGATCCTTGATTTTCATGCCCGGTGTCTGAAAACTTCCGGGGCTCATGCCCTGGCCTATACAGCAGAACCCAAACTGGACGGCCTGGCTGTGGAACTGACGTATGAAAACGGGGTCCTGGTCCTGGCCACCACCCGGGGGGACGGATACACCGGCGAGGTGATCACGGACAATATCAGGACCATCAGATCCGTGCCCCTGGGCCTGATGGACAATAAAACCCCTGTGCCGGATTTCATTGAAGTGCGCGGGGAGGTGATCATCCGGCATAAAGATTTTGAAATGCTCAACCAGCACCGCCTGGATAAAGGCGAACCGGTTTTTGCCAATCCCCGCAATGCTGCCGCAGGTTCCCTGCGCCAGCTGGATTCAAAAATCACAGCCCAGCGGCCTTTGACCCTGTTTGTCTATGGCGTGGGGGTGGTGCATGGCCTTTCTTTTTCCACCCAGGCCCAGATGCTTGAATCGCTTTCGGATCTTGGGTTCCCGGTGAATCCGCTGATTAAAAAAAGTATTTCAATCCGGCAGGTGCTGGAAAATTTTAAGCACCTGGAAACCCTTCGTCCGGAACTGGCCTATGACATTGACGGCATGGTGATCAAGGTGGATGATATTTTAATCCAGCAGGCCCTGGGCCAAAAGATTAAAAGTCCCAGATGGGCCATTGCCTATAAATTTGCGGCCATGGAAAAGACCAGCAAAATACTGGATATCACGGTCCAGGTGGGCCGCACCGGAACCCTGACTCCTGTGGCGGAACTTGTGCCGGTGAACATCGGCGGTGTCACGGTTTCCAGGGCCACCCTGCACAATGCCGATGAAATTGAACGAAAAGATATCCGCATCGGTGATACGGCATTGATCACCAGGGCAGGGGATGTGATTCCCAAGGTGGTGAAAATTGTCCCCGGGGCCCGGACCGGGGAAGAGCGGGTGTTTGTCATGCCCGGCACCTGTCCGGTATGCGGTTCCAGGGTAAGGCGCCTTGACGGGGAAGCTGCTGTGAAATGCATCAATGCCGGATGCAGCGCCCAGATCAAGGAGCGCATCCGCCATTTTGTCTCCAAAAAAGCCTTTGACATGGACGGACTTGGCAAAAAACTGGTGGAGCAGCTTGTGGACGAAAAACTTGTACACTGCTTTGCCGATCTCTTTCATCTGGACCGGGATACGCTGGCAGGGCTTGAACGTATGGGGTCAAAATCTGCCGATAACATTATCGCTGCCATTGAACAGTCCAAAACGGTTTCTTTTCCACGGTTTATCTTTGCCCTGGGCATTGACCACACAGGCGAGCATGCGGCCCGGCTTCTGGCCCGAAAATTTGCGGACCTTGAATCCCTTATGGCCGCAGATACACAGACCATCAGCGCCATTCACGGTATGGGGGAGACCACGGCCGGGGCTGTGACCGGATTTTTTTCCATTGAAGAAAATATCAAAAACGTGAAAGGTCTGCTTGATGCCGGCGTATCCATTACCAATGACCTGTACGGTGACGCCGATGAAAAGGACAATGCGGTCAGCGGTAAAACCATCGTGCTGACCGGCAGTTTTGACGCCATGACAAGAGACCAGGCCAAGGCAAAGCTTATGGCCCTAGGTGCGCAGGTGCCAGGTTCAGTATCAAAGAAGACCGACATCGTTATTGCCGGGGCCCAGGCCGGTTCCAAACTTGCTAAAGCCAGGGATCTGGGCATCACGGTATGGGATGAAGCCAGGCTTCTTGAACTGATTCTTCCCGGGGTGAAAAAATGAGGCGTCCCATGCCTGTTATAAAGCCATCCTAAAAATCAGGCCCTGGTCTGAGCATGTTGGCTAAAACGCTTGGGCGGGTGCGGCATGAGCCCAACCAAACGCATCTGCGAAGAACCGGATTTATTTGCTCACAAGGAGTGGCTTGTCAGCAATTTATTCCTCATTTTTTGCATAGTACCGGTCTTTTTCGCTGTAAATACAGCCGCAATACTGCTGGCGGTACATGCCTAATGCCTTTGATGTTTCTATCCCCTGTTTCCAGCCTTCACGGAAATCATGATAAATGAATTTCAGGCCATATTGTTTTGCCAAGTCCTGGCCGATTTCCGTGATCAGAGCATGATTCTGGAATTTTGAATAGAGCAGGGTGGTGGAAAACCCGTCGAATTTTCCCTTTTTGGCAACCAGGGCGCTGGCTTTAAGACGTGCGTGGTAGCAGTATCTGCACCTGTTTTGTTCCCTGAACGTCACGGCACGCAAAAATTCTTCAAGTTCATACCCTTTTTGCCAAATCATTTTCAGATTCATCTGATCCGCATAATCGCGCAATGTTGCCTCACGCTTCATACATTCGGTGAATGGATGAATATTATGCCGGTAAAAATATCCCATGACCTCCATGCCCATGTTTCTTAAAACCCCAAGGGGATAGATGCTGCACGGGCCGCAGCAGGTGTGCAGAACAATTCTCACAGCCTTGCTCCGAAGATGGCTGTGCCCACGCGCACGAACGTCGCCCCTTCTTCAACGGCCACGGTAAAATCATTGCTCATGCCCATGGATAAATGGGTCATGGCTGTATTGGGAAGATTGAGCGTTTCAATCTCTTTGCTGATCTGTTTAAGTCTTTTAAAATAAATTCTTGCATCTTCAGGGTCATCGAAAAAAGGCGGCATGCACATAAGTCCTGAAACATGCAGGTTGTCAAACTGGCAGGCCTGTTTTGCAATATTCATAACTTCATTTTCTTCTGCACCGGATTTGGTTGTTTCCCGGGCAATATTTACCTGGAGCAGAATCTTCTGGATTTTTCCGATTTTCCGGGCCTGGCGGTTGATTTCCCCGGCAAGCTTAAGCGTATCCACGGTATGAATCAGGTCAAAATATTTTACCGCGAATTTGGCTTTGTTGGATTGAAGATGCCCTATAAAATGCCAAATCGCTGATTCTCTGCCCAGGATATCAATTTTTTCCATGGCTTCCTGGATATAATTTTCCCCGAAATCCCTGTGGCCGGCATCAATGGCTTGCTGGATCATCTCAGGCGGTTTTCTTTTGCTTACTGCGATAAGGGTCACCCGGGATGCATCCCGTCCGCTTTTTTGCGCTGCAGCACGTATGTCATCATGAATTTTTTTTATATTGGATTGAATCTGCATTGCTATTTTGCTTCCTTAAAACTGATTGCCCCCAAAGATACCAGGACATCAATGAGTTCACACACGGGCAGGCCGACAACGTTGGTATAAGATCCGGATATCTCTTTGACCAGAAAGGCCCCAATCCCCTGTATCCCATAACCGCCGGCTTTGTCATAGGGCTCGCCGGTGTCTGCGTACCAGTTGATTTCATCGTTGGACAGTGCTTTAAACCGCACCCGGGTGTTTACAACCCGGGTAACCATATCATTGGCCTCCGGTCTGGTGATGGTGAAGGCGGTAACGACACTGTGTTCCCGGTTGCTGAGCTGGGTTAACATGGTTACGGCCTGTTCCCGCCTGGCAGGTTTTCCTAAAATCGTACTGCCGACCGCCACAATGGTGTCCGCCCCGATGGTCCAGGCGTCAGGATAGTTTGGAGCCACGGCCTGGGCCTTGGTTTTGGACAATAAACAGACATAGTCTTCGGGGGCCATGCCCGGATCAACTTTAGATTCGTCAATATCAGCCACATGAATTTTGAAATCAATGCCTGCCCGGGTCATCAGATCTTTTCTGCGCGGTGAACCTGAGGCAAGAATAATGGTCTCTTTGTTTATGGTTTTCATGGTCCCTTATGTATCATAATTCATGACTTGCGAACAGATTTGCCGTATTTTAAAATTATTTTTAATAGGGGGAGATAAATTCATGGTAAAGGTTATTTATTGCAGACTATAATGATCAAAAATTTATTCATTTTTTAACGGAATCAAGACATAAATATGCAGAAGTTTTTAATTAATAAAGAGGCATTAAACGCAGATAAGGCCGTAATCCATGGTCAGGACGCAAAACATATATGCAAGGTACTAAGGCTTAAACCCCAGGATGCCATTTCCATGACCGATGGCCATGGCACTGACTTTACAGGTTGTATAGACCAGGTCTCTCCTGAACTTGTGCAAATTTCCATTCTAAGTGAAAAAAAAAGCCTCACAGAATCAAATCTTGATCTGACCTTGTGTACTGCCATGCTCAAACACAACAAGATGGATGAGATCATCAAGCAGATTACCCAACTCGGGGTAACCCGTTGGATTCCTTTTTATTGTAAAAGATCCATCCCATTGTCAGGTCAGAATCGGGAGAAAAAACAGATTGAGCGATGGCAGACCATTGCCAGGGAGTCTTTGAAGCAGTGCAGACGGTCCAGTCTTGTTGAAATTATGCCGCCCATGGATTTTCAACAGGTTCTGGTATTTTCAAAAGGCTGTTCGCACAGATTCGCCTTCTGGGAAGCGTCGGACCGGCCTCTTTCCGGTCCGGTTCCTGGAGAGGATAACAGTGCTGTTGTCCTGATCGGACCAGAGGGCGGGTTTGAAGAAGAAGAGATCAGGCGTGCCGCTGAATCAGGCTTTATGAGCTATTCCCTTGGGCCCAGGATTTTAAGGGCAGAAACAGCAGCGGTATGTGCCTGCGGTTTAATCCAGTATCTGCTGGGTGATATGGGCGGATGCTGAAAAGTATTCTTAATACGTTTCTAATTTTTTGCTTGACTTGAAAGGGTAAAGAACATATAAAAGCTGTCGTTGTTTGGTGTGCCCAGGTAGCTCAGTCGGTAGAGCAGGGGACTGAAAATCCCCGTGTCAGCAGTTCAATTCTGTTCCTGGGCACCACACAAAAGCTACGAATGAAGAGGCTTTCAGTTTTTTTCACTGGAAGCTTTTTTTATTGGTGAATCGGTGACTGTGCCCGTAATTGTTTCCATCTGATTTTTCAGGTATTTTTCCTGCTTTCTGTCAGCCATCATAAGATCGTCTTCGCTTTTCTTACAAGCTGACACCCAAGAGGGTCTAAAGACTTTGATTTTTCGCAATACCGCAAAACTCACCCCGAAAAGGATTGAAATCGGTTATTGGCCCAAGCAGTGAAAGAGTTCGAACTGCATCAATTTCGGACGAAAGTGGCAGTCCGCCGAATGGCAACAAATTCAAAAAAGGTGAGTTTTGCGGTATTGTATTAATTGTATTTAAATATTGACCTTCATACATGCTATAGTGAATACTCATAACTTTCTTGTAAAAATTTAGGATATTGATTGAACGATATTTAGCGAAGCGCACCTAATAGAAGACCAGGGAGGCTATAATGCTCCAAAATTTGACCATAAAAAATTTCAAGGGTTGGCAAGACACAGACTCAATAAAAATGGCCCCGGTAACCCTGTTTTTTGGGACCAACAGCTCTGGTAAATCAAGTATCGGGCACTTCTTGATGATGCTTAAACAGACGGTTCAGTCATCTGATAGAAAAGCAGTCCTCTATCCCGGGGATAAGAATTCTGCTGTTCAGTTAGGGTCTTTCCAGGAAATGGTGTTTAGAAGAGATATCAGAAAAAAAATTTCCTTCGGCTATAACTGGGATTTGAGCAAGGAACTGAAATTTGAAGATGCATTAAACAAAAAAAGATATGCGGTCGGCCACATGGGATTTGATGGAAAAATTGCCATGCAGGAAGATGGTGGTCAAACTCTTTGTATGGAAGAATTTTATTACACCCTAAATGCGACTAATGCAGAAGAGCTCCAAATTGGAATGCTTAAGAAGAAATCAGGAACAAAAAATGAATATGACGTTTTTTGCAAAAATTATCCTTTAAAAAGAAATACAGGAAGGGTCTGGTACCCAGGCACGCCTGTCAGATTTTACGGATTCCCGGATGAAGTAGTTTCATACCATCAAAACGCCCAGTTTGTTCAAAGTCTGAACCTTGAACATGAAAACCTGTTTAAATCCATATTTTATCTTGGCCCGTTGCGGGAAAAAACCGATAGACTCTATTCTTGGAGTGGAATTACTCCAGAAAGCGTTGGTTATTCTGGGGAATCAACTATTGCCGCCATACTTGCGGCAAAAAATCGGAAAATAAATTTGGGATACAAAAAACCCACGCAGCCAATAGAACAGATCGTTGCAAAAAGCCTGAAAAATATGGATCTAATTGATGAATTTAAAGTAAGGCGGATTTCAGCGCAGCGCCAGGAATATGAGGTGAAAGTCCAGACAAAAGGCTCAAAAGACTGGGTGGACCTCCCTGATGTAGGGTTTGGCGTATCACAGGTGCTCCCGGTTCTGGTTCAGTGCTTTTATGCACCGGCCAACTCCATCATTATCATGGAACAGCCTGAAATTCATCTGCACCCAAGCGCCCAGGCCGCACTGGCAGATGTAATGATTGACGTTATTCATTCAAGGGAAAAGGGAAAGGATCGAAATATTCAGTTGATAATAGAGACTCACTCCGAACATTTTTTGAAGCGATTCCAAAGACGTATAGCCGAAGATAGCATTGCCGCAGATAAAATTTCCGCCTATTTTGCAAAAGTGGATCAATTGCCAGCCAAGCTGGAGCCTCTTCAAATTGATATCTTTGGCAATATTAGTAACTGGCCTAAAAATTTTTTTGGAGATGAAATGGGGGACGTGACTAAACATGCCAAAGCGGCAATGGAAAAAAGAATTCAACAGGTAAAAATTCAAAAGGATCTTCAGGATGAATAATCAGACGGCCTCTTCTCCCATTGTAATTGACACCAACGTTCCCAAAACGGCTAACCTTGCCGTTGATCCTATGTCTATTCCTGAAGAATTGATCATATGTGTCCAGCAGTGTGTTGACTCAATAATGGAGGTCATTGAAAACGGCAATCTTGTGTTAGATAATGGCGACGAAATTTTTAATGAATATCGAGGCAAGCTTTCCATGAGTGGACAACCAGGCGTGGGTGACGAATTTTTAAAATGGCTTCATTATAATCGATACAGCTTTCCGGAATCTAACAGGGTCACGATTACCCCTAAAGATGATTCATATGATGAATTTCCAGACCACCCAGGACTTGCCGATTTTGATATCAGTGATAGGAAGTTTGTTGCCGTGGCAAATGCGCATCATAAGAAACCGCAGATAATGGAAGCAACGGATAGCAAATGGTGGGGATGGAAAGATGCTCTTGACGAATCAGGAATTAAAGTAAATTTTCTGTGTCCGGATTTTGTGAAAGTAAAATACGAAAAAAAGATGGAAAAATGAATCAGATATTTTTCAAATTTCCTTCTACTCCCCATCTGATAATGCTTGGGGGAAACAGTGTTAGGGATGATAAGGTGCTATCTCAGGAGAACCGAAAAATCTTTTTGAAAAATATTTTGATTGTCGAAGAAAAAATAGACGGGGCAAACTTAGGTATTTCTTTTGATACGCAAGGCAGCTTAATTCTTCAGAATAGGGGTTCTATGCTTTCTCCGCCTTATTTGGGGCAGTGGAAGAAAGTGGGAAACTGGCTGACTCCCCGAATGGAAATTTTGTTTGACCATCTCTTTGACCGGTATATTTTGTTTGGTGAATGGTGTTTTGCAAAACATTCAATCGGATATAATAGACTGCCTGATTATTTCTTAGGTTTTGATATCTTTGATAAACAAAACAACCAATTCCTATCATTAAAGCCAAGAAATCGAAAATTTGAACAGATGAATATTTCATCCGTTCCCTTTATCCAACAAGGGATCTTCACATTGCCGCAATTAGAAGCCTTAATGGGGCGTTCGTGTTTTGGGCCCGAGCAAGGCGAAGGTATTTATATTCGTTACGATGGAGATAAATGGTTAAAGCAAAGAGCCAAAATCGTTAAAGCCAAATTCATCCAGAACATTGACGTCCACTGGTCTCAAAAAGCTATTATCCCGAATCAAACCATAAGTAGGCAATAATTGGTGAAGCCTGCCTATCAAGTAGACTATCTGTACTTCCACGCTTTTTAACTCATCTTTAGGCGGACATGGACGTCCGCCACAATGTGATGAAAATCAGTATTGTTCGCCTGTAAAATAAGTCATATCCGGCTCATTTTTTTAGGTGCCCTGGCATATTTTATTTTTGGTATTCCAACCATGAGCGCACCATGACAGGTATGATTTTCAGGAAGCCTGAGTTTTTCTGATAAACCCGGCCATTGAGCAGCGGCATAATTGACATAGCCAGCCCAGCAACTTCCCAGACCAAATGCCGGTAAGGCAAGTTCGAGGTAAGCAAGGGCGGTATGACAGTCGGCCGAAGCCGTTCCGAATTCATTAGAGGCATAGGCAAAGACGAGCTGAGGTGCATCCCTGCATATTCTGTCAACACCCAGATTCCATTCGATCTATAGGTTATGATTAATGATGGTTCGTCCTACATGCTTGCCTGCAAGTATCAGATCGATTCTTCCGTTGAGTTCTTCTAAAGAGACTTCCGTAACATTTGAATTGATATTGTCAATCTTCCAAGTCGTTGCAAGGTTAAACCAGATATCCTTTCTTAATGCCATAGGGCACTGGACCGAGTCAATTCCCAAAAGAGAGACACCCCGAAGAATAAAAGGATAAATTGAACTTGTGAATTCATGTGAAGATACATTGCCGCAGCATGTGGCACTTCCGGAATATTTGGTCATTTTTAAAGCGGTGGACAGTGTATTGCCACCTACGGTATCGATTACACCTGCCCATCTGCCTTTAAGCATTGGACGATTAGAGGTGTCATTCAGTTCGCTGCGATCAATGATGTCTTTTGCACCGATGGACTGTAACAATTTTTTTTCATGAATTTTCCCGGTTGCCGCAATCACTTCATATCCAAGTTTTTTCAGGATTGATACGGCTATGCTCCCCACCCCCCCGGTTGCACCTGTCACAAGGATTTCACCATCTTCAGGGTTTACGCCAGATCCAATAAGTTTGTAAACAGACAAAGCAGCTGTAAAACCGGCAGTGCCGTAAATCATGCTCTCTTTTAGGGATAAAGACTCAGGACACGGTACAACCCAGTCAGCGGGAACGCGTATATATTCGCCAAAGCCACCAGCGGTATTCATCCCAAGATCATACCCGGTTACGATGACCTCATCGTTGGGTTTAAAGAGGCTGGAACTACTTTCCGTTACAATACCTGCAGCATCGATTCCCGGTGTATGTGGATATTGCCGGGTAACCCCCTTATTGCCAATGGATGAAAGCGCATCCTTATAATTCAGGGAAGAGTAACTTACCTTTATCAGGACGTCACCATCAGGTAACTCCGAGGTGTTTTTTGAGATGATTTTGCGTTCAAATACACCTGCCTCTTTTTCATAAATCTGCATCGCATTAAATTGTATGGATTCCATTTTGATTTCCTTTATTTTTTTAGTTCTACGAGAAAAAAAAGTCGATGTTAAGGCTTCTTAAAAAAATGAACCAAAATTTTGATAAATGAGAGGCTGCAGATAATGGCATGGGCTAAAGTCATTCCAGTACATTATGAATCACCCTTGCAAGTTCTGATAGGACAAAAGGCTTCATTAAAAAGCCTTTTGCCCCAAGTTTCAGTGCTTTTTTTTCGGTCATTGATGAACTGAACCCTGTACTGATTATAATGGGAATATCCTGACGGATTGAAAGAATTTCCCTGGTCAGTCGTTCTCCTGTCATCTGGGGCATTGTCATATCCGTCAGCACAAGATCGAATTTATCCGGGGTGGATTTAAATGCTTCCAGCGCTTCAATCCCACTGGTTCTTGTCGTTACGTTATAACCCAGTTCTTTCAGAAGCAACCCGCCAATGTCAACTAAAGCCGGTTCATCGTCAACAAAAAGGATATGTCCGCAGCCTTTGGCAAGAGGGTCTTTTTCCGGCTCATCCGTCTGTTCCATATCTTGAACAACCGGAAGATAGACACTAAAGGAACTTCCCTCTCCCAAAGAACTTTCAACGACAACTTCCCCTTTCATGCGTTTCACGATACCGTGGACAACCGCAAGTCCCATGCCTGTTCCTTCACCCTTATCCTTTGTTGTAAAAAACGGTTCAAACAGGCGATCGATCAATTCAGGTGGAATACCGTGTCCTGTGTCTTTCACCTCTATTTTTACATAATCACCAATGGATAAATCAGGGGTGTGCGCAGTGAAATCCGATCCAAGTCTTTGGTTCATCAGGCTTACATATAGTTTTCCGCCATTTTCCTGCATGGCATGGCCGGCATTGGTGCAAAGGTTTAAAATGACCTGGTGGACCTGGGTCCGGTCCCCCATGATGAGTGACTCGCTGGTGATATCACTTTGGATCTCTATGGTCGAAGGTAATGATGCTCTGAGCAGTTGAACGACTTCTTTTATAATCGGCCCCACCTTTAACGGTTTAATCTCCTGTTCTGTCTGCCGGCTGAATGTAAGTATCTGGTGAACAAGATCTTTTGCCCGATCTGCAGCAGTTAACACCCTATTGAGATATTTCTCTTTCTTTTCATTGTCAACATTGTTCATTTTTGCAAGTTCGGTGAACCCTATAATCGCACCAAGGATGTTGTTAAAATCATGGGCAATCCCACCTGCTAAAGACCCCATAGCCTCCATTTTTTGTGACTGTGCCAGTTTTTTATGCAGATTTTCATTCTCTGTCTCTGCCAGCTTTCGTTGGGTAATATCCATCAGCGAAAAGATTCGTTCTTTTCCAACCAAACTGATGTTGATGATAACGGTTTTCACCTTACCCGCTTTGTTAACAAATCCGGACTCGTATTGCGATGGGGGAGAACCGGTTCCTTGCGAACGTTGATTATGGTATTGCTGCATCCTTTCAATATCTTCTTTGGCAAAAAAATTAGACCATGTCATTTTATTGATGATCTCGGATTTGAGGAACCCACTGAGTTCTTCAAATGTCGGATTGCATTCTCTAATAATCCTGTCATCCCCAAAAAGACATGTTGCTGTTCCTTTATTATTAAATATGCTTCTGAATTTTGACTCACTATCCCTCAGGGCTTGTTCTGTTTGTTTACGCTCAAAGATATCACGAGTGATACCGATGATTCCGGTCGGCTGGCCGGATTCATCTCTTAAAAAAGAGGCATTTACCTCAACAGGAACAGTTTTACCGGATTTGTGGCGTATATCGAGTTCCAGAACGGCGGATCTGTTTGTACGCGCAACCGGCTCGGCATCCCGACGACTTCTTTCCCGGGAAAAGATTTCAATTATTTTTTGATAGGAACCAGGTGTAAATGAGTGTTCCAATGGTATTTCCATGATTTCTTCCGGCGTGTACCCACACATTTTTTCAATGGAGGGACTGATATAGTTATAGCGCAGGTCCATATCCACTGACCAGATAACATCGGTCACATTGTTGGCCAGCAATCGATATTTTTTTTCACTTTCACTCAGGGAAATTTCAGTCTGTCGGTGTTCTGCAATAATTGTCTCTAATTTGGCTGCTGTTCGCTTCCGCTCTTTTATTTCCTCTTCAAGGTGCCGGGTTTGTTCTTTAATCTTTTCATTTAATTCATCTGAGTGCAGCAGCAACCTGTTTGCCAGGGATTTCATTAAAAACCAAAACCCTGCAAGAAATACAATATACGCAAAAATACCCGTAAGCCCCCAGTAAATCAGCCTGGTATTCAAGGTTTTGTACAATTCTGCCTTGTTTTTCAGAATAACAAGCCCAAAGTTTTTGATATCCAGGCTGTGGTATGCTGCAACAAAAACAGGTGATTCGTCATCCACGCCCTTCTGGCCTTTGAACGCCTTTTTCAGCAAATCGTTGATCACATCATTTTTTATGTTTTTAATTTCAGGGAATGTTTTAGAGATTGCATTGTCCGACGTATAACCTAAAATCGTTTCATAGTTTTTTTCCGGATTCGTCTTGCTGCTGCTGATGATATTTTTTAATTGATAAAGGTCAATCAATACTAAATCCGCACCGATATATTCCTTTGAGTGATTTATAATGGGGGCACTGACAACCACTATATGACGTTTGTTTTGGATAACAGGCGTGGATACTGACATATCAAATGAGATGGAATAATCAATCGAACGGGGTGCAGAGGGAAGACTTTCGCCACATCGGGCAACGACTTTTCCCAAGCGGTCTAACCGGGTGATGCCTATAATTTCTTCTGACATATTCATGGCATCTGATAATTTAGGTTCAGTAAATGCCGTAAGCTGTGTTAAGGATATTTCTTTATTGTTATATTTTTCAAGCGCCTGTCGAATCTGTGTTCGACTGGTGATTTGAACGGCCAGGTCCGTGACACGTCTCCCCCACTCATTCACCGCCATGGCTGTCAACGCTGCGTCATGGTATACATTGTTGTTTTCTGATTTTTTTAAATGCGCGTAGATTGGATTTGCGATTGTCAAAATTAAAAATAGTGAAAAAATGAACAGGATTGCTGCCAAATACAAAAACAGAGTCCTTCGCAAACGTTCCGGTGATATTTGCTTGTAAGCTTTCTTCAAAGCGCTTCCTTCCGTCAGAAAACTTTTGCTAAATGTATTTATTAAAGATGACCAAAGTGACAAACTCTATCTTAATTTGATGAAAATATCAAAACATGTTCACAGCAATTTTAAATTTGGCAAAATTAAGGTTAAAAAACCATAAAAATATGATTTTAATATGTTATGCTTTAAAATTGCTGTGATACCTTTGCTTCAAAACAGCTTTTAACCATAAAAAAAGGATTTTCATATGTTACTGGATTTTACATTCTACAATCCGACAAAAATTTATTTTGGGAAAGATTCCCTGAACAACCTGAAAGCCGAACTTGCCAATTATGGAGATACGGTTCTTCTGGCCTACGGCAAAAATGCCATCAAGTCCATCGGCCTTTACGATCAGGTCATTTCCATCCTGAAACATGCCGGGAAAACGGTGGTTGAATTGCCAGGTGTCATGCCGAACCCCACCTATGCCAAACTGATGGAAGGCATCAAACTTGTAAGGGACAACAATGTCAATTTGATACTGGCCGTGGGCGGCGGTTCTGTTATCGACTGCGCCAAGGCTATTGCCGTATCCGCGTACTGCGATGAAGATCCCTTCGAAAAGTACTGGCTGCGGTATGAAGGTCTTTCAAATAAAATCGTTGCCGTGGCATCCATCCTGACCATGGTGGGCACAGGCTCGGAGATGAACGGCGGCTCGGTCATCACCCATGAGGCGTCGAAAGTCAAGGCCGGCAGGGTGTTCCCTGTGGAAGTTTATCCCAAATTCTCCATCCTGAACCCGGAATATACCTTTTCCGTATCCCCGTATCAGATGGTCAGCGGGGTGTTTGACACCATGTCCCATCTCATGGAGCAGTATTTCAGCGGCAATGACAACAACACAACAGACTATATTATTGAAAGCTTGTTGAAATCATCCATTGATAATCTCCGCACGGCCCTGAAAAGTCCCGAAGACTACGCGTCCCGTAGCAACCTGATGTGGAATGCCACCCTTGCTTTGAACACTGTAACAGGGGTTTCAAAGACCCAGGACTGGCAGGTTCACATGATCGAGCACCAGCTTGGTGCATATACGGACTGTGCTCACGGCATGGGGCTTGCCGCGATTTCACTGCCCTACTACCGCCATATTTACCCCCATGGTCTGGATAAATTTGTCCGGTTTGCCACTGAAATCTGGGGCGTTTCCACCCAGGGTAAAACCAAAGAGGCGGTTGCCGGGGAAGGAATTGATGCCATGGAAAAATTTTTGAATGAATGCGGCATCGTAATTCGCCTTAAAGAGCTGGGTGCCACCAAAGAGATGCTTCCCAGGATCGCGGAATCCACGGTTATCCGGGGCAGCGGATATAAAAAGCTGACACGTGATGAAATTTTACGCATTCTGGAAGCGTGCTTTTAGAAGAGAAATAACATGAATCATATCACTCTCAACAATGGGATAGAGATGCCGGTTCTTGGGTATGGCGTATATCAGGTCAAACCGGAAGAATGTGAGCGCTGCGTATCAGATGCCCTATCGGTCGGGTACCGTTCCATTGATACGGCCCAGGTTTACCAAAACGAGGCGGGCGTCGGCAATGCCGCCGAAAAAAGCGGTGTGCCCCGTTCAGAATTATTTTTGACCACCAAGGTCTGGATCTCAAATGGCGGCTACGAAAAAGCCAACGCCTCCATTGAAGAATCTTTGAAAAAACTGAAGACGGATTATATCGACCTGCTGCTGATCCACCAGCCGTTCAACGATTACTACGGCAGTTACCGCGCCATGGCTGACGCGTATAAGGCAGGTAAAGCCCGGGCCATTGGGGTCAGCAACTTTTACCCGGACCGCCTCATTGATTTCTGTCAATTTCAGGAGATTGTTCCGGCGGTCAACCAGGTGGAGACCCATCCCTTCCAGCAGCAGAAGGCTGCCCATGAAATTATGAAAAAATACAGTGTACAGCACCAGTCCTGGGGGCCTTTTGCCGCAGGGCGCAAGGATATGTTCACCAATCCGACCATCAAGGCCATTGGTAATAAATACGGCAAGTCTGTGGCCCAGGTCATTTTACGTTTTTTGATTCAAAATGACGTGGTTGTGATCCCCAAGACCACCCGTAAAGAACGTATGATAGAAAATTTTACGGTTTTTGATTTTGCCCTGACAGCCGAAGATATGGAGGTCATTGCCGGGCTGGACGAGAATGAAAGCGCCTTTTTTTCCCATTATGCCCCGGAGGCTGTAGAATTCATGACCTGTCTGGGAAAATCGTAATCGCCTGTCCGGCCATTATGCCTTGTATATCAAGATTCGTTCAGATCAGGGACGCAGAAGAAATAAATGCCACAGATTTTGCGCCGGAGTTTTATTCGTATTCAAGGCACGACCCAGTAATCATATTGTTCCTGATGTCCTGGGTCGTACCTAAGAATATGGATAAAACGGCAAACAAAATTGGGGCGCTGTTTTTTCGCGCCCCTTTAGGTTTCACTACACCTTAAACTGGTTTACCGTAGTGGTTAAAGTGCCTGATAAACCTTTTAGGTCATCGGCACTGGTTTTGATCCGGCTGCTGGCATCCGCCATTTCGTCGGAAGAACTGCTGACCTCTGAAATGTCCCGGGCAATCTGTCCGGCCACCCCGGCGTTCTGGGTGACTTTTTCCGTAACCTCCTGGATTCCAATGGCGGCCTGGCTGACGTTTTCAGATATTTCCCGGGTGGTGGCTGACTGCTCCTCCACCGATGCGGCAACATTATCGATCATGGCATTTACATCGGTGATGGCCTCGGTTATTTTCTGAATTTCATCAACCGTGTCATGGGTGGACGATTGGATGTTTTCCACCCGGCCTTTGATTTCCAGTGTCGCCTCGGCAGTCTGTTGGGCCAGGCTTTTGATCTCGCTGGCGACAACGGCAAACCCTTTGCCGGCTTCACCGGCTCTTGCCGCCTCTATCGTGGCGTTCAGGGCTAACAAGTTGGTCTGCTCAGAGATGTCAGTGATTGTTTCCACCACCTTACCGATTTCCTGGGCTGCGGTGCTCAGCATGCCGATCTTTTCCGAGGCGGCCCGGCTTTTTGACACGGTTTGGTTGCTTGTCGTCCTGGTCTGTTCAGTGTTTTTGGCAATTTCATTGATGGTTGATGTCATTTCCTCTGTGGCAGCGGAAACCATGCCGATATTGGTGGATGACTGCTCGACGGCGGAGGCGACAGATGTGATGTTGCTGCTCATTTGTTTTGCGGCATCGGCGACGGCCCTGGATTTTTCGGACATGGTGCCGGACCCCCGGGATACGGTGTCTGAAATAGAGAGAAGGCCGGATGATGAACTTTCCAGATCTCTGATATCATTGGCAATGCCTGATATCATTTTCTGAAGTTTTTCCACAAAAAGGTTGAACCAGTTTGCCAGTTCTCCGATTTCGTCCTTTCGGTTTGATGGCAGACGCATGGTTAAATCCCCTTCTCCCTGGGCAATATCCTTGAGCCCTGCCACAATTTTATTGATCGGTGTCACGATGGAATTCGCAAGAAAAAAAACAATGACCACGAATACAACCATGGAAACAGCCCCGATAAGGATGGCGGTTTTGGCCAGTTGCGTGGCACCTGCCCGGATTTTGTCCATTGGGAAAACAATGCCAAAGGACCAGGGGGTGGTCACTTTGCCGATGGTGATGGGAACAAATTGCATCAGCGACATGGTGCCTGTTTGTATGGATTCCTTATACTGGGTGTATTCTTTACCATTGGCAATGGCTGCCATTAAACTGTCACTGCCACCAACATCCCGCATGTTTTTCCCCCGAAGATCTGATTTTGGATGGGAGACAAAAAGACCGGTGTTGGATACCAGAAAACCGTATCCGGTTTCGTAGGGGGTAATTTCCGAAATCATTTCTTCAAAAAAATTCAATGGAATATCCACACCGGTGACACCGATGGTGTGGCCATCAACACTGATGGGAACGCAGACGGATGTGAGGAGCGTCTCTTTGCCGCCGATTACATAAGAATAGGGTTCCATGATAGCCTCTTGACCTGTTTTAAGCGGAACCAGGTAATAATCACCATCTCCGGGCACCGTATACGAGACCAGGGGTTCCATGGCGATGGCGCCGCTCCCCCGGTTCCAGTAGGGTATAAACCGGCCGGTATCATCATACCCCTGGGTCCCTGCATATTTCATATCCATGCCGTCCAGGGCATTGGGTTCCCAGCAGCACCATACGCCGATAAAGCCGGGGTTTTGTTCCAATACGTGCCGAAGGATATCGTTAAACAGCTTACGATCAGGGGAGGCGGAATTAATTTTTGCCCCTTCAAACACATGGGCAAGGGTCCTGGCGGCATCCATGGCGGTTTCGATTGAAATCTGGACTTTTCCGCTGTACCGGTTGGCCATCTCCTTGGCGGTTTCCAGGGCCTGGTCTTCACTCTGGCGTTCTGCCTTTACTGTAACGTAGCCGATGGTGACGGCAAAACTCACCAGGGCAACAGAGCAAACAGCCAGCAGCAGCCGGGTTTTCAATTTCATTTTCTTTAGCATTTTCCCTCCTTTAAAATTGTCTACAAGTGTATATAAAAATTGATAGTTTCGTAAAGGGTCGCGAATGGTAGAATCGCTATCCCAAATTTCAGCAGGTTATAGCCGAAAATTACCAGAATCTGACTTTTTACGGGCTCATTAGATGTTCAAAATAAATCTGAATTTGAGGCAATACAGAAATCGTTGCGATCTGTACCTCGGAAATTCAGGGTTTGCATGTGGGGCATTGTATGTAAAAAAAGATTTTTTTCCAATATTTTTTTTAACTTAATTCGCAGTTAAAAAAGAAGATTGGGCTACCGGCTACCGACATAACACGGGACAATTTGACCCGGAGATGAGAGTTTTACAGTATCTAAACCTCATGGACCGGTGTTTCCGGAGAAACCTTGTCTTTAAAAGGTATCCCGGCTTATAGCGGTAGCTATTCTATATCCATGGCAAGTCTTAACTTTAAGCGGAAATCTCCAAGGTCTTTGGTGCATTATGAATGTATCGGTGGTAGTATCTATTCTTGGCAAAAATTAAAACAGGAGCACTATAAAACCGTTCAGGGAGCAAAAATGAAAATCAGATACAATTCACCTGTAATCCTGACCTATGCCCTTTTGGCCCTGGGCTGTCTTGCCCTGCCTGTCTCAAATTTTCTGGGAATGAGTCTGGCATCGCCTTCCCGACCGGCGTTTTCTGATCCTGTATTTTATGCCAGACTTTTTACATATGTCCTGGCCCATGCCGGATGGGTCCATTTTAAGGGCAACCTGATCATGCTTCTTTTGTTAGGGCCGCTTCTGGAAGAAAAATACGGTTCTTGGCTGCTTTTTGAAATGATGGTGATAACCGCTGCGGCAACCGCATTGATCAGTGCGGTAGTGTTTCACACCTCCCTTGCGGGGGGCAGCGGCCTGGTGTTTATGATGATTCTGCTCAGTTCCTTTTCAAATTTCAGGGATGGCGAAATTCCTCTGGCCTTTGTTCTGGTGGCCGTGATTTATATTGGATCTGAATTGACCCAGGTTTTCAATGATGATCATATTTCCCATTTTGGCCATCTGGCCGGCGGGCTTTTTGGGGCGGGGTTTGGATTTTTAAGGGTCAGAAAAAGATAACATGGCGGTTTCAGTCTTTTATTGTTTCTGTCAAAGATGAAAACCCCCGCCTTTAGGCAAATCCAAAGATAGGTTCGTGAGGATGAAGTCAAATGGATGATTGGTTTACAATAGATGAAGTTGACAAGGGAACGTACATCATAAGCGAATATAGGCACTGGGAGGAATCGCATTGCTATCTTTTAAATGGTTCTGAATACAGCTTGTTGATTGATACTGGACTTGGAATCTGCAACATTTATGATCAAGTTGAAAAATTGACGGATAAACCGGTCATCGCGATAGCCACCCACATCCACTGGGATCATATTGGCGGCCATAAATTTTTTCCGAATTTCTATGCCCATAAAAATGAATTGAATTGGCTCAGCGGAGAGTTTCCTTTGACGATCGAACAAATACGGGACATGGTTGTTGACCGTTGTGATCTACCGGCCGGTTTTGATGTAAAGAATTATGAGTTTTTTCAGGGTAAGCCTACAAAGGTTCTTCAGAATAATGAAATCATCAATATTGGTGGTCGTTTTGTTCAAATAGTACATACACCGGGGCATTCACCAGGGCATATGTGTTTCTGGGAAAAGGAGAACGGTTATCTTTTTACCGGTGATTTAGTCTACAAAGACACGTTATTCGCCTACTTCCCCTCCACCGATCCGGAGGCGTATCTCAGCTCTCTTGAACAGGTATCAATGTTGCCGGTAAAGCGGGTATTCCCGGCACATCATACGTTAAACATTCAGCCTGAGATTTTAGTAAGAATGCGTGATGCGTTTCGGCAGTTAAAGGTTAATGGTAATTTGCATCATGGAAGTGGCGCTTTTGAATTCGGAGACTGGGCTGTGTGGCTGTAAAATCCGCTTTTTTACGCACAAAAACAGGCCCAATGGCTAATTTCTTATGTCCAGACAGGCATAGATGTCTGTGTCGGCAACCGTGCCCCGGCGTAAAATTGGGGGTGGAATTAGGGTCACATCGACAATAGTTGACCCTGCACCGCCTTTGACCGGGCCGGCGTCCAGGATCAGGTCGGCTTTTTCAATAATTTCAGGGCTCAGCATATCTGTTCGGGTGCATCCGGGCTGGCCGGAAAGGTTGGCGCTGGTGCCGGTGACCGGGAAATCAACACTGTTGACCAAGGCCCGGGCCACCGGGTGTCCGGGCAGGCGGATGCCAAGTTTATGGCGCCCGGCGGTAAGCTTGGGGCTTACCCTGTCAGCCGCATCAAATACCAGGGTCAGGCCCCCGGGCCAGAATTGGTCCATGAGTATCCGGGCCTTGTCCGGTATGGTGGCAACAAGATCCTCAAGCTGGTCCGCGTTTTTTATCAGTACCAGGATAGGGTTGGTGCAGGGGCGCTGTTTGAGCAGGAACACCTTTTCAACGGCATCGGCGGACAGGGCATTGGCCGCCACCCCGTAAAGGCAGGCCGCCGGAAAAATCACCAGGCCGCCGGTTTTGAGAATTCCGGCGGCCTGGTTTATGATGTCAGTATCCGGGTGGTCTCTGTCCACCCGGATGATTTTGTTCTTAATCATTCTTGTTTTTTGTATTACCGTTTACGTTAATGACATTGGGAATGGTATCAGGCAAAAGATGCTGCCTTTTGTTCCACTTTGTCAGCCATCTCCTTTTTAAATGCAGCCAGTTTCTCCGCCACCACCGGATCACACACCCCGATGATCTGGGCTGCTGTAATGCCGGCATTCTGGGCCCCGGATTTTCCGATGGCCATGGTGGAAACCGGAATGCCCGGGGGCATCTGCACCGTTGCCAGAAGCGCATCCATGCCCTGAAGGGCGCTGGAATCAATGGGAACACCCAAAACGGGCAGGGTGGTGTGGGCGGCAATGACACCGGCCAGGTGGGCTGCATGTCCTGCCCCGCAGATGAGCACCTTGATTCCCTGTTCCCGGGCCTGGGCTGCCAGCTGCACCGCCTTTTCAGGGGTCCTGTGGGCCGAGGCCACAGTGACATAGTAGGGAATGTCAAATTTTTTGAGCATGACCAGGGCGCTTTTCATCACCGGAAAATCAGAGTCAGATCCCATGATCACACCCACCTGGGGAGGAATAGCCATGCGTTTCAATGCCTTGGCCCCAATATCCGTTCTTTTGAAGCAGTCTTTGAAATTGATTTTGGCACAGGCTTCATAAGCCCTATTAATGGCCTCTTCAACCGTATCTCCCAGGGATGTCACCCCAAGCACCCGGCCGCCGGATGCCACCACCTTGCCGTTGTCCATGGCTGTTCCGGCATGGAAAACCACGGTATCTTTTACTTCATTGGCTTGATCCAGCCCTGTGATTTCATGGCCTTTTTCGTAAGATCCCGGGTATCCGCCGGCAGCAATGACCACACACATGGCAGCCCGTGGGTCAATTTTAATTTTATGGTTATGCAGGGTGCCGTTGCAGCAGGCCTCCATCAAAGGCACCAGGTCGTTTTCCAGCCGCATGAGAATGGGCTGGGTTTCAGGATCACCAAGCCGGGTGTTGAACTCCAGCACCTTGATGGTGTCCTTGTCCACCATTAATCCGGCATAGAGTACGCCTTTAAAGGGCGTGCCTTCTTTGGCCATGCCTCTCACCGCCGGTATCATGACCTCTTCCATGGCCTTAGTTCGCAGCAGGTGATCCAGAACAGGTGCCGGAGAATATGCGCCCATGCCGCCGGTATTGGGGCCTTTGTCATCATCAAATATCCGTTTGTGGTCCTGGGATTCGGGCAGGGCAAGCACGGTATTGCCGTCCGTTAAAACAATAAAGGAGGCTTCCTCGCCCTTAAGACACTCCTCCACCACGACCACGGCCCCGGCATCACCGAATTTGTTGTCTTCCAGCATATCGTCAATGGCGGTGTATGCTTCTTCAAGGCTTGTGCAGACAATTACGCCCTTGCCCGCAGCCAGGCCGTCCGCTTTGACCACGCAGGGTGCGCCCAGGGCTTGTGCATAAAGCTTGGCCCGCTGGGAGTCGGTAAAGGCTTTGCCCGCAGCACAGGGAATCCCGTACTTGAGCATATGATTTTTAGAAAATACCTTGGAACCTTCAAGCTGTGCTGCGGCCCCGGATGGACCGAACACGGCCAGTCCCTTTGTGTGAAAAACATCGGCAATGCCCGCCACCAGAGGCCCTTCAGGACCCACAACCGTCAGGTCAATCTGATTTTGTGCGGCAAAGGCTGCCAGGGCATCAATATCGCCGGCGCTGATATCTACATTTTTAGCCAGGGTTGCGGTGCCTGCATTGCCAGGGGCGCAGTATATTTTATCTACAAGCGGGCTTTGGGCGATTTTCCAGACCAGGGTATGTTCCCGGCCGCCGCTGCCGACTACAAGGATTTTCATCGGGCTCTCCTTAAATTGGTTTTTTTATTCTCTTCTATGGCAAGTTCAATGAGTTTGTCCATCAGGCCGCCAAATTCATAGCCTGCCTTGGCTGCGGACTGGGGGAACAGGCTTGTGGCTGTCATGCCGGGGATGGTGTTGGTTTCAAGGACATGCAGTTCGCCGTCCATAAGCAGCATGTCTGTTCTGGAATAGCCTTTAAGAAACAGTGTCCTGTGGGCTTGAACCGCTAATTGCTGTGCCCGCCGGGTGGTCTGTTCATCAATGCGGGCCGGGCAGATTTCACTGGTTTCACCGGCCACGTATTTGGCCTGGTAATCAAAAAAATCATGTCCGTCACCCGGCACGATTTCAATGACAGGCAGGGCCTCAAGGTCCTGATTGCCCAAAACCGCGCAGGTCAGTTCCATGCCCTTGATATATTGTTCCAAAATCAAGGTGTCATCATTTTGAAACCCTTTTTCAATGGCTTGCGGCAGGTCTTTTTCATCCGATACAATGCTCATGCCCACCGAAGATCCGGCACAGGCGGGTTTGACCACAATGGGAAGTCCAAGGGACTTTAACCTGTCCGGATCAGGGACCGGTGCATGGATGGAAACGCAAATATAGTCAGGTGTCGGGATGCCTGCCTGGCGGTAAAGTCTTTTGGCCATCAGTTTGTTCATGGCAGCGGCAGATCCTAAAACACCTGCCCCCTGATAAGGAATGTTCAAAAGGTCTAAAAGTCCTTGAACCGTACCATCTTCCCCAAAGGGTCCATGGAGAATAATCAGGGCCGCATCAATATCCGGTGCATCGGTTACAAGTTTTGCCAGATCAAATTTGGGATCATATCGTTTGATGTCGTATTTTTTTTTATCAAGGGCCTCAAACACCTGATTTCCGCTGTTTAAGGATACCTCGCGCTCTGTGGACACACCGCCTGATAACAGGGCCAGCCTGATTTTTTTCATACATCCTTCCTTTGGTGTTGGTTGAACGATCAAATCCGGACGATCAGCCCTGGATGATGTTCTGACGCGCTTTTTCGAACTCTTCTTTGGTGATCAGATCCTTTTCATAAAGCCCGTTGAGTTCCAGTAGTTTCCGTTCTGCCCGGTCACCTGCGCTTTCAATGAGAAGGTCTTCGGCATAGGGAGAACGGCGGGTGTGATTCGGCAGCAAGGACTGCGCTTTGGCTTTAATTTCAAAGGACGCAAGGCCGCCGAGCAATCGTATCTCAACAGCCCTGTCATGAAATTCCGGGGTGCCTAACACTTGGCTTAAGGAAGAAGAGGTTTCTCTCATCCTGTAGTAAATGAACCAGGCAATGGTGAGTACCAGGATGGCAATGCCGGCCATGATCCATGGAAGATAGTGGTAAACGCCTTTGAACAGCACCACGGTAAGGCCGATACCGGCCAGAAGAAATACGTGGAGCAGCAGGATAAAATAGGCAACAAAAATATTTTTAAATAATCCGTCTTTGTCTTTTTTGCGTATATTCATTTGATTTTTCTCAATAGTGAAGTTCTGTACTGGTCCCGGGCCAGGGTGCTGCCGGGCCCGGTTGAACGGACCGCATCGAGCTTGGCCATCAGGTAATTTAGTTTTTTGTTCAGCTTTGCCTGATCCGCAGATGCCAGCCCGGTCTGATCCATGAGTTCACGTACATGGGTCATCTGCTTTCTGATTTCAACTTCCGGGGGCAAAAATCCTGAATTTTTCAGAATTTTATGGGCCATGCGAAGATCCTCGGGCACATGGCTGTCCTCAAACAATAAAGGTCTGCCTTTGCCCTCAAGATTGTCAAACCGGCCCTGTTTCTGGGCGGCTTTGATACGCTCCTCAACGATGGCTTCAAATCCTGGAATCATAACAGATACGGGCGGCTCCGATGGATTGGTTGCGGCATAAACCAGGCCTCACACAGACCTGCATCAAGACCATGAATTCTATTAAACCAGGCTCTGTTTTGCAAGCTATTTTCTTGACACCTAAATGGCAATACTGTATCAACCACTATGCCAACTTAATTGAGCCGACTATTAAAATAGATACGATACCTATGAGCAAGCCAAAAAATATATCAAAAATCAGGAACATCGGGATCATGGCCCACATTGACGCGGGCAAGACCACGGTGACGGAACGCATTCTCTATTACACGGGAAGGTCCCATAAGATAGGCGAAGTTCATGACGGCGAGGCCACCATGGACTGGATGCAGGATGAACAGGACCGGGGTATTACCATTACCTCGGCGGTTACCTACTGCCAGTGGAAAGGGGCCACCATTCAAATCATCGACACCCCGGGCCATGTGGATTTCACCGTGGAGGTGGAACGGGCTTTACGGGTCCTGGACGGGGCCATTGGTGTGTTTTGCGCCGTGGGCGGCGTGGAGCCCCAGTCCGAAACGGTCTGGCGCCAGGCAGACCGGTACAAGGTCCCGCGAATGGTCTTTATCAATAAAATGGACCGCACCGGTGCTGATTTTTTCGCCGCCTGTGACTCCATCAGAGAAAAGCTGGCTGCCAATCCTGTGATGATCCAGGTACCCATCGGGGCCGAGGACCATTTTCAGGGCGTTATTGACCTTTTGACCATGGAGCAGATTGCCTGGAATGATGAAACATTAGGCGCTGAATACACGGCCGGGCCTATTAAAGATGAATTCCGGGAACTGGCCGAAGAATATCGGGACAAACTTCTGGAAGCAGTGTCCGAACTTGATGATGCCATCATGGAAAAATACCTGGGCGAGGAAGAGATCTCCGTGGATGAGCTCCGGGCCGCCATCCGGGCCGCCACCATCCGCCGGGCCATGGTGCCCGTACTTTGCGGATCTGCCCTGAGGAACAAAGGGGTTCAGCCGCTTCTGGACGCCATTGACTATTACCTGCCAAGCCCCAAGGATGTGCCCCCGGTTAAAGGCGAGCATCCTGAAACCGGTGAAATCCTTGAATTCAGACCTGAGAAAAACGGTCCCCTGGCTGCCTTGATTTTCAAGGTGTCTATGATCGAGGGCCGTAAACTCTCCTTTGCCCGGATCTATTCAGGAAAGATCGCTTCGGGTGGGGATGTGTTTAACCCCGGCCTGAACCGTAATGAAAAACTGTCCAGAATTTTAAGAATGCACGCCAACAAGCGCGAACGCTTGGACGAGGCCTCGGCCGGTGACATCATCGGCATTGTGGGACTTAAAGATTCCGGCACCGGTGATACGCTTTGCAATTCGGATCATCCCGTGTTTCTGGAAAAAATGGAATATGCACAGCCGGTTATCTCCATTGCCATTGAGCCTAAAACCCATGCAGATCAGGAAAAGCTTGATGATGTGCTGGCAAAATTCATGATTGAGGATCCCACCCTTAAAACGAACAAGGATGAGGAGACAGGCCAGACCATTTTGTCGGGCATGGGCGAACTTCATCTTGAAATCATCATTTCAAGGATGGTCAAAGAATTCAACACCAGTGTGAATGTGGGCAAACCCCAGGTGGTTTACCGGGAGATCATTACAGCCCCGGCAACCGGCCAGGCCGTGTTTGAACGGGATATCCAGGGTAAATCCCATTATGCCAACGTCACGGTGACACTCAATCCCCTGGGCCGGGGCCAGGGTGTTGTCTTCAAATCCCTTGTGCCTGATGAAAAAATTGCGCCCCAGTATATCCCGGGCATTGAGGCCGGAATCCGGGCGAGTCTTGAGGGCGGATTCCTCAAAGGATATCCCATTGTGGATGTTGAGATTGTTCTGGCTGACGGGTTCAGCGAGGAAGGAAAGGTGTCAGAACTGGGCTTTGGGGTCTGTGCGTCCATGGCAGTCAAAGAGGCCCTGAAAAAAGCCAAAATGGCCTTGCTTGAACCCATCGTGGATGTGGAGGTGTTTGTGCCGGATGCCAATATGGGGGATGCCATTGCAGACCTCAATGCCCGGGGCGGCCGGGTGGAATCCATTACCCCGAAATCCGGTATTCAGGCCATCAAAGCTGTGGCCCCCTTGTCAAGGATGTTTGGGTATTCCACAGCCCTGCGTTCCGCCACCCAGGGCCGGGGCACCTTTACCATGCAGTTTAAAAGTTTTGATACGGTGTGATTCAATGTTGAGCTCCTGTTCTGATGACCAAATTCAATAGGGGCCGGCACAAGATGGATCTGCTTTTTTTACCGTGAAGATCATGAAAGTAAATGAAGAAGCCCTGATTGCCAAATGTTTGGAAATCCATTACATTTGACTCACTTTCAAGGACACGTGCCGTGCCCGGCACACACAAATAAATCCAGCGGACTCAAAAAGCCGCGCCGCTGGTTTAAACGTTGACTTTGTCTATACTTCCTCAGAATTTGGAACATTTGTAATCTTGATGTTAACGTACGGCATCATAACCTCCTTATATTTTAGTCATTGTATGTTTTAAAATACCTGTTATCAAAATTATGCCGCCTAAAATTACTGCGACAGCAGATATCACTATGGCAGATACAAAATTCCCAGAATTTTTAGATAAAACCCCAGACACCAGGGGACCGAGAATCTGGCCGATACCATATATGGCTGTCAACAGTCCAATCACCTTTTGGCTTTGGCCTGGCTTAAGTGTTTTACCGATGGAAAGAGTTAAAGCAGTTATTCCCATGAATGTACCGCCAAACAAAACTGCGCCTGAAATGACACATAGCCAGTGGGACGATAAGACTGGAAGTACAATTCCCAGGCCCTGTATGAAATGGGCTATAATCAACACATAAACCAGATGCAGGCGCTTTGACAGTTGGTGAAATACAGGAATGGAGACAGAGGCTGCCAAACCGACCACTGTCCAGGCTACTGGGCCGGAGGAAAAAAATCCGGACTGACCCTGGAGAAAGGATACGATGAATGTCCCACTGATAATATAGCCGAACCCTTCAAAAAAATAAGCGACCACAAGCCATGGGAGTAATAGCGGATATTCAAATTTAATTTCCCCATTCGAACGTAAATCAATCTTCGATTTTTCTTCCAAAGGAATCAGCACAGACCAGCAAACAAGAGATAAAGGGAAGCAGATCAAAGAGAGTCCCACCCAGGCTACCTGGACATTAAAATATTTAACCAACACCGGAGAAAACACCCCGCTCAATGCAATGCCTCCACCAACACCGCTGTATATTAACATGCCGAGGGCATTTTTTGATTGGGGGAGTCGCTCCAGCACAATTGAGGAACCAAGAATAAATATACCGGCACTTGCTATGCCGCTGACCAACCGGAGAATAATCCATGCCTCGGTCTGTACAACAAGTCCCATCCATGCTGTCGTGATAATACTTGATATAAGAAAAATGCGGAATAAACGTAATTTTGTTGCTGCTCTCATATTTTTAAAGCACAAGAATGCACCAATAAGATATCCCAGATAATTAACAGAAGCCATTGATCCTGCAATCTCATCACTGAATCCAAACTGATTCTGCATTGCCGGCAGTAATGGCGTGTAAGCAAAACGGCCTACACCCATTGCAATCACCAAGGCTAAAAAACCGCCTGTTATCAACAATCCATGGCCAGTCTTCTGTTGTTTCATAATAAGTTGTACCTTTTCAAATTCGGTTGCATCATATCTTTTCCAATACTTGACCTTAAAGTTAACAGAGGTATAATATCACCTCAAATAATTAAAAGTGTTATTCGACATCATAAATAATGATATCAATGAGGGTTAAATATGGATATATGGGGGCTTAAAATTTTTAAAACCGTGGCTGAAGAGGGTAGTATTTCAAAAGCAGCGTTAAAATTAAATTGTGTGCAATCCAATGTAACGGCAAGGATCAGGCAACTTGAAAGTGAGTTGGATGTTTCCCTTTTCCATAGAAAGCACCGTGGTGTCGAACTGACGGCAAAGGGCCGGATATTAATTGATTATGCCAAAGATGCCGTCCAATTAATAGACAATGCTCTGCTTGCCGTTAGTGATGATGAATTTATCAAGGGACCTTTGTCGATCGGCACAATGGAATCCACGGCAGCTGTGAGGCTGCCTACTTTATTCTCAACATACCATAAGCAGTATCCCGATGTTCAATTAAAGCTTCAGACCGGGACCACAGAATCCCTTGTGAAAAGTGTGCTGGACTACCAGCTTGATGCGGCCTTTGTCGCAGGACCAGTGGATCATCCGGATCTGTTTACCTACCATGCATTTAATGAAGAGCTTGTTGTTATTACCGAGAAAAGGATAAAATCCCTGGAAAATCTTGATCGCCCTGATTTTATTGTTTTCAGGCGAGGATGTTCTTACAGGGGCGCCCTTGAAGCTTGGGCAAAAGAGACGGGGATAATACCCGGGCAGATAATGGAATTGGGAACATTGGAGGGCATCCTAGGGTTTGTAAATGTCGGCATGGGGATTACCATGTTACCGCGGTCCATTGTATCAAATCTCAGATGGGAACATTCAGTCAAGACCCATGAAATTCCGCAAAAATCAAGGAAGACATCCACCCTCCTTGTCCACCGAAAAGATAGGGGGCTTACCCGGGCATTGAAAAATTTCATTGAATTTCTTTCAGACCGGGAACCACATAGCAAATATAAAGGGAAAAATGTTAAATAAGAGTAAATATTTCGTGTTTACTTTGTCTATTTATGTGGTGTGAAACGCTTGCCAGTAAAGGCATTGACTTCTTTTGTCATTGGTTGGTGAAAGAACCAAAATCATAAGCAAACTAAGCTATGGCATTTAGACAGGCCATTTTTATACCAATCAATTGCATTATTCAAACAACCCGCTGTATTGCAATCCCGGCCCGACACATTTCCAACCATCATCAAGTAATGAGAGACCTGTCGAGCTGAAATCAATATCTGTTTGACGATCAATGATATTAACATTTCCATTCTGATTTGATTGAAAGGCGACAGCTTTTCCATTTCTATGCAAGAGTACAAAATTATCGGCCCCTTTTTGAAAGAGCCTTTGTAAGCCGGCTTTGGGATAATCATCCTTATTCATCAGCACAAAATCCGGTTTATGCCTTCCCTGGCACCAAGCGGCAGGCCGATTGCGCCTTGGCAGACATGGTAATCCCTTGGGTTGATGCGTATCAAGGTTGAATTTAAGTTCCGGCCGGTTCGTTGGGATTTATATCTTACCGTAGGTACGGCAAGGCCTGCCCCCATTTCAATAATGGCCAATTTCGCATTGAAGCTGTTGAGTTTTTCAAGCCATTTCTGCAAACGTGCCCCTTGTTCACTGGTGCGGTGCGATATCCAGTTCCAGTCTCCAAACATTAAAATATTGGGGCGTGCCAGTCTTCCACAGTTTTTACATTTCGGCAACTCGCCTGTAGCCCTGAACGTTTCCATATCAACATTGACGTTCTCTTCCCCAATCTTCCAGATGTCGCTGGAACATGGTCTGGTGCATTGAAGATGGTGGATGGAGCCATGGCACTCTTCAATCAATGCATCGTCAAAACCGGCTTTTTGAAACTGCCCGTCAACATTCGAGGTGAATACAAAATATCCGTACGGCTTGCTTCTTCCCAGATCAAGCAATTTTGAAAAGCCTTCGTGGGGGAGTGTTTCACGATAAAGATTCAATCTGTGCCCATAAAACGCCCAGGCAATTTCAGGCTGTTTGTCAAACCAGACAGGGTCTGCCATTTCACTGAACGATTTGCCCAGCTTCGCTATGGGCGGATAAGCTTTCCAGAAACCTGCATTTCCCCTGAAATCAGGCAAACCCGAATCGACGCCCATACCGGCACCGGCCGTTATAAAAAGTGCGTCTGCATCTTTAATTGCCTGGCGAGCCTGTTCGATATTTTTGTTTAGGTTGTCCATAAAATATACCGGCATTATCCAGTTCAGTTTTCAATTCTAAGATCCGGCACCCGTTGAAAATGCCTTTCGTCGTTGATTACAAGCACCATATCAAAGGAGCCAAGGGAACATAGCCATTTTTTTTATGGGCCGCAGAATTCACTATAACGCGTTGGATCGAAAACTTCCATTTTAACAGGCTAAAAATAATTTTCAAAAGTGCGGACAACCTCCCAAACAAGGTCTTTTTTCAGGTGAATGAACACAGTAGACTATCCCTGTTAATCCATACATTGTCAAATATAAAACAGATATGACTTAATCTTTTCATTCCACCGGCTCGATAAAAAAAGTGCTTGACCCGTCTATTGGTTTACCCTTTAGAACTGTCGTTGTCATGGCCGTG
Source organism: Desulfobacter vibrioformis DSM 8776 (assembly GCF_000745975.1). Lineage (GTDB taxonomy): Bacteria > Desulfobacterota > Desulfobacteria > Desulfobacterales > Desulfobacteraceae > Desulfobacter > Desulfobacter vibrioformis. The sequence goes on along the minus strand of NZ_JQKJ01000003.1, from coordinate 109,379 downwards.
GCAGAAACTAAAACTTATAATAAAGGGGACGTGTAATCATGCAACATCAATTGACCAAAGAAAATTGGGTTGATATGTTCAGGCAGATCGGACTGACTGAAGATCAAATGAAAAAATGGCATCATAATTTTGAAAAAAGCCACCCGGAGGGGCACAAGGCTTTTCTTTCCTGGTTGAGGATTCCTCCCGAAAAGATCGTTGAGATCCGGGGCAACAGCAAATAGAAAAAAGGTGGCGGCAGCATTGGCGGTCGCCACGCTTTCGAAAAATGAAAACCTATTCCATTTCTCAACTATCCGGATTATTCGGCCTTTCACGAAGTGCCCTGCTTTACTATGATCGAATTGGTCTTTTAATCCCCTCTGACAGGTCAAAGGCGGGTTATCGCCTCTATACGCAAAAAGATCATGACAGGCTTAACCAAATCTGCACCTTTCGCAATACAGGCTTGGCCCTGGCTGATATAAAAAAACTGCTGGCCTCAGATAATGCCCCAAGTGTAAAAATACTTGAGAATCGATTATGGGAAATCGGACAGCAGATAGTCGACCTAAAACGCCAGCAGCAGGTCATAATCTGTCTGCTCAAAGAAATGACCAGCGACGTTTACGGGCCTGCCATTGACAAAGAGATGTGGGTAAAAATGCTTCAGGCTGCCGGCATGGACGAATCAGCCATGATGAAATGGCACGCAGAATTTGAATCCCGATCTCCAGAAGCCCACCATGACTTTTTGCTGTCATTAGGAATATCGGAGATAGAGGCAAAGGATATTCGGTATCAATCTCGGCGGCTCATAAACAATTGCCAGTAAAAGTAAGTTTCTATAGAGCGGGATTAAGAATATTTCACCGACTGCTAAATTGGAGTAAAACAGTATAAATGAGTTGATTTAGGTGATGTGCAAGTTTCTGTTCAATGTCATAAAGTTAAGATGCTTCCGAATTAAAACCATGAAGAGCATGAAGGACATGAAGATTGATTTCCCGGCATATATTCTTCATGCTCTTCATGTCCTTCATGGTGAAATAAAATACGCAATGCTTAAGTTTATGACATTGACTACAATATATGGGGGGCCTTTCTGTTGAAAAGGAAGGATTATAATCCGTATGAGTCATTTGAAATTGGCATGAAACTGCAACCCAGTTACATGCGATTGTCTTGGTGCGCCCCTTTTTTGCCCTTGCCTTTGAGATTTTCCAGTTCGTTTTGGGCCTTTTCCCGCATCTTTTCATCGTCCAGGGTGTCAAGGGCCCGTTCAAGCTGGCGGACCGCATTTTGTTCGTCATGTATCCGGGCATAATACACCCCGAGATAATAGTTTGACAGGGCCTGTTTTGACTGCCGGGACATGATTTCGGCCATGTGGTAGTTGGCTTTTTCAAATCCGGGTTTGCCGTTTCCAAGTACATGCTCAAGCCCCTTTTGGGCTGCGGACAGGTTGCCGTTTTCAATCTGGGCAACGGACCGGTTGAAAACGGCCCAGTCCCCCAGCAGGGGATCATCTGCCATACTGTCCAGGATCGTTATGGCCCGGGAATATTCCGTGTTGCGGATGTAAAGCCGGCCCAGCTCCAAAAGGATCATGGATTCAAATGGGTCTTTGGCCAGGGCCTTGTTCAGCTGTTCAATTCCCTCATTCATTCGGGTGGTCCGGCCATACAAAAGGCCTAGGCCATAGTGAAGCGCCACATTGTCTGGATCGTTTTGGAGTGCAATTTCAATCTTGGGAATGTAGGTGTCAGGGTCGCTGTAAAGTCCGATCACCCGGTATTTGACCATGTTGTAGTCGAAATTTTCCGGTGGCGCGGGTTTGTTCAAAGCTGGTTTATAATCGGCCAGAATTCCGGATAAATGGGACACTCTGGCTGTTGTGCCCGGATGGGTTTTAAAGTAATCAGGTATATTTTCAATCCCCTGGTAATCGGTCTGCCTGATTTTCAGCAGGCTGTCCAGTATCCCTCTTGGCGAATATCCTGTTTTCTCAAGAAAAAGAACCGCTTTCTGGTCTGCCTCGGTTTCATTTTCCCGGGTATAGGTCAGCATGGCTGACTGCCCGGCAGCCATGGAGCCAATAGTCATGGCCTGGGCCGCTTCTGAACTTCCGGCTGCCGCCCCCACCAGGACGCCGGCCAGCATCCCGGCCAGGCTGCCCACTGCCACTACTTTGGACCGGTCAATGGACTGGGACACATGCCTTCCCACGGCATGGCCGATTTCATGGGCCAGAATACCTGCAAGCTCGTCCATATTATCCAGAGCCGCAATTAATCCTCGGTGCACAAAAATATTGGCTGCCGGCGTGGCAAAGGCATTAAAGGTGTCGTCATTGATCATGAAAAAATCAAAATGAAAGGGTTGGGGAGACAATTGTTTGACAATGGCGTTGCCCACAATATCAATCATCTTCTGGGCAACGGGGTCATGAAGAATGACACCTTTGTTTTTGATCAGTTGTAAATATTCTTTGCCGAGTTTGAGTTCATCGGGAATGGAAATGGCAAAGCTGGTGGCAGGGAACAAAAGCACAATGACCAGAATGAGGCTTACCGCCTGTTTAAATCGTCTCATGTTTACTCAGAAATTTTTTTGACGGTTTTGTCAGAAGTCGGCTACATTGATAAATTCAGTATCCTCCATGGCTATTTCAATGCGGAAGATATAGTTATTGATTTTAAAGGAGAGCCGGCGGTTTTCCGTGTAAGTGTCGTTAATGGACAGGGAGATGGCCGAACTTATGGTCAATGCCTTGGGCTGGCCGTAATAGGCATTCAGGTCATATTTTTCTTCTACTGATTTTATCATCTGTCCCATGAGCTGGTTTGTAATTTCCCCAATGGTATCTGTCACTTCAGGGTCGGAAATGGAGGTGGCCAGTTCATCTTCGGGCATGCCCATGTTGATCATGTACTGCCTGTAAATTTCAAAGGCAGCCTCATCACTAAAATTGAAAATCACAAGACCCATATAGTCTCCGCCGAACTGGACAAAGCAGGTCAGATCCGGCATCATGGACACCCTGGTGATTTTCTGGATGGTGTTGGCGTAATTTATTTCTTTACCAGTGCTCGTTTTTAGCGTGCTCTGGGTGGTTTTCAGGAAAATTTTGGCAATACTGTCAATGGACTGGTTTGCTGAGATTTCCATTATGTCTCCTTCCTCTTAAAAATAGACTCCTAACACCAAAAACAAGCCCCCCGGCAGGGGGGAGATCCCGGCAGGAGGGCTTAACTGTCGTAAATAAGGGGCCAGTCTATTTTTCAGCGATCCGGGCCTGGACAGTCCGTCGTTACATTTGGCCTGATTGCTAGGAATCCATTCTTTTACCCAGTTCATAGGACCACCCGTAATCACCCATCAGGCCAACATAGATAAAACCGGCGTTCAGTTTTTTTCGGCAGCCGGGGCTTCCTGTGACTCCTCAGCCTTTTCAGGTGCTGAGGTTTCAGTTTCATGCATTGAAGTTTCATCTTCAGGTGCCTGGGTTTCAGTTTCATGCATTGAAGTTTCAGCTTCAGGAGCCTGGGTTTCGGTTTCATGCATTGAAGTTTCGGCTTCAGGGGCCTGGGTTTCGGTTTCATGCATTGAAGTTTCAGCTTCAGGTGCCTGGGTTTCGGTTTCATGCATTGAGGTTTCAACTTCAGGTGCTTTGGGAGCTTGTTTTGGATTTTCCTGCTCTCCGCAGCCGGCAAAGATCATTGCAAAAAGAAAAACAAAACTGATAATCAGCACACTCATCTTGGTTTTCATCGTTGTCTCCTTTGTTTATAATGGGTACTAAAAAATTTTTGAAAGCATACGATAATTACAGGTTCGCCGTCAACTATTTAAACTCAGAACCTAATACTAAAAACACGTCCCCCCTGCAGGAGAGTTAACCCTGCAGGGGGGGGACGTTTATTTATTTATCGTGAAAAAAGGCCCCCGTTTATTTTGCAGCGGCCCGGGCCAGGGCCAGCCAGTTGTTCCATTTGGCCTGATTTTTAGCAATCCACTCCGTGACATGCTTCTGGATGTCTTTTGCTGATTTTTCCCCCGCGTTCATGCGGGTGTTCTGTTCATTAATATCTGCGAGGGACAGGGTGAATTCCTCAAAAAATTTTTTGGCAGCAGGATTCTTTGCCAAAAATTTCTTGTTGGCCACAATACGGATATCTGAAACAACAAAGCCCAGTTTCACAGGATCTGTCACTGCGCCATCAATGCCGGACTGGGTCATTCTGTCCACGGCCTCGGCCTGGGCCTCTGTGGGCAGGATTTTAGGCACGTTGACCCACATCACGTCTTTCCCGGGTTTGAGTTTATATACGGTCCAGTTCGGGGTCCAGGTATAAAAGAAAATAGGCTCGCCAGATTTATAAGCACCGATGGCGGACGCCATACCTGCTTCGTAAGACGCTTTTACCGGATTAATATCATCTTCCAGATTGTAAACTTTTAAGTGATGGGCAATTATTTTTTCACACCCCCATCCCGGCGGGCAGGCCGTCAGATCGGCTTTGCCGTCATGGTTTTTGTCGAATGCCTTTTTGACCTCTTCACGCTTAAAGTCGTCCAATGACTTGATGTTGTATTCTTCAACCTCTTTTTTAGATACCAGATACCCCTGCAGTCCACCCGCCTTGGCAACGTATCCGATGATCTGGGCTTTGTCCTTAAAATCCTTGGGAAGCTGACTGTTATGCATGGGAAACCAGCCATTGCACCAGTAGTCTAAATCACCCAGGGTCAATGCTTTGTAAAAAATCGGATTTTTCAGGTCTTTGGGGTGGTTGACCTTATAACCTAACTCGGTCAAGGCCCGGCTGACAAGTGCTTCCTGGAAATAACCTGTGTTCCAGGTGGCACGTGCAGGTTTAACAGTGATACCTTCTCCGGGTTTGTCTGAAGATGCCCAGGCAGGTGCGGCTGTGATCATGAAAACTGCAACCAGAAAGAAGCAGATGTTTTTTGCGACACTCATAATTTCTCCTTTATGTTAATTTTTGCCGGCCATGGACTGGGTGATCCTGTCCAGTACCACGGCTAGCAGAACAATGCTTAACCCCGCCATGACAGCAAGGCCTATATCCAGGGTATTCAGTCCTTGAATCACAGGAGAGCCCAAACCGCCGGCCCCGATCAAGGCCGCAATGACCACCATGGCAAGGGCCATCATAATGGTCTGGTTCAGCCCTGCCAGTATGGTGGGCATGGCCAGAGGAATCTGAACCTTGAACAGTACCTGGCTGCGGGTGGCGCCAAAGGCGGTGGCCGCTTCCACCAGTTCCGGGTGCACCCCGCGGATGCCAAGACTTGTCAGGCGGACGATGGGGGGCATGGCAAAAATAATGGTGGCAAGAACTCCGGCCACATTACCCACGGAAAAGAGCATGACAATGGGAACCAGGTATACAAAGGACGGGGTGGTTTGCATGGCATCTAAAAAAGGCCTGACAATGGTTTCCACCCGGTCGCTGCGTCCGGCGGCAATACCCACGGGAACCCCGACAAGGGTGGAAAATAAAACCGAGGCCAAAACCATGGCAAGGGTGGTCATGGTGTCTGCCCAGAATCCGATCAACCCGATGAATACCATTGCCACAACGCTGAAAACAGCTAAGCCCCATCCTGAAAAGCGCCATGCACAGAAAGCCAGAATACCTATTATAATAATGGGTGGTACGGCGTTAAGGCCAATGTCAAATCCGGTCAAAATCTGTTCAACCGGCCATTTTATCATCTGAAATATATCCCGGTAATTATTGACCAGCCAGTCAACAAACGCGGTGATCCATATATCTATGGGGAGTACTTTTTCACCAAACATAATTGATTTTCCTGCTAAAGAGCGGTTTGAAGGTGTTGGGAAGATTCGTCATATTCGTTCCCGGATCCGTTATGGCCGTTAATTTCTGATTTGTGAAGGGTTTTCAGGAATCTGTTTTTTGATACCACGCCTTTAAATACAGTGTTGTCATCAAGTACCGGGATGGGAAAACCCTTGGAAGCCACTTCAGGAAGAATATCCTGCATATTGTCATTGATATTGACGGGATTGACTTCCGGCAGATAGCAGATATCAAGGGAGTCTTTTGACCGGCCATTTTCCACGGCCTCCTGAAGGGAGTCAATGGATACGACCCCTAAAAATTGGCGTTTGGCATTCAGCACATATCCGTGGTTGAAATCCCTGGCATTTAATAGCTCCAGGGAGCTTCTGATATCGCCTTTTCTGATTTTGATAATCGTGGGGTACTGTGTGTTGACAATTTCTCCGGCTGAAATAACAGTGGTGGGATCCACACCTCTGAAAAAGGCCCGGACATAATTGTCTGCCGGGTTCTGGAGAATTTCTTCGGGTGTACCCACCTGAACAACACGTCCGCCTTCCATGATGGCAATTCGGTCGCCGATGCGAAGGGCCTCATCCAGGTCATGGGAGATAAAAACAATGGTCCTGTCACTGTCTTCCTGAAGTTTGAGCAGCTCATCCTGCATCTCCGTTCGAATCAGCGGGTCCAGGGCGGAAAACGCTTCGTCCATCAGCATGATATCCGGTTCCACAGCCAATGCCCTGGCAAGGCCCACGCGCTGCTGCATCCCCCCGGAAAGTTGTTTGGGGTACTGGCTTTCCCAGCCTTCCAGGCCCACCTGGCTTAGGGCGGCTATCGCCCGCTCGCTCCGCGTGGTTTTAGGTTCCCCGGCCAATTCAAGGCCGAACTCGGCATTTTCCAGGACCGTGAGATGGGGCATCAGGGCAAAGGACTGAAACACCATGCTCATATGTTTAAGTCTGAATTTGACAAGGTCCTTGTTTTCCATGGCTGTAATGTTCTGGCCGTTAATATGGATTTCGCCGGCCGATGGTTCAATCAAGCGGTTGAACATCCTGACCAGCGTGGATTTGCCGGATCCGGACAGGCCCATGACCACAAATATTTCTCCACGTTTAATAGAAAAATTCGCATTGTTTACGCCCACGGTCATACCGGTTTTTTCAAGGATGTCTTCTTTTGTTAGCCCCTGATCAACAAGGGATATTGCCTCTTGGGGATCCTGGCCGAATATTTTAAATATATTTTTAATAATAATTTGATCCATGGATAGTTCTTCTTTCTGCGCGAAAGGGCTCACGCCATATTTAGGTGTCTTTTTTAATTGTGTTATATATCGTATTCAATGTATTTTGTCAAATGGCGAAATATGGTTAGAATCATAATCAATTTAAATCATAGGTATATTTTTATAAAATAAACGTTATTAATAATAAGACTACTTTGATTTATAAAAGGCCGTCCGGGATTATTTTTGTTGGTATGTAATTTTTGAAACAAAAAATATGTCAACATTAATGCCAACAGATTTTTTAGGTGGTCATCAGGTGATCAAGGGATTTATTAGGTATTCAAAGAAAAAAGAAAAGGATGTAGAAATACCAATAAAAAAAGCCCAGATATTTATCCAGGCTTTCGGATGTTTTTAAAAACCATTGGTAATGGTGGAGCTGAGGGGGATCAACACCACATATTTTTAACCATCTGATATTGTTATGTTTTATCAATTTTGAATGTGGGGTTCAACGGAAAACGTACAACCAAAATGTACAAGTTGAACTGCACATTAAAAGTTCATTACCATAATTTTGAAAACATTCAAATGTTAATTTCCATAAACAAAATCAATTCTTGGTTTCAAGGGTTACGATTTTAGCATTCTGGACATCATTCAATTGTTTCGTTGAATCAACGACCACCATATGGGAACCGCAGATGTCATGGAATTGTCTTGTAGTCTGGATTGTTATACATTTCTGATTCATGCTGATCAATGGGGCAAAAGGGTTATGGCCTTTTATGAGAAGGTTACAACTGAATTTGTCCAAGGATTCCTGAAAGAAATTGATTCCCACTTTTTTGCGTATAGAATCGCTTCCAAGTGATTCGTGTTCCACATAATCCGACCACACACAATTATAAATCTCATCAAAAGGCAGATCATCAACCTGTGTTGTCGTCGGTAGGACACCGTGTGCAAAGGCAATATCGTTCACTGTGGCCACAATAGGCAAGCTCTCAAGCACTTCTGTGTAAAATGCAAGGGTTTGACCTGACATCATGTCCCATGCATTGGAAGGGGCAAAAGGAATATGTGTATGCGGTGACAGGTCATGATTTCCCATAAGAAGAAATACACGGTCAGGGTACTGCAATTTCAAGTTCAGCAGCGTATCCAGTGCAGCAGTGGGTTCATTGTCCCAACTTTTAGGGTTACGGTCCAAGAAATCTCCACAGGCAATTAAGATACTATTTGGTATTTTAAAAAAATATTCATCGAGAATATGATTCAATGTCCGGCAATCACCATGAAGATCAGATATACCAATAATAATTGGGTTTTCATCAGTTCTGATCTTAACCCACCGACCAGTTGAACTAAAAAGACCAATCAACTTGCCTTTTTGGTTGAACATCATGTTATTGCTTGTATATCTTTTCATCTTTAATTGACCAATGGAATTATAGATGTCTAATTTATTATATATCATAAGGATAATTTTGAAAATTTCAAGAAACAATAAGACAAATTATAATTAATAATTTGAATTCATATGAGATTCAAAGAATGTACTAAAATATGATATATATAAATGTGAGTTTTATTGCGAATTATATAAGCGTAGTTTTTTCTGGTTTGTAAATGCGTAATAAGTGTAAAAAATTAAATTTTTAACAAAAAGGTTATTAAAATGATTAAAACTAAAAAAGGCAAAAAATCTAAGGCCATGGTACTTGACCAACAAAACGAACAAATTGTTGTTGCTGATGATGAGACAGAATCTAATGACACAATTTTTAGGATTAGAAATATTGTGTTTGAATCAAATCAAGATGAATCTGTGTATAACGGTTTAGTTGATAAGATAACAGATGATGTAATGATTACATTTAAATAGATTACTGGATGTAATGTTGGTATGGATAATGCTATTATTCATGAGAATTATAATAAACTATCAAAAGAACGTAAAAACACATTGGTAAACAGATCATTATTTACTAAAAGATGGATAAATAATGGTAAACATGAATACTTCCTTGATCAATATGTTCGTTTTCTTGTTAATAATTTGGTATTTGGTATGTTGAAAGAATGCAATATTCGTTGTTCCAGAAGTAATACATATTATAAGACAAGTGAGATTAGCAATAAAGATAGATACTATAAAGCAATGGGTCTTAAATATGAACCATTTTTGATGATTGTTGACATATTAGAATTGTTAGGTTTGATAACACAAACTATTGGTTCTCAGGAAAATGGTAAAGAATCAACAATTGCGTTTTCTGAAAAAGGTTTGAAAATGTTTGAATATCTGCGCAACAAGGATATCAGATTCAAAAAATTAAGCTGCATTGTTGATAATGAAAAAAAGAATTACAATAATAAATCAGTTGATCCAAAGTTGAATAGTGAATTGGTTGTTTTGAATGATACTGTTCTTAGATTAATCACTAAGGGTAAAAATAAAGGTAAATATAAAAAGGTTTCTGTTCCAGTTGACTTTGAAATTAAACCGTAGATTGAACGTAAGATTAAACGGCTGGAAAAGATTAATAATGTTTATGAAAATTCAGATATTAAAGTTGACTATGATCATAAACTACATGGGCAGTCACTTGTTCTTGATACTAATTTTCTAAAGAAATTTTATTATGATTATCTTGAAAGCAGAATTGAAATTGAATCCATTGAATGTACGGTTTTAAATTATAATAATGAAGATAATAAACTAAATTTTATAATTAACAAACTAAATAGATTAAAGAATGTGAATATTTCAATTAACAACAATGATAGTTATACAAGTATCAACCATATACAAGATAGTATGGATGGTTCTATAGGTATGGAAGGCGGTGTAACCGCAGAAGACTTGTCTACCAAGGGTTTAGGCTGTCAAAATGAAGGTAAATATAAGATTGATATTGATAAGATTAAATTTGAAATAAACAATAAGTCTGTTGTGAGAAAATATTCCAGAAATAATTTTAAATGCAATGGCCGTTTATATATGGCGGAATAGATGCAGATGAATAAACAGTTGCGCCAATATATTTCGATAGATTGTTCACCACATTATATAAAATTAGATTTTGCAGGTCATCATTTTGCATTATGTCATCATCGCAAATTAATGTCAGCACCAAAAGATGCTTATCAAATTGAAATTGATCAAAGTCTTTTAATTGATAAACGTAATGATGATGAATTCAGGAAAATATTCAAACAACTTGCACTTACTGCAATAAATGCGGATAACTGGAAAGATACAATCACGGCAACAATGGAAAAATTGGAAAAGAAAGATATTGATCTTAAATTCCAAGATTGCAGTGAGTTTTTTAAAGTTTTAAGAAACAGATATGAAGATATTTCCGATTGTTTCAATTCGGATTGTGGTATACGTTTGATGTGGTTTGATTCTGAAATTATAGAAGCAGTGGTGCACGATTTGATGGTTGAAAAGAGAATACCAGCGGTTTTATCTGTTCATGATGAAATTTTATGTCATCCAGACTATGTAAATCTTGTATATGATGAGATGATTACTGCTTACCGGAAAATTTTGAAACGTGATTTGAAAAATGCTTTGAAGAACAAAGGCTTGAAATCATTGCCTGATTATATCAAACCAACAATAACTATTGAATGATAAGTTGACAGACAAACCCCATATTAGTATGTATTTTGTATTTGTATGGGGTTTGTTATGTCTGATATAGTTTGAAATGAGGCCATTTAAGCGTTTTATAGTTTTGATTTGATGTTTGGGTATAAGATGTGGTCAATTTGTCCTAAATCGGCTGTATTTTAGCTTAATTTGTGTATAGGTTACAATATGTTTATGGTATGTTTTCAAAACTTTTATATAATGTGATGTTAAATAATTTATGGAGGATATAATGGCAAAGACCGAACGAAAAAAAATTGATCTTAAAAAGTTGCTGGAAGCGATTAAAGGTGGAGTTGAACAGGCAGAAATAATCAAACAATTTGGGCTTAGTTCAAGTACACAGCTTAAAGCATTATATGCAAAGGCACTTATTGAAGCGGATGAAATACCAAAAATCCAAGGTGCTGGTAGGACTAAGAAAACTAAACCAGTAAATATGAATGTTAAAATTAATAAACGTGGTAGCCTTATCATCAAAAAAGAAATTATTAATACAACAAAATATGATGTCGATCAAAAATTTACCGTAAAAGAAACACCTTCTGGATTTCAATTGAAACTGGTAAAAGATGAACCTGCCTCTAAAACTAATAAATAATCCTGTCTGAAATGATCGGATGTTTATTATAAAGGGTTCTATTGTATCGTTGTTAAACTTACAACGCTAAAACGGTTTTAAACAGGTGGTAAGCATGGGAAATTCCAATACTGATGACGTGGTTCTTCCTGAACTGAAACACCTTGATCAGTTTGAACAGCATGAAATTATTACCTTGTATGATCAGATGTTTTCACAGCAAGGGAACCACGTTTTAAGAAAGCAGCATCAGCAAGTTGCACAAGATTCTGATATAAAAAAGTTTAGTAAATGCTATTTTACTATTGCGGTAGATGGGCTGTTACGTCCATTTGCAAAGGTGTTTATACAAGATGGTGTCATAGGTTACGAAATCATCGAAACCAATTTAAATACGCTGAATTTGACACGAGAACGGGCAAAATCACTTATAATCAAGTACATTTATAAACCGACCATATCAAAGGAATGGAACGGGGCTATGTTTTCGGTGTTTACCAATGTCAATGCCCACTTTCATACACTGGAAAACGAGGTCAGTCATGGGAACAATGATGGTTTTGTGTGTGTACCATATCAGGTAGAGTCAAAAAATATGGGGCATGATGAAATCAATGCACACGTTCTGCCGGAAGGTGTGGTGATGTTGTATTGGTAAAGGGCGGTTGAACTTTGTGGTGACCGATGCTGCCATGATTGTTTTTATCATGATCAGGGGCAAAATGAACCGATTCGATGTCAGTTAACCCATATTTCTTGGACTAATTTTTGATTATAACCACAATAAATCGTAGAATTAAACCGAGGATATGGGGATGGAAGATACTGAGAATACGCCTGTGCCGGTAGCCAAATGCGTTCCATCTTTTTTGTCTTCATACACATCCATTCTTGCCACTGCGATCTTGTTACCCATTCTTACTATTGATCCCGTTGATTTTAAATCAACCTTTGCAGATGCACGAAGAATTTGAATGTTTAAATCTACTGTAGAAATCCAGTATTCATATCGACTTGCTACTGCATACCAACCTGCACAATCAAGTAACGATGCTATAGTCCCACCGAATATACCACCCATCGTATGATCTAAAGATTGCTTGTATGGCATTTTAAAGACAGGATCACCATTTTGTTGGTAAGATAAAATCATTCCAAAAACTTCTTGGAGAGGTGCCTTGTTAAAAAAATTTATTAAAAAATCAAGCCGTTCTCGGGGAATGGTCATCTAATCCTCACGATTTGATAGTGTTGTCTCTTTGTTAATAAGATTTGACAATTCCAAGGCACGGGCTAAGTGAGCTTTGGCAGCATTGATTCCTGCTTCATCATCACATACACCTAAACGCACATTGGAATCAAACACGCCTTCTCCATATCTGCTGCTTACACCGGAGGCACCAAGAGGACTGATGGAAGCATGACTGGTTGCTGGTATCATATCAAGGGTAATGAATGCACAAATGTGGGAAAGGTGTGTTGTCTCCATGCCCCCATGCCGTAACCATGAAACACCTGCACTAATACCGATTTTATTTTTTAATTTACCACCAGCAACATTGCCGAAGATAAAAACACGAAGACGGTCTATGAACGTTGCCATCATCCCACTAGTCCTCATAAAGTAAACCGGACTGGCAAACACGATGATATTCGCACTCTCCAATTTTTCATATATGATCTGGACATCATCTCGAAGAGCACAGTATCTGTCAGCCTTTTGTTTGTTCAAGCAGAAATTGCAGTGGATGCAGTTTTCGATTTTGAATTCTGACAGGTTTATGGTTTCTGTCTCAAGCCCTTTTTCTTTTGCCTGATCCATAATCGTTGATAAGAATGTATCTGTATTTCCATTTTTTATCGGGCTTGCTGATACTCCGACTATTTTAAACGGCATAATCTCTCCTTAGAAATTTTTTTGGTAGGTTGTCAGCACCCATAAAAGTAACAACATCGTTTATGGTTTGTTTGTTTTGAGTTACCATAAGTTTTGAAGTACCATGAGCAAACAATCGCCCTGTCTCATCGGACATCTGCGCTTCTGTAAGGCATAGTGTTCGTCCAGCTTTAATGCTTTTTCCTATCACGATAATAGTTTCATCCGTAACCGGTGCGAGAAGATCTACTTTTAAATCAATTGTAATTAAGCCTTGATCTTCCCTAAGATCACAATAAGCAGACCAATAAGCCGCAGTATCAATGAACGAAGAAAACACCCCTCCGTGAACACCACCAAAAGGGTTCATGTGCTCACTACTAATCGTAGCAATCACCTTTGAATATCCGATATCCAACTCCGCAACCTGCATTGATAAGTGTTTGAAAAACGGCCCTTTGTTTATATTTTTGATCACGGATTTGATGTGGGCTGGATTAAGATTGTACAATGTGCTTTCCCTTCAACATGTTAAAAAGACTGATTTGAATCATTGAATTGATCTAACCGGGATAGGAAATCTTGCATTTGTGACCATTCACTTTGGGTAAAGCAGTTTAAAAATTTTTGATTCGTTTTTTCGAAAAGTGTGATGATGTTTTTTTTATGCTCACTCGCCTTGCGAGTATGGAAGATTCTCAAAGACCTGCGATCATCCCTATCCGCCTTTCTAATAACCCAACCGTCTTTTTCAAGTCGGTCAAGCAAACCTGTTGTTGTTGCTCTATCCTGAGAAGTTTTTTCAGCAAGTTCGCTTGGTAATAAACCTTCCTCTTCATAAATTGCAACCATCATAAAAAATTGGCCGTGGGTAAGTTTATACTTAGAAATTTCTTGACGGTATGCTCTTGTCACCCGCCGTACAGTTTTACCTAACCGAAAACACACGCAATCTTCAAATACCAAGGTACTCTCCCAATATCTTGAATTTTAATTTTGAGAAGATTAGCATACAAATAATTTAAATACAAACTATTTGTATGCAAAAACACAATACCCATGTTTGATGATCCCGTAAAAAGTCCAAAACGGCAAAATAACTATCAATAATTTCAGTAGTTTGTGGCCAGAAAACTACCAAAATTAGATTTTTTACCGGGTCATCATGTTTGATTCGTTTCAAGTTTCTTTAGCCGGCATTGAATCCCTGTCAAGATATCCAACCCACAATCATTTCCACACCATTTAACCCCAATTCCACCCTATCGAATACCAACCATCACACCAAAAACAACCACTCTGAAACACACTATTATGGCCCTTACAGAGCACATTGATTTGTGACATATCTAATTGAATATATTTAATATTTTTCCTTGACAACTAATTCATCAGATAACTATATGACCGGATATAAAAATCCCCCGATACCAGATGAAATACTACTGACATTTGAATTCTGGTAAAGGGGGAATCTATGTTGAATTAATTGTAAAAAGTTTTATTTTGCCAACCGGTTCACCATAAAGCAGAATTGGTTGTATTCGTCGTCATTCAAGGGAATTCTGCGATTTTGACCTTTCCCCTGAATTGACCCCAAGAGTACGCAAAGCACATGGTTGTCACGTAATGTAATCACCAGATCTTCTACGATGCACATTCCAGCGAGGAAACCGGTGTCATGCTCTTTAATTACGGCTTTTAATTCATGCAGTTTTAAGCCCCGGACAATAAATGAACGGGTATTGATCTGGCCACAGTCCAGTTCTTCCGGGTTTAAAGTAATGACAAACTTCAAGTAATCGTGAGAATAATATAAACTCACTGCTTCTGATAATTTCTACTGCTCATTTTCCATCTTCACTGTGATCACCTTTAGTTGATTTGGTCCATAATCTACCGGTCTACTTCTACCCGTGACCATAAACGTGTATCGGTATTACCATTGGGTTTACCAGCCGGGAAATCACGATCTGAAATCAAATGGTGCAGGGTTGAGATTCGGATTTCCATGTAATCCAATAATTGTTCCAGATTAAAAAGTTGTGGTTCCATTTTAATTACCTTTGGTTTTAAACTGTTGATTTCTCTATTCCATCACATCTTTTTTTGAAAACATAATTTTCCTGTTATTGATGTTGTAAACCGGGTCAGGAAAATTCATACCTTCCATATGGTAGCGCCAGCGATATAAGGTGGTGTACGAAACACCAAGGGCATCACAAACCCCTGCAATCGACCAGAATTCGTCCAGTGCACCGTTGTTTTCCATCGTTTTCATAAATATACCTTTGTTATCTGTTTAAAAATTAATTGCAAAGAATGTTATTAAAATTCAGTGGATCTCATGATTTTGGACAAAGAAATGAAAAAAATGGTGGGGATGGGGTGGGGGATTAGAATTTATAACCACAACGTGTGCAATAGTGGGTATTCTCTGTCATTAAATGGTCTATGCCGAGCGGCATTTCAAAAAGGTGGTATAATCCGGCGTGGTAGAGTTCATAATCTGTTGTGAGCTTTTTAACAGCAGTGGTGCTGCCACAGGCACGGCATTTTAATGGTTTGGTATTTTTGTGGTGGTCCTGATCCATGATACCAGCATTATATCATAATTCTATGGTGTCTTAAAAAACGATGGTTTAATGATACCCATTCAATTTCTCGGTATCCATATGGAAATGAACATGCTCCTTGTCTTGAAAAGACATCTCACAGTTAAAATTTCATGAATTCATCAAAATGAACCAAAATGCGAATGTTCAATCATTACCATGAATGAACATTTGTGGGTGTTTTTGAAAAATATTCTACAAATACGGTTGGTTATAATTTGTTGTGTAGATTGGTAAATAATCAGTTGAAATTTTATGTTCAATAGTTATAAAATATTACATATAATTGAACATTGGTGGACTATGGGAGGATATTATGGCAAACAAGAAAATTCTCGTCAGTCATAAGTTTTTCGGAATATGAGTACAGACGGATCTCTCCCACAATAAGTCAAATCAATAAAAATTTTTCCATCCAATCGGCTTGAAAAATCAGATTGTTATGATTTAGACGATTAAGCGGCTCTTTGAAATGCTGCTTTTTCGTTTCCGTAGCGTTCCTGAATTTCACGTATGATCGCATCCGGTGCGGAATCCATTAAATTCCTGATCAGCAGATGGGTGAGAACCAATTTGACGGTTCTTTCCGAGGGCAACTGCCGGGAACGGGTTCTCAGAAAGCCTTCAAAGTGCTTCCAGATCGTTCTCTGAAATTTGAGAGCGATCAGCTGCAGCAATCCGAGAGAAATCGCACCTAACATGACAAAACGTTCATAGGCCTCATGGCAGCGTCTGACCGATCCGATCCGTTTTTGCGAAGGTTTTTTCAGCGTTTCGTTTTTTTTAGGTTTTCTGGAGTGACGAACCAGACGCTTCGACCAGAAGCGATAGCGGAAGGCCCCGATCAAATTCTTCAGCATGTCGAACATGGTTTCAATCCGCACTCTCGCGCAATATAATTGAAGGGCAGCAACGGGCTCCTGGCTCAAATCGCTACACATCAGAACGATGGGTCCCCGGCTGGTTACCGCCAGTACAAAGCGGATCAACGAACCGGTCGGTTTCCATAACAAATCCGCTGAAGTAATCAGGATGTCTTCGACTCTGCCGTAAACGGTGCATTGGACCTTCGCAAATTTGTTTTTGTGGTCAAAAAGTTCCATGAGTTTGACCTTTTCTCCATATATTGCAGGACGTCCCGGTTTTCTTTCCGAGGGGTGTTCAGCCTCAAAATAGGCCACGCAGTTTTTCTTTGCCCGAATAATCAGGGTGAGAAGCGGTGATTTATGCTTCAGTGACCATAGGGAATTGGCCAGTATGAAAACAGCGGCCCCAGGGGAAAAAAGCATCCAAAACCAGGATGCTTGGCAGATCGTGTTGGACAGCAAAATCAAGCGCCATCTGAACGATTCGACTTCCCAGGGTTTCCCTGTCAGCTTCATCCGGGTTCTTTTTACCAATATGAATCAGCCCCTGATGAATACCAAGCGCCAAGGGAAGACAATAGGGCGAAGTCATCGAGCCGACCATTAAGCCGATGGCGCCCCAGCAATGACCGCGGAAATAGGACGGTTTACTCTGCGTTTCGGAATGCTGGTGCAAACTGACCACACATGGCATTCTGCGCCCATCTTTCGAAACGTTGGTATGATCACCCAATATAACCGCGCGGCCGTGAACAAAAACGGTTTCTTTTTGTGAAAGGACAAAGCTGCTCCAGTAACATGTCAGCATTTCAAGAGACCAGGCAGAGGATCGAAAAAAGTTGAGCAAGCTGTGATAGCCGCTTTCCTCTACCGACCAGAATCTACAAAACGAGGTGACACCCACCATCTCGCCGCTACCGATGAATCCCAATATGACCATGCAGAACACAAGCCAAGTCGATTGTCTGGAAAAAATATTGCGAAAAGATCTCAGGAAGTGATAAACATAAATGTGCATTTTGAATCTCCGTTTTTCAATTGCGGGTTAAATGAATAGATTCAAAATGCACTATTTCCCTCTCTCTGTCACTCAATGAATCAATAAAACTTTTGACTGACGAGGAAAATTAATGATGCAACCGGAAAATACGTGAAACCATTCACTGCAATAGAAAAAAGACGAATCATCAATGAATTGAAGAAAAAAACGCATAAGCGTGATTATGCACTTTTTGTAATTGCCACTGAACAGGGGATCAGGGGAACTGACCTGTTAAAATTACAAATCAAACATTTGGTAAATTTGGATTTAAAGGAACGGTATATATTCAAAGAGGGAAAGACCAATAAGGATAACTTCATTTTTATGAACGAAAAAACCCATGAAGCATTACATGCCTACCTTGAATCATTGAATTTATACGATCCAGAAGAGTATTTATTCAAATCACGGAAAGGGGATAATGCGATTACATTACAGCAACTTGGCAGATTGGTCAAAGATTGGTGCAGGTTTGCAAAAGTTAAAGATCATTCCCAATATGGCGTCAGATCGTTACGGAAGACGTTCGGAAGATTGGCATTTGAGTCCTCTACTAATCCAAGGATATTGTCACTGTTAAAAGAACGTTTTAATCATAGCAGTGAATCTATGACGGTAAAGTACCTTGATATTACGACGGAAGATATGGAAGCATTATTTAACTAAATCATATGGTTGTGTGGGGCTGCATACAAATTATGGTAAATCCTTTTCTATGGAAGCGCTGTGGGCCTTATTAACAAGATTTGCTTTCTTTTCAAGATCAAATTTTGCTTCGTAAAGGTTCGTTAACAGTGCCTCAATAAGATCAACTGCCAATGAAAGGTGATGTTTTTCCGTTGTTTTCAGTCTATGCGCTGCATCATCTCCTATGAATTTAAGTCCTTTTAAGCCATCTATGATGCTTTCAGGAATCCTCGCTGAAACTTTCAACTTGTCAATTTTTTTCCCAAGTCCCCATGCTTTTTTATCATCGATACCTTCAATCACACATATACCTTCAAGCAATGCTCTAATACCCATCGATGTTACAATACCAAGGCCTTGCTGATATGCGGTGATTATCTCTTTGTATGTTTGATTAAGTTTTTTATCTATGTGCAGAAATTGCTTTGGTGAACGAAAACCGAAGTTTTTTCTTGGTGGGTAGTAGCTGTAATAATAGATATTGTTGCCATCATTATCTTGAAGTCCTGCACCGGTTGATTTTTCTTCAAGTGTAGCGGTATCACATCCACGGCAGACAAGAAATCGGTATTCGAAATCTTCATAATAACCTAAAAACTCTCGCCCTTCATGTTCATCAATTTCTTGATAAGAACGCTCATGGATTGATTTAATGTCATGTTTAGTTTCGTACCTACAAGTATTGCAGTAGATTTTTGTGATATTTGTCATTTGGTTTTGTTTACAATTTTTGATGTTAAATTCTGATTAAATAAATGCAATTATTCCCATGGAAATTTGATTTTATTGTAATCCGGGTTGATATCCCACGGTAACTTTGAATTTGGATAATTTATTAGTTCAACAACTTTACTAAGGGTAGGGGTGTCATACCCCCCATAAACTTTACGTCCAATTGCTTTGATGGTGTGGCCAAACAACCTATCAATCTTATCATTTTCAATGTTGTCTGGATGGTTATTGAGTAAATGTTGAACGGTGTGCCGGAAACTGTACAAGACCTTTCTTTCCTTGCCATCACCATTAATGCCACAATTTGTCAAATATGAATATTTATAATTTTTTTTGTCGTCTTCGTTGAACCACCGGGATACTTTTGCACCTGCTTTTTTATATTTTCCGCTTTTGGAAACATTAGGTAAATCGGGGAATAATCTGTATTCTCCATGGTCTTTTAAGTATTTAACATAATTTAAAAAACCAATCCGAATTACAGTATTATGGATCGGGACAATTCTCTCGCTGCTGGTGTTCTTAACTTTGGTAATGATAGAACCAGTAACATTGTCATATTCTTCTTTAATTTCAATTACATTGATATCATCATCAGCAGTAATATTTTTGATTTGCAACTGTGCCACTTCTTCCAACCTAAACCCATGGTAACACATTAAAATTGGTACCCAAAATCTCCATGAGTATTTGATTTTAAAGTCTTTTTTCTGGAACAGATCGGTTGAAAAAAATAATATTAAATCATTTGCCGTAAATGGTGTTCGTTTTATGGTAGAAACTTTTTTTATCTTCAAATCAACAAAAACGTTTTTTTTGATGTAATCTTGCCTTGGTTCCATTGCAAAATTGAAAATACCACTAAGCAGATCTACATAACCGTTATAAGTAGTATCGGAGATTCTTTCATTGAGGGGAATTGAGCCGGATAGGGATTCTTTTATAAGTTGTTGGATGGTTACATTTGGATATTTCTTTGTTCTGTTTTTAGGTAGTAACTGAAAATACTTTTCAAACTGATTGGCATCATCTGGTCCAAAATCAATCAACGGTATATCATTTTGATTCTTTACATATTCAAAAAATTCATGAAGGTAATCTAACCTTTGTTTGTTTTGTTCGACAGTTTTCGGGCTACCCCATATTTTTTTTATCGTTTTATAATCAACGAATCTGTCTATCAGTTGACGAAAAGTAACATTCGGTTGAGAGTTTCCCTTTATGTGTGGAGTGGTCCCTGCCCCCATCCTGCCAAGATTTTTTAATATTGCATCAAGCTGCAATGTATTGTCAGGGTTTGATTCTGTGATGTCGTCTTCAAATTGAAGTTTGTATTGTTCAAATAATGATGGCGTAGACGCATAAAGTTCTTCAAGCAAGCGAATTCTGTTTTGTTTTAACTCCTTAAGCATTTCAGCTACTTGAACTGTATTCCTGTCTTGTTTGTCAGGATCAGTTTCTAAATCACATTCTTTGACTATTTTTGCAGTGTATTGTTTCAACAGTGGAAAGGAATCAATGTCAACAGGTTCATTTTTATACAATAGGTTACGATAATGCGCTGCCTCTTTTTCTACAGATAATTCAGGATAATTGGTAATATGATCCCCGAAAGTGCCATATTCCATAATGTCTTCTTGAAATTTGATGATGATCTCAT
Organism: Desulfobacter vibrioformis DSM 8776; assembly: GCF_000745975.1. Lineage (GTDB taxonomy): Bacteria > Desulfobacterota > Desulfobacteria > Desulfobacterales > Desulfobacteraceae > Desulfobacter > Desulfobacter vibrioformis. Next base: position 88,604 of record NZ_JQKJ01000003.1, on the reverse strand, counting down.
CTACATATTTACTCAGCACAAATTTTGTTTCCAACCAATCCATCGTGTAAATATCCCTTTGGCATAACTGGTCAAAGTGCAACTTGATTGCCCTTGAACATGCTGCTGCGGTTCTTTTGTCACGAGTCCGAAGACTTTTCCGGAATTCAACTTTTTGTAAATGTAAACGAACAGGTTTTGAAAAGCAAACCCGGAAATAGTAGATGCCGTGATCATTTTGAAAAAGGTAGGACGGGAGTTTCATTTGACACCGCTAATATAAAATGTACGACCTTTTTGTACAAGTCCGTACAAGTGGTATCAACGGGCAAAAGCAAAAACCCGTTGATATGTTGTTTGTTAACAATATCAACGGGTTATTAAAGTAGTTGCCTACTAAATTTGCTATTGGTGGAGCTGAGGGGGATCGAACCCCTGACCTCATGGCTGCCAGCCATGCGCTCTCCCAGCTGAGCTACAGCCCCACAAAAGAGTGGGTAGATGTATAATAGAAACCGCATGGCGTGTCAATACAAAAAATATTTTTTTTAACAGATTAAGGTTTCAGGCTTAGAATATTTTATTGACACCAGTTGGGGAGAAACGATACTATTCCATGCTTTTTATATGAAAGTCTTAATAATTTGCCTAATAGTTTGGATAGATTACTTTCATGTTTTGTTGCGGGATGAATTTAGGCGTTGATAGATTACAGCCACCACGGTTGTTAAATAAATAAACTGAAACTGAATCGGGTCAAGGAGCTGAACAGGCATGCTGCGTTACCTTCGTGAAAATACAGGAAACTGGATCATAAAGTTTTTTTTGGGCATCATTATTATTGTGTTTGTATTTTTAGGTGTTGGCAGTATGAACGCCGGCAAACACAATCAGGTGGCCACGGTTAATGATCAGGCCATCACCCTTGCGGAATACCGTGATGCCTATCAGCGTATGATTCAACGCCTTCAGCAGCAGTTCGGCACCTCTTTGGATGATGATTTGATAAAATCATTAAATGTTAAGCAGCATGCCGTGAACAGCCTGATTGATCAAAAAATTTTGGAAATTGAGGCCCAAAAGTTAAAAATTGTTGTTTCTGACGAGGAGCTTAAACAGGATCTGCTGTCAGTCAAGGCATTTCAGAAAGACGGTGCCTTTGATATGGATCTGTACAAGCGGGTGCTTGGTCAGAACGCCATGACCCCTGAAACCTTTGAAGCGATGCAGCGCAAACTCATCAGGAACACCAAACTCCAGCGTATGGTGTTCAACGGCATAACCGTAGGAAACCGGGAAGCCCAGGCCTGGTATTCGTTTAACAATACAGAAGCCAGTATTCACTATATTCTGATTGATCCGGGGACATTTTCCGACGTCACTGCAGGCGAAGAGCAGATCCATGCCCAGTATGACAAGCATCATGATCTGTACATGTCTGAACCTAAACGCAAAGTGGAATTCCTCGTGTTTGCGCCTGAGGATTTTAAGGATAAGGTCAAAATTGACGAAACTGCGATCCGGGATTTTTACGATCAGAATCTGGCACGTTTTACCACGCCGGAACAGGTTGAGGCCAGTCATATCCTGATAAGGGTGGATGAAAACGCTGATGAGCAGACCGTGGCCAAGGCCAGAGAAGAGGCCCTAAGCGTTTATGAGAAAGCAGTTAACAAAGAAGACTTTTCAACACTTGCCAAGACCTATTCCCAGGGACCGTCTGCCGCCAGCGGCGGGTACCTTGGCCGATTCGACAAAACCAGTATGGTAAAACCTTTTGCTGATGCTGCATTTGCCATGAAAGCCGGTGACATTTCCCAGCCTGTAAGAACCCCTTACGGGTGGCACATTATTAAGGTGACAGATAGAACCCCTGAAAGCGTGACGCCTTTTGAGACCGCTAGGGCAGAGATCCAAAAGGAGCTGGCTGCAAGCCAGATCCAGAATCTGGCTTATAATAAGGCTGAGGATGTCTATGATGCGGTGCTTGACGGTGATTCCTTTGAGCAGGTGGCCCTGGTTGCAGGCAAAGAACCTGTAACCACCCCGGCGTTTACGGCCCTGGGAACGGAACTTAAGGATATGGGCCTTTCAGATCCAGGTCAGTTCGCCACTGCAGCCTTTTCCCTGGTTGATAATGAGATCAGTGAAGTCAAGAAGATCGGAAATGCTTACTATTTGATGCATATGCTTGAAAAGGTAGATCCAGCGGTGCTTGCCTATGAAGATGTAAAAGATAAAATTGCCGGTACATTGACTGCGGACCTGCAAAAACAGGCTGCCAGGAAAGCTGCTGGGTCAATGCTTGAACAATTAGGTAATGATGCCGCAAGTCTCGAAAAACTTGCCAGAGACAATCATTTTAAGGTTGAAACAAGTAAAATGTTTACCCGCAATCAAGCTGTGCCCGGCATTACCGGGTCAGGGGCCATTGTGGAAGCTGCCTTTACCCTTGATGAAAAAAACCCTGTTTATAAACAGGTCCTTGAAGCTTCCGGAAAATTTTTCATTATCAGCCTAAAAGAAAAAAAAGCACCGGATGCAGCTGCCGTTGCCGGCAATCTTGACAACGTTAAGCAGAAACTTGAAGCCCGAAAACACCAGACCTATTATTCTCAATGGCTGACGTCACGGAAAGAAATGGCTGACATCCGGATCAATACCGATATTATTAACTGATATTCAATCAGATATAGGATTTTAATTGCCGCCTTTTTCTTTTCTTACCCGCAGAAGGTTTGTATCCATGAAATGGTCAAACGTTGTTTTTGTGTGCCTGCTTGTCTCTATATGGGCAATGTCCTCCCGTGTTTACGGGAATGCCGCTCCATCGTCCTGCCATCTTTCGCCTTGCGATCCCGCACTGGTTACCGGAACCCTTCCCAATGGTTTCAGGTATCTGATCATGGAAAACAAGACTCCAAAGAACCGGGTGCAGATTCACCTTGATGTCTTTGCAGGTTCTGCTCTGGAACAAAATCAGGAACAGGGCCTTGCCCATTATCTTGAACATATGATGTTCAACGGATCCCGGCATTTTAAGCCGGGTGAACTTATAAAATATTTTCAGTCCATCGGCATGGATTTCGGACATGATGCCAATGCCCACACCTCCTATTTTAATACTGTTTATGACCTGGTTCTGCCCAGCGGAGATCAAAAAAGCCTTGAAGACGTCTTTGTGGTTATAAAGGATTATGCCCAGGGTGCACTTCTTCTTGAATCTGAAATTGACAGGGAAAGAGGGGTTATTCTGGCCGAAAAACGTGAACGTGATTCGGTATCCTACAGAACCTATAAAAAAACACTTGCCTTTGAACTACCAGGTTCCATTATCCCGGATAGAATGCCCATTGGTGTTGAAACCACCATTAAAGGCGCGAACCGGGAAAAACTTAAAGGCTTTTATGACCGGTGGTACCGGCCGGATAATATGGCACTGGTTGTTGTCGGGGATCTGGATGCAGGGCTTGCAAAGAAGTTGATCACCAAGGCTTTTTCATCCATGAAAGCCCGTTCTGATCTGCCGGTGACCAGCCCTGATATCGCATGGACGCCCCACAAGGGTGTAAAGCCTTTTTTTTATGCCGAGCCTGAGGCCGGGACCACAGAAGTGACTATTGAACATATCTCTTTTGAACCCTTTGACGCTGAAACCGTGGACCGGATGCTTGAAGATACGGTTCTGTATGTTGCAGACCAGATGTTTCAGAATCGGTTATCCGGAATGGTTCAGGCCCGGACCGGCGGATTTACCGGAGCCCGGGTCTATTCAGGGCGGTATCTGAAAAATGTTAAAACCGCTGCTGTCCAGGCGGAATGTGATCCAACGGATTGGGAGGATTGCCTTGAACATTTGTCCCAAAGTCTTAAACAGGCATTAAAATTTGGTTTTTCCCAGGCTGAACTTGAACGGGTAAAGGCAGATATCCTCAGTACGTTGGATGCAGCGGTACAAGCGGCTGAAACCCGCGATTCCAGTGTGATTTCAGACCAACTTTTAGAGTCACTTAACCACAGGGAACTGTTTTTGTCCCCTGGGCAGGAACAAAGTATTCTTGCTCCGTTTATCAAAACCCTTTCCATCGAAACGGTGAACCGGACTTTCAGAAACAATTGGCCTGAGGATCATCGTCTGGTTATGGTTACCGGCAACCTGCCTGCCATGGAGAACGCCGAAGCCGGTATACTGAAAGTCTATAACCGCAGTCAGAACCTCGCGGTTCTGCCATATGCTCAAAAAAGTCAGAAAACCTTTCCATACCTTGTTCTGCCGGATGCCCGGGCCCAGGTGGTGACTATTCAGGACAATGTTAACGGTCTTGGTATTTGCCGGATGAAACTGGCCAATAATATTCACGTAAATTTGAAACAGACGGATTTTAAAAAAGGCCAGCTATTTTTTACAGCCGTTTTTGGTTCGGGCCGCATGGGTATTCCAAAAAAGTTTTTCGGGCTGGACAGCCTTGCTGTTTCCACCGTGAACTCAAGCGGGCTTGGAAGCCTGGACCAGGAACAGCTCAAGGCGGCGCTCTCGGGTCGTGATATCAGTCTTTCATTTGATATAAAGGAAAACCACTGCAGTTTGTCAGGCCAGGCAGCTTTAAAGGATGCTGAACAGGTTTTTCAATTATTATATGCATATTTCAACGATCCCGGATTCAGGGCCAAAAGCCTGGCCCTTGAAAAAGCCCGGTATTGTCAAGATTATGAGAGAAAGAAGCGGACACCTGACGGGGCCATGCAGATTCAGGCAGCCCGGTTTCTGGCCGGAGGGGACCTAAGGTTTGGCCTTGCTGACCCTGCAAAATTAGAAAATATTACCATTGATGATCTGTCTTCATGGCTTGGCCCGGAATTTGACAATTCGCCCCTGGAGATTTCCATTTCAGGTGATATGAATTGCGATGAAATAAAAAAACTGGTGAAAACTTATCTGGGTGCAATGAAATTACGCAGCCCTGCAACACCTCGGCAGCCGCTCGAGCCAGCTCCTGTATTTCCAAAAGGTAAGACACTTAAGATCTATCCGGATACCAGATTGACAGATCTGGGTGTTATTCGTCTGGTTTTTCCAACGGATGATTTCTGGGATATTATGAAGACGCGAAAGCTGTCCGTGTTGGCCCAGGTGTTATCCGAGCGCCTGCGCAAGTCAGTACGCGAAGATCTTGGGGCCTCCTATTCGCCGTATGTGTATAATGCGCCGTCCATGATATATGACGGCTACGGGATGATGAATTTTGTGGTGAAGATGACCCCGGGGATGCAGGATACAATAAATGATAGGATAATCAACGAAATCAAAGATGTATTGAAAAACGGTGTCAGTGCCAAAGAGCTTGATTTTATCAAAAAACCATTACTGAATCATCTTAACGACCTTAGAAGGGAAAACACCTACTGGCTGGATTCTGTGATGGCCAATTCCTTTAGATATCCGGAACGCCTTGAATGGGCCTGTACGCTGATTTCAGGATTTTCAGGCATAAGGGCCGGGGAATTAACCGATTTAGCCCGTCAGTATCTTCCCCTTTCAAACCGGGCACTTATCCTTGTACTGCCTTCAGGCCCCTAATATATCGTTTTGTGCCGGTAAATAAGGCGATTCAGAATTTATTTTGATCTGGAAGTGATTTTACCTGTTCCATCACATTGTTTTTCAGGTAATGATCCAGGTCAAACAACTGTTTCAGCGTAAGATCGGTAAATTTGATATGCCGCTTTCTGACTTTCATTGAGCTGAATGACGGCGCATCAGTTATTTCATAGTCGGCAATGGTCTGAAAGGGAATATCGCCGACATAATATCCTATGCTGCTTAAGAAAATAGACTCTTCGTTTTTTTCTTCGGGGTCTGATGATTTGTTGGCGGGGGCTATATATTTAAAACACAGTCCGCCCATACTGATGTCAATGATTTGACCAAGCCTGTTCGAATTGGGACTAATGGCTGCATAGGCACCTTCCACCGCTTTATATCGTTTGTTTCTTCGACGCTCAATGGTTCTTTTTCTTCCGACCATAAGTAAATCCTCAACGTTTTGTGTTAAAAATCCCCTTTTGTCTTTTTGCCTTTTAGGGGATTATGCAATATTCATGCTTAAATCAGTGTCTGTACCTCTGTCCTATGAAAGAATATTTAACTGGCTGTAATTTCACGCAAATAAAAAAAACATCCTGCTGTTATTAAGGCCACTATAAATTCTTCCCGATAGTATGAAAATTATTTCATACTAATTGTGTAGAAAAAGTATTAAATAAAGAAAATATTTATACAGTCAAGGGCGTGTATTTCCCTAGGACTTTGATTGAAATATCTGCCATACGGTCTGGCACACGCTGTAATCAAACCCTCTGTAACGCAGGTAGTTCATCATTTTTTTTCTGCATTCAGATTCATCCAGCCGGTTCCAGGCCTGCTTTTTAGTCTCAACGGCTTTTAATGCAAGTTCTTCGTCGTTATATTCAGTTAACAGCTCTTGGGCCAGTACCGGGTCAATGCCTTTTTTGCACAGCTCAAATCCAAGGGCAAAAACGGATTTGGGCTTGTAACGGATTCTGCTTTCAATGAACTGGCGTGAAAATTCTTTGTCGTTAAGATAATTAAAGCTTAACAACTGCACAACAACCTGCTCGATAATGTCGGCATCATATCCTTTATCCGTCAAATATTTTTTCATCTGCCAGATGGTTTTAGGGCTTTTTGACAGATACCCCAGGGCCTTTTGGTACGCTTTTTCAACGGTCATTTTTTTGTATGAAACAGGTGCCGGATGCCTGTTTTTTTCCAGGTGAGCATCAGATGGGCTAGCTTTTCTTTTGAAGACTGCCGGATAATAATATGGTCTGTGAACAGCAGGTCATTTTCAAAGCTCATTGAGATACGGCTTTGCACGGTATCTCCGGGCAGGGCCTCCTTTTGATAGATCACGTCACATGTCACCGGGGTATATTCAAAGTTTAACCTGCCGGGCAAAGATTCCACGGCCCATCTGACATACACCCGGTTATTCACATGCTCGTTGAGATCCAGATCAAGGAAACGAACCGGAAAGCTGCACTCATGGTCAACATGGGCAAGATCGGCATCCGGTTTGATCAGTTCCGCAGGTTCTTGCACAGGGCTTTTCATCAAAGCCGCCGGCATATTGGGGGCCAGCCTTACCGGCCTGTTGTTTGCGGCCTTTATTAATATCCAGATACTTGAGGCGGTTACCAGGGGACTGGAAGTTTCCAACCTGTGGTCCTGTTCCGCCATCAGCCTGAACTGCCTGACCTCATAAAGGTTTTTCCAGGGGGCCCGCCATGTCTGAACAACCAGCGGCGTCATCCAGTCAATGGGGGTGTGAATTTGTATCCGGTATTGGGCCACCACCCATTTAAGATCTTTTTCGGCCATATCAAATCCGGAAATTCCATAGGCGTGACACTGGGTTGAGGCGGCATTCTGGAACACATTTAAAAGCCAGTCCATTTTGAGCCTTCCACCAATGGTTAACGCGGAATAGGGCAAATTAAATGTTTGAGAAAATATGTCAGGATTATTTTTCATTTTCTTGCACTCCTTCAATCAGGCGGCCGGGTGTTTTGACCAGATCCTCCAGCAGATTGAGCAGCCCTTTTCCCACTGCGGACGGATGAAGGGGGACCACCGTGGGATCTGATATTTTTCCATAGGCCCTGGCTGGAAAAGAGACAAGACGGCCGTTAAGAATGGTATTTACAATCGGAATATATTTAATAATGGTATCAATGGTTTTAAACGGAGCCACCAGAAAAGTGATATCCAGGGCATCATTTAGCGGATCTACCCATCCTTCGGCTATGATGGCCATATTGTCTGCATCAATAAAGGATTTGTTTATATGCACCACGCTCTCTTTTACGTCTGCATCGGCTGTGAATGTTTTAAATCCGAATCCCTGCTGCTGCAGGTCGGTTTCTCCCAGGATATTTATCACTGATAAAAGTCTGGAAAGCAGCGTAGCTTTAAATATCCGGCCGGACTGGGCTTTAAAATTAAGATGCCCGATTTGTTTGGATTTTACCAGGGCCAGGGTCTGTGCAACGCCGGAAAGTTCGCCCTCAAGTGTATAACTTCCTTTAATAACACTTTGACTGCCTGTCAGACAACCCAGTGACAGCGACACCTCCTTTGCCTGATCTGTATTAAAAACAACGTGGGATAAAACCTCCGGCCTGTCCCCGGTATGATTAATGGTTATCCGGCCTGAAAAGTCAAGGCCGCAAAGCAGTGCATGGGTAATATCTATATCAGTGGTCGGCTGATTAATTGTTATCTTTGCCTGAACGCCTTGGTATACACGCTGGTCATAATCCAATGTGTTAACATTAAAAAAAATTTGTTTCTGTTTTACCAGGGGGCGCGGAAAAGGGGCGGGCGCAGATATTTGCTGCAAAGACAAAAGGGGATCAAGATTAAGCTTGTCAGCAGTTATGGTGATGTTGCCTGTGTTATCCGTTGAAACCGTTAACGCATTTTCACCGGTCACCTCCTGAAGTTCCCGGTAAAGATACGAATCCGGGTAAAGCATGTTTTCCAGGGTTGCCTTATCCAGTTGCCCTGAAAAATTAAGCCGCGGCATATCCGGTTTTTTATAAAAAGTCACATCTGCATGGGTTCGTTCCCCATCCTCTATCTGCACGTTTGAAGGGGTCATCTTGTCCATGGCAGGACCCTCTGCCATAAAGAACACCTTTGCACCCGAGATCGTGAGCAACTGCCCCTGAAGCTCACAGGCGTCTGCCTGTTTCATAAACTGTCCCCGGGTCAGTGCCAGGGGCAGGACAATGCTTTGTGTATATTCCGGTGACATGTTCTTTTCAAGCCAGGTGACGTTTTCAATGGTACAGGTAATATCCGAGAGATTTATCGTTGAAGGGGATGCGTTGAATTTACAAAACAGACCTGATATTCCCTGGGTATTGTCGGAAAAGATGACAGCCCCTTTATTCACCTGGCCTGTCATGTGAATCTGCCACAGGTCTGGCGCGAACATGGGGCCTTCAACCCCAAGGTCCTTAATGTCCATAATGCCTGAAAAATTTTTAACCGGACCAAGCTTTTCCCTTGCACCGGGGAAAAGATCCACCAGGGGGGCTGCCTGTTCCAGATCAATATTTGCGGCCATATTTTTTATATTCATGGGGGTCTGCCCCCTGGTATCAATATCGGCATTCAGGTTCGATATCCTGCTCTTTCCTAAGATTCCCGACATGTTTTTCAGGGCAATCTCGTGTTGATCCAGGAGAAAAGAGCCGCCGTGGATATGGATGGGCAGGGGCAGACGCCGGTAATTTCCACTTGCCTGGATGTTTTCTGCTGCGACTTTAACATCCAGGTCTTTATGATCTGGGATGCTATTGAGTTCAAGTACCGCATCGGCCCGGCCCGTAAGACCGGATATCTTTGACATTTCCCGGGCAAGTACCGTATCCGGCAACAGGGAGATAAGGGCTGCAGGAAGTTGTGCTAGATCGACTGTTAAGGGGAATTTTCCTGAAAATGGGACCGTGTGAGGATGAATCAGGTTGATATCAAGATCTCCGCCGGTGACAATTGTTTTTCCCACATGACCACCGTCAGGATGAATGCTCAGCACACCGTCTTTCATCTCTGCCCGACCCGAGGCCTTGTCTACAATAACAGGAACCTGGGGGATTTTAACTGTGACAGCTTCTGCACAGCCCTTTATAATCAGATTTTCTGCGTTGAACAGATGATGTATGTCGTTGGCTTTAAACCCAACTATAATCTTTGGGGCGGTTCCTGCCCTGAGTATGTCAAACAGGATTTGAGATGTTTCCAGGCCCTTGAGAAGTGGCAGACACACCTGTCTTGCCTGGCTGATATCAATCTGTTCCCCGGTAAATTCAATGCTTGATGTTTCTTGTCCGGGGGAAAGTGATACATTTATGCCAACGCGGCCTTTGGGATAAAGAAGTTCCAAGGGCGAAAGGTGTGCGGTTGCCCTCTCTTTTGACAGGGCAAATGTAAGGTCGAATTGCCTTGCTTCAATGCCGTGGTCCTTGGGCGCTTCAAGATGGGCCCGAAGGGAGGTGATTTTCAGATTGCCTGCAAGAAAGGTGTTTTCATCATGACGGCACTCCACGGACACATGTGGGATATCAAAATGTGTTATTCGGCCTTTAAGTGCGGCGTCAAGCCCGGGAATACTGTGCGTTTCCAGCCCAACCCCTGATATCTGCGCCTTGATATTCACGGCCCGGGTCCGGCCTGTCACCAGAACCCGGCAGTCCATGGCGTTGAAATAATTTGACCGGGCATTGGTGACAATAATATCCAGATGATCCGTATCTGCTGGGACCAGAGCAAGTAATCGGTCAAATCCGTTCTGCACAGACGCGGCAATATCCAATGGCGCTGTGGATTTATTTTTGCCGGCAACAGCCTTATTCCGGATCAGTTCAGGGGATTGAACGGTGATGCGCTTTACAGCCGCCTTGAATTCCAGCAGCTGGTCCGGGGCCAGTTCCACCAGCGCCTTGTTTATTGTAACCTGGTTTTGGGGGTCAATCTGTGCCGATATATCCGTTATGCAGATACCTGGCAGGGGGTTGAGGACAAACGTCAACTGATTAAACCGGATATCAATGCCGGTTTTGTCCTGAAAAACTCTGGCCAGACGCAATTTGACCGGTTCCGTGTTGATCAATGGGGTAATGGCAAAGGCCAGAGCGACTGCGCAGGCGGTCACGGTTACCGCGAAGAAAACAGCACTGCGCAGTATGCGTCTTCTGTTCATGGCCATGCATTCATATCTGCAAAAAAATTAATCAGGTGCTACTGCCAGTTATATCCGTTTTTACGGCTTAACGTAATAAAATCTGCAGCAATGTATTGGGCCTGGTCTGTCAGGATCTCCTTGATCTCTTCCCTTTCCGGGTCTATGTCCTCCAGGGATGCCAGGGGTTTTTCTCCTTTTTGTTCCCGGTAATTGTTTTCCAGGGCCAGCTCCTCGTTGTTAAACGTGGTGTCTGTTTTCAGCCGATCCGCCAGATTCAGGGAGAGGTTTTTTTGTTCCAGTAAAGATTCTGCCAATTGAATCCGTTGGGTGAGATATTTGATGCCAAATGATTTTTCGGCCCGTTTTTTATAGGCATCATCCAGGGGTTTGATCACGGGCTGCAAAGAGATATATGCGGAATAACGGGTGGCATCAATATGGTCCCAGAGCAGGGCACCGTCAAGGGCGCTCTCCCCGGTATCTTCGGGCCTGTAAATCTGGGGAAACCAGATGTCAGGTTCAACGCCTTTGTGCTGGGTGCTCTTACCCGAGACCCGGTAAAATTTGGCTGAGGTCATCTTCAGTCGCCCATCTCCCAGGGGTTTGAGTTCCTGAACCGTACCCTTGCCAAAACTTCGGGTGCCCACAATAAGGCCCCGGTGATAATCTTTGATGGCGCCTGCAAAAATTTCACTGGCTGATGCGCTCATCCTGTTGATGAGCACCATAAGCGGCCCTGTGTAGATAATTTGGGGATCTTCATCATACAGGCGAGATACCCGGAATTTTGTTTTGATTTGCACTGTCGGGCCATATTTAAGAAACAGCCCTGTCAGATCATTGGCTTCTTTAAGCGATCCTCCCCCATTGTCCCTGAGATCAATAATCAATCCGTCAATTTTTTCTTTTTTTAACTGCAGCAGCAGCTTTGTTACGTCTCCTGTGGTGCTTTTGTAATCCGGGTCGCCCCTGTGAAATGCGTCAAAATCTATATAGAAATTTGGAATTTCAATGATACCCAGCTTATAGGTCCGGTCGTTTGAGGTCACGTCCACCACTTTTTTCTGGGCTGCCTGCTCCTCAAGCTTCACCTCGTCGCGCTTGATACTGATGGTGGCGGTGACATTGGCTTTTCTGGCAGGAATGATTTTTAACCGCACATAGGTGTCTTTGGGGCCCCGGATCAGCTTGACCACATCATCAATGCGCTGGCCAATGGTGTCCTTGATTTCTCCATCCTGCCCCTGGCCCACGCCAATGATTTTGTCCCCGGGTGCAAGTTTCTGGGATTTGTCCGCCGGACCTTTGGCGATAAGGCGGACTACCTTTGTGTATTCATATTCGTTTTGCAACACCGCCCCAATGCCCTCTAAACTCAGTTTCATATGAATATCAAAATCTTCGGACAGGCGTGGGGCAAAATACTGGGAATGGGGGTCAAAGGACATGGTGACGGCATTCATGAAAATCTGGAATACATCCCTGGACTGTGTCTGGGACAGGCGGGCCAAGCGGTTGGAGTAGATTTTTTCCAAGGTTTCACTGATTTTATCATCAGGCGTTTTGTCTATCTTCAAATTAATGATATGGTTTTTCAGCTCTTTTTTCCACAGGGGCTCAAGGCCTGACGCGTCCCGGATAAAGGGTTTATGATCATAGTCAATGACAAGGGTTTCGTTTTTGGTGAAATCAATCCGGGTCTGCCAGGATTTGGCAAGTTCGAGAATATATTCAAGGCGCTGTTCGCTGCGGGACTGGTAAAGGTTGAAAATTTCAAAGGCAGGCCCAAGGTTTCCCGTTTTCAGATATTTGTACATCAGCTGTTTCAACGGCTGAAAATCATCTAAATCTGCCTGGGTCAGAAGATGTTTGCCCGGATCCAGAAATTTGATATACCGGTCAAACACATGGACGGACATATTTCTATCCAGTTTTTTCCCGGTAAAATGTTCCCGTTCAAGGGCATTGACAATGGCAATACATTGCTGGGACTGATCATCCTGAAAAGTCAGTTCGGTAATTTGTGCATGGCAAAGTGGTGCGCAATAAAAAAAAGCGGCAACGGCCAGTACAGCCCAAAGCCTGTGGATAAGTCTAGTGATCTGTGTCATGGGTTACGTCTATATCCTTTGGTGTTTCAAAACTGATCCGGCCGAGCCTGCCGGATCGAAGATCCCTGATAATAAGTTGTGATGCTTTCTGAAAATCGACATATCCGCCTTTTTTGAGACATCCCCTGGCTTTGCCCACTGTTTCGATAAGGGCCTGGGCTCCCCCGGGCAATGGATTTAAAAACGGGTAACGCCCGACAAGGCAGTCCGGGTATCTTTCCAGTAAAAGCTGTGCGGCAAAATAGGCGATTTCATGGTAGTCAATGGCCGTATCACTGATGGCCCCGGACACTGCCAAGGCAAGTCCGCGCTGCCTGGGTTCAATCACCGGCCACAGGATACCCGGGGTATCATAAATATCAATATTGCCTTTAAGGCTGGTGCGCTGCTGGTGCCGGGTAACTGCCGGTACATTCCCGGTCTTTGCCACTTTCCGGCCGGCCAGGGTGTTCAAAATCGTGGATTTGCCCGTGTTTGGAATACCCACCACCATAACTTTGGCCTTCCTTGCCTGGTTCCTGTTTACCTGTGATACCAGGGATTCCAGGGCATGTGAGGTCTCTTGCAGATGGGTCCCGCAGATGGCTGCCGCCGGCAGGTTCATGTCCTGGTTGAAATATTCAAGCCAGGCTTGGGTCTCTTGGGGGTCGGCAATATCTGACTTATTAAGAATTTTCATTCGGTTTTTCCCCTTGGCTATCTGGTCCACAAAGGGGTTGGAACTGGACAACGGCAGCCTTGCATCCACCACCTCAAGCAGGGCATCCACTTTGGCAATGGAACTTTTAAGCTGATTTTTTGTCTCCAGCATATGGCCGGGAAACCACTGGATATTCATCTTTTTATTTTTTTGATTTCCTGTTGGTGAGTGATTGTTTTATCCGGCTGTGTGGGCACCTGTTCAACACTGTCTTTTGAGAAAAAATACAGATATGAAAAGAGCACCGCAATGATACTGGAACCGATAAATCCGCTGACGGCCAAGGCAATGGTATATCCAATCCAGTTGTAATGATTGTAATACCCAAAGGCACAACCGGCTGCCATGCTTAGCATAAATATAAAAGCAAAAATGAATTTCATAAGTCCGTTTAAAGTTTTGATGATGCTGAATACTTGGCCAGAATGCGAATCAGTTCATTGTGCAACCGTTTGTTTGCCGCAGCAATGCCTTTTTGCGGGAATTGCTGTGCGCCTGTAAAATCGGTGACCACACCACCTGCTTCCTTTAGAATAACAATCCCTGCTGCAATATCATAAATATTGAGATTCATTTCCCAGAATCCGTCCAGACTGCCCAGGGCTGTATAACACAGGTCCAAAGCCGCAGAACCAAAACGCCTGATGTCCCGAAGTTGCGGGACAATCTCATTAAAAATTGGCAGGTTGTTGTTTTGCCAGCCAGCTCTTAAACATGCAAACCCCGTTGCCATGACCGCTTTGTCAAGTTCCCTTGTTCCAGAGACATGGATGGGGGTACCATCCATAAATGCACCTTTTCCTTTTTCAGCATAAAATAGTTGGCCCAGGGCAGGGGCATAAACTACGCCGAGCACCATTTCCCCTTCTTTTTCAAGGGCAATGCTGATGCTGTAAAAAGGCAGCTGGTGGACAAAAGAAGTGGTGCCGTCTATGGGGTCAATGATCCACCTGAATCCGCTTTTTGTCTGGACAGCCCCGTACTCTTCTCCGAGTATGCCATGGTCAGGATACCGGTCAAGGAGAGCCTTGACCAGAAACGCTTCAACTTCTTTGTCTATTGACGTGACAATATCTTTTGCTGATTTGAATTCAAGATCATGGATGGTTAACTGCTTTTGACCGTCAAGGCAGATCCTGCCGGCGTCAAGGGCCAGGTTTTTTATAAAAGAAATCAAAATATCAACCGTTTTTAACTCGTTTCTATAAAGATCATTAAAATTTAGCAGAGCCCTAAAATTTTGTTCGGCTATTATGGCATATTACATGAGATTTGAAAATACCCGGCACATCCATTGGAAAAACAACGTTATTGTTTTTAAGTCACAGGATATCGTGCTGGGACACGATTTTACCGGCCTTGATTTTTAAAGCATGAAATGCAATGATTACCCCATCAATTTTTTCTGACCGGTTTCACAATCCCGGGAAGAGAAAGCGTTAACCACCACACAACAGCGCGGATATCATGAAGCACCCCCTTATTTCCACAGTATTCCTGGTCATTTTTTCAGCACATGTAGCACCGGCCGCAGAAGAAAAACCCGGGCCGCCCATTGTACAGTCTCACATTCCCACCCTGGTGGAGGCAGTTCGCTTTTCCGGCGATATCCGCCTTTGCGGGGAGAAAATACCTTACACAGATCCCGATGTCAGGGAGCGGCTTGAAAAAGAGATGATGCTGGCCGTATGGAACCGGCCCCAGGTGATGCTGTGGCTTAAACGGGCCCACCGGTGGTTTCCGCACATTGAAAAGGTTTTAAAGCAGGAAAAACTCCCCCTGGATTTGAAATATCTGCCCATTGTGGAAAGTGCGCTTCTGTCCCATGGAGAATCCCATAAAGGTGCGATCGGGTACTGGCAGTTCATCAAAAGCACAGGTCAAAGATACGGGTTGCGCATTGATTCAAGAGTCGACGAGCGCCGGGACATGTTCTGCGCCACCCGGGCGGCCTGCCGCTATCTTAAAGATCTTTATTCACAGTTTGGCTCATATCTGCTGGCCATGTCCGCATATAACATGGGGGAATCCGGTCTGAGCACGGCCATGGAAATTCAGGAAACCCGGGATTTCTTCTCCCTTTACCTGCCCCTGGAAACCCAGCGGTATATCCTGAAAATGGTTGCCGTCAAGCTGATTATGTCTGCTCCGGAAAACTATGGTTTTTATTTAGAGCCCCAGGATTTTTATCCGGTATTTACGTTTTCTGAAATTACGCTTTCCCCGGAAAAGGATGTGCCTTTGTCCATGATTGCCAAGGCCTGTGGTGTTTCATTCAAAACCATCAAGGATTATAATCCCCAGTTGCGCGGATATTTTTTGGAAAAAGGCGCTTCCACACTTCTTGTGCCCCAGGGAAAGAATACGGATTTTCAGAAAAAATTTGCCCACCTTTACAAGAACCTGGCCAAACCCCTGCCACCTTCAAAATTCCATATAGTGAAGGCCGGGGAAGGTCTTTCCGCCATCGCAAGAAAATACAATATGTCTGTGTCCGCACTTCTGGCCCTGAACAAGATCTCAAAAAAAGATGTGATTCATCCCGGGGATAAACTGCGTGTGCAATGATGCTGTTGTAAAAAAGCGCTTGCCACGCAGAATGCGGAAAATTTGAACAGAAATTCAATCAGTTCCGGTATGGAGATGGGCTGGTTGAATCCGCCGAGATGGGGGCCGGTAAAAAGGAGAATATCTTCTTCCCCCTTGGCCGGTATTACAGTAAGGCCCCGGTTGACCAGGAATTCTTCAAACCGGGTATCGTCCATCTCTAACTGGTCCTGCACCCTTAACCTTTCCTCCATATGTTCATCACGCCCCATTTTTTCAATGAGCTGTTCAATAAGTGCAGGTATATTAAATGGGGCCGGATCAAAGGTATCGGTCCCGGTCAGGCCTTTGAAATAGTGTTCACAGACGCCGGTTAAAAGTGTCTCAAACAGATCCGGACAGAAAAGATCCCGGGTCTCCACATGGGGATGCGTGTTGTCTGTTCCCCTTCTGTGCGGGGCTTTGTTCCTGAAGCAGGCGCCTGCCACCAGAATGAAACTGAGCAGGTATTCACCGGTATAATGTTCAAGATCCAAGGATTTTATCCGGCAGGCCATATGCTCAAAATCCCGCAAACCAGATGCGGCAAAGTTGGGGAACCGGCTGGAGTCCAGCCACTGATCCAGACGCCCGGCATGTTCCCACAAATATCTGCCATTGTCGTTTCTTCGGCCCTGCTGGACCCGGTTATGGAACAAGGGGATCAATGCCGTATGGAAAAGCCCCTTGGATGACAGTCTGCCCAGGATAAAGGCTGATTTGAAAAACGATGATTTAATTTGCTGCCAAGCCATATTTTCCAAATCGGGGTATTCATAATAACCCGGGCAGGGGATAAAGACGATGCAGGCAGGCCCGTATATTGTGCCGGGACCACCCCTGGGCAGTTCATCCGTGATGTTGAATAGATATCTGTCCCGGATGCGGACCGGTTTGGGAACAAGGGTTTCAGATTCTAACGGATTTTTGGAAAACCAGTCCATCCAGACCGCCTCCCGGTGGAGTTCATTGATATTGTCCTGTGTTGTGGCAAATTTGATTACGCCCAGAATGTTTGTTCCTGCCCGGAAAACAAGGCTTCTGCCCTTCCAGCGCCATTGCGCATCGGCCGGCAGCACCGTCCCTGGGGCTGTAAATTTTTCAGCAAGGCTTGAAAGATCAGTGTCCAAAGGCATGACATTATCGGGGAAAGATGGCATATCCGGTACAGGGGGATTGTCTGCCAGCCGGCCAAGTGCCTTGCCCAGGGCGCGAAGCCGCTTTCCTGAGCTTTTCATCAGAAGCGACACAAGCCGTGGCACAATGGTTCGGGTAATTTCGTTCTCCATTGTTTTGCCCAGGTCCGCCAGGGTGCAGGCTGCCTCATGATATAAAAAAAAGGCTTGTTTGGCCGTGTCAAATTGGGTGGTTTCAAATACAGAGAACAGTGCATCCAGCGTCTGCCGGGTAATTGTGAACGGATAATCAGCAGCATGCCGGCCAATATATTTGATCCCCATGTACGCCGCAGAAAAGTCCCGGCAATGATTGATAAGAAGGTGTTCTTCCTGGATCCGTGCGCTGGAGGGTGGGGCGTGGCTCATCCGCTATTGGGAAAGGTCCTGTTCTGAAATGCCGTATGTGCCCGGCACTTTTGGGGCCGGCAGGGCCGGTGTTTGTGTTTTCCAGGTGGCCGTTGGAGCGGCGGAAGGAGAGGGCGCTTGTGGTTTTACGGCTGATTGGGCCTGGGGTGCGGATTCTTTGGGGCCTTGTGCGGGTGTTGATGCTGTCTTAACTGCCGGTTTAGTGGCGGAAGACTTGGCAGCAGAAGCGGTTTCCGCTGCCTTTTTTGCTGTTGAATTTGCTGCGTCTGCTTGTTTTTTAATGTCAGCAATCTGCTTTTCAAGATCCTGTCTGAGAAGACTTAGGTTTTTGTTCAATTTACTGTCTATGGAGGCTGATGTCTCTTTTTTTAATTCATCCAGTTTTTTGCCCAGCAGGCTTGTGTCTTTGACCAGATGAGCAATTCTTTCTTCATAGGCGGACAATTCAAGCAGCCTTGCGTCAAACTCCTCCTTAAACAGGTGGAACTCTTTTTTGATCTGTGCTGAGACTGTTTTAAAATCCGAACTGTTTTTATCAATACCGGCTAAAAGCGCCTGGTTCATACGTTCCATGGCTGCCAGGGTAGACTTATCCTGGTCTGCATTGGTTTGAATCCGTTTATCCAGCTTGGCAAGGGCGGCTTCCATGGCTTTAAGATCAACCTTGGCTGCGGACATTTTTGCGGTCTGGTTTTCCAGGGCCTGGCGTTTGGTTTCAAGGGTTGTCAGCTTTTCATCCAGCTCGTGGGTGGCTTTGGCAATACGTACATCAACCGCATTGAGCTTTATTTCAAGATTTTGTGATACCTGTGCCATCTGGTTTGCCTGGGTATGGTCCACATCCACCACCTTTTCGGTGATATCCATATAGCCGAAGACCAAAATGGCAATGATGATGCAGGGGAGGATCACGGAGATGATGGTCACGCGCTGGGATAATTTCTCTATTTTAAGGGTGTTGGCTTCCTGCTGGAAAATTGCGCCCCCAATAGTCGGCTCATTATCTGTAAATGCCTGATCACTCTCCGGGTTCAGGTAATCCCCCAGTCTGTTTTCATTCATATTTTGTTTCTTGTTCCCAGTGTCTTGCCATTAACGCTTAAGTTAATGACCTTGGGTTATTCCCATTCAATGGTGCCGGGTGGTTTTGAGGTGATGTCAAAGACCACACGGTTGACCTTGTCCACTTCATTGATAATACGGTTGGAAATTTTTCCCAGTAGATCGTGGGGCAGTTTGGCCCAGTCCGCTGTCATGGCGTCATTGGATGTGACCGCACGGATGGCCACACAATTGGCAAAGGTACGTTTATCTCCCATGACACCGACACTTTTCACCGGCAAAAGTACGGCAAAGGACTGCCACAGTTTCCGGTAAAGGCCGGCCTGTCTGATTTCCTGGATAAGGATGTCATCGGCCTTTCGAAGAACATCCAGGCGCTCTTTGGTAATGTCCCCCAGGATGCGGATGGCAAGTCCGGGGCCAGGAAAGGGCTGGCGCCAGACAAGATCCTCGTTGATACCAAGTTCAAGGCCAAGTTTTCTGACCTCATCCTTGAACAGAAGCTGCAACGGTTCAATAAGCTTCAGGTTCATCTCTTCGGGCAGCCCGCCCACATTGTGGTGGGATTTAATGACCGAAGTGGGACCGCCAAAAGCGGATTTGGATTCAATAATATCCGGATACAAGGTGCCCTGGCCAAGGAACTGGGCATCTTCAACCTTTTTGGCCTCGGCATCAAAAACATCAATGAAAATTTTACCGATAATTTTTCTTTTCTTTTCAGGGTCTGTAACCCCGGCCAGTGCGGTTAGAAATTTTTCTTGCGCATCCACAAACTTGATGTTCATGTCCAGGTTGGCCCGAAGGCTGACCTCAAGCTGCTCTTTTTCGTTCAGGCGCAGCAGCCCGTTGTCCACAAAAATGCAGTGCAGGTTTTTCCCCACAGCTTTATGGATCAGGGTGGCTGCAACAGAAGAGTCCACCCCGCCGGAAAGTCCCATGATCACCTTTTTGTCGCCGACCGCATCCTTGATCTGTGCAATGGCGCCCTCACTGAAGGATTTCATGGTCCAGTTCTGCTCGCATCCGCATACATCAAAAAGAAAATGCCGGATCATGGCAGTCCCGTTAATGGAGTGCTCCACTTCCGGGTGAAACTGCAGGCCAAACAGTTTTCTGCTGTAATCGGCAATGGCGGCAATGGGGGTGTTATCGGTCTGCGCGGTAATCTCAAATCCCCGGGGCAAAAGTTTTGCAGAATCGCCATGGCTCATCCAGCACTGGAAGCTGTTATCCATCTCTTTGAACAGCGGGTTGCCCGGGTTGATCCGCAGTTCGGCAAAGCCATACTCTTTTTTCCCGGCCTGTTCAATGGTGCCCCCAAGGGTATGCACCATGTAGTGCATGCCGTAGCAGATGCCAAGGATGGGTACGCCCAAGTCAAAAATACCGGCGTCGATGGTCGGGCTGTTCTCTTCATAAATGGATGAAGGCCCGCCGGAAAGGATGATGCCTGTGGGGGCAAGGGTCTTTAATTTCCCAAGGGAGATATCTGCCGGTTCCACCTGGCAGTATACATTATTTTCCCTGACACGCCGGGCAATCAACTGGTTAAACTGGGATCCGAAGTCAATAACGATGATCATGGGTATTTCCTGCAATGATTAGATTTAAATCAGCAAAGTTTCCTATAAACATGGGAAAATTGCAAGTTGTTTTTGGTCTGAACTTGCCAAGAATGGCGGATTATGCTTTATTGGGTCCGCTTTTATTATTTTTAATTTTAAGGAGATTGGATGTATTTAGCCAGTGATTTGAAAAAAGGACTTAAACTGGATATTGACGGTGATCCCCATGTGATTGTCGGTTTTGAGTTTAAAAAGCCGGGCAAGGGGCAGTCCCTGTATAAATGTAAACTTAAGAATATGATCACAGGTTCCCAGTTTGAACGTACCTACCGTTCAGGCGACAAATTTGAAAAGGCTGATCTGGAAGAGACGGATATGGAATACCTCTATTCAGACCGGGAGGGCTGGTGGTTTATGAATTCCACCAATTACGAGCAGATCATGATGACTAAGGAACAGATCGGAGAGAACGTGGACCTGCTCAAGGAAAATACCGTGTGTACGGTGCTGCTGCATAACCAGAATCCCATTGGCGTCACACTTCCCAACTTTGTGGTCCTGCGGGTCACGGCCACCGAACCCTGGGCCAAGGGCGATACTGCCACGGGCGACACCAAGCCCGCCACGGTTGAATCCGGATTTGAAGTCCAGGTGCCCCCTTTTGTGGATGAGGGACAGCTGATCAAGATTGATACCCGGACCCGGGAATACGTTGAGCGTGCCAGCGAATAGTTCCCAAAGGCAAGGGGCAGGATTTTTATACTGTTTTTATACTGGAAACCGGCCAGGGAAGAAGCCTTCCTGGCCAGGCATTCCATTTTATGTGCGCGCGCTATTTTTTAACAGTAATCGCAGAACCCTGCACACCAGCATAAAAAACTATGATTTCTGCAAACTCATTGCCTTCATTTATTCCGTAGTGCCATTTATTCACCACTTCGATGATTGAATCTCCAGCTTTAAGCTGTAATTTTTCGTTCTTTTCGGTCACAACAGTCAGTGTGCCTTTTAACAATACGCCTGCATTTATTACAGGATGCTTATGAAGCGGCAATTTTGTTTTCGGAGGAATTTTTATTTTAAGAATTGTGATCTCCGGCTTGCCTTTTGCGTATTCAGGAAGGTCCATCCCATCCCAGCTTATACTGGTTTTTGCCAATACATCCGTTTTGACTGCATTTTCTTCTTGAGTCCAGCCAAGCCCTGCCAGAAATAATACCAAACAAATGCTGTAGAAAATTTTTTTCATGGTTTTTTGTCCATATTTAAATACCAATAAGATGTGCAGTCCTGTCTATATCAAAATTTAAACATTCCGGCCAGGGTCTCATGAATACTGAGAAATATTTTAACAGGAAACTATTGGCTTCTTATGTAAAGATATTGGTGAATTATGATCTCGTTACCATTCAATGTCCTGCTTTTAAGTGTTTTTTCTTTAAGTTTTCTCCATTCGGGGAAAAGTGTGTCAAAATGCCCTGGTTTATGGTGACGGAAAATTGCATTTCCTGATGCAAAGCATCCGTACATATTCAGTCTGCGCTCTTGATAACGCGTTTGATAGGCTGGATTGTCACAGGTTTCATAGTCGCTGATATATAAATAGGTTTTGTTGCCGCACACCTTTTCAATTAAAGAGACCAACTCTTTTTGTTCTTCTAAGGAAGGCGCGGAGGTGAAAAGCGCAAAACATAAAATCAGATTAAAGGATCGGCCTGACAATGAATGAAATACATTTGAATAGAAGGCACCGGGATTCTCCTTTCTGGCCCTGTCCAGCAAAGCAGGACTTGAATCATATCCAACAATGTTTGAAAATCCTGCTTGTTGAAGGACTGGGGTAAGTCGCCCGTACCCGCAACCAAGGTCAAGTACACAGGCGTTTTTGTCAAGTGACGCGATCCAGTCATCGCAAAGGGGATGTGTAAATACTTTTTGAACCCCCTCCTTTTTCCAGTATTCAGAATTCTTCATTACCGTCTTTTGACTCGTCGGACCAGTTTTTTCTTTTTGGGCGGTGGATCTGGCGGTGTGGAAGTTGCGGCCATGTGCTGCACAGGGGCCAGCAGGTTGTCCTGGGAATAGGTGCATGAAGCTCTGGGGCATTTAAGTCCCAAGGCGCCTGAAGGTGTGATGAATTCGATTAAATATGGATTTTTGCACAATGGACATTCGAAATGATAGGGCTTGTCCCAGGATACGAACCGGCACTCCTTCTGGTCACAGGAGTAAAAAATTTTTCCCTTATCCGTGGTCTTTTCTTCGACCCTGCCGTTATGGCACAAAGGACAGGGCATGGTCAGGGTTTTCTCAAAGGCGGCGATTTGGGATTCAATATCATCCTGGGTTATTGCCGTTTCTGCTTGACTGGCTGCCAATTTTTTTGTTTTGGCTTCCTTTTTTGACTCTTCTTCCCTGCGTTTTAACTCTTCTTCAAGCACGAGGAGTCTGGCTTCCTTTTCAGCCATTTCCTGTTCCCTTGCCGCAAGGGCTTCAGCCTTTTCCTGGATAGCTATCGCTTGAGCCTCTTCCGCAGCCTTTTCTTTTTCTTCAATAACTTTAAGCTGTTCTGCAAGTTCCTGTGCCGCAACCTCGGCTTCTTTTATCTTTTTATCTTTTTCCGCCAGCTCTTTGACCAGTTCTTCGGCTTTCAGGGCTGCTTTTTCAATCTCCCTGGCTTTTTGTTTTTCCGCCTCAATTTCTTCAGGACTTGGCCCTTTGTCAAAAAGATTTTGAACTCTGACCTTTTCGTGGTAGCCGTCAGTGCGCTGTTTCCTGGTTTTCATAAGCTGGGACAACTTGTTTAGTTTTTCCCTTTTCAACCGGGCTGAAATCTGTTTTGACTGTACAGAGACTGCCTTGTGAACTCCTTTGGCCATTTCGGTTGCCCGTTTCTGTGCATGGTCTTTTGTCACGGAAACGCCACGGGTTTTAAGTGTTGCCTCAAAGCTTTGTTTTGCAAAATCAAGGCTTTTGCGATTGGAATTGACTTCGTCATTTATTTGAAGGATAAAAGCAATCAGGTTAAGGCCCTGCATGCCCGGAAACATGGAGTCTAAAAAACCAACCATCATAAAAGCAGGCATTTCGGCTTTAAGATTACCATTGGGAAGTGTTGTAATGTAGCCGGACCCCAGGACGGATGATATGGCTTTATCAAGGTAATCGTCCTGGTCAAGTCCGATATCCACAAGTTCAGAGGTAAAGGTTTCGCGGTTGAAACGTTCCGGTGGAGCGTCTGCATACGCCTTTATTTCACGTTCCCGATCCACGCTGATGGTGATACAGGAGATCGTGGCAAGGTTGAAAGACATCAATGCCATTGTGGAATCCACATCAATAAAAGCGGTGATCTCCTTGGCTAGAATTTCATCCAATTGGTTTCTGACATACTCCCGCGTGATGCTGCTTCCCTCCTGCATCTCCATACTCCCCCTAGGATTTATTATTAATTTCAGAGATTAAATCAGCGATTTCAACAGCCATCTCCTCTGCTTTTTTTTCATCCGGCCCGCGACCAGGCGTTCGGGTTGTGGACGTATTCTGGATTTGCATATCTTCGTTAGCTTCACGCCCCCCGTCTTCCCTGGTGGTTGACATGGATAAGCATTCGCCACTGCGGTTAAAAATCACCGAAAGGGGAACCTTGATTTGAAAATCAAATTTGTATGCGATTTCGTTATTGTAAACGATAAGATTCCCATCCTTGTATTCAATATCATCCTGAACTTCAAAATTATGTTTGTCAAGCAGCACCTGCTCGATGACATCCCAGTCAAGTTCGGCATTTATGGTGTCAATAAACTCTTTTTCACTTTCCTGGATGGATTCCGGATTGGTCAGCTTCAATGGGGTCTCCTCATTTTAAATTGAATGCACAGATAATCTCCCGGGCCATGCCAAGGTAAGCCTGGGAAGCCTGTGCTTTAATGTCGTACAAAGAGAGCGGACTCAGGGAGGATTGCTCCTTGTCAAGCATTTCATCGTCAGGGATCATGGTTTTATAGATCAGGGGGCGGATCTGTTCCAACACTTCGGGAACCGCATGATTTTCCATCTGTTCTTCACGATTGCATCGGTTGAACAATATACCTGCAATGCCTAATGGTGCATTGTGGGATTTTCGTATGTACCGGACAATTTTAATCAGTGAATGAAAATCACCGACCCAGTCTTCATCCGGGATGACCACTGCCGCAAGCCAGTCTGCTGCCGTCAAAGCGGCGATGCTCAGATATCCGCAGGACGAAGGCGCATCAAGGATAATGATATCGTAGTCATGCTCGATTTCATCAATAACAAGGCGAAGAAGCTTTTCGTTGTCTATCCGCCTGGCAAGTTTAAGGGATATGGAAAAAAGACCGAAACCAGCCGGCAGGATATCCAGTCCGTCAATATCGGTTCCGGATACCGCATCATGGATGCTTATTCTGCCGGCCAGCACCTGTGCAAGGTCATGATTATTCCCCTTTGAATCAATTTTACGCCATTGGGATACAGTTGCCTGGGGGTCGCAGTCAACCAGCAGCACTTTTTTTCCATAAAGTGCTACAGAAGCGGATAGATTAAGGGCTGTGGTGCTCTTGCCGGTCCCCCCCCTCAGTCCCGAAATAGTCAATACATTTCTCATCTTTATTATCCCTTTGGCATACGCATAAAAAATTTATCAACTCCCAATGCTATAGGATCTGGGCTTTCATCTGCACACAGCAGAAAAATTATTTTTTATTTTTGCATTAAGATCAAGATTTTTGTGCAGTTGAAATATATAATATCTTATATCATAATATCTGTACAAAAAGCATGTTAAAACTTGTATTTGGGCAAAACCGTATATCATCCCGGATTCAGATTTCTTTATAATATAGTAGAATTAAAGTCTTTCAAGACTGTTTAAAAGGAGCATTTCAAGGTTTGGCCAATGTATCCATCACCCTGTCAGGCATTACCGAGGCATTAGAAAATCTTAACTATCGCTCCGGATCTGTCAAGGATAAGGCTGTTCGGGGCATATTTACCTATTATGTGTCCGAAGAGAGTATTCAGGATCTTTCGTCCATTGACGGGGACACTATTATCCGTCAGATCTGGGAGGTCGGGGATGATGTTGCAAAAATAAAATCCAAAAGAAGAAATTTTTCCAGTCTTAGATCCTCCATCAATGCCGATTTGAAAAAATTGTCCCAAAATGGCCTCAATCCTGAAGATATAACGCTGACCGAGTCCAATATCTTTGATATGACAGAGGATGCTAAAACCAGCCTTTTGCAGTCTTTCAGCGATGCTGTAAAAACCGATGGATTTGATCTTACCAACGCTGCTGGTGTGCTTAAGGCCATCGCTGAATTCCTGAATCAAATTCAATCTCCTGATGCCGATCATAAGGCAGTTGATATCATAGAAGAGATTAAAAAGGTGCTGGACCGGCTTGGCGCCAGAATCTTTGATGACCACGAAGGAACCGATAGTGATGAAGACGGCACCCCCGAAGATGACGTTGAGATTGAAGAAATCGATGATGATGTTGAAATAGAAGAGGTTGAGGATGACGCCCTTGAAGAAGTCGAGGAGATCGATGAAGACCAGGAGATCGAAGAGATCGAACTTGATGAGGATGAGGACCTTGAAGAGGTAGACGAGGAACTTGTTGATGGCGATATCCAGGAGATTGATGATGATGTTGAAATAGAAGATGTTGATGATGAGGATGACGCCCTTGAAGAAGTCGAAGAGATCGATGAAGACCAGGAGATCCAAGAGGTCGAACTTGATGAAGACCTTGAAGCGTTGGAAGAGATTGATGAAGATACGGAAATAGAAGATATTGAGATTGATGATGATGAGTCCCTGGAAGAAATAGAAGACATTGAACTCGATGAGGACCAGGAGCTAGAAGAAGTTGATTTAGGTGAAGATGAAGATTTAGAAGCGATTGACGAGCTTGATGAAGAAGAACTCAACGCCCTGGAGGAATTTAGAAAAGCCCGGGAGCTTGCCGAACAGTTTGACGATGCTTTGGGAGAGCGTGAAAAAAAATTTAATGCTTACATGACAATCCCCGCAGGGACCTATACCATTGGCACAGAAAAATCCTTGAAATCCAATATCGCACTACAACCCTTTGACATGCTCAAGGTGTATATGGGTAAATATCCGGTGACCAATGCGTTATTTGAAATTTTTATTGAACAGACGGGATATGTCACCACAGCTGAAAGAAAAGGGGTCGGAACGGTTTACCATTCCCGGTTTAAAAAACAAGGAGAAAAAGTGATCTGGGGCAAACAGGCTGGATCTGCCATTGTTAAAGGGGCCTGCTGGTACCAGCCGCTGGGACCCGGCTCCACCCTTTACGGTAAAAGATACCACCCCGTGGTTCAAATCAGTGTGGATGATGCCTCTGCCTATGCCGCCTGGATCGGACGCCGTCTGCCCACGGAAGCCGAGTGGGAGGCTGCGGCCCGCACGGACATGGCTTTAAAATACCCCTGGGGCAATGAGTTTGATCCGGGAGCATTGAACATTGAATCTTCAGGTCTTGCAGACACAAGTCCTGTGGACACCTATGACCATGCCGCCAATGTTTTCGGAATGGCTGATATGCTGGGCAATGTCATGGAATGGACATCTGACACCCAGCCTTCCCCCTTTGCCACCCGTAAAAACAAGATATTCAATGTGGCCAAAGGCGGGGCCTGGAATGCCAAGGATTCAGTCACCATCAGCTCCCGGGGCCTGTTTCCTTTTGACACCACTGCCAACATTATCGGCTTTCGATGTCTTTCCGAGTTTTTCAAGTAGCAAGCCATGAAGGATGAGACCATGCATGGACTGGCAGACGCATATATGGATTATCTGACCATAGAAAAAGGGCTTTCTGCCAATAGTATTACAGCCTATGGCACAGATTTGTCCTCATATATTAATTACCTGGCTGACAACGGGATCGAGAATATCTGCGATGCAGACACCACAGCCATTCTTGGATGGCTGGTTCACCTGACCCGCCAGGGCCTGTCAGCCAAATCCAGGGCCAGATACCTGATCTCCATCAGGGGATTTTATAAATACCTGATAGGAGAGAAACGGATATCCGCCAACCCCTTAAAAGATATTGATATTCCAAAAATAGGCCAGCATCTGCCGGGTGTCCTCTCCGTACATGAAGTGGAACTTCTTTTGAACGCCTGTGATGCCACAACATCTAAAGGGCAAAGAAATCTTGCCATGATGGAGATCATGTACGGGGCCGGGCTTCGGGTCTCAGAGCTTGTATTTTTAAAGGTGGCTGACGTGAATCTGGACGCCGGTCTTGTCAGGGTCATGGGCAAAGGCGCCAAAGAGCGGATTGTCCCCATTGGTTCAAAGGCCAAAGCAGCGGCAGGGCTTTGGCTGGAACAGGGACGTCTCATGGCATTAAAGCAGCTTTCAAGTGACTTTCTGTTTATTGCAAGGGCAGGCAAGCCCATGACCCGCCAGTCGTTCTGGAAAATTATAAAAAAACATGCGCTTGTTGCGGGCATTGCCCGGCCTGTCTCCCCGCATACCCTGCGGCACTCCTTTGCCACCCACCTGATAGAGGGCGGGGCGGACCTGCGGTCGGTCCAGACCATGCTTGGCCATGCCGATATTTCAACCACCCAGATTTATACCCATATTTCACGGGATTACCTGATTAAAATGCATCATGAATTTCATCCTCGAAAATAATGGCGGGAAAAAGTTTAAAACTTGCACACTTGGGGGCTGGATGATAAATTCTCAGCCTTGTTTAAAAAATACCCAGGTGCTTTAAATGATTGATGCCATTTTAAATTCATTGAAAAAAAACAAGCATACCATGCTTGCCATGGGTGACAACTATGCGCCTAAAGCATGGATGATCGCCCAGCTGTTTTGTCGTCTGAACCAGCCTTTGGTTGTTGTTTTGCCGGATGCCAAAAAAGCCCGGGCGTTTATTTCCGATCTTCAATTTTTTATGCCGGCCGAACAGCCGCGCACTATTTTCTTCCCCGGCAGCCATTATCCGGGCGCAAAAAACATTTCCTTTCATAAAGATACGTCAGCTTCAAGACTTGCGGCGCTGTTCAGCATTAGTGAGAAAATCCGGGACAGGTTTCTTCTGGTGACTTATGTTGATCCGCTTTTATCTTTTCTGATGCCCAGGGAAGTGATGACAAACAGTTTTGAACTTATCATGGCCAATGAAGAGATTGACAGGGCAGGGCTGCTGGAAAACCTTGAAGCAAGCGGTTATACCCGGGCCACCCTTGTTGAGGATCCCGGTGAGTATGCTGTCCGGGGCGGTATTGTTGACATATTCTCCCCGGGGCAAAAACAGCCGGTGCGTCTGGAGTTTTTTGGAGATCTTGTGGAATCCATACGCCATTTTTCTCCTTATACCCAGCGCGGCACAAAAGAACTTGCTGAAGTCATTATTGTCCCGGCCACGGAAGCTGTGATCACAAAGCAGAGTTTGCCCCATGTCCAGGCCCGCCTGCGCCAGGCCGGGGCCCAGGCCGGGCTCACGGCGGACGCAATCCGGGATTACGTCAACCAGATCCGGGATAACGGGCGGTTTGACGGCATCGAGTCCATGCTGCCCATTGTGTACGATTCCCTGGCTACATTGTTTGACTATCTGCCGGAAAATACCTTTTTCATTCTGGATGATGCAAGTGTGCTGTCCACAAAGGCAACGGAGTTTCATGACGGTTTAAGGCACCATTTTAATGCCCTGGCTGATGAAAAAAGATTAAGCCTGCCACCGGAATCTATTTGCCGGGACTGGCGGGCAGCCGAAGAAAAAATTTTTGCTTCTAAAACGCTTTGTTTTAAACAGATCATGCTGGAACAGGACAGGGATAAGGCACAAATCCTTTCCCTGAAGTGTTCAGATAACCGTGCGTTGTCAGAATCCTTGCAGAACAGGACAAAAGATACCACACCGTTAACCCCTTTGGTGGAATGGATTGAGCAACAGCAGCAGGATGTTCAATCCATCTTATTTGTACTCAGCCAGGATGCCCAGGCAAGGCGGTTGAATGCCCTTCTTGCACCCTACGGCATAGCGCCGCAATTTTGCGGGAATTTCAGTTGTCTTTCTGACAAGACTCCGGGCATCTATTTTACCGTGGGGACGTTGAGCAGCGGCTTTATCCCGGATTTGGAAAATTTTAGTATTGTGACCGAAGATGAAATTTTCGGCAGAAAACGCATCCGGCGCAGGGTGTCGGCAAAACGGGATTTAAAAACGGAGTTCATTGCCCCCGAAGAACTGAAAAGTGGAGACTTTATCGTTCATATAGAGCATGGGGTAGGGCGGTACGAGGGTCTGTTCAGCCTTACTGTCTCCGGCATCACCCAGGATTTTATTCTGGTGGTTTACCAGGATGACGACAAACTCTATGTGCCCGTGGACAGGATGGAGGTTATCGGCAAGTACATCGGGGTGGACGGGTACGCCCCGGTGCTTGATAAAATAGGATCCAAATCCTGGACAAATGCCAAGGCCAAGGCCAGGGCCGAAGTTGAAAAGATGGCAGCAGACCTGCTTGATCTGTATGCCCGGCGCAAGGTGGCCAAAGGATTCTCATTCAGCCGTCCGGATAACTATTACAATGATTTCGAAGCCGGCTTTCCCTATGAAGAGACAAGGGATCAGCTCCGTGCCATAGACGATGTCCACCTGGATATGGAAAAGGATACACCCATGGACCGGCTGGTTTGCGGAGACGTGGGCTATGGAAAAACCGAAGTGGCTATCCGGGCCGCATTCAAGGCGGTGAACGACGGCAAACAGGTGGCCCTGGTGGTGCCTACCACTATCCTGGCCGAGCAGCATCTGAATACGTTCCGGGACCGTTTCAAGGATTATCCGGTAATCACCGAATGTCTGTCCCGTTTTCGGACACGAAAGGAGCAAACCGATATTTTAAAAAGAACCGCTGCCGGTACCGTGGATATTGTCATCGGTACCCACAGACTTTTGCAAAAGGATGTGGTCTTTAAATCCCTGGGCCTTTTAATCATTGACGAGGAGCAGCGGTTCGGGGTCAAGCACAAGGAAAAGCTGAAACAGAAACGGTCTGCGGTGGATGTCCTGGCACTGTCTGCCACACCCATTCCAAGAACCTTGCACATGTCTTTGACCGGTATGCGCGATATCTCCGTGATTACCACCCCGCCTGCAGACCGTCAGCCCATAATTTCATACATCACCACATACGAAGAGACTGTGGTCCGGGAAGCGGTTGTCAAAGAACTGGCCAGAAAGGGCCAGGTCTTTTTTGTTCACAACAACATTAAAACCATATTCAAGACCGCAGAAAACATACAAAAACTGATTCCCGATGCAAAGGTCGGTGTGGCCCACGGCAGATTGTCCGAAGCCGAACTTGAAAAGGTGATGGAAAAATTCATCCATCAGCAGATCAATGTGCTGGTCTGCACCACCATTATTGAATCCGGTCTGGACATACCCAGTGCCAACACCATGATTATAGACAAGGCAGAGCGTTTCGGCCTGTCCCAGATCTACCAGCTGCGCGGCCGTATCGGCCGGGGGGACGACCAGGCTTACGCGTATCTGTTTATTTCAGATGAGTCCCGGCTGACCAAGGATGCCAGAAAGCGGCTGGCAGCACTCATGGAACACCGGGATCTTGGATCCGGCTTTCAGATAGCCATGAAAGATCTTCAGATTCGCGGGGCAGGTACGGCCCTGGGCGCTTCCCAGTCCGGTCATATTGCAGCCGTGGGGTATGATATGTTTCTAAAACTTTTGGACCACGCAGTCAAAGATATGAAGGGCGAGCAGGTAACCGAGCCCCTGGAACCTGAAATCAATGCGTCCATGTCTTCGGGATTTCCTGAGGATTACATCGAATCCGTGGAGCAGCGCCTGACAATTTACCGGAGATTGTCAAGGCTGACCCGGGTATCAGACATATCAGACATGAAAAAAGAGCTGGAGGACCGGTATGGCAGGCTGCCAAAACCTGCTGAAAACATGCTGCTTAAAATTATGCTTAGAATTTTTGCCATCAAGGCCGGGGTCAAACGTCTGGACCTTACCCCGGATGTGCTGGTCCTGGAGTTTTCTCCCGACCATATGCCCCGCTCCCTGACTGACATTGAAACTGTGCTGAAAAAAACAGTGGACGCAAGGTTTGTTAAAAAAACATGTGTCCGGATCCAGCTTGGGAACAAACGCAGTCATATTTCAAGGGCGTTGCTTGAAACAAAGCAGATCCTTTCCTCTATTTCCGGTGCCCTTTCACCGGCGTGAACCTGATTCTTGGTTGCCTAACGTTTTTTATTTGCCCTGCTGATCTGCCATTGCTGCCATTAAGGCCCGGGTGCCGGGTCCGGGCATGCCGGTGCCGATAACATGGTCATCCACCTGGATTACAGGCACAATGCCTTTGTTGGTTCCGGTGATGAACAGTTCAGATGCAGACAGCAGGGTGTCCAGGGCAATATCCTGTTCAGATACGGGAAACAGCTTTTTGCCAAGGGCCAGAACGGTTTTGCGGGTAATGCCCTTGAGTACCCCTTTTTCCGGTGTGACCAGGGTGCCGTCAACCAGGGCAAACAGATTGCTGGTGGTGCCTTCGAGAACCATTTTGTCCCGGGTCATATACAGGGCCTCCGCAGCGCCCTGGGCCTTTGCCTTTTTCAAGGCCAGAACAGCAGGGATGTAATTGGTGGCCTTGGCATCCGGGAGCGACCGCTGCTGGACAAAGGTGATCACTTTTACGCCTTTTGTATACCAATGGGCGGGCAGGGCAGGAATATCAGTGACCAGAACAATCAGTCGCGGATGATCCGCCGGGCTGAAAAAATCAGGGCTGGATCCGCCCGTCACAAGGATGCGGATGTTGGCCTCATCCATGTGGGCATTTTTTTCAAGGACGTTAAAAACAATAGTCTTGATCTCTTCTTTGGTCCATGCCGGTGTAAGACCGATTGTTGTGACCGATGACAAAAGCCGGTTAACATGTTCATCAAGACAGTACGGACGACCACCAAAGGTTCTGATAATGTCGCAAACTGCATAGCCCCTGAGCACAGCCAGATCATCCACCGGAATCACCGCCTTGTCCCAGGGCAGAAATTTTCCATCCACATAAACTGTTTTCAACGCAATCACCTTTTGTAAAATTGAAAAATAGAGCCAGGTGTAGTAGAAACTGGTATTTAATATATACACACACCAACAGGTTTCAAGGAGAAGGATACATGGGATTGATTGCAGGCATTCAATACAATATCAAGGGCGTTGCCCTGGCGTTAAGCACACCATCACTTCTGATACTCGGCTTGATAAGATTTACAATAGTCTTGCTGTTGACCCTTGTGCTGTCCGGCATGGTACTTTACTGGCACAATGACATTTTTTCCATGATATGGCAGATGCCCGAGTCCCGGTGGCTGATCTGGTTGTGGCACATTGTTTCCTGGATTTTGACATTTATTCTGATGGCTTTTTCCATGCTGGCCTCCTATCTGATTTCCCAGATTTTTTTCTGTGTTTTTATCATGGATTATATGTCCCGGATCACAGAGCGCCTGGTGCTTGGACAGGAAGCCTCCGGCGCGCACACATCCATATTCGGACTGTTTTGGCATCTGATTCGCCAGGAAATACCCAGAGCTGTGGTGCCCGTACTGATATCGGTTGTCCTGATGATTATAGGATTGTTTACCCCTGTAAGTCTTGCCATTATAGCTATCTCGTCGGTGGTGGCAGGTATTTTTCTGGCCTGGGACAATACAGATCTTGTCCCTGCCAGGCGCATGGTGCCGTTTAAAGATCGGTTTAAGTTCTTAAGGGAAAATTTATTTTTCCACATCGGGTTCGGCCTGTTGTTTCTTGTGCCCTGGATCAACATCCTTTTCCTCTCATTTGCCCCGGTAGGTGCTACCTTATATTATATAGACAAAGACAAGATATAGACCCTGCAAAGCGGTTACAGCATTAATAAGTAATCATTTTACATGTGATTTATTATCTGCTATAGAATCTTTGGTTAAATAAAATATAGGTAGATAGCAGTTCCACCGTGCCTTGAGGGTACCTAATTTTGACTGCTCAATGCCAGATCGAGCAGCATTAAATAAGATAGGGATATTGGCTATGAGTTTTCGAAAAAAACTTGTTCTCAAGAATTTCGCTGTTCCGGTAAGTTTCCTGGAAGATAACAATAGTCCTTTTCTGATACCCGCAGCCGACAATTTTATGACCATTTCGCTGTACACCGTTGTTGTTACAGGTCACTGCTGCCTGCTACGCTGTACAGCAGGGTATAGGCACAATCCGTTGATGATCTAGGCAAGAAAGCATCCATTGCCTGTTTTGTGCCTGATACACGTTTACAGGAGATGGATACACATGGATATTAACTGATAACGTTAAGGTTACACATGCAAAAAATTAAACAAGACGAAAAACGCGTGCTCGTCATTGGCGGTGGCGTTGGCGGCATCAAGGCGGCCCTTGATCTTTCCGAGTCCCGGAAACAGGTCCTGCTCATTGATTCCGACTATGCCATTGGTGGATTAATGACCCAGCTGGACCGTACTTTTCCAACCAACAATTGCGATTTGTGTACAGTTTCTCCCCACCTGTCCGCAACAACAAGGGAAAAGTTTCTTCAGATCAGCCCAATGACAGAGTTAACCAGCCTGTCCGGAGAGGCCGGTAATTTTACGGCCACATTAAACACCGCTCCCCGGTTCATTGACATTGACAAATGTACCGCCTGCGGGGAATGTTTGAAAAAATTTCCAGAAGCCGTCCGGTTTACCCCGGGACTTGACCCAAGGGCGCCGACCTGTATGCGGTATCCCCAGGCCACACCCTATGCATATTCCATTGATATGGAAAAGATAGATGATGTGGAAGCGCTGAAGGCGGTCTGTAAGGCCGGGGCCATTGTGCCCGATGACAGTGAACAGCAAATCCAGGTCAATGTCGCATCCGTTGTCTTAAGTGTGGGCGCAGAGCTGTTTAATCCAGGTGTTCTGGATAATTTCGGCGGCGGTAAATTTGACAATGTGGTTCCCGGTCTTGAATATGAACGGATTATGTCCGCATCAGGGCCTTTCCAGGGTAATCTGGTTAGAAAATCAGACCAGCAGCGGCCCAAAAAAGTGGCCTGGATCCAGTGTGTGGGCTCCAGGGGCATCAACCGGCACGATGTTTCCTACTGCTCAAGTGTATGCTGCATGTATGCCCTCAAAGAGGCCATGGTGACCAAAGAGCGTTTTGGGAATGATATTGAAACCACCATCTTCTTTATGGACATGCGGACCTTTGGTAAGGATTACGAGCCGTACTACAACCGCGCCAAAGAAGATTTCGGCATCCGGTTAATCCGCTGCCGTCCCCATAGCATCATTGAACTGCCTGATAAATCGCTTGAGATCACCTATGCCAAAGAAGATCTGTCTCTCATGGAGAAAGAACAATTTGACATGGTTGTGCTCTCCACCGGTTTCAGACCCAGCCAGAAAACCATTGATCTGGCCGGAACACTTGGTATTGACTTAACCGAACATAATTTTGCCAAATCCGGCACCATGGATCCTGTGACAACCTCCAAGGACGGCGTGTATGTCTGCGGTGTTTTTGAAAGCCCCAAAGATATTCCCGAAACCCTGGTCCAGGCCTCTGCTGCCGCCTCCATGGCCGGTACGGCCGTGCCCAGTGGGGAATGGGTTGAAGACCTAAGCCTCTATCCGCCCCAAAGAGATGTTGAGGGCGAAGATACCAAAATCGGTGTCTTTGTTGTTGACTGTGACGGGGAGATCGGTCAGTCCCTGGATATTGATAAAATTTTGGAAAATGCCAAAACCAATCCTGACGTGGCCGTGGCAGAAGCGTTTAATCTCAGCTGTTCTTTTGAATCCATGGAAAAGATTGAAGGTTTGATCAAGGAACAAAAATTGAATCGAGTGGTCATTGGTTCCGGTTCTCCGAGGATTCAGGAGATCATGTTCCAGGATATGCTCAGACGCGCAGGGCTCAACCCTTATTTGCTTGAACTGGTTAATTTAAGAGACCAGAATGCCTGGGCACATAATGACGCCCCGGCCAAATCCCTTGAAAAGGCCTTTCAGTTGGTTCAGAGCGGTATATCCGGTGTCAGAAAAGCAAAACCCCTGGCTGAAAATATGCTTCCCACAAGCCAGAATGCCCTTGTTGTGGGCGGCGGTGTAACAGGTATGACATCTGCCCTTGAACTGGCTGACCAGGGCACGCTTACCTACCTGGTGGAAAAAGCGCCGGTGCTGGGCGGCCAGGCCTTGAACCTGTCCCAAACCATCGAAGGCGATGATGTGGCAGCTTTTGTCAAAGATCTTGTGAACAAGGTGTCTGCCCACGAAAACATCAAGGTGTTCATTGACGCTGTCATTGCAGAACACAAAGGCGTACCCGGAAAATTTACCACCGGCGTTAAAATAGGGGCCCGCACTGAACAGATCGACCATGGCGTCACCATCCTTGCCACAGGCGCAACGCCCAACCGTCCGGCCATGTATGGCCTGGGCGAACTTGACAAGGTCATGACCCAGCTTGATCTTGACGCCATCCTTGAGAATGATGAAAGCAAAATCAAGGCCATGGGACAGCTGGTTATGATCCAATGTGCCGGTTCCCGGGAGGCGGACAATCCCAACTGTTCACGGATCTGCTGCCAGGCAGCCGTTAAAAATGCTCTGCGCCTTTTGGACGTCAATCCTGACTTGGAAATTTTTGTTCTTTACAGGGATATCCGGACGTATGGATTCCAGGAAGATTATTACAAAACAGCCCGGGATAAAGGGGTGAAGTTCATTCGTTTTGATCTTGAACACCGCCCGGTTGTCCGGGAAGAAGCGGGCAAGACCATTGTCCGTGCCCATGATTTCATCCTGGGACAGGACATTGAAATTGAAGCAGACTGCGTGGCTTTAAGCACCGGTTTGGTTGCCAACACAGAGACCAACAAGGAACTGTGCGGCCTGTTCAATCTGCCCAAAACCGAAGACGGTTTCTTTCTGGAAGACCATGTGAAACTCAAACCCGTTGACATGGCGCTTCGCGGATTCTTTGTGGCCGGTACGGCCCACTCTCCCAAGGTGATCCGTGAAAGCATCACCCAGGCCCATGCCGTTGCAGGCAGAGCCAGAACCATGCTGGCCAATAAAGAGATTACCTTGGGGGCTGCCTTTGCCACGGTTGATCCGGTCAAGTGCGCGGTCTGCCTGATCTGTGTCAGAGCCTGTCCTTATGATGTTCCCTTTATCAATACTGAACGGCATTCAGAAATTGATCCGGCCAAGTGCCGCGGCTGCGGCATCTGTGTTGCCGAATGTCCGGCCAAGGCCATTCAGTTAAGGGCTTGGGAAGATGACCAGATACTGGCTAAACTTGATGGTTTATTTGAGAGGGTATAACTAATGAGCAATTTTGAACCTGAAATCGTTGCCTTTTGCTGTCATTATTGTGCATATACCGCAGCAGACATGGCTGGCACCAGACGGATTTCATATCCGTCCAATGTAAAAATCATACGGGTGCCCTGCACTGGCAAAGTGGACGCCATCCACTTGATGAAAGCCCTTGAAAAAGGAGCGGACGGTGTATATGTGGCGGGCTGTCTGGACGGGGACTGCCATTTCAAAAACGGCAATCTGCGCGCAACAGCCCATGTGGAAAAGATCAAAAAAGTCCTGGAAGATCTGGGCTGGGAGCCTGAACGTGTGGCCATGATGTACTTTTCCGCAGGCATGGGTGAACAATTTGCCCAGGGTGCCAAAGAATTTACAGAAAAGATTAAATCCCTGGGGCCAAGCCCGGCCAGTCAGACAGTAGGCAAGGCCGTTTAAAAAAAAAGCGGCCAATGCAATCTTAAAAATTTGTTGCATACGCTTGTCTTGTCTAATACATAAAAGAGATTTAACAGGTTATTTTTTATATAAAACTTTTGGAGATTAAAACATGATAACAGCAGAACAAAAACCCCTGCAGGAAATTTTCGGGTACATTGCGCCCTATGAAAAAATACTTGTGGTCGGCTGCAACGAATGTGTTACTGTTTGTGCAGCAGGCGGCAGAAAAGAGGTCGGGCTTCTGTCTTCCGCCCTTCGTCTGCACAGTGTCAAAGCGGGCAAAAAGCTTGAGGTTTTGGAACACACCCTGGAACGCCAGTGCGATCCGGAATATGTTGACCAGCTCAAAGAACTGGCAGGTCAGGTGGACGCCATCGTCTCCCTGGCCTGTGGCTGCGGAATTCAGACCGTTGCTGCACAATATGCGATTCCGGTTTTCCCCGGCGTGAACACCAAGTTCATGGGCGCGTCCGAAAGCCAGGGTATCTGGGCCGAGCGCTGTATGGGGTGTGGTGACTGCATGTTAGGCGTTACCGGCGGCATCTGTCCTGTTGCCCGTTGTTCAAAAAGCCTGATGAACGGTCCCTGCGGCGGAAATTCCAGCGGTAAATGTGAGATCAGCGAGGATGTGGATTGTGCATGGCAATTGATCTGGAACCGCCTGGTGGAACTGGGTATTCAGGATCGGTATGAAGAACTGGTTGCGGCAAAGGACTGGCGGCCTGCAGGCGGCGGTGGACCCAGAAAAATTATCAGGGAAGATTTGGCGGCGTCCAAAATTATCACGGAGGACATGGCATAATGAAAACTGAAAGCAGACTGGAAAAAGTACTGGCCTCGGGCCAGCTGGCAGTAACCTCTGAAGTAGGTCCTCCCAGGGGTTGCAATGTTGACATTGTCAAAGAAAAAGCCAACCTGATCAAGGATTATGTAGACGGCATCAACATCACGGACAACCAGACCGCCATGGTCAGGATGTCTTCCATTGCCGGCGGTACCATCATTAAACAGATGGGACTTGACCCCATTATCCAGATGGTATCCCGGGACAGAAACCGCCTTGCCATGCAGTCTGACATCCTTGGTGCGTATGCCCTTGGCATGAACACCATGCTTTGCCTGTCCGGGGACCATCCCCAGTTCGGGGACCATCCCATGGCAAAGCCCGTATATGACATTGACTCCATTAACATGATTAAAATGGTCAAGGATATGCGCGATGAAGGCAAGTTCCAGGGGGGAGCAGACATTACGGAACCGCCTAAAATGTTCATTGGTGCGGCAGCCAACCCCTTTGCCGATCCCTTTGAACTGCGTGTGATGCGTCTGGCCAAAAAAGTGGCTGCCGGCGTGGATTTCATCCAGACCCAGTGTATCTTTAACACGGATAAATTTGAAACGTGGATGAAGCAGGTGGTTGACCGCGGCCTGGATCAGAAAGTGGCTATTCTGGCCGGTATCACACCCATGAAATCCCTGGGTATGGCCAAATATATGAAGAGCAAGGTGCCTGGCATGGATATACCGGATGAGGTCATTGACCGCCTTGCCGGTGTTGCCAAAGAGAAACAAGCCGAAGAAGGCATCAAAATGGCCATTGAGCAGATGCAGCGCCTCAAGGAATGCAAAGGCGTGAAAGGTTTCCATATTATGGCCATTGAATGGGAACAAAAGGTTCCCGAACTGGTGAAAGGTGCAGGGCTTTATCCCAGACCCCAGGTTTAAACGTGACATACTGATGCAGCTGTTTTTTTGCGACATGAGACAGCTGCTTCATAAATGTATAAAATAGCAGCAGACCGGGCAGGATTTAATGTCCGGTCTGTTTTTTAATAGGTGCTGTTGCAGGAGTTTTATTATGATGGAAAGTCAAGACCAGGATTTTTGGAACGTTCACTCTCTTACACTAATTGAAATGGCCTACGAAGCAGGTTCCAGAGAGCGGCTTGAAAATCCGGATGGATACGGGACCCGGACCGGGGTGTGCGGAGACAGTGTGGAGTTTTTTATCATGGTTGACCACAATAATTGCCTTAGCAATATTTCCTTTGATTTCAACGGCTGCATCTATACGGCAGCATGCTGCAATACCGTGGTTTGTCTGGCACAGGGCCATTCCATCGATAATGTGTGGAACATCACTGCCGATATGGTTGCCGATTATCTTCAAACGTTGCCCGAAGACCATTATCATTGCGCAGAGCTTTGTGTTGGCGGTTTCTATCAGGCTCTGGTAGATTACCAGAGTAAAAAATCCATAAAAAAAGATTGAAATATTTTGTCGGCGGGCTGTCGAACCAAACATTGGAATGTAAACAAAAGACCATTTTGATTCCAGAACGCACCTGCATATGAAGCCAACTCAAACGAGTTTCAAAAGTTGCAACATTGCATCAGCGGTTAAATCATATATGGTTGTCACAGTTGTGCCACAAATTGCTCCTGCCAGTTCTTTTTTTTTCGACAAGGGGCATGAACATGCTTGCCGGCTCAGAAAAAGGGAATCTGTCCAGCATTAGGTATTTTTCTGCTAAATACTCTGTATAGTCTTTTTCGTCTACGCCTGCATCTTTAAGCGAGCCCTTTAAAAATTTTACCGTTGGGGTTAATTCGCTTGTTTCATTATTGCCTTGTTTTTCAAGAAGAATGTGGTTTATTTACTATAAGAACATCTTAATAGTGGATAAGTGCAAAGTTAATTATTATGCTTGTACCATAAAAAGAACAAGCGTGGCGTATATCTGGAAAAGGAGTGATGGGTGCAAAACTATCGTGAAGAAAATCTGGTGTGCCTGAGATCAGCCAATCAAAAGCTTTATAAACAGGTTGTTGACCATACGCCGGTGGAAATCGGAACCATTCTTCCTACGCAAACCGGGCCGACATTGAAATTTCATCAGCCCGGGGAAAAGTTCCAGTTCCTCTGCGATAGAAATGATGCAGTAGGGGCTGTCCGACAAAATTTTCCCATGCTGAAAAAAGAGGAAAATTTAAATACGACAGTGTGTATCTTTACGGGAATGGGGCTTGGGTACCGGCCCCTGGCCGCCCTGGAAATGCGTCAGGATATGTACCGGATGATGGTTGTTGAACCCTCGTTAGATATATTTTGTACCGCTTTAACCTATGTGGATTTGCGCCCTCTTTTCCTGTCTGAAAAAGTAACCTTTTTTGTCGGAGAGATCGACTGGCAGCAGTTTGACGAAACCTTAGTGGGATTCCCCATTTCCGTAAATATTTTCTTCAGCAATTATATGGTTCAATTTGATTGGAATAAAACGCTGTACACCGACGCTGTCAATAAAGCAAGGGCCTATGCAACTAAGGCCATTTCGGCCAAAGGCGTGTTTGATAAATGCGGTGAATTGCTTTTTAAAAACAGGATTCGGAACATGGCACTGTTCCGGGAAGCCCGGAATGTGGATGTCCTGAAAGGGGCGTTTCGCGGCAAACCTGCCATCCTGGTTTCCGCCGGCCCTTCTCTAAATCAAAGCATGGCAGATTTGAAAAAAGCTGTGGGGAAATGTGTCATTATTGCGGTGGATTCGGCTGCTGTTCCTCTCTTGAATAACGAAATTCGCCCTGATTTTGTCACGACCCTTGATTTTCGGGAACTTAATTCTGATAAATTGTCCCCGCATTTATTAAAAAAAGCGCCATTCTCCCTTGTGGCCGTTATTTCGACATCGGTTCCAACGGCCAGAAGACTGCCCTTAGACCACCTTTTTTTCTGTTTTCAGGACAATGATACCCAGGAGTGGATGATTGACGCCCTGAAAGTACAAGACTTGATGAAGCCTTCCGGCACGGTGGCGTCTCTTTCGCTCTCATTTGCCCAGATGATTGAAGCGGATCCAATTATCATGTTAGGGCATGATTTTGCATTGGTTTCCGAAGATGCCGATCATGTAAAGGGAACCGTATTCAACCATAACTGGCATCAAGGGAAAAATTTGATTCATGTTAAAGGTGTTGATGGAAAGATGGTTAAAACCCGGGATTTCCTGTTAGAGTTTAAACAGACTTTTGAAGAAATTATGCGGCAGTCTTCCCGTCGTTATATCAATGCAACAGCGGCTGGCGCTTATATTGAGGGTACGATAGTTCAAAATTTTGAGGATGTGCTTAAAAGTGATTTAATGCAGGAGATACATGTGAATACTATTGTCGCATCTGCATTGGAAAAACGGCCTTGTGTCTCCCTGTCTAAATTTCTTAAAGCAGCTAATTCTCAACTGCGTGAAGCAAAAGCACGGCTTAAACAAGTTAATTCCATTCTATCAAACAACGAAAAGATAGTTCGGTTTTTAGATAATCAAACCGCTCCGTCATCTATAAAGATAAATTCCTTTGCCAAGCTCCCCAAACAGATCCAGACTCATAAGCAAAATATTTTAAAGTCACGAAATAGGTTGAAACCCTTTTTGCCAATAGAGGAAGTGGCAGCTAAAATGATTAATGAGGCCAAGGTTGTCCAGGAAATTGAAAAAACTAATACCTATTTGGAGGCCATCGCAAAGGATTCAAAAATGATGGCCCTTGAAATGGGGGGACATCAAAAGGGCCTGATGGCTTTTAGTGAAGAGGTAGGAACGCTTGTTTCTTTCTTGGAACAAGAAGACAGGCTCATGTCAGATTTGAATTCCGATTCGCCTTTTTCGATCAAAAAGGCACTGGGGCTTACCGTACTTTACTTGAAAGAAATGTGCCCCATAAAAGCCATCAGTATTTTGGAGTTGATTTTTTCAAAGGGAAAAAATTTATCACCAGATGTGGATAGGGCCAAAATGCTCATGGGAATTGCAAAAGCACAACTGTTGGATTTTGAATCTGCTGAAAAATTGTGGGAGACAAATATTGCCGATGAAGATTCAGCGATACGGGACGAATTGGGGATACAACGGCGGGAATTGGGAGAATATTGGTTAAAAAGACTTATAGAGTCAAAGATTCCACGAAATTTGAAATGGGCGCTTCGTTCATGCCGGGAAAAAGAGTTTGTTTTGAAGGCAAAACAGGAAAATTGGGAAATGACCGTTCAATGGATTTCCCAATGGCTTGGGAAAGACAAGAA
Organism: Desulfobacter vibrioformis DSM 8776; assembly: GCF_000745975.1. Classification (GTDB taxonomy): domain Bacteria; phylum Desulfobacterota; class Desulfobacteria; order Desulfobacterales; family Desulfobacteraceae; genus Desulfobacter; species Desulfobacter vibrioformis. The sequence goes on along the minus strand of NZ_JQKJ01000003.1, from coordinate 46,327 downwards.
TATAGACCTTGCAGAGGAATTTTTAGAATTGTGGGCACCCATTTGCGGGCAGACCCCGGAGTGGTATTATTGGCAGGCAAGATGTATGGCTGAAAGGGATGACAAGTTTGCGGCGTCAGTTTATCTGGAAAAGCATTTGCTAGGACCTGCTCATTCCCTTCATTCAAATGAATCTTCATATCCGGTATGGCTCGCATTTTCAGCCAGACTGCTGATGGAAACAGACCGGTTTGATCAGGGTATTCAAACACTCACACAAGCTGTGGCGCTGGACCCCAACCAGGCCGTACTATGGGAAGAACTTGGGGACACTTTTTTTGGGCATGAAGACTTTGCTTCGGCTGCTGTCGCCTACGAAAAATGTTTCATTGCTTTACCTGAAAAGATTCATGTCTTAAAAAAATTCGGTGATTGTTATTTAAAACAAGGGTTCATTGAAGCTGCAGAAACCGCCTACCAGGCAGTACTCCAAAAAGACCCGGGCAATGAGCCTGCGCGGTCTGCCCTGGAAAAACTCAAACAGAAACCATATTAACCATGACTTGACATTAAAAAGGTAAATATAAGCATGGGTCACATGTGCCCCGGTGCAATTATAGTTCAATCGAATAAGGGTTCAAAAACTGCCGTTTCCAAAGGAGCCTCTTATCGACTTCATTTAACTTGGCTTCGTTACAGACAGTTTCCCAATGTTGTTTGATTGTGGTGATCTGGTGATGAAATATATTACGAGCCTCTTCTTCAGTCAGAAGGAAATTATGCGCGGTCTTCAAGCATGACTTGAGTCTGCTCAGATTGTTCTCACCACATATGCGCATGGCCTGTGAAGCCTCATTGCCTGTGCGTCCTTGTGGACAAATATCATAAGCCGGTGTCAGTGTCAGCATAGAGCCACCCCAGAAGGCTGCATGGTTTCGTGCGTGATCGTCGGTGTTTCCGCATAAAATATTAAAGACAAGCCGGGAGAACATCTCTTTGAGTGTCGGCCTTGGATTGGTAAAACGGTGGCGGATAATTTCAGATAAGGTTTCATAGCTGGCGTAACGCGCCATCATGTCATCCAACGCAAACAGCGTCAGAGCCGAAACCATAGCCTTGCGAGTCCACTTGTCAGCTTTGGGTTCACGATCGAAGCGCTCAATCAGAAGAACATCTCTGTTCGCTGCTTTTTTCAATGCTACGGGTGCGACATCCAATCCTGACAATTCAGCTAACCGCATGGCAATGTACTCAGCCTTCACGACGCTGTACAGATCTGTGCTGGATGAAAACTTGGCCACGTATTTTTTTCCCCCTTCTTCAACCAGGGCTTTCGGACGAGCCCCACCTATGGAGCTTCCATGAAAAAGCGCCTGATCCAGCTCTGGAGTGAGGGGAATTCCTTGCTCGACTCTTTCTGAGGATGCAATCAGCTCTTCTATGCTGACATTATTAACATTACGTGGCACATACTCTGTCGGAGACCGTTGAAAATCCAGTGCTCCGATTCGATCTGATCCAGACTCCAGCAGGTACGTCAACTCATCTAAATCGGCCGTATCCATGCTGGCGCCTTTCAGTCCTAATTTTTTGTTGATGATTACACGTCTTCCCCAGGCATCAGGTGCTGCATCCCTGATACAACCGGGCATGGTTAAACCCTCGAGCAAAGGCAATAATCCAGGCATTAGCGGCAATTCGGGTTCGTAAATCGCTATTGCAGGCTTGGTGGAATTGACACGCTCCAAGTAGCTTTTACCATAGTTGAATATGATATTGCTGTTATCCGCTTCAAGACGTCCGGCCACAACCGGTTCGGTTTCTCCAGGGAGCCAAATCCAGACAAAGGCTTCTTTTTCTGTTTTAAAAGTCATCGTTCACCTTTTTTGACTTCCTGCGAACAGATTTTGGCATGAGCGCCAGCTTTTCCTTTGTGTGACGAAGCTGTTTGACCAGATCACTTCCATCAGCATCAAACAGCTTGATGCCGACAATAGTTGCGACTTCGAAAACAGCCCCAATTTCACATTTGAGGTTGCCTTTTTCAATACGTTGCAGCATCCCTCTGGAAATACCAGCGCGATCCGCCAATTCCTGAGCGGTAAGTTTGCGCTCATTACGTGCTTCCCGGATTAACGCACCGAGCAGGGCTGCTGCTTCTCGGCTATATTGTGAGTAGGTGCGTGCGATAGATTTCGGCATACCCACCTCTTGATTTATATATAGATCATAACGTAATTATATGGCCTTTTTATGGTTCATAAAATAGGTTGTTTAAATTGACTTGTCAAATGATATTTATGATCTATATGTAAACCTTGTGATCTTATTGTGGTCTATATATAAGGCATTTTTATCGTTATCAGTGCTTGGGAGAAATAATTTCTCCGGGTTTAACTTCTCCCAAATCAATCATTCATGAATAGTTAAAGACGCAAAAGCCTGCATTATAATCAGTGGCGTGATTCCAGTTTGGGATAAAATGTCTGGGAAAGTCCAAGTGTGTCCCCAAATGATTGGGTAAGTTCCAGCAGCGTGTATTACAGGAATATCCTGAATCCATCTGTTTTAAGGCCTGAATGCATATTCCATTCCCATTGCCGAAAGCAGGCGTGTCTTTGCTTAACGGGTATGAAAGGAAGATCCATTGTCTGGGAATTGATTTTGTTGTCATCATATCTGCATAAATCAAATAGCAAGAGTTGACAATATTAGCTTAGTTAGCTAAGCTACAAGCAGCATGCTTTGGAAAAGGAGACCACATGGAAATTATCAGCGTATTTGAAGCAAAAAATAAGCTTTCCAAATTGTTATCTAATATAGAAAAGAATGATACGTCTTACCTTATCTGCCGGAATGGCACACCGGTCGCCGAAATCATAGCCCATAAACCCAAAAATCGGTTACAGGGGACCCCGGAACTGCATGTGACAGTGAGCGGTCCTCTGTTTGATGATGACATGAGTGAGGACTTTGAATGTCTTCAATAATGCTCGACACTTGTGGATTGATTTGGCTGGTGAACGGAGGCGGGCGACTCTCAAAGGACACATTGGAGGCCATTCAACAAGCTGATTTAGTGTATGTCAGTGCCGCATCAGCCTTAGAGATTGGCTGTAAAGTTTCACTGAAGAAGCTTGCCTTGACTATGGAACCATGCTGCTGGTACGCTAAAGCCCTTGAAATTCATGATTTGGTTGAAATTCCAGTCACAGGGGAAATTGCGCTGCATTCTTCATCGCTGCCGCTTATTCATAAAGACCCGGCTGATCGAATCATAATAGCAACGGCTCAATTACGGCATCTTCCAATTGTGACCCATGACAGTCGATTTGAACACTATAAGGTGTTAACACTCAGATGAAAATTTTTGGAAGCTGAAAGTAGTATCCGCTTTCTTGGGCATTGAAGTTGCGAAAACAGCCCAGCAGGCAGTGAGTCAAAAAAACCGGACATGCGCCTGCACTATCTGTCCTGAAAAAACTAGGCAGAAACCATAAATTAAAGGAAGCTCAATGCCATACGAACAAGCCCATGCACCGATTTATGGATATATGAAAGGTTGGAAACACACTATCCCTCTACATTTAGTACATTATGCCCGTACTTTTTCCATTTTTAAGGTGCTGAATACACTTAAGCTGGGTAAAGTGCTAAACGTCGGGGGGGCTGATGGATATCATTCATACCTTTTGGAGAGACTCTTTAACGCTGATGTTACGACCCTTGATACCAATAACCATGCCTTGTCCGTAGCAAATAAGCGCTACGGACTGAAAATCAAGCATGGTTCTGCCTTGGATATTCCCTATCCAGATGATGAGTTTGACACCGTGCTTTGTATTGAAACCATTGAACATATAGAAGATTCTGAACGAGTTGTTTTTGAGCTTCTGCGGGTTGCCCGGAATCATCTGTTAATTTCTACGGAGAGTTTTTTTGACAGCGAAGAACAGAAACAAGCCTTTTTGTGTTATATCCGTGAGACTCACCCTCAGTTTTTCCGTAGCAACAATCCCATAAAATCTGGAGATGTCGCTTACTTCACTTTACGTGATTTTGACCGCCTGTTAGATGGGCGGCCTTTTAAAATCTTTGCACAGTTTTCCAATAAACACATGGAGGTGTTAGGAAATATTGCTGAAATTCGAAGGCATGTGCAAGCAATGACAAGCAATTTAACGCCTAGCAAAAAGACAAAAATTATTTTGCATTGTCCCTTGAGCAATTGTGAATCCAATCCATCACCCCTAACCGAGGAGGCATTGCTTGAAAGCATCGTGGCAGACTCCCCTTTTTTTCCTATCAAGATAGACGAAGAGATGCGCAGGGAGGATGAGGAAAACATCTCGCGAATAGAACATTGGCATTCTGAGAAGGCTTACGCAATAACTGTCCCCGCAGGTTCAACTCCCATACTTACTATTGATGAACATGGTGCTAGAGGGATGAGTCTCAGTTGGCTTACCACAGAAAATTTGGAACGTTCTCCGATGTTCTGTACCCGCCGTGTCACAATCGAACCCCAAGGCCACACACCAGAGCGAGCCACACCATGGGAGCATCAGTTGCATATTTTAACCGGTCAGGCATTATTAGTTGAACCAGGCAGAACAACAACGCTTTCACCTGGAGACACAATACATATTGAGCCAAATCATATATTTCAAATTCACAATGAGACTGAAAACCGGCTTATATACCTTGATATAATTCCCAGTATAAGTACCTTGTTTGGACGTTAGTGTTCAGTCTTTATAATACCGGTTAAAAATATGCCTTCCCCAATCCACAACTCGTGGTAGGCACGCCAGGAATCCTCTTCATCGGCACTAATGTGGTGGCGAAGACACACACTGAACGGTTTTGGAAATCGGCCGCGGGTTTCCCGGGCAAGTTCGTGCAGTCCGGCCTTATCCACATAACTTATATCAAGCGTAAAATCAAAGTGTACAGTCTGCCGGGGCAGACAGGGGTGGGAGCGGATAAAACGGTTGTTGTTCAGTTGTTCTGTTCGCATCACCTTAAAGTTGCATTGGTCGTGTATACGGTAATAGTAGAGCTTTTTCGGGACAAAACAAATTTTTTCCGCCCCTGCCAGTTCAGCCATGGGCAGGTAAAGGGAAAGATCGCCGGCAGCACGGAAGTAGCCACCAGCAGGATCACGGAAATCTTCATCTCCCATGAGATGGAACAGGTAAGCCTTGAAAGAACGAATGTGGGAAAAGCACCATAGCTGATCCCGTATCCCCACAGATCGAATGGGCGCACGGCCAATGGAATAAGAAAGTCCCTCCATCACTTCATCTGTGTACACCAAGTCATATCCGGCCACATGATGTTCCCACAGAGATTCCAGGGCCCCGTCCATAAGCATGTCATCTCCATCCAGAATGGCGATAACATCCGAAGGCTTTAAGTTAAGAGAACGCAACCCGGCCAAAGTATTGCCCATGAGCCAGGCTCGTTTTTCCCCTAGGCGCAGCTTGATGCGTTCGTCTTTTGCCATGAAAGCGCGGACCAATTCGGCAGTCTTATCCTCAGAACAGTCGTCTGCAACCAGAGCGGTCCAGCCTTGGAAGGTCTGCCGCTGAAGTGACTTGAGACATTCGTCAATGTATTTTTCACAATTGTAACACGGAATGATGATGTGAAAATGTTCAGGTGTCAGCAGACTGTTCATGTGGCTGTCCTTTTGTGCTTTGCCATCCACTGCCAGGCATGGCCAATGATATCGGTTATGTCCTGGTAACAGGGAGTCCAACCCAATTTTTGTTTGGCAAGAAAAGCATCTGCCACCAGCCTGGAAGGGTCTCCTGCCCGGCGGGGTCCGGTTTCCCAGTTGACTGGTCTGCCGGTTACTTTTTCAACAGTGTCAATGATTTTTTTCACGGAATGGCCATTACCGTTTCCCAAATTGAACGTACAGCATGGATGGGTATCCAAATAGTGAAGGGCCGCCAGATGGGCCTCGGCCAGGTCAACCACATGAATGTAGTCTCGAATGCAGGTGCCGTCAGGGGTATCCCAGTCCGTTCCAAATACGGTGAGCGGCATTGCCCCGGGCAGGCTTGCTTTCAGAGCCAGAGGAATCAGGTGGGTTTCCGGATCGTGGTCCTCTCCCAACTGGCCCTCCGGGTCTGCGCCTGCTGCATTAAAGTACCGGAGCGAGGCATGGCGCAAACCATATGCCTTGCCGTAATCAGCCATAATTTGTTCAATGAACCGCTTGCTGCGTCCGTATGGGTTGATGGGGCCGCAGGGATGGGATTCGGACAGGGGCAAGCACTCCGGCGTGCCGTACACCGCACAGGTGCTTGAAAATACAATTTTTTCACATGCGTGTCTTCGCATTGCATCTAAAAGATTCAGAGCGCAGATCACATTATTTGTATAATATTTTGACGGATCAATTACCGACTCACCGACATAAGCAAAGGCCGCAAGGTGTATAACGGCACTGGGATTATGAACCTTAAACACACGGTCCAGGACTTCCCGGCTGGACAGGTCTCCGACCACGAGGGGACCCCAGTTTACCGCCCATTCATGACCATGGACCAGGTTGTCGAGTACCACAGGTGTATAGCCATGCAACGCCAAAATCTTGCATGTGTGTGAACCAATATATCCTGCTCCCCCGGTGACGAGAATGCTAGTCAAAATGCGTCTTACTCAAAAAAGATAAATTCATAATCGCCTGTGTATCCAAATTGCTGGTACAACCACACCCATTCCCGCTCTGAAAAGAAAGACTCACAGGTCAGCGCCCAGCACTGGAGATTGAATAGCTCCTGCTCGTTACGGTAACTTTCCACGCAGACGTATTTTTGTTTGCCCACACGTTCAATCTCGGTAATGGCAGCCTTGAATTCCGGTAGTTCCAGATTGTGCAATGCGTTGAGGGATATGACCAGATCAAAATGATCATCGGCATGTGGATATGGTTCCTGGGCCTTTTGCCTGAACAGCCGGTCCCGGATCATTTCCGGGGCATTTGCCAGCCCATGTTGGGAAATATCAAACCCAATGAGATTTGCATTCGGCAGGAGCTGTCCCAGTTCGAAAAGCAAATGGGCTTTGCCACAGCCTACATCCAGGATACAGGCGTCATTTTTAAGGGAATAAACGTCAATCAGGGACTGGGCCACGGGTTTCCATCGTCCGTCATAGCGGTACCCGCCATAGCCGTACCGCCGGTCTCCATCCCAGTAATCGAATTCGTATTCCTTAGCCTTGCGCATGCAGGCCACTTTATCCTCTATCATGCGCGGTAAGTATTCGCGTTTGGTGGCTGTATGAAGCGGTGTGATGATGTGTATTTTTTGCATGAAGGGTCTCTTATCGGTTGGCCGCCAGTTGGCGGGAAAAGATATCAGCCCGTGAGTCCAGGGTGCTGAGAATGATACGGGCTTTGTCCAGTTGTCTGGTAAGTATCTGCTCGTACGCTTCATGGACGCCGTTTCCGGCAAAGCCGCGGCGGGCCAAATCATAAGGCATGAACTCGTTCAGGAGAATACAGCACCATTTAATGCCGAAGAGCGGGAACAGGGCGATAGCCCGTTGGCTGTCATATCCCTTGGTTGTGAGTGACGGCAGCATACCGGACAGGAACCGTTGCCTGAGGGTTTCATTTAAATTCATAGCAGGGTGAAGGCAGAAATCCGCCAGGATTTTTGCCGGATCATCCCAGCCAAAATATTCAAAGTCTAAAAAGGATAGGCGGCCGTCTTGACGTTTTAGGGTATTGTGCATGCCGAAATCCGATGGGCTGAGGATACGCCATGCATTGGGAATATATTCTTCCAGACCTATACCCTGACTTTGAAGTGATTCGCGGCAATGATCCGCAAATTTGGCTTGGGCCGGACGGAGTTGATGACACAGGAAATCAATTAATTCCCGGTAGAGCGGGCATTCCTCGGTCACCTGTTCCAGCCGGGCAAGGCGCATTTCGATGTTTTTCAATATGTCCATGACCGAGAAAAACGCTTCGGACGCCGGGGAAAACTCCTCTTTCAACGCTTCTTCTGTGGTGGAGAGGCGGATGAGGTCAGTTAGAAATTCAACGGCCAGATTTATGTCTCGGGTTGTGGGGTCGGTTACCTTTGTCCCTTCTATATATGAGAGTATAGAGACCTGACGATCCTTATCCAGCCTCAGCAGACGCGGCACAGATTCAATTCCGGCCTTCTCAAAGAAACGAAGCGCCATGGCCTCGTTTCCCTGGCGGTCTCGACCGTCAGCCGGATTTCTGAAATAGCGTTTGAGGATAAACGGCTCACTGCCCGGAGGTTGAACCAGAAAGACCTTACTGTTACGCCCGCCGCTAAGGGAGGTCATTCTGGTACCGGGCGGCAAGCCGGAAAATGTGGTGTTCATCTATGTTTTGTTTCTTTGTAATACTCATCAAGTTTTTAAGTTTTGACGCACCAATAAGAGCCTGACACCGTAGTCAGGTCCTGGGTGCAGTATTCCCTCCAATCCGGGGCAATATCATCGGGGAGCACCATGGATCGTTCTTCGTTCAGCACTGTGACCTCGAACCCGGCATTTTGGATGTCCGTGATGATTTCGCTGCGCCGCAGCAGGTTGAGAGTGCTGGTTTTGGCCAGCCATTGGGCCTTGGTGAATGAATAAAAAGGAAAACGGTTGTCTTTGCAGAAAATATGTCCACTGTAATCCACCACATGGTGCATGGCCGCCCCGGGCCGCATGATGCGCTGCAGTTCACGCATCAGGGCAGCCACGTTCTGTACATGTTCAAGCACGGTTACAGAGAAGCAGTAGTCGAAGAATTCCCGGGGAAAGGCGCATGTATCGAGGAACCCGGTCTCAAAGGTAACCGTGCAAGGGATGTCCCGGGGAAGATTGAATTCCGGCAGTAGGGCAGATAGCGTAGGCAGAAGCCGGGCGAACTGAGCTTTATTGGCTTTAAAGTTCGGATTCCCTGGAAGAGAGAAGGGCTCAATGGCTACCCCTTTTGCGAAATTAAGGGAATGCAGCATTGCCGAATATGGTGCATCGCCATATCCGATTTCCAGAAAACGCCCCTTATGCACGGATTCCAGCCTTTTTTGTCTATCAGTGAAGTATTCCTGAACAAGAGAGCAGGCCTTGAAAAGTTCCGCATGGTTCCAGCCATTTTCCTGGCCAGCCAGTTCAATTCCCTTTTCCCGAAAGACGCGTTGCACTGCCTTTGGCATGGAGAGATCCCGCCGCATTTTGGACTGGATTTCCCGGACAAGGGTTTGGTCGTTTGATTGCATGGCGTAGACCAGTATGAGCCACAGTAGACCGTCCAAGCCTATAAATTCCTTGCCAGGATCGTCTAAGAGGCCGATCTCGGACGCGGGCAGGGCGGTATGAAGCTTCAGGGGATTGACGTTGCTTTCGTATTTTTCGGCCAGCCGGCGGACCATGTCGAGGGTGATGACCGCCTGGTACCGGAACGGACTTCGCGTGTTGACGCAGGCTGCATGCCTTTTTCCGGAATGGACTAGTCGCTCCAGTTGAGACGTTTGTTCCGCATCTATGAGAAAGGAGTAGCCATTGAGTATGCAGGCTTGATTCAGGTTGAGGTCATTCATGACCTCAAGCAGACGTTTTTGGGGCGCAATATGCCTGGAGTAGTGTACCTCCAGCCCCAGGCCTTCAAGGGCTTGCTTGCAATTGCCCGGCAAAGCCTCGCTTGATGAGACCACAATTCTGCCAATGCTCCCATGTGCCATGAGGCCCTTGAGAGCAGCTGTGATGAGCGGCTTCTCACGCCCGGAAAAAATGATATCAGTGGTTTCACGGGGGTAGCAGCAGAGGATTGCTGTCAGAGGCATTGGCAGGTTCCTTAGTTTTTTACACAAGTATTTCTGCGGCCATGTACGATTGTCGTACAATGGGCGGGAAAAAGGTGATTGGCGATGCCTGGCCACGGAGCGGCTAAAATACAACCCTCTACCTGATCCGGGCTGTCCCGGTACAGGATACGTTCCACATAGGGGGAAAGATCCGGGTGGGTAAGTACCTCGGGCAGGTCATCCACAAACACATTGCAGCCTAACCGGTTGATGCGTGCAATTTTAGCCGCACGGGTCTTTTCAAAAAAGATTTCGCCGGGCGAGAAGCCAAAGCCTCCGGCGCAGACCGGCAAAAAAAAACCCTTGGCTTCCATCCAGCCCAGGGCAGCCTGGTGCAGGTTGACGCCGTCTGGGGCAATGGCCGCGAATTCGGTTTTGTGACTGATAATACACAGTTCAGCCCCCCGGTCTCGGCACATCAGCAAAAAATCTTCAGCGCCGTCCGTCAGCCGTCCCCGGTTGATATGAGGTCCGTAGACTTTTGCCTGGAGGCGCTGCCATGCCTCGTCGCTGTGATGTTCCCAGATCCAGGCGCGCACTGTTGATTTGTCCGGCGGGATGGATTTGGGCGCCAGTTCAAGTGCCACGGCCAAGTCACGGAAGGCATGGCCGTAAGCAACCAGGGTGTTGTCGAAATCCAGGCCGATTCGCATCTGATCACCCCATGTAGTCCGCGACCATCATGTCAATCCAGTGGTGAAGCACGGCAGCGTGTCCGGATTCGGCCAGGCCATAAGTCTTTCCAGGCAGGTAGAAATTGAGGCTTCCCAACTTACGGAGTCGATTGTCCGGTGCCATGGCGGTAAGGGTAATTACTTCTCCACCCAGCTCCCGGGCCTTGGTTGCCGCGTTGATCACGTTGGGCGAGTTGCCGGAGCTGGAGATGCCGACCAGCATGTCGCCGGGGTGCATGCGCCGCTGGAGCGGCTCGGCAAAGACCTGGTCATAGCTGATGTCATTAGCCACGGCGGTGATCAGGGCTAAGTCCGAGAATACCTCCGTGCGGATATGGGCATTCTTGGCTAAGTCAGCGGCTACGTGGCTGGCCATGGAGGCACTGGCCCCGTTGCCCACCAGAAAGACGGTGCCACCCCGTAGTTTCAAGTCTCTGGAAGTGCAGCAGAGGCTCTTGAATCCTGCCTCCACGTCAATGGGGGTGTTTCCGCTGGTAACTCTCAGCTTGGAAAGGCAACAGGTCAGCTCCTTGACAGTATCGTTCCAACTCATATCTCTCTCCGGGCTTTTCACTGTTTTATTGCAGGATCACATTCCTATCCATCAATATATGGAAAATCACATTTTTTACAAAGAGGAAGGGATTCATATCGTCTTTCCATATAATTCACTATCATTTTTTGGAGTGTATTCCCTTGCATAATTTCCAGCAAAGATTCTTGAGCAAGATCACCGATCTGCATCGTGCAGTTGTAGTCGTGGCATCCGCACGTGCTCACTTTTCCGTCGTAATGAATGCATGGATTGAAAAGCTGGGGGCACAACTTGGGGTGTATGTTTGAAATGTTTTTTACGCTGTGAACTCCAATTTCTTTGAAATATTTACCTAAATGAATCGTACCTGCAAAGTTGTGCGGTTTGTTTGACACTGACTGAACGCCCACCAGGTTAAGTGAATCGTAAAAGGAAAGGCACTTGGATTTGAAATTTTCAAATGTCTCATTTGTTCTGGCATATTCTGGAAAAATTCCTTTAATTACCAATTTGATATCCGCTTTTGACCGACGTATTTCATCAGACAGCATTTTTATATTGCGAACTACAGACTCAAATTTTGCTCCTACATAGATAGATTCATAAGATTTTTTATCGTATCCGGCAAAAGAAATCTGTACTTCTTTTATACCGCTGTTTACAATAGATTCAATCTTAGTCTGAGTCAATGCCGTTCCATTTGTGCATAAAAGGGTATCTACAGCATGCATACCGACGTATGTCATGAATTCTGAAAATTTTGGATGAAGCGAGGGCTCCCCTTGTGGACCGACAAGGGTAATTGGGGCTCCATATTCCTCAATTTCGCGGATTATTCTTTTAAATAGATTGAACTCCATAAAACCAGTATTTTCTTTCCATCCTTCATGTCCACAAAAAAGACATCGCAGGTTACATTTTTTGGAAATCTGAACCATAATGCTGAGTGGCCAAAAACCAGCGTCCTGCATATTTTTCAGTTCATTCAAGTCGTTTTCTATAGATCGAATATATGAATCCTGAAAATTCATTCTCGGGATAAGACTTCTTTTTTTACATTGTTCAAGCTGTCTTTCCATGGTTTTAAGCTCTTCTGATTGAGTAAAATTCAATCGGTAATAGCATCTATCAATGATGTAATAATTATGAATTTCAAAAATATCCAGTATGTTAGAGATATCTCTATAGAAAGCTGAAGCAATAAGAATCAATTCGACTTCATGAAGTTGTGAAATTGCCTCTGAGAGTTTGAGACATTGAAATCCTTCAAATATGAATGATTTGAAGGAATCAATAAAAAAAAGGATTTTTATATCTGGGCGCAGATATTCAATGATTATCTTAATCTTTCTACCAGATTCACCTGCTCCATATATTGCTACACGTGAATTTTGGGGGATACGTTCGATGCAAATCCGTTTCATGACCATCGCTCTCCTATTTTTTCAATAAGGAAATTCTTATGTTTTTCTATCTGTTTAAAGATGACAAATACAAAAAATCAATTTTTAATATAAAGGCTGCCTGCCCCCCCCAATGTGAGGGGGCATCTTTGTTATCAATAGCCTGACCCGTCCAGTTCATGAAACGATTCAGCTACATCTCGAAAAGCATACCCTGACAACTTTGGAGAAGGAATGAGCTCCAGTGGGCCAGGCCGGAAAAACGGTTCTTTCAGACTGGCCAGACGCATGGGTTTCACCCGGCTATGGTCGACCCCTGCGGCGTCGGCAGCCATGTGTGCCAAGTCAAGCCGGGAAATCGGCCCGGCGGCTACATTGGCGATGCCGGACGCGTTTCGGGTCATGAGCAGGAACGCACAATTCACCACATCGTTTAGGTGAGTGGGGCAGAATATCAGATCTTCGGCGGCCCGCTCCGTACAGCCCTTTCGCAGGTTGGTCAACATTCTGTCGAGCAGGGTTCCGGAACCGGGCGTTGTGTCGTAGATTTTGGAGAGTCGGACAACCAGGCCGGTTCCCCGGCTTGCGTCCGAAAAATTTGCTTCCACCTCTGCCTTTTGTCGTCCATATTCGTTGACTGGAGAAGGGGGAGCACTGTCCGTATAGGGTGAAGCCGTGCCGTCGAAAACCTGGTCAGAGGAGAACCATAAGGGGCGGATGCCTATTTCGGCCAGTTGCCGGGCCAGGGAGAGGGTGCCCTCCACGTTGCATTGCCAGGTTTCCTCCGGGTTGGCCTCACAATACGCCAGGCCGGGTATGGCCGCAGCGATGATCCCCCACTCGTATTCTCTTTGATCCACGTCCAAGTTGGAGAGATCGGGCCGTTCCAAGGGCACATGATTCCGCATTAATCCCACAGCATCCGGGAAGGACTGTTTCGCCACCAGGTGCATGGCCCGGCCGATGTAACCGGCCGCTCCGATAACAAGGGTTTTTGGGATTTGGGTTTGCATGGCTATCCCTTGGTGAGGGGCCTGAGGAACCGGGCCGGGTTGCCGCAGTAGTAGCCCGGTTCGGTGATGTCTTTGGTCACCACACTGCCTGCTCCGATGACTACGTTGTCACAAACCGTGATTGGCATGAGGGTGGCGTTGGTCCCCACAGATACATTGTTGCCGAGTACTGTTGACCGCCACAAAGTCCGGTCACCCCTGGCCGGGCCGTCATTTATAAACGGGTCGTTAACGAATTTGGCTCCGTGGGAGATCACACAGTCGTTGCCGATGGTAACCAGGGAACAGATGAAAGCGTGGGACTGAATGCGGCATCGTTTGCCAATAATTGCATCGGACTGGATTTCCACAAAGGGACCGATGAACGTATCGTCTCCAATGGTGCAGCCATAGAGATTGGCCGGAACCATGACCGAGATGTTATTTCCGAACATGACATTGTCCGCGATACCTGTCTGCCGGATATCGACCATAACGCCTCCTATACGAATTCAATATGATTAGAATCCACGTTCAGGTATTCGTGGATGAGCAGATTTTTGGAATTGGCCACGCAGTGGTGATTGCAGTGACGTGACGGGTCAATTCTGAAGAAACGGTTCTTGCTTGAGAACCATAGATCCTTGAACCGTTTGTTTTTCAAACTGCCCAGCAGTCCTTCTTTCAGATTGTACGCTTTGTCCTGGCAAGGATAGAGATTTTGATCCGCTCCGATGACCGGTAGAATTTGGCAATAGGGGCAGAATCCGTAGGGTTTGTCAAACTTCTCGTCCAGTTCATGATAGGCGTCGTAGATGAAAAAATCGTTTGAATCGAGCTCTGCCTTGGCCTCTGCCACCTGCCTGGATACAGCCTCATAAAATGGGCGGTGATACGTGTTGTTGCGGACACCGTCGTTGGCCACAATGCAGGGTGAGACTTTGACCGAGTCCACGCCGGTATCCCTGAGCCGAAAGAGCAGATCACGAACATGGGCCTGATTTTCCCTGTCCACAATGAGGGATACACCAAGATAACAAGGACCACCCAGGCGCTTGAAGGTGGTCATATTGTTCAAGAGCCGAGTGAACGCGCCTTCCTTCACCCCTCTATAACGGGCATAACTTTGGTCGTCATAGCCGTCCAGAGAGACACGCAGCCAGGTGCCCTCGTGGGCGAATAATTCGGCCGGCTCCCCTTCGAGTCGAGAGCCGTTGGTCAGAGATGCCACTTTAATACCACCTGCCGTGAGGGCCCTGACCGTCTCTACCAAATGGGGATAAATAAAGGGTTCGCCGCCGCCGGAAAAGGTTACCGCTCCCACGCCCATGTCGATGAGATCCTCAACGATCTCTCTCATTTTTTCCCGCGGAATGGTGTCGGTTTTGTTCATGTCCTGGCCAAGCTGGAGATTGTCCGTCCGGTAGGCACAGTAACCGCAGTTATGGTTGCACCGGTTGGTGGGCTTGATACGGATGTGCAGGGGAGGCAGGATCTCTTGGGCTTGCGGCAGTGAATTAAGCTTGTCTCTGTAGTGAAAGATTTTCATTTTGGTATAGAGCAGGCCCATGTCATGCGTCCCTTTCCAGAAGCGTCTTCACTGTCGAGACGATGCCATCCGGCCAAATGCCATAACGCGCCATGATCTGGTGTTGGGTGCCGTAGTGATCCGGGAATACGTCCGGCAGTCCGATGCGCTTGAACGGTACCCCACCCAGACCCGCCTCCATGAGCGTTTCGGCCACAGCAGAGCCCAAACCGCCGAGGATCGTGTGCTCTTCCACGGTGACCACCGCTTTTCTTCCTGCCACAGCATCGCAAAGGCCTTCCGCGTCCAAAGGTTTGACCGTTGGCATATAGAGGATGGACGCGCCGATGCCATTCTTTTCCAGCAAATCAACTGCGTCTTTGCAGACGCGTAGCCCCACGCCGGTTGTGACCAGCAAGGCATCTTTCTTTTCACCATAGCGGTAGGATTTGCCGATGGCAAACTCATGATCCGGGTTCGTGACCACGGGGTCATAGCCTTTGGCCAGCCGAATGTAGATGGGATGGGGCCAGTCCAGTGTGGTTTCCATGAACCGCTCCATCTCTTCTGCATCCGCCGGACAGACGATGGCCATGTTCGGCAGGGCCCGCATGAGGGCGATATCCTCCACGGCCAGGTGGGTGGAGCCCAGAGGGGCGTAGACCAGGCCGCCGCCGTTGCCGATGAAGCGTACAGGCAGGTCGTGCAGGCAGGCGTCCATGGCCACCTGTTCCAGGGCGCGGCGTACTATAAAAGTGGCGATGGTGTTCACGAACGGAATTTTTCCCTCCAGGGCCAGCCCTGCGGCCAGTCCCACCGTGTGCTGTTCACAGATGCCCTCCATGATGAACCGGTCCGGGAACTCTTCTTGCATTTCCCTGAGAGTGCCGAAGCCAAGGTCCGAGCCCACAAAAAAGACGCGCTCATCCCGCCGGGCAAGCTCGTGGACCATGTCGAGGCATTTTTTTCTCATTGTATCTCCAATTCGTTAGCGCGGGTTGCAGGCCAGTACCATCAAATAATGGCACATGTGATCGAACCCGGTATGTAGTACTTCGTCATTCATACCAAAGAAAAAGACATTTTTGAACCGTTCTGCACTCGCCTTGTAAAGACGTTCTGAAGTGTACATGTTGATGTGTCCCTTCTTGCTTTCCTCCGACGCATATCGGGATGCCGTGTCATTGGGTGTACCCATGACACAGATGCCGTCCCTGGTCAGGTTGGCCAGGATGGTGTCAAAGAACCGGCTTTCTTCCTGTTGAGCGATGTGCTCAATAACGTCCAAGCTGACCACTGCGTCGAAAGTTCCGTAGCTCTTGCCCAGGAAATCATCGGCAATAAAGGAGAGCTTGTCGTTTGCCAGATTCTCCCGTGCCCAGGCAATGCCGTCCGCATCAAAGTCCACGCCGGTGAACGCTGTGGCGTTTTCGGCCAGAATCAGGGAGCCAATTCCTTCGTTGCAGCCCAGCTCCAGCACAGCACACTCCCGGTAGCGGGGCAGCAACCTAGCCGCGGCTTTGTACCGGGAGAGGGTAAAGAGCAGGTGGCGGGGATTGCACAGGATCTGGTGCGTGAAATATTTGGATAACTCCAGACATTTGTTGGCCAGTCCGTCCATCACTTCCATCCAGAGTTCGTGCGACATGCTAATTCTCCAAAGGCGGCGTAGTCAGCCAGTTTATCGGCAGATGGCGCAGCCGAGTTTTAATGCTCTCGGATAAGTCAGGGGGCAGGCTGATGAACACTGTACTGCCTTCAGGAACCTTTTCCGGGGCATAGACCTGCTTGCCGGTTAGCAGGTTGATACCCTGCCGGGTGGGGTCTTCGTCCACGTAAAAATTCACGCCGGCCAAAGCCTTGGTTGTCCACATGGCAGCATTGCCGGTGCCGAAAATGCCGAAATATTTTTTTCCTGCACCATTCATGGCTTGGGCAGCCAAGGCACTGACTCTGGAGAGCCAGCCGAGGGCCGCATCAAGACTTGGACCGTCGGTTTTTTTTGTATCCAAGGAACCTTTGCCGGGACGCGCGATAACCGTCAATTCTCGTGGTATGATCCCGTCGGACAGAAAGACGGGCCTGAAACCGGCACGGTTCAGGACGCGGCACAGGGCATCGGCATTGTAATGCACAGCATGATCCGCCACCACCAAGTCAAATGGATTTTTCTGCCAGAGGGGAAGTTGGACGATGGCGGCCCCATCCGGTGTTAAACGTTCCCTAATCTGGCAGAGAAATTCCACCGGATCCACCATATGTTCCAGGACGTGCATCGCCGTTATCAGGTCAAACCTTCCGGTCACATCCGCCAGTTGGCCGGTCCGGAGGGAACTGCCTCCGCATATGGCCGCCACCGCCTCACGGTGGCGGCCGTCCAGTTCCAGGCCGGTAAGTTTCCATCCGGGATGGGCCGATTTAAAGCTGCGCAGCAAGTTGCCGTTACCGCAGCCTACGTCCAGGAGTGAGCCTGCCACAGGCAGAGCCATAGAACGGGTTATGGCGCACACAAGTTTGACTGAGCGTAGATTTGGTCTGCCGTCAAACACCTTGGGCTCTGCGCTTTCAGCCGACTGGCCGTACATGACATAGGATGCATAAATGGCTTTGCATTCGGCCCGGTAGGCGTCGTTTATGACTTTTTGCACCGTGCCGCAAGTCATGCACTGGCCCAAAATACCACCGCCGGGCGGCAAAGGACGTGAATCGGATCCCACGCGAGGGAGGGAACCATATACCCCGGGGAATTCAAGTTCCGCTTTTTGGCAGACAATGCAGGAAGTACCCATGTCATATTCCTTGAAGAGAGCCGTTTAAAGTTCCATGTTCACGTCAAAGACATACTTATCCCCGGCGTCATAAAAAATATTTTCAAAATGGTAGCCACAGGTTGTGGCCGCATGGATTTCTTTGGCGAGATAGAGAATATTTTTTGCGCAGATTAAGGTCTCCACTGTTGAGACTACGATCAGGATGAAGTCATACCCTGCGGCTTTCAAGGTTACACCCTTTCGTTCCAATAATGCGATTGGATCCAGTTTGCCGTCCGGTACCCTAAATTCCCTGTTGAAATCATATGCCTCGGCCAATGGGCTGCTTTTTTGCAGGATGATGTCCAATTCCGTCACGGCATCAGTCAGTTGGTTCAAAAGATCCCGGCAGAGTATCTCAGGCCCGGAGCGAATGAGGAGCACTTTTTTTCCCCGGAGATGGCGTATGCGCCGGATAGGGTATGGAATTGTTTCTTGCAGAATATCTGGCGGGAAAGCTGTGCGGATCTCCGTGGCATGCTGTTTGAGGAATGCCGGAACATCCTTGCCGCCATCAACCATGCCGAGGGTGACAATGCTTTCACGCAGGAGATGCTGATCCAGACCGCCGTCTGCGAGATCGTCAAGGATGGCAAGCGATTCCCGGATGCGCCCTTGTTGCCTCAGCCAGGTCATATAAGTGTGCTTGCAACGGTGTCGGTCGCAGCAAAGGCCGATGGCGCGTAAAAATAATTGCTCACTTTTGTCCTTGTTGTCCTTGGCGGCAATATTCGCTAGAAGCAGGTAGAGATCCGCCAATTTTCGATTAAGCCCGTCATATTGGCCCGGGCTGGCAAGATTGGAGAGTTCCCCTGCCAATTTTTCTAAGCTGCAAATGACTTCGGGGGAAGAAATCAGGGCCGGATTCAATGTGTCTATGACCAAATCCTTGTGTCGCGCAATGGTATCAAGCAGTACGGCATCGTCAACCGATACGGAAAAATTGTTGTGGAGCACCTTCAATTCAATTGGCTCTACCCCGGCTGCCCCGAATATTGTTTGAATTTGTTGTGGAGCATTGTTGGTGATCTGGTCAATAAGTCTCGATTCTGTACTATTTTCCTTTGAATGCGTTTTATCAAGGATTGGCGTTTTTAGATTGCCTTTCTTTCCCCAGCGTTTCAGTGCATGTTCATAAAGAGTGAAGTCAAATCCTCCGCGTTTTTTTACGAAATCAACGACATTGGAGCGGGCACGTAACTGACGGGTCGAGACGTTCCTGCGGACTGGTTGCTTCAAGGGTATCCCTGTCGCCTTTGTCAAGGTATCGAGCGCGTCGTCAAACTGGTGTGTGAAACCCACAAAGGCATACGTGGAATCTATTTTAGCTCGCGCAGGGGGCAGCGGTCCCCCTGAAATATGACTGGTCATGCTGGCAAAGTTGTGCTCCAGCATCCATCGGTCTATGGCTTCCCCCCGGCAGGCATGACTTCCCATGATTTGTTGGTAGCCCAACTGGGACTGGACCAGCGATACCGGTTCCCGCAATAGAGTAAAATAATGACATTTGACTTCCTTTGAAATCACGCGATGAATGCCCCAACTGAAATGACCTGCCAGGGCTGCCACGCCATGCTCATTCAGCATGGCTGGCAGGTGCTTGCGGACCTTAAACCAGTCGTATGCGCTGTAAAGGGGGAGGAAGGCTGGAAATGCCTTGCGCAGGCATTCGAGCATGGTGGTTCCCGCGCATTTGGGAATATGATCGAAAATCAGGACACTTTTTCCGTATCGGAAGGCCTCGAAAGAGGACGCTATCATGAGGAACTCCCTTTATTGTCTAAGGAAAGGGCTTTCAATGTGCCATACATGCCGCTCAAGGATTCCTCCGTCAGGTTGCTTTTGTGGTGCCATTCCAGATTGTCTTCCGCGAACGAAAAGCCCTTGCCCTTGATCGTGTGGCAGATGATGGCTGAGGGCATGCCCGGCTTAATGGGAACTTTATTCAAAACCTCCCGCAGGTCGTTGACGTCATGACCGTTGACCTCCTGCACCGCAAACCCAAAGCTTCGCCACTTGGCGGCAAAGGGTTCAAGCTCCACGACTTCGGCGGTTTCACCGTATGATTGAAATTTGTTATAGTCCACCAGGACCACCAGGTTGTCCAGGCCATGCTTGGCTGCGCTCATGGCCGCTTCCCATACCGATCCCTCGTTACATTCGCCGTCGCCCATGACCACGAAGACGCGGGCCGGATTTTTGTCCGTTCTCAAGGCCAGGGCCATACCTACGCCAATGGGAAGCCCGTGCCCCAAAGCACCCGTGGAGGCCTCCATGCCCGGCACTTTAGAGGCGCAGGGATGGCCGCCCAGTAGCCCGTTGTAGTGGCAAAATTCCGAAAGTTTTTCCTTGGGGAAAAAACCTTTGTCCGCCAGCATGACGTATTGGGTGATGCAGCCGTGCCCCTTGGACAGGATGCAGCGGTCGCGTGAAGGACTGTCAGGGTGAGCGGGATCAAAGGAGAGAATGTTGTCGTAGAGAACGCGCATGATTTCCATCAGACTGGCGGAAGCACCGAGATGGCCCCGGCTGGCAGCCGCGAGGACGTCTACCATACAATGTCTGAGTGCCAGGGAGCGTTCATCCAGGGAAGCGGCAAGTGCCGCGTCATGCCATAGTTTAGGCTTCTCTTTCATATTGTGTTTCCGTGTTGTCAGTCAAGCAGGGTGATTTCAAATCGTATGCCGTGTTCTTTTGCCAGTTTCCAAAGTCCAAGAACGATATCCTTGTAATAGACCGAAGTGACCAAAATAAGGTCAGGGGTGATCCGGGGAAGATCATCCGGTGAAATGATGTTGATTCCCGCAATTTTCGTGCCGTGTAGAGCAGGATTTGAATCGCAGGCCAGAACCTTTCCAGCCTTTTCCAGTTGTGCTTTCAGGCCTGGGTACAGAGATCGGAAGCGGCCCCCTGCACCATAAAACACAATGGTTTTTCCCGAAAAATCGTAAGCGTCCAGATGGGCTCTCATGCCCCTGAGCTTTTCCATCAGCTCCACAAATTCGGCATAGGTAATCTCGTAGTTGTTCATCAGCTCTTGTATTCCGGGTAGAAA
Organism: Desulfobacter vibrioformis DSM 8776; assembly: GCF_000745975.1. Taxonomy (GTDB): domain Bacteria; phylum Desulfobacterota; class Desulfobacteria; order Desulfobacterales; family Desulfobacteraceae; genus Desulfobacter; species Desulfobacter vibrioformis. The sequence continues at coordinate 25,497 of NZ_JQKJ01000003.1, read as the reverse complement.
ATAGCCTCGGTTATTTTCAAAGGCATTCAGATGTTCGGCATAGGTCTCGAACTCTCCATAGTATTCCTTTGTCAGGAGGTTCAGGGCGTGCCGGGTGTCGAACAGGTTTGCCAGACTGTCCTTGAAACGCAGGATGAGTTCAGCCGCACAATCGTTGAGCTTGTGCAATTCAAACAGACAGGCCAGTTTAATGAGCGTGGCAGGCGTGACTGCGAACGGCCAATATTGTTGATAATTGGGCTTGGCCAAGTCCCGGAAGTAGCGAACATTGGCCCAGATGAGCTGTCCACGGTCGCTGTCGGCAATAATGTGTTCCCTGGCCTTGCCGGGCAAGGCATGGCGTGAGGTGTGCACCGGGTCCATTGCGAACAGGGAGAACCCCCGCTCCCGGAGGTAGGTGTCGATATTGGCGAATACTTCGGCCTTAGGACCGAATCCGCCGTGGAATTGACACTCTATTTCCAGTCCGAGTACCCGTTTTTCATCCAGGATACAACTTGCGCTGCGCAATACGTCAAAATCGGCCCCGTCCGTGTCGATTTTGATGAAATCCAGACTGCCGGCTTCATCTTCAAAAAAGCTGTCCAGCGACGTTCGTACCTGGGTGATTTTTGGAACCGTGGTGGAGAAGTTGCTCGACATCCTGCTCTGGTCGGGATTGCCGGCTAACCTTTCCGTCTCCACCCAATTGCTCGGTGTACCCGGCGTAGAGTCATGTTCGCCCGTACCAATCCGGGCGGGATGGAAGGTCACGCCAAGGCGGGAGTCAATTCGCCGGTTCAAATCTCTCACTTCGTTTTCAAGAACATCGAATCCGAAGCCTCGCAAGTAACCGCCAAAGTCGTACCATTTTCTGTCCAGACCACCACTGACTCCCACATCTACGACGGTGAGCCGTTCATCGCTCAGGGCTTTTGTCTGGACAATATATTTTGTAAAAGAGTGCATGATTGAATCCCTTACCGCATGTGAATGGCCTGCATCAGCTTAATGTTGTAGTACTTGATATTGTCCATGGAATCCGGTATTAACCCGGCTTCAAATGCCTCCTTCAGGTCCAGAATCGCTTCTTCGATGGTATGCCTGGGCATGAAACCCAGCTCGTGTTTGATTTTATCGGAATTGACGTGGTAGGAGCGGTTGTCGTCCGTAGGGGTGACCTTGATCTCCACGTCGGATCCGAGGGTGGCCTTTACTTTTTCTGCGATCTCCATGACCTTGAAATTCTCGTAGCCTACATTGTAGATTTTTTTTTGAATCTTATCCTCGTGCTGCCTGAGCATGAAGCAGTAGAGTTCCACCATGTCCTTTATGTGCAGATTGGGCCGTTTTTGCTGGCCCCCGAACACCGTGATCACGCCGTTATTGATGGCGTGGTTGGTTAGGATGTTCACGGTCAAATCCAAACGCAGGCGCGGAGCGAACCCGCAGACCGTGGACGGGCGGATGGTGGTAACGATGAAGTTCCTGTCGGCCTGGGTATTGAGGTATTCCTCACACAGGGCCTTGTACTTGGAATAATCGGTAAGCGGTTCCAAAGGCAGATCCTCGGTTACCTTTGGATCATCTTTGATACCGTAAACACTGGAGGAGGAGGCATAGACGAAGCGGCGTACGCCCGATTCTTTAGCGATATCCACCAGAGGCAGAAAGGCGTCGTAGTTGATGGATTTGGACAGGACCGGATTCAGTTCGTAGCTGGGATCGTTGGAAATACAGGCCAGGTGGATGAGCGCATCCGAGCCGGGAATCGTCTTTTTAAGCAGGTCGGTATCTCTCAGGTCTCCCTTGATTATGGTCAGGCTGGATTTATCTTCAATTTTATCGAACACATCTTCGCCGTAAAGAAAGAGATCAAGCACGCGGACTTCATATCCTTCGTCCAGGAGGGCAGGTACCAGAGCACTGCCCACGTATCCGCCACCGCCGGTGATGTAAATAGTCTTGATTGCTTGCATATATTCCACCCTTGTTTGGATTACTTCATGAACGTTGTAATGGTTTTTTCCACACGTTTTCTGTCAACAGACTTTTGATTGCCGATGATGGTCACGGCCTGGGCACCGACGATGTTGCCGATGAAACCGACTTGCTCTTCGTCCGCACCTTGGCAGGCGGAAAGGGCGGAGATGGAAAACAGGGCGTCTCCAGCTCCCACCCGGTCAACGGACTTGACGTCAAATGCGGGGCATGCCACAAAGTTGTTTTTTCCGCCGTGTACCAGAGTGCCCTTGCCGCCCCGGGTGACCACCACCAGTCCCGCGCCAAGCCGTCGGGACACATCTTCCATCATGGGCCGGAGTGGACGGGTCATGTCCCGGTGGTCAAGCCGAATTTCATGTTCGGCCAGGCAGACAAAATCCGCGCGCGGATACCGGCTGATGGTATGAAATCCCCGGTTGCCCGCATTGGCCTGGGTGTTTACTGCCAGATACGGGGCCCTGGCTGATAGAAGTTCGACCATGGCGCCGGAAATAGCACCATGGCCAAAATCGGCGGAAATGACCAGGTCGTGACCGCCGATGGCCGCCGTCACCATTTCCCGCAGCAGCTTATCGGGCGCTTCCGCCAGGGTGGTTTCACCGATATGATAAATTTCGAGCAATTTGTTCAGGCTGTCGCTGTCGATAAATCGCCGTTTGAGCACCGTGGGACTATCCGGCTGGGTCACAAAGTTTGCCGTTACCTTGGGATTGAGTGCATTGCGGATGAACGCCTCGTACCGATCACGGTCACCCAGAACCGAAAAGAGGGTTACCTCTCCGGCAAAAGCGGCCACATGGTTGGCCACGGCCAGTACGCCTCCGGCAAAAAGGTCATTGGACTGGTGCCTGAGCGCCAGAACCGGATCCTTGTTGGATTTTCCCAGCCCTTCGGCATAGTGATAGTCGTCCAGGATGGTGTCACCGATGACCATTACCCGCAGGCCTGCCATGCTATCGATCAATCCCAGAATGTCATCCTTGGTATACCGCTTGCGGAAAAGTTGCAGGTATTCGCGCACCTCCTCGGGCTGGTCCGAAAAAAAGCGGTTGATGAGGTTGGAGGAGCTGAACACGATCTCTTCGGTGAAGAACAGCTCGGTACCGATCTCTTCGGCCACGCGGCGCTCTTCCTCGATCTTGCCGGTATAGTCGGAGCCGGTCTCCTTGAATTCCGATCCCTTGACATAAAAATTCGGCCTGAGGGTTCTGAGCAGTTCCACGGCAGTGGGCCACTTGTTCACGGCAACATAGTCCACATAGCCCAGGGAGGCCAGGGCCTCGGTACGCAGGGACTGGTCAAAGGCCGGCCCGCCTGGCCGTTTGTCTACAAACTCATCAGGAGAGACCGTTACCACCAGAATGTCGCCCAACTCCCGGGCTTGTCTGAAATGGCGGATGTGTCCGATGTGCAGGAGATCGAAGCAGCCGTGGCACAAAACCACGGTCTGTCCTTGCTTCCGGTGCTGCGCAATCCTTTGGGCCAGGAGATCGAGTTGCAGAATCTTATTATCGACGTCCATGAGGAGGCTCCATAAGTGAAGAGGCGAGGATTTGTGACAGACCTTCTGACAGATGATTTTCCGTATGCCAGTTGGGCAGGATCGGGCCAGCCCATGGACGCATTATTGGGCGGTTTACGTATGGATGCTTACCCCAGGCCATCGGTACGCTTATTCCGAAAGCTATTTCCAGACAATCGACCAGTTCACAGTGGGAATGCCATAAACTATGTGATAGCTTTTGAAATTGGCTCATTTGTTACTCCTTTATCTTCAGTTGTGGGAATAATTCGATCATTGAGCAGCATTGAGTCGTACAATCGGCAAGGCCTCTGTATTCTGACCTGGCACCGAGGGTCAGGATTTCTGCACCGGATTAAACTTGGGATAGGGGGATAATTACCGTGAGCGTTCGATGTCAGCGCTGTTTGGGTTGTCTCTTCGCGGTTTGTTCCAGATAGAGATTCAGTCCGACCTCGACAAGTTCGTCGAGTCGTTTGTTTTTAAATGTCCGCCCGATGGCGAAGAACAGCCGCTTGGGGTTCAGCATGTAAAACAGTCCGATAGTGGCAGCGAAACGAAGGTTGGCCCAGTTGATGTAGTTGCGTTGCCAAACCGAGTTCTGAATTTTGTTTCGCCAATATTTGGCTTCCTCCAGCGTCAGACCGGCTTCCACGATAGGATATTCGGATTGGCGGATTGTCCACTTGTTGTCAAATGAATCGTTTTCGACAAACCAGTCGTTTTCGACGGACAGGTCGTAGAACTTGCTGCCGGGGAAAGGCGTGGAGAAAAAGACCACGGTGTAGTCCGACTTGATGCGTTGGACCACCTTGTATGTTTCCTTGACGTCATCAATGGTCTCGTAGGGGTGTCCAACCTGAAAGGAGGCTCCTGTGCGGATACCGACCGCATGGGTTTTGTCGAAGATTTCAAAAATCTGATTCTGTGTAATCTTCTTGTTGATGAGCTTCAATATGCGGTTTGAGCCGCTTTCTACGCCAAATTCAACCTGCGAGCAGTTGTATTTTTTCAGCAGCCCAAGGGTTTCGTCGTCCAAGGTATCGACCCGGGAGGCGCATCCCCATTCGAGCTTTTTGGGAAGGCGGACGAACTCAGCGAGAAATTTTTTGAGCCAGCTTTTGTTAAGCGTAAAAATGTCATCCATGAACATGACGCCGTCAATGTCCCACTTAGCGATCAATTCGTTCAGCTCCTCAATGCAGTGGGCCACACTTCGCCGCCTCACCTTGCGGGAAAACATCAGGCTACCGCAGCAGAAAGTGCAATTCCAAGGACATCCCCGGCTGGTCATGACCGGGGTGACACGCTGAAGGATTTTACCACGAATCATGCCCGGTGGGAGAAGGTAGCTTTGGAAGTCTATTTTTTCCCTATTAGGGATGGGCAGGGAAGAAAGGTCTTCAACAAATTTTTTTCGCGGATTGAACACGAACATATCCAGTTCGTTGAGGTAAGCGACACCCTCGACGTTTCGAAACTCGCCGTTTTGATTAGCAATTTCAAGAATGGTGATCTCCCCTTCTCCGCAAACTACGAAATCGAGTTTTCCGTTTCCGAAGTTGCGCAGCGTTTCTTCTGGCATGGCGGTGCCGTGGATGCCGCCAACGCAGAAAAGCGTATCCTTGAAGCGGGTACCCTGCTTCATTTTCAGGAAGTATTCCTCTGTGATGGCATATTGGGGCGTCTGCATGGAAAAGCCGATCATGTCCGGCTGGAAACGGGCAATTTCTTCAATGAAATCCTCTTCACCGGCCAGTACATCATGGACAGTGGTTTCATGCCCCTCCGAATCAAGGTAGGTTCCGATGGTCAGAATTCCCAAGGGTGGATAGGTGTTGGTGACATCTACTTCCCTGATCATCACGAAGGAGGCTTTCATAAGAGTCTCACAGACCTGAGATAGCGTTTGGCCATTTCCGGCAGGCTGGACAACCGCAGCAGCCGAGATGAGGAATACATACAGCTAAGCGAGCAGTCCTTACAGTACCATTCCCTGCCTTGCCTTTTCCGGACTTTCTGAGCCTCTGGTCCGTAAAAAACCGAAACGAGGTCTCCTTTCTGGGATTTTTCCGCAAATTCGATGCAGGGCATGGCCACGGAGCCGTCTGCTTTGAGGCTCAAGGCCGTGTCCATGGCGCGACAGCCGTATCGGCCCAATCCGCCGCTTTCTACCATGTCGAGAAAATCTTCGGTATTCTGCACGATGTCAGCATGATTGCGTATCAGCTTTCGTAGTCGCGTAAGTGTCTCCCCCTGATCCATGAGAAGCGGCTGCAGTTCATCCTTACGGTGTTGCAGATCTTCACGGGTGAAGCCTTTGAGGTTGCTGACACCCACCCCAACGAAATTCAGCCCGATGGGCGTATTGAGCCGCCGTGCAGTGTTCAGCACGTATTGGATGTCTTCCTCCGTAGTTGCGGCGGAAAAGGTTGAGGCTATTTCCGGCTTAGCTCCCGTCTCCAGGAGGGCCTCAAGGGTGGCGACCGGATCGAGACGCTTTGATTTTTTGCCTAAAATGTCTTCCCGGTCATACGGTCCGGTCAGGCTGATGCGAATGAATTGCATCTTACTCAGGGCATCCAAATCGGATTCCCGGACAAAGCCGTTGGACGTAACGGCGGTCAGTATCCCTCTGGAACGGGCGCGGGCTGCAGTTTCACCCAGATCCCTTCGCAGGGTCGGCTCGCCGCCGACGAAATGAATAATTGCCGTGCCGAGGTCCGCTAACTGGTCCACAAGTTGTGCGGCCTGTCCCGTGGTGGTTTCCGGGGTCCATACGTTAGGGCCGGACTGAAGGGTGCAGAAAGCACAGGCCAGATTGCACCGGAAGGTATACTCCCAGTGACAGTAGATGGGTACGGGACGCTTGAGAAGTCCAGCTTTGATAATGCCGAGCGCAGTTCTGATCATGGCATTTCCTCGAGCTTCTTGAGCATGTGCCGGGAAAAGGCGTCTTTCAACCATATGGGTGCAAACCGACTGAACAGATGGATGATTTCAGCCACAGTTGTAACTCTGTACCGCCGCTTGGGGGACTTAGCCGTCAGGGCGTGCAGTATGACGTCGCAGGCAGCCTGCGGCGGCAGGGAATGACTGCTGCCTCCCGAGAATTGCTTATTCGCCTTCATTCTTGCCTGAATAGCCTTGTAGACAGGTGAATCGGCTGTGTCTGCATTCAAGTTTTCAATGGTGGCTTCGGTATTTTTCTGAAACCGGGTGTTGATCGGGCCGAGATGCACAACACTGACGTGGATACCCTCCGGTGCGGTTTCATTATGCATGGCGTCGGAGATGGAATCCAACGCAGCCTTGGATGCCGAGTAGAGGCCAAGATACGGGAATGGGTGCAGAGCCACGATGGAACTGATGTTGATGATGCGCCCTTCGCCTGAAGCCCGCATGGTTTCCAGTGCCAGACGGGATAGCTCGATGGGGCCAAAAACATTGGTTTCGAATTGGTGGCGCACGTCCTCGGGCCGCACGTCCGTAACCGCGCCGCGCACAGCGTACCCCGCATTGTTAACCACCGCGTACAGCGAGCCTTTGCTTGCTTTCATGACGGCTGCAAATCCGCTTCGGATTGATTCGATGTCCATCATGTCCATCAGTTCGGTGGAAATGCCTTGCGACCGGAGCCTTTCAACATCTTTCGACTTACGGGCGGTGGCATGGACCGTGAAGCCCGCTTCTCGAAGGATCGGAACAAGTGCTTCGCCAATCCCACTGGAGCAACCGGTGATTAAGACATGTCTATCGTCCATAGGTCTTCTCCTGTGACTGTTTTTTGTGCTTGGAAAGAAAGCGTTTGATGTGAACGATGTGTTTCATGCCGTACCAGTATTTGCCATAGTGCGGACGGCCTTCCACATCCTTGGGATGGATGAGCGTGTTCAGCAAGCGGGCCAGGATGAGATAGCTGAGCGGAATCCTGCGGATGATGGAAAACGCGATTCTGTTGTACATCAGGAAACGAATGGCCCTTGCCGGGAGGAAGGGCCTCATTTCCAGCAGCACAATATATGGCCTGAATTTCTTGATGGCACCGATAGAGCCGCCGAAGTTGTAGGACACGGAGTTCTCGCCCTTGAGAATGGCCGCGTATTCTTCTTCGGTCATATCGCCGTTTTCAAGGGCACGCTTGGAGCTTTCGGTTTTGGGCAGGTATTCCAGCTCAAAGCAATGCGTTCTGTTGGGTTGCAGATCAAGGTAATATTCCACGGTCTTCCTGAGAAATTCCGTATCATGATAATCCCGTTTGTCCAGCCCGAAAATATGGTTCACCTGAATGTAGATGCCGTGCTTGCGTAACAGCCGGGCTGAGGTGAAGATATCCTCGTCCGAATCTGGACGTTTCACTTCCTTCATGCGAAATTCCTCGTCCAGCACCTGCACGCCGATTTCTACATAGACCATCCCGGCGTCACGGAACGCGGTAATGATTTCCTCATCCTTGAACAGAACCGGGTTGGTGCAGCCGAAAAAGGGCAACCCTACCTGCTCCTTGTATTTCCGGGCAAAGTCCATGGCCCATTCACGCCCCATGGTCAGGGTGTCATCTACAAAGCCGATGATTTTGAGGTTGGAGTATTCGCGCTTGGCCCGAACCAGTTCGTCAATGACCTTGTTCACGCTTTTGCGGCGAAAGGCCTTCATGTCGAATTTGTCGTATTCCTTACGCATGTCAGGGCTGCCGCAATAGATGCAGTTGTATGCGCAACTTCGCATGGAGTTGTACATATAGACCTTCTCGAAATACGGGTAGTCAGAGATGACGTCGTTCTTGTCCGGGAACGGCAACGTGTCCAGGTCTTTCACTAATTGGCCGATGCCCTGTCCGCAGACTTCGCCGTCTTTCATCCAGTAGACGCCCGGCACGTCAGGATTTTGTTCGCCCCTTTGGAGAGCGTCTGCCAGCTCAGCCATCATGACCTCCCCTTCACCCTTGCAGACGTAGTCGAAGGTATCCATACGTACGGTATGGCCAGTGACCTGCGTAGGGTGTGGGCCGCCGACTATGGTGATGACGTTCGGGGCCTTTTTTTTGACTATACAGCTGAGGTGCGCAGCACGCTTGATCCAGCTTGTGACGGCGGAAAAGCCTATAACGTCTGGATCGAATGAGAGCAGGTAGTCGATGTAGTCCTCGTCCGAAATGTAAAACAGCGGTCTGCACAGATTGAGGATATCGAGCGAAATTGTGGTGTTTTCGATCAGGTCCGGGATGATGCACACTCGGCATTCGTGCCCGCGCTCCTTGAGACAGGAAGACAGCAACTCGATGCCGATGGAGTCGTACTTGTTGATTTCGTTGACCAGCAGGAATTTCATTGACCACCCAGCATCAATACTTTTTTCAGCGTGTTGACCATGGAGGGAACGTCCAGCGAAAGCGTCCGTGAAAATTCAATGTCACCGAGGGAGGCGCACGTCCAGCACCTGGCTTCCTTTCGTACGTCCTGCAAATATTCCCATGCCGACTGAATGCCCACCTCGTTGATGTTGAGGCCGCGTTTCCACAGTGGGACGCAGGGATACAGTGAACCGTCACTGTCGAGGAAGCAGTACATTTCGCCGCCGAGGCACCGCTTACAGTTCTTGGGCAACAGGTGTCTTTCGGATTCCATGTAGAAATCCTTGGACAGGTCCGGCCAGTTTACAAGCTGGTGCAGGGCCGCATCTGAGTTGAAATAGGGATACCCCTGCGCCTTGAGATCAATGCATTCCTGATGGTATTTCATCAGGTTCCCGAGGGAGACGTATGCTCCCCGCTTCTCGCCGGAGAAGTCCGCAACGAACGGGCAGAAATTGAACGGTACGCCGTACTTTTTGCCAAGCTCGGCAAGATGCTTGACCGGAGATTCTTGTGCCCCGGCCATGGAAAAGCTGTTGTATACGCCGTGCAGTCTGACGGGCAGACCATGTCCTAGCGCGTTTTCAACCCCTTTGATTATTCGGTTGTACAGGCCTCTGCCGCGCGCATTGTCGGTTGCGCCCCGGTCGCCATCAATGGAGATTTGAAGGATATCCACAAGTTTGAGGGCATCTATCCGTTTGTGAATCATGGTGGCGTTGGTGGACATCTCCACGAACAACCCCAGCTTGCGGCAGTGTTCCAGAATATCTCCAATGTCGTTGCGCATGAGCGGCTCACCGCCGAGGAGACGGAGTACACGGGTTCCCATGGAGTGGAATTCGTCAATATTGTCCTTGATCTCCTGCAAGGTGGGGTCTTTTTCTGAATGCAGGGTTTCAAGCTCCGCATAGCAGTACTTGCACTTGAGGTTGCAGACCTGCGTGATCTGGTACTCCAGCATGAAGGGGACCGGTTTTCCGGTAAAGCGGGCCCTGGCCAGTGATCCGAAAATCTGAGCGTACTTAGGCAGTTTGAGTATTTTCATCGGACAATCTCCGCAGTCAGCGAGCCGCAGCCGCCCGGACACCGGAACCGGGTACCGTTTTTCCTGTCGGCATAGCTGAGCGACAGGGCTGCAAGCTTCATGCATTGGTTCTGGGCGTCGATGGCATACCGTTCGTTTGCCGAATAATACGGGCAGGCTCCTTTGACTTTCGTGACAAGAAAATTGATTCGGTTTTCCGTACTACGTTCCAGCCGGGCAATGCAGTTTGCCGCGTCGCCGGAACAGGCGATGACCACATGGTCCTTGTTGCGCATCCACGGGAAAAATCCGCCGTGGGTGTATGTCAACAGGTACGGGTGGATCATGTGCAGAAGGGACGGACAGTGTCCCGGAAAATTTTCTGAGAACCTCAGGCTTTGTCCCGCCTCATAATACGGACAGGTTGAGCCTTCTGTGACCTTGAGGGCGGGGGCCTGGGCGCGGCAGATATTGTCTTTCATCATTGTTAACTCCTATAGGAAGCGGGCTGCTCTGAACCAGTTTTCCAAGAATAGAGAAAAAAGAAGGGTGATGTCAATGTCCGGGATGCTGGCGCAGGAGCTGCAATTAAAGCTGTTGAACTGCTTCCACGCCTTCTCCGCGCCGAGTTCAAATAGGTTGATGCCCCCTTTGCCCCACATGTTGGCGCAGGGGTATATGCAACCGTCCACATCCATGTACAGAGAGCGGTCCTGTCGCAGACACGGGATAAGCGGATAGTTTTGGGGGTTGTTCGTGCCACGTCTGTTGACGATATGTTTTTTGGAATACGGCCATCCCGCCACGTAATCAAGGGCGCGGGAGGAATAACCTATATTGGGGCTGATGCGTTTCAATTCGGTGACCTGTTCATAAAAACGGGTCTCCTCATCCGGCAAAAGCCAGCTATTTTCTTGATTATATTCACGGTCTTCATATGTGCAGGCCAGCGACATGGTGACCATGATACCCTTGCTTTTGGCAAAGTCATGGATGGCGTGTACATCGTTTTTGTTGTTCTGCGTAATCACGGCTTTGATGCGCGTCGGAACCCCGGCGGCCAGCAGGGTGTCGATGGCCTTGACCGCCGCATCGTACGACCCTCTGCCCCTATTTAGGTCATGGCTTTTGCGCAGGCCGTCAAGGCTGACGCAGACTGAGTCGAGTTCCCTGAGTTGGTCTATCTTCTTGGGTACGAGCAGCCCGTTGGTGATCAGTTCGCACACAGCACCGAGACTATGAATGTGGCGGATAATTTGGCCGATATCCTTGCGCACCAGCGGTTCGCCGCCGAGCAACACGAAGACCCGGGTGCCCAAGGCGTATAGATCGTTCACGGTCTTGATGATCTTTTCGTGCGGAATATCTGCATCCTTGCGGTTTTCCACATTCACATAACAATAGAAACAGCGCAGGTTGCAGCGGGAAGTGAGCAGCAGATTGGCCATGATCGGCACGCGCCTGTTTAGCAGGTGCGCAGAGATAATGGCCTTGGCCGTACGAATTTTTCTGGCAAGTCTATTCAGTTTCATGGCGGAAACTCACAAAATTGGCGTCACTGGGGCAACGATACGATTCGGCATCCGGAGCCAGGCTCTTTTTTACGAGCATGGAATACATCCATGCCGGGCATGCGCCTTTAGTGAATGGTGGGCGAATGTCCTCGCCCACCGAAAGGCCGCATGGGCAGATCCCTTTCACCGAAAGAACCCGGTAGCCGATATCCTTCAGCATAAAGTCGGACGGGCGGATGGGCCGTATCACCTGCTTTACAAGGTTGAGTCCTCTCCGGAAAAAGCTTTCCGGTGCATACTCCACCAGTTCGATTGTCACGGAGTTTTGGGCTGACGGGCAGCGAATCACCTGTTCAGTCTCGGGCAGGTCCGATTGATACATAGCCGCAAGAAAAGCGGGATAAAAGACCTGAAAAAGTTCAAGGCAGCCGAAATCCTGCATCATTTCCTTCCAGGAATACCGTTCTCCCTTTTTCTTGTGAAACCGGCAGGACCGGGTGATGTCATACAGTTCAAATGCCGGTGCAGAGGCGTATATTGAATATTTTTCACACATGACTATTTTTTCTCCAGTACCGCGTTCATAAAACCTGCCATGGCCTTGTCAAGAAAGGACAAACCATTTTCCAGCAGGGGAATCACGGTTTTCAGTTTGGGCGGGAACAAATGGGGAAAATTGTAACCACCAGCCAGCCAATATTCGAATTTTGAGTGGATGATCCGATCCGTCACCTCGAAGCCGGGGCATCCTTTTTCAAAACCGCCTCTGAAAAAAAGCAGGGTAGCAGTAGCGGAGTTGGCGTCGAGCAGCGGGTCTCGGGTCTTACCGTTGTCGAACCCGATGCGGCTCGTGTCGCACCCTTCAGGGTGCAGGTATTTCCAGAGCAGATAGGCAAAGGGGGACAGGTAGGGGTCACACATAATGATGCGGCCGCCGGGGCGCAGCACGCGGTGCGCCTCGCGAAAGAAAATTTCCGGCCTATCGAAGTGGTGAAGCACATCGATGAGCGCGAGGTTGTCCAGTGATTCGTCCGGGAACGGCATGGCTCTGGCGTCAAAGGTAAGGTCGTTTCCCGGTACCGGAATGATGTTGGTCAGCACAAGACCCTGCACGTAATCGTGCAGGAAGCTTGATCCCGAACCGATCTCCACGTTGCGACCCCCTGTAGCCAGTTGTTTTGCGATATATCTATAAATTTTATCGTACCAATCCCTGAGCAGTTCCTTGCTGCCCAGGATGTCGCGCCTTACCAGTGTGGACTGAACCGGATCATCCATGGCTGCGGCGAGCACCTGATTTGTGGTTGGCTGACGGCTCATTCCCTGATATTTCCCTCGTTGTTTAACTCAACCGGGTTGACCGGGTGGTTGAAGATGGAAATCGGCAAGAATTTGGAATCCTCCAGCGTGTCGAAGTACTTGTCTCGGTAGGGCGTTCGGAAGCCTACAAGGCACTGGGGATTGCGTTCCTTGAAGTAGGAAAAATTCCCCATGCGCTTGAGCACAGCTTTGAGGGATTCCTTTCGCAAATTACCGAATGAGAGGTGGTTGCAGACGCAGGCCATGACCTCGCCGTACAGGCTGATACTAACTTTTTCGCGCCCGGCGGGGCAGGCATAATTGCCCGAGAAATTCGTGTTCCAGTCGAAGCGCAAGACGTGGCTGTATTTTTCTATGAATTTCAATAATTTTTCTCGGTCCTTGTCGGTAAGACGCTCGTCCATCAAATCCTTTGAGCGGCCTTCGGCCACAAATAATGCGCCGCTGACGCCAATATCCATGGATTCGGCAAGCTTGATGACGCGTTCAAAGCGGTCCCAATTATTGTGGGTCAGCACGGTGGAGAAGTAGGCGGGTAATCCGATTTCCTTGCAGATTTCCACGGCCTTCATGACTTTGTTGAAATGGCCGGGGGTACCGCGCACCGCGTCATTTTCTTCCGGGCTGGTGCCGTCGAGGGAGAAATGCATGATCGACACGCCGATGTTTTTGAAGTGCTGGAGTCGTGCCCGGTTGAGGGTCAGACAATTTGATACGATGCAGACGATGTTTTTCCACGGATTGAGTGCCGCAATGATTTGGTCCAGTTGCGGATGCAGTGTGGGTTCGCCGCCTTCCACCACCGAGACGATGCCTCCGGCCTCTTCACATTGGCGCCAGATATCACCGATCTCTTCGGGTGTCATGGGCGATTTGTTCCTGTCCACGTATTTGGTGGCGTAACAGTAGACGCAACGGGAGTCGCATTCGTGGTTGATGACGAATTCGGCCACGCGCATCCGGTTCTGGCGGAACACGATGCTCATGACCATATTTTTTACAGCCCGGAACAAGGCGTTCGGGCGGCTAAACAAAATTTTGGAATGCTTCCATGTGTGCAACAATGCACGTATCTGAAAGGGATTTTTCCATTTTGTGAGCCGCGAACGATAAGCGGTGGTTTCAGAAATCGCATCATCAGCCGGAGTGAAATGCGTTTCAGTACCCGGGTGTCCATCTATCCGGGAAAGCGTGATTTCAGGTGAGGCCGGGAGCGTGGACTCGTTGAAGACCTTTGCCATTCCAACGGCACGCTTTGCCATCTCCTTGAACACCCACTTGAGCATGAATATCGCATACTTATCTCTGCAGATGATGGAGACCAGTACGTCAATGAAAATGATCAAAAAGGTCAGGATGAACCCAGGCAACCGGTGGATATGGCGGTAGTTTCCCGTTTCCAGCAGCCAGTGAATCCATTTGCCGGGAATGATCGGGAGCAGACGGAACAGAATCTGGAAATTTTTGAGGATTTTCTGGCGTTCTTCCTCAAGTACTGAACCGGTGGACAGGTAGTTTTCCTGATTGCCGGTTTCGATACGCTCAATATCCTCGTCATTGATATATCCCTTATTCTTTGCATATTTGGTGATGTCTACTTTGGGCAGGTAGCAGAGCCAAAAAATCGAGGCGCGGACCAGCCCTTTCTTACCTGCCAGTAACTTGAGTGCGTCGGTGATGTCCTCTGGTTTTTCACCCGGCAATCCCACGATGATATCCGCAGAGTAGCGCAGTCTGTGCTTTTCCATATTGTGGATGGCCGCTTCGATTTCCTCGTTGGTTTCGGGGCGGTGAAGCATTTTCCGAACGTTCGAATTCATGGACTCGATGCCGAGCTGAATGTGATGGCAGCCTGCCTTTTTTAGGTTGCGGCAGTATTCGTCGGTCATAAGCTTTGGGTGGCCCATGATGCGGAACGGCAGTCCCACTTCTTTGGGGTAACGTTCCAAAAATTCCTTGGTCCATTTCCGGGAGCCGCTGAGGATGTTGTTTTTGATGTCGATGTATTCAACGCTATAACGTCTTTTCATCTCCACAAGTTCTTCCAGCAGCCGGGAAGGTGACTTCTCGCGGATGAACGGTTTTTGGGGATCAAACCCCCGCTCAAACTCTTTGAAAAAATTTTGCATGCAGTATGCACAGGTGCAGATGCAGCCTTTGAGGGACACAGTGAGGTAGTATTCGCCGATGGGAACGATGCCTTCGAATAGTGTCTTATCCGGCATTGGCATGGCGTCCATCTCGTTATTGGTCATGAGTGGGCGCAACTCGTTCTTGACGATCTGCCCGTTTTTTTTCCACCAGATGTTGCGGATGGGGAAGTCCGTGTCACCCCGTTCAAGGGCAAGTGCGAGTTCCAGCGTGGCGTATTCGCCTTCTGACAGGATCACGAAATCCACGCAATCGTTACTGATCACCAATTCCGGCACTGAGGTCGGGTGTGCGCCGCCAAAGACCACGGGTACATCCAGTTGTTTTTTCACCTCTCGGGCGATGTCCAGGCACCACCTGTAGTTGTCGAGCATGCAACTGAAGGCCACGAGGTCGGGCTTGTAGTCAACGATGGCCTTGATGATCCGGTTACGGTCGGAAAAGATACGTGCAAAAAACGGCATGGGGAAATACTGCTTGTCGTCAAAAAGAGCACGGTCAAAGGCCAGTGCGGTTCTAACGCCATTGGTACGCAGGTAGCTGGACAAGCATTCCACTGATATATTTTCCGCTCCCATGACGGGAAAGATGACTTTCATTGCAACTCCAAAAGGTTGTGCCGATCTCAGGCGGATTTCCGTCGAGCTGGCTTGTGAGCAATGTACCTGATAAGATTTCCGGACGGGAAGACCAGTTTGAACGCCGTCTCCAGCATCCGTGTCAATCCGGGACGATCCTTGAACACGTCACGGACAAACGCCGTGGTATATGTTTCGCTTTCCAGCGTTTCCAGCGACGGGTAGAAGTCACTGACCAGCATCTTTCCGAAGCCGACGCCGGACGGAACCGATACTTCGTCCTGTTCCACGGGCGAATGGTTTTCCACTGTCTGCAACACCGCATCCGCACGCAGGAATGGTGCCCACGGAAATTTAGTCTTGAACCTGTTGTTGAAATCGGAAAGGATGTCTTCCGGGAGCGAAATTCCCTGTCCTGCACGCTTGTAGGCGGAGGCGAGCAACCGAGCCGTTATTGAGTTGAAGAACTCTTTGTTCGGTTCGTGCGCTCCCATGATCCGGCCGCCGTCAGCCAGCAATGTTTCCAGCTCGCGGGTGACCTGCAGTGGATTGTGAAGGTGGTGCAGCACAGAATTGACGCAAATGAGGTCGAATTTACGCCCCTGTATCTCGGCCATATCTACGGCGAATGAGAGAACAGAGGTCTCCCAAAGAGGTGACAGCGCCTGTCTTGCCTGCTCCAGCATCCCGGATGACGTATCAAGACACGTCAACTCTCCGATTTCGAGAGAAGACGCCGCAAGAGCCTTGCCAATGAAACCGGTACCACATCCGAAATCAAGTACCCTGAGCGGGTTGCCGTCAGCGGGATGGATTTCTGAGAACTTGTCAAGCCACCATGCAAAATCACCTTCAACCACTTCGGGATGGCGTTCATCGTACTGGCTGGATACAGTATTGTAATATATTTTGTTGACCTCACTGACCAGCGCTTCCCGCTCGGCGAACTGGTCGTTTTCTGTCAGAATTTCACTGAACACCCGGCCCGATGCGAATTCCGGGTAGCGGATGCCGAGCAGATAGGCGGCTGTGCAGCCGATATCCATGATCGAACCGTGTCCTTCCAGCGTGTATCCCTGCTGGATGCCAGGGCCGGAAATGATGAACGGAACATATTTTTCTGCGTCGAACAGCAGGTACGAATGGTCGATGGCGACGACACCGTGGTCTGAGCAGATAATGATTGCGGTTCTGTAGCGATCATCGGATGCGATGAAATCACGGATTTTGCCGATTTTTGTATCGATATTCCGCAGGCCGCTGCGGTATTCCTCGCTGGTGCTGCCAAAGGCGTGCGCCAAAAAGTCTGCTTCGCTGTAGTCCATGACGAACAGGCGGACGTCATCTCTATTTTTTAGGTCGTTCAACAGTTGTTCCTGCACCACGGAATCGGATTTCCAGACCGAACGTTCGGGCAGCGAAACAATGCGGCAGTCCCATTCCGGCTTGGAAAAGTGGGCCACATGCATGGATCCATAAAGGATGGTCGGGACGATGTCCGGCAAGGCCTCAATGCCAATGGACTGCCCAAAATTGTTGTCCTTGATGCCGTGTTTTTGCGGCGGTGCACCGGTCAGAATGCTGGCGAATGCGGGGTTGGTGAGCGCACGGTACACCGTGGTCAATCCACCGGGCAAACTGGAACCCTCGGCCTCGGCCTTTTGCACGTTGGGCAGGCTTTCCTGCCGCATGACGTCCATCCGGCAGCCGTCGATATTCAGGATGACGACGCGGTCAAAGGGTTTTTCCATGGGCTTGGGCATGAAGAATTTGGAAATGAACGTGCGTGGGCGCAGAAACTTGGAAAGCGCCGCACCGAGGAGCATGCCGGACCATAGTAAAAAATCGTCCCAGCCAAATGCGCAGAATGATTTCTGTGTCGCGGTAAGACTTATGGTCAGCAAAAGGGAAAAGGAGACGCTCATGCTCAGGGAGACCGTGGTCGGGGCAATCGTGAAAGCACTGTTGACAAATTTGCGCAAGACAATCCGCCACCACATACGGGCCACAATGGATTCTGGGATGGACATGAACAAGGTCAGGATGGTGTAGTAGAATACCGTGTTGACCAGAAGCGCGATTCCGAAAACGGGCCAGGCGCCGGGCGAGAGCCAGCAGTACAGCAGTAGTCCCGGTCCCGCTGTGAGAAAGAACGTCGGGTGGAAGTCTGCGTAATAAATGACAGCGACAGCCACGGCAAAGCCCGCAACGAGCGGAATCCATGTGATCTCATCGGGCAGTACGAAAAGAAACGCTATCAGCCCGGAGACAAGAAAATAAGTGTTGATGGTGTTGAAGAAATACAGCAGCCGGACGCAGAAACTCTCAATTTTCTCGTTGTAGAATCGATTGATCAGTGCCCTGAAAAGCTTTATCATTTTGATATCCTCAACAGGTTCCAGAGGGGAAAGGATATCCGTGGTTCGTAATAACAGATGTACATGGTGCGCTCACAACCTTTACAATCCTTGAGATTGGCGACAGCCTGCCGGTACTCCTTGGATGCCAGGAGTTTCTTTAGCCCGCCACTCATGTCAAAGCCGTTTTCCCAGCTCATGCCCTCAAGGCAGGGAAATACCTTACCGGATTCATCAATTTCCACATGGTGATGGCCGTAGATGCAGGGCTTGTCTTTGAACAATTGTCCCCGGCCGGTTTTGAGGTAGTCGGGAACTGCTTTCAAGAATACATCGGAATTGACCACGCACGACGAACTGAGTAGCGCGTTCACAACCCTCTTGGCGGCCTTGAGGTCCACGGATTCAGCCTTCCGGTCATCCCGTGCGAGACTTCTGTCACTCTCAAAAGCGGGGTGACAGTTGTAAGGCTGAATTTTGGCGTGGATGTCGAATTTTTCGGCCAGCTCCACGGCATGTAAGCAGTCGCAGGGTGAGGTAAATGTCAGAATGGTATTCAACACGATTTTGATATGCGGCGCATGGGACTTGAACAATTTGATACCTGCCACGACGCGTTCGTACGCCTTGTCCCGACCGCGTTTGGCGTTGTGGATTTCGGCAGGCCCGTCGATACTGATGGACACCTCGTCCAGTCCGGCTTCGGAGAGTCTCAGCACATTTGCCCTGGTCAAGGCGTAACCGTTGGTCACTACATGGGTATAGCCCACGCCTGACACTTTTGCCTCAGCTACGGTTTCGGCAAGATGCGGGACCAGCAGCGGTTCTCCGCCTGCGAAGCTGAGATAAAAACATCCCGCTTTACCGAGTTCACGCACCAGGTTCAAGACCTTGTCCCTCTCAATGGTGACACGGACCTTTTTGCGCCAGATATTGCAGAATTCACACCTAAGGTTGCAGTCGTTAGTCATGTAGATGCCGCAGGCCATGGGGCTGGGCGTCTTTCCCAGGGCGTAACGGACGTGCCAGTCCAGAGTATGCACGCCAAGCCGGGGCAGAATGCTGAGTTTGTTCCTGATGACCTTGAGCATGTTCAGTTCCCTTTATGCATGCGGATCTGGGGTATTGGCAACCTGTACAGCCAACCGGGCGTAAAGTTGTGGGCAACCGCCCCCTGCGTCCGCACTGCGCATTGCTGCGCGGGCGGCAGCGAGTGCTTCGTGGATTCGTCCTGTGTCTGCCAGCACAGTTGCAAGCGCTTCCCTTGGTGCGGCTCCGAGGTCGTCACAATGAATTAACAGACTTCTGAGTCCTATCCGAAGCTGATGCAAGCAGCTCAGGATGGGCGGGATGCCGTTGGAGCAGTCGGCAGATTCGGAGACGAGTGGCCCGGCGACTGCTTCAAGCCGTTTCATTATTTCCATGATTTCTTTTTCAACGCCCTCCAACTGACCGTTGAACGCAATGAGGTTGTTGAGGGAAGGTTTTTCAGCGTACAGTTCCGGTACACCGAATTTAAGGGTATCGAATTTTTTCCATAATGTTTCTATCATGCCATCTCCATTGCCGCTGAATGCTGAAACCAGTCCACTTCATCCTCAATGACGATAGATTCACTATTTTCGAGTACCAATGGCCGGACATGAAGTTCCGAAGGGGTCCGAAGTAGCGAAGACACGCTGTCCGCCACCGCAATGACCCTGTTCGGTTGCAGGAGGTCGGGGAAGTTCTGGCGCCCCTGGATAGGGGTGCCGGTATCCCTGAGAACCCGGGTGACATCGGAATAAGAGTCCAGCTTCCATGGGAGGAAGGCGGAAACAAGCGGGGTCAAACAGTCACACCAACCGTCTTTCACGATTTTCATCAATGTGTACATGCAGCCCTCATACTGTTTGACAGGGGTCCATGCCACTCGACATTTCCCCTTGGGAATGAAGAATTGTTCTGAGGCATTCCAATCCGGGACGCCTGAGTTCAGGGGAACTGTCTGAAGAAGAAGATCGTTGTCCGTGACGTATGGGGCGAACATCATTTCGATTGTAGAGATTGCCTTGCGTTTGAAACGGACGAGCGGCGAAGAAAGGTTGACATTGACGCAGCAGCCGTCAGTGAAATCGACGGAGCCCGCATCCATCACGGACGTGTAAAGATTGTACTGGCATGGATGTTCACGAAACAGGGAACAGGATACCAATAGATTAGGTAAGGTCTCCTTGAATGACCGTATCGCTGTTCGAATGGATGCCGTGGTCAGGCGGACGGCAGCCGGATTGATGACTACCACGTAACCATCTTTCAGTACTTCTTTCGAAGAAAGGCTCAGCACACTTGCCTGTGTCCCTGGCGGGAGATGTTCCGGTTCGTTTAAATTCTGAACAATCTCGAAGTGACGCCCTGCTTGGATGATGCCGGAAGATGAGTTTTTCGGGGCGGTGGTCAGCACGCGGGAAAAAACGTCAAGGCTGGACAGTTCCTCAAGCAGCTTTTCATAGTGCAAGCGAAGCTGGTGAGGGCTTTCCGCGGGGAAGGGAATGATCGCGGTGAATTTATGCATCGAAATCAAAGAGGTTGTGTTTCAGTATATACTCGGCGAACCTGAAGTCCACCAGGTAGTCAATGTCGATCAAGCTGATTTTGTTTGAAACTGTTCGTATGTATATTCCTTTGGGGTTTTCGCGTTTTTCCACACTGATAAGCCCGATGGGCCGACTGCACGCCATGGGAGCCTCCGTGAACATATGGTCTTCCGCAAGCGGGAAATGCAGTGCCCCGTCCCCGGATATTTCCCCAATTCCCCATTTGGAAGCCACAACCGGATGGATCGTGACGGCCCTGGTGTATCCTTCCAGTACCCGTGCAGTCATATCTTCAATCATTCTGACGGAACGGAAGGGGCTTGTCGGATACAAGGTGACGATTGCCAACTCCTTATCATATGCGTTCCCGTAAATGCGTTTGAGAGTATAGTCGATGGCCGGTCCCACGGTGGCTGTGTCGGTTGCCAGATGCTTTGGCCTCAGAAACGGAACCTCAGCACCAAATTCTTGTGCCACTGCAGCGATTTCCGGGCTGTCCGTTGTGACAAAGACTCTATCGATACCCGAAGCTTTCAACGCGGCTTCAATGGTGTAGGCAATTAGCGGCTTGCCTGCGAGAAGGCGTATGTTTTTACCGGACAATCCCTTGGAATTACCTCTGGCCGGAATTATGGCCACGGCCCGGTCCCCACGGGTGCGCTCACTGCTCTTCATCACGCGTTCTTCATTTCGCCGTAAACCATTCTGCGCGGCATCAAGTGGGTGATTAAGGAATGTTTTAGGATGAGCGTGCCGGAACGGTCTGCCTTGATGCGCATGCCAGGCTTTTCGTCTTCAATGGGAAGCGGGTGACCGTCGATGGTGGCTTTCCAGCCGGGATGCCAGAGGTAGCCGATGCGGTATTCAACTTCGGCTTCGACATCCATGGTCAGCGTGTTGTTGCCCCACTCCATATTGACTGCCGGAATTGTTTGAAACGGTTCCGCATGGATTTCATGCACAGCCAAAGTCACCTCGCCGATTTCAGGGACGCATATCGTCTGAGCGGGACCGATTTGGGTAAATCCCCAGTTGCTTAACTGGCGGCGGTATTCGTCAGTAACGGATATTACATGGGTGATTCTGCCCTTGTAGGAGGCCTTCTTCAATGCGTCCCTGTCAAATTCAGGGCTGATTTTTCTGGCAATGTCCGAATAAGTGGAAAACGATACTTCCCAGCTTCCGATGCCGTACATGAATTCCAGTGTCGTGTTGGAAACCATAATGTGAACCATTGAAATGATGGACATGAGCCGTCCGGTGAGACGGGCGTAGTATTCCAGTGTTGGCTCTTTTTTATCAAATATTTCCATAGCGATACGGTGGCGGTCTTTAAGAGGGGCAAACAGCTGTTTGACGCCTTCTTTCGTTTCTTTGCTGATGACCAAAGGGGTCAGGTCCACCCCAAAGGAATCCGCTGGGCCTTTTCTTCGCGGATCCCGGCGGAACCAGACCAGCGTAGCGGTCGCAAGCAGCAATACGGATGGATTGAAAATGAACATGGTGATGAAGATCATGTCGCAAACCCCCGCCCAATAGTCGGCGTTGAATATGTTGATCCAGTAACTGTCCAGATAGATCATGGCGCTCAGTAAAATGAGTGCGAGCCCCAAAGGCGTCACTCCTGTCACCAAAAGATATACACATGATCCAGCCAGGTAGCAGATCGATTTTTCGAGGTTTTCAGGACGCTTTTGCAGTTTGAGGTGTGTGACCACGGATGTGTAGGCGGACAGGGCGTGATGCTTCCAATTGGCGATGAGGAACGGAGTGTTCAACAACGCTGCGATGCTCCAGTATATCACGAATTCTCCCGGCGTCAGAAGATTTATGGTTTGAAAGAGGAGGGGGATGCCCAGTATGAGTCCTGATGTTGACCAACTCAAAAATGTCAGCCACAACATCACGGGACCAAGGAGAAACCAATCTGACTGCGTCAGAAGCAAGGCGGCCAGGGCGGGAAGAAAGGAGAAAATATAAATCATGACGTTTGAGACGGCGCGCCAGAAGCGTCCATGAATAAGCAGGATCGCCGCCATGAGAAAGGCTCCGAACGCGGTCCATGCCGAACCGCTGCAAAGCAGTGCTGCCAAGGCGGCGAGGGGCGGAAAGATAACGACAAAAAAGCCGACTACCTGCGCATACGTTTGTTTGGCCAAGTAATACGGGCGCAAGAAATTGGTGAAGTAGTCCAGCGGAAAGCCCATGCAGAACCGGAAGTCCATGCCGAACGGTGCACCGTTCCTCTGATCATGGAGAAACCGTTTCTGAACCCAGCTCGTCTGAAAGTTACACACTTCTCCAAACCCGTGAACATCGTCACGATTTCCCCTTTGGAAAAAGTTGACGAGGATCTGACGGTGCATATCGCTGGCATACGATTTCAGAAAGGAAAGGAGGTTCGTCAGCAGTGCCGGAGCGTGTAATTTTAGACGGTTGATCATTCTATTCAAATATGTCAAATGTGTTCTCCTTGAAATTATACACCACCATGGCTTCCTTGATGACTTGAGGATAACCGATGTGGCTCTGTTTCTTCTCGGTCAGAAAGCGCAAAAATCGCAGGTTTTCATCCAGCATAAGGACCGAAAGATGGATGGCGTCCACTGCATAAAAGACACCTTGTGCAGGGCTGTATTTCATGGTTGCGGGGTATTCCAACCGCAAGGGAGATGTCGGGGCTGATTTCAAGTAGTGAAAGTCTTTGCTGAAAAACAAGATCTCGTGTCTCTGCTTGCTTTTGTAGCCATGTGCGTCATAGGCGGCAATGCCGCTATTCCCTTCAGTCATAACCGTGGGGAAATACGATGAGCCGTAGGCGTCTTTTAAATGCAGAGGGTGCCGATCATCCCAGTTCTCGCCGGAAAACCAGTAAAGGCTGCCTTGGTTTGGTTTGGACGCGTAGCTCGAAAAAACTGCCGCGCAGATACCTCCAGCAACGTTAAATAACTGGGTTGCACAGGCTGCTCCGTGGTCGTTCTCCACGGTATGCTCGCTGATGACTTTTCTGCTTTTCAGATCAATGTAGAACAAGGTGTGCGCGTAGATGTCGCTGACCCATAGCAGATCATCCTGTCCGCCTGCAACCTGGATGGATGTGGGGAGCGTTTCCTTAAGGAATGGTCTACTCCCCCCTTCGATAGCATACAGCCAGTTCAACGAATGGTCGAACACGTTGATTTTTTTCTGGTTGCTGTCGACGTAGGCAACGAAGGAATCCGTTACGGCCGAAGGGCCATTCGCCCTGATCGTATCCGGTATCGGGACAGATTTAGCGCACCGAACAGCATACGCCCGTTCATGGGTGGTCTCGAGCCTGAGCGTAGGGCCGCAGGGGGGCGTTTCCAGGGAGAGTTCTATAGTGGCGGTGTGTGTCAAGCAAGTTGTCGCCTTTTTTTTCAAACGAAGTTCCAAGCTCTACCGCACAATTCTCTCATGGCCTCCGACGAGCAATTGGGGGCCCATTCTCAGCCATGAGAGAATTGTGCTATACCGTACCATACTCAAACGGTTATACCGCTTGCTTATCTGCCGTTTTTTCAATTTTTTGCCGTTTAAATTTTTTCAAAGTAACCATTGTTCCAGGTTCCCAATTCCTTGTCCTCCCTGACCATCTTTCAGGGTGTTTCGATCTGGCGTTCTGATAAATTTGATGTCTGTTGGCAAGAACGGCTACATCATTGCCATTGTGCCGGTCAGCGGGGGTGACAAATCCAATGCCGCTGTGCAAATGGACGTTATTGTACCAATATGCGAAAGTATGGACCCATTCCCTGGCTTCCAGCATCGTATCAAATGGCTTGGCCGGATATTCAGGCCGATATTTCAGGGTTTTGAATAATGATTCAGAAAACGGATTATCGTTACTGACAGATGGCCGGCTAAAGGATGGTATCACGCCCAAATCCTGAAGTTTGGCCAGCATCGTTACAGATTTCATGGGAGCACCATTGTCTGAATGCAAGGTGACCTGCTTTTCGTTAATTTTCTCCCGCAGGCAGGCATCCGTTATCAGATCAGAAGCAAGTTCTCCAGACTCACAGTCATACACCTGGTAGGCGACAATTTTACGGCTGTACAAATCCATTATCATGTAAAGGTAATAAAATTGGCCTGTTACTCTTGTTGGCAGGTACGTGATATCCCAGGACCACAGTTGATTCGGACCCGTTGCCGACAAAGGTTCCGGACTGGTCCTTTTGGCAGGTTGGCTGTCCTGTCGGTGAGCATTCATGTTATGCTGCCTTAATATTCTATATATTGTAGATTCAGAACCGAGATAGATCCCTTGATCTGCAAGTCTGGGCACAATTTGATTCGGATTCAAATCCGCAAATTCAGGAGAATCAAGGGTGTTAAGGATTTGTTGCTGTTCCTCACCGGACAATTTATTAGCGGGTGTGGCACGAGATCCATGACGCCTATCGGCAGTCCCGGTTTTGCTCCAGCGTTGAAGTGTTCGGAGGGTAAGCCCCAGCAATGCTGAGGCTTTATGCTTCCTGGCACCTGCTTTTTGGGCCTCGCAAATCAGTTGTAATACCCTTTGTTTGTCTGCAGGTGATATCAATCTTCCTCTGGCTCCCCCCAGATTACCTGGGCTTTTTTTTTAAGAACCAATAAGGCTGCTGTTTCCGCAAGGGCTTTTTCTTTGCGGGAAAGGTCTTTTTTTAATGCCGAATTTTCCCGTCGTAACTGAGTCTCGATTACTGAGGTTTGTTTCTTGAAATCAGTTGCCATTCCGGAAACAGCATCTTGCCTCCACTGTTTCAGATGATGGAGAAAAATCCCGTTTTTACGACACCAGGAGGCGCTCTCCTCGGAAGACATAGACCCCGACGCCATCAGGGCTGAGACGCGCTCTTCCGGCGTCCAGTCTCTGGGGCGTTTTTCTTTTGATTTCAAGTTGATGTTACCGCCTTTTCTGTATTCTCTTAACCATTTGCCAATAGTTGACCGCCCAATCCCAAATTCTTTTGATATCTCATCATGGGTTTTGTTCCCCGAGAGTACCTTTTGTAATACAGCTTTTTTGATTTGAATAGAATGTCCCATATCATCACCTCAATGCCCCACTTTTGTTTTTCAAGGGAGGCGACATCTATCCTGACACAGGGGG
>NZ_JQKJ01000002.1 GCF_000745975.1 Desulfobacter vibrioformis DSM 8776 | reverse complement strand
AACCTGGCTGTAAGCCCGGTCTTCACGGGGGTCTGAACAATCATTGAAACTTGACAAAACAAACCCCGGAGGCAGTGATTCCGCCCCCCCCCCCCCGGGGGGGGGGGGTGTTTTTATATAGAGATGCCAATCAATTATTAGTTTCCGTACGTTATTGTCTCCCATCTTTTCGACGCGTTTGGCTCATCGTTTTCTGGACAAAATGCGTATAGCGTATCCATCATGTTTTACCGCTAAGCTTATTCATTGATTTCTGTACCGGTATGAAAAAAAACTGTTCGACAAAAGTTGGGGATCCACAGGCTTAAAACGGCCAGAAAACAGGGACAAAAATGGCTGCCATAACAATGACAATTAAGTTTAACGGCAGGCCCAGTTTGATGAAATCTGAAAATCTGTATCCTCCGGGACCGTAGACCAGCAGATTAGTCTGGTATCCTATGGGACTGGCGTAACAGGCACTGGCACCAAAACAGATGCCGATGATAAATGGTCTGGGGTCAACGTTGAGGGAAAGCGCTGTTGCGATGGCTATGGGAAGCAGTAATACAGCCGTTGCATTGTTGCTTAAAATATGGCTTAACGCACTGGTCAGAAAGATGATGGCAAAAAGGATAATATGGGGCCCTTTGCCTTCGAACAGGTTTAAGAACGCATGGGCGTAGAGTTCGGTTGCACCGGTTTTCTGCATGGCCAGGCCCAGGGCCAGGGTCCCTATAATCAGAAGGAGTACTTCAGGCTGGAGAGAACGGTAAGCGTCTTTCAGGCTCAGGCAGTGGGTGAGCGTCATTGCTAAAACACCGGCAAGGGCGCATACCATGATGCTGCCAAGCCCCAGAGTCGCTGCAATAACCACGGCAGCAAATATGCCAGAGGCAATGCGGGCCTTTTCCCTGTCAATGATCGTGTGGTGAATATCCTCAATGATCACAAAATCGGCGCTTCTTCTTATTTTCTCCAGCTTGTTCCTGGGGCATTGGACCAGAAGGATATCTCCAATCGTAAGTTTTACGCTTTGAATTTTGCGATAGGAAAAATGCCCCATACGAGTTCGTATTGCGATAATGCGTATATCGGCGTCGTTCTGTAGCTCTACTGATATCACAGGTTCTCTTAACAGGGATGAAAGCGGAGGGATAATCAGTTCGACGATAATATCGTCTTCTGGTTTCCCGCCGAATGTAAGATTTTCCTCTCCATAAACCAATGACAACTTTTTGCTTTGCAGGCTGGAGATCAGGTCCTGTGCCGACCCTTTGACCAGAAGGATGTCCTGCGGCTCTAACGCCACTGCATGTCGGGATGGATCAAAAATATTTTCATTTCTGAAAATTTCAACGACGTTCAGTCCTAAATTCTCCCTGACATACCCAGTAATATCAGTTTTTCCGATTAATGGGCTTTTATCAGTCACCATCAATTCGGCAATATATTTATTTTCGTTTTCATCATCCATTTCACATATCGGTCCGGTCCGGCCAGGCATCAGCCTGGGCGATACCAGGAATAAAAAGAGAATACCGATGACCGCAATGGGTACCCCCAGTCGGCTGAGTTCAAACATGGAGAGCGGATTAAACCCTGCACTGTATGCAAGATCACTTACAATAATATTGGTTGAAGTGCCTATCAGGGTGGATGTGCCGGCTAAAATTGAAACATAGGACAATGGGATGAGCATTTTGGACGGCGAGAAATCACATTCACAGCTCAATGCCATGATGATGGGAATAAAAAGCACCACAACAGGTGTATTATTGATAAACGCCGACAAAACAGCCACGCCTGACAGAACGATGATGAATGCATAGTAGCGGTTTCCTTTGGAAAATTTGAGGACCAGGTCTGTCAGAAAGCCCACAGCACCGGTCCGAATAAGCCCGTGGCTAAGCAAAAACATGGCGCCAACGGTAATCACGGCAGGATTGGCAAACACCGACACTGCCTGTGCCGGGGTGAGAATACCGGTTAAGGAAAGAAGTACCATGATCCCGATGGCAGTCTTATCAACTGATATTTTTTCAGAGATCAGAAGTCCCAGGGTCAGGACCAGAATAAGTGAAACCGCAACAACCGGAATATCCATCATGGGGCAACTTTCTTTATTTTCAATCAAGCTCTTTCAGGATACCTTTAAGGAATGAGTCTTAAATAACTTGCCCATTTCAAAACAGGTGGCCATTGTAGATCCTACGTTTGGAAATTCTAATTGGTCATCTTATTTCGTGCTCATTCCTAAACTTTCTGAAAGGCGATTTACGTCCATGAGCGCTGGAACACAATTTCATGTTCCGGTTAGCATCCGACACTCGAATGTCATTGAATCTTCTCGACATGGGCAATACAGGCTAACAAGACCTTTTTGCCAGGATCGACTGTCATTCATTGAAAAACCTGGACAATTATCATCATTCTTAGAATTTTCTCCGGGTATAAATATATTCCACCATCTATTTTCAGTGTCTGATCTCATCATACACCTCCATAAATTCAGGTTGCATTTTTAACTTAGACTGGAAACTATTCTTGCCTTTGATTTATAAGTTAGTTCAATAATAAAATATTTCAATGGTCTGCTTAAATAAAAATAATGCCCAAAAAGTTCTTGTGGCCCATGGCTATCTGCCCAGGTAATAACGGTATTTAGACAACTTCGGGGTGAGTTTTGCGGTATTGCCTTTATTGTTACATGGGGATAAACACCATACTGAGAATATCATTGCGATAACCGTCAGTGCGCTTATATTCCCGGTAACCCGCTGAAACCTGCATACCCATGGCATAGGTACGGCTTGTCAAGGTTATGATTGATGCCCCTCGTTCTCCATTTTTAAGGGAAAACAAATTATCATCTAATTCAAGAATAGAGCCCACTGGATATTCCGGAGATGTTGACGCCAATATTGTTTTTTTTCGGTCGGCAAACAAGGCAAAACTGCCTTCAATAATCTTTTTGTCCTCGTTTCGGGGTAAAATATCCATGAGCATTTCCTTAAACTGAGGCTCTGCATCAAAAACAATGAGGATCGTTCCGACGATTTTAGAGATATTTTTGGAGTCTCGAATTGCGGTCGAATAGATATAAGTGGGCCTGGCACCATAAAGTGGGGTAGACAAAAAGTCGGTGACTGCATAGTCTTGTTTGGAAGGCAATGCCATTGTTTTCGCCAGAAGGCCTTTATCTATTTTCGTGCCGATGAACTCCTGGCCTTTGGGTAAATTATTTTCAACAAAATGTTCTTCTACGCCCAAGGGAGGGTTGGATACTGCGATAATTTCCCCGGCCTTGTCGGTGAGGGCAAGCCGCAGATAGGGTGTGTAAAGATCATTAATGTACTGAAGGCGTTCTCTGAGATTTTGGGAATCCTGATCTTCAAAGGTCCCCGTCTCCCTGCGCGTTAAGGTTTCGCGAAACAAAGGGGTTAGAGCCCACCAACAGACATCATTGGCCCTCTCATAGAGGTTGCGGTCTGCAATATTATTTCCCTGAAAGGCCCTGAACTGAAGCTCATTGAACAATGATGTGCCAACGGTCTGCATGAGATTGCTGAAAATGAGATTAAAAATACTATTTATCTCCGTACCAATTTCTTCTATATATTTAATGATCTCTACAAATGTTTTATCTTGAAATTTGATAGCCTGGATAATGCCGTTAAGCCCGTCCCTTTTCATATCCTCCAAAAGAAGGTCTGATCGGTTTTTAATATTGGCAAGGTCTTTAAAATAATTTTGTATCTCGACTATTGTTTCCTTCTCAAATACATCATTATTTTGATCCATGGAAAAAACATGTCCCATCTCAATCATGGCAAGACCATACCAGGTTAGCCCGTAAAATCCCTGATATCCTTCTGTGGGAACAGTACTCATGATGTACTCTTTTCCACCAAGGTTCATGAATGTGAATTCCGCGTCTATTTTGACGGGCACCCTTTTGGCTTGGGGCAAAACTTTTGTATTACAGGTACTTAAAACCACGCCTTTCTCATCTAATATCCCACAGATAATGTTCTCATTGCCTTGTTTTAAATCTTTAAAAATACCGGCTATCTCATCTTCAAAATCAAAGCACAGGCACAACGTCCCCAATGCGATACGTTTTTTGGGATCTTCAATTTTTTGAGAGTAAATCAGCACGTTGCCATGGCCCGGCATCAAATCCGTTGGCCGAAAAGTTTCCACATATTTATCTTCATCAATGTTTTTGTGAAGATCAATGTCTTGGGTTTGTTTCAAAAGCGGATCTTTGGAAAACGATACCCTGTTTTCAGGGTTAAGATTGGCTAAAATATTACCAGCCACGTCAAGAATAATTATTTCATTATAAACCGTGTACTCAAACTGGTATTCGGCGAGACGGGTCCTGATTTTTTTTTTTTTCTCTTCTAAAGATGCATCTTTGTCATTGTTTGAGTTTGCATATTTTAAAAATTCAATAATCTCTCCATCCGTAGATAAGTATCCGACATCGGCGGTCCGTTCAAATAGATTCCGTTTTAAAATATTAATGGTGAATCCGGCTGCATCATAAATTTGGGAAATCGCCTTTTTGGCCATTTCCATGAAAACCGCGTCGGTTACTTGGGTCTGAATGAGCTCATATTGGCTGATTGTTGCCTGCATATCCTGAATAAGGGGCTCAAACATTTTTGCAGCATCTTTTTTCATTCTCCCGGCTTCAATCATCCCCGATTTCATGACCCCACGCCATCGTTTATTAATTATTTTGAACCGTTTGTTTGACGCTGAAATTCCATCTGCAAAATTAAGGAGATGATTTTTTTTTGTTAAAATAGAGTCTGTATCCATCCTTGTTAAACCTTAAATTCTAAACCGAACTGGTATTTCATTGAAACTTTTAACAAGGGGATTGAGTTTTCCTGCCCTGTCCAGTATGTGTCGGCTTCCTTTTTTTAATAGTTGCTTGAATAAATTCACACCCAATTATTATATATACAAATATATAACAAGCCATTTTTTTTGATGCAAATATTTTTACTTAATTCTCCGTTTGCGAATAGAAAACTAACATTGGTCCATCTGTGCAGATCCATTGCCAAGGCCTGTGGCGTGAACCTTGAAAATCCATCGGAAAATGTAAACTTTTGAAAGAGGTGTATCGGCAGGGCGCTAGCTGAAAAAGCCCTGTCTCAGAGCGGGGTCTGGTCCGGCCGGGGCTCCCCGGCACAGACGGGGTGGTTTGGACTGCAGTGGCAGTGTGCCCGGTTTCCCGGGACGGGATGTCGTAATTGACAATTATATTTTCATCACCCTGTTGTTCAACAGATACCGGGATACTGAATACAAGTTCTTTTTCCTGGCGCGTCACCACAGGAAATCCATAGTGCGTATTTTCATGCTTGATGGGTTTTCCGGCTTCCAGACGCCCCCGGATAAAGTCCTTATGGGCTTCTATGCGGTGCTGAATGACAGATGAGAAATGACCAAGGGAATCATTGCATTTATCATAAAAATTTTCCAGAAGGCTTGGGTCTATTTCATATCCTGCACAATTGCGTCCGGCAGCCATGGCTGCAAGCGTTGTGGTGCCTGTACCCAGAAACGGATCCAGAACAAGATCCCCTTTCACGGAATACATGTTGATCAGGCGATAAGCCAGTTCAAAGGGGAAGGCCCCGCTGCGATTACGGTTCTTTTGTTTTCCCATGGCCTGGCGGGTGCCTTTAAGATCCATCCAGATGTCTGAAAACCACTGGTTGCGCTCTTCCCAGAACAATGCGCTTTGCCGCCGGTTTTCCTTGGTTGCAGGAGAGGGGAATTCGCGTTTCCCCCCCTTTCTTAAGATAAGAATATACTCATGCTCTAACGTAACATAGGCCCCGGCCGGCAGCATGCCTGATCCCATGAACTTGTTGGGCGCATTGGTCTGCTTGCGCCATAATATGCATGGCAAGGCTGTAAATCCCAGGCCTTGGGCGGCATTTAATATTCTGGCGTGGTTGGGATAAAGGGCAAAATTATCCCCCAGGGTACGTGTGGCATCTCCGATATTGATGCAGGCAAATCCCCCGGGTGAAAGCACCCTGAATACCTCTTTCCAGACCCGGTCCAGCACCTGGTGCATGCGTTCAAAGGCCTGGAAACCGTCGTGTTTTTTAAGGGCCTGTTCAATGTTTCGGTCCTGGCGATTGAAAATTTCATCCCACATGTCAATCATGGGATAGGGCGGTGATGTCACCACAAGTTTAACACTGCAGTCAGCCAGTTCCTTCATCTTTACAGCATTGCAGATATACTGTTTATGGAATGTTTTCATATGACAGTCAGATAACCCGGATTTTTAATAATCAGGCCCCCCAGAAAAGCGAGGGAATCAGGATTTTTAAACCAAGGCCAATTAATATAATTCCGCCCACAATTTCCATCCGGCTGCCGAACGCTGCCCCCACCCGTTTTCCGATGCCTATGGCGGCCACGGACATGGCACAGGTAATGATACCGATAAGCGCTGACGGGTACCAGATATTGATATCCATCACGGCCAGTCCCAGCCCGATGGCCAGGGCATCAATGCTGGTTGCAAAACTGAGCATGACCATGGTCAGGCCTTTGGATGGATCCCTGTGAAGGCCGTCGCCGGGGCCGGCAATCCCCTCCCGGACCATGCGTCCGCCCACAAAGGCCAGAAGGGCAAAGGCGATCCAGTGGTCCACGGCCCGGACGTATGAAACAAACCCGGTTCCCAGAAGCCATCCGATCACCGGCATCATGAACTGGAACAGACCAAAGTGAAAGGCCAGGCGGAAGACTGCCCGCCGGTTTTTTGCATACCCTGAGGCCGCAGCAGCCATGGATACGGCCGAAGCATCCATGGCCAGCCCGATGGCCATGACAATGATATCAAACAAATGCATTTTGATTTTATTATCCAATGGCGGCAACAAAAGCCGCCGTCATTTAAGCCATTATCAAAACTATCAAAACGTTTTCTGTGTTGCAGCCATCTCCACCACCGGCAAAGGCCCTAGGAGCGGTCCGGGCACCTGATTGAGAATTTTCTGGGGCATGGACCGGTACAGCAGCCGTGCGGTCAGTGTGTGCCCCTTTTGGGGCGTGGACCTTAAATTAAATAAATGGACCGCACTTTTCCCTGCAGGAATCCGGGTGTCGGATAAAATTTGTTTTGCTTTTGCCATGTTGATGACCGGGTTGCCAAGGCCGTCTCCCAAAATGGTTTTAAACATCACAGTGTTTTCCGGCAGTTCATTGTTTTCATCGGGAATCCCGGTCTGGAAAACGGGTTTTCCGTCACTGTCCGTCAAGGTGACTTCAACCCATACCTGGCGCAAATCCCCAACTCCTGTGGGCAGACTGTGACCGGCCCCTGTATTGGTTACAACGACCCGGGCGGTGTGGTTATCTATCATGATCAGAAAAATATCTGCCGCATGTGTCAGACGTTCCACAGCCATGGCTGATTTCTCTTTGGCAGAAAACCATTCCGGCACGCCTGAGTTGGCGCCCACGACATTGTGGGTGAAGATATGGGGCCGCTGTTTTGCATCGACGGCTGCTTTGCCTGGATTGTCAGGTCGCGCCGTCGATCCTGTGGCCGGCACCCCGGGCCGCTGGTACATGTGGCACCCCTGACAGGGTACATGCTTGTCAGGATCAGGACTGTTGTACAAACTGTTTTCCCATTCCGTGTATGTGGTTTCAAGGTCGGTGCCAAAGACCATATGCTTGACATTATGGCAGGTACCGCAGATTTTTGAATCTGTATGCAGTTTTGAAAAAGCGGCATCGTGAAAATCAGGTTCAGAATCGTCAAAGGGACCATGCTTAACACCGGGATTATCCTCGCCCTGTCCAGGGGATAAAACCAGTCCGTTATTGTACATCCGGGCCACGTCCACGGCTGCGTGGCAATAATCGCACTGGATACCCTGGGCAGGGATCTCCCGGGTCTGGGATAGATCATCGGACACCTTTTGGGGGAAACCGGTAACATACCCCACAGGGGTATGGCACTTCACGCAGGACTCAGCCTCCTCAATCTGGCCGGCATCGGTCAGGCCCTGGCGGAAAAATTTTGCCACCCGGGTATAAACCGGATCTTTGTGGGAAAGGTTGTGCATGGAACCCTGCCACTGGGCCATAATCTCATCGTGGCACCCCCCGCAGGTCTCAGGATCAATAAATTGATCCGGTTTAAAGATATTTTCATTGGAAGAGGCGTCAACGGGTACGGCCCACACCAGTGCAATACACAGTAACGCAAGCCCGGAGCAGGCGGCTGCAATCCGTATTCTTTGTTTTTTGTGCATAATTGAATACTCCTTTTTTCCGAATTTTTAAGAATCTCTCCAGTCCGCCGGACCGGTCATTTTTTCGGCGTTCAGGATTTGCAGGGGCCACAGCCCTGTTGATTGGCCCTTTGGGTCCCTTTTGCGATCCATTCAAAAAAGCGGATAATAAAGTTTTTTTTCTTTTCTGTGACGGTATTGTTTTTCATGGGTTTATCACGCGATAAATAAGTAGAAGATGTCCCTCTTCGATATCCTGACTGGACTCGAACGACAGGTTAAGGTCAAGTTCAAGAGGCGGGGCAAATATGGACAACCCTGAACCAAACAGCTTGGGCACCAAGGTCAGGTGTACCTGGGTGATCAGGTTGTCACGGGCAAACAATGCGTTGACGGTGGCTCCGCCGACCAAGGCCGCACTGGTATACCCCCTAAGCGCAAGATCTTCAAGAATCAAGGCCGGGGACAGATCCGTAAATACCAGGTTGTCCTGATCACTTTGTCTGGATTTATCCCGGGTCATGACGATATTAAGGCGGCCGGGCAGGGGCTTGCCAATGGTGTCATAGGTTTTTGATCCCATGATCATGACACCTGCCTTTTTGGTCTGTTCCACAAAATATTTTTTATCGGCTTTACCGGTCCAGTTTACGAACTGGCTGGAATTCCGGGCAATCTTACCGTCCACGGTTGAGGCGATCAGCAGAATGACTTCCATTTAATTTCCCTGTCCAGATGGAAACAGGACAGACAGGCATCGCAAGTAGATCCGGCAGCCGCTGTCTGTCCTGTTTGACTTTTTTGATTTTGTGGAAAAACAAAGACTTTTCTACAAAATCAGATCGAATATCAGATTAATATTTATACCAATCCTTCAAAAAAATCATTTCCTTTATCATCAACAATGATAAACGCAGGGAACTTTTCCACCGTGATCATCCAAACGGCTTCCATGCCAAGCTCTTCATATTCAACCAGCTCGACCTTTTTAATGAAGTCCTTGCCCAGGCGTGCAGCCGGACCGCCAGGGGAACCTAAATAAAAACCGCCGTAGGTCTTGCAGGCATCGGTGACAACCTGGGACCGGTTGCCCTTGGCCAGCATGACCATGGAAGCCCCTTCTTTCTGGAAAATGGGTACATAGGGATCCATGCGTCCGGCCGTGGTGGGTCCGAAGGATCCGGAGGCTTCACCTTCGGGTGTTTTTGCAGGCCCTGCATAATATATGATGTGATTTTTAATGTAATCGGGCAGTCCATCGCCCGCTTCATAACGTTCCATGAACTTGGAATGGGCAATGTCCCTGGCCACAATGATTTTTCCGCTCAAAGAGAGGCGGGTGGATACCGGATACTTGGTCAGTTCAGCCCGGATTTCATCCATGGGCCGGTTCAGATCTATCTCAACAGCGGGCGCCAATTCAGGTTCGCTGGCCGGCATATATTCTGCCGGGTTTTCAACCAGCTGTTCCAGAAACACGCCGTCCCGGGTGATTTTACCCTTGATCTGACGGTCAGCAGAACATGAGACGCCAATGCCGATGGGACAGGAAGCCCCGTGCCGGGGAAGCCTTACGACCCGGATATCCAGGGCAAAGTATTTGCCGCCGAACTGTGCCCCAAGACCTAAGTCCCTGGACCGATCCAGAACTTTTTGCTCAAGGTCAATGTCCCTGAACGCATGGCCGGTTTCGCTGCCCTGGGTGGGCAGGGTATCCAGGTAACGGGCCGATGCCAGTTTCACAGCCTTGAGATTCAGTTCCGCAGAGGTTCCGCCAATGACAAATGCAATGTGATAGGGGGGACAGGCGGCTGTGCCTAAATGCTTCATTTCCTTGAGCATGAAGTTAATCAGGCTCTCTTCGGTATTGAGTACGGCCTTGGTCATCTGGAACAGGGCTGTTTTATTGGCAGAACCGCCGCCTTTTGCCATGAACAGGAAGTTGTATTCATCACCCTGGACCGCAGCGATTTCCACCTGGGCCGGCATATTATTTTTGGTATTCACTTCCTTGTACATGGTGAGCGGGGCATTCTGGGAATACCGCAAATTGTTTTTTGTATAGGCTTCAAAGGCGCCTTTGGACAATTCGCACTCATCATCGGACCAAGTCCAGATCTGCTGGCCTTTTTTGCCCATAATAATGGCGGTGCCGGTGTCCTGGCACATGGGATAGACCTTCTCAGCCGAAATTACAGCGTTTTTCAAAAGTTCCAGGGCCACATAGCGGTCATTGTCGGAACTTTCTGGGTCATCAATCACAGCCCGCACCTGCTCAAGATGTCCGGCCCGGTAAAGATGAGCCACATCCTTAAACGCAGCATTGGCCAGCAGAGTCAATGCAACAGGCTCCACCATGACGACATCCCGGCCTTCAAATTCCCTGACCCGGACATGATCCTTGGTTAACAGGCGGTATTGCGTTGCATCTTTTTTCAGTGGAAACATGGGTTCATAATTAAATTCCATTCGCTTATCCCTTTTTAGTTTGTCCCTCTGTTTAGAAGATCTGACAAGCAGCATATCTTAAACTTTTGCTGCCTGCCGACATTATTTGAAATATTTAATATAAAAGTCCGGACAAATTGTCCAATTTTCTTTTCTGTTTTTCCGGGTTCCTAGTTCACCATAGCCATCCTGCGTCTTAAAAATGCAATCTGGGTCTGGAGAGGCAGATTCTTGGGGCAGTGATCCTCGCATCCCAGAAGGGTCATGCAGCCAAACACCCCGTCGTCATCACCGATGATCTCGTAAAATTCTTCATCGGTCCGTTTGTCCCTGGGATCCAGATAAAACCGGGCCAGGCGCATGAACCCTACGGCGGACAGAAAATCCGGCCGCATACGTTTTGTGGCGCAGGCAGACACGCAGCACCCGCACTCCACGCAGCGTTCCATCTCATATACCTCATCCATGATATCGGGATCCATGCGCGCTTCCAGTTTGTTGAAATCCATATCGTCAGTTTCAATATCATGGATCCAGGATTCCACCCGTTTGCTCATGGCCTGCATGAATTTGCCCGTGTTCACGGACAGATCACCGATGAGTTCAAACCCGGGCAGAGGCAGCAGGGTAATCTCTCCATTCTCAAATTTTGATGTCAGGGTCCGGCAGGCCAGATCAGGTTTGCCGTTGATCACCATGCCGCAGGAGCCGCAGATCCCGGCCCGGCAGACGAAGTCAAACTGCAACGAGGGGTCCTGAATTTCCCTGATCTCGTTTAATGCAATGAAAATGCTCATCCCCGGGGTTTCGGTGACCTCATAGGTTACCATGCGCGGTGCATCGCCGCTTTTCTGAGGGTTGTACCGAAATATCTCAAATTTTAAAATTCTTTCTTGCGGGCTCATTATTTATACCCCCTGCCGATACGTTCGTTTTTGCCTTTAAATTTTTCCGGAATGGACGTGGGATTAAGCAGCTCCTGCATTTCGAAGCGGTCTGCCTTTTTATTGGCCTTTTTGATCTCCTGGATCCGGGCCACGCGTTTTTCCGTATCCGGATGAACAATGGTCTTGTCCGCACCATATCCCCTGGAACCCGGCGGCAGTTCCATCTTCATGACATCCAGTGCTTCATAGGTGATGTCCGGCAGATCTGCGTTGTCGTCCGTCCAGGAGGTGAGGGTGCGTTTGAGCCAGTCGCGGTCGTTTCTTTCCGGGAAATCTTCCCGGGCATGGGCCCCGCGGCTTTCGGTTCTCAGCATGGCGCCATAGGCCACACACTGGGCCAATTTGATCATTTTGGGCACCCGGATGGCTTCCACAAGTTCGGGGCTGGCTGAAGAGGTCTTGTTACGCAAGGCAATATTTTTTGCCCGCTGGTTGAGCTTTTTGAGCGCTTCCACAGCCTGCGCAAGATCCGATGCGTTGCGAAAAATTCCCACCTTGTCCATCATAATTTTCTGCATCTCAGCTTTAAGCGCGAAGGGGTTTTCTCCATACGCCCGGGTGAGCAGGTCTCCAATATTTTTTTGCTCACGGTTCACAAAGTGTTCAATGGTGGTGGTGGAGATCTTCAGACTGCTGGCCGCACAATAGTCAGCCACAAATTCACCCACGATCATGCCGGCCACAACGGTTTCAGCAACAGAGTTGCCACCCAGGCGGTTAAATCCGTGCAAGTCCCAGCAAGCGGCTTCACCGGCCGAAAACAGCCCCTTGAGGGTCGGGCTTTCGCCCGTGGCCTTGGTTCTGACCCCGCCCATGGAGTAGTGCTGGGTGGGTCTTACAGGAATGTATTCCGAAACCGGATCAATGCCCAGGAAATATTCGCAGATCTCTTTGATCTCACGCAGATTCTTCTCAATATGCTTGCGCCCCAGAAGGGTGATGTCCAGCCAGAGATGCTCACCGTAGGGGGACTGGACCCCTTTGCCCTTTCGCATGTGCTCGGTCATGCGCCGGGACACAACGTCACGGGAGGCCAGTTCTTTTTTTTCGGGCTCGTAGTCGGGCATGAACCGGTAACCGTCCTTATCCAGAAGCAGGCCACCGTCCCCCCGGCACCCTTCGGAGGCCAGAATACCCACCGGCAAAATACCGGTGGGATGAAACTGAACCGCTTCCATATTCCCCAGGGTGGCAATACCGGTTTCCAGGGCAATGGCGCAGCCAATGCCTTCACAGATCACGGCATTGGTGGAAACGGCATAAAGCCTGCCAAAGCCGCCCGTGGCAATGGTGGTGGCCTTGGCAATATAGGCGATCAGTTTGCCGGTGATCAGATCCCGGACCACGGCACCGTGGCACACGCCGTGTTCGTGAATCAGGGCAATGGCCTCTTTTCTTTCATGGACAGGGATGTCCATCTGGATGGCCTTGTTGCCCATGGCATAGAGCATGGCGTGGCCGGTACCGTCGGCGGTGAAACAGGTGCGCCATTTTTGGGTGCCGCCGAAATCCCGGGCTGTGATCAGGCCGTGGGCCTCATGTTTTTCGGTGATGGTCGCCTTTTTGCCATTAACAATGATGTCCTTGTCACCGCCCCTGATCCTGGACCAGGGAACACCCCAGGCAGAGAGCTGGCGGATGGCTTTGGGGGCCGTGTTAACAAACATTCTGGCGACATCCTGGTCACATCCCCAGTCAGACCCTTTAACCGTATCTGCAAAGTGGATATCTTCATCATCCCCTTCGCCTTTGACGCAGGCGCCAAGGCTTGCCTGCATGCCCCCCTGGGCAGCGGCAGAGTGAGACCGTTTGGCAGGTATCAGGGACAGGATAATGGAATCATAGCCCCGTTGCTTGACTGCAATGGCCACGCGAAGCCCTGCCAGGCCGCCGCCGATAATGAGTGAATCCGTATATATGATATTCATTGGGCTTTCCCTTTTTTAGAGTGTTTCTGCTGGACCATGACCGCCTTCAATGTGGTGGGCGTCCCCTTCGGAGGCCTGTTCTTCGGACTCCGAAGATCCGGCGTCCTGGCGGGGCGCTTCATGGGCAGGTTCATCATTATCTGCAGCGTCTTTCCGGACGGCTTCCTGATCACCCGGTGGGTCTTCATGGGCAGGTTCAGATTCCTGAACAGCGGGCGCGTTGTCATGGATCACGGTTTCTTCGATAAGGGGCTCAGCTTGTTCATTCACTAGGTCGGCTTCAGGCGCGGCTTGCCCATGGACTGATTCGGCTTCGGATGCCTCTTCAGGTGCTTCTTCCACTGTTACGGGCTCAGTCTCATGGGTCTGGGTTGCGTAGGAGGGCTGATTGGGTTCGCTGCCTTTATGGCGCAGGTCGATAATCGCAAAGACCAGAAGAGCCAGAAGTCCCACAGACAGAAAAACAATGATCAGCTTGTTTCTCAGATTTTTGAGTTTCGCCCGAATTTCCCGGCCGCGTTGGTAATCAGTCCCCTGGAACCAGCCCCATTTCATGCACAGCCGGTAAAGGCCGATGTTGCCGTGAAGCGCCACAGCCACCAGCAGAATCAGGTAGACAAACCACATATTGTCCGACACCACTCTGTCGGCGCACAGATAGGGATCAATGGACCCCGGATGGGTAAGCATGGTGTAAAGATGAACAGAACCGGCAAAAAACATGATAAAACCGGTCAGGATCTGGATATACCATAAATTGGTATCCTGATGCTTCATCATGGCCATCTGGTCTTTCATGATGCGGTGCTGTTTCCAGGAATTGGGAAATTTCCTCATGCCCAGCAGGGCATGGAGTATAAACAAGGTAAACACAACGAACACGGCGAAAAATACGGCAATGGGGTATCCGTGCCCGGTGTCGGACAAAAATGCCAGTTCCATGTTTTTGGACACCCAGGTAAAGGCGTCTGGGCCCATGATGATACTGGCGTCCAAACCGATATGCACCCACACGAACAGCCCCAGAACAAGACCGGTGGCACTTTGGAGGAAATCCAGCCGGGCCGGAAGCCTGCTTTTTTTCTTGTTTGATTCAATGCTGTAGCTTTCCAATGTAGAACCCTCCTTGGTGTTACCGTTTAGAATGCATCCTTTATGCCTGAAAAATAGCCCTGAATCCATCCAAAGCTTAGGGGATATTTTATTTTTTCTTGAAGTTTTACCTTTGATGCGCCACAATAGCAATATTTAATCCCGTCTTGGGTGAATCTTGGTAAAAGGCGCAGTTTTTGGTTGCAGGATGGTTAGGATCACAGATGAAATAAATTGAGCAGAAATTGTGGTCCTTGGGATACCTCAGGATACCGCAGCAATATGGTAATCTCCTTTTAAAGACGATCTATATGCTTGAAAAACTTGCCCTACAGAAAAAATTCATTACAAAGGCTCAGTGCTCACAAGCCCTGGAAGCATGTCGCGGCGCAGACAACCTTGATCTTGCATTAAAGAACTATTTTGAAAAGGAAAATATTCTTACCGACAAGCAAATGAAAGCGCTTCTGGCCACCTATTCTGCGTTAAAAATCATCCAGAAAAGTCAGGTATTCGGAAACAGTGCCGTTGACCTAGGGTTTGCCAGCAAAGAACAGTTCCTCCAGGAAATGGCCCGGCAGAAAAAAAAAATCGCGGAAAACAGACAACCCGAGTTTATTGGTAAAATATGGGTACAAGACCAGACACTTACCCAGGAACAGTACCAGGAGATTATACAGCCGCTTCGAAAAGTGCAGCCCGCCCAGGGCCCTGCCCGGGCATCCAAGCCTTTGGCAGATCCTGGGGCGGAACAGCCTGGGGCGGAACAGATAGATTACTCGCTGACCAGGGAGCTTGCCTGTGGCGTGATGCTGGAAGTTGATGTCTCCGGTATGACGGCATTTATAAGAAAAACCGGTAAGTTTAAAGACACGGTGACTGCCGCTGAAATCATGGAACAGCTCGAGGATAACGGCATTGTTTACGGCCTGGTTGAACCATTTGAGGTGGAAAAATTCATCGCTTCTTCGGAATTCAGGACCCGTCCGTTCCGGATAGCGAAGGGAACTGATCCCGTACCGGGTAAAAATGCCAGGATCGAATATTTTTTCGACACAGACCCTCTCAAGGCAGTGGGCATTGATGAAGACGGCAACATGGATTTCAAAGACAGAGGCCCTATCCCCTGGGTGAAAAAAGGGTGTCTGCTGGCAAAAAAATTCCCTATGACTGAAGCCAGTGAGGGAAGAAATGTTTTTGACCAGGTTATTCCTGGCCCTGCCGTGGCTGACCGGCCCCTGAAATCCGGCACAGGGGTTGTCTGCGCTTCCGGCGGCCTTGAAGCATATGCCCAAATCAGCGGCACCCCGTCACTTGATCAATCCGGCAAAATTCAGATACGCGGTACCTTTACCGTGCCCACGGATGTAAGTTTCGAAACCGGTAACATTAATTACAACGGAGATATCGTCATCAAAGGTACACTCAAGGCCGGATTCAAAGCCATGGGCCATGTGATCCATGTCGGCACGG
Organism: Desulfobacter vibrioformis DSM 8776; assembly: GCF_000745975.1. GTDB lineage: Bacteria > Desulfobacterota > Desulfobacteria > Desulfobacterales > Desulfobacteraceae > Desulfobacter > Desulfobacter vibrioformis. Next base: position 329,644 of record NZ_JQKJ01000002.1, on the reverse strand, counting down.
TGGACGGCGGAAAAATCCATGCCACAGGGGATGTTACGGTTTCCAACGGGATGATCAGCGGCAATGTATATGCCCGGGGCAATGTCAGCATAGGGTTTGTACAGAACGCCACTATTTACTGCCTGGGCAACCTCTTCGTGGACAAAGAGATTCTGGACAGCCGGATCATCACCTCCGGTGCGGTAATGATCAAAACCGGTGAAATTATCTCTTCGGACATCACCTGCAACAAAGGGCTTTTTGCCCAGCATCTGGGCACTGAAAAATCTGTGCCTAACATCGTTACCTTTGGTGTTGACACCTTTACTGACCGGGAACTGAAAAGTATCTCGAACCAAATTGAACACATCATGGAAAGGCAGGAAAAGATCCATGAAGAGCTGGATTCCCTGTCTAAAGAAATTTTTCGTAGAACAGCAAATACGTTGAGACTGGTTCACGAAATCGATCATGCAAGGCAGGAAAATTTTTTGTTGTCAAAAAGCCCGGGTGCTTCCTCTGCACGCGGACTTAAATCCCAGATCCAGGTAAACAAGCGATTGCTGGTGCGTTTAGACAAAGAGCTGAACCAGATGCTTGACCGCATTGAAGAGAAAAAAAGCCAGAGAGAAAAATTTAAAGTCGAAGCAGCCCAGTTGGAAAACACCCTTGAAAAATTGAGAAGCGAACAGGGCAATTTCACCCAGTGGAAGCAACACAATCCAGGGGTGGCCCAGGCGGTTGTCTCAGGCCGGGTCATTCCGGGAACCATGATAAACGGTCCGGATGTATCAATGGAAATTCTTGAGATCAGAAATAATGTAAAAATTTTTCAGACCCGTGTCACCACCGGTGGCGACACGGCATCGGGAATAGACATCGTTGACAATACTAACCGAAAATAAAATTCAGACGTTCCGGGACAGGCTGTATACCAATGACATGCCGGAAATCATACGCCGGGGTGGTGAAGGCCTGACGCCTGTAAAAAAATATCCTGAAGACGAGCGCGGCTATCCCCTTGTCCCCATCAAAAAAATTACCCGTTTTTTCCTTGAAGAAATGGGAAAAGCGCAATTTGTGCTGCCGAATCAGTATATCGAGGAACTTTGTACATTATTTAAAATACTGATCTTTGATCTGCCGGCTGTCTCATTTGATCTGGGGGTCAGCATTTCCCAGAATGACATCCAGGAGGCGGACAATAAAACCACCATTGAACTGCTCACCACCAATGTCATCATTACCTATTTTCATCTGGTAAAAACCAATATAGGAAGCCAGGACGACAGCCTGCTTAACCCTGATATGCAGTCCATTATCAAACAAAGCACAGCGGGCAGGGATTATAAACACCTTGTATCCAACACCCTGAAAGGGCTTATTTTCAGCCTGGCACAGGACAAGCCCTGGTTTGAATACATCCAGGATATCAATGACGCAGACCTGATCTGCCGGCTGGCCGGTGCCAGACTGCCGCGCATGGAAAAAACAACCCTGGTGTCCATCATCAGTAAATCCCGGCAAGAGATCGACGGCCACAACGAGATCTTTACCAAATTGCTTTATACGCGTGCCCGGACCGTATCCAACCAGGAAAACAAAAAAGAGTACTTCAAGTCCATGGATAGGCTGGATACCGTCATCTATGGTGTGTTAAAAAAAATAGACCGGTTCCTGGCCATGACTTACCAGCTGCATCAGATTCTGGACCTTCCTTCCAAATCCATCATCGGCGATACATTTTCCAAGCTCAGGCAAAATATGCAGTGGCTGTTTTTCGAAGTATGGCCCAAAGCGCTTGAACAGGGGGAAATGCCGCACCAGACAGCTATCTCCGCCCTGCGGTATAGAATGAATATCCTATTCAGCGTACCCCACATCACGCGGTTCTGCCGGGAATTTACCCATACCCCGGAATTTCAGGCCCCTGTGAATGATCTTTTTCAACTGATGTTCAAGGCGCTTGCAGATAAAATTAGGCAGGTGTCCATGGAAAAAAGCAACACCCGTGCCGATCTGGAACGGGTGGAAAGGGCATTGTTTGAAATCCGGCGGGCCATTGAAAACCTTGATCCGGATCAGTCCCAGTTTACGCATGAAAAAGAGGATGTAAAAATCGCGTATATCGCATTGATTCTTAAAACCGATCTTGAATCCTTGGAAGCGGTTTTGAGTCTTTGTGACATGGTTTGTGACGTGACCCATGACAAGGACCGGGAGATCATGATCCGCATACGGTCCGTACTTATGGAAAAAAGTTTTTTTCCCCTTGAAGAATATGCCGGCAAAAAAATACCGCCCAAGGATGCCATTCCCGAAATCAGTAGACGGCTTCAGGCTTTTGCCGTCCATTACCGGCCCCAAAGGGAATTTTACCGGACATTTTTTGATACCTATATCATTGCCAAGCCCAGGCCCAAGGTGCCTCATTTCACCCAGTTTCTGATGACCAACAGGTATTTTGCCCAGGCCATGCTTATGCACTTTGCAAACGGCAAGGCCATGGCAGACCTTTTACCGGGATCTTATATCGAAAAAGCAGGGCAGTTACTTAATGATTTGCTGGAAAAAACCAAAGCGTCGGTCTGATGCCCCGACATAGTGCGTTTTATAAGAAACTAGAGACAAGATACAGGAAACAAGAGGGCGAAGCGCCTGGGGCGCCCATTTTACCCCCGCATTAGGGAACAACCATGAACCCGTCACAACCATTTTCCGATCTGAAAGCCATATACCTGGCAGCAATCAAACGAGTGGACCCCTACACCATGGTGAGGTCAAGGGTAACCCTGGACAGCAACACCCTTAAAATTCATCTTGAAAACCAGGATATGCGCCTGGGTTTGGACAAATTTGAAAACATATATGTGCTTGGCGCAGGTAAGGCCACGGCGCCCATGGCAAGGGCAATCGAAGAGATCCTTGGGCCGAAGCTTTCCGGAGGACTTATTTCAGTCAAAAAAGGGCATACAGATATTTTAAAAAAAATTAAAATCATCGAAGCCGGCCACCCGGTCCCGGACAAAAACAGCGTTTCTGCAGCGCAGCAGGTCATTGATATTGCAGCAAAAGGGAAGGAAACAACCCTGTTCATCAATCTGATTTCCGGGGGCGGTTCCGCCCTTTGGGCCTGTCCGGGGGAATGCGGGGGGGCATCCATTACCCTTGCAGACAAACAGAAAACCACTGAACGCCTGCTGGCCTGCGGGGCCGGCATCAATGAAATCAATCGTGTAAGAAAACAGCTGTCCGGCATCAAGGGGGGAAAACTTGCCCGGCACATGTATCCTGGCACATCCGTGAACCTGATCCTTTCCGATGTGGTGGGCGATGACCTTGGTACTATTGCCTCCGGTCCCACCGCACCGGATCTTACCACCTTTACCCAGGCCCTTGGCATTGTAAAAAAATACGAATTGTCATCCAGACTGCCGGCAAGGGTGGTAAAAATGCTTGAATCCGGTGCGCAGCAAAAAACAGATAAAAATGAAGTCAGTGATGATCAGATTTTTTCAAAGGTTCATAATATTCTTTTGGGCAATAACCTGTCTGCCCTGAATGCGGCCCGGCACAAAGCGGAACGCCTTGGATACAACACCCTGGTGCTAAGTTCCCGGATCACCGGCGAAGCCCGGGAAATTGCCAAGGTCTTTTCCGGTATGGCCCGGGATATCGCTCTGGGCAGCCTTCCCCCACAACGTCCAGCCTGTGTGCTTGCCGGTGGAGAGACCACGGTGGCCATCCAGGGGAATGGTAAAGGCGGCCGGAACCAGGAAATGGCCTTGTCCTTTCTTCAGGAGCTTGAAACCAGCCCGGCCGGGATTGAAAACATATTTTTTCTTTCAGGAGCCACGGACGGCAATGACGGTCCCACGGATGCGGCCGGGGCTTTTGCGTCCCGGACTGTTCTGGATGCAGGAAAAAAGGCAGGTATGAATATCAGTGAATACCTGGCCAGGAATGATTCATACACCTACTTTGATGCGGCAGGACATCTGTTTAAACCCGGCCCCACCAACACCAATGTGTGTGATCTTCAGATTCTTATTATAAAATAAACCCGGGGTGTTATAAGTTGTCTTGGATTATGGACAAAAACTGTGCCATGGCCGTGACTTCATCTAACGGCGCAATGCTGCGGCGAATATCAACAATGTTTTCATATTCTTCAGTTCCCATGAGCAGATCTTCTTTTCGGGTCCCGGATTTGTTGATATTAATGGCCGGCCAGATTCGTTGTTCGGCGCACTCCCTGGACAGGTACAGATCCATGTTGCCGGTGCCTTTGAACTCCTGGAAAATAACCTCATCCATGCGGCTGCCGGTCTCGACCAGAATAGTGGCAATGATCGTCAGGGAGCCGCCGTTCTCAAGCTTGCGGGCACCCCCGAAAATTTTTCTGGGAAACTCCATGGCGTTGGCACCAAGACCGCCACTCATGGTTCTGCCATAGGAATCCGTGTCATTGTTAAACGCCCGGGTCATCCGGGTTAAAGAATCGATGAAAACTACGGCATCCTGACCGATTTCCGTGCATCTGATGGCTGTGTGCATCGCAAGGCGGGTCATCCGCATGTGCTGGCCAATTTGTTGGTCAGCGGAAGAATACAGCACATGGGCTCCTGTCAGCCCTCTTTGGAAATCAGTAACCTCCTCAGGCCGTTCATCCACAAGAAGGACAAATACCTTGGCATCAGGGTGGTTGGTGACCACAGAATTGGCCATATGCCTTAAAATTGTTGTTTTTCCGGATTTTGGCGGGGCGATGATCAGACCGCGCTGCCCCATGCCGATGGGAACAATCAGATCTAACGCTTTTCCTGTAAGGTCATCAGGCCCCTGGGCAAGATGGTATCTTTCAAAGGGGTTGATGCTGACCTGTTCCTGGAGCATTGGCGTTTTTATGAATTCGTCAAAGGGAAGGTTGTTGATGGTCTCAATGCGTATGAGGGCAGCGTTTACATTCTGTGGGCTCTTTTTTTCTCCATAACCCTGAATAAAGCTGCCTTCCCTGAGATTAAGCTTGCGTATCAGACTGTTGGGTACATAGGGATTTTCAGGCTTGGGATGAAAATTTTCTTCAATATTTCTTAGAAACCCAAAGCCTTTGTCCATGATTTCCAGGTATCCCTGAACAGGTTCCATTGTCGACTCCTAAATTATACTTTTGTTGCTGACATTATAAATCAGGGCCTCTGGATAAATCAGGCCATCTGGCCTTGGGGTATCCCCTGGTTTATTTTGACCGTTGTCAGGAAAAGAAGTGATAAGATTTTGCATTAAATTATTCTAACTATTTATATATTGAAGAAGAACTATAACAATGTATCCATAATTTTGCAAGGATTTGATTAAAATCCAAGCAAATGCGTAGATAAAATAAAAAAATAATAATTTTGCTTGACACGCATATGGGGACTTGATATAACCCCCCTGTTTCGGGCGATTAACTCAGCTGGGAGAGTGCAAGCCTTACAAGCTTGAAGTCGCAGGTTCGATCCCTGCATCGCCCACCAGATAAAAGTGATATACGGGGGTGTAGTTCAGTTGGTTAGAACGCTAGCCTGTCACGCTAGAGGCCGCGAGTTCGAGTCTCGTCACTCCCGCCACAATAAATCAAAGGGCTTTTGAGGTAACTCAAAAGCCCTTTGACTTTTTGGGGGATAGAAATCAGAAAAAAACGGCCACCAAAAAAATTTCAACGGCCGGGGTCTATCGTGAATAAGTAGAGTCTGAACGGGATCTGTGTTTGAACGGCTCCTTTAACGAGCCGTTCAAATAAATATTGATCAAGCGTCAGGTTCTGCCAGGGCATTAATAATGGCCGTTCCCATTTCTTCGGTACTGACGGCATTCTCTTTTTTTTCTGTCAGGTCTGCTGTGAGAATTTCCCTGTCAATCACATTGGAAATTGCTGCCTCAATGGCATCCGCAGCCTGGGTTTGTTCAAATGTGTATTTGAGCATCATGGCTGCGGACAGAATCTGGGCAATGGGGTCGGCTATGCCTTTGCCCGCAATATCCGGTGCTGAGCCGCCAGCCGGCTCATAAAGGCCGAATTTTTTTTCATTCAGGCTTGCCGAGGGCAGCAGCCCCATTGATCCTGTGATCATGGCACATTCGTCAGATATAATATCACCAAACATATTTCCGCATAAAAGGACATCAAACTGGTGGGGGTCCCGGACAAGCTGCATGGCTGCATTGTCAACGTATATATGATTCAAGGTGACATCAGGATATGATTTAGCGATTTCTGTGACTGTTTCCCGCCACAAAACCATGGAGGTCAGTACATTTGCCTTGTCCACAGACGTTACAATGCTGCGTCTTTTTCTGGCAGCCTCAAAAGCCATTCTGGCAATGCGCTCAATCTCGAATCTGGAATATACCATGGTATCAAATGCGGTTTCATCCGGTCCACTGCCTCTTTTTCCCCTGGGCTGGCCAAAATAGATTCCGCCGGTCAGTTCCCTGACACATAAAATGTCAAATCCGTTTTTTACAATTTCCGGCTTCAAGGGAGACGCTGATGCAAGGGAAGGGAATACTTTGGAGGGTCTCAGGTTGCAGTATAAGCCAAAGTGTTTGCGCAGCCGCAGAAGCGAAGCACGTTCAGGCTGTTCCTCCGGTGGCAGGTTTTCCCATTTAGGACCGCCAACCGAACCAAACAAAATGGCATCGTTTTGTTCGCACACTGCCAGGGTCGAATCCGGCAGTGCTTTGCCATGATTATCAATGGCTGCACCACCCACATCTGCGTATTCAAAGGCCAGTTTAAAATCAAAAATATCAGCAACCTTATCAAGCACCCTGATTGCCTGCCCCATGACCTCCGGACCAATGCCATCTCCGGCAAGTACAGCGATTTTGTTCAATGTTTCTGCCTCCTGTAAGTTTATATATAATAAATTTAATTAAGATATACTGGAGTATTTTGAATAAGGCAAGAACCAAGAACACAAAAAAAGGGGCTGGTTAGTACCAGCCCCTTTTCATCAATTATGCAGCTTAAAAACTATTTTCTGTTGGCGTAATCTGCATAGCCCATGGCAACCGTACGGTAAACAATGTGGGCCATTTTTGAAAACGGCAGGAATGCAAACAGTTCGAAAATGGCAATCAGGTGAATCCAGTAAAAGAAATAAGAAAGCCATGCGATCTCAGCCAGGCGGGCCATTTCCGTGAGCATACCGGAAAGCCCCAGGGCAAAGACAATACCAAGAATAAACCAGTCTTTATAGGCAGTGACCTGTGTCTTGTTGGTCAGTCTGTTCTTGATCATCATGCCTGAACCAATGACCAGGGAAACACCTGCAATATTGGCCAGCCATTTAATGGGGTTGAGCTGGGGATAGGGTCCGGCATAGCCGCCCACGTAGAGCATGATGCCGCATACTGCAGTGACAATGAAAAGGCCGATAAAGGCAAAAAGCACCATCATATGCGGGGTGGAACGGTCTTTATTGGCTTCGCACTGGTTGAATTTGTCATGTTTCAACACCATGGGTATGACATTGATAACAGACTGTAAAAGGGCTTTGTAATCCAACGAGGTCTTATCCGTTTTGCCTTCGAGAACCGCATTGTCATGGATGTCGACAATGAATCGTTTCAGGGCAAGAAAGAAGACAACCGTTGCAAAAATAGCCGTGGGAACAAATGTCATATCCACAAACCAGGTGGATACAAAGTTGGAATGGGCAATCACATGTTCTGCGCCTTCATGGGCATGGGACCAGTGAAGGCGTCCGCCAAGGGCATCGCCGAACAGGGCATGGAATATTTTTTCCATGATGCCGCCAAAGGCAGTGGTGATAATGGCAAGCAGCGCAAACCAGGCTGCCGGGATCCCCAGCAGAAGCGGCAGCTTGGACGGATCGTTGATGGCCTTGGCAAGGGCTTTGGGGGTTGCGTATTCAGTGATGGCTGCGGAACGGATCGCTGCCAGTACATCGCCCGGGGCTGCACCCCGGGGGCACATATCCGTGCAGTCTCCGCACTGGTGGCACAGCCAGATGTCAGCGTTGCCGATCAGTTTGTCTTTGAGTCCCCAGGACGCAGCAATCATTTCCTTTCTGGGAAAGGGGCTGTTTTCAGGAGCAATAGGGCAGGCCACGGAACATGTGGCGCATTGGTAACATTTTTTCAGAGTTTCTCCGCCAAGACCTTTGATCTCGGCAATGAATCCCAGATCGGGTTGGGGAATATAATTGGCACTCATAGTAAGATACCTCCATTAAGTTTGTATGCCGCAGTTAGAAACCTTTGAACGGGTTCGGGCCAAGTGCGTCCACTTCTTCAACAAAGTCGTTGATGATCTGGGGCAGTTTGTCATATTCATCAATGGCGACTTCCGCAAATGCCACACGTTCTTCTTCGAGGGCAAGCGAGGCGAGTGCATCACCGATTTTTTTCACACGGATTTGCGCAAGTTCAGATCCTTTGACAAAATGGCACTGGTAATCATCGCCGTGTTTGCAGCCGATGAGGATAACGCCGTCAATGCCCTGGGCCAGTGCGTCCTTGATCCAGATGGTATTCACGGAACCCAGGCAGCGAACCGGAATCACCCGGACATCAGGTGAATAATCCACGCGGTTCATACCCACCATATCCAATGCAGGGAGTGCATCGTTTTCACATACCAGGGCCAGAAAGCGCAGGGGTGGTTCGCTATAATCGTCCTCGGACGGAACGCTGATGGCCTTGACCTGGGAACCGATACTGTCAATGGTATAATCGGCAAAGGAGATAATACGTTCCGGGCAGGCACCCATGCAGGTACCGCAGCGACGGCACCGGGTGGGATTGGCTTTTGGGGTTCCTCTGGCATCATCATCCAGGGCGCCGAAGGGGCATTCAACCGTGCAGCGCTTGCACTGGGTGCATCTCTGGAAGAAGAAGTCCGGAAAAGTCGTGTCACCGGAACGGGGGTGAACCGCCATACCGCGGTTGGCGCTTTCAATACACTGGATGGCTTTGAGTGCGGCACCGGCGGCGTCTTCCATGGACTCTTCAATGGTCATGGCCCGGCGGACGGTACCGGCGGCGTAAATACCGGTTCTCTGGGTTTCATAGGGAAAGCAGATATAGTTTGAATCCGCATACTGGCCGAAAATATCATTATCCCTGAAGCCGGGGCCCTGGCGGTAGGCCAGGTTGATGACCGGATTGTCCTTGGTGGCCGGAACCATGCCGCTTGCCACAACAACCATGTCCGCTTTAAGCACCAGGCTGTCACCCAGCAATGTGTTCTTGGCTGTGACCATCAGTTCTGAACTCGTGGCCGTAACGTCGGTAACCGCACCCTTGGTCAGGAAAATGCCGTCATCCTGTTGCATGGCTTTGTAGAAATATTCCTGAAGGCCCGGGGTTCTCATGTGCTGGTAAATGACGTAGGCCTTGCCGTCAGCAGGATAGTCTTCCCTGACGTAACGGGCCTGTTTCAGGGCAACCATGGAGGTTACGGAACCTGTGTATTCAAAATCGCTGTCATCTTCATCTTTGCCGGCAGACTGGATAAATAACACAGTTTTGGCTTCCTTGCCGTTGGAGGGACGCAGGATTTTGCCCTTGGCCGCAATCATTTCGAATTCGTCATTGGTGACCACATCGGGATTGTCCAAAGCAAGGTGTTTGTATGCCTCTCCTTCCAGGACATCAGGCCGCCAGCCGGCTGCCAGAACAACTGCGCCGTAAAGCTCTCCGTTCGGGTCAAGGGAAAGGATATCTTCTCTGCCTTCATTGAATTTCAGGTATTTTTCATGGGCAGCGTCAGCATCCAGTTCCTTGCCGTTTTCATCCACCAGTTCTTCAGGAGGCAGCGGAAAGGGTACGTCAAAGGGGATCTTTTCACCGGGTTTTTTCATGGTTACGGTGAATTCACCCGGCTGGCCGGCAATACGTGCCACAAGGCTATTGGTCCGTACATCAATGTTGGCATTGCCCTCAACTTCCTGGACAAGTGCTTCCACCACCGGTGCCTGAAGGGTTTCAAAGGGAGACCGAACAGGCATCTGACTGCGCAGTTTGGCTGCATATCCGCCAAGGGATGCTGCTTTTTCAACGATGGTAACCTCATAACCGGCTTTGGCAGCATCAAGGGCTGCAGACATACCGGTTACGCCGCCGCCGATGACCAGGACCTTTTTGGAAAAGGACTGTGTCTGGTAGGGCTCGGGCAGTTTGACTTTTTCCAGGCGGATCATGCCCATTTTAATATAATCCTGGGCCTTCATCTGGATCCGGTCAAAGTGTTCACCGTCGTCTTTCTGGTCTTCGGCCAGGGCAGGATAGGTTTCCCGGGAATGGGGCCATACCACGCCTTCCCTTAAATTGGCCCGTTCAATAATGCATCCGGGGAAGTTAAATACATCAAAGTTCACCCGGCGGGAACAAGCGCCGATAACCATGGCGTTTACTTTGCCCTCGTCAATATCCTTTTGAATAATTTCAACACCTGCTTTGGAGCACAGGAAGGGGTGGGTGGTGCAGTTGATGCCCTCATCGCCGGGGACACCGGTTAATGCTTCCATGTCCAGTGTTTCACCGATGCCACAGCCTGTGCAGATATATACGCCGTATTTTTTATCCATGGTTCGTTACCTCCTCAGAGTCTGAATGGCTTTAAGGGCCATGCCGGTTGCATTCTGGTTGGATGTCACAACGTCGGCCGGTTTATTGGCACACCCTGCTGCAAACAGGCCGCCTTTGGAAAAGTCATTGATAATAAAGCCTTCGTCATCAAAGGTCAGATCAGCTGCGGGCTTATCAATGGCGCAGGTGGGCTGCATTCCGGTGGCCAGCACAAGCATGTCAACGGTTTGTCTGATTTTTTCTCCTGAGATGGTGTCTTCGGCCACAAGATTGATATTGCCGGTGCCGCTCTCTTCACTGACTTCGGCAACCTTTCCTTTTACAAAAAATACGTTTTCATCGGCTTTAAGTTTGGCATAAAAGTTTTCATATTTTCTGCCCGGGGTCCGCAGATCAATATAATAGATGTAAATTTTTGCATCAGGATACTGAGCCCTGATGTAGGTGGCATGTTTCAGGGATGCCAGGCAGCAGATATATGAGCAGTAGGGCAGATGGTTTTCATCCCTGGAACCGGCACACTGTGCAAAGGCAATGGTTTCCGGTGCTTTGTCATCGGACGGGCGGATGATTTTACCTTCGGTGGGGCCGTTGGAAGAGGCCAGCCGTTCCAGCATCATGTTGGTGATAATGTTCTGGTACCGGCCAAAGCCCAGGTTATCAATGCGGGTGGCATCATAGGGCTGCCATCCGGTGGTGAATACAACGGCACCGACTTTCAGGTCAAATGTGCTTTCTTCCATAGAAAAATCAATGGCGTTATATTTGCAGGCTTCCTTGACCTTTTCCCGGTCATCCTTGCCCATGGCCGAATCCATGACATACCGCTGGGGAAAGGCCATGTTGTGGGGCAGGTATGCGGCTTTGCGCCGGTTCATGCCAAAGTTGAATTCATTGCTGATTTCAGTTTCGCACACTTTTTCACATTCACCGCAGCAGGTGCAGTTGCTGTTTACATACCGGGGTGTGCTTTTTACGGTGACAGTGTAATCTCCGGGCGTGCCGTCAACGTTCTGTACTTCGGAAAGCGTGTACACCTTGATGTTCTTGTTGTCTTTGAGGCGTCTGTAATTGATTTCAAGACCGCAGGTAGGCGGGCAGAGTTTGGGGAAGTAGTGCTTGAGCTGGGTGACTCTTCCACCAAGGGATGCTTCCTTTTCAATCAGGAAGACTTCGTAGCCCACTTCGGCAGCTTCCAAAGCGGTTGTCAGGCCGCTGATTCCACCACCAACCACCATAATGCTTCCACTTACCGGGGCTGAATTTTCTGTAGTCATGCTGTCCCTCCGTGCATTTAAGTTCTGTAGTTGTGTTGTGTGTTAAGTTCCAAATCTTTGTATGCCGGATCCTGGCAAAACCAAATGATACTTTGGTTTAATCCCGGGGCCAGCATCCTGATCTCCTAATTTGCAAGACTGCAAATTAACCTATAAACGATTTGCTTGCAAGCTTGCAAAAAAGGAGACAGGGCCGGGCAGGCATAATCTGAAAAAACCCCCAGGCACCGGTAAGCCGGCACCTGAGGGTTAATATCAAGACATCCTTAGGTTAAAACGTCTTACCGCACTAGTCGGAGATAATTTTAACGTAGGGTTCTTTTTTCAGAGTCCACTCATTGGTCTTCTTGTTATATGAAGAGTTGGTGAAGCAGAACCATTCTTCATCATTCTGGCCCATGAAGTCGCCTCTGTAGTAGAAACCAGGGTATCTGGATTCTTCACGGAACTGAATGTGACGGGTATGCGCCTGAACAGTATAGAGACGATGGATAATTTCCCATGCTCTGAGCAGCTCGTGCAGGTCAGCAGCAGCAATTTTCTCAAGGTCTTCACGGAACATTTCGAACAGGTCCATGAGAACTTCAAGGGATTTGCCGTTGGTCATGTAGAACGTACCGGTACCAGCACCATACTCATTGGTCATCTTCATCAGACGCATGGCCATGCCGGCAGGTTTGCAGTATTTGGGGTTCACATCTGTGGCTGTGGTGTATTCAAAGTTATCCAGGTAGTTGTATACCGGATAGTAAACCATGTCCACCAGTTCCTGGTCAGTTTCAGCAAAACCGGAAACCTTGTCGCCTTCGGCTTTCAGGTACTGAATCATGGACTTGGCAATGATACGGCCTTCTGCATGGGAACCGGAAGAGAACTTGTGACCGGAGCAGCCAACGCCGTCACCGGCAGTGAACAGACCGCGGACAGTGGTCATTCTGTTGTAGCCCCATTTGTAGGAAGCAGGTACCCAGTCTTCTTCAGGACCGGAACACCAGATGCCGCAGCAACCAGAGTGAGAACCCAGCAGGTACGGTTCGGTGGGCATGATTTCTGAGTCTTTTTTCTCGGGCTCAGTGTTGGTGGCACACCACAGGCCTGCCTGGCCAACGGACATGTCAAGGAAATCTTCCCAAGCTTCTGATTCCAGATGTTTGAGTTCTTTTTTGTCCATGGTTTCGCCAAGTGCAGCAAGGGCTTTGGTGGTTTCCATAATGATGGGACCGCGGCCTTCTTTGTATTCTTTCATCATCAGATGATTACGCAGACAGGTCGGGGTTACCGCAGCAGTTCCGTAAGGTGCATATTTTTGAAGCTCAGCTTTGGCATCATCGGAACCGGCATAGTTTTCACCAAGGCCGTTAACGGTTTTTGCTTTAAACAGCAGGAACCAGGCACCAACAGGGCCGTAACCGTCTTTAAAACGGGCCGGGGTGAAACGGTTTTCCATCATGGACAGCTCGGCACCGGCTCTCAGAGCCATGGTGTAAGTGGAGCCGGCATTCCATACAGGATACCATGCACGGCCTTTACCTTCAGCAACGGAACGGGGCTGGTAGATGTTAACCGCGCCACCGCAGGCAACCATCATAACTTTTGCGCTGATGATATAAACTTTGTTTTCACGTACGGAGAAACCAACTGCGCCAGCAGCTCTGTTGGGATCATTTTTGTCGTTGAGGATTTCAACGATGAAAACCCTTTCCAGGATGTTTTCGTCACCCAGGGCTTTTTTACCGGCTTCAGCAACGATTCTCTTGTAGGATTCACCGTTGATCATGATCTGCCATTTACCGGTACGAACAGGAGTGGCGCCGCTTTTCAGGGTACCGGATTTCATACCTTTTTTACCGTCGAGGTTCTTGCCGTCGTCGGTTTTTTTCCAGATGGGAAGTCCCCATTCTTCGAACAGGTCTACGGAATCATCAACGTGACGGCCAAGGTCAAAGATCAGGTCTTCACGAACAATACCCATCAGGTCGTTACGAACCATGCGGACATAATCTTCGGGTTTGTTTTCACCGATGTATGTGTTGATGGCGGACAGGCCCTGGGCAACAGCGCCGGATCTTTCAAGAGCGGCTTTGTCAACAAGCAGGATCTTGGTGTCGTCATCAGCCCATTTTTTGATCTCAAATGCAGTACCGCAGGCAGCCATACCACCGCCGATGATCAAAACATCAACGTCTCTTTTCTCTACCTCTGGTGCTCTAACGGTCTTAATTTCACCAGCAGGTTTGTTAGGTAATGCCATTATATACCTCCAAAAATTTTAATAAGTATCAGAAATTAAATTTAAGTAACCCTATGCCAGCTCGGTGGGAACTTTCAGCTCCATGCCGTCGGCTTCCTCAGTGGAAAGCAGGCCTGAAGATAAGTCTTTACCCTTCAGATCGCTATAAGCGTTGGCTTCGCCTTCGGGTGTGGTTCTAATGGGGAACTTGAAGCGTTTTACAACGCCGTTTCTGAACTTACAGGTCCACATAATGTCCTCAGTACCCATCATGGGCTGTACAGACGCGCCCATGGGCACGAAGTCAGAGTACCCTCTTACTTCGATGGCCTGGGAGGGGCAGATCTTTACGCAAGAGTAGCATTCCCAGCACTGATCCGGTTCTTGGTTGTAAGCTTTCATTGCATTGGCATCCAGAACCATCAGGTCATTGGGGCAGATGTACATGCATGCGGTTTTATCCCCGCCTTTACAGCCGTCACATTTTTCTGCGATTACAAAAGATGGCATTTAAAATACCTCCATTAATGTAGGTTAATCAAAATTGCACAAATACCGTTGTGCGACAATTTGTATCTATCTAGATTAAGGCCTGTCGATATTTTTTCGAAAGGCCTGTAATTTAAACCAGTTGGGCTTTGAGGATGATAGGGTGAAACCGTTTCAAATTTCATCCAGCAAGCCTTCTTCACCCCAAACAAATGATATGGGAATAACACCCTGACAAGGTCTGTGTCAAGAAAATTCAAAAAAAATGATTTAATGAGTTCTTCAATTTTTTTGAACGATCAGTATCCTGACAATATGTATGTATTTTTATTAATAAAAACACAATATCTTGTGAATGTATGCATTAAAATCATCTGGAAAAACCATTCGGATCCTGGTAGTTTACCAGCCGGTTCTGAATAAACCGGTTTTTAGCTGAACTTTAGAAAAAAATAAAGGAAAAAAAATGAGCGATGAGATGCTGCCTGTGGCCTTGGATGATTCCATGCAATTCAACTGCAGTCCGGATAACCCTTGTTTCAATCAGTGCTGCAGGGATTTGAATCAGGCACTGACGCCCTATGATATTTTGAGAATGAAGAATGCAGTAAGTTTATCATCCAAACAGTTTCTGCGCGAATATACATCCCGGCATACCGGACCCGGCTCCGGACTGCCGGTGCTTACCTTCAAGGCGAATCCAGCCACCGGCCATGCCTGCCCCTTTGTTACGGATTCCGGATGTTCCATATATAATGACCGCCCCGCATCATGCCGCATGTACCCCTTGGCCCGGGCCATTGCAAGGGACAGGGTCTCCGGAAAAATTGTCGAGTATTTTGCTCTGATTGAAGAAGCGCACTGCAAGGGCTTTGGCGTTCAAAAGAGCGGAGGAACCGTGGCCCAGTGGCTCAACGGCCAGGATGTGGCCTGCCATAACACAGAAAATGATAAAATTCTTGAGCTGATCAGTCTTAAAAATCAGATCCGGCCCGGGAACCTCGAAGCCGCTGAAGAAGATCTTTTTTACATGGCCTTATATGATCTGGATGATTTCAAAATTCAGATTACAGAAAGAGACCTTCTTGGGTCAATGGACCTGCCGGGAGAATATATGAAAAAGATTGTGGCCGATGATCTGAGCTTGCTTAATTTCGGCATTGCCTGGGTAAAATACCAGCTGTTTGGTAAGGATCTGGAAATCGGGGTCTGAAAATTATGGAAATTGAAGGAAAGGTGGCCCTGGTTCTCGGGGCAGTCAAGGGAATCGGCAAAGGCATTGGGCTTGACCTTGCCCGGCAGGGGGCATGTCTGGTCCTTACCCGCCATGACTGGCCGGATGCCTTCTGTGATATGGAAGCAGAATTTGAGAAGACAGGGGCCCGGCATCACATCATAAATGCAGATTTGCGCAAAACCGATGATATATCCGGACTGGCGCAATTTATAAAAGACCGGTATGGACGCCTGGATATCCTGGTGAACAATATTGAACGCGGCGGCTGGCCTGCTGTTCACGGGGCCTATGTCGAAGAGCAGTGGGATCTGGAGATTGAAACCACACTTAAGGCCAAGCGCTGGGTTTTTGAAGCGGTGTTTCCTTTGCTCAAGGCCAGCGATGACGCCGTTGTCATTAATATTTCTTCTGTTGCGGCCATAACCGGAAGGTCCGGTCCTGCTGCCCTGGTTTTCAACGAGGGGTATTCAGCCGCCAACCGGGGGGTTCGTGTGCTCACCGAAACATGGGCCCGGATGGGGGCGCCTTTGGTGCGGGTGAACGAATTGATGCTGGGCATATTTGAAACCCGTCATGCCCAGGGGACCCGGGGGTGGCAGGAGGTGCTGACGGATGCGGAAAAACAGTCCCTGATAGACCATACCCTGGCAGGGCGGACCGGCCGGATTTGTGATGTTGTCAAGGCGGTTAATTTTATTATCAGGGATGCCCCCTACATGACGGGTGCCACCCTGCGTATAGACGGTGGGTTTGTCCTGGGCGGGGCCCCGGTGCCGCCGATGCCCCGGGGCATCGTTTGATTAGTTATATGGAGGCATGCGATTGACATTAAGGCAACTGGAATTGTTTCTTGCGCTTGTGAAGACACCTCATTTAAGTCAGGTGGCCAAGGATTTCGGCCTGACCCAGTCGGCAGTATCCATGGCCATAAAATCCCTTGAAGAGGCCTTGGGAAAACTATTGTTTGATCGCATCCACAAAAGGCTGGTGGTTAATGAAAACGGGCGCTATTTTTTCAGGATGGTGGATCCCCTTGTTTTTGGCCTGCGGGAAAGTGAGTCCATGTTCAGGGATCAGGACCTGGTGGGCGATATCAAAGTGGGTGCCAGTTCATCCATTGCCAACTATATCCTGCCCCAGATTATTTATGAGTTTGCCGAGCTGTATGAAGGGGTCCGTGTGGAAAAAATAACCGGCAATACCATAGAGATCGGCAAGCTTATTGAAGACGGTGTTGTGGATATCGGTTTTGTTGAGGCCGACTACAACAGCATCGAGATCGAGCGGGAGGTGCTTGGCATGGATGAGCTCTATGTGGTGACCGGTGATCCGGACCTTGTTCGCAGCGAAGATTACCGGATAGACGAGCTTTTATCAAAACGCTGGATTTTTCGGGAGGAGGGATCCGGCACCCGGGATGTGTTCCTTTATCATATAGAAAAGTACAAAAAACGGTTTAAACCCTTCCTGGAAGTGGGGCATACAGAAGCTGTGAAATCGGTACTTAGGAACAAGGGGGCCATAAGCTGCCTGTCCAGAATTTCCGTAATGAATGAGCTTTTGTCCGGGCAGCTGTTCCGTCTCAAAATAAAAGATTTTAAATTTTCCCGTTCCTTTTACACCATCTGGCATAAGGATAAATATTTCTCATCGGTTCTTCAGGAATTTATTCATTATACAAAGGAGCGTTACAAGGCTGTATATGAAAACCAGGTCCACGCCCACTAATATGGTGTGAACGATAAGTCACCCATCTGTGCCTTGCATCTGGGGAACTTTTCGTCCAAACACGGTAGGCCATCCAGTTTTGGTTTATGGTGTCAGAAGAATCTGGGCAATGGTTTTTTTTATTTTTCCGGTTTTACCTGTCAGCTGTCTGAAATCCATTTCTATAACAGCCATCTGCTTATAAAACGGGGTCCGGTCAAAAGGAATATATGTACGGCTGTCAAATTTTCCGGCATCACAGCCAGATCCTTTTATTGCATTAAATCCGGGTTTGTGAAGCTCGTGGGGCAGTCCGTGCAACCGGCAGATCATTGGACGAAAGTGGTAAAGACTGCACCTGCCCGTTTTGAGCAGGGGGCAGGGGATTTTTTGGGATACCGGCTGGGTCTGGTTTTCCGCAGTTTCAGAAAAAGTTTGACAACAGTAATCCCGGCTAAGCGTTAACACATGCTTCTGGTCTGTGTCGGGCAATGTCTGCAATCCAAATTTCAGAAAAGAGGCTTCTGCATGGGTATGGTGAAAAAAAAGAGACAGGCAGCAGTTGTCTTCACAGCCCTTGCACTGGAATCCATATTGTGCGGCAACCTGATTCCATGCGTTATCCATATCATGGTAGAGCTGGATCAGGGGTGAAAAGTGTTCCGGGATATGTGTCATGACACTCCTTGGCGAGCGCTTTTTAAACCAGCGGATTGGGGAAAAACAGACGCGCGTACAGTTTAAGTGCGTACCGGTCTGTCATGGAAGCAATGACGTCACACACCGAGCGGTTCAGTGTATTTTTTGCTGAATCCCATGGGGCCATTTCCATTTTTTCCAGTTCTGTTTGCATCTCCTCGGGATTTTCCATGAAGTAGTTGTAAAGACCGACAATTACTTTTTTTGCCTTTACAAATTCGCCGTGAACCGCTGGGGAACGGTACACCTTTTCATAGAGAAATTTTCTCAGGACCGTCATGGCTTCCATGGTGGCCTCACCCATGTTCAAAATAAAGTCTCCATTTTTGGGGCCGCTGTTGTAAACCAGTTGCTCCATCATTGTAGATGCGCGGGCAGAGTGGGTTGTACCAAGCTTTCGGATGCAGATGGCCGGCACCTCATCCATGGAGATTACCTTGCCCCGCAACGCATCATCAAGATCGTGGTTCAGGTAGGCAATGATGTCGGCCACGCGCACGATCCGTCCTTCAATGGTGGACGCGGTTTCACCGGGCGTGGCCGGAATAATATTGCCAAATCCCTTGGAATGTTTAAGAATACCGTCTCTGACCTGGGTGGTCAGATTCATGCCCTTTCCTTTGTTTTCCAGGACATCCACCACCCTTAAGCTCTGATCGGAATGGGTAAAACGGGAGGAGTGTATCTGGATCAGGGCAGTTTCTCCGGCATGTCCAAAAGGGGTATGGCCTAAATCATGGCCAAGGGCAACTGCTTCGGCCAGGTCCTCGTTCAGGCGCATGGCCCGGGCAATATTCCTTGCTGTTTCAGAAACCTCAAGGGTATGGGTGAGCCGGGTCCGGTAATGATCCCCCAGCGGCGATAAAAAAACTTGGGTTTTGTATTTCAAGCGCCTGAAGGCATTGCAATATACAATGCGGTCCCGGTCCAGCTGAAAGGGGGTCCGGATGCTGCCGGGGGCAACTTCAGGGCGCCTGCGTTCAGCGCTGGTACTGGGGGTGCCGTATCTTGACAGGAAATTGTGCTCCCGCTGCTGGAAGATTTCCCGGATACTGGGACTTTGCTCTATTTTGGGTAATGTTGTATTCATCAAAACAATGTTGAATTAAAATAAAAAACAAATTAAGTACAGTATTTAATGAAAAAATCAAGATAAGGAGTGCTTTTGGATTACGCGTTTTTTATGGGGCAGGCCCTTGAACAGGCCCGTAACGCCTTTGATCGCGGGCAGTTTCCTGTCGGGTGTGTGATTGTTCAAGACAATCTGGTGATTGCCTCGGGTGCCAGGGACGGCACGTCCGGGGATCTATCCTTTTTCAGTGAGATTGACCACGCTGAAATGCGTGCGCTCAAGGCCCTTGAATCATCGAAAGTCAGATTCATTCCGGAACGGGCTGTGCTGTTCTGCACTATGGAGCCTTGTCTGATGTGCTTTTCCGCGATCATTCTGGCCGGTATCCGAAGGGTTGTCTTTGCCTATGAGGATGTGATGGGAGGTGGAACAGGACTGGACAGGCAGCATCTCTCTCCCTTGTACAGGGATGCACAGATTACGGTGGTTGCCCATGTTTTACGTAAAAAAAGCCTTGATCTTTTTTATAATTTCTTTAATAACGAGGCTAATTTATACTGGAAAGACAGCCTTCTGGAATCATATACGCTTGATCAATGGAATAAGTTGGGGGGGGGATGATGTAAGGGCGTAATTCAGCAACAAAATAAATAATTCTTGCTATGTATGCCCAATGTATATATAATCCATAGGTTATGCTTGTTATATTGACATGATTATAATTTTGTGCTGCGGCGGGAGGTTAAAATATCTACTAAGAGAGTTAAGCAAGATCAGACAAGAGTGAATAAGGGGATCAGGGCCACTGAGGTACGGGTTATCGGTTCTGATGGTGAACAGATAGGAGTTGTGCCCATTGCGGAGGCGTTGCGTATTGCCCAAAGCGATGAGTTGGATCTGGTTGAAGTTTCTCCGGATGCCAAGCCCCCTGTCTGTAAAATAATGGATCATGGAAAGTATAAGTACGAGCTGACTAAGAAGAAGCAGGAAGCCAAAAGGAAGCAGAAAAGTGTTCAGATCAAGGAGATCAAGGTTCGTCCCAAAACAGACGACCATGATCTTGCAACCAAGGCTCGGCACATAGAAAAATTTATTGCCAATGGTGATAAAGTAAAAATAACACTGGTTTTCAGGGGGCGTGAGTTTATGCTCAAAGAGCAGGCCAACACCATTCTGGAAAAAATAGTGGATATGACCAAAGACTTTGCCCAGGTGGAACAGCTTCCCAAGTTTGAAGGGCGGGTCATTACCATGCTGCTTGGCCCCAAATAATCACAGGTTATCTGTTTCAGCCTTTTTGTGAAGGCCTTCCGGTGTCAAAGGGATACTTATGTGTGGTAGTATATCGCATATACACCGCTTTTAGTTATTTATATATAGTTTGAACTTTCAGGAGATTGAGTTATGCCAAAAATCAAGACATGCCGTGCGGCTGCCAAACGGTTTGAAAAAACCGGGTCAGGCAAATACAAATTCCGCAAATCCCATGCCAGCCACATTTTGACCAAAAAAACCACCAAGCGGAAAAGAAGCCTGCGTCAGCCCCAGATTGTTGCCGGGTCTGATATGAAAGAGGTCCGCCGGATGCTGCCTTACGGCTAATCAGGCACGGCGGTTTTTTAATGCTGACATATGAAGCCCGGCCAATGTAGCGGCCGGCTGATGAGATATAAGGAGTGCAGAAAAAATGAGAGTTAAAAGAGGATTCAAAGCAAGGCGGCGCCGCAATAAGGTGCTCAAACTGGCAAAAGGGTTTACGGGTGGAAGAAGCAAGCTTTACAGAACCGCTGCAGACGCGGTGGACAAAGCATTGATGTACGCCTACAGAGACCGCCGGGCAAGAAAAAGAGATTTCAGGAAATTGTGGATTGTACGTATCAACGCCGGTGCGCGGATGAATGAGCTGTCCTATTCCCGGTTCATGAACGGATTAAAACTGGCCGGCAGTGAACTGGACAGAAAAGTTCTGGCTGATCTGGCAGTATCCGATCCCGCCGGATTCTCCCAGCTTGCTTCCCAGGCGTCTGCCAAATTGAACTAAAGCGTATTTTCGGGGGAACCTTGCAAAATAATCTCCAAGACATTGAAAAACAGGCCCTGGAAAAAATCAGCACAGCAGACTCAAAGGACGCCCTTGAGTCAATTTCCGTTCAGTTTCTGGGCCGCAAGGGAGTGCTCACTGCTTTTTTGCGCAATATTCCATCCCTTCCGGTGGATGAACGTCCTGCTGCAGGGAAAAACGGTAATCTGCTCAAGCTAAAGCTTGAAGAAGCGGTACGGCAGGCCCGGTCTGAACTGGAAGCCGGTGCCGCAGGCGGTGCTGAAGGCATTGACATTACTCTGCCCGGGCGTATGGTGAAAAAAGGCGCCCTGCATCCCATCACCCAGGTGATGGATGAGATCAGTGGTATTTTTCTGCGCCTGGGGTTTGACATCGCCGAAGGTCCGGAAGTTGAGACCGATTATTATAACTTCGAGGCCCTGAATATCCCCAAATATCATCCGGCCAGGGACATGCAGGATACATTTTATGTGTCTGAAAATATTGTTTTGAGGACCCATACGTCAGGGTCCCAGCCCCGGGTGATGGAAAAAAATGAGCCGCCTGTGCGCATTATTTCCCCGGGCAAGGTGTTCCGCTGTGACTCGGATTTGACCCATACGCCTATGTTTCATCAGGTGGAAGGCCTGATGGTGGACAGGAACATCTCCTTTGGGGATCTTAAAGGGGTATTGACCACCTTTGTTCAGCAGTTTTTTGATAAGGATACGTTGCTGCGGTTCAGGCCCAGTTTCTTCCCTTTTACCGAACCCAGTGCCGAAGTCGATATCCGCTGTGCCATGTGCAAGGGCAAAGGCTGCCGGGTATGTTCGAATACCGGTTGGATTGAAATTCTAGGATCCGGTATGGTCCACCCGGCTGTGTTTGAAAATGTCGGTTATGATACCCAGAAGTATACAGGGTTTGCCTTTGGCATGGGCATGGAACGGGTTGCCATGCTCAAGTACGGAATTGATGATATCAGAAAATATTTTGAAAATGATGTGCGTTTTCTAGGGCAGTTTTAATTATGAAAGTCAGTTTAAGCTGGTTGCGTGAATATATCCCCGTTGATCTTGATCCCAAGGATTTATCCGACAGGCTGACCATGGCCGGCCTTGAAGTAGATGGGGTGGAAAGTCTTTATGATTACCTGGACAATGTGGTTGTGGCCCAGGTTGTACAGGCAAGGCAGCATCCCAATGCTGACAAGCTTACCTGCTGTACCGTGGATATTGGAAAGGGAGAGCTGTTTCCCATTGTTTGCGGCGCACCCAATGTCAGGGAAGGCATGTATGTCGCCTGTGCGCTGCCGGGTGCTGTGCTGCCCGGTGATTTTAAAATCAAAAAAAGCAAACTGCGGGGCGAACCATCCCATGGCATGCTGTGTTCGGCTGCGGAGTTGATGCTTGCCCATGACGCATCCGGTATCATGGATCTTGACGGCGAATTTGTTACCGGAACCCCCCTTGAATCTGCCTTGAAACTAACAGATGCTGTCCTCGAGATCGATCTGACCCCCAACCGGCCGGACTGCCTGAGCCTTATCGGCGTGGCCCGGGAAATCGGGGCGCTTACAGAACCCCGGAATAAAGTAACCCTGCCGGACGTGACATTTCCGGAAGCCAAAATGGATTCCCGGGATATCCACGATTTTGTCTCTGTCCGAATTGAAGACCCTCAATTGTGTCCAAGATATACCGCAGGTATGCTGTTTGACGTCAAGGTCGGCCCGTCTCCGGTCTGGTTAAAACAGCGCCTTGAGGCTGTTGGGCTCTCTTGTGTCAATAATGTAGTGGATATCACCAATTTTGTCATGATGGAAACCGGACAGCCGTTGCACGCCTTTGATTATGACAATATTGCCAAAAGCAAAATCATAGTCAGAACAGCCGGAAAACCCGGCGATGCCCCCCTTGAGTTTACAACCCTTGATTCGAAAGTCCACAAGCTGGACCCTGAAATGCTCATGATCTGTGACGGGGAAAAGCCTGTGGGTATTGCCGGTGTCATGGGCGGTGAGAATTCTGAAATTACGGATGCAACCACCCGGGTGCTGGTGGAAAGTGCCTATTTTAATCCCGTGTCCATCCGGCGCACCGCCAAAAGGACAGGGATTGCATCAGATGCCTCCCACAGATTTGAGCGCGGCGTGGACCCCGAAGGTACCTTGTTTGCCCTGAATCGCGCCGTTTCATTAATGGCTCAGTTCTGTTCGGCTACCATTGCCAGGGGAATTATTGATGAGAATCCCGTCAAAACCCCGCCTGTTACCATTGACTTGAGCCCCAAGGCGTTGAATGTGCGGTTAGGGACCTCGTTTTCCGCAGATGAAATAGCACAGATTCTGGGGTCCGTGGAATTTGGCATAGATAAAAAAGCAGCCCAAAAGGATGATGGCCTTCTGCAGGTTCATGTCCCCTCTTTCCGGGTTGATGTGGCCCGGCCCGAGGACCTTTCCGAGGAAGTGGCCCGGTTGTGGGGATATAATAAAATTGAAACCAGCTATCCTTTGATCACAGCCAAAGGCCGCACTCTTGCCAGCCGGCCGGTGCTGCGCGGTAAAATCCGCCAGGCCATGACCGGGTTTGGATTTTGTGAGGCCATCAATTACAATTTTATCCGCAAAGATGCCTGTGCGCGTATGGCCATTGAAGATCCGGACAAGAGGACCCGGATGGTTGAGATTTTAAATCCCATTTCCGACCAGATGGCTGTTCTCAGGACATCCATTGTGCCCGGATTGCTGGAAGCCATGGCCAGGAATACCGCCAAACAGGTGGACACGCTTCAGTTGTTTGAAATCGGCAAAGTTTTCTTTGATACAGCCCCGGGCAAGCAGCCCGAGGAAGTAGAAGTGGTCGGAGGACTGATTACCGGATACCGCTGGGACCAGACCTGGTATTCCAAAAAGGAAGCCGTGGATTTTTTTGATCTGAAGGGTGTTGTGCAGGGGTTGCTGTCGTATTTTCAGATTTCCGGTGTTCTTTATGAAAGAACCGAGACCGGAACCTGTCCCTATTTTGAGCCGGGATATGGTGCCAGGATAGTGAAAGACGGTCTGGTCCTGGGGACCCTTGGCAAAATTGCATCAGGTGTGGGTGCAGCCTTTGGTTTGAAACAGGATGCGTATCTGTTTGATCTGGACATGGACAGTCTTGAAAAAGCGCTGCCCCAGGCTATCCAGGCGGTTGGGCTGCCCAAATTCCCTTCAATTTCCAGGGACATGACCTTTATTGTGCCAAAACGTGTTGAGGTGGGTGTCATGATAGATACCATCTCAGCCTTTGCTCAAAAACAGGGTCTGATCGAAGACTATTTTCTTTTTGATGTATTTGAAGGCAGCAACATTGGTGAAGATAAAAAATCCCTGTCATTCAGGGTCGTTTACCGCTCTGCCTCAAAAACCCTGACGGAAAACAATATTAAAAAGATCCATGAGCAGCTGTCCCAAAAGATAATTAATGATTTTCAGGCTGACTTGCCCGGATAATTTTTAGACGGCTGCAATTGACCCGGGAAAACCGGTATGAAATGGAAAAGTGCGGTTATATTAGGGTATTGACAAATTTAAGATGCTCTGTTATAAAGTGCTGCTAATATGCGGGCATAACTCAGTTGGTAGAGTGCAAGCTTCCCAAGCTTGATGTCGCGAGTTCGAACCTCGTTGCCCGCTCCAAATTAATTTGGAATTGGTATTGGCTGGCAGATTTGTTCCACTTGTTTAGGGGAAAGATATGATCTGAACCTGATATGTTGGTGAGGATTTTTGAGTGTTTTTACTATCGGGAACGGGCTCTGCCCGTTTTTGTATTTGTGGAAAAAGGACGACGGTTGCTGCAGGATATGGGATTTATAAACATCAAAAACCCCGGTGTCGTTGAACAACAGATTCAGGCTGTGGCCGAACCCCTGATTGATTCTTTGGGGTTGGAACTGGTGCACATTGAATGTGTTGTCCATAACCGGCAGAAATTTGTCCGGGTTTATATGGACAAATCCAAAGGGGTTGGCCTAGATGACTGCGTGGCTGTCAGCCGGGAACTTGGGGATCTGATCGATATCCATATTGAAAATATCGGTCCTTACCGCCTGGAAGTATCATCCCCCGGTCCAAACCGCCCCTTGAAGAAAAAGGCGGACTTTATCAGATTCCAGGGTGAACGTATTAAAATTGAAACCCATGAAGTCGTTGAGGGAAGAAAAAAGTTCACCGGGATTCTTGAGAAAACAAATGATGATTCTGTGACGATTGCAGTTGACGGCAGGTCCTTTGATATTTTGGGAACCAATATCATGAGAGCAATTCTTGCAGGTCAGTAAAATGGAGAGCATTTAACATGGTTATTACAGACATAAAAAGGGTAATCGATCAGGTCAGCCGGGAAAAGGGTATTGATGCGGAAATCCTTATTCATACGTTGAAAGAGGCCATTGTTTCTGCCGCCAGAAAAAAGATTGGCCCAAGGGCGGATATCGAAGTCCATTATGATGAAAAAAGCGGAGATGTTGAAGTTTTCCATTTTAAAGAAGTTGTTGAAGAGGTTGAATATTCGGATAGCGAGCTGACTCTGGAGGACGGGCTTGAATTTGATCCGGAATGTGAAATCGGGGATTCTTTGGGCATTCGAATTGACACCGAAGAGTTTGGCCGCATTGCAGCCCAGTCCGCCAAGCAGGTGATCATACAGAAAATGCGGGAAGCAGAGCGCAATGCCGTGTATGAGAATTTCATCCATAAAAAAGGTAAAATAATTAACGGCATTGTCCAGCGGTTTGACCGGGGTGCCATCATTATTAATCTGGGCCAGGCCGAGGCGGTATTGCGGCCAAGGGAGCAGATGCCCAAGGAAAGCTATAAACGGGGGGATCGGATCCGTGCCTTTGTCCTTGATGTGCTGGAAGAATCCAAAGGTGCCCAGATTATTTTATCCAGGACCCATCCGGAATTTCTGGTTGAACTGTTTAAAACAGAGGTGCCGGAGGTGGCCGAAGGCATTGTTTCCATCCGGGCGGCAGCGCGGGTGCCCGGCGTAAGGGCAAAAATTGCTGTCTCCTCCATTGATTCCGATGTGGACCCCGTAGGTGCCTGTGTGGGGGTTAAAGGGAACCGGGTTCAGAATATTGTTCAGGAACTGCGGGGCGAGAAAATCGATATTGTTCAGTGGAGCCCGGATGTTGCAAGATTTGTCTGCAATGCCCTGTCCCCGGCTGAAATCGCAAGGGTTATCATTGATGAAGAAAATCAGTCCATGGAGGTGATTGTCAATGATGAATATCTCTCCATTGCCATTGGTAAGGGAGGGCAGAATGTATCCCTTGCCTGTGAGATCACCGGCTGGCATCTTGAAGTCACCAGTGAAGAGGAATACAGCCGGGAGGTCAAGGAGGGGTACGACAGCCTGATGAAACTCTCCACAGTGGATCTGTCGGCAGCAGAGATACTCTTCAAGGCAGGTTATTCCTCATTTTTGGATATTATGGATGCCATGCCCGAGGATCTTGCGGCTTTTTTAAATATTTCCGTGGAAAATGCCCAGGCCATGATTGACGAAGGCGGACGCCTGATGGCGGGTGAGCGGCAAAGTGCCCGGGAGGCACTTCTGCAGGCTGCCCCGGCTCAGGACAGCGCCACTGATATGGATGACAATGCCGGGGATGGGAACATGTTTGCTGATGCCGAGGATGGGCAGGACAATGAGGAGAAAGATGGGCAGGTTGAAAAATCAGGTGAATAAGGACTGTTGCATCGGTAACGCGGGGAACGTATTTCAAAAGAATCAACTATAGAGGATTACTGGGGGCAACGAATGGCCAAGGTCAGGGTATACGAGTTAGCTAAAGATCTGAACATGACAAACAAGCAGCTTCTTGACAAACTTAAGGAGCTGGAAATAGATGTTAAAAGCCATATGAGTGCTTTGGATAACAGTGACGTCGCCGCTGTCAAACAGAATTTATTGGGCAAAAAGAAGCGCTCCAATGAGGTTAAGGTCCGTCCCTCGGTGATCCGCAGGCGCAGGACAACGGCTATATCCCAGACTGATGAACTGGAGATGGATGAGGAGGATATGGAAGACGCTCTCGAGCCCGAAGAACCGACGGTCCATGACCCTGGTGACCAGGAAGATGCGCCGGGTCAGGAAGATGGTGCTGTTGCAAAGGCGCAGCCGGTCTCCCGTGACAGTGAGAAGGCGCCTGAATCCCCGAAAGAACCGGTTGTAAAACGGCCTGCCAGAAAGGTTCTGTCCAAAACCAGCGAACCCGCCAAAATTATCAAGCCCGCCAGGGTTGAAGAACCGCCGGAGTCTGAAAACGTGACCATTGATGTCAAAGAAAAAATTGAAAAGGTTCCTGTCGAAGATGACCATGCTGTAAAACAGCAGGAAGATGAAACCTCTCAAACGCCTGTGGTACCGCCCCAATCCCAAGAAAAAAATGAAAACCATACGCCTGAACCGGCAGATTCCGGGGAGGATAAGTCTTTTCCGGAACCGGTGGGTGGTGATCCGGAAGCGTCCCTGGAGCAGGAACAGAATACGGCACAGCCTGGCGGGGATGAACTCCAGGACGATGGCAATAACCAGGGCAAACGTAAAAAGAAGAAGAAAAAAACAACGCCTGCCAAGATTGTCAGAGTGGCAGATCCCATGGTCTTGGAAAATATAAAACGCATGAAAGCCGGAGAGAATCATTCCGCAACCGGAAGTGATCATGACCGGCCTGTCCGCAGGCAACCGGTACCGGAGCCCGATGCGTCCGCTACGCCGGGGACGGATGTGGTTATGCCGCCTGATCCCCCCAATGAGCGTAAGCGGGCGTGGACGCGTGATGACCCCCAATCCTCTGACGGACCCGGATCCAGGAAAAAGCGGCGTAAGAAAAAGGCTGTGGTGGAAGGCGATGACCTTTACAAGGGCAGGGGCGGCGGCCGTAAGAAAAAGGGCAGAAAAGATCCCAAAGGCAAAAAAAATGGTTTCCAGAAAACCCAGATCACAACGCCCAAGGCCATCAAGCGACGCGTAAAGATTGATGAGGCCATTGAACTGGCTGAACTTGCCAAGCGTATGGGTATCAAAGCCAACGAAATGATTGTAAAACTCATGGGCATGGGCGTGATGGCGACGGTGAACCAGACCATTGATTATGACACCGCCTCCCTTGTGGCTGCTGAATTTGATTTTGAAGTTGAAAAGGCAAGTTTTGAAGAAGAGACCCTGCTGAATGTGGCGTCGTCCGAGGCCGAGGACGAAGAAAAATTGGAAGGGTGTCCCCCTGTGGTTACAATCATGGGGCATGTTGACCATGGTAAAACGTCATTGCTGGACGTGATCCGGAAATCCAAGATCACCAGCGGCGAGGCCGGCGGCATTACCCAGCACATTGGCGCGTATAATGTTCAAACCCCCAATGGCGGACGGATCACCTTTCTTGATACACCGGGGCATGCCGCATTCACTGCCATGCGTTCCAGGGGAGCCCAGGTTACGGACATTGTTATTCTGGTGGTGGCAGCCGATGATGGTGTCATGCCCCAGACGGTTGAGGCCATAAACCATGCCAAGGCGGCAGGCGTACCTGTGGTGGTGGCTGTGAACAAAATGGACAAGGAAGGTGCGGATCCGGATCGTATTATGCGTGAGCTGTCCGAACACGATCTGCTGTCCGAGGAGTGGGGTGGTAACGTTATTTTTGTGAAGGTTTCCGCAAAAACCGGCAAGGGCATTGATTCGTTGCTGGAAATGGTGCTGCTCCAGGCCGAAGTGTTGGAACTGCGGGCCAACGCGGACCGGAATGCCACGGGCTACGTGGTGGAATCCCGTCTGGATATCGGCCGTGGTGCTGTGGCCACTGTTCTGGTAAAACAGGGCACCTTAAAGGACGGTGACCCCATTGTCTGCGGTCTTCATTCCGGCCATATCCGGGCCATGATTGATGATTCCGGAAACCGGGTGGAATCGGCAGGACCTTCCACGCCTGTGGAAATTGTGGGCCTGACCGGCGTTCCCGATGCCGGTGACGAGTTTGTGGCTGTGGCATCAGACAAGGATGCCAAGCAGATTGCGGCCCACCGTATGCAGAAACAGCGGGCCAAGGAGCTGGCCAAGAAGAGTCGGGCCAATTTGCAAAAAATGTTTGAAAATCTCGGCTCAGCCGAGATCAAGGAACTCAAGCTTATTGTCAAGGCAGATGTCCAGGGCTCCATTGAAGCGCTGAACGACTCTCTGAAAGACCTGGCTAAAGAAGAGGTGGATGTTAAAATTGTTCATTCCGGCGTGGGCACCATCAATGAGTCTGATGTGTCCCTGGCCGCGGTATCCGATGCCATTATCATCGGGTTCAATGTCCGGCCCACACCACAGATCCGCAAGCTTGCCAAGGATGAGAATGTGGACATGCGCTTCTATGACATCATTTATGATGTGATCAATGATATCAAAGCCGCCCTTGACGGCATGATGCCCTCAACCTTTCAGGAAAATATCATTGGGCGGGCCGAGGTTCGGGAAACTTTTGTGGTTCCCAAAATCGGGACCATTGCCGGGTGCGGCATCACAGAAGGCAAAGTGGTGCGTGGCAAAAAAGTGCGCCTGCTGCGTGACGGTATTATAAAATGTGATACTGAACTGTCTTCCCTGCGCAGGTTCAAGGATGATGTCAAGGAAGTTGAACAGGGATATGAATGTGGTATCGGCCTTGAAAGGTATAATGATATCAAGGCAGGTGATGCCATTGAATGTTATGAAGTTGAAGAAGTTAAATACCAGGGATAGCAGGACCGGTCTATGAAACCCTATACACGTGCCGATCGGGTCTCCATGAAGATTCAGCAGGCCATAACGGAACTTTTGTCTAAAAAGATGCAGGACCCCAGAATGGAGATGGCAACGATATCCGGGGTGAGAATGTCTCCGGACCTTAGTCTGGCCTATGTCTATGTTACGGTGTTCGGGGATAAAAAAAGGATTCGTGAAACCCTGGAAGGGTTCAAGAAATCAAAGGGGTTTATTAAGAAAAAAATTGCCCCGGAACTGGGCCTGCGGTTGATGCCGGACCTGCGTTTTATTCACGATGACTCCTTTGATGAGGCTGCCCGTCTGGATGCCCTGATTGATGCAGCCCCCAAGGGGGAGAACCGGGAAAAGGACGATGTGTCCGGTGCCCCGGACGAGCCCTGGGGCGACATAGATGAATGAAAAGCGGCATTCTTGTTGTTCATAAACCCCAAGGCATCTCCTCGGCCGGAGTGGTCAACCGGCTCAAGCATCTGCTCAAGGTAAAAAAAATAGGCCATACCGGAACCCTGGATCCCTTTGCCACAGGGGTACTGCTCATTGCCGTGGGCCAGGCCACCCGGATTTCAAAGTATTTTCTAAAAGGGGTTAAAGGGTACAATGCCCAGGTTACCCTTGGCATTGAAACCGACACCTGTGACTGTACCGGTACGGTCACGCATACAGCTCCCCCCGATATCCTTGCCGCTCTGAATTCTGATCAGGTCAAAGATGTTGTGACCGGTTTCCATGGTCCCCAGGAACAGATCCCCCCGGCGTATTCGGCGCTAAAGCATAAAGGCCAGCCCCTGTATAAACTGGCCCGCCAGGGACAGATGATTGAGAAACCGCCCCGGCCCATTGATATTATGGCCATTGCCATGGAAAACTTTCACAGGGATACCAACGGCCATCCGGTTTTTGACATGCCGGTGATATGTTCAGGGGGCACCTATATTCGCAGCCTGGCCCATGATATCGGAGTGGCACTGGGGTGCGGCGCCCATTTGTCTGCATTGCAGCGCACCCGGTCCAGTCAGTTTAAAATTGAACATGCTGTGCCTCTTGACGTCCTTGGGGAGATGACATCCCGGGATATAGAAGCCCGGTTCATATCCATGTCCCAGTGCTTAGGGTTTCTGCCTGCCATCATTGCCGACACTGAAACAGCCGGAAAAGTCAAGTACGGCCAGCCCCTGTCGGTGGCGCAAACCCCCATGCCTGACGCTTCGTTTATGACTGGTGATAAAATCGCGTCCCAAGACAGCATCCCGGATATCCGGGTGCTGGATTCAGAGGGTCATTTGCTGGCCATCGTAACCCCGGATAAATCCGGGCAAACATACAAATATTGTTGCGTTTTTAATGCTTAACTGGTAAAAATACCAGGCTATCTTAGCGATGTCCGGGTGGTTCACAGGGCTTTTTTCTGAATGGAATATTGGATAAAAGGCAATTCAAGTGAACTGCTTTCATGTTTACGGCATCGAATTTTAATGTATTCCAAATAAAGGAGTGTTACCGTGGTATTACTTGCAGAAAACAAAGAGGAGATGATTGAAAAATTCAAGCTCCATGAGTCCGACACGGGTTCACCTGAAGTTCAGGTGGCCATTTTAACCCACAGGATCAGCTATTTGACCGATCATTTGAAAACCCATAAGAAAGACCACCATTCAAGACGGGGGCTTTTAATTCTGGTCGGCCGGCGCAGAAGTCTTCTGGACTATCTCAAGAAAAAAGATATTAACAGGTATCGTTCATTGATCGAGAATCTCGGACTCAGAAGATAAGATGGATCTATTAAACCGGTTTTTGATGCGTTTTGGGTCAAAAACCGGTTTTTGTTTTCAGCAGGGCGGCGCAAGACGGGAATGGCTTTTATATAAGTTCGCATCTTTGCTATCAAACCAACCTTGGCAGCCATTGAGGTGTTTGATGGTAAATATGCGGGGTTATTATATGTAAGCCTTTAACCCACCTTCTGCCGCCGTTTTTTTATTTTTTAGTTTATCAGGAGAAATTATGGAAAAAGTTGTTTCAGCCGGTATCGGCGGCAAAGAATTAATTATCAGTACAGGAAAAATTGCCAAACAGGCCTCCGGGGCCGTGATGGTGCAGTACGGGGAAACCGTGGTGCTTGTGACGGCGGTGGCGGCCAAAGACCCCAAAGAGGAGATCAGTTTTCTTCCCCTGTCCGTTGAATACCAGGAAAAAATTTATGCAGCCGGCAGAATTCCGGGGAACTATTTCAGGCGGGAAATAGGGCGGCCTTCGGAGCACGAAACCTTAAATGCCCGTCTCATTGACCGGCCCATCCGGCCTTTGTTTGAAGATGGCTATAATTTTGAAACCCAGGTGATTGCCACCGTGATGTCCACGGATAAATTGTGCGACCCCGGCATCCTTGCCATGATCGGGGCTTCTGCTGCCCTTGAAATTTCAGACATCCCCTTTAACGGCCCCATTGCCGGTGTCAAGGTGGGACGGGTCAACGGGCAGTTCATTGCCAACCCCACGCCTGAACAGATGGAACAAAGTGACATTGATCTGACCGTGGCCGGTTCTAAAACCGGTGTGGTCATGGTGGAAGGCGGGGCTGACATCGTATCTGAAAAGGATATGCTGGATGCCATTTTCTTTGGTCATGAAGCCATGCAGCCTGCCATTGACCTGCAGGAAGAGTTGAAAAACACTGTGGGGAAGGAAAAGCGCACATTCACGCCGCCCAAAAAGGATGAGGCCCTGGCCGCCAAGGTTCAGGACTGGGCCTGGGATAAGATTCATGAAAAGGTGCAGATTAAAACCAAAATCGAGCGTCAGAACGCCCTGAGTGGGCTTAAGGATGAGGCGGTTGCCCGGTTTGAGCCTGAATATCCGGAAAAAGGCAAAGAGATCAAGGAAGCGTTCAGCAAAACCGTGAAAAAAGTATCCCGGGATATTGTTCTCAAGGAAGGCAGACGCATTGACGGCCGGGCCTTTGATGAGATTCGCCAGATCACCTGCGAGGTGGGCTGTCTGCCCCGGCCCCATGGTTCTGCGCTGTTTACCCGCGGTGAAACACAGGTCATGGGCGTGCTCACCCTGGGTTCGGGCCTGGACGAACAGCGACTGGAGACCCTGGACTCCAATAATGAGACCCGGGCATTTATGCTTCACTATAATTTCCCTCCCTTTTCCGTTGGCGAGGTGAAACGTCCGGGCGGACCGTCCCGCCGGGACATCGGCCATGGAAACCTGGCCCACAGGGCGTTGGACCGGATCATCCCCCCCCATGATGAATTCGAATATACCATCCGCCTGGTGGGCGAAGTCATGGAATCCAACGGCTCCTCTTCCATGGGAACCATATGTTCCGGATGCCTGGCCCTGATGGATGGCGGTGTCCCCATTAAAGCCCCGGTATCCGGCATTGCCATGGGTCTGGTCTCTGATGAAAACAACACGGTTGTGCTTTCCGATATTCTTGGTGACGAGGATCATTTCGGCGACATGGACTTCAAGGTTGCCGGCACCAAAGACGGCATTACCGCATTGCAGATGGACATCAAGATTAACGAATTGTCCAAACAGATTATGGAAACCGCTTTGAACCAGGCCAATGCCGGACGTTTGCACATTCTGCAGAAAATGCTTGATACCCTGGATCAGTCAAGGGCGGAGATATCTCCCCGGGCGCCCAAGATCGTCTCTATCCAGATCAACAAGGACAAGATCCGGGATATCATCGGCCCGGGCGGCAAGGTGATCCGGGCGCTCCAGGCCGACACAAATACCACCATCGAGGTGGATGATGACGGCATCGTCAAAATTGCTGCTGAAAATGAAGAGGATTCCGCCAGGGCCCTGGGTATGGTCAAGGATATTGCCATGGATCCGGAGATCGGTGCCATCTATGAAGGGGCCGTGGTAAAAATCACCGACTTTGGTGCCTTTGTAAATATTAAAACCGGCACGGACGGCCTGGTTCATATTTCGGAACTGGCTGACTACCGGGTCAAAAAGGTCACTGACGTGGTTAAGGAAGGTGACGTGATAAAGGTCAAAGTGCTTGATATCACCCGTGACGGAAAAATTAAGCTTTCCTACAAAGCTGCCAAAAAAGATGCAGAAGCCGCTAAAGAAGAATAGTTCATTCTGCCTGTGTCCCCTTGCCAGCGGCAGCAAAGGGAACGCTATATTCGTATCCGCGCCGGATACCGCCGTACTTGTTGATGCCGGGCTTTCAGGTATAGAGATCCAGCGCCGTATGGCGTCCGTGGGGGTCGCCCCCCAATCCCTGAAAGCCATCATCATCACCCACGAACACACCGATCACATCAAAGGGGCAGGGATACTGAGCCGAAGGTTCAATATCCCTGTCTATGCCACCCGGGATACCTTTGCCGCCTGCAAGAATCTTGGTGCCATTGACCAGGTTACTTTTTTTGAATGCGGCGACGCCTTTGAGATCGGTTCTCTAACCGTCAATCCTTTTTCTATTTCCCACGATGCCTGCGACCCTGCAGGTCTTACATTGACCCACGGTGCAAAAAAAATAGGTATTGCCACTGATCTTGGTGTGGTCACCAACCTTGTCCGCACCCATTTAAGCCATTCCAATGCGCTGTATATCGAAGCCAACCATGACCCTGACATGCTCATGGCCGGCCCATATCCCTGGCATTTGAAGCAGCGGATTCAGTCCAGAACCGGCCATCTTTCCAACCAGGATGCAAGGGATCTGGTGGCCCAGGTCTTTCACAAGGATCTTGACCATGTGATTCTGGCCCATTTAAGCGAGGAAAATAATCGCCCGGAAAAAGCCGCCACGGAGATGTCTAAAAATCTTGACCCCTTGTCCACAGCACTGTATGTTGCAGGACCGGACCAACCCGGTGAAATGATCTGGCTGTAGACAAGAAACTAGAGACTGGAAATAAGAAACAAGAGGGCGAAGCGCCTTTGGCGCTTATTTTATATATGCCTGTGCCTGTCTGCCAATAATTCCTAAGTTAACGACATTGGGTTGTGAGATGATGCGTTATGCTTTTATTGCGGCTGTAGTGATTTCGGGTTCTTCCATTGCCGGCTGCCGGCTGATATCCCCTGAACCTGGGGCTGTGCTTCCCGTTGAAATTCCTGATGCTTATGTTCATAACGCTGTGATTGACGACACCCACCGATCGGTAGTGAAACCCTATACGGCCAGAGCCATTACCAGAACTATTTTGGGGCCTGGGCCTCCATGGAAAGCCTGGAGCGCCAGCTGGTCATCAAGCAGGCAACCTATGTCAAAGAACGGATTGCACTTTACAAAGTAACCGGCTGGCGGGGTTCTTTTTTCAAAGCCACCCCGGCCCACGATAATAATGTCGGAGCCAAGTGAGTTATGAATCAGACTGCTTCACACAGATTCCCGGGTGTAACCCTTTTGAAAATTATTTTGCCTGTCTGCCTGATTGCCGCCGGGATTGCAGGCTTTTGGCACTATAAATCAAAAACAGTGGCATTCAAACGCAAACCCGCTGAAAAAACAGCCCCGGTGGTGGATATCATGAAAGTGAATCCCGGACGGGTCACAGCCCTGATCCGGGTCATGGGTACGGTTCAGCCGGACCGGGAAGTGGTGATTAAATCCCAGGTGGCTGGAACGGTTATCCAGGTGGCCCCGGAATTTGTCCAGGGGGGATTAATCCCCAAGGGAGAAACCATGGTCCGGATTGATCCGGCTGACTATAAGCTGGCCGTGAGCAAGGCCCAAAGCGCATTGGCCCATGCCCAGGCTGATTTTGAAATTGAAAAGGGCCAGCAGCAGATTGCACGCGAAGAGCTCAAGCTCATGGCCGCCATGTCGCCCAACGGGCTCCGAGAGACCAGCCTGGTGTTGAGAAAACCCCAGCTTGAGCAGGCCAGGGCTGCCGTGGCAAGTGCTGAAAGCGATCTTGAAACCGCGCGCCTGGACCTGGAACGAACCCGGATAATTGTCCCCTTCCATGCCCTGGTGTTATCCAAAGAGGTGGATGCCGGTGCCATGACCGCAGCCCAGGGAGGCCTTGCCACCCTGGTGGACGTGACCTGCTACCAGGTAAAAGTCCAGGTGCCCCTGGACCGCCTGGACCGGATACGGATCCATGAAACCAGCGGGAGTCCTGTGCGTATCCGCTCCCTTTATGCCGGCCGGGAATGGGAGGGGCGTGTGGTGCGGACCACGGGAGCGGTAACCGAGCAAAGCCGCATGGCAGGCGTCATTATCCGGGTGGATGATCCTTTGGGCCTCGGGCCTGCCAAGGGGCGTCCGGCCATGCTGCTGGATGATCATGTGGAAGCGGTCATTGAAGGCCAGTCCTTTGACAATGTGTTTTCCCTGCCCCGGGCCCTGGTCCGGGAGAATTCCAGTTTATGGATATATCATGACGGGGTCCTGGAGATCCGCAAGGTGGCCCCTGTGTGGATTGAAAACGACCGGGTGTTCATCCAGTCCGGACTTTCCCCTGGTGATCTTGTGATCTGTTCTGATCTTTCCGCCCCTGTTCCGGGCATGGCCCTGACCCTTGCTTCAGGGGAGAGCCAATAATGTCTGAAAACAACCCGGGCCTTCCCGGTTCTGCAGGGCACGCTCCAAGAGGCGCCATCGCCTGGATGGCCGGCAACACCGTGGCAGCCAATCTGCTCATGGCGGTTTTCCTTGTGGGCGGCCTTTTCATGGGGGTGAACATCAAGCAGGAAGTGTTCCCCGAGTTTACCCTGGATTCGGTGAGTATTTCAATAGCCTATCCCGGTGCCAGTCCGGAAGAGGTGGAATCAGGCATTATCCTGGCCGTGGAAGAGGCGGTGCGGGATCTTGAAGGCATTGATGAAATTACATCCGAGGCTTCCGAAGGCAGTGCATCAATCACCATAGAAGCCCTGGAGGGGGCTGATGTCACCCGGTTGTGGCAGGAGATCAAAAGTGAGGTGGACCGGATTGACACCTTTCCAGATGAGGCTGAAGATCCGGTGATCGCCATCACCTCCAGGCAGCGGGAAGTGGTGCGCCTGGCCCTTTACGGCGATGCCCCGGAGACCACCATGCGGGATCTTGCCGACGAGATCAGGGACAGGTTTTTGTCTGATCCGGAGATCACCCAGGTGGAACTGGAAGGCGTCAGGGAGCGGGAGATCCTGGTGGAGATCTCCACCAACACCCTGCGGCGCTACGGCATGACCCTGTCCGATGTGGCGGATGCCGTTTCCACAGCTTCGGTGGAACTGGGCGGCGGTGCCATCAAATCCGGGGGGGGAGATATCCTGCTGCGCATCAAATCCAGGAAAGATTATGCCCTGCAATATGCAAAACTGCCCATTCTCACCCGGGAGGACGGGTCCCAGCTGGTGTTATCTGACATTGCCGCTGTCAGCGAAGGGTTTGAGGATTCGAATGCCTGGGCCTCATTTAACGGCAAACGGGCCGTTACCATTGCGGTTTACCGGGTGGGAAAACAGACCCCGACCAAGGTGGCTGAGGCCACCAAAAAGATGCTGAAATCCATTAATGCAGACCTGCCCGGGGGGATTCATTTAAGCATTGTCAGGGACCTGTCCAAAATCTTTGTCCAAAGGGCGGATCTTTTGTTGAACAACGCCTATATGGGACTTGCCCTGGTCTTTTTGTGCCTTGCCCTGTTCCTTGAAATCCGGCTGGCTTTCTGGGTCAGCCTGGGCATCCCCATTTCATTTCTAGGGTCTTTTATCTTTTTGTCTGCAGCCAATTTTACCATCAATATGGTAAGTATGTTTGCCTTTATCGTTACCTTGGGCATTGTGGTGGACGATGCCGTGGTGGTGGGGGAAAATATCTATCATTGCCGGCGCCAGGGCATGGGGTTTCTGGAGGCATCCGTCCAGGGGGCAAAAAGCATTGCTGTTCCCGTGTTTTTTTCCGTGATCACCAATATGGTTACCTTTATACCCATCATGTACATCCCGGGCGTAATGGGGAAGGTGTTTAAAACCATGCCCCTGGTGGTGGTGGCGGTGTTTGGTGTCTCTTTGATCGAAAGCCTGTTGATCCTGCCGGCCCATTTAAGCCACCCCAGCCGCCCCTTGTTTTTCCCCTTGAATGTTCTTGAAGCGTGGCAGGCCAGATTTTCTGAAAAATTTGAAACCATGGTCAAATCCGTGTATGGCAGGCTTCTGTCTGTACTGCTTGCCTGGCGGTATACCGTCTTTGCCCTGGGGC
Source organism: Desulfobacter vibrioformis DSM 8776 (assembly GCF_000745975.1). Taxonomy (GTDB): domain Bacteria; phylum Desulfobacterota; class Desulfobacteria; order Desulfobacterales; family Desulfobacteraceae; genus Desulfobacter; species Desulfobacter vibrioformis. The sequence goes on along the minus strand of NZ_JQKJ01000002.1, from coordinate 291,337 downwards.
TTGCCTTGTTACTGGTCACCTTCGGATATGTGAAGTCCGGGAAGATGGGCATGGTCCTGTTTCCCAAGGTGGAATCCGATTACGCCTTTTGTGAGGTTTATCTGCCCTATGGTACGCCTGAAAGCAGGGTGCGGGAAATGGAAACCCGCCTGGTGGCATCGGCGGAGAAAACCGTGGATGAAAATGGAAACCAGGATTTGTCCACAGGGATTTTTTCCCAGGTCAGTGAGAACCGTATCCGGGTGAGGATCTACCTGACAGATCCCGAGGTGCGCCCGGTATCCACCTCCGAAGTGACCCGGATCTGGCGGGAAAAAACCGGTCAGGTCCCAGGCGTTGAGACCATTACCTTTGAAGCCAACCGGGGCGGTCCCGGTTCCGGCAAAAGTCTGACCATTTCCCTGAGTCACCGGAATACGGATATTCTGAACCGGGCCGGTGAGGATCTTGCCCTGCATCTGGCTGAGTACCCTATGGTTTCGGACATTGATGACGGATCTGCCCAGGGAAAACGGCAGTTCGATATCACCTTGACCCCTGCCGGCCATCGCATGGGGCTAACCCCGAAAACCATTGCCGGCAAAATTCGAAATGCCTACCAGGGCGTTGAGGCAGTGAAAAACCAGCGGGGAAGAAATGAGGTCACGGTAAGGGTGCGTCTGGCCGGAGAAGAACGCATTTCCGAAACCGCATTTGAAAATTATGTGCTCAATGCCCCCAATGGGGAGATTATGCTTCGGGATGCCATTGAAACCGTCAAGGGCCGTGCCTATACCGTGATCAGCCGGACCAACGGACGGCGTGAAATCCAGGTTACGGCCAATGTTAACCCTCAGTCGTTGTCTGACAATATTATCCGGGACATGAACCAGGAGATCCTGCCGTCCCTTGTGAGCCGGTATCCGGGTTTGTCTTACGGGTTCAAGGGTAAACAGGAAGATATCAAGGAGAGCGTGACTGCCTTGGTTAAAGGTCTGGCTCTGGCGTTATTTTGTGTGTTTGCGCTTCTGGCTATTCCCTTTAAAAGCTATTTTCAGCCGTTGATCATCATGCTCTGCATTCCCTTTGGCATGATCGGGGCTGTGGCCGGCCATATTATCATGGGGTATTCCCTCTCTGTTATGAGTCTGTTCGGCCTTGTGGCCATGTCCGGTGTGGTGGTCAATGACTCTTTGGTGCTCATTGATTTTTCCAACCGGCTGGTGCGTGGCGGCATGCCTGTGACGGCCGCAGTCAGGGCCGCCGGGATACAGCGGTTCAGGCCCATTCTCTTGACGACGTTAACCACCTGCGGGGGATTGGCACCGATTATCATGGAAACTTCGCGCCAGGCAAGATTTCTTATTCCCATGGCTATCTCCCTTGGATTCGGTATTTTTTTTGCCACGCTGATTACCCTGGGGCTTGTGCCTTGCCTTTACCTGATATTGGAGGACATCATAGGGCTCTTTAAACATGAGGGGCGACGTCATGACTGACGTGGCGCTTTGTGCATGCCCGGATTATGATGCGGCAAATGTGGCATCTGCAGTGGACCGGGCCGTGGCGTTGTGCGGGGGCATGGAAAGGTTTGTCCGCCCGGGGCAGCGTGTGCTGCTCAAACCCAATATGCTCAGTGCCGCACCTTTGGAACAGCGGGTGACCACAGATCCTGCCGTGGTGCGTGCCGTGGGAAAACTGGTGTTAAAGGCCGGGGGGCGGATCATCATCGGAGACAGTCCGGCCATTGACAAGGTGTCCCGTATTTCCCGGGTTAACGGGATGAAGGAAGTGGCTACCGAGCTTGGGGCAGAGCTGATTGAATTTTGCCGGCCAATCCTGGCCAGAACGCCCCAGGGCTCAATATACCATGCCCTGGAACTGGAAGAGACCGCACTGACGGCTGATGTGGTCATCAATCTGCCCAAGCTGAAAACCCATTGCATGATGCTTTTAACCATGGGGGTTAAAAATCTTTTCGGTACCGTGGTCGGCCCGCGGAAAAGCCAGTGGCATATGCACGCAGGCGCTAACCGGATCATGTTTGCCGATCTTTTGCTGGATATCTGCCGTACGGTCAAACCGGCCCTGACCATCCTTGACGCTGTCTGGGGTATGCAAGGCCGGGGACCCAATAACGGCACACCCTGCCATTTAGGTTTTCTGGCGGCCTCCTGTGATCCTTTGGCCATGGATCTGGCCCTGGCGCCTTTGCTGGGCGCTCATCCGGCAAGTTTTCCTTTATATGGTGCGGCTGTCCGCAGGGGCCTTGCCAAATCCGATGGTTCTGATACGCAGATGGTTGGTGACGACCCCAACGGGCTAATCCCAAAAGAGTTTCAATTGCCGGTGCTGGAATCGGCCATGCCGGTGCCGGGTTTCCTTTCCGGACTGATTCGCAGACACCTGACCTCCCGTCCTGTCCAGAACCCTGAGCTGTGCCGGGGCTGCGGCAAATGCGCAACGGTCTGTCCGCCGGGAAGTCTTCGGCTGGTTGAGCCGCTCCGGGCCGTCATTGATCATCTGACCTGTATCCGCTGTTATTGCTGCCAGGAGGTCTGTCCGGCCAACGCCATCCATTTTAAAACAGGCGCGCTGGTGGGAATTGTTGACCGGTTGCGTGCCATAATGCCGTATTGATTATCTTTTCATTCTTTGCTATTCCTTGTTTGCAAAAAAGGATTTACCTGCCTGTAACTCCCAGGATGTTTTTGCTATACTCAACTTATGTGATTCTTGCCGAACAGAATCAGACCATTTATATCCCGCTTGATTAGGGATTTTGCCGGGGAGATGGAAATAAACCGATGGATCAGACTCAAAAAATCATCTGGACAAACGATTTCAAGATCGGCATTGATGACGTTGATCTGCAGCATGAGTATTTTGTCTTCCTGATCAACCGGCTCATTGATGAGCTGAAGATATCAGATGACACCGCTTATAAACACCGTTTTCTTGAAGAGTTGTGCCTTTATGCCGCGTTCCATTTCACGAGCGAAGAAAATTTAATGATGAAAACCGGTTTTCCCGGCCTTAAGGCGCATAAACTTCTTCACCGGTATCTTCTGAGCAATCTGAACGACAGAATAAACTATTACAGGTTGTCCCGGGAATCCGAAAAAGAGATAATAAGATTCCTCATAGACTGGTTTACCCGGCACACATTGGAAGAAGACCGTCTGTTCGGTCAATTTATGTGTGAAACGTCCAACCCGAAGAGATGACACAGACAGCTCAATCCATTTTTATCATATCAGATAACCGGAAATCCGGACTTCTGGCTGAAATCCTGTCCGGTCAGGGATATTGCCTTTTCCATGCATCACCCAAGGATGATATCTCCACATTGGTTAACCATGCCGGACCGGATCTGGTACTGATTGATATCGAACGGTCAATACGCAGCGGGATAAAGATCTGCCGGTCTTTGAAAAGGGAAAAAATATCAAAAGCGATCCCTGTTATAATAACAGCTATGCTCCCGGACCTGCAGGACAAAGAAGATGCCTTCAAGGCCGGCTGTTCTGATTTTATCACCAAACCTTTTTCATTTGCCGAAGTGATTGTACGAATAAAAAACAGTCTGCTTATCCGGAAAAATATGGAATCGCTTGAGCAGGTTGTCGATATTCAGACAAAACAATTAAAGGCCGAAAAAGAGCGTTTTTCAAAATTGTTCCTGTCAAGCCCGGATGCCACATGTCTTATCCGATTGCCAGACAGATGCATGATTGACTTGAATCCATCCTTTGAAATCATGTTTGGCTATTCAAAAGAGAAATGCGTTGGCAGGGGATTTGATGAACTCAACCTGTTTGCGGACAGTCAAATAAAAGAGGTCATGTTTGATTTGCAGGGCAGCCAAAAGCCGGTGAGGGATTTCGAAGGCAGGGCAATAAGGGCCTGCGGGGAAATATTTGACGTATCCGTATCTTCGGATGCCGCAACAATTGATGAAGAAAGCTGTTTGATTGCCATCATCAGGGATATCAGCGCGCGCAAGGCCTCTGAAAAGGAGAGAAAGGTGCTTGAAGATCAACTTCAGCAGGCCCATAAACTGGAATCCATCGGGACCCTGGCCGGCGGAATTGCCCATGATTTCAACAATATCCTTTCTGTCATCATCGGATATACCCAGCTTGCCATGCTCCATATTAAAAATGACCGTGAAACCTGTGGAAAGCTTGAGCAAGCCCTGGCGGCAAGCAGCCGGGCCAAGGATCTGGTGTCACAGATTCTTATGTTCTGCCGGAAGGAGACCCGGGAACTTAAACCCCTTAACGTCCAGATTATCGCAAAAGAAGTGCTGAAATTTTTGCGCTCGTCCTTTCCCAGCACAATTAAAATCAAACAGGATATCGCCCCGGATTGCGACATGATCCTGGCCGACCCCACCCAGATTCATCAAGTGATTATGAATATCTGCACCAATGCCTTTCATGCCATGAAACAGAGTGGCGGGACTCTGGATGTTTCCCTGAAACAGGTAGAACTTAGCGATCCCCCTGCGGCGGGTCTGGTTTATCTGAAACCGGGACAGTATATCAGAATACAGGTTAGCGACACCGGATCCGGCATTCCAAAAGATACCCTGCACAGGATTTTTGAACCCTACTATACGACCCGGCCAAAGGGAGAGGGGACAGGTCTCGGGCTTGCTGTTGTTCACGGCATCGTAACCGGTCTTAAGGGGGGGATAACCGTGGAAAGTGATCCGGGAAAAAAGACCATGTTCCAACTTTTTTTTCCGGTGGTCCCTCCCCTGGAAAAAAAAAGCCCCGAAGAAATTTTGACCGTCCTTCCGAGGGGCAATGAACGGATTCTTTTTGTGGATGACGATCCGATTTTGGTGGAGGTGAATCAGATGCAGCTTGAGGCTTTCGGTTACACAGTCACGGGCGTATCAGATAGTCTGACGGCTCTGGAGTTTTTCAGAAAGGATCCGGATGGATTTGATCTGGTCATCACGGACATGACGATGCCGGATATGACGGGTGATGTCCTGGCTGGTAAAATACTTGAGATCAGGCCGGAAATACCCATAATCCTTGCGACAGGATATAGTGAAAAGATCAACCCGGAGCGGGCTGAGGCCAAGGGAATTCGCGGCTACCTCAATAAGCCTTTTCTTCAGCGCCACCTTGCTTTTAAGATCAGGGAACTGCTGGATCAAAATTAAAAATGGGAGTTGACTGATGGCCAACATATTGATCGTTGACGACGATCCCCTGATCAGGACCCTGCTGATTGACAGTTTAACCCCCCTTGATCATTCGCTCATGGTTGCCGAAACGCTGTCCGAGTGCCTTTCCGTAATATCAACCGGCAAATTTGATCTTGTTCTGCTTGATGTCAACCTGCCGGACGGCAGCGGTCTTGATGCACTTCCCGATATCAGGCGAGTTGTATCCGATCCTGAAGTCATCATCATCACCGGTGAAGGGGATGCTGCCGGGGCAAAAATGGCAATAGAACATGAAGCCTGGGATTATATTCTCAAACCGTTTTCCCTGGAAAAAATCATTCTCAGCGTTGGACGGGCCCTTGAATTCAGGGCATCAAAACAGATATTCACTCCCGCCCCTGATTCTGTTTTTGACCGCAGTAATATTATCGGGACCAGCCCAAAGCTGACCGCATGTCTTTATCAGGCGGTGCAATGCGCCGGAAGTGATGCCGATGTTCTGATTACCGGGCCCACCGGAACCGGCAAGGAGCTGTTTGCCAGTGCCATTCACCAAAGCAGCCGTCAGAAAAAGCACAATTTTATTGTGGTTGACTGCGCTGCCCTGCCCGAGCAGCTGGTCGAGTCTGTTTTATTCGGAAACGTAAAAGGCGCTTATACCGGAGCGGATGCCCCAAGGGAAGGGCTGGTCAAAAAGGCGGATAACGGCACTCTGTTCCTGGATGAAATCGGAGAATTGCCCTTGTCCATTCAAAAAAAATTTTTACGGGTCCTGCAGGAGCGAAAATTCAAACCCGTTGGTGGAACAGACGAGATCCGAAGCAATTTCAGGTTGATATCGGCAACCAACAGGGATCTTCACCAGATGGCGGAGGATAATGAATTCAGGAGAGATCTGTTGTTCCGGATCAGAACCATCCACATCCAACTGCCGTCCCTGAAAGAGTGCCGTGAAGACATAAAGCCCCTGTCTCTTCATTATATCCATTCCCTGTGCACTCATCACGGTCTGGAAACAAAGGGATTCGGACCTGAATTCCTTGACGCGCTTGAATCGTATGACTGGCCAGGCAACACCCGGGAACTGATCCGCAGTCTGGAACAGGCGATTCTTGCAAATGTGGATTCGAGCATGATTTATCCCAATTTCCTGCCTCCCCATATTCGGCTCCACCAGATTCAGTCCTCACTCAAGATCAAAACAGGTTCTTCAATACCAGCTCCCGATTTCAACTCCGCCGATACAGGCGTAACAATATCCCTGCCCCGGGAATTACTCGACCCCATCGCACCGCTTAAACAGGTAAAAATCTATGCTGCAGGTGAAACTGAAAAACTGTATCTGTCACGCCTGATGACAGTCTCAAACGGGGACATGGAAAAAGCCTCGGCCCTTGCCGGCATCAGCAAGAGCCGCCTTTATTCTCTTTTGAAAACCTGTAGAACAGACGTTAATGAATAGACTGTCTTAAAAAACTGGAAATTCGTACTAAAAAATAAGAAAACTTCTTTTTTCAAAAACAAAGCTTTTGGGTTGTTTTGTTTATCTGATTGATATTATTGTAATTTATTTATTGTGTCGATTTGGCACGCCTTTTGTATTTCCTTGACATTAAACGACAATTAAACAAAAGGCAGCCACATGGACATCATTATCTATTCTCAACCGGACAACCCGCAGAAAGATATTCTGCTGAAAACGTTGTCTGAATTTATTAAGCCGGTGCCGGTTATGGTTTTTGACTTTGACGGGTTGTTTTGCCAGCTTCGCTCAAGAGTATCCGGCAGTGCCATTATCATTTTACTGATCAGTCATGAAGAAGAACTCGAACAGCTCATGGAAGACCGTTCCCGCCTTTTCAACACCAAGTGTATCGTTGTTCTGCCGGAAAACGGGGATGACCTGGCCATGAAGGGCTTAGCCCTTCACCCCAGGTATCTGGGGTATGCGGATTCGGATTTTTCCGACATCTGTCAGGTGCTGGAAAAAATGATGAACAAACACCGCCCCAGCCATAAAACCGGAATCTGGGGTTTCTGTGGCAGGTAGTTGCTATAAACAATTAATAATAAAAATATTGGAGAAAAAATGGATTTGAAAAATGTAACATTAAAAACAAAACTGGTTGCCGGGTTTAGCGTTGTAATCATCATGATGCTGATCGTTGCAGGGGCGGGATTCATTGCATTAAAACAAGCCGCTTCAGGATTTGGGGAATATCGTGAGATGGCAAGGGATACCAACCTGGCCGGACGTCTCCAGGCGAACATGCTTGAAGTGCAAATGAACGTGGAAAATTATTTGATATCCGGAAGCGATGAGGCCCTTAAGAATTACAACGCACGGTGGGCCTTGATGTCCAAATTCCAGGCCCAGGCCCAGGAGGATATAAAGGATCCCAAGCGGGCCGAAAAGGTTGATGAAATTGAAACACTGCTCAAGGATTACAAAAAAGGATTTGAAGCAGTGACTGCCCACAAAGCAAGGCGGAACCACTTGGTTAACGACGTCCTGAACGTTAACGGTCCGATCATGGAAAAATCACTGACTCAGATCATGATTTCGGCCAATGGTGACGGAGATGTGACTGCAGCCTATAATGCCGGAATGACCATGAGAAACCTTCTGCTGGCCCGTCTTTATATGGCAAAATTCCTGGATACGAACGATCAGGCCGCCGTGGACCGCGTTCATGGGGAATTCGCTGAAATGAAAAAGGCCTTGGACGTTCTGGACAGGGAGCTGGACAATCCCGGGCGCAGGGAAAAACTGGCCCTTGTCCAGGACGCAGAGAAAATTTATCTGAAAGCGTTTGACGACCTGGTTGTCACTATTTTTAAACGGAACGATGTTATTGAGAATACCTTGGGCCGGATCGGTTCGGAAGTGGCTGACAAAGTTGAAGCGCTTAAGCTTGATATTAAAAAGGTTCAGGATGAAATCGGGCCCCGGCTTCAGTCCTTTAACCAGAAGTCTGTTACCGTTATTTCAATCGTCAGCGTGCTTGCCCTGATATCCGGCATTCTGATCGTTACTTTTGTCACCAAGGGGGTTATGGCACAGCTTGGCAGTGATCCCCTTGAAATTTTAAAAATCGCTGAAAGCATAGCTGCCGGAAATCTCGTATTTAAATTTGATGAGAACAGTTCTAAAAACAGGGGGGTGTATGGCAGCATGAAAAATATGTCTGAGAACCTGTCAAAGATGATTAAGGACATTGCCAATGGGGTGGTGGTTCTTGATTCCTCTTCCGGGGACCTGTCTGCAGTATCCGAGCAGATGGCATCCAACGTCGAGCAGACTGCGGAGAAATCCAACAATGTGGCTGCCGCATCGGAAGAGATGGCTACGAGCATGAATTCAGTGGCAGCGGCTACGGAACAGGCCACGGCCAATATCCAGACCATTGTTACCGCAGTCGAGGAAATGTCTGCCACCATCAGCGAAATCGCAAGGAACACAGCCAAGGGCGGCGAAACAACAGCCCGGGCGGTTGACACGGCAGAGCAGGTATCCGGCAAAGTAGACGATCTGGGCCGGGCCGCGGCTGAAATCAGCAAGGTTACGGAGACCATTGCCGATATTTCCGAGCAGACGAATCTGCTGGCCCTGAACGCCACCATTGAGGCGGCAAGGGCTGGTGAGGCCGGCAAGGGATTTGCCGTTGTGGCCGCTGAGATCAAGGCATTAGCCCTGCAGACTGCCGAAGCCACCAGCGGGATCAGCTCCCGGATATCAGGTATCCAGTCCACCACCCGGGAATCGGTGGAAGCCATCAGTTCCATTGTGGCCATCATCAATGAGATCAATGAAATCGTCACCAGCGTGTCCGCGGCCATAGAAGAGCAGTCCGCCACCACCCAGGAGATTGCCAGCAACGTGAGCCAGGCCGCCGCCGGAATCAACGAGGTGAATGAAAATGTGAACCAGGTGTCGGCCGTTGTCGGTGAGGTTAATATGGATATCAATCTGGTGAATCAAGCGACGGATGATGTTCGTTCCGGTGGGCTCCAAGTGAAATCCAGTGCAAACAAACTGTCTGAACTGGCCGGAGAACTGAGCAACATGGTCGGCCGGTTTACGGTGTAAGCCCTGCCTCAATGCCGTTTCCTTGCTTGTTGTGGGTTTGAGGCCCATGTAAGTTTTATATGAAAAAGCTTAACCACGGAAATCACAGAAGACACTGAAGATAGAATCCTGTGATTTCTGTGGTTAAAATGTTTTTCATAGTTTGTTGTGTCCGCCAGGTCAGGCCCTTATATGGACCGGCCGGCTTCTTCGGCTTCAGCAACGCAGAACATTAAATGTCTGGGGGTTTTGGCATCTCCGATCATATGAAATTTTGCCCGGCTTTGTTTTTCCAGGTGTCTGGCATCCCTGACCGGCTGGTGTTTTTCCGAAACGACAACCGTATCAAACCCCTCAAGGGTCACGGGTTCTCCCCTGGACGTAAAGATTACGCCGTCGTGGGTAAAGGACTTAACAGCCACCCTCTTATATAAAGTGACGCCGCAGGCCTTCAGGCGTTCCCGCAGATAATACCGGTCATTGGAGGACATCTCTTCGGCAAAGCTTTTTTTGCGGTTCAGGACCACCACTTCTTTTCCTTGGTCACCCAGTTTATGGGCCGTGATCAATCCGGTGAAGCCGCCGCCGAGCACAATCACCCTGTTACCAGGAGGCTGTGCGCCGGTGAAGACATCCACACTGGTGATCAGCGTCATCTTGCTTTTAAACAGCCCTTTGACCACGGGCATATCCGGCATGGAGCCCGTGGCCAGAATCACATGATCAGGGTCAAAGGAGGCCAGAAGCTCGGAAGACAACGGGGTATTGTAATCCACAGCCACATGAAGACGCTCAAGTTCGTTTCTGAAAAAGCGTAAAATATCGCCCAGCTCCCCCCTGCCGGGGGCAGTGGCGGCCAGGGCCAGAAGTCCGCCCTGGTCCGGACCTTTTTCGCAAATTTTCACCTGATGCCCTCTTTGGGCAAACACCCTTGCGGCAGCAAGCCCGGAAGGTCCGGCCCCGGCCACAAGGATTTTCTGGCTTTTTTCCGGCCCCTTTTCTTTGGCCGCTTTATATTCCCGGCCCACGTCGGGATTGACCACACAGGAACCGGGTTCCTTGGCAAGCACGGCATGGATACACCCCAGGCAGCAGCCCACACAGGGCCGGATAAGTGAGGCATTTCCGGCTTTGGCCTTATTCGGATATTCCGGGTCTGCAATAATGGAGCGCCCCAATGCCACCATATCTGCTTTTCCATCCCTGATGGCGGCATTGGCCATGGCCGGGTCCTTGATCCGCCCTACGGTGATCACAGGCACATTGACCACCTGCTTGACCGCCTCGGCCAGATGTATAAAGCACCCCTGGGGCGTATACATGGACGGGATGGTCAGCTCTGTGGATCCGTAAACACCACCGGACACATGAATGTAAGCGACCCCGGCCTGTTCCAGGAGCGGGGCAATGCGCAGGGTATCTTTAAGTTCCCATCCGTTTTCAATGTAATCATTGCCATTGATGCGGATTCCCACGGGAAAGTCTGTGCCTGCGGTATTCTTTACCGCGTCAACCACCTCAAACAGAAACCGGGTGCGATTCTCAAAACTGCCGCCGTATTCATCGGTGCGGATATTGGAATTTGGTGCAAGGAACTGGTTGATCAGGTATCCATGGGCACCGTGCAGTTCTATGAAATCAAACCCGGCCTCCCGGCACCGCCGGGCTGCCTGTCCAAAACACTGGGCCAGGTTTTTTATTTCCTCTTTCTCCAGGGCACGGACCTCTCCTTTAACCACGGCAGGTGCCGGAATAGCAGACGGTGCCACTTTTTCCGGCAGATAGGACTGGCGGCCTCCGTGCAGCAGCTGAACCCCGAAACAGACATCATATTCCTTAATCCGGTTAACCATTTTTTTCAGGGCCGGAATACATGAATCCTCATACATCTGGGGAAGCTCAGGCAGTTCCTGGCCGCTGGGGTGAACCCCGCCACCGCCCACAAGCATCATGCCCACACCGCCCCTGGCCCGGGCCGCGAAGTATTCCGTAAGCTGGTCCGTGACATGGCAATGCTCATCCACGCCGAAATTAATGCTCATGGCCGGCATGAGCAGCCTGTTTTTGACTTCCAGGTGCTGGATTCGGATGGGGCTGAAAAGATCTGACAGCATAAGCAAGCACGCTCCTAATAGGATTGAGGCGGTTACATCCGGCCTTATTCATTGACTAATTTAATTTTTACAATTTCGCCTTTTTTGTTTACATAGGCAATCCCCTGACCAAGGGGGGTTCCGGAAGCGGTGTCAACGATAATAATTTTCTTTTCATCCAATACGTTCGTTGATAATTCTTTTTTACGTGCATCCTTTTCTGATTCCTCAGCCAGGCGGTAGCGCATCTTATTTCTCTCGGCAATGAGCTTACCAACACCAGCGTAATTGTCGTCCTCGTTTTTGCAGGCCGGCAATACAGCCATAAAAAAAATCAGAAAAGAGATCAGAAAAAAACGCATGTATCTATCCTAATCTTGGGCCGCTTCCACGGTAAAACGGCGGTTCAGCCTCATGGTTGAAAACAGGCCGTAAATATCCTGTGCAACATTGATGACCTTTAACTGACGGTTGGACTGGCTCAGGGAATTATAGGCGGCAATAATCACACCAATACCAACGGAATCCACCATGCTCACGCCACCAAGGTCAATAACCAGGTTACCCTGGGAGGCGTTGACAGCGGAAAGCAGTTCCCCCTTAAATCCTTCAGCCATGGACGCAACCACATCTTCACCCGGCTTAACGGTAGTCTGGTCCACATCAGTGACTATTTCACTCATTTTTTTCTCCTTGTTGTAATGACAGCTTGAATTAAATCTTTATATTATCTTAAAACCTGTTTTTGTTCAAATTTAAAAATCATCTTCAAATTCAAAATCATCAACGTATTCACATTTATTTTCTCCTTGAATTTAAATTGAAAACCACGTATACAATATATCTTCCCGGCTGATCAAGTCGGGCGGATAATTCTGACCGGTCGCCTCGTAACAAAAGGCCATGAACCTCGTCAGGTCCGGAAGGAAGCAGCGATAAGTGATCCCTTCTGTGTCGTGGATTGATCCCGGTTACGCAATTATCCGCCCTACTTGTTCAGCCGGGTTTTCTTTTTTTACCCCCCTTTTTATATCTTGACATGTTTTCAAACAGACTTATTTTTCAGCCATAATTTATCATTAATTAATTTTTAAACACTTAGATATAAGGGATTTTGGAGCAAATACATTGGTACTCAAAGAGAATAAAAATACAGCTGACGGGAAAGAGGGAAAAACCGATTCCCCGAATACTCCTGAGACAGACGAGCAAAAAAATTCCGATAAAGGAAATAACCCGGAAGCCAAGGATGATCTCAAAGGGCTTGAAGATCAGTTAAATGAGCAAAAAGATAAGGTACTCAGATTATCTGCGGAATTTGAAAATTTCAAAAAGCGTAAGCAAAGAGAAATTGATGATTTTAAGAAATTTGCCAACGAAACCGTTTTCAGACAGCTTCTTTCAGTGGTGGATAATCTAGAGCGGGCCATTGATTCGGCCACAGATTCAGTAGAGGAAACCAGTCTGCTTGAAGGCGTAAAACTGACCCACAAAGAGCTTCTCAAACTGTTTGAATCCTTCAGCATAAAGCGGGTTGAGGCAGAAAATCAACCCTTTGATCCCGCGTTCCATCAGGCCGTCACCCATGCAGAGAATAATGACGTACCGGACAATACCGTCACCAATGTCCTTCAAAAAGGATATCTGCTTCATGACAGACTGCTCAGGCCGGCCATGGTGGTTGTTTCAAAGGGCGTTGAAAAACAGACTCAAGAAAATACGATAGAAGACTAAAGATATTTAGAAAGGAATTGTTATGGGTAAAATTATTGGAATCGACCTTGGCACAACCAATTCATGTGTCGCGGTTATGGAAGCTGGTGGAGAGGTAAAAATTATTACCAATGCCGAAGGCGGCAGAACAACGCCGTCCATTGTAGCTGTCACTGAAAGCGGGGAGCGGATTGTAGGCCAGACGGCTAAACGCCAGGCCGTAACAAACCCTGAAAATACAATTTTCGGTGTAAAGCGTCTCATCGGCAGGAAATTCAACTCAAAGGAAGTCCAGGACGATATTCCCATACTTCCTTATCTATTAGAAGCCGCCGCCAACGGCGACACCCGGATCAATATCAGGGGCAAGCAGTACAGCCCTGCTGAAGTATCCTCGTTTATTTTATCCAATATCAAGAAAACTGCCGAGGATTACCTTGGAGAAGCCGTGACCGAAGCCGTTATTACGGTTCCGGCCTACTTTAATGACAGCCAGCGCCAGGCCACCAAAGATGCCGGCAAAATCGCAGGGCTGGAAGTCAAACGCATCATCAATGAACCCACCGCCGCCTCCCTGGCCTATGGCCTGGATAAGAAAGGCGAAGAAAAAATCGCGGTTTTTGACCTTGGCGGCGGTACATTCGACGTCTCTGTCCTTGAAATCGGTGACGGGGTTTTTGAAGTAAAATCCACTTCAGGTGATACACATTTAGGTGGTGAAGACTTTGACCTGCGTGTCATTGACTACCTGGCAAACGAATTCAAAAAAGACCAGGGCATTGACCTGCGAAGCGATAAAATGGCGCTTCAACGTCTTAAAGAGGCTGCTGAAAAAGCAAAAATGGAGCTGTCGACCTCTACGGAAACCAGCATCAACCTGCCCTTTATTACAGCGGACGCATCCGGGCCCAAGCATCTGGACATGAAACTGACCCGGGCAAAACTGGAGTCCCTTGTGTCCGATCTTCTGGACAAACTGGAAATTCCCTGCACAACAGCGCTGAAAGAAGCACACATGAAACCCGGAGATGTGGATGAGGTGGTGCTGGTTGGCGGCATGACCCGTATGCCTGCGGTTCAGGAACGTGTTGAAAAGATCTTTGGCAAAAAACCCCACAAGGGCGTTAATCCGGATGAGGTGGTTGCCATGGGCGCAGCGGTCCAGGCAGGCGTGCTCCAGGGCGATGTCAACGACGTGCTCCTGCTGGATGTCACCCCGCTTTCCCTGGGCATTGAGACCCTTGGCGGCGTTATGACCCGGCTGATCGAAAAGAACACCACCATCCCCACCAAAAAGAGCCAGGTGTTCTCCACGGCGGGTGACAACCAGCCGGCCGTGTCCATCCACGTACTCCAGGGTGAACGCCAGATGGCAGCAGACAACAAGACCCTTGGTCAGTTTGAACTGTCCGATATACCTCCTGCACCCAGGGGCGTTCCCCAGATTGAGGTCACCTTTGACATTGATGCCAACGGTATTGTTCACGTATCAGCCAAGGACAAAGCCACAGGCAAAGAACAGTCCATCCAGATCACGGCAGCATCCGGCTTAAGCAAAGATGAGATTGAGCGCATGGTAAAAGACGCTGAGATGCACGCTGAAGATGACAAGAAGAAACGGGAACTGGTGGATACCAAAAACCAGGCCGAGGCCCTGGTGGACCAGACCGAAAAAACCCTGAAAGAGCATGGGGACAAAGTGGATGAAGCCACCAGAAAATCCATTGAGGATGCAGTCCAGGCCCTGAAACAGGCCAAAGACTCCGACAACCTTGAGGATATCAAGGCTAAAGTCGAAGCCCTGTCCCAGGCCTCCCACAAACTGGCCGAAGTGATGTACCAGCAGGCACAGACAGACAGCCAGGCCGGTGGTGCTGATGCCGGTGCCGGTCCTGCCAACGACGATGATGATGTCGTTGATGCGGATTTTGAAGAGGTCAAAAAAGATAAATAAAGATATTTGATACGCCCCGTCTTGGATCATATCCTTCGGATCCAGGGCGGGAATTTGATGTTGAATATAATCCTGCCGTGGTCTATATTGCCCGGCAGGATTTTTATTGGCGATGAATTTTAACACTAGGGCTGTGAACCACGGAAAACACGGAAGGACACGGAAATGGGCTTGATTTTTGAACAAGAGGCGTCAACTTTGACCGTCACCCAAAAATACAAATTGAGCGATTGTCGTCCTAACGTTCAGTGCTTTCCGTGTCTTCCGTGGTCATAAACAGGAAATGTTGATTTAATATGATCATCACCGACATCCTCCGGCAGAACAACGCACGTTACCCGGAAAAAACAGCTTTAATTGAACGAACCCCGGCCACGGGCCGGCGCGTCCAGATTACCTGGTCCGGTTTTTACCGGCAAAGCGTTCAGACAGCCAATGCCCTGCAGGCCAAAGGCATTAAAAAAGGGGATAAAGTGGTCCAGCTCATGACCAATTGCCTGGCGTGGCTGCCCATCTATTTCGGGGTATTATATACCGGGGCCTGGATTGTTCCCCTGAACTTCAGGTTTGAATCAGATAAAATCCGTTTGTGTACCGTAACAGCAGAAGCCAAGGTTTTTATTTTCGGCCCTGAATTTGTGGACCGGCTGGAAGAAATCAGACAGGAATTATCCCGGTTTGTGGAATTGTGGATATACACAGGACCGGAGAATGACTGTCCGGACTGGGCCTGTTCTTTTGACCAATTTATCTGTGAAGCAGACGGCCTCACGACTCCGGATGTGGACATAACCCCTGAAGACGATGCAGCCCTGTATTTCACCTCCGGAACCACCGGCACCCCCAAGGCGGTTCTGCACACCCACAGGGCGTTGATGCACGCATGTAAAGTGGAAAATGAGCACCACAGCCAAACCCATGATGACGTATTCCTGTGTATCCCGCCCCTTTACCACACCGGTGCTAAGATGCACTGGATGGGCTCTTTTCTGGTGGGGGGCAAATGCGTTCTGCTCAACGGTGTCAAGTCAGAATGGATCATTGAGGCTGTATCCGAAGAGAAGTGTACCATTGCCTGGTTGCTGGTGCCCTGGGCCCATGACATTCTCATTGCCATTGACAGCGGCCGGATCAATCCCGCTGACTACAGCCTTTCCCAGTGGCGCCTCATGCACATCGGGGCCCAGCCTGTTCCGCCAAGCCTGATCCGGAACTGGCGCAACCATTTCCCCGGTCAGGATTACGACACCAATTATGGTTTGACCGAGTCCTCAGGCCCCGGGTGTATCCATCTAGGCGTGGCAAACGCGGACCGGATCGGCCCCATAGGTCTTCCCGGATATGGCTGGCAAGCCCGGATCGTGGACAAGCAGGGCACCCATCTGCCCTTTGGTGAAACCGGTGAGCTTATTGTCAAAGGGCCAGGGATGATGAAAGAATATTACAAAAATCCCGAAGCCACGGCCAAAACCATAAAAAACGGATGGCTGTTTACCGGGGACATGGCCAGGTATGACAAGGAGGGGTTTATCTGGCTTGTGGACCGCAAAAAAGATGTGATCATCTATGGCGGGGAGAACATTTTTCCTGTGGAAATTGAAAATTTTTTTCTCAAGCATGAAAAAATCCGGGATATTGCGGTGATCGGCGTGCCTGACGAACGTTTAGGAGAGATCCCTGCCGGTATTATCAGCCTTAAACCCGATACCATGATGTGTGAACAGGATATTCTTGATTTCCAGAGTGAGCTTCCCAGGTACAAGCAACTGAAAAAAATATTTTTCGGTGACGTACCCAGAAACCCCACCGGTAAAATAGAAAAACCGAAACTGCGAAGAATTTATGCCGAAGACAAGCGCAAATCCATGGAATTGCTGCTCAAATAATAAAGGGGAAATAAAATGAAATATATGGCCAGGCGTTTTACCGCATGGGCAATGGCGGTTTTTATCTCCATGATACTGGTACCCTTGTCCTGCAATGCGGCCCCGTCCTTTGATGGTAAAACCGCCGAAATCGTCTCCGGTATTGAGGCAAAATACGCCAACAAAAGTTTCAGTGCCGATTTTGAACAAGCCTCACGTCTGACCGCTCTGGACGTGACTGAAATCGCCAAAGGCAAAGCCTGGTTCAGCCACCCGGGAAAAATGAAATGGGCATATGAAAGTTCAGACAACCATGAAATCATCACCAATGGGAAAAATCTGTGGATTTACCGTCCCGAAGAAAACCAGGTGATGACCGGAGATGCCGCCCCGTTTTTTCAGTCCGGCTCAGGCGGCGCATTTCTGGCAGATATCCGGAAAATCAGAGAAGAGTTCATCATTGAACCGGGCAAATCGGGAAAAAACTTTGCACAGCTTATGCTGACCCCGAAAAAACAGACCCCAGAGCTTGCAAAAATACGTATCACAGTGAATCTTCCAGGATATGAAATCTCTGCGGTGGAAACCGAAAATATTTACGGGGACACCACCAGGTTCATATTTACCAAAATCACGTTCAGCACGTTTGACGAACAAATATTTGAATTTACCCCCCCGCCGGGGACAGAAATGATAGAAATGGACTGATGACGACTAAAAATTCTACACTCCACCACCAAATCCGGAACCTGGCCAAGGCAAAGAAGGCCATTATCCTGGCCCATAATTACCAGCCTGCCCAGATTCAGGACCTAGCGGATCTGTGCGGCGATTCCCTCGAAATGAGCATAAAGGCGGCTGCCACGGATGCGGACATTATTGTCTGCTGCGGGGTCCGCTTTATGGCCGAAACCGCAGCCATCCTCTGCCCGGACAAAATAGTACTCATGCCCAATCCCGATGCCGGGTGTCCCATGGCAGATATGGTGACCCCCCAGGCACTGGTCAGACGCAAGGAAGAGCTTGGCGGCATCCCTGTCATCACCTACGTCAACTCATCTGCTGCAGTAAAGGCGGTATCTGATATCTGCTGCACCTCCGCCAATGTGGTCAAGGTGGTAAACGCCTTAACGGCGGATGAAGTGCTCATGACACCGGACCGGAACCTGGCCCTTTATGCTGCGGCCAATACCGGTAAAAAGGTCCATTTGTGGGAAGGATACTGCCCCTTTCACAACGATTTAAGTGTTGACGCGGTCAACGCATCGAAATCCGCTCACCCCAAAGCCCTGTTTGTGGCCCACCCGGAGTGCCCCCCTGATGTGCTTGAACTTGCCGACAGCATCCAGTCCACATCGGGAATGATCCGGTTTGCCGGTGACAGTTCTGCCGACCAGTTTATTCTGGGCACGGAGACAGGCTTGATCCATGCCATTTCAAAGGCACACCCTGAAAAAACCTTTTTTCCCGTATCAGATCAACTGGTATGCCCGGACATGAAGAAAACACGATTGCAGGATATTATGAACTGTCTTGAAAATATGTCAGGACAGGTGACGGTTGAAGAAACAATCCGTATCAAAGCCATGAATGCTGTTAAAAAAATGATTAATACCAAATAGATGAAAGGTGATCCTGGTTTTAACGGTCATGGTCCCCCCTCGTGTCAGGTGTTCAGGCGGAACGGGTGATCAGCCAGACCCCGAGGCAGATGACGGCGATTCCGGCCCAGCGTGTCAGGCTGATATTTTCCTGAAAGAAGCGCCATCCCGCAAAGGCCGTGACAATATAGCCGATGGACAGCAAAGGATAGGCATAGCTGACCTCGACCCTGGAGAGCACCAGCAGCCAGACCACCACACTGACGACGTAACAGGCCAATCCGGCAAGAATATACGGACTTGAGGCAACGGCAAAAAAAAGAAGACCGCTGTTCTGCAGGGAAAACTCAAAGTAACCGATTTGCCGCATTCCCTGTTTAAGCGCCAGTTGGGCGGCCGCGTTCAGCAGGACGCCGAAAATAATCATAGGAAGGTAGATGGCCATGTTTGTTTCCTTTTAATACCGCAAGAACACATATCCTGCGGGACCGTTCCGGTCTTGAAAAACAGGGGCAGGGAACTGATTTTGCCATTGAGTCACATTTCTGACCCTGGCAATCAGAATCGCCTTGCCCCGGTTTTCTCGGATCAGGCCGGCTGCAGCTTTGGCATCAAGCTGTCTGCCCTTGGCATCCGGATATGTCAATCCATAATCCATTTCACCGGCCCCCCCAAGGATATAGACGTCGTTTCGTTTCAAATACCAGCAAACCGCCCTGAGCGAATTCTCATCGGAAATGATGATGTCGTCACGGGAAACATTTTGCCTGTACTTTTCCAGAATAGGTCCGGGACATTTAACTTCACGGGTCAGATCCGGAATGGTGAAGTGGGCGATAAAAAAGAAAAACAGGGGGGCGGCACCGAAGAGAATGAGTTTGACCTGCGGGTGGCGGCTTTTCAGCGACCAGGCGCTGAGCAGCACAAAAAAAGCCAGGCCGTTGATGACCATCATCATTTTCCAGGATTCGCTGAAAGGCCTGAATCCGTTGAAGCCGAAAAACTGAATCATGGGGAAGGCAAGCAGAATGACTGCGAACAGCATGGCGGTTACCGCCGTCCCTCCCTGGAAAAACCGGTTTGGCCCCGGTTCCTTGAACCGGTGCCGGAACCCGGTCGCCATGAGAATGGCAAAAGGCGGAAAACAGGGCAGAATATAGGTGAGCAGTTTTCCCCTGGAGAGCGAGAAGAACAAAAAGGGCAGGATCAGCCAGCAGAGGCTGATCCGCAGCAGCCGATGCTTTGGGCCGTCCCCGCGGAACTGGGCGGCGATCCCCTGGATAGCGGCCGGGCTTACAAATGTCCATGGAAGGAACATCGCCGGGGCTGCCAGAAAGAAAAACCAGAAGGATTCACGGTGCTGGGCATTGTCTGCCAGGAACCTGCGGATATGTTCGTTCCAGAAGAAAAAATGCCAGAAATCCGGTTCCTTTAAATGAATGAGGATGCTCCAGGGCGCGGCTGCAATCAAAGCCGTCAGGATCGGCAGCCAGCTCATCCGGAACAGATCCTTGTATCTTCGTTCCCAGACCAGATAGGGGGCAAGCGTCAGCACGGGTACGGCAAAGGCCAGAAACCCCTTGGTCAGGAATGCGAAACCGCAGAAAATGCCGGACACCAGCAGTAACCCTTTTTCCCGCGTCGAGCCGGGCCCGGCTTCAGACGCAAGGTAAAATCCGGTGATGGTGGCGGTCAGAAAAAATGAAAACAGAGTGTCCAGTACAGCGGTATTTCCCACGCCAAAGACCTCAAAACAGGAGAGAAAGATCAAGGGGGCCAGCAAGGCGTAAAACTGCCTTTGTTCATCCTTCCGGCTGCCTGCATTCTGCATCAGAAAAAAGATCAAAACGGCGGACAGGCCAACCGCCAGGGCCGATGGAAAGCGCACGGCAAAATTATTCTCCCCGAAAAGCTTAAGGGATGCGGCATGAACCCAGTATCCCATGACCGGTTTTTCAAAGTAGCGCAGCCCGTTGATACGGGGAGAGATCCAGTCGCCGCTGGCAATCATTTCCCTTGGCACTTCGGCGTACCTGGTCTCATCCGGCACCACAAGATCTCTGACCCCCAAAGGCAGGATATAGGCCAGCAGAAAAAAAGAGACCAGCAGCAGGACGGTAAATTGGTTCGTTTTACTCATTGGGGCAATTTCTCCAGGTTGACACAGGTTTCAGACAGGGGGGCCTGGCAGGAGATCCATCCTTCCCTGCCGGCTGCAGTGACTTGGGCCAGGTGTGATTTTTTAATCTCAGGAGTGCCGGCATAGATCTCTCCCAGGGGCGAAAAGCCGATTCCCCGCTTCCCGGCTTGACTCAGAAAATTATCGAACAGGTTCAGGCAAAGGATGCCCTCCACCTCGGCATGGATGGTCAGTACGTTAAACCGTCCTGGCTGAATCAGGTTCAGCAGGTGGGCGTTATAGGTTTCCGGCGTACATTGCCTGCCCACCAGTTCATCATAGGTCGGCAGGGTGGCTGGGATCTGGGGGTGGCAATGGCAGCGTTGGCCTGTTACCGGATAAAAAGGGGCCTCCCCCCTGCAGTTCGATTCAAACCGGAAGGGGAACTGTTCCAGGGCGGACAGGCCCTCCGGGGTAACCTTCCAGGCCGGGGCGGCAAAACAGTCCGGAGGCCTGCCGATAATTTTTTCCAGCAGTTCATACCCTTTCCGGATTTCCCCTGTAAGGGTTGCCGGGTCCATCCGCTCAATCTCCTTTTGCCAGCGGTGGTGGTCCCAGGCGTGGAGTCCCACCTCATGGCCCTCTGTTGCAGCCCTGCGCATGGGTTCAGGGCTTTTTTTGCCGATGACAGGTCCGGGCCACAGGGTTCCCCTCAGTAGAATGTCCCATCCGTAAAGGCTGGCTGCCTTTGTCCTGAGCATTTTTATCAGAAAACCCGGCCGCACAAGCCGCCAGAGATGACGGCCCATATTATCCGGACCCACGGAAAAGAAAAAGGTTCCCTTGATCCGGTGGCGCTCCAGCAGCGCCAGCAAGCTCGGAACCCCTTTCCGGGTGCCGCGCAGGGTATCCACATCTATTCTTAGGCCGACTTGAGTTTGCATTCTTCGGTTTTCACCTTCTCCACAGCGTTGAGGAAATAATCCAGGGTCTCTGCCACGGACTGCTCAAAGGGGACCGCCGGGGTCCATCCCAGAAGCTTCTGGGCCTGGCAGATGGACGGCCGTCTGTGCTGGACATCCTGGTAACCGGACCCGTAATAAGCCCGGGCTTCGATACACTCTGTCCCGCCGTCCGGAGGAAACTGGGATCTGAGCGGATGTTTGGCGAATTCCCGCTTCAGAATACCGGCAAGGTCGGCCATGCTGTATTCGTTATCCGGGTTGCCGATATTGAAAATACGGCTGTTGCACTGGCCGTTTCTGTTTTCGATGATCCTGAACAGGCATTCAACCCCGTCTTTGTAATCGGTGAAGCAGCGTTTCTGCTGGCCGCCGTCCACCAGCCGGATGGGAGCACCTTCCACCAGGTTTAAAATAAACTGGGTGATCACCCGGGAACTGCCGATCCTGGCGGACTTAAGGGAGTCCAGTTTGGGTCCGACCCAGTTAAAAGGCCGAAAAATGGTGAACGGCAGCCCCTGGGTCTTCCCATAGGCCCAGATGACCCGGTCCAGCATCTGCTTGCTGCAGGAGTAAATCCAGCGCTGCTTATGGATGGGGCCCAGGACAAAGTTGGAGCATTCCTCGTTAAACTTGTCATCCTCACACATGCCGTAAACCTCTGAGGTGGAGGGAAAAATCAGCCGCTTCTTATATTTGACGCAGTACCGGACAATGCGCAGGTTTTCCTCGAAATCCAGCTCAAATACCCGCAGTGGATTCCTGACATATTCGATGGGAGTGGCAATGGCCACCAGGGGCAGGACAATATCGCATTTGCGGACATGATACTCAATCCACTCCCGCATGATGGAGATATCCCCCTCTGTATAATGGAAATCCGGATGTTCCAGCAGATCCTGGATGCAGTCTGATCTCAGATCCATGCCGTGGACCTCAAAGTCGCCGCTGTCCAGCAGCCGTTTGCTCAGGTGGTTGCCAATAAAGCCGTTGACCCCGAGGATCAGGACATGCTGTTTGCGCCTTGTGGCCAGCACAGACCCGGTTCCTCCGTAAAAACGCATGCCGGGCGCAAGCTTCAGCTCCTGGGCAAGCTGCTTCCCGCTCATGTAAAGGCTGTTTTCCCCCTGGCCGTAGCGCACCTCCACCGCACCGCTGCCGCAGGCGATACAAAAGGGGGCCAGGGAGAGGATGGTGCCTGGGGCGGCATCCGAGGCAAAGGCAACCTCTGCCACATCCCAGAAAAGGCACTTCCGGTTGCCCAGAAAGGAAAAGGCGCCGGGATAGGGCCGGGTCACAGCGCGCACCAGGTTCCTGACAACCCTGGCGCTTTTTGTCCAGTCAATCTGTCCGTCCCCAGGCCTGCGGCCCTTAAAGTAACTTGCCACAGCGTTTTTTTGGGGCATACGCGGGGCAGTACCGTCCAGAATCTTTGGCAAAAGCTCTGCCAGAAGCCCACCGGCAGCCTTGCCGATTTTTTGGTGCAGGGTCAGGGCGGTGTCCGTTTCAAGGACAGGCACCTGTTTTTGGCCCACGATGTCCCCGTCATCCGGCCGGGGGGTCATGTGGTGCAGGGTGACCCCGGTTTCAGTCTCCCCGTTGACCAGTACCCAGTTCACCGGGCACCGGCCCCGGTAGCGGGGCAAAAGGGAGCCGTGCAGGTTCATGCAGCCTTTGGGGGGAATGGCCAGGATTTCCTGCCCCACCATATTGCGGTAGTAAAAGGAAAAAATTTGATCCGGGGCCAGGGCCCTGATCCGTCCGACCCAGAGGGGGTGGTTGATATCTTCAGGAGAATAGACCGGGATCCCGCTGGCTGCGGCCAGTTCCGCCACAGATGCGAACCATACGGCTTCATGGGGATCATCCCCATGGGTAAAGACCGCCTGGATGTCGTATCCATGGTCCAGAAGGGCTTTGATGCCGATGCATCCGATATTATGATAGGCCAGTACAACGGTTTTCATATTGACTCCTTAATAATGTATTGCCCTGGGTCAGTGGCAGACCCACAGGGTTTATCCGCCTTTTCCGCCTGGGTATTCAGCGGTGCGGCAGCGTTGATTTCCTGGATGAAAAAACGGGGACGATTCCGTACATCGTGATAGATACGTCCGATATATTCTCCGAGAAGCCCCATACCGATGAATTGGGCTCCGACAAAGAAAAAGAGTACAGCAAACAAGGTAAATATGCCTTGGGCAGCCCACTGGGCCCCCCAGGCGAACCGCAACACCATCAGCAACAGGCCGAAGCCGATGCCGCTGGCGGCGATCACCGATCCGATCAGAGAAAGAAGCCGCAGGGGATAAGTGGACATGGAGGTGAGCAGGTCAAACTGAAGGGAAATCAACTTGAAAAAGCTGTACTTGGATTTTCCGTTTTCCCGGGATGCATGATCAACAGGGATCTCAACGGAATTGCCGGCAAAACTGTTGGCCAGAATGGGAATAAAGGTGGACCGTTCACGGCACTGGAGCATGGCCTGGACAATGGGACGCCGGTAGGCCCTGAGCATGCAGCCGTAATCTGTCATCATCACGCCGGTTGCCTGTCTGACAAGCCGGTTGATCACAGCGGATGCGCTGCGGCGGAACAGGGAGTCCTGCCGGTTCTGGCGCACTGTGCCCACTACGTCCACACCGCGGTCTATCTCCGCCACAAGCCTGGGGATCTCTTCCGGCGGATTCTGGAGGTCGGCGTCCAGGGTCACCACGATGTGACCGCAGCTATGTTCCAGTCCGGCAAAGACCGCCGGGTGCTGGCCGTAATTCCGGTTTAAAAATATCCCCACGATTTCCGGGTGATGGTCAGCCGCATTTCGAATGAGTTCCCTGGACCCGTCCCTGCTGCCGTCATCCACCAGGATGACTTCAAAGGGCCGCCTGAGGGGCTTGAGGGCAGACAGGCAGCGGCCTATGAGTTCAGGGAGGTTTTCCTTCTCGTTGTACACCGGGATGACCAGGGAAATGTCCAGTTCCTTCACGCCAGTACCTCCTTAATCGCTTTCACAACGCGGTCCACGTCCTCCGGGGTCATGTCGGGAAACAGGGGCAGAGAGCAGATCCGCTCTGAATTCCACTGGGTATGGGGCAGGTTTGCTGCGGCCAAGGGCATGGTTTCCCGATAGTATTTCTGGGTATGCACGGCTTTGAAGTGGATGCCGGTGCCGATGTTTCTCTGTTTCAGCCCGTTCATAAAGGTTGCCCGGTCCATTCGCGCCCCTTTTGTGTTCAGCCGGACCACAAACAGGTGCCAGGCGTGGCGAATGGAATAGGACGGCTGGCCCAGGGGCAAAATTTCATCCACCTCTGCCAGAAGTTTCAGGTAGCGGCGGGCCAGCAGGGTCCTTTTTTGAATAAAGTCTTCCAGCCGGTCCAGCTGGCCCATGCCCAGGACTGCAGCCATGTCGGTGAGGTTGTACTTGAATCCTGGCGCCAGCACTTCCGCCTGGGAAGACCTTCCCTGCATGGTCCGGTCATAGGCATCCACACCAAGGCCGTGGAATTTCAGCCGGCGGAGCGCCGATAAAAGGGCGGGATCATCTGAGCAGATCATTCCGCCCTCGCCGGATGTCATGTTTTTGATGGGGTGAAAAGAGAAAACGGCCGTGGACCGGCAGCCTATCCTCTCTCCCCGGTATTCGGTACCTGCGGCATGGGCCGCATCTTCAACCAGAGGAATATTCCGTTTCCGGGCCAGGCTGCGTAAAGCATCCATATCTGCAGCCGCTCCGGCAAAATGCACCGGGACGATCAATCTGGTCCGTTCGGTGATGAGATGCTCGATGTGCTCAGCAGAGATCATCAGGGTGTCACGGTCTACGTCAGCAAAGATGGGGGTGGCACCGGCCAGCTTGATGAGGTTTACTGTGGAAACCCAGGTCATGGACGGGGTGATCACCTCGTCGCCAGGGCCAATGTTCAAGGCCGCCAGCACAAGATGCATCCCGCCCGTGGCTGAGCACAGGGCAACCGCTCCCCCTGCATGGCAATAGGCAGAAAAAGCGGCTTCAAATTCAGCAGCCTTTGGCCCGGTGGTAATCCATCCGGATCGCAGCACATTTGCGACAGCATCAATTTCAGGCTCGCTAATGGACGGTCTGGAAAACGGCAAAAATTGAGGTCTCATATGTTCCTTTTTTTTAACAAAAATTTTCCAAATAGACGCTCTGATATACACAGGCGGTTACGGCTGGGAATTATGTCATACGGAAAATGAAGATTTTATGAAGAGATTGAACGTGATGCCGACCCCAGGCACCTGAATACTGCCACCGCGACGACTTTGACGACGGTTTAAATTTTTTTTAAGAATCAGAGTTTATTCAGGCCCCAAGGCTGTCCAAGCCTTGGGGAGGGGGGGAGGGCGAGACTTGACTATACCGTTGACTGTGGCTCGGCATTTGCGCTTAGTGCCTTACTCCTGAGCTTCTGTCATAAAAAACAAGAAATTGTTAGACTCCTTTCTTCTTGTTTCTAGTTTCCAGTCTCTAGTTTCTGCGGCTCTGCCGCCTTAGGTTTGATGAGTGGATAAAATCAAATTAAAAAATAATACAAATTAAAAGGGCTTTTTGGCGGATATGGATTTTATTTTCATGGTCACCTCTTTCCACCGTTCTTTTTCCACACGATCTGCACTCTTGTTTCTCCGGGAGGAAATATATTCCAGTTCCCGTTTCATTTTGCGGTAGTTTTCCAACCTGGCTTCGGTCAATTCTCCGTCCTGGACGGCGGTAAGAACCCTGCACCCGGGTTCGTGGGTGTGGGTGCAGTCTGAAAAACGGCATTCGTCCCCCAGCGTTTCTATTTCCGGAAAGGTCGATTCAACACCCTGGTCAATATCCCAGAAACTGATTTCACGGATACCGGGATTGTCAATGATCATTCCGCCCTGGGGCATTAGGATCAGATCCCGGGACGTGGTGGTGTGGGTCCCCTTTCCCACATGGGCACTGACCTCGCCGGTTGCCTGGACGGTTTTACCGTACAGCCGGTTGATCAGCGTGGATTTGCCTGTGCCGGAAGATCCCGCCATGACACAGGTCCGGCCATGCCCCAGATAGGGCGTCAGGTCGGACAGCCCTGAATTATCCAAAGCAGATACCAGATGTACGGGAACGCCGAATGCAATGGTTTCCACCTGGTTCACAAAATGTTCGGGAGCCTGGTGAAGATCCGCCTTTGTCAGGATGATTACCGGATTCAGCCCGCAGTTATAGACCAGGGTCAGGTAGCGCTCAATGCGGCGCAGATTAAAATCCCGGTCAAGTCCGGTAACGATAAATACGCTGTCAAGATTGGCCGCGATGATCTGCTCCCGGCCCTCGCCTGATTTTCGGCTGCGCATGCCTGAAGCGCCCCGGGTCAGGGTGTTTTTTCGCGACAATATCCGGGTGATAACTGTTTGTCTGGTCATAACCCAGTCTCCGACAACCGGATATGTGCTGCCGCACTCATGTTGAAGTTTCCCGGATAGGGTTGTTGTCCGCTCTCCTTTTCCGTCATTGATAAAAAAACTGTTTCTCCTGACCCCGGTCACCCTGGCCGGGATAAGAGAATTATCGTCAATATTTTTCAGCTGTGACTGGAAACAGGATGCCCAACCCAAATGGGAAAGATGTTTAAAATGATGGTCTTTCATACGCTAGGTTACTCCTCGTTATGACATGTATCAATTCGGTGTTCAGGCACGAACTATTTACTGATGGCGCTTTTAATCAGAACCTGCAGGTTGCGCTTGGACGCCTCAAGTGTCTGCCACAGGGCCTGGTGGTCGGCACCGGACTGAATTTTTCTGACAAATTTTGCATAATCGGTGTGCCACTGCCGGTGGGCTTCTTCAATTTCGGCATGGCCTCCGATCTTGCATATATTTGCATGTAAAGGACAGGATTCTGCGGTTTGCAGGCGATTCACATCTATCAGGTCGGGAATCGTGTGCAGGGCATTACGCATGGAAAAAAGCCTGCCAATATGACCTGAATACCAGCCGTAAAGGGTCTGGGGGCTCTTGGGCTCAGGCGTACACGGGTTGTACCGGGCCAGCCAGACAGCGAGGTCTTCAGCGGGCATCGGCTTTGCGTAGGCATATCCCTGGAAAAAAATATGCCCCTTGCTCATATGGAACAAGGTCTCTGCAATATCTATATTTTCAACACCTTCGGCAATACATTCAAGCCCGCGGTTCTGTGCCAGAAACCGCAGGGAGAGAATCAGATCAATATTTTCAAAGCTGTGGGGCAAGGAACGCACAAAGCTCTGGTCTATTTTGATCCCGGAGACCGGCAGGTTCACCAGACGCAACAGAGAGGATTCGCCGGCCCCCACATCATCAAGGAAAATGCCGTAACCTGCTTCACGCAGGGCGAATAACTGTTTCATCACCCCGGGATCATCATGGAGCGAGGATTCAAGGATCTCAAGACATACCCGCTGGGGATCCGCGCCTGCCTGCACAAGATATCCCGGCAGTTTCCCAAGCCACTCTTTATCCAGCAGGGCCTCGGGCGGCAGATTAATGCTGCACATCACCGGCGTCTTGCTGACCCGGGACAAGTTTTCGAGCACCTGGGCCAACCCGATCTCAAACAGGTCCCGCAGATGACTTGTGCCAAAGGAGGGCAGAAACAGTCCCGGGGAAATAATCCGCTCCCCGTCCACCAGCCGGGCCAGGGCCTCTACTTTCACCGTACATCCGGTGGCAGGATCAATAATCGGCTGGTAATACATATTCACCCGCTGGCGTGCCAGAAGCTGCCGGTACGTCAGTCCGTCGGACAGGCGGCTTTGCCGCTTGGCCCGGGAGCGTTCAATCATGTCAAAATGACCCCCAATCACGTCTGCCAGGTGATTCCAGTAATACCTCATGGATTTGTCGGAAAAATATCCGGGGAATTTTCCGCACACAAGCAGATATGCTTTGGGGGCATATTTCAGGTCGTGGAGCATGAAAAAACCAAAAGAACGGATCCCTTTGGTGACGCAGGCTTCTTTGAGGCTGCCAAATGATTCGGAACAGTCATATACATGATTTTTCACAAACGACTGTTCGTTGAACCAGGCTTCTTCTATTGTAGGTATTTTAACTGTGGGGTATCCGGTGTCACTGCCATGTTCCGGCCCAAAGGGGACATGCCCCATGGAGAGCATATGGCGGTAAGTGCCGTTCTTCACGCTGCCAAAGGCCACGCCGGAAATGCTCTTTTCAAACGAATTCATGAGCAGATTCAACACGGCTCCCATTAAATCCAGGGTGGTTTCCGGGTCTTTTAGACGGCTGACCTGGTTATAGACGTCAAGGCGGGTGTGCTGGACTGCCGCATAGGCCTCTATTTGTGTGATCACATCAAATTGCAGGCGCCGGGAAATCAAACGTTTAAGTGCATCCTCATCGGCGCCTGCGCCTGAGGTCAGAAGACCTGCAATATCGGCATAAAGGATTGAAGACTCTGTGAGCAGATCTGTGGATACCCCCACAAAACAGTGCATGTAACCGATCTTCAAAGCCATTCGGCGATGCTCATCTACGGTGATACCCGGGGACACGATCATGGTCAGATAAGCGGCCTGGGATTTTTTCAGCCGGTCAAACTCCCGGCCGGAGATATTTCCCAGAATTTTTTCTGCGGCAGGAATCTTTAACAATGTGTGATAAAAATTATCCACTGCCCCGGCAATCTGTGCCCTGGCCGGTCCAAGGGTGGAAAGCATTTTATCCGCCCCCGGACCATAGGCGGATTCAAGCCATATGGGTGTTCTGTTGCTCTCTTTATCCATCACATCACCTTATTTCAGGCTTGTGCAGCGTTATCGTATCAGGTCTTCTGTATCCTTTTTCTTGAGCTTTCCGGCCAGGATATGCCGTTTGGCAGCATTGAGTTCCACCTTGCGGATGCGGATGGATAAGGGGGTCACCTCAACCATTTCATCATCCCTGATAAAATGGATGGCCTGTTCAAGGGTCATGGGTTTAATCGGAGAGCAGATCGTGGCATCGTCTTTGCCCGAAGCCCGCATGTTGGTCAGCTTCTTTTCCTTGCAGGCATTGACGTCAATATCAGAATGGCGGTTGTGTTCGCCAATGACCATGCCCTCGTATACCGGTGTTCCGGGCGTGATCAGCAGCCTTCCCCGGGGTTCCAGATTAAACAGGGCATAGGGCACGGCCTTACCCTGGCGGTCACACACAATGGAGCCTGTGTAGCGCACGGGAAACTCCCCGCGATGGGGTTCATACCCGGACAGATAGGAGTTCAGGATGCCCGTGCCCCGGGTGTCGGTCATGAACTCGTCCCGGTACCCGATCAGGGAACGGGACGGGATAGAGAACTCCAGGCGGACCCGGCCCTTGCCGTTGTTTACCAGGTTGGTCATCTTGCCTTTTCTGACAGACAGTTTTTCGGTGACCACGCCCATGAAATTCTCATCGCAGTCCACGAACAGGTGTTCAATGGGCTCCAGGATCTGTCCGTTCTCTTCGCGGTAAATAACCTTGGGGCGTCCCACGCACATTTCAAAATTCTCCCGGCGCATGGTTTCAATGAGAATGGCCAGCTGCAGTTCACCGCGGCCCTTGACCACAAAGCTGTCGTCATCACTGCTCTCTTCCACCTCAATGGCCACATTGAGCAGGGTTTCCTTAAGCAGGCGCTCCCGGATTTTCCTGGACTGAACATTTTTACCCTCTTTGCCGGCAAAGGGGGAGGTGTTAATGGCAAACCGCATGAACACCGTGGGTTCGTCCACTGTAATCCTGGGCAGGGCCAGGGGATTTTCCCGGGTGCAGATGGTATCACCGATTTTTACATCCTCAATGCCTGCCAGCACAACGATATCTCCGGTGTCTGCCTGATCCACCGGCACCAGCGTCATGCCGTCATAGGACTGGAGTTTGGACACCTTGAGCTGTTTCTGGCCGCCGTCCTCATTCATACACACCAGAGACGCATTGGAGGCGGCAGACCCGTTGAATACCTTGCCAATGGCGAGGCGCCCCAGGTAATCGGAATAGCCGAGGTCTGATACCAGCATCTGGAAAGGGGCGTCAGGATCATAGGACGGCGCGGGCATCTCATTGACAATAATATCAAAAAGGACCTTCAGGTTATCCACCTCTTCTTCCAGTTCCCGTTTGACAATCCCGTCCCGGCCAATGGCGTAGAGATAGGTAAAATCCAGCTGCTCATCCGTAGCGCCAAGATCGATAAACAGGTCGTAGACCATGTCCAGTACCTCGTCGGTCCGGGCATCCTTGCGGTCAATCTTGTTGATGATCACAAGTACGGGAAGGCCGGCCTCAAAGGTTTTTTTAAGCACAAACCGGGTCTGGGGCAAAGGCCCTTCAGAGGCATCCACCAGCAGAATGGCGGAATCCGCCATGGAAAGGGCGCGCTCCACCTCACCGCCGAAATCGGCATGGCCCGGGGTGTCAATAATATTGATCTTTACTCCGTTGCAGGTGACCGAGCAGTTTTTGGCAGCAATGGTAATGCCCCGCTCCCGCTCCAGGTCCATGGAGTCCATGAGCCGGTCATCCACTTCCTGGCCTTCACGGAACATTCCGCTCTGTTTAAACATGGCATCCACCAGCGTGGTTTTCCCATGGTCAACATGGGCGATGATGGCAACATTTCTTAATTTATCATTTACTGCACTGTTTTTTTTCATACGCTCCTGTTATCTAGATACCCGGGTGGTGCCGTCCGGTGCTGTCAACACCCGCACCCGGTCCCCGGGATACATTGGTACATCCGCCTCCTGGACCACCACAATGGTGCGTCCTTTGTCAAGATTAACAACAATTTCAAGCCCGTCTTTGGTTCCGGCTTCCTTTTCAATGACTGCCCCCAGGGCCGCACCAGCCAGGGCCCCGGCAACGGTGGCCACACGCCGGCCCGAGCCCTGGCCGATGGTGCTGCCGAGCACACCGCCGGTCACTCCGCCGATGGCCCCACCGGCAACCGGGGGATTTGAGGCCTGGATAATGACGGATTTTACAGATTCCACAGTTCCTGTATCCACGATCTGGGCCTGCATGGCCTGTTCATGGGTATATACATTGGAACTGGATGACGCGCACCCTGCCATGGCCAGCATTGCTGCAGCCATGATGCAAACAATAAATTTCGTTCCTGATCCAACTATATTCATGTTTCACTCTCCCGGGTTTATACATAAAAAATGTGCGCCAAAGGCGCTTCACCCTCTTGTTTCTTGTCTCCGGTATCTTGACACGTGCCATTATACCGCCTGCAATCGACAAAAGGAAGTAATCATTGCATGGGATAAAGTCAACGCTGTGACAAAGAGGATTTTGAGACCCCAATGCGTGTAATCAACATCGCATTGAAATTTCAACTCCTTGTGTATCAAGCGTTTTTTCGTCCTACTTTTGGTTTCGTTTGGAATTGTTTTTAATTATTTGACCTTGACGGGTACAATTTAGGCACAGGCAGGCACACCACAGACCAACGGATTATTGTCCGTTGGTCATCTTTTCTAAACCCACTAATCAGATCAAGCACCCTTTTTTTATCTTAAAATGATTTGCTGGAAAATCTCTGCCTTGGCTTTACGCTCATTTTTACGTATCCCTCTCGGGCATTTTCGAGAAAGGGGAATGTGGGTTACTCCAGCAACGATGATTCAACCGATTGTATTCCTGTCCAGCCCATGTGAGCGCTGATAAAATTTAGAGTACAATCGGTTTGAATCGGTTAAGATCGTTTGACATCGGGTAGGTTCTTAATTTAAAATTTTAATTCAGAGAATAAATGGTATCCTCTATGTTTTCATTTAATAATTACAGGGCTTAAACTCAACCTTCTATCAGGGGCTTGAAAAATGACTGAGATGGAAGACCGTTGGTTATCGATAAATGAGATTTGCACGTATTTAGGGGTCAGCAATGACACCGTATACAAATGGATTGATAAAAATGAAATGCCAGCACATCGTATGGGGCGTCTATGGAAGTTCAAGAGAGATGACGTGGACGAGTGGGTGAAGGCTGGTGGTGCTGCCGAACATAACAAAAAGGAATCTTGAAAAGTAATGCGTGACAATAGATACAGCATGTCATTTACAACAGGTGGTCTTTTTCACAGAGAGTCGGTGAACCTGACCAAGCTGTATCTTGATTTAGGAGACTGGAACTCTGTCCGAAACAAGGTGGTCGAAGAGAATTTGCTGCAGGCAAGGACACAAAATACCCTTAAACGGGTTTGCAGCGAGGTGGTTTCCCGGCTTAAGCTGCTTAGTATAGTCGAACTTGAATTCCTTAATCAAGGAGGCCATCAAGAACAAGGCTATCTCCTGTGGCTTGCCGTTTGCCGGCGATATAGATTCATCGCTGATTTTGCCATTGAGGTTCTTCGAGAGCGCTTTCTCTCACTCAAAACCGATATAACCCATGAGGATTTTGACGCCTTCTTTAATCGAAAATCAGAATGGCACTTGGAGCTTGAACAGATATCTCCAGCAACACGAAGGAAATTGAGGCAGATCCTGTTCAGGATACTTCGCCAGGCAGATCTTTTGACCGCCGGCAACATGATAAACGCGGCCATGCTTAGCCCACAACTTTTGGAGATTCTCTGCCAAGAAGGACATTGCGATGTCTTATGCTTTCCGATGTTTGAATTCGATCCCAAGGAAGTGACTTAAGTGACAGCGGATATTATTAAAATGTCAATGCAAGACAAATTTCAGCACCTCTATGCAGTGATTTCAGGGCAGCGCTTTTTGAAAAATCACGGTCTTGGAAATGAAGTGCCGTTCTTCATATGTCCTTTTAAACCGGAAGAATCCGTTGACATGGAACGTCTCCGTCATAAACTGGTTAATCGCCTTGAACAGACCGGCATTCGAATTTTGCAGATCAATCTCTATGATCTCTCAATAGAAATACTGAAAGAACGAAATATCTGGAATCAAGTTCTTGAAATTGAGGCATCTGTCTCCAAAGATCAGCTCAAAGAGTTGCTGCAAGGCGTACTTGATCCTGAGACACATCTTGTCCCGGCTATAGCAGCCAAGCTGGCAGACGAGGATTTCGATGTTCTTTTTCTTGCCGGAGTCGGCGAGGTGTTTCCCTACATCCGTTCGCACAATGTTTTGAATAATTTGCAGAGTACTGCCAAAGAAAAGCCAACGGTCATGTTTTTTCCAGGGGCCTTTACCCATACACTTGAGTCCAGGGCTTCTCTTGATCTTTTCGGAAAGCTTCATGACGACAAGTACTACAGGGCATTTAACATTTTTCACTGCGAAGCGTAAACATAAGGAACCAGATGACACTTAAGAACGTTTTTCATAAACCGGTTGATCGACCGATTGAAGGGGTCATTAAAGCTGACGACGAGGCCAGTCTTCGCCTGGAAATCGAAGAGTACGTCCTGACGAACGAAGTTGAAAAACGGCTGGAATCATTTCTGGACGCATACAATAACTACCAGGGCGCCAACGGCGTTTGGGTTTCCGGTTTTTTTGGGTCCGGCAAATCCCATCTTTTGAAAATGCTGGCACTTGTGCTTGAAAACAGGGAGATAGACGGGGCGTCAACTTTCGATCTGTTTTTGCCTAAGTGTGAAGACAACGAGATCCTGAAAGGGGATCTCAAACGAGCTGTCGGCATCCCTTCAAAAAGCATCTTATTCAATATTGACCAGAAGGCCGATGTTATCAGCAAAACACAAATCGACGCACTCCTTGCCGTATTTGTAAAAGTGTTTGATGAGATGTGCGGTTATTACGGCAAACAGGGTCATATTGCCCAGTTCGAGCGTGATCTTGACAGCCGTGGCCTGTATGGGCGATTTAAATCCGCCTATGAATCCATTGCCGGCAGAGCATGGGAAAGCGGCAGAGAGCAGTCCCTGCTGGAGTCTAAAAATATTGCAACATCCTATGCTCAGGTAACCGGTGAAGAAGAAGCACAGAGTCTTGGGATACTGGACAAATACCGCAGCCAATACCGCGTTTCCATTGAAGATTTTGCCGAGCAAGTTTTTGCATATATCGAACGGCAATCCGGGCAAGAAAATCAAAAAGGGTTCCGGCTGAACTTTTTTGTCGATGAGGTCGGGCAATATGTTGCTGATAACGTTAAACTCATGACCAACCTCCAGACCATTGCCGAGAGTCTGGCCACCAAATGCCGGGGGCGGGCCTGGATCATCGTGACGGCCCAGGAAGATATGGGAAAGGTGGTGGGAGAGATGGGCAAACAGGAGGGCAATGATTTTTCAAAAATCCAAGCCCGGTTTGCCAATCGTATGAAGCTGACCAGTGCCGACGTGGCCGAGGTTATCCAGAAGCGCCTGCTCTCGAAAACAGACCAGGGCGCCCAATCCCTCTCAGACATATACCATGAGCAGTCCAACAACTTTAAGACCCTGTTTGATTTTGCCGACGGTTCCCAAACCTACCGAAACTTTAAAGACAGGGATCACTTCATACACAGCTACCCGTTTATTCCGTACCAGTTTGCACTGTTCCAGGCAGCCATTCAAAATTTATCCCAGCATAACGCCTTTGAAGGCAAGCACAGTTCGGTGGGTGAACGCTCCATGCTGGGTGTATTTCAGCAGGTGGCAATTCAGATCGGGGATCATAAAATCGGGCAGTTGGCGACCTTTGACCTGATGTTCGAAGGAATTCGCACTGTCCTGAAATCCAACATTCAGCGGGCCATTATTCAGGCGGAAAACCATCTTGAGAATCCCTTTGCCATACGGTTGCTGAAAACACTCTTCCTGGTCAAATACGTCAAAGAGTTTAAATCCACAGTTCGAAACCTGTGTATTCTGATGCTGGAAGGTTTTAATCTGGACCTGCCTGCATTGAGGAATCGTATAGAAGAAGCCTTAAACCTTCTGGAACAGCAGACCTATATCCAGCGCAACGGGGAAATCTATGAATACCTCACCGATGAGGAAAAGGATGTCGAGCAGGAAATCAAAAACACAGAGGTAGAATCGCCGGAAGTTGCCGACGAGCTTCAGAAGATTGTTTTTGACCACGTCATCAAGCACAGAAAAATTCGATATGATGAAAACGGGCAGGACTACCCGTTTTCCAGAAAGCTCGATGACCGGCTCCATGGCAGGGAATACGAGCTTTTCATCCATGTCATCAGTCCGTTTAATGAGAACGTTGATAATGAAATGACCTTGAAAATGCAGGGCTGGGGCCGGGACGAGCTGCTGGTTCTCATGCCTGCAGATGAACGCCTCGTTCGGGATATCCTGATGTATAAGCGAACTGAAAAGTACATCCGCCAGAATATCTCGGTCACACAGCAGGAGGCGGTGAGGCGCATCCTTACAGACAAGGGATTCCAGAACAGAGAACGGTATGCCCAGGTACAGCAGCAGGTCCAAAATCTGATGAGCCAGGCAAAATTGTTCGTGGCAGGGGCGGAAATTGAAATCGGTTCCGAAGATGCCCAAACAAGAGTGGTACGCGGATTTCACGAACTCATCTGCCGTTCCTATCCAAACCTTCGGATGCTGCGCGGCATCAGCTACAGTGAAAACGATATAGCCAAATGCCTTAAGGGGGCGCAGGATGGGTTGTTCGGCAATGACGCAACATCCCTTGCCGAATCAGAGCAGGAGCTTCTGGCGTTCATCCAGAGTAATAACCGCAGTGGCGTGCGAACTACACTGAAGACGCTGCTGGAAAAATTTGAGATCAAACCCTACGGCTGGAGCTATGCCGCAGTGCTTTGCACCCTGGCCAACCTCTGTGCCCGGGGTAAGGTGGCGGTTCGTGCCGACGGCAATCTGCTGGAGGAGAATGAGCTTGAACGGGCGCTGCGCAACACTCATGGGCACGGCAATGTGGTACTGGAACCCCAGATTGAATTTACAGCGTCCCAGGTCCGCGCCCTCAAGGAATTTTTTGAAGATTTCTTTGACACGCCGCCTGCCGCCTCCGAGGCAAAGTCCCTGGGCAAAGAAACCGCCACCGCCCTTCAGGACTTCATGAATCAGCTCACCCCATTGGCGGCATTGGTCTCCCAGTATCCGTTTCTGAATGCATTAACACCGGTGCTTGAAAAAATTAAGGCACTGACCGGCAAGTCCTACACTTGGTACCTTACCGAACTTACCCGGCAGGAGGATGCGCTGCTTGATATGAAGGAAGGGCTCATCGACCCTGTCCGAAAATTCATGGGAGGCCCCCAGAAAGAGATTTTTGACAAAGCCCGAGAGTTTATTCAAGCCCAGGAATCCAATTTTGCCTACATTGAAGGAGATGAAGCCGGACAGATAACCGGCCTATTGACTAAGCCTGATTGTTTTAAGGGCAATTCTATGCAGCAGGTAAAATTGCTCCTCCAAACTCTGGAAAATAAAGTCGACGCCCAAATTGAGGCTGAAATCGCCGAGGCCAAGGAGATGGTTGCTGCGCTGAAAAGCCGGATCGAGAGCATGGCTGAATTCGGCGTATTAAACGAGGAAAAGAAAGAACAGATTGCCCGCCCCTTTAACGAAGTCAAAGCCGGCATTGCGCGTCAGAAACTGATTGCCGTTATCCGGGACACCCTGCGAAGGTTTGAGGAAAGCGAGTACCAGCGGTTGCTTTCAAAGATGACGGCCTGGGCTCAACCAACGCCAACGCCTGACCCTGATCCTACGCCAGCATCAGGCGGACCAGCTACCCCGGAACCCGGTCAGAAACCCAAACCACCGGAAAAGACAAAACCGCACATAGAATATGTCTCCAGCCGTAATGTGAAGGTTTCATTCAATAAAGCCTGGCTGGCAGATGAGGCCGATGTGGATGAATACCTCAAATCCATGCGCAGCGCACTGCTGGAAGAGATCCAAAAAGGAAAAAGGATTCAAATATGATCACAAACCTGACTCTGAAGAACTTCACAGTCTTCAAAAACTTGTCCATCGACTTTTCCGCCAAGATCAATGTGATTATTGGTGAGAACGGTACCGGGAAAAGCCATCTACTAAAGGCTGCCTACGCTCTTTGTTCAGCAAATAATGGATTAAGCAACCAAGAAGAAGTATCGAATAAAGAAATAAAAGAGGCTGTGACGAATAAGCTTCTCAATGTTTTTCTCCCCCCTGATCTGAAGCTTGGAAAAATGCGCAAGATAGGGGTGGCTGAAGATGCTTGGATGGGGGCCAGTTTTGTTTTCGATAAAGAGATCGCACTGAGATTCCGCTCAAATTCAAAATCAGTCACAGTAGAGGAGAATAGTGATTACGAGCGCTATAGCTTAAGTCCTATCTTCATTCCCACGAAGGAACTCCTGACATTTTTAAGAGGTTTCGGTAACCTCGAGATGGATACGAGTGTTCTGAAACTCATTTTCGATGAAACCTATTTTGATCTTGCTACTAAACTGCTCAACGATGCTGGTCAGGAGCCGCGAGAAAAAGAAGAGTGGCTGCTTGAAAGCTTGGTGAACAAAATGGAAGGACGATTTTCTCTGGACACTGGAGAAATGTCGTTTCAACCAGGCACCTACACTGAATATGCCCACGGCAAGTCCAAGGATGGCAAGCTGACCTATTTTTCGCCGCAAAGAAAAGATGTGTTCAGCCCCAATATGATGGCTGAAGGGTTCCGTAAATTCGGTATATTACAAAGACTACTGCAAAATTGTTCCCTTGTTCCTGGTGTTTCAGGCACGTTGTTCTGGGATGAACCGGAGTCCAATCTAAACCCTCAGCTCATGAAGCTGCTCGTACAGACAATGCTGGAGCTGTCGCGCAGCGGCCTGCAGATCATTCTGGCGACCCATGACTATGTGCTGCTCAAGTGGCTTGATCTCCTCGTCAATACGGATGCAGGTGATCACATTAGATTTCATGCGCTTTCAAAGGAAAATGAGGGTGTGCAGATTCAGTCTGCTGATGATTATCGACATCTGAACAGCAATGCAATCGCCAATACATTCAGCGATCTGTACGATGAAGAGATCAAACGCTCTTTGGGAGGTGCTTGATGACAGTTTTAGCTGAGAATGACTTGGAATTTGATTTTAGCTCGGCCATGGAAGCGATCATCTTTGATGATGATGCCTTGCACAATCCCAGCACTATGAAGAGGGTAGACTTTATAGCAGAGTACACAGATCGGTGTCTCTTTCTGGAAATAAAAGATCCCGATCAGCCAGGAGCCGCCAATCCAGAGGCATTCAAAACAAAGTTGCTAACCGGAAACCTCATACCTGATTTAGCTGGAAAGTACCGGGACAGCTATTGGTTCCGCAGTCACAGTGGGAAAGTAACAAAACCCATCCACTACGTTGTATTGATCTCTATGGCCAGCCTCGAGCCGGCGTTGTTGCTGGCAAAACAGGATGAACTGAAGAAGTCTCTGCCGATCACGCATAAAGATTGGTCAGCGCCCTGTGCAGCTGGCTGCGCAATTTTGAATCTGGATCAGTACAAAAAACAGTTCGGCGCAAATTCAGTCCGGCGTCTGAGTGCGGGAGGCTAACGATGGAAACACTAAAATTAAAACGGTTCGCTCAATATGCCCGACGTACTCTGATTGAACAGGTCTCCGCCAAGCTGAAACTGGTACTCGCTGAAAACAGCGCCGCCCGGCGTGAACGTGTCGAGGCCGTCAAGAAACTCGAAGAGGCGATCAAGAATCACGGCAAAGAACAGGTCGTTGAGCGGGTGGCCTATATCTGGTTCAACCGCTTCTGCGCTTTGCGTTTTATGGATGTCAACCGTTACACCCGTATTAGCGTAGTTTCTCCGGCCGATCCCGGACAGTTCCAACCCGAGATTCTGGCTGAGGCCAAGATGGGACATCTGGACGAAGAGATGGTGCCGGAAAAAACACGGCAGCAGATTTTTGACTTTCTGGACGGCAAGGTACCCAGCCGGGACCCCCAGGGTGAAGCGTACCGCATGCTGGTGGTTGCAGCCTGCAACTTCTGGCACAAAGCCATGCCGTTCCTGTTTCAACGGATCGACGACTACACCGAACTGCTGATGCCCGACGACCTGCTCTCGGGCAACTCCATCCTCGCCTATACCCGGGAGGCCATGACTCCGGATGCTTGCCAGGATGTCGAGGTGATCGGCTGGCTCTACCAGTTCTATATTTCCGAGAAAAAGGATGAGGTGTTCGCTGGCCTGAAGAAAAATAAAAAGATTACGCCAGAAAACCTCCCGGCCGCCACCCAGCTTTTCACTCCAGGTTATATCGTCCATTATCTGCTGGAAAACTCCCTTGGCCGCCTGTGGCTGCTTAACCGTCCCGGCTCAGGGCTGGCCGAAAAGATGGACTATTACATTAAGCCCGAACAGGCTGAGACGGACTTTCTGCGCATCAATAAGCCCGAAGAGATCAGGATCTGTGATCCGGCCTGCGGTTCAGGCCACATGCTCACCTATGCCTTTGACCTGCTTTACGCCATTTACGAGGAGGAAGGCTATGAGCCTGCCGAGATTCCGGAAAAGATCCTTACCCACAATCTGTACGGTATCGAGATTGATGAACGTGCCGGGGAATTGGCTGGCTTTGCCCTGACCATGAAGGCCCGGGAAAGGCAGAGACGGTTTTTCAATAAAGGCGTCAAGCCGAATATCTGCGTGCTGGAGAATGTTCATTTCAGCGATAGCGAGATTAAAGAGTATATGGATTTTGTGGGACGGGATTTGTTCACTGCATCACTGCAAACCACATTACGCCAGTTCGAAGAAGCCGACAATTTTGGTTCTTTGATTCGTCCCGATATCACCAATGTGGACGGCATGCTTAAGATTCTGATGTCAAAAAATGTCTCCGGGCAGCTGTTTCTCAGCTTGACTCATCAAAAAGTGCTGAAAGCTCTGCGACAGGTTGATTACCTGAGCCCGAAATATCATGTGGTGATTGCTAATCCGCCGTATATGGGCAGCAAGGGGATGAATGGACGACTGGGAGCTTGGATAAAGGACAATTATCCGAACAGTAAGCCGGATCTATTTGCCACGTTCATAGAGCGTAACCTTTATTTTACCCAGAAGTATGGAGTGGTTGCGATGATAACCATGCAAAGTTGGATGTTTTTATCATCTTTCGAAACATTGCGTGCACGTCTTTTGGGGCAATACACAATGTTATCAATGGCTCACCTTGGTGCGAGGGCTTTTGACAGTATCGGAGGTGAAGTGGTTTCAACCACTGCCTTTGTTTTGGAAAACGCAAACCGCCTGGATTACAAGGGTGGCTACCTAAGGTTAGTTGCTGGCAATTCTGGAGCTGAGAAAAATGACGCTATCCGAAAAGCAGTTAAGAATCCTGATTGCGGTTGGCTTTATCGGTCCTGTGCCGTAGATTTTAAAAAAATACCTGGCAACCCTATTGCATATTGGGCAAATGATGAATTGTTCCAAAAATTTGAAACGCTCAAAAACTTATCGAAAATCGCTGCTCCCAAAAAAGGTCTTGTAACCAGCGATAATAATCGATTTCTAAAAAAATGGTTTGAGGTATCTTTCATAAAAATTGGTTTGAACTGTATTTCGCGCGAATCTGCCAATGATTCAGGAAAGAAATGGTTTCCAATAAACGCAGGTGGGGCTTATAGGAAATGGTTTGGAAATGCAGAAATTCTTGTAAATTGGGAAAATGACGGCAAAGAAATAATTGGGTATGCCGCTGAATTATACGGTTCAGCATCCCGCCAAATCCAAAACACTGGATATTACTTCGAGCCATGTATTACGTGGTCAAACATAACATCAACTGAATTTGGAGCTAGATATTCACCAGCGGGATTTATTTTCGGTGCGGCTGGTACCGCTTGCATACCAAATAAACTCGATTTCATATTTGGAGTTTTAGCTTTTTTAAATTCCAAAACTGCCAAACGAATACTACAAATTTTAAATCCAACTCTGAATTTCGTGGTGGCAGATATTGCAAACTTGCCCTTTGATGAAGCTGTCGCTTTGTCAGACGTTATTAGTAGCAATGCACACAAAAACATTCTTTTAGCCAAAGATGATTGGAACAGCTACGAAACCTCATGGGACTTCGCCAACCTGCCAGTACTGACCCCCAACTACCGTCAATCAACGCTAAAGGAAACCTACCAGAAACTCCGCACCCACTGGCAACAGGTGACTCAGGAGATGCAACGAATAGAGGGAGAGAACAACCGCATCTTCATTGAGGCCTATGGTCTTCAGGATGAACTGAAACCTGAGGTATCGATCAACGAAATCGCCCTGACCTGCAATCCGCATTATCGCTATGGAAACAGCAAAAGAGAAGATGAACTAGAGCCGTTGCTCCTGGCCGACACTATGCGAGAACTGGTCTCCTATGCCGTAGGCTGCATGTTCGGCCGTTACGCAATAGACAAGCCGGGGCTGATCCTGGCCAACCAGGGCCAGACCATCGAGGACTACCTGAAGCAGGTTCCGGAGCCCATCTTTCCGGCGGATGACGACAACGTCATTCCCATGCTCGACGGCAACTGGTTCACCGATGACATTGTTGAGCGCTTCCGCAAGTTCCTGCGCGTAGCCTTTGGGGAAGAACACTACGAGGAGAACCTGCGGTTTGTCGAACAGGCCCTGAACATCAAGGGTAAGCGCAATTACGGCATCCGGGACTATTTTTTAAGCGAGTTCTACACCGACCATTGGAAACGCTACAAAAAGCGGCCCATTTACTGGCTGTTCTCCAGCCCCAAAGGCAGCTTCAACGCATTGATCTACATGCACCGCTACCGGCCGGATACAATCAGCATTGTCCTGAATGATTACTTGCGGGAGTTTCGCACCAAGCTCTCCACACACAAGAATCACCTGGAGGCGGTGACCATCAATGCCGCCAGCAGCCAGAGCGAAAAGACCCGTGCGTTAAAGGAAATCGAAAAGATCACCAAGATGATATCCGAGATGGAAGAGTACGAGCGGGAGGTGCTCTACCCCCTGGCCACCGAGCTCAAAGAGATTGATCTTGATGACGGGGTGAAGGTCAACTATCCCAAATTCGGCAAGGCCTTGAAGAAGATTCCCGGGCTTTCTGCAAAGGAGGATTAAAAAATGGCCACCATGAATTTCAACACCCAGAATTCAACCTTCCGGCAGCTGCTGGGCAATGGCTTGAGCTACCATGTTCCCCCTTTCCAGCGGGATTATTCCTGGACAGAGGATGAGTGGGGTGATCTGTGGCAGGATATTCTCGGTCTTTTTGAGGCCGACGGCGAATCGGCTCATTATATGGGATACCTGGTTCTCCAATCCTCTGACAGCAAGCGGTTTGACATCATTGACGGCCAGCAGCGGCTTACCACGATCAGCGTGCTGATCCTGGCAGGACTTGGGCATCTTCAGGATCTGGTGTCAGCAGGCCATGATGCAGAAAACAATGCCAAACGTAAAGAGCAGCTCCAGAACAGTTACATCGGGTATATTAATCCTGTCAGTCTTGTGCCCCGGTCAAAGCTGGAGTTGAATCGCCATAACAACCGATTTTACCAGACCTATCTCGTGCCTTTGGAAAAACTGCCCCAAAGGGGATTAAACG
Source organism: Desulfobacter vibrioformis DSM 8776 (assembly GCF_000745975.1). Lineage (GTDB taxonomy): Bacteria > Desulfobacterota > Desulfobacteria > Desulfobacterales > Desulfobacteraceae > Desulfobacter > Desulfobacter vibrioformis. The sequence continues at coordinate 248,279 of NZ_JQKJ01000002.1, read as the reverse complement.
CGTCAGAGCATCAGCTGCGCAAAACATTCAACTGGTTCAAGGATAAGCTTAAGGCCCGTTGCGGGATGACCGCTGCCGGCGGCCGGGAGATCGCCTCGTTTGTTGACAGCCTGGTGGATAAGTTATTCTTCACGGTCATAACGGTTACCGATGAGTTGAACGCATTTAAAGTTTTTGAAACGCTCAATGCCCGGGGTGTAAGACTCTCGGCAACAGATCTGTTGAAAAATTATCTTTTTTCGATTATCAGCACCCGGGACACCCATGAAACCGAATTAAAGGCCCTGGAAGAGAGATGGGAGCGTATCGTCGGGTTATTGGGCAGTGAGAGTTTTCCGGAATTTTTGAGAATATTCTGGAATAGCCGCAACAAACTTGTCCGGAAGGCGGAGTTGTTTAAAACCATCCGGAAACGGATCTCCAGCCGGGATGCCGCATTTGAGCTGATCCGCAATCTTGATCAATCAGCTGCCATATATGCGGCTCTTCGTGACCCCCAGGATGCATCCTGGAACGGCGAAGAAAAAAAATCCATTGAACTGTTGCAGATGTTCAATGTCCGCCAGCCCCTGGCCATGCTGATGGCCTGCCATGATCTTTTTTTCGACCCGGACAGAGCGGCGTTCACACGAATTATCAAGGCGGTTGCCGCCGTGTCATTCCGGTATAATGTCATCTGCAATCTTCAAACCCATGAACAGGAACGGTTATACAATGACATTGCCTGGAAAGTCTCCGGAAAGGTGCATGAAAAACCGTTGGATGTGATGACCGCGCTGCAGGAGGTGTATCCCGATGACAATCAGTTCAAAGCGGCCTTTGCAGAGAAGGAATTGAGGACCACAAACAGCCGAAATAAAAAGGTGGTGCGTTATATTCTTTTTGAGATCGAACGTCAGCGATCAGGCCGGGATTTTGATTTTGAGAGCGCAACCTATAATCTGGAGCATATCCTTCCCGAGCACCCCTCCGAAGCCTGGGGCTATATAGAGGAGTCAAAACAGGAACGATTAATCTATCGTATCGGCAACATGACCCCCCTTGAGACCGGGAAAAACCGTGACCTGGGAAATTCGGATTACACCGCCAAACGATCTGTTTACCAGGACAGTTCATTCCAGATCACCAAAGCCGTGGCGGAACATTATGATGCCTGGGACGAACAAAAGATAGAAGCCAGGCAAAAGCAACTTGCCGCAGTTGCCTCGGGTATCTGGAAGGTTGAATTCGGAGGATAATCTTGGGAAACCGCATCGCCATAGCCCTGACCAAACTCTTCGATCGGCACCGGATTATTTTCTGGTACGACGCCAAGAAAGAGTTGCGTGATGATTTCGAGGCGCTCTCGTTGCCCGGCATTGAGAAGATAGAACTGGCTAATAACGAGTACGGGCTAAAATACAAGATTTTACGCGAACAGCCGGAACAAAAATTCCTGCTCTACCGTGAAGGGCCCCAGCCGGCTGATCTGGATAACTGGCTGCTGGATGTGCAACTGGCCCATGGCGAGTTTCGCACCGATCAGGTGGCGATCTGGCTGTCCGAACTTGCCCTTGGCCTGGAATTTACGGATGTGGTACATACCCATGCTGAGTTTTTCACGGCCATAAAGCGCAAGGACGCTTTGAAGAAACTTTTGAAGCGTGATGACACTGCCGGACAGATCCGTCTTAAAATGCTTGCTGTATGCACCGTCACCGAGCCACGCATGGATGCTGTGGTGGAGAATCTGCTGCAGGAACTGGCCGAGGGCCGGGAGGAGAAGATCAAGCTGGTCGGCCGGTGCGGCCTGGACAGCTTTCTCTGGGAGCAAATGGTCCGCTGTTATGGTTACAGGTGCGATAAGCCGGGCGTACGTGATTTTGCCATTGAGCTGTTCAAATCCTGCTACGCATTAGGCACTGACGGCCAGGTCAAGTTGACCGGTGATGCGTTGGTGTTTCTCAAGCGCTGGAAGGACAGCCGGCAGTTTGAAGGCAGTTTTGAGACCCTTTCAAAAGAGTGTGCCGAAGTCCTGGGGATTGAGCAGGATCTGGCCAAAAGGGATTTCCGGCAACTGATCGAACTGGACTATTTTTGTCTGATTGACCAAAAGATCATCAGTGATCTGGTGAAGGCTGTGGCATCACGCACGGTTGGAAGTTCAGATGTCTCAAGCTGGGTCCGCCGGCGGCGGCAGGGCCACTGGTATCGTGAATACCGGCACCTGTATGAGGCTGTTGATCATGCTGCCCGGTTTATCCAGACCCTGGGCGAGGCCAGGCTTACCATGGACAGTCTTGCCGAGGGCGTACAGCGTTACAGCCGATTCTGGTATCAGCTGGATCAGCTTTATCGCAAGTTCTGTTTCCATGTCCGCATGTCGGGACAGGCATCTTTGATGGGAACGCTGACCGAACAGATCGAAAACCTCTACACCAACAATTTTCTGCTGAAACTGGGGGACCGCTTCCAGATCTTCGTGGATGCGGCAACCAAGTGGGAAGCCTTTCCGGTGCGCAAACAAAGTCAGTTTTTCTCCACGTATGTACAGCCATTCCTGCACAAGGGCAATAAGGTTTGCGTGATTATCTCCGATGCCATGCGCTATGAAATCGCTGATGAATTTATGGGTCTGATCCGGCAGGAGGACCGGTACCACGCGGAACTGGAACCGGCGCTTTCCATGCTGCCCAGCTACACCCAGCTTGGCATGGCTGCGTTGCTGCCCGGTAAGGTATTGATCATTTCCGACAATGAAACCGGGACCGTAATGGTGGATGGGCAAAGTTCCCAGGGGCTGGCCAACCGCATCAAAATTCTTGGGCAGGCGGCAAAGTTTCGGGCCACTGCCTGCAAGGCTAACGCGCTGATGGAGATGAAAGGAGATAACTGCCGGGCCTTGGTGCGTGACCATGACGTGCTTTACGTCTACCACAACCGCATAGACGACACCGGGGACAAGCGGGAATCGGAGGAACGGGTTTTCGAGGCTGTGGAAGAGACATTGCATGAACTGATTCGTCTGGTCAAAAAATTGAACAATGCCAATTTGTATAACTTCATAGTGACTGCCGATCACGGCTTTATCTACCAGAATCGCGCCATTGACGATAGTGATTTTTCAGGCGTCGATGTCGGGGGAGATCAGATTCTGTTCCGGGACCGGCGCTTTGTGCTTGGCAAAGGACTTGCCGAAGTCTCCGGCCTGCATAAGTTTACCCCGGATCAGCTTGGGCTGGCCGGTGATGTGGAGGTCCAGATACCCAGGTCGATCAATCGATTGCGCCTGAAGGGCTCAGGTTCCCGCTTTGTGCATGGGGGTGCCTGCTTGCAGGAGGTGGTGATCCCGATACTCAAAATCAATAAGAAGCGGCAGAGTGATATTACTTGTGTTGAGGTGGACATCCTGCGGGGACCCGGTTCAGTGATCACCTCCGGGCAATTGGCAGTGACCATGTACCAGGCAGGCCCGGTAACAGACAAAATCCAGCCAAGAGTGCTGAGGGCCGGTATCTACACGGAGGCCGGTGATCTGATCTCCGACAGCCATGATCTGACCTTTGATCTGGATCTGGACAATCCCCGGGAACGGGAGATTCAGATTCGCTTTGTGCTGACCCGAAAGGCGGATGAAGCCAATGGCCAGGAGGTTATTCTCAAGCTTGAGGAAAAGCATGCCGGGACCTCACATTACAAGGAATATAAGTCGCTGCGGTATTTGATGCGGCGATCATTTACCAGCGACTTTGATTTTTAAAGGATACGTGGCCGATGAATGACCTTGATCAGAAAATCAATACACATTTTCCAGGACTCGTTGTCCGCAAGGACCTTGTCAAGACGGTCAAGGGAAATGCCATCGTTCCCTCCTACGTGCTGGAATACCTCTTGGGACAGTATTGCGCTACCAACGATGAACCGACCATCCAGACCGGCATCGAGACCGTCAAAGAAATTTTGCGCAAGCATTATGTGCATCGTAACGAGGCAGGGCTAGTCCGTTCTAATATCAAGGAAAAGGGGCGGTATAAAGTTATCGACAAAATCAGCGTGTCCCTGAACGACAAGGCCGACGTTTACGAGGCGGAATTCTCCAATCTCGGCATCAAAAAGGTGCTGGTGGACTCGGGGACGGTCAAGGCCCACCCCAAGCTTTTGGTCAGCGGCGTGTGGTGCATTGCTGATGTCGAATACGAATTTACAGAGGACAAGAACGCCAGCCCCTGGATTTTGTCGTCTCTCAAGCCCATTCAGCTCTCCCACTTCGACTTTGATGGTTATGTTGAAGCCCGCAGGCAATTCACCACAGACAAGTGGATTGATCTGCTGATTCAAAGTATTGGTTTTAACCCGGAAATGTTCGGCAAGCGCAGCAAGCTGACCCAGTTGATCCGCCTGATTCCCTTTTGTGAGCGCAATTTTAACTTGATCGAACTTGGCCCCAAGGGAACCGGCAAATCTCACATCTACTCAGAGTTCTCGCCCCACGGCATCCTGATCTCCGGTGGAGAAGTCACGGTTCCCAAATTGTTTGTGAACAACTCTACCGGAAAAATCGGCCTGGTCGGCTACTGGGACTGTGTCGCCTTTGATGAGTTTGCAGGAAAACAAAAGCGCGTGGACAAGGCACTGGTCGATATCATGAAAAACTACATGGCCAATAAATCATTTTCACGCGGAGTCGAGACATTGGGGGCTGAGGCATCTGTCGTATTCGTAGGCAATACCCAGCATACCTTGCCTTACATGCTCAAGCACTCAGACCTGTTTTCCGAGTTGCCTGACAAGTTCTACGACTCCGCATTTCTGGACCGCATCCATTTTTATATCCCTGGCTGGGAGGTGGATATCATCCGGGGAGAAATGTTCTCTAACGGCTACGGATTTGTGGTGGACTATCTGGCCGAAATCCTGCGTTCTTTGCGTAACTATGATTATTCGGACCGCTACAAGGATCATTTCACTCTATCTTCCGGCATTTCAACGAGGGATCGTGATGGGATCAACAAAACCTTCTCCGGCCTGATGAAGGTTCTTTTTCCGGATGGGGGCGCAACTAAAGAAGAGGTCGAGGACCTATTGCGGTTGGCAATTGAGGGCCGCAAGCGTGTCAAAGATCAACTGATGCGGATTGATTCCACTTACGGCAATGTTAATTTTTCTTATTTGTGTGCAGATGGAAAGACCACGCCTGTCTTCACTCTCGAAGAAGAGGAATACCCCAACTATTACCACAAGACCATCTCGGAGGGTAAAGATGGGGAACTATTTGAAGATGTGAAATCGGGCTCATCTGAAGTTTCATCCGGACCGCTGAAAGATTCAGGGCCTTCCCTTAAAGAAAAGCACCTTACATTCCAGGAGAACCAGAAAGGCATTTCCTTTGATACGTTGTTTGGTCCCTACCTCAAAGGTGCCACCCAGATAACGGTCACCGATCCATACATCCGCCTGTTCTACCAGATGCGCAATTTCATGGAATTTCTTGAGACTGTGGTCAAGCACAAGGCTCTGGATGAAGAAGTGTCCGTGAATCTGGTGACAACAGAAGATGAGTTCAAAGGGGAACAGCAGAAAGAAAACTTAGAGAAGATGAAGGAATCGGCCGGTTCAGTGGGTATCAATTTATCTTGGGAATTCGACGGAACCGGCACAATCCATGCCCGCCACATCTTGACCGATCACGGCTGGAAGATCTCCCTGGATCGTGGCCTGGACATCTTCCAGCACTACGAGATGAATGACACCTTTATCTTTACAAACAGGTTGCAGCAGTTTCGCCCCTGTAAAGCGTTCGAGGTGACATGTATTCGGGCCGATGAAAACTTATTTTGATTTGTTCGATCGGATAACATTACAGCGGCACTTCAGAATTCCCGCCCTTTCAGGAGGGAATTTATAGCTGTAAATCAGCAAAAATACGATGATTTACAGCCCCATTTTAAAAGAACAAAGTGTCGCTGTAGTGCTAGCAAGTTTTCTTTATAAGAAAATAGAGACAAGATACAGGAAACAAGAGGGCGAAGCGCCTGAGGGCGCCCATTTTAGCCCGCATTGTTGGTGTCTTTAGTTTCATGCTTCGTTGTGTCCGCCAGGACATGGGGGTTTTAATCAAAAAAAGTGTCCCGGCTTAAATCGGTAGCCAGTGTCCTGGTCAACAGGACGGATTGACTTGAACTTCGTATCATTTAATGTATAACACAATAGTACCATCCAAGCCTAAAAGGCATTAAAATTATTAATTTGGAAGGGAATACTTCATGACAGTTATAATTATGGCTACTTTCTTTATTATCGCGCTATTTGTATTCAACCTGATTATCAGGCGCTTTAAAACCCATAGGGTGTCATTCGCCCCCGGGGAGCAGTCCCCCCCGGCCCCTCAGAAAAAAGATCCGGTTCATAAAAAAAAAGATCCGGGTGCTGATTTCAAACAGATCCTTGACACCCTGATCAAGCTGAATCTGTTGATCCGCACCGACCGTGATTTTTCTATGGATCTGATTGTAAAAATAGAATCCATTATTGACGATCTTAAAGCCCTTATCCCCGACATGATCAGCCGTTATCCGGGGGAGACCCTGACCTATGAACTGAAAAAGATCGGGAGCACCCACCTGTTTAAAGCGGTTAAAGAGTATCTTGACCTTTCCTTTGACAGCAGGCAGACCCAAAGACAGGCCTTTGAAAAAACCATTGAAAGCCTTCGTGACGTATGCGTCAGATCACGTCAGATTGTGGACAATAACGAAATCGCAGAATTTAAAACCATGGCCCATTTTCTTGAGGGTAAATTTTCATAAAGGAGAAAACCTATGTCCAGTTTGGCTCAGGAACTTGCCAGTGTGTCCGGTCAGGCCAAAGCCCCTGTATTAGCAGACGTTACACAAGCATCGGGGCAGGGGGCGCTTACCCCTGTTCAGCCCCCCACCCAGCTGGTGCCGGTCCAGCCCGGGCACCTTGCTGTTGAGGATATCAAGGCGCTTGAAGAGCAGGCCCAGGCCTTTGTGGAGAAGGTCAAAACAGACCCGTCCGCCTGGCAGCTTGGCAATTTTGTATTTTCCCTGGGCCGGGAAATCATGGAAAAAACCCAGGCCCAGGTATCCCTTTACGACCGGAAAATGGGTGCGGTGCTGAAAAACGTGGCCTTAACAGATAGCTCCCCTGTGGCAAAAAATATCCTGGCCGTAAAAACCGAGCTGGACAAGGTCAACCCCACCATGGTGGCAAAAACGCAAATGCCCCTGCCTAAAAAGGTGATGGGACTTTTCACCCGCACCGTAAACCGTCTGCCCAAAGGAGACGAGATTTTGCGCATTATTGCCGAACGCAGGGAAACCGTGAATTCCACCATTGACGGGATCCGGGACCACCTGCGCAGCGAGGCGGACCAGGTGGCCTTTGACGCGGCGGAACTGTCCCAGATCTGTGATGCCTTAAAAGAGATCCAACCGGCCCTTCAGGAACAGATTTACCTGGGCCAGCTGATCTGGGAAAAACTTACCGCCTACCTTGACACGGTGGAGGATCCCCGGGCCAAAGAAGCCCTGACCACCCTGACGTCGGATCTGGCCACGGCTGTTGTTGACCTGCAGACCATTGACAATTCTAATCTTCAGACCCGGTTCGGCGGTGAAATGATGGTCCGGAATTCCCACCTGGTCCAGCGCCTGGTCCAGCGTACGGACATGATCCTGGCCACGGCCGTGAAAAATGCCCTGGCCGTCCGGGTGGCGGCGGAACAGCAGATGGAGACGTTGCAACAACTGGACATGGTCCAGCAGGCAGCGGCTGAGACCATGACAGATACGGCAAAGATCATTGGCGATGCCGCGGTCAAAGGCGCAAAAATGAGCCAGAGCATGACCGTGAACATCCAAGCCCTGGAAGAGGCATGCAATACCTATGAGCAGGCATTTGAGGCCTACACTGCCATTTCAAAGGAGACCATCAGCATTGCTTCCCAAAGCTCCAATGCCCTGGGCGTTATGAACGAACGTTTCAGGGCAAGGACAGATGCATTAACGTCAAGACGTCAGGAGAACTGATTTATGATTTCCGTTTCCGAACAAAAATCCTTTGACCAGCGGTTTTCCCTGATCCGCACCCTGGCCCCGGACAAGATGCTGTCCCAGGAAGAACAGACCCGCCTGACCATCATGGATGCAGGTATTGGAGACAGTTTTACCTGTTTTGACAGCACTTATGTCATCCAGGAGATCAATACCTATCAGGAGGCCAGTGAGGACTATTCAAAGCTGAAAGACTACTTTGTCACCGAACTGACCTGCCTGTGCCTGGAGACCGGTGCGGTGGGGCATTTTGAATGGGAAATTGATGATGAACTGGAGGTGTGCATCACCCTGGACCAGACCAAATTCAAACGGCTGACCGATGATGAAGGCCAGCCCATTGATGAAGATGATCTGGACCAGATTGTGGATGATGAGGACTGTATTGTCTATGCCGGGGAAACCTTTGATTATGATGATGACTGGGCTGCCGTGTACCGGCGTAACGGCAAGGAAGAACATGTTTATATGTACGAATTTGTTAATAGTCACTCGTCTTTGTTCATTACCATTGAGGAGTGGCAGGACGGAGACAAAGAGGAATACCGGATTTATATTTCCAAACCTGTGGACCCGGCGGAACTGACGTTGATCAGCAGAGGGGAGGCAAACCATGAGGCACCGCAACCCCTGGTTTAAAACAGAAAAAATATATACAGGGCTTGGTTTGATTTTACTGGCCCTGGTATTTCTGGCTGGCTGTGGCCAGGGACTTTCCGATGCAACCAAAACCCGGGCCAAGGCAGTAAAACAGGACTTGAAATCCACCAGGGATTTTATCGAAGCCCAGAAGAAAAAATATGACAGCCTGTCTGCTTCCCCGGATTTTTCTGCCATGGCGGAGTATGCAGCAAGGGAAAAATGGGACACGGCATTTGCCAATGCCACCGCCACCCTGGCCCGGGCCCGGGCCGTGTATGATAAGGGGTTAAACCTCACCATCAAACAGGACAAACCCGAAGGCGAAGCCCTGGCCAACGTTCAGATCAAGCAGGTTAACTCGGTGATTCAAGAAGCGAAAAACCAGGCAAAATCGCCCTTTGAACGTGTCAGCAGGATCAAGGCTGCCATGACAGGGCCCCGGGCCATGGAGACATCCGCCCTGGCCTCGGCCGATACCATCCTGTCAAAGGTGCAAAGCCTGGAACAAGGACCCGTGGCCAAGGCCAGGGAAAAATTCCCTGGTTCAGCATCAAAAATTACGGCCCGGTTTGCCCCGTTTTCCAAAATGGCAGACGACACAAAGGCTGATACAGATATTGTAAAGGCCCAGTATCAGGCCCATACCGCAGGAAATGCCGACTATGCCGCCTTTGTCACGGCAGCCGATGCCATTGAACAGGCAAATGCGACACTTTCCAAGGACGGCCCAAAATTTGAAAAGGATCTGGATCAGCTTTACCAAAGCTATACCAAAATCCTTGAAGATATGAAGGTGGATTATTATGTCACCATAAAGCGGGAGTCCTGGGATGACCGTTCAGACTATTACAATCCGGCGGTTACCTCATTTGTCCGGCAGGTTTCCTTTGCCACATTCCAGGCGCTGACCGGGTCCGAAGCCGAATCCATTGCAGATTTGTCACCTGGTTTCAGCGGACTGAACTTTCGTCCCCGGCCGGGTCTGGAATCCGCCTTTAAGGCGCTGAAAATTGACCCGGTTGAAAAATGGCCCGGCGCGGGTCACAATGCCGCCACCTTCTACCTTGACAGCACCCAATTAAAATATTTTCATAAATATCTTAAGGAAGAGAACGGGGAAACCTCGGAAACCGGCTGGGAAGCGGTGAATGCCTCTTTTTATGAACAAAACCTGGAAAACCTAGGCATGGCGATTCTGTCCAAGCCCTATGGCGAGTTTGAGCCCGATTCCCAGGCCGCCCCGCCCGGCATGGCCTATGTGGGAAATGCCAAATACGGGGAATGGAAAAAGGATGAAAACGGCAATAATTTCTGGTCCTGGTACGGCCGGTATGCATTTTTCTCCCATCTGTTTTTCTTCCCGCCCCATTACTACTCCTATGGATCATGGAACCGGTGGAACACGGGCTACAGACACCAAAAACCCTATTACGGCCAGACCAATACAGGATACACCTACGGTACCCGGGGCACCCGCATGAACCAGTCACCACGGTACCAGAACAGTACCTTTTCAAAAACCGGCGGGCTTAAAACCGCTTCTGCCTCGGTAAGGGGCGGCGCTTCAGGGCTCAGGGGCGGCGGTCCCAACTCAAAAGGTAAATAAGGAGAACAACGTATGAGTTTTAATTTTACAGCAACCTTAAGCAGCATGGTTCATGGTTTGTGCTATGCCCTGGTGAGCGTTGTATTCATTTTTCTGGCCAAAAAACTGGATGACTGGCGGACCAAGGACTTTGATGATGACCGCCATATTGACGACGGCAATGTGGCCGTGGGATTGAGACGGGCAGGGCTTTATCTCGGCATTGCCATCGGCATGACCGGCGCGCTGTCAGGGGACTCCGCAGGATTCGGGAACGATATGCTTTATCTTTTGGCAGACGGTGTCGTCATCACAGGCTGCCTTTTTCTGTCCCGGTTTATCAACGATTGCATCATGATGGGCAATATGGACAACGACCGGGAGTGCGTAAAAGTATTTATCCTCGGAGACGGGCGCACCACTGTCGGCAATACCGCCCTTGGCATGGTGGAGGCAGGCATGTACATTGCCACCGGCTTTATTCTCAGCGGCAGCATGTCCGGGGGCGGGGGCAGTTTTTTTCAGTCCCTGGCATCGGCCCTGGTCTTTTTTATTCTGGGACAGGTTGTGCTCCTGATTTTTGGCCTGGTCTATGAACTTATCACTCCCTTTCACGTCAGGGATGAAATCAAGCAGAACAATCCGGCCGCAGGCATTGGCCTGGCCGGGATTCTGGTGGCCCTGGGCATTATTCTCAAGGGCAGTCTTGCAGGTCCTTTCACCGGGTGGGTAAATGATATTACCGGATTTTTTATTTACACGGTATTTGGCATGATTCTGCTGCTTGGATTCAGTGTGCTTGTGGACCGCTTTCTTCTGCCGACCACAAACATTGCAACTGAGATTAAAGAGGATAAAAATGTTGCGGCCCTGGTGGTGGTCCAGGCGACCATCATTGCCCTGGCTTTGATCATTGCCCATGCCATCTGATCTTTCCGGGAGCGCCCGGGCGCCCGGAGGCTCCCGGCTCAATCCGGCCTCGGCCCTGCTGTGCCTGTGCATGTTTGCATCCGGGGCCTGCGGCATCATTCTTGAGTATATCCAGGCAAGCCTTGCCTCCATGATCCTGGGCAATGCCTTTGAACAGTGGGCCATGGTCATCGGCCTGATGATGTTCTGGATGGGGTTTGGCAGCCTGATCCAGGCAGGGATTTCCAGGGAACGCCTGGTACATGCCTTTATCGGCATTGAAATTGCGCTGGCCCTTGCAGGAGGGTATTCACCCACCCTGACTTATCTGTCCTACGGATATACCAGCCACTACAGTCTGGTGCTTTACTTTTTTGTTTCCGTGATCGGCATTCTCATCGGACTTGAAATTCCGGTGATCATACGGATCAACAACGATTTTTCAAAGGAACTGTCCACCAATCTGGGTAATATCCTGTCCGCGGACTATATCGGGTCTTTGGCAGGTGCCCTGGTCTATGTGTTTATCCTGCTGCGGTTTTTTCCAATCACAGAGGCGGCTTTTTTAACCGCCGGTATGAATTTTTTTCTTGCCCTGGTTACCGTTATCTATTTTACCCGCAAACAAATTATCCATCGTAATATCCCACTGCTTGGGATCATGGCCGTTACTTGTGCGGCTGTGATTTTCGGGTTTATGAACAACCGCCAGTGGCAGCTCACCAACGAACAGTCCCTGTATGACGACCCAATCGTTTACTCTAAAACCAGCCAGTACCAGCACATCGTTATTACGCATTTCAAACCGTTGGACGAAATCCGGCTCTTTTTAAACGGAAACCTGCAATTATGCAGTACGGATGAGGCCCGGTACCATGAATCCCTGGTTCATCCGGCCATGGCCCTGGCCCGGGACCGCAGCCGTGTGCTGATTCTTGGCGGCGGTGACGGCTGTGCATTAAGGGAGGTTTTAAAGTACCCGGATGTTGACGCGATTACCCTGGTGGATCTGGACCCGGCCATGACAAGGCTTGCGGCCACCCATCCGCTGCTGTCCCGGCTCAATGATCATGCCTTTGACAACGCCCGGGTGAACACCCTGACAGGTTCCGGGACTTTACCCGGGGATTTTCGCCAGATATATCAATCTGCTTCTGACAGAAAAAGAAAACCGGTCGATTCGTGGCGTGTCGCCGATTCACGGCACGTGGCCGAGGTCCGGGTCATGAATCTGGATGCAGACAAATTCCTGGAACAGGTCAAGGGCGTCTGGGACGTCATCATTGTGGATATGCCGGATCCGTCCACACCGGAACTGACCAAACTCTACTCAAAGCAATTTTATCTTAAAGTCCGGCACAAGCTGGCAAAAGACGGCATTGCATCTGTTCAGTCCACCTCGCCTTACCTTGCCAGGGAAAGTTATCTTTGCATTGGCAGGACATTGGCCTCTGCCGGATTTTTTATTTTGCCATACCATGAAAATGTGCCTTCGTTCGGGGACTGGGGCTGGTTTTTATGTACCCGTAAAGATTGGGGAAGCGCGTTTTGGCAACAACGAATTGCAGCACTTGAATTTAGTGTTCCCACCCGGTTTTTAACCCCCGAGGTGTTCAGGCGCGAGCTTGTATTCGGCAAGGGCATGACCCAAAGTCGTCACACCGAGATCAACACCTTGCTTTTCCCTGTGCTGCTATCCTACTACAATCACGAATCCTGGCTTCTGGAATAGTGTTTGGACCCGAAGTCACCTTTTTGTGGGTACAGGCACCTGTCGTTTGTCCGGGTTAATCAATGTGGATCTGCCGGATTATCACCGGGGCGCTGACATTTTTTAGAATTTTGGACTCAGGCGCTCCCATGGCGAACTGCTGGTCCAAGAGGGCTGCCGGTTTGTTCATACGCTCCCATGGAAACTTTTTGGGCCGTGTCCAGCAAAATCTTAAAGAGTTTATGGGTTTCGGTTTGGTCCATAGGGTTTAAGCATCCTGATTTTTATATGAAAAAGTTTAACCACGGAAATCACTGATGACACTGAAGATAGAATTCTGTGATTTCCGTGGGTTCCGTGGTTAAAATATTTTTCATGGTTTGTTGTGTCCGTCGGGTCATGGCCGTTATATAATATTGCCAAGCGCACGCCTGAATGCCTTCAGATCGGCGGTTTTGCCCATGACAATCAGTGTGTCGCGGGGGTGGATAATGGTTTCAAAATGGGGGGCAAACACCATGTTGTCTGACTTTTCTTTGATTGCAATGATGATCAGGTTGTAATTCTGCCGGATGCCGGAATCCTTAAGCGGTTTCCCGGCATAATCCGATGTCTCCGGTACAAAGGCCTCTTCAATCTGGATGGCATCGCTTTCCCGGGACAGTGCCGTGTTCAGAAAACTGGAAACCGTAGGGCGCAACAGTTTCAACCCCATGGAAACCCCGCCGATATCATAGGGGGATTCCACCTGGTTGGCACCGGCCACATAGAATTTCTTTCCCACCAAGGGGTTTGCGGCCCGGGCCATAATATAGATGTCCGGATTGAGTTGCCTGGCTGTAAGTACCAGAAACACATTTGCCGTATCCGTTGCAAGGACCGCCACCAGGGCTTTTGCGCGTTTTATCCCGGCTTTTTCCAGAACTTCCTCGTTTCCGGCATCTCCGATGATATAGTGGATTTTATCCTTTTCCAGAACATCTTTGAGCGCGTCATTCTGTTCTACGACGACAATGTCCTGGGTATCTTCGCCCACGAATTTGCACAGCACTCTTCCGATGCGACCGTACCCGCAGACAATGTAATGATCGTTCATTTTTTTTATTTTGCTGTCCAAACGCTTCCTCCCCAGCATGCTTTTAATTTCACCGTCCACCACAGAACTGATGAAAACGCCGCCCAGATACAGAAAGTACCCTACACCTGTAAATATCAGAAAAATGGTGAACAAGCGTCCGCCGTCTGACAGATCGTGGACTTCCATAAATCCCACAGTGCTCAGGGTAATGGCTGTCATATAGGCGGAATCAAGAATACTCCAGCCTTCAATGGCCATGTACCCGGCAGTGCCGAATATAAAAAACAGAACCGCGATAATTACGGCCATTTCCATTTTTAACGTTTTATCCATGGCTTTTTATTTACGTTTACTGACGCCCAAACGCAAGGGAAAGATGAAAAGCGGCTAATTCCCATAACGGCTTTTATTACGGGCTTTAAACCCGTTTTCTAATGCTTGACGGCCCCGGCGGTTGCTGGTATTAAAAGGCCATGACAGACGAACCCACAAAATTTTTGCGCTGGCGCAGGGATATGGTGGAAAAGCAGATCATTGCCAGGGGGATAAGCGATCCTCTGGTAATCCAGTCCATGATCCAGGTGCCCCGCCATCTTTTTGTCAGTGAAGCCCTGGGGGACAGCGCTTATGGAGATTTTCCGCTTCCCATCGGTGAGGGCCAGACCATTTCCCAGCCTTTTATCATCGCTGAAATGACCCAGAGCCTGACCCTGACAGGCCAGGAACGCGTCCTTGAGATCGGCACAGGCTCCGGTTACCAGGCTGCTGTGCTGTCACGTATTGTTTACAGGGTGTATACCATTGAACGGAATAATACCTTGTATTTACAGACCCGCAAACTGTTTGACCGTCTGAAATACCATAATATCGTAACCCGCTATTCCGACGGCACCCAGGGCTGGAAAGCCGAAAGTCCCTTTGACGCCATCATTGTCACGGCCGGGGGCAATCAGGTCCCTGAACCTTTAGTGAATCAGCTTTCAGAGGGCGGGCGCCTGGTCATGCCCGTGGGGGGGCTGCATTCCCAGGAACTTTTACGTATTGAAAAAACCAGCACCGGCATCAGAACGGTCAATCTGGGCGGCTGCCGTTTTGTCAAGCTGATCGGAGAACACGGGTGGCCAGCTTAGATCGTGTTTAGGTAGCAATTAACTCATCCTATAGGTAAATTTTCATGTTTTTTTCTTCTTCTGCCACCTCGGCAACCATAAAAGCGCTGCTCATGGGATTCTGCCTGGGCGTTGCCAATATTATCCCGGGGGTTTCCGGCGGGACCTTTCTGCTGGTTTTCGGGATATATGAACGGGTATTTTCAATTTTAAACCAGATCAATAAATCCTTTATTTTAAAATGCCTTGCACTTGTCCTTTCCTGTTTCATACATCCGGTCCAGGGGATTAAAAATTTTTATGCATTTTCCAGGGAAACCGGTTTTTCTTTCTTGTTTAAACTTGCGGCCGGGACCGCCGTGGCCATTCTGACCCTGTCCAGTCTGATGAAATATCTTTTGCTCCACAATTTTTCAGTAACCTATTCTTTTTTTTTCGGACTGATTCTGGTCTCTGTCATTATCCCGGTAAAGATGCTTAGGCGTTTTGATATCTGGGCAGTGGTTTGCCTTCTGGCTGGGATCGGCATCACTGTATGGGTATCAGCCATGGTCAATCCCTATGATAAAATCAAGATGAAGTCCGATCATCTTGCCCGGGCCTTCCAGGTCCAGTCCGTTTCTGCTGGCGGTCGGGGTGGTTTAGTGCCTGAATCGGGAAAACCCATTTCCTTTGTCCAGGGTTATTCTTCCGGGGACTATCTGTATATTGCACTTTGCGGTGCCCTTGCCATCTCCGCCACTGTGCTGCCCGGTGTCAGCGGTTCCCTGGTACTGATTTTAATGGGAACCTATTTTGACGTTATTTCAGCCATTTCCGAATTAAAATCCTTTCATTTGGAGACATTTATCTTTCTGGGGATATTCGGCCTGGGGGTGGGTCTGGGCGGTCTTTTGTTTGCCCGGCTGGTCAGCTTTGTCCTTTCCCGTTACTATAATGCCACCATGGCCTTTTTAGGCGGGCTGATGGTGGGGTCGCTTTATGCGTTGTGGCCCTTTAAAAAGACTGTATTCATGGCCCAGCAGTATGTAAAGCAGGCCGGAGACGTGGTCTGTCTTGAAAATGTGGCAGTCCAGACCAATATCAATGTCCTTCCCACCGGAGATGATCCTTTGATCGCAGCGTTTGTCTTTTTTGTCCTTGGCTGTATTATCATGATGCTTTTTGTCAGAAACGAGACAGTTGCTTCTCCGGCAGGCCAATAAATCATTAAGATTTGAAAATTGCACCTATTGTTTTCGGAAACCTGATCCATGATGACCCACGATGATTTTTTAAAGATAGAAAAACAGTTTTATGCATATACCGGCCCTTTTGTTGACAGGGCCGAAGATCCCTACCCATTTGTACTCAAACAGGAACATACTGCCCGGGTCTGCAGGGCCATGGAGATGCTTTGCGCATCCCTTGA
This sequence comes from Desulfobacter vibrioformis DSM 8776, assembly GCF_000745975.1. Taxonomy (GTDB): domain Bacteria; phylum Desulfobacterota; class Desulfobacteria; order Desulfobacterales; family Desulfobacteraceae; genus Desulfobacter; species Desulfobacter vibrioformis. The sequence goes on along the minus strand of NZ_JQKJ01000002.1, from coordinate 231,780 downwards.
TCTTGACGGCCCGGAAACTGTCCGGGCCTGTGCTGCGGCCATGGTTCATGATATGGGCCGCTTCCCCCAGTTTGCCGTGTTTCACACCTATGCGGATGCCTGTTCCAAGAACCATGCAGCCTTAGGGTGCCGGGAAATCGTACGAAGCAACATGCTTTCCCATTTATCCGTCACAGACCGGCAGTTGATTTTGCGGGCAGTGGCCCTGCATAACCGTCCCCGGCTTTCCCAAAAGCTTGGGCGTGATTTGAGTCTTTTGGCCCGTCTGCTCAGGGATGCGGACAAGATTGATATTTTCAATGTAATAAAAAACCATTATCTGAATCCGGATTCAAGCCACGGCTTTATTACCTATAATCTGCATGATGACGGCAAAATACCGGAAACTGCTGCCCGGGTTCTTCTTGAAACCCGGCAGAACGATTCAAGCTGTGTCACCACGCTTAATAACATGAGGATTTTTCAGGCCGGAATGATTTATGATTTAAATTTTCCTGCCGCTGCCGCTGCTATCCTGGATTTGGAAGTCATCCCTGTCCTGTTCGGCGGTATTTCCCCATCAGATCTGATTACCCGGCTGGCTCAGGCGCTTTTGGATCATTTGAAAGCTCTTGCCGCATCCGGGAGTTGAACCACGGAAGAGCACGGAAATGAGTTTGATTACCGATCAACTTTGGCAGTCACCCAAAAGTATATATGACGGAGGTTTCGCTCAAACTTTTCAGTGTTTTCCGTGTCTTCCGTGGTTATCTAAAGTTAAGAATGCCGGTTAATTCCTTTTGGCTGAACCGGTAGACCGAATTACAGTGATGGCAACGAAGCGTCAGCGGAAAAGGACCGTTTGCCAGGATATCGGTACGGTCTTCTTCTGGCAGGTTCTTAAGGTAGCCTGCCATCCGCTCCTTTGCGCACCGGCAGTAAAATTCCACCCGGGAACTGTCCAGAAACCGTGGTGACAGGTCGGCAAAACCGGTCTTAATGATGGATTCCGGTGTCTGATCCGCCTGATCCGATTGATTCAGGGCAAAGCGGTGGCCTAAAGCGCCGATTTCCCGGATCATGGTCTCGGCCCGGGCAACGTTATCGGGTTGGGCGCCTGGCAGGGCCTGCAGAAATATACCGCCTGCACCGGTGATGTTTTCATCTTCATCAAAGGCCACGCTCAGGCTGAAGCCGGAAGGAATCTGTTCCGAGGTCAGAAAGTATTCTGCCAGATCTTCGGCAATGGAGCCGTGGACCAGGGCAATCTGTCCGGTATAGGGCCGGTTTGTATCCTCTATATACCTGGTCACCGACAAAAAACCTGCCCCGTAAAGGGTGGACAGCCATTTGATCTTTTCCGGATTTTCCACTTCAATGGGGTTGGCCTTTAAATATCCGCGGATCTCCCCAAGGGCATTGGCTTCCACATCAAGGCCTTTTATGGGGCCGGAACACTGGATGTTCATTGCAATCCGGTCCCGGCCTTTCAGGGGCGCGCTCATCAGGGCCGCGGCAATATATGCCTGGCCCAGAACCAGCGTTTCCAAAGGACCCAGGTCATGGTTGACCTGCATCTCTTTGACCATGCGGGTGGCATGTACCACCACCCCTTTGATCTGGTCATCCGCCATTAAAAAACGGCACAGCCGTTCTTTGGCCGAGGCCTGGAACCGGGCTTTTATATCATGGTTGAATATATCTTTTTTTATCATCTTCTGATTCCCAAAAGTAATCTTTTCGGGTTATTATAAGACCTGATCTGTAAATGTAAACTAGATTGAAATTGTATCACCTGAGGCATGGATATGAAAAAAAATTTTGAATTTTGTCTGGACCATGTGTTGAAGAGTGAAGGGGGCTGGTCAGATCATAAGGATGATCCGGGCGGTGCAACCATGAAAGGGGTGACCTTGTTCACTTACCGGCAATTTTATGGTGCGGACAAGACAAAAGAGGACTTGAGGCAGATCGGTTTCGGGGCGTTGTCCCGCATTTACCGTACCGGGTATTGGAATACATGTCTGTGTGACGACCTGCCGGACGGTGTGGATTTAACGGTTTTTGACGGCGCTGTGAATTCCGGTCCCGGGCGGAGCGTCAAGTGGCTTCAGGCCGCTGTGGGCGCAGCCCAGGATGGCCATATCGGTCCGAATACCATTTCAAAGACCCAGACGGGGGACGGGGTCTCTGTGATACACGGGATCTGTGACCAGCGACTCTCTTTTCTTAAGGCATTATCGACCTGGCCATCCTTTGGGAAAGGATGGCAGCGCCGGGTGGAACGGCTGAAAGCAGATGCTGTGGCGCTTTTTCTGGGCAAGGATCCCGATGATACAGCCCCGCCGGAACAATTTGAAACCGTCAGGAAGGGTGATTCAGGGGACTGGGTGACCAGGGTTCAGAAATATCTTGGGATTGACGCCGACGGTATCTTCGGCAGCAACACGGAAAAGGCGTTGAAAACCTGGCAGGAGAAACACGGTTTGGAACCGGACGGAATTGCAGGCCGGAATACCTATCGGGCAATGGGTTTGATTGCCTGATGACAGAAATTTTTTTATATGAAACCAACACCTAGGACCATGAAAGTGAGGATGACATGCCAAGCACTGAACCCCAGGAAGGTTATCTTATCAGCAATGCAGAAACAAGGGCCGCGAACTTAACGACAAGTAAAAGTTCGGAAATTCCTGCCACGAAACAATTTGTTGTCAATACCACCGGCAACCTGTTTGTGGCGACAACCTTGAACGGTACCGGAAAGGAAAACGCTTCCATATCCGGGGAAGCTGAAGAGGCGTTCGGCCAGGTGAGCGTCTTCTTTGCCGCAATGACCAAGGCCATGTCAGAGGCCGGTACCGGGTTGTTCAATTTTGATGCCATCGACAAGCTGGTGTCTTCTTCCGGTTTGTTTGTCAAAATCACTGAAAGCACCATTGATTTTGAGAGCAAACAAAAGGGGATTACCCTGGGAAGCCAGTTGATACAGGCCCTCCTGGGCTTGAGCGGGGGCCTGGCCTCCATTGGAAAATCCTTGATGGATATGATTATGGGGATGGGCCAGGAAGCCGTAAAGATTGCCTCTGATACGTCCAGTCAAAGCAAGAAAGTCGGCACGATTATTTTTGTTTGCGAATATTTGCTGGGTGCCGTATCCATTACCCCGATCGTTATTTCCGTGGACGCAACCACTGCAAAAGGTCTTTGGGAAGCAGGCCCATGCCTTAAAGTTGAAAGTTCGCAAATAAAAATGAAAATTGATAAAGCGGTGTATCTGTTTGTACCGCCTTGTTTTGTAAAACATGCATCAGCGTTAAATGAGGCCATGTCAGATCCGGAATTCAACAACCTGGTTGAATCGATGAGATCTGCTATCCTTGCTGACACACCTGAACCCGCAGCCACATCATCCCAAATTTAAAAGAGGGAGGCCGGAAATGTCAGGAAAATTTTGGCGTTGGTTGACCAGGAAAGGTAAAGGTGCGGATTCATCCGGACAGGAAGCGCTTTTGCCTCAATATTTGCCGCTGGCAAAGCATTATGTGTTCAATGAAACCGGAAATATTTTGCTGTGTGCGACTGCCGACAGCATCCAGCACTTTAATGAAGATATTCGAAATTCCTTCATCGATGTCAGCGTGTTTTTTACGGCAATGACCAAAGCCGTTCATTCAACCATTAATCCGGTCACCCAGAAACCGTTTTCCATTTACAATTATCAGGTAATCAAAAACGTTCTGAACCAGTCAGGAATGTTTGTTGAGACGAACGTGGAAGAGGGCGAGTTTTGCAGTCAGGGGGTGGGCGCACCATTGGGGAAAGAGTTAATCCAGACCATACTGAACCGGAATTTTTCTGAGTTTCAGCTTCATTTTTCCAAGGGAATGTTTAACGGAATGGGGCATCAGAAGGTTTCTTCCGAGCAGTGGCAAAAGATGAGTAAAGAGGAACGCAGATTTTGCCGTAGCGGCAACATTTTCTTTATTTGCGAGTTATTGCTGGGGGTTCCGCAAACATCGGCGATTGTGGTGAAGATAGACCCGTATACCGTCAGCAAAGGTCCGGAGGAAGACAGGCAGAATATTTTTGATCTGGGCAATGTAAATGGTGAGGATGAGCACGAATATCAAAGTGCGTCGCGGCATTGGACGTATAAGAAAAGAACCTATTTATTCGTGCCGCCAAGCTTTTTTAAAAGTAATATCGCCAGATTGAAGACATCGGACTCCCAGGAATTTGACAGTTATGTGGAATTCTTGGCAGAACGCTTGCGGGCCGCTGCAAAGAATCCGGCGACACCCCGGGCGGATTAAGACGTAAGACGAATTGGCCGTTTGAAGGGCTTATTCTCGATGCCATAAATTTAAGCATTCGAGAAAATAGGGGACAGACCACGTCCGGAATGCCGTTAATAATTCCATCTGGCGGAAACCCTGAGTGCATGGGCCAAGGCTTCTTTCGACCACTGCCCATGGTACGCCAGGGCCAGGGAACCTTTTTCCCCGTAGAACCAGGAGAATTCCGCAGACAGTCCCAGGGAATCACGGGTGCGTGACGGCGAGGCAAAAGCGTAGGATGCCCCTCCATGGCTCACATTGGATTCACATTGGGTGTCAAGATATTCGTGCAGCCATGCGGCTTCGGCAGACCAGCGGCCCCTGGGGCCCTTGTCACTGGGAATAGTCCCTCGCACACGGCCCCCCAGCTTATGGTGGAGGTAGTGGGTTGACGGATACTCTATGCTGTCATAGTCGAGCAATCTCCCGCCGCTTTCACCTCCGGTGCCGTTGATTGCCCGGACATAGGAGAGGCCGGCCAGGGGGGAAAAAATAACGGACCTCTTTCCCAAATTGAAGCCGGTCTCCATCCAGCCGGAAAGCAGATGGGTGTGGAAAGGGTGACTTGCGGTGGTATCGGTCAGATCCATATCACGAAAGGCCTGGGTGTCCGCATACCCGTACCGGCTGCCCCCGGAAATATAAAAAGGCTCTTTTGTTATCCCTCCATAGATCCCTGCCTGGTACAGGCGGGTATCTGCCTCGCCATACCCGTTATTCAAATCCAGCTTTCCCCTGGACCATCCCAGGGAAAATCCGGCGGCTCCAAACTGGGCCAGGGGCATTTCCCTGCCCATGGAAAACCCGGCATGATGCCAGGACCAGCCGCTCGATATTCTCGAACTGTCCTGCCGCCCCGCAATGCCGTAGGGCTCAAAACGCCAATCACCTGTCCGCTCCCGGGATCGGGCGGTACGATTGGAATCCATCAGCAGGGCAACTCGGTCGGATTCCCATTGGTTTGCTAATCTCGTCTGATCCACAAGGGTCAGGATGCTGCCCAGGCCAGCCTGGGGAGAGGACTGCTCCGGGAAAAATTCGTTCTGGATATCCAGCAGCGTCCATTTGGCGACCAGCTTGTGAACCGTTGTGGTCACATGAACACCATCCCACCAGAGATACGCGTCAGGACAGGAGGCCACAGGGTCCGCTGTTCCGTAATAATCCCCGGTATAGGCGCTATCCGTTACGTTGGTGAGGCCGTATTTTTCCGGGTTGGCGTATACCTCACGGATGCGGCTGGTCAGGTCCGGCCGTATGATGACCGCATCCGGATGGGCCGCCTGAAACGCTGCAAAACGCGTATTTGCCTCGGCATTGACCAGATCGGCCCACGCTGCGGCCTCATCCGGTGTGACTGCTGAGCCGTTGACCACCTCGGGCATCAGACCGACCGGAAACAGGGTGGGAAAAACAAATCGCCTCGCCCCATTCTGGTAGGCAAGTTCAACGGCCTGAACCATATTACCGGCAACCGTCGAAGGATCGGCCGGAGAACCCTCATGTGAATGCAGATCGTTTTGCCCCATGCTGAAAAGAACCAGATCCTCCGGCGCATATGCCTGGCCGTATGATGCCTGGAATTCCACCACCTGCTGGCTGGCGTTGGGAACGTCGAGTCCCGGGACGTATCCCAGGCCGGACAGGGCTCCTCCGAAGGCGATATTGGGTCCCCCCCCGGCTCCAGGAAACCGCCTCCCATCCGGGGACGGCCTGAGCGAGCAAATCCAGATAGTTAGGCCCGTTGCTGAATCTTCCCTCCCAATAAGGATCTGAAGGTGCAAGCCCGCCGCTCATGGTATATAAATTCCCCGTATCGATACCGCTGTCGCCAAAGCTGAACAACTGCCCCATGCCGCCGGCCCAGGACGGACTCGAAAAAGCAAGAATCCCCCATATCAAAATCAATTTTACAAACACGGTCCCCCCATAGTTTGAGTATTAAATGCATTTGCTGAAGCACAGCAAGAGTGATACCAAAGGGCTGGAATCCGGGAAGACCGGTACAGACTGATGTGTCCGTCGAGAGCCGGGATAAGAATTCTATGGTATTTCAAAGTAGTATCCGGTAAATATCATAGATTTCACGATGTCATCTAACATCAATGGTGGGGGATCATGAACATCAACATTCGGGATGAATTCTTTAGAAACGCGACCATCCGATTACTGGACAATACCTCTATTTTTAAAGCCTGGCAGGATTGCCTGATCTATCTGCGCCCTTTTATTCCGGCAGATTTTTTCAGCCTCCACCTGTTTAATCCCGGATTGCGGGTGGTGGAAACCGTTGTGGACGCCACCCTTGAAAAGTCCGAAGCTGTCTCCCATAAAACCACCTTAACTCCTGAATCCCGGCAGTTGTTCAAGGCTGCCGTGGACCGGATGAAAGGCCAGCCCAGCTATCGGATCATCGACGATTTGAGCCTGGTGCCGGAGGCCCGGCAACTGGGCATAGACCTGAGCACACCGAATGCGCCCTGCCTGATACTGCGGTTGTTCCGGTCAGGGCAGTTTCTGGGGCTTGCCGCCCTGACCGGAACTCCCGGCAACAAGTATGTAAAAGAGCAGGGAGAACTGTTCCTTTCCATCCATTCACCGCTGGCCGCAACAGCGGAGGCCTTTCACCGATACCGGGAACTGGAACGGGTCCGGGAATTGCTGACGGACCGGGACGCTTTTGTGAACCGGGAGTTGATGAGTGTCGTGGAAAATGAGATTGTCGGTGCCGAGTCAGGCCTCAGGACCGTCATGGCGGCCGTGGGCCAGGTTGCCGGGACAAACAGCCCCGTCTTATTGCTGGGGGAAACCGGGACCGGAAAGGAAGTCATTGCCGGGGCCATCCACCGGGCCTCGGTCCGCAAATCAGGGCCTTTTATAAAAATCAACTGCGGCGCTATTACCCCAAGCCTGCTTGAAAGCGAGCTTTTCGGCCATGAAAAAGGCGCCTTTACCGGTGCAAACCAATCCAGGCCCGGATATTTTGAACGGGCTGATCATGGAACGATTTTTTTGGATGAGGTGGCTGAGTTGTCCCAGGAGGCACAGATCCGGCTGCTGCGGGTTTTGCAGGACAGGACGGTGGAGCGGGTCGGCGGACAAGAGCCCATGAAGCTGGACATTCGGGTGGTGGCGGCAACGCACAAGGATCTGGGGGCCATGGTCAGGCAGGGCCTTTTCCGGGAAGACCTGTTCTTCCGGCTCAATGTTTTTCCCATAACCATCCCTCCCTTGCGGGAACGGTTAGGGGACATTCCGGCCATGGCCTATCATTTGGTGGCCAAGAAGGCCAGGGAAATGGCCCTGCCGGATATGCCGGAGGTGGCCCCGGGTGCAATTCGTACCCTCATGGCGTATGACTGGCCGGGCAATGTACGGGAACTGGAAAATGTCATCGAACGCCAGATTATCATCAACATGGGAAAACCTATTATTTTTGATGCAGCCCTATTCGACCCCACCGCGGTTTCCACCATCAGAGGCGGGACCAAACTGGACCGGATTATCACCGGACACATTATCTCCGTTCTTCACATGACCGGCGGACGGATAGAGGGGGGACAGGGGGCGGCGGATCTGCTGGGGATCAATCCCCGAACCCTGAGATCCCGAATGCAAAAACTGGGCATTCCCTTCGGGCGCAGGGCACAATCGCTTTACAAAAACAATTAAGCCCGCAGCAAACCATGAAAGCAGCTCAACAGGTTGTTGTTATACTCGGTGTCATCGGCATTCCCATTGGGGTATGGATTCAAAGCGGCGTCGTTCCAACCCGGCTCTACTTTCAAACCCCTCGCCAGAAGCGGCATCCCGCCGGTGCGTGTATTTACCCTTCTCAGGAAGCCATGAGGATTTCATCTTCGGCGTTATCAAGCTTTTGCGGTGGATTACTACCGCTGAAAGCCTGGATGCCGCAAGCTAAAATCCTCATGGCTTCTGCAACGCGGGGTAAAATTCCCATGCGCTCCCCACTGTTGTGATTTAGTACACCAGTTGGGCGTCGGCTTCCAGGGCGATCATGTTCAAGGTTCCGCCGGTGCTTACCTTGGCCCCTTCGATGAGATCCGATTCTTCGATTTTGCGCTCCTCAACACAGGGTTTGCACACCAGAAGTTTTCCGCCCAGTTCCATATAGTCCCCAATGAGTTTGGTCAAGGGGGCAAAACCTCCTGTGGCCGGCACATGCTCGACATATCCTTTCTGGGCCAGGTACACCCCGGAACCCTGCAGCGCCACGGTGGTCTCCACTTCCAGGGCCAAAGCAGAGCTTGCCATGGCAAAACAGATCGAGGCTTTTTCCGCGTCTTCACCGGCATGGGTACAAAAGTAGATGATTTTTTCCGTTGTTTCAGACATGAGAGTTCTCCTGTTATTTTATAAATTAGGTTATCAAACTGTTTTTTCTGCAACGCCGCAGATGGGTGGCTTTTCGTTCAAATATTATATGTGTTGGACCAGCAGGCTGGACAAATCCCTGGCATCTGCCCCGGCCTTTTTAAGATTCCCCAGACAGATGGGGCACATGGAGACAATGGGTTTACCCGGTTCTGCCAGTTCTTTTGCCCGGATATCCATAATCCGGCTGGACAGTTTAGGCGAAACAGATTCGGCAGGTCCGCCGCAGCAACTGGTAAAATCCTTTGAATTCCTGATCCGGGTTTCCCGGATTCCCAATCCTGCCAGCACTTTTCTGGGAATATCAGAGACCTTGAGATACCGGCCAAAAAAGCAGGGATCATGCAGGGTCACCTCAAGATCCGCATTTTGAGGGCCAAGGTTAAGCAGGTCAAAATAGGGCACCACCTTAAAATGTGCCCCGGTATACTTGGGGAAAAGTTCCTTTAACGCATAGGTGGTATGGGGATCAATGGTGATAATTTTATTGATCTTTGCCCGTTGAAGTTTTTGGGCTACTTTTCGGGCATGGGCGATAAAGCTCTTCTGGTCCCCCATATCGTAAAGCAGGATGCCCGAATAGTGGTCCAGGTCCGGGCGGTAGCCAAAATTCACCCTGGACTGCCTGAGCAGGCGCACCACATTCTTCAAGGGTTGGCCTGCCTCTGATTTTTTCCTGGCCCGGGTCATCAGGGCAAGGCCTGCACCCGAAAGATATCCCGGGACATACCGGGCATATTTCAGGTAACGGGCCTTGGCAGTATCTTCAAAGGATTCCAGGTAGTGGGTGGATTTTTCAATATAGGGTGCGAACTGGTACATCAGTCCCGTATACAAAAGGTACTCTCCGTCATCGGGAAGGTTCTGGTCTTTATGCCATGTGTTGACCATGAATCTTGGAATGCCGAACGGGCTCATGGTCTGCCGGACGTTCTGGGCAAGCACGTCAATGATATCTTTTGGACTGAACATAATCTTAAGACCTCCTCCAATTTGCCACAACAAACCGTTTCAACCCCAGGATGATCTCGCCGGGATCGGCCTGCCTGGGGCAGGTATGGGTGCACAGCCCGCAGTGCAGGCATTTGTACAGTTCATTGGCGTTTTCAAGAATCGCATCTTTGGCCCCCACCTGGATATACCGGATCATTTTTCTGGGAAAATTATCATTGACCAGGGGGCATACGGCGGTGCAGGTCCCGCAGTTAAAACACGCCAGGGCGGTATTTTCGCAAAAGGTTTTAAGTTCTTCTTCAAAATTCAAATCAATTGTACTCATATTGATACCTTTGCTTTTTCCTTAGGTTGCGTTCTCTTTTGGGGCACCGGGGCCGGCATTTAATCTGTATTTAAAAAATGCACCGTCCTTGGGGCCTTCCACAATCTGCCCGTACTTTTTCAAGGTGGCCATATACCACAGGGTTTTGTCAGTGGGCATATGGACATTGAGGGCGATTTGCGGGATGGTGGCTTCCCCTGCTTCAAGAAAGTCCAGGATCGCCTGAACCTGTTTTTTCTGCTGTTTCATCATTGCGGTACTTTTCGCAATGGTCTCTTTTCTTTTGGCCCTTAGATTTTTCATGGCCTTTTTTCTGGCATCGTTATCTGGTTTTTCCATGATCTGTTTCTCCCCCTTCCCTGAAACGGATAACAGGTTGGTTTCAGGCGGCAACAATGGCATCCACCATATCTTCATATTGTTCCAAAGCCCATCCGTTAAGATCAATGGCTTTTTCCGGACAGACTGCGGCACAGGCCCCGCACCCCAGACACATGGCTGCGGTCACCTGGGCCTGGGTGACGGTTTTACCTCCCCTTTGAACGTCAACCAGTTTGAGCGCCCCTTCCTTGATGCAGGCATCCACGCAATTTCCGTGTCCCTGGCATTTGTCCGGGTTAACCTCGGCCACAAAGGGGTCCAGTTCAATCACGCCTTTGCTGAGCAGGGCACAGGTTTTGGCGGCAGCGGCACCTGCGGCATTACAGGCCTCGCCCGCGTCCATGGGCGCCTGGCAGGTCCCGGCCAGAAAAACGCCTGCGACCGGGAATTCCACAGGTCTCAGTTTGGGATGAACCTCGAGCAGGAAACGGTCGGTTCCCACGGGCAGTTTCATGGCCGAGGCCAGGCCGGATACATCACTGGGCTCGATGCCCGTTGCAAGGACCACAAGATCCGCCGGTACGTCCATCTCCTCGTTAAAGGTCAGGCCGTCTTTGATTTTCACGGTTAACGGGAAATCCGGGGTACTGCTTTTTTCAACCGTGGGCATGGCATCGGCCTCATACCGCATGAATACGACCTTGTTGGCTGACGCCCGGTCATAAAGCGCCTCCTGGCCCCGGCCATAGGTCCGGATATCCCGGTACATGTCAACAACCCGGGTTTTGGCAAAGCGCTCCTTGATCTGGTTGGCCGCGTTGAGCACGGCCGAACAGCAGGTCCTTGAGCAATACTCGTTGAGTTGTCCGTTCTCCCTGGGCTCATGGATTCCGGGGATCTGCCTGGACCCCACACAGTGAATCATGGCAATGTTTCTCACCGGTTTGCCACCAAACTCAAACCAGCCGGTTTCCGTCTGATATTTACTTTGCTTGAGCGCTTCAATCAGGGTGGGCAAGGTGATGACCTGGGGATAGGTGCCAAAGCCGAACTCTCCTTCAAAGGGCTGGTAGGACACCGATCCTGTTGCCATGACAATGGCGCCCGTATCAATTTTAAATGAATCGGTGCGCCCCTTTACATCCAGGGTGAAATTTCCCACATACCCCTGGACATCGGTCACCTCACATCCGGTGTGGATGGTGATGGAAGGTGCGGCTTTAACCTTGCCCAAAATCTCCTGAAGAATATCCGAGGCGTTTTCCCCGGACGGAGCCAGGCGGCCAAGATTGTTCAAATTCCCCCCCAGGCTGCCGGTCTTTTCGATGATGGCCACCTCAATGCCGTTACGGGCAATCTCCAGGGCTGATTTGATCCCTGCAATGCCGCCGCCAATGACCACGGCATGTTTTTTGGCATCCACGCGGATGGGTTCCAGGGGTTTGAGTTTTCTCGCTTTTGCGGCGGCTGCTGAAATAAGAACCGTTGCCTTGTCCGTGGCCGGATCACCATGGTGAACCCAGGAGACCTGTTCGCGGATGTTGGCATGCTCATAAATAAAGGGGTTGGCACCGGCCCGTTCAATGGCGCCCCGGAAGGTGGTTTCATGAAGGCTCGGGGCACAGGAGGCCACCACCACCCGGTCAATTTTTCCGCTTTTCAGATCGTCGATGATCAGCTCCTGGCCGGGATCTGAACACATGAACATGTTGGTTTTCGCCACGGCCACGCCGGGCATCTTTTCAACCCGGTTCCTGACCGCTTCCACATCCACATGGTCCGAGATATTGCCCCCGCAGTAGCAGATATATACGCCGACTTTTTTATCGTTCTCTTTCATCATTGAACCTCCCCTGGCAGGCCGGCCATGTAATTGGCTGCTTCCATGGCAGCGGTTCCCGATTCGGTGATGGAATCCACAATATCCTTGGGACCGGCCGCAGCGCCTGCGGTAAATATCCCGTCCATGTCCGTGAGTACGGCAGATATTTTAGGTTTGACAGATGTAATAAACTTGTCCGTGTCCGTTGACACCGGACAGACACCGGCAGGATCCCAGCCCGGCACCATGCCCATGGAGAGGACAACCAGATCGTGGCTGGCCGTATCAATGCCTGCGCCGTCCTGGCGTTCGTACCGCACCTTGACGTTCCCGTTTTCTCCTTGGTCAATGCGGCCCACCTTGGCCTTTACAAACTCAATACCCATGGCCTTGGCATTCTGGTAGAACTGTTCATATCCTTTGCCAAAGGCCCGGATATCCATGTAGTAAATGGTGATGTCGGCCAGGGGCAGGGAACCGGACAGCAGCATGGCCTGCTTGATGGCATACATGCAGCAGACCCGCGAACAATAGGGCACGCCCATTTGTTTGTCCCGGGAACCTGCGCACTGGACATAGGCCACAGAATCGGGCTCCATGCCGTCGGATGGGCGCAGAACTCTGTTATACGGGCCATGGGGAGCCAAAAGCCGTTCCATCTGCAACGAATCAATCACATTGGGGATCCGGCCGTTTCCAAATTGCACATTTTTCTTCTTGGGCAGCATGTCAAACCCGGTGGTGAGCACTGCGGTTCTGGCCTGGATAGTGAAATCTTCAGGTTCCTGGAGATAGTCGATGGCCTGGGTGGGACAGGCCTTTTCGCACCGTCCGCAGAGCATGCAAAACCCGGGGTCCAGCACCGGCAACTGGGGAATGGCGTTGGAAAAGGGAATGGAAATCGCCTTTTTGGCGCTGAAGCCCCCCTGTTCTTCATCCGGGACATATACCGGGCAGACATATTCGCATTTCCGGCACCCAATGCACTTGTCTGAGTCCACATACCGGGGCATCCGGCGAATTTTGGCCGAGACACCGGCCGGGGTCTGCTTTAAATCGGACAAACGGCAATAGGTGAACAAGGTGATGTTTTCATGGTGGGCTGCCGACGACATCTTGGGCGTGGTGATGCAGCTGGCGCAGTCCAGGGTGGGGAAGACCTTGGATAGCCGGATCATTTTTCCGCCGATGGACGCATCCTTTTCCAGGACTGCGACCTTGTATCCCTGGTCGCCCAGATCCAGGGCGGTTTGGAGCCCGGATATTCCTGCGCCCACCACAAGGGTGTCAAAGTGTTGAATGGGGGGCATGGTTCCTCCTGATAGATGAGTGGGTCAGTTTTCTTTGTTCCGCCGGAGTCATTATGCCGGCTGGGGCGGCCCCAGTTTGTTGACCAGTTCGTTCATCTGGTTGATCTCATTTAAAAAAGCGCGGTTGCACACGGTGCAGATGGCAGTCAGGCGAAGCCGCTTTAAATCCAGGTTCAATGCCTTCATCTTCTGGTAGACCGAATTAAGCCGGTCGGCCAGGGCCTTGTAAGCCCCCTCATAGGGGCACTCTTCCCCGCAGGACATCACGATGATCCCGCTGATGCCCTTTTTAAAACAGTCAATGTAAAAGGATTCCGGGAACAGCACCGGGGCTTTGACCCTGAGAATATAGGTATTGGCCGGATAGCTGGAGTGGGCCTGGCCCACGGAATCCGCACCCGGATAGGCGCAGGTTTCCGTAGCCAGGATTAATATTTTATTTGCCTTGGAAGACATGGCCGCCGCCTTATTTGTTCCGGGTGACAAAATGTCTGTCAAACCCGTCAGCTTCAAGAAAGCCCATATATTCGTGTCCAACCTTGCCGGCCCAGGCCGGGATATCATTCCGGGTTCCTTCATCATTGGACAGAATTTCAAGGATCTGGCCCACCTGGACTTTGCCAATGCCTTTTTTGGCTTCAAGAAGAGGACCGGGACATGCACTTCCACGGGCGTCAGCGATGTTTGCAGCTTCGATTGTGTTTAAATCCGTCATGATCTTTATTCCTTTCATTTTGTGTTGAAAATTTTGTGTATTTCAAGGTGATCCCTATGAAAGCATATAAGAGCAAGGCAGGTGCCAGTGGGGGGAAAAGAGAAAAAGAAAATCGTGAAAAGTCAAAACACCCTGAAATTAAAAGAGTTTTTGCTGTCTGATGTGGGCAAGAGCCGGGGCACAGGCTGTTCTGTACCGACGTTACTTTGGTTACTTTAGTTAATGGGTTAACGGATGGGGAGCGTTACTATGCGAATCAAATTTATGCCCCTTGATACTTGGCAAGCCGGTTTTATATTTAAAGATATGCTTTTTATCCGTGCATAAAACGTATTCACCGTAAATTAATATCCATTGAACAGGAGGATTATCCATGCAAGACGATTTTTATCCCAACATCATGGCCTTTTTGAACGATTTAAAGACAAATCCCAAAGCGGATTATCCCGACCAGATGAATGAAGACGAAGTGTCCACTGTTATCGAACTTGCAATCCAATCCGTAAAGTCAGAGTCAATGGGTGGCGGTATCAAGGGGTATACCAGGCTTTTAGAACTGATCACTCGCCGGATGTCATTGGCGCACGGCGAAGAAGCGGTAATCAAGTCATTAAAGCAAATTATGGAACAGTTGGCGCATATCGCCGAATATGCCCGCCAGGTAGAGGAAGAAGAAGCAGGGTGTAGAAGCAATGAAGGTACTTATTAACAAGGCTGATTCGCACACAGACTAGGATGCGGGTTAAGCCGGGGGCCGGACCAAGCCCCCGGCTTTGAATTTTGGGGACCGTATACTCGATCCCGACCCGTGCCATTAACTACACCGTTACTTCAGTTAACAGGTAACGGATTGAGGGCGTTACCATGGGGATCCAGCGGGATATCCCATTTTTTCATGTATTTCCAGACAGAGGTTCTGCTCTTATTAATGCGCCGGGCCACTTCGGCCTTGTTCCAGTGGCATTGTTCAAGCAGTTGAATCAGGCTTTCCCGGGTCACTTTCTGATAGGAGAATTCAGGGGACGGATACCGGTTCATTGGAGAAGGAAGCGGAAAACTGTTTTTTTCAAGGATTTCGATGGGAAGATCCTTTAACTCGATCTGGCCTGCTTCGCAAAGGACAAAGGCGTGCTCTATGGCGTTTTCCAGCTCCCGGACGTTTCCCGGCCAGGGATGCGCCATTATTTTTCTCATGGCTTCGGGGCTGACTTTAAGTATATTTTTCCCTTCCCTTTTATTCCCCTTTCCCATGAAATGGTTGACCAGCATCGGGATATCGCACTTTCTTTCCCGCAACGGCGGCACATAGACAGGGAAAACCTTGAGCCGGTAAAACAGATCCTCACGAAATTTTCCTTCACGGACCAGGCGGAAAAGATCCTGGTGGGTGGCTGCGATAATCCGGATATCAATTTTGATTTTTCTTGAGTCTCCGACCCTCTCGATCTCCCTCTCCTGGAGGACCCTGAGAAGTTTCACCTGCATATACGGGGTGAGTTCGCCAATCTCGTCCAGAAAAATGGTGCCCTGGTCCGCCTCTTCAAACCGGCCTTTCCGGTCCCTGTGGGCGCCTGTGAACGCCCCTTTTACATGGCCGAACAGCTCGCTTTCCAAAAGCGTTTCCGACAAGGCTGAACAGTTGACCGTTACCATGGGCTTGTCATCATGGGTGCCGCTGTAATGGATGGCCCCGGCCACAAGTTCCTTGCCCGTGCCGCTTTCGCCATGGATAAGGATGCTTGCCTGGCTGTTGGCCGCAGCCCGGATCGCATCAAAGACATTCTGTATGGCCGGGCTTTTTCCAATGATGTTACCCAACTCATAGGTTTTTTTAAGTTTTCTGGTGGCCTCTTCCGCAGTCTTTCGGACATTTTTAAGTTCGGTCAGATCCGTGATGGTCTCGACAATGCCATGGATGCGGTCATTTTCGTCCTTTATCAGCCTGGCATTTTTGATGACCGGGACATCATGGCCCAGGCTGTGGCGGATAAAGCACTCTTTGGGTTCGGTTTTGCCGTGTTCGATCACGCCGCATTTCCGGATATCTGCCGGGCAGTTATGGCCAAAACAGCGGCTGCACTCAATGAGACCGCAGGTCTTGCCAATGGCTTGTTGTGCCGTGTACCCGGTGATCTTTTCCATGGACCGGTTCCAGGAGATAATCACACCTTTGGAATCCATGATGAAAAGTCCTTCGGCCATGGTGTCAAGAATTTGATTTAAAAACGGTACATCCCAAATCTCATGCTTTTTCATCGGCAGATCCTGTGTCCAAAGGGTATTATGGCCGCACTATGAAAACATATGCGTTACCATGGTGTTCACTATTTTGTTAAACTGGTAACTATCAATAAATAGCAGCAAATCTTATGCCATCCCCTATTAAGGATAGGGAGTTACTCCGATATCAATTGGAGGACAAAAAAATAAAACGGGGTCTGTTCCCTGTTTTCTCGCATAAAATCCGGGGACACCTTACCTATTTTCCTTTCGACCAGCCTTTTTCGGCCTGAGACGTCTGTCTAAAATAGTCTCCAATTGTTTTACAAAAGTTGTTTTTCCCAACGGTCGGCCGGTCCGTTCATGCTTTCTGAACAATTCAATTTCAGATGCTTTGCTATCAAAAGATAAAAAATCATCCCAGGGCGCATTGACAATCTTGAGAAGTGGGGCTTTTTTTAACAAGAACGTCATCCATTTCATCCATATGTGCTCCGGCGCTGCCCCATTTCAATTCTCAGGACGTTTTGCAAGACCGGCACGGACTGGATTATACTCAATATACCGTGTACACGCCAATAATTAACTTTCTTCCATGATGAATGACGCAAACCGCCCCTGCCATAAATGACCGCGCCAACCTTCCCTGAAGTTGATCATTATCGTATACCGCCTGTGCGCTTCCTCGATTGCCAGATTTCATCCATCCTTGGTTTCAGGAACTGCAATCAGGTGGATGTGATTGGGCATCAGGCAATAGGCCATATTTCAGGATCTTGATGATCTTGTCATGATTTGCTATACCTTGCCAGACAAAAAGGAAGTTCCTATTCTTTATGAAATATTTTCCATAAAGAGGGGGTTTTTAGAGAGGAATGCATGTCTAAGGCTGTAGAAAAAGCAATCAGGGAACTGGTGCTGGACAGACGCGGGAACCCCTCTTTTGCATCCGCTCCTGATTACTCAAAAGCGGACGGCTTGCGGTCCTTTTGGGAACAGATGGAATCAACGGGAAATTTGATTACCATCGTCTGGGACTATGTAAAAAATGACTTTCTCTATCTTTCCGACAAATTTTTTAATTACTTTGGATTCGATCCTGAAAACGTTTACCGGGAAAAACTGGCCTATCCCTTAAACCGGCTGATTCCGGTTGATGCCATGATCATGATAAACGGATCCGCCTTTGTTTGGGAATACGTGTCCGGCCTCCCGGTTGATCAGCGCAAAAATTACAAGGTGATCGCGGAATACCGGATGCGAAACGACCATAATAAAATGATCCGCGTCCACTACCAGAACATTACGCTTGAATTGACTGATAGGGGCGACGTCTGGCTCAGCATGATGCTCTTTGAACTCTCCCCGGACCAGAATATGGAAACCCTTGGCAATATCTCATGTATCGACGTTGTCTCCGGGGAAGCCATATTGACGGTGGAACAAGTCAAAAAAAAACTTCTCAAAAAAATATTGTCCGAGCAGGAAATTGATGTGTTAAAGCGGATATCAAAAAGAGAGGACACCGGGCAGATTGTCGCCGGGCTGGGCATCAGTCAAGAAACGGCAGACCATTATCTCAAAAAAATTTTTAGCAAACTCAACGCTTCGGATATCAATGATGCCACAGCGTTAATCAAAGATTCATGTCTTGATTCAGACCCTGCCCGGAACCGGATTGTTCAAAAAAAGACTCCTGCATCGCTGCCTGAACGTATTGTTGATCTGATGAACCGGACTATTCATTACTGGGTGGAATCCACCGGCCGTACAAAGGCGGACCTGGCGGAGGAGTCCAAAATATGGAGCGTCTATTCCGACCACAATGGATGGCGGCGGACCCAAACGCTGGATAAATATCTGGATATTCATACCCTGCCCCAAAAACCCCGTATCTCCCAAGTGCTGCAGACCGCCTATTACGTTTTAAATACCTGCCGGACCCCATCCCCCCGACGGGATCAGCTTGAGGCCGCAATTAAATGTGTAAGGGAAAAACAGGGGCATTGCAGCCATCACAACCCATAACCGATTTTAAATCCAAGGCTCAAGGCGTTTGAGTCAACCGCTTCCATGTGCGTTAAAATCCGCAAAATCCGGCAAAATCCGGGGACACCTTACCTATTTTTCTTTCGACCAGCCTTTTTCGGCCTGAGACGTCTGTCTAAAATAGTCTCCAATTGTTTTACAAAAGTTGTTTTTCCCAACGGTCGACCGGTCCGTTCATGCTTTCTGAACAAACGGTTCAGATTGTGGTTCGCTCCGCTCTCACAATCTAACCTTATTCGTTATGTGTTCATCTACCCAATCTTTTAGTTGCTGGCGGGTCGCCTTACCAGCGGCTAAATTAATCATCAGCTCCTCTTGTTCATCCACATCAGCTACAATTTTGAAACCATTCAGTTCTAAAAAAATTGCCATTGCGGCATGTCCGACTCTCTTATTGCCATCAACAAAAGGGTGGTTCATGACAATTGAAAAGCACAGCGCAGTAGCCTTTGAAGCGATATCAGGATAAAGTTCTGTCTCATTAAAAGTCATCCGAGGTTGGGCTATAGCCGAATCTAATGCGCCAATATCACGTATCCCCATTGTGCCACCTGAAGATTTTATTACAGCTTCATGCAAATTCAATGTTTCAATAAGTGTAAGAAAGCGCATTATGCCAGACGATTGTATAGTTCAGCATTTTTAATAAGAACTTTTTTCATTGCAGCTTCAAACTTAGAGTCAGGAAAAGCTATAATGTCTTCAATTGACATTTTGACAAATTGATCTAATGCTAATCCATATTTCTGGGCTTTTTCTTGAAGCATAGCCGCTTTTGATTCGTCAATATCGAGGGTAATCGTAGTCATTGTTATTTTCTCCTTGTTTCAGACAGCTCTATCTTATACGAATCAAGGTGACGCATCAACCTTAAGGCACATAATGTTTAACTCACTGGCTTGTCCAATGTGAACAAGTTGATCAGTGGTTTCAGTTTATTCTTCATGTCCACGTATCTAACGGGATAACATGAAATTTTGACGGTTACACGGATCTGGATAATAATTTTTAAATTCAATTATATTGGAGATAAACACCCCTGGCCGGACAATGCAATAATTCAATCCCTATGAGCCATTCGAAATTGATATGAAACGGCAGACAAGTTGAATGCGATTGCCCTGTGGGGAATCGCATCAGCTAACGTCGTCCCGGGCCTGGTCCAGGCGTTTGTACTGAATCGCCTCAAGAACATGGGGTTTGCGTATATCGGGTGCATCTGCCAGATCAGCGATGGTCCTGGCAAGTTTTAATATGGAGGCATAGGCCCGGCCGGACAGGTTAAACTGTTTCATGGCCTGTTCAACCACCCGGCGGCTTTGGGCATTAAGCGGACAGAACTGCTGTAATAATTTGGGACCCATGTCTGCATTGGAAAAACAGGTTGTCCCGGCTTTTTTAAACCGAAGGGCCTGGATGTTCCGGGCCTTTTCCACCCGTTTCCGGATGGATTTGGAAGACTCACCAAGCCCGTCTGCCGTCATTTCCTTAAATGACAGCCGGGGAACCTCCACAAGAATGTCCATCCTGTCCATGAGCGGGCCTGAGATTTTGTTTTTGTACTGCTCAATTTTTGCCGGGGTGCAGGTGCATTCCCTGTCCGGATTGGTGAGATTGCCGCAGGGGCAGGGATTCATGGCGCCTGCCAGCATAAACCGGCATGGATAGGTGGCCTTGGCATTGGCCCGGGCCAGGGTGATGACGCCCTCCTCTATAGGCTGGCGCAGAACCTCCAGCACACTGCGCCTGAATTCGGGTAACTCATCCAGAAACAGTACGCCGTTATGGGACAGCGTGATTTCCCCGGGTTTGGGCACGGTGCCGCCGCCCACAAGCCCGGCATCGGAAATGGAATGGTGGGGGGACCTGAAAGGCCGTGCGCCCAGGGGTTGACCCGGTTCCCGGGCCACCCCGGCCACCGAATAGACCCGGGCGATTTCCATGGCCTCTTCAAAGGATGGTTCCGGCATGATCCCGGACAGGCATTTGGCCATCAGGCTTTTCCCGGATCCTGCCGGACCGTTGAGCAGGATATGATGATGGCCTGCTGCCGCCACTTCCATGGCCCGTTTTACATGGGTCTGGCCCCGGACATGGGAGAAATCGTTTTCCCGTTCGGTTTCATCGCTCTCAAGAAGCATGGACAGGTCCGGTTCCAGGGGCGAAAGAGTTGCCTTTCCTGCCAGAAAATCCACCACCTGGGCGATATGGCCCGGGGCCAGTACCTCAATATCTTTGACAAGCGCTGCTTGCGCACCATTTTCTTTGGGCAGGATAATGCCTTTAAATCCATTGTCCCGGGCGGCCAGGGCAAAGGGCAGTGCAGCCTTGACCGGCCGCAGGTGCCCGTCCAGGGACAGTTCCCCGGCAAACAGCCAGGATGCGGCGGCAGATGCCTGGAATAAACCCTGGGCACAAAGAATCCCCAAAGCCACGGGAAGGTCCAGGCCTGTACCCTCTTTTTTAAAATCCGCAGGCGCAAGGTTCACCACCACCCTGTCCATGGGAAAGGCATATCCGGCATTCTGCAGGGCAGACCGGACCCTGTCCCGGCTTTCCCGGACAGCGGCCTCAGCCAGTCCCACCATGTTGAATACCGGCAACCCCAGTGTGATGTCCACTTCAACATCCACAACAATGGCCTCAAATCCGTTTACTGCGCAGGAATTCATTTTTGCGATCATAATATTTTTCTCATTTGTTTTGCTTTGTATTTTTAAATCAGCTATATATACCACGTTTTATAGGTAGTAGTCAGACACTTTGGAATAGACAATGAACCGTTTTTATAATCAGCAAACCATCGCCGGAAAGGTGAACCTTTCGGGGACAGGTGTCCATTCGGGTAAGAAGATAAACCTGACCATCCGGCCGGCCGAGGAGAACCACGGCATTAAATTCCGGCGCCTTGATCTTCCCGGTACCCCTGATATTCCTGCCCTTTTCAAACTGGTGGTGGATACCAGCCTTGCCACGGTTATCGGAGGCAATGGCGCCATTGTTTCCACCATTGAACATTTGATGGCAAGTTTTGCAGGCCTTGGCATTGACAATGCCCTGGTGGAGGTGGACGATTATGAGATCCCCATCATGGACGGGTCAGCCAGGGAGTTTACCCGGGCGATAACCGCCGTGGGCCTGGTGGAGCAAGAGAAACCCAGACACCTTTTTATCGTGAACAAACCCATAGAAATCACCCAGGGAGATAAATGGGTCCGGGTGGAACCGGAATCCTGTTTCAAAATTTCCTGCACCATTGAATTTGACCATCCGCTTATCGGCCTGCAGAAAATTGTCTATGACAGGGCGGAAAATAACTTTGAGCAGGAGATCTGCGGGGCCCGGACCTTTGGGTTTGTGAAAGATCTTGAACTGTTGAAAAAATTCAGCCTTGGCAGGGGCGGAAGCCTTAACAATGCCATTGTGATTGACCAAAATAAAATTTTGAATAAGGGGGGGCTGCGGTATCCGGATGAATTTGTCCGGCACAAACTGCTGGACTGCCTTGGGGATTTTTCTCTTCTGGGAATGCCTATTCAAGGGCATATCATCACCCATAAATCCGGGCATCACCTGAACCACCTGTTTATAAAAAAATTTCTTGATGAAAAGCAGGCCTGGGAAACAGGCCCGGCAAAGCGCTGATCAGAACTCAATGCCAATGATAATTAAATGATGATTAAAGGTGCGGGGACAAGATTTTTATGTGCTGTTGTTTTTTTTATCACGGGCATTCTTTTTATTGCCCCGGTAATCGCCCTTGCCCATGACGATGCGCGTCTCTCCCATATCAAACTGGCCAATACCCGGGATGATCTGCTTGCTTATTTCAAGGTGGAAAATGCCTTTAATGAAAAAAACACCCAGGCCATTGAGAATGGCATTTCCACCTCGTTTACCTTCTATGTAACCTTGTACAAAACGTCAAACAGCCTGTTTGACAAGAAGATCATTGATATCAGAACCGGTGCAACAATAAAATACAACTCCATGAAACAGGAATATGCGGTTGTCTGCAAGTGGAAGGATGACCCGCCGCTGATCACAAAATCCTTTGATGCGGCAAAGACCTGGATGACCGAAATTGATAACCTGAAGGTGGTGCCCCTTAACCAGCTGGTAAAAGGGGACAAGTACCAGATCCGGATCAAGGCTGAACTTGAAAAAGTCACGTTGCCCCTGTGGCTGCACTATGTTTTTTTCTTTGTCTCTTACTGGGATTTTGAAACAGACTGGTATGTGATTAATTTTACCTATTAACAGCCATGGGCCGCCTTGAACGTCCATTAATCGTGCCCACAACAAACAATGCAACTAAAGACACCAACAATGCAGGCTAAAAGGGGCGCCCCAGGCACTTCACCCTCTTGTTTACTGTTTCTTGTCTCTAGTTTCTTATAAAAGGCCTCTATGACCCAGATACCCCAGAATACAGGACGAAAACGTTCCGGCCGGAAAAGAGAAGGCGTTGCCATTTTATGCCTTATTCTGGCCGTGGGGGTTCTGACGGTGCTTGAAACCCGCATCGCGCCGTTTGATACGGGGTTGCCCCTGTCATCCACCGTGCTGATGTTCATTTTGATAAACATCAACCTGCTTTTGCTGCTTACCCTTCTGCTGCTGGTTTTCAGGAATCTTGCCAAACTCTACTATGAGAGAAAAAATAGCATCCTGGGTTCCAAAATAAAAACCCGCCTGACCATTGCTTTTGTTGTGCTGGCCCTTTTGCCCACCACCGTGCTTTTCTTTTTTTCCATCCAGTTTATCTCCACCTCCATTGCCTTCTGGTTCAATGCCCCTGTGGAGCAGACCCTGGACGCCTCTCTGGCGGTGGGACAGACCCTGTATGATTATATTGAAGAAAAAAATGCCTTTTTTGCCAAAAGAGGGGCGTTTCAGATTCATTCCCGGGATCTGCTCAAGCCTGAAAACCAGGAAAAACTCACCCGGTATACCCAGGTGATCCAGCGGGCCTTTAACCGCCACGCCGTAGAGGTCTACACCCCAGATGCCCAGCGGGTAAGCCTCTCTTTAGCCAGCGAACTGGAAAACATGCATTTTGGGCTGCTGACCACCACGGAATTAAGGAGCATCCCGGATGGCAGTACCAGCCACGCCGTTTACCAGACCATGGACCAGGGGGAGTTTTTACGCACCGTATGCACCATCCCCTTTGAGGTGGCACCGGACAAGGCTGCCGGATTTATTGTGATCACCACCCTGATGACCCCGGATCTGTCTGAGAATTTAAAATCCATTCTCAAAGGCGTGGAAGAGTACCACCAGCTCAAACTGACAAAGAGACCGGCCCAGATTTCCTACTACATTGCCTTGTCCATTGTGGCGCTTCTTGTTGTTTTCTGTGCGGTGTGGTTTGGCTTCCATATTGCCAAGTCCATTACCATTCCCATTATGAAATTTGCCGAGGGCACCCAGCGGATCATAGACGGTGACATGGAATACCAGATCGAGTTCAAGACCGATGATGAGATCGGTACCCTGATTGAAAGTTTCAACTCCATGACCCGTCAGCTCGCCGAGGGCCGCCGGCAGATCGCCCTGTCCGAAAGCATGCTCAAACAGCAGAATGTTGAACTGGAAAAAAGCCGCCAGTACATTGAGATTGTTTTAAAAAATATTTCTGCCGGTGTTGTCTCCATTGACAATGAGGGGACGATCACCACCATGAACAAGGCTGCCGAGTCCATGCTGGATCTTAACAGCCATGATATCCTTAATAAAAATCTTAAAAAAGTCCTCACAGAAGAATACCTGGCTTTGGCCAGCAAGATATTTGAACAGGCAGAGCAGGGGGGTACCCATTTCAAGATTCCTGTCTCCGCCACTGTGGCCGGGGTCCCCAAGCATTTTTCATTGAATTGTACCACGCTCAAGGACGATACCGGCCAGAATCTGGGGGCTGTACTGGTATTTGATGATGTGACGGAACTTGAAAGGGCCCAGCGCATAGTGGCCTGGCGGGAGGTGGCCCGCCGCATTGCCCATGAGGTGAAAAATCCGTTAACCCCCATTAAGCTGTCTGCCCAGCGCCTTAAACGAAAATACGGCAAAACCATTGATGATGAGGTCTTCAGCAGGTGTGCCGACACCATTGTGGAGCATGTTGACCTGATCCGGAACCTGGTGAACCAGTTTGCCGCCTTTGCCAAATTTCCGGATACTAATTTTGTTTCGGCCCGCATTGAAAATATTATTCTTGAAAGCGTTGCCCTGTATAAGGAAGGGCTGGAACAGGTGGACATCCAGACCCGGTTCAAGGACAATATCCCCACCTTGAAGCTGGATCATCAGCACATGAAGCAGGCCTTTATCAATCTTATTGACAATGCGGTTTATGCCATGAACAAAAAAGGCTCCATTGAGATTGACCTCTCCTATGACCCCATTCTTAAAATCGTCCGCATTGAAATCGCAGACAATGGAAAGGGTATTTCAGACAAGGAAAAGACCAAGCTGTTTGAACCCTATTTCTCCACCAAGAAAACGGGCATGGGACTTGGGCTTGCCATTGTAAACTCCATTATTTCAGACCACAACGGCGTGATCCGGGTCCAGGACAATCAGCCCCGGGGCGCCAAGTTTATCATTGAACTGCCTGCCGAAGGGCTTTGATGGCAAACATTAAAATATAGAAAGGATTTAATATGTACCCGGCAGTCCTGATTGTTGATGACGAATCCACCATTATTGATTCCCTGGAAGGTATTCTTTCCGATGACGGATTCGAAGTCATGCATGCATTCAACGGATATGAAGCCCTTAAAAAAATTGACTCCCATTCCCCGGACATTGTGCTGCTGGACATCTGGATGCCGGGCATGGACGGCATTGACACCCTCAAAGAGATCAAACAGCATCACCCCAGCCTGCCGGTGGTCATGATCACAGGCCACGGCTCCATTGAATCTGCCGTGGATGCCACCAAATCCGGTGCCTTTGATTTCCTGGAAAAACCGTTATCCATTGACAAGGTCATACTCACCATCAACAATGCCCTGAATTTCAGAAAACTTGAGGAAGAGAACCGGTACCTCCGCAAGAAAGCCATTGAAAAAAATTCCATTACCGGCACAAGCCCGGCAGTCCGGAAACTTTACGGCGAAATTATGGCCGCAGCACCCACAGATACCTCAATCCTGATCACGGGTGAAAATGGCACGGGCAAGGAGATGGTGGCCCGCACCATTCACCAGTTCAGTACACGTCCCGAAGGTCCATTTATCATTATCAACTGTGCGGCCATACCCGAAGCGCACCTGGAACCCGAATTGTTCGGCCATGAGAAAGGGGCCTTTGAAGGGGCCACAGCAAAAAACAGGGGCAAATTTGAACTGGCAGCAGGCGGAACCCTGTTTCTGGATGAAATCGGAGATATGAGTACCAGTACCCAGGCCAAAATGCTGCGGGCCCTGGAATCCAAAACCTTTCAGCGTATCGGTTCCAGCCGTACCCTGAACATGGACGTGCGTGTGATCGCGTCATCCAACAAAGATCTTGAAGCGGAAATCAAACAAGGCCGGTTCAGGGAAGACCTGTTTTTCAGGCTCAATGTCATACCGATTCATGTGCCGGCCCTAAGGGAAAGAATCGAAGACATCCCCATACTGGTGGATTTTTTCTTAAGTCAATTGGCTGAAAGATCATCTGCGCCCAGGAAAACGCTGTCCGCGGAGGCCCTTGAGATTTTAAAACAATGGCATTGGAAGGGAAATGTCAGGGAACTTAAAAATTTGATGGAGCGCTTATCCATTATGGTGGAAAGTCAGGTTATCGGGAAAAATGATATCCCCGGGCCCTACAACCCCGGGCCCTACAACCCCGGGCCCTACAAACCTGGAATTGAAACCTTGCCCGAAACAGATGACGTGCTTACCCGGATTTTTATCATGGAAAAACTGGACCAGGCAAAAGCAGCCTTTGAAACGGAATTTATCCGTTCCAGGGTGGATCGGATGAACGGGGATCTCCAGGCCGCTGCCAAACATATGGGAACAAGCCTGAATTTTGTCAAAAAAAGAATATCTAAAAGCTGATGCGGATTAACTGATGCGTATTATCAGTGGTGCCTGCCGTGGCAGAAAACTGGTTCAGATCCAGGGAAAGGATATCCGTCCCACCTCGGACCGGGTCAGGGAAGCGATGTTCAATATCCTCGGCCCCGGTATCCGGGCAAAAAGGGTGCTGGACATGTTTGCCGGTACCGGCGCCTTGGGGCTTGAGGCCTTGAGCCGTGGGGCGGAATCCGCCGTGTTTGTGGATGCGGCCCGGTCTTCCTGCGATGTGATCAAACAGAACATTGAATTGTGCCGGATGGCGGATCAGGCCCGGATTATCTGCCATGACCTGGTTAACGCGTCTTTGCCGGTATTCCATCAACCCTTTGATCTGATTTTCATGGATCCCCCGTACAATAAAGGGTATCCCGGACAGGTGCTTGGAAAACCTGGATTTTCAGAACTCCTTGCACCCGGGGCAATTCTCATTGTGGAACAGTCTGCCAAAGAAACCCTTAACAATCCCCTAAACAGCCTTGACAAATACCTGGAAAAAAAATACTCAAGGACAACTCTTACATTTTGGCGGAAATCCGCCACAGACGACAAGGATACGTATGACTGCCCCAGAACGGAAAATTGCCATCTACCCCGGTTCCTTTGACCCCCTGACAAACGGACATCTTGATGTCATCAGACGGGCCCAGGAAATTTTTGACCATGTGATCGTGGGGGTGTTGCACAATCCGTCTAAAAAAAAACCGTTGTTCTCTCCGGAGGAGCGTATCTCCATAATCGGGGAATGTTTCCAGGACCCGTTGGTGGAGGTGGACTCTGCAAGGATTGAGGTGGAGACCTTTGATGGGCTTCTTGTTGAATATGCCAGAATGAAAAAGGCGGTGGCCATTATCCGGGGCATGCGGGCGCTCTCTGATTTTGACAATGAATTTCAGATGGCGCTGATGAACAGAAAGCTCAACAGGGATGTCCAGTCGGTTTTTCTTATGACCGGATTGCGCTGGATTTTTACCTCATCGTCCATCATTAAGGAGGTGGCCCGGTTTGGCGGAGACATCTCGGATATGGTTCCCGAAACCGTGGAACGCAGGGTGAAGGAGAAATTTGCCCGGACAGTGACCTGATACCTATTTAAGGATATATAAACGTGGACTTGTGGCAGCTTCATATTTTTGTTTCCGTGGTTGAGCAGAAAAGTTTTTCCAGAGCGTCAGAACTGATTCATTTATCTCAGCCCACAGTGTCCACCCATATCAAGGAACTGGAGACGCATTTCCAATGCCGCCTGCTGGACAGGCTGGGCAAGGTGACCGAACCCACCCGGGCCGGTGCGATCCTGTATGGCTATGCCAAACAGATGCTGGCGCTGAAACAGGAAACCCAGTCCGCCATGCTGGATTTTTTAGGGCATACCAAAGGACAGCTGCTCATCGGCGGATCAACCATTCCCGCCGGGTATATCCTCCCCAAAATGATCGGGGCATTTAAAACCGCTTTTCCGGATGTATCCATCTTTATGACGGTCGGGGATACCGGCCAGATCACCCGGGCGGTCAAAGACGGTGAACTGGAACTGGGCGTGGTAGGGGCAAGGACCAGTGATCCCGATATTGTCCAGGAGAAACTGGTTGAAGATGAAATGAAACTGGTCGTGCCCGCCGGTCATGAATGGGCACACAGGACAAGTGTGACCTGCAAGGCAGTGCTGTCCCAGCCGCTCATTGCCAGAGAACAGGGGTCAGGTACCTGGAAAACCGTTATCGCCAGCATGGAAAAGGCCAGGGTTGACGTATCCCGGTTGGCGCCTGCCGTGACCATGGGCAATTGTGTTTCTGTCATTCAGGGCATTCTCAACAATGTGGGCATCTCGATTCTCTCCACCATTGCCGTGACTGAGGAACTGGCCAAGGGGCGGCTGCATGCCCTGAGTGTTGAAGACCTTGACCTGTCCAGAAATTTTTATCTGACCCTGTCCCGGAAGAGAACCCGGTCCCCCATATGTGAAAAATTTATTCAGTTTTTAAAGGACCAGATCTAAGCCTGGACCAGGTCTAAATCTGATTATATCATTCGGTGGCAAACAGGTTCAGCGTATCAATAAATTCAGGGTCCTGTTCATCCATGATTTGAATCAGTTCCCGGTGAATTCTTTTTTTCAGTTCCCGGAAAATACCGCGCTTTTTGTCAAACCCTGCGGCAAATGCCATGGCGTCCGTCATCAGTTCTTCCTGGTTTTCACAGGCTTTGACAAGCACATTGGACGTCCCAAGATCCCCTGCGGTCATACGCCGGCCGGACAGCAGCATATGATTGAACATGTATTCGGGTACAGCCTTGCGTACCAAAGCGACCATGCCGGGCAGAAGGGGAATGCGGACATCCACTTCAGGAAAACAAAAAAATCCTTTATCTTTTCTCATGAACCTGAAATCGCAGGCACAGCTTAAAATGGCACCGTTGCCAAAGGCATGGCCGTTGATGGCAGCAATCACAGGCAGGGGGAAAAGCAGCAGGCGCTTGAACACATCGTTCATTCCATACATGAAGTCAATGACATCCTGTCTTTGTTTGGCAGCCAATCTTTCACCGATCCATTCCACATCAACACCCTGGGAAAAGTTTTTTTCATCCGTGGCGGTAAGGATCATGGCTTTCACCTGGGTATCTGCTTCTACCTGATCAAGACACAGGGTCAAATCCTGTGCAAAAATTTTGTTCATCCGGTTGGCAGCATTACACATCGAAACGATTGCCACAGTATCTTGTTTTTTCCATTTGACAACGGCCATAACGAGTCCTGTTAATTAAAAAAGATTTAGAGAAATAAACATAATTTTCGGAAGATAAATTAAAAAATTGCATATTTCAAGGGGCTAAAACTTCATTGACAAGCTAATCGATTTCTGACAAGCTTTCCGAATACCGTATATTTCGGCGAAAATCGTTATGCCAAGGAAGACGCCATGATTTTAGGACTAGATGTCGGAGGCACACACACAGACGTTGTTTTTCTGAGCAGAAAGGGTGTTCAAAAACATGTAAAAGTGCCCACCCAGCCGGACAATTTATTTAAAAGCGTTCTTTCAGGTTTTACTTTGATTCTTGAAAACGTTGATCCGGGACGTATTGAGCGGGTTGTCATCTCCACCACCCTGACCACCAACGCCATTGTCCAGCAGACCGTAACACCTGTGGGCATGATTGTTTCGGCCGGACCGGGAATAGATCCTCAAAGTTTCAGAACCGGGGATCACTATTATGCCGTGGGCGGCTCCATCAACCACCGCGGCCGGGAAATAGAGCCGATCAATGAGATGGAAATTAAGGCTGTGGGTGAAACGCTCAAAAAGGCCGGCATTGAGTATGTGGGAGTTGTCAGTAAATTCTGTGTCCGAAATCCTTCCCATGAAATTTTGATCAAGCGGATATTAAACAAACAGTTTAAACAGATTTTTCTGGGTCACCATGTTTCCGGCAATCTCAATTTTCCCCGGCGCATTGCCACCACCCACATGAACGCGGCCGTATATCCCCTGCACAAAGATTTTTTCCAGGCCGTTGAGCAATCCCTTGAGGAAATGGGGCTTACCGTACCCATTCAGATTCTAAAGGCTGACGGCGGGACCATGACATTGGGCGCCTCAATGGCGTTTCCGGCCCAGACGGTTTTATCAGGACCTGCAGCCAGCATCATGGGGGCGATTCCCTATGCCCCCGAAGGCCAGGATGCCGTTGTCCTTGATATCGGCGGCACCACCACGGATATTGCATTCCTGGTGGATAAAACCCCATTGCTTGAGCCCGTGGGCATCCAGCGCGGGGGATACAGAAGTCTGATTCGGTCCCTGCGAACCGATTCCAAAGGCATTGGCGGCGACTCGGCCCTAAGGGTCAATGAAAAAAGCGAGCTTATGGTGGGACCGGACCGTATAGGGCCGGCCATGGCCTTTGGCGGGCCTGTGCCTACACCCACGGACGCCCTGGTGGTTTTAGGGCTCATGGAAGCAGGGGACCAGGACCGGGCCCGGCAGGGTATAAAGTCCATTGCAGATCAGCTGGGCATGGAAGAAAAACAGGCTGCGGAACATATATTTAAAATCTGCTGCAACATTATTTTGAAAAAAACCTTTGAGATGATCGATACGTTGAATGCCAAGCCCGTTTATACGGTCCATGATTTTCTTGAAGGGTACAAGTTCAGCCCGGACACGATTCTTCTCATGGGCGGGCCGGCCAGATTTTTCGCCGAGAAGATCCAGGATATGTATCAGCTTGAAACCATTGCGGTTCCCTATGCTTCAGTGGCAAATGCCATTGGCGCGGCCCTTGCCAGGACCACCTGTGAGGTCACGGTGAATGCAGACACAGAGCAGGGCGTGGTAACCGCCCATGAAGAGGATTTTGCCGAGCCTGTTTCCAAATCCTTTTCCCGGGAAGATCTGGAGGAGACCGCTTACAGCCTGCTTAAGGACAAGGCGGAAAATGCAGGGGCTGATCCTGACAATCTCAACGAAGTGGAAGTGGTGGAATTCCAGGAATTTAATATTGTGCGCAATTTTTCTCCCAGGGGAAAAATTCTCCGGACTAAAATTCAGCTTAAACCCGGCCTGATACATGGGTATGAATCAATGCTTAACCAGCAGGCGCAAGGAAATTAAAGGGGATACCATGTTAAACGCATCTCATAAAACCGGGCTGGTCTTTTTTCCTGCATTTGACTGGGCCATTGACTCCACCCATCCGGAAAGGGAAGAGCGGCTTCTGTATACCCAGGACCAGGTTTCCGAAGAAGGGGTTTTTGATATACCCGGAATCATAGAGTACAAACCTGAAATTGTGACGCCCAAAGATTTACAACGGGCCCATTTCTGTGTGCCTGATGAACATACCGTTACAACCGAATCCCATCATCTGATATCTGCAGGCGGTGCCAAGGCCATTGCCAATGCCGTTATGTTAAAAGAGGTCAAAAACGGCTTTGCCCTAGTCAGACCTCCGGGACATCATGCCATGCGGGTGACCCACGGAGGCCGGGGATTCTGTCATATCAATGTCGAAGCGGTCATGGTGGAATATATCCGTTCCCAGTTCGGGGTCAAACGTATTGCCATCATTGATACCGACTGCCACCACGGAGACGGCACCAATGATATTTTCTGGCATGATCCTGATGTGCTGTTTATCTCGCTGCACCAGGACGGACGGACCCTGTATCCGGGCACAGGCTTTCCCGGTGAACTGGGCGGTCCAAATGCCAAGGGCTCCAATTTGAATATCCCGCTTCCCCCGGGGACTTCCACCAAAGGGTATCTCTATGTTATTGAAAATTGTGTGCTGCCGGTACTTGAGGCATTCAAGCCTGATCTTGTGGTGAATTCCGCCGGCCAGGACAACCACTACACTGACCCCTTGACCAATATGAATTTTTCGGCCCAGGGGTATGCGCGTCTGACCGCCATGCTTAAGCCGGACATTGCGGTCCTTGAAGGGGGATACGCCATTGAAGGTGCCCTGCCTTATGTCAACCTGGGTATTATCCTTGCCATGGCAGGTATTGATTATTCCGGCGTGGTGGAACCGGATTATAATCCGGAAAAGCTCAAGCAGTCGGTGAGTGTTACGGATAAAATTAAAAAGGTCTGCGACCAGATCATGACCTACTGGGGTCAGCGGTATGAAATGAGAGAAGCCGCCGGCGAACCCGGGCAGATTATCATCCGCCACCGGGAAGTCTTTTATGACACAGATAATATTTTTGACCGCCAGAAAGAAAAAATCCGGGTCTGCAGGGATTGCGGCGGCAGTTTTGAGGTGGATTCCAAGGCCGTGCCAGGTCATCATGTTCTGGGTGTTCATATTCCCATCAATGCCTGCAAGGCGTGCCGGGAGCAGGGTTATGAATTTTATGAACAGGCAGATAAGACCAGGTACCAGCGCATCTATCTCCAGGACCGGACAACGGATTTGTATGAGATCAAACAATAGATCCTGCCCCCGAATCACAAAAAGATGACACATTTCCAATGGTTGGAAAATTTAAAAAAAAGATCCCTTGTCAGCGAATTGACAAGGGATTTTTTCCATTCCATGGACTTTTTCGAGGTGGAAACCCCGCTTCGGTGCCCATCAATCATTCCCGAAGCCCATATTGACCCGGTGAGATCCCAGGGCGCATATCTTCAGGCCTCACCGGAACTGTGCATGAAACGGCTTCTGGCCCGGGGCGCAGACAAAATCTTTCAGATCTGCAAATGCTTTCGCCAGGGTGAACGCGGTCAGCGCCATTTACCTGAACTGACACTTCTTGAGTGGTATGCGGCCCATAGGACATATGAAGATCTCATGGATCAGTGCCAGGGGCTTTTGCGCCATATTGCACAAGGCGTGGGCACACCGGGACGCCTGGTCTACCAGGGCGCATCCCTGGACCTGGCAGGTGCCTTTGAGCGGGTTTCGGTTGCCCGGGCGTTTGAGCGATTTTCCAGTGTCTCTTTGAACCAGGCCCTGGATACCGGGCGCTTTGATGAGATTATCAGTTTTGATATTGAACCCCATCTGGGCATATCCCGTCCCTGCTTCCTCTATGATTATCCCATATCCATGGCCAGTCTTTCTGCGGCCCATCCTGGAAAACCGGATACGGCCCAACGGTTTGAACTGTATGTCGCAGGCATTGAACTGGCCAACGGATTCACGGAGCTGACCGACCCTGAACTCCAGAGAAAACGGTTTGAAACGGAAAATGACCTGCGCACCAGCCAGGGTAAGACAAAACTGCCGGTGCCTGAAAAGTTCTTATCCGACCTTGCCTTGATGCCGCCCGCTGCCGGCATTGCCCTTGGCATGGACCGTCTTGCCATGCTGTTCTGCGATGCCCCGGATATTGAACAGGTTGTGGCTTTCCCGCCCGAGCGGCTTTAACCCCGGGGATCTTTTATGGTCTGGTAAAACATGCCCCGCTCCTGAAGGACAGATTCAACTTTATTCTCCAGGATCAGCTGTTTTATCAAAATTTCAAGTTTTTCTTTTTCAAGGTTCAAGGCCCCAGCCAGGTCATCCACGGTGCAGGGGCGGCGGTGAATGGTTTCCATGACCATGGCTTCCATCTTGTCGTCGCTGATATGATCACCTGATGCCAGATCCTTTACACGGGCAATGATCTCCATATTGGCCGCATCAATAATCCGGGCCACCCGGTCCAGGTCCTGTTTCGAAGCGGGTTTAAGCCCTGTTACAGCCCCGGGCCGGTCCAGGGTATTGAGTTGAACCCGGGCAGGGTTGATGTCCCGGATGATTTTTCCCAGGGTTTCAAGTTCTGTTTTGGCATCGTTGATCCCGGGCAGGATAAACACCTCCAGCCACAGTTCTCCCTGGAAAGAGTCCGCAAACGCGTTGAGTCCGTCAATCACGTTATGGATATCAATCTGTCCGGCTGGCCGGTTGATCTTTTTAAAGGTCCCGGGCGTCACGGCATCCAGGGACGGCATGACCAGATCGGCCCTGCTAAGATCCTTTCTGACGGCGGGGTCGGACAGCAAGGTGGCATTGGTCAGTACAGCTACCCGGATCTTTGCTTTTTTTTCTTTGATAAACGCAATAACCCTGCCGATATCCGGACTTAAGGTGGGCTCTCCCGAACCTGAAAATGTCACATAGTCCGGGTCAGGATGATTTTTAAAGTAATGGGCAAGTTCTGCTTTGACTTCATCAAAGGGAACATATTCCCTTCGCTCATGGGTCAGGTTGGTGGTCGGTCCGCACTCGCAGTAAATACAATCCAGGGTACAGGTTTTGTGACAGACAAGATCCACACCCAGGGAGAGCCCAAGGCGCCTTGAAGGGACCGGGCCGAATATATGTTTATATCTCATGGAACTCCTTGTATGCATGCAACGTTGAGATTCATTTGAATGATTTTATTTTTCATTTTTCATGGACTATTTTTGTACACTTATTTTTTCTCCAGCACCTCCCGCACTTTGACAAACAGGTCACCCATTGAGAACGGTTTCTGGATGAAGTTGACGCCCTCGTCCAAGACGCCGTGGTGCGCGATCACGTTGGCCGTGTATCCTGACATGAACAGACACTTGAGATTGGGATAGTGATTATAAATGTTTTCGGCCAGGTCCCGGCCGTTCATTTCGGGCATAACCACATCGGTCATGAGCAGGTGGATCTCTCCCTTGTGTGTATGGGCAAGTTCAATGGCCTGGCCCGGGGTGCCGGCTGCGATCAAGGTATACCCCTTTCTCTTGAGCATCCTGGTGGTCATTTTCAGGATCGAGGGCTCGTCTTCCACCAGCAGGATGGTTTCATGGCCACCCCCGGCCGGTATCTGCGGCCTTGGGGCCGGCAATGGGTCTGCCTTGTCCCGGTGGTGCGGCAGATATATTCTGAAAGTCGTTCCCTGATCCGGTTCACTGTAGACGTTAATGAAGCCCTGATTTTGCCTGACCACGCCATATACTGTGGACAGGCCCAGGCCGGTGCCTTTGTCCTGGGTTTTGGTGGTGAAAAAGGGTTCAAAGACATTGTCCAGGGTTTGGGCATCCATACCGCAACCGTTGTCGCTCACGGCCAGCATCGCATATTCCCCGGGCATAAAACCCGCGTGAACGGCGCAGTAGGCATCATCAAATGTCGTGTTGCCCGTTTCAATGGTCATCTTGCCCACGCCTGCAATGGCGTCCCGGGCATTGACACACAGGTTGGCCAGGATCTGGTCGATCTGGCCGGGGTCGATCTTGACCGGCCACACCCCATGCCCCGGCACCCAGGCCAGATCAATGTCCTCGCCGATGAGCCGCTCCAGCATTTTGAGCATGCCCGCCACGGTTGTGTTCAGGTCGAGTACTTTGGGCGAGACCGTCTGTTTACGGGCAAAGGCCAGCAGTTGCCGGACCAGGTCGGTGGAGCGCTCGGCCGCTTTTTTGATCTCTTTGAGATCCGCATGAACGGGTTGCCCAGGATCTACGTATTCCATGGCCATCTCCGTGTTGCCGAGAATAATGGTCAGCATGTTGTTGAAATCGTGGGCCACACCGCCTGCCAGGCGCCCGACAGCTTCCATCTTCTGGGCCTGGGATAGCTGTTCCCGAAGTTTTTCACGCTCTTCCTTTGCCTTGT
Source organism: Desulfobacter vibrioformis DSM 8776 (assembly GCF_000745975.1). Lineage (GTDB taxonomy): Bacteria > Desulfobacterota > Desulfobacteria > Desulfobacterales > Desulfobacteraceae > Desulfobacter > Desulfobacter vibrioformis. Next base: position 196,188 of record NZ_JQKJ01000002.1, on the reverse strand, counting down.
TCCGCTCTGTGATGTCTTCAACAAGCGCCAGCCCAAACAGAGGTGACTCCGAAGGATCACAAATCGGTCCGGCATGAATGATTACAAAGATCTCAGAGCCATCCTTGCGGATATACCTTTTCTCCATAGGGAAACTGGCCGTCTCTTTAAAGGTCATACCATGGAAAAGACGCCTGTTTTCGGGCCGGTCATCGGGATGCATCATATCAAAGAAGGTGAGTTTTTTAAGCTCTTCTTCTGTGTACCCTGTGAGTGTTTCATATGCTGGATTTGCTGAGATAAACGTGCCATCCAGCTCATTTATGCAGACACCTAGGGGAGATTGTTCGATCATAAGACGCAGCTTTGCCTCGTTCGCTCTGAGACGGGCCTCGGCCTGCTTACGCCCGGTGGTATCCTGGCGTGTGCCGTACATCCATTCGGGTTTGCCGTCCTGGGTCCAGGTGATGATTTTTCCACGGTCAAGTATCCATATCCACTCGCCGCTTTTATGGCGAATCCGGGATTCACATTCATAATACTCGGTCCGGCCGTCGAAACACGCCTGCAGCAACCGGTTGGATTCTTTCAGGTCGTCGGGGTGACAGAACTTCATCCACGTATCGATGGATACGGGCGATATTTCATCCAGGGTGTAGCCGATAATATCGGCCCAGCGCTCGTTGAATATTGTCTCGCCGGTTTGCACGTTCCATTCCCATGTGCCCACATTGGTGCCCTGGATGACATAGGAGAGTCGTTCCATAGCCCGCTTCCATTCGGTGATGTCCTCGCCAATGGACTGAAACGCCACGACCTTTCCCCCGGCGTCAAACAGGGCTCGGTTGGTCCATCGCTGCCAGCGGATTTCGCCATCCGGAGTAAACACTTTGTGCTCGTGGGACTGGGCCGGAGATTCGGCCGTCAGGGAGGATAAATTGTCCTTAACCTGTTCGTGGTCTTCTCCGGGTATGAGTGACAAAAAAGAGGAGCCTAACAGCGTTTCAGCTGTCTTGCCGAAATATCTGCTATACGCCTCATTGACATAGGTCAATTCACCGCCGGGCAGAAAACGGCAGATCAGTACGGGCATATCCTCGGATATGCTTCGATAACGCATCTCGCTCAGGTGCAGCTCATTGGTACGCCTGGACACCATCCTTTGGAGTGCCCGTGTCCAGACAAGGCATATCAGAAACCCAAACAGCAGAGTCATCCCCACAGCGCCGTAGAAGCGTTTGTCCCGATAGAGCGGTGGGGGGGCTTCAATGGATATCCATCGGTGCCGGATCTTCTGCCGCTCTCCGGGGGGAACAGATTTCAGGCCTTTTGCAAGAATTTGATTGAGCATCGGCCAATCCCGGCGGCTGGCGAATGACAGGTGCCAGGTGAATTCCGGTACTGTCCCCGCCATTTTAAGATTTGTGATGCCGTGGTGGTCAATTGTGTGGGATGCTGTTGCCAGGTCGGTCACCATGGCGTCTATTCTGCCAAATGATACTGCCTGTAACCCCTCGAGGTTGTCGCGAACAAGCATGAGGCCGATTTTGGGTAAGTTCTTTTCTATATAGGCCACCGTGGCGTATCCCTCGACAGCGGCGATCCGCATCCCGGACATGGTTTCGAGCGACAATGACCGCTTCACATCTTTTCTTGTGATGATGGCATTGGGGATTGTCAGATACGGCTCTGTGAAGCGCAAATATTGGGCCCGCTCTTGGGTGCGCTGGATATTACCGATTACATCGATTTCCTTTGCCCGGGCCTTTTCCATGATCTCGTCCCAGCTTTCACAAACAACTATTTTGAATCTGAATCCAAATGTGGCTTCCATATGCCGTGCGTAGTCCATGGTGATTCCCTGGAACCGGCCACCGGCATCACAAAAGCAGACCGGCGCATATGCCGGCGACGGCGCAAAACGGATGCCACCGTCATGCGCCCCAAGCCAGAGGCGTTCTTCCCTGGTCAGGAAAACCGCCTTATCCGGGGGGGCCGCTGAAAGGTGCTTTGGGGCGCATACCGCCATCAGTGCAAGCAATACGATCGAAAATATCATTATGGCCAGTTCTAAACGCAAAATACAGGATCGTTTTTTTTCGCAGTGATTGTTTCGCTGGTTTTGTGGGTGGGAGGGAGATTTCATTTTTGTTCTCCTTGTCCAATCATGGGAAATTAACCGGAGCGGTATAAACAAACACTTCGGCACGGCAAAAAGGCCGTGCCGAAGTTTAAAACATTTTTTAGTTTTTGCCGGTGATGCCCCTGTGGGCCATCAGGCGGATGGCGTTGACGCGGATGAAGCCTTCGGCGTTTTCCTGGTTGTAGCCGCCGGTGATATCCATGGAGGACAGGTTCTGGTTGTACAGGGAAGAGGGGGAGGTTCTGGCGATCGGATAGGCCACCCCTTTGAACAGTTTCAGGGTCACTTCGCCGTCAATAAGTTCCTGGCTTTTGTCCATTGCTGCCATGAGAAATTCCATTTCAGGGCTGAACCAGAAGCCGTAGTAAACCAGTTCCCCGAGCCTGGGTGCCAGCATATCCCGGAGACGCATGACTTCACGGTCCATGGCAATGCCTTCAATGTCCTTGTGTGCCTCGTGCAGAATGGCACCGCCCGGTGTCTCGTAAACCCCCCTGGATTTGATGCCCACAAACCGGTTTTCCACCATGTCCAGGCGGCCTATGCCGTTCTGCGCTCCCAGCTGGTTCAGATATAAAAACAATTCCAGGGCATCTGTTTTTTCAGTGCCGTCTTCCAGGTTTTTCACTTTGACCGGAATTCCGTTTTTGAATGCAATGGTGATGCGTGTGGGGATATCCGGGGCCTTTTCCGGGGATACGGTACGCGAATAGATGCTTTCATCGCATACTGCGCCGGGGTCTTCAAGAATCCCGGCTTCATGGGAAATGTGCAGCAGGTTATCATCTTCGCTATACGGCTTGGCTGCGGTCTGCTTGGTGGGAATCCCGTGTTTTTCCGCATAGGCCAGAAGGTCGGAACGGCCCTGGAAGGCATTGAGAAAATCCGGGTTTTTCCACGGTGCAATGACTTTGATGGCCGGATTCAGGGCATAGTAGGAGAGCTCAAACCGAACCTGGTCGTTTCCTTTGCCTGTGGCGCCGTGGGACACATACCGGGCCCCCACTTGCTTTGCAATGTCAATCTGCTTTTTGGCAATGATGGGACGGGCAATGGCTGTACCTAAAAGATAGCGGCCTTCGTAAACCGTATTTGACTTAAAAACGGGGAATATATAATCGGTGACAAATTCTTTTTTCATATCTTCGATAAACACTTTTGACGCACCGATTTTAAGGGCTTTTTGTTCTGCGGCCTGAAAATCTTCATCCTGGCCGATGTCAGCCATGTATGCAAATACTTCGTACCCCTGTTCCAGCAGCCATTTGAGAATGACCGAGGTATCCAGTCCACCTGAATACGCCAGAACCACTTTTTCCTTTGCCATTAAAAACTCCTTCAATTCATTGGGTATTTGGCCGAAAATGTTATTTTACGGTCCTAGGTTACTTCAAACACAAGGTATTAACGCAAAAAAACAGATAACAGTCAAGCACATAGGGCAATCGCCATGTAATTTACCCCCGGCGTTGCAGACGTCGTTAAGATTTCAGCTTCAAGGCATCAATGTTGCCGCCAGGGTATACTCTCCCAAGGCCTTTCCCGGCCCAGGCCAAATTCGGCCCATGAACAGGCATTGACAATTCAGAGCCAGGTTCTTAAACTCAAAATATCCGCACTTACCCGAACCATCCGGACAGCGACATTTTAAAGGAGAAGAAATGAAGGTCACCCACTATACAGATATTCCAGGTAAACAAATGAATAACGACATGGTCAAACGTATCACGGGCCGCGTGCTCATCGGCAGGGAAGACGGGGCTAAAAATTTCTGCATGAGAAGATTCGACGTTGAGCCCGGGGGGTATGCGCCCCGGCATACCCATGACTGGGAGCATGAGATTTATGTGCTTGAGGGCAAGGGCGAGGTGCTCATCGAAGACCAGTGGCATGCCATTTCCCCGGGAACCGCGGTCTATGTGCCTCCCAATGTTGACCACCAGATAAAAAACAGCTCGGATGGACACCTTGCCTTTCTGTGCCTGGTGCCGCCGCCGGCCCCGGAGATGTAGATGAACGCGCCCAGAACCTGTGTCAGCCCCCGGGGACGGTTTGTGGTGGGAATCCACGAACCTGAATTTGCTGTGGATAATTTCAGGCACAAGACCACTAAAGAGGTGCTTGGCCGCCTTCCCGGCGGCGGGCCTGTGGAAAACCTGGGCAATTATCCCCAGGGGCAGATCCGGGCAGACGCGGCTGACCGGATCTATGAAATCGCCAATGCATTTCCCTTCAGGGGAAGTACATTTATTAATTCGGCCTGGGCGGACCGCAAGGCAGAACGCCCTGGAACCATAGGCCTTCCCGCCCGGCCGGACTGCTCCTTAACCGCTTGCCTGGAACAATGGCAAAAGGAAAAGGGTGTTACGACGGGGCTTGTCATCCAGGTGCTGGAACGGCTTCCCCGCCCTCTGAAACTGGCCCTGGCCCAGGCATCCACGGATCCGGAGGAACTTTGTGCCCTTGCCGGTCTTGCCTGCGATTTTGTGTATGATAACGGTGGAGATCATCCGCCCACGGGTGTTGCCTTTGAAAAGGATGCCAAGGGAAGAATCTGCCCGGTCATCCACGACCATGATCTTTATGACGTGCTTGGCAACAATCCGGCCCTGCCCGATGCATATAAAGAGGTGATGGTGCTCAAACCCGGCATCCAGGGGAACAGCCCCATTGTGGGCGAATGCCTGGAGAACACCCATGTTTTTGAATATATGCGGGCCAACTCATATATCCCCTGGGGCCATTATGCCGACAACATGGCCAATGACCAAATCCGCTACCGGGCCAATGACCTGACCCCTGCTGACATGGCAGGTATCCGGCATCTGTATTACCAGCGCATCTATGTCCGCGCCGCCCGGATGCTGGGGATAAAGCTTCCGGCAACAGGCCGGTCCCTGTCCACAGATGAACTGGAAGCCCTGCGCATGGAAATCATGGAGACCATGGCCCCGGGTGGCCACAATCCATTGGACAGTGATCCGCCTTTTTTCACTGGGGCGTTATGGGGGTGGAATTTCGGATTCGGGTTTGCCCAGTCCGGACACCGGCTGCATGCCTCCCACCAGATGATCCACCAGCAGAACGCCATGATTCCGGAACGCATTTTGGACAGTGACGGCAACCCGTACCCCTGCTTTGCCTGCGGGGATCTTGTGGCTGATTTTATCCGGGATTACAAAGCCGCCCACAACACAGATTTTTTTAAGGATTTTATCAAGGCCATTGAAAACAACCAACGAACAGACATGAACCCGGACGGCCCCAGCGCCTTGATCGTCTGGGAAAATGAAAAGGTAATGCTGTTTGCCCCCAAGGCCCAGGTCAGTGAATGGGAGTTGATGCTGATGACCAAAGCCCCCTGTCCCCATGTGCTTTCCGCTGATACCGCAACCCGGAATGCCCTGGACACCGGCATCCGCATGGCTGTCCAGACCCTGGAAACCTTAGGGGCACAGATGGTCACAAGCGTGGAGTTTTCAGGCCGGTTTAACAGCCCGGTCAAAGAACAGCACCTTGTATACTCCTTTATCCCGCGCCTTCCCTATGCGCCGGGCACCTTTTCCGAGGCCCAGATGCGTTTTATCGGGGGATGTTTTCCCGAAGATTTTGCCTTTGCCTGCCGGAAGGCGCTATCCTCCTGATGACCGAATAAAAATAACAAGGAATATCCTGTGGTGAATCGTCTGAAATGTATGCGTTTTTTACTACCATCATATGGCTTTGACAGAAGAAACATACGCCATATTCTGATCGCCTTGTTGTTTGTTTTTCGCTGTAATCCGGCCAGTGCGTCAGACAAAATCTGCCTGCAGTTGGCATGGAAACATCAATTTCAGTTTGCCGGATACTATGCAGCGCTCCATAAGGGCCATTACCGTCAGGCCGGACTTGACGTTTCCATCGTTGAAGGCGGTGCCGGCAAGTTTGCCCGGGAAGAGGTTCTCAGCGGCCGTGCCCAGTATGGCGTTGCCGGTTCCGAGTTGCTTTTGCACCGCAAAGACGGTGATCCTTTTGTCGTACTTGCACCTATTTTTCAGCATTCGCCCTCGGTTCTTCTGGTCAGGAAAGATTCGGGTATCATTAATCTTCAAGGGCTTATCGGCAAGAAAGTCATGCTGCTTCCCGGAAATAAAGACGCCGATATATTGGTGGCCCTTTTGAACGAAGGAATATTGCCGGATAAATACCAGCGGTTCGATCAATCCTATAACCTTGAAGACCTTATCACAAAGCGGATTGACGCGGTCAGTGCCTATGTGACGAACGAGCCTTGGCAAATGCTGCAAAAAGGTGTGGTGTCGCTGGCCATTTCTCCCATGGTCTACGGGGTGGATTTTTACAGCGATTGCCTGTTTACCACTGAACAGGAAATTGAGAACCATTCCGAACAGGTACAAAATTTCTTACAAGCCTCTTTGCGTGGTTGGGAATACGCCATGGATCATCCCCAGCAAATTATTGACTTACTTCTGGAAAAGTACAAGGTAGATAGAACAAGAGAGCATCTTCAGCATGAAGCCCAGGAAATGAGAAAAATTATGATTCCTGATCTTGTTGAAATCGGACACATGAATCCGGGACGATGGCAGCATATCAAACGAACATACGAAAAACTGGGATTAATTGATGCTGGCTTTTCGCTGAATGGATTTCTCTATAATCCTCAACATACGCCAGATTATAAACAGATCAAACAAATTGTCTTTGGTGCACTGGGCCTTATTGCATTATTAGCGATGGGCAGTGGGGTTTTGTTTTTATTTAACCGCAAATTGGCAGCAGAGGTTAAAGAGCGAAAACAGGCCGAAAAAGAACTTGCAAGGCAAAAGGAAAGAGCTGAACTCTATCTGCATATGGCAACGATTATGTTTGTAAGCCTTGATGTTGACGGCAAGGTCAATATGGTCAATGAGAAGGCCTGCGCCATATTGGCATGTAACAAAGAAGAGGTTATCGGCCAGGATTGGTTTCACATGTTTATCCCGGAAGCGGTCCAGCATAATGTTCGGGCCATTTTCAAAAATATGATTGCCGGCAATGTCAGCGGCCCGGAGTATTTCGAGAATGAAGTCATTTCCCAAAAAGGGGAAACAAAATATATTGCCTGGCATAATACCACGATCAGGGATGCCCACGGGAAAATTGTCGGGGTGCTTTGTTCCGGTGACGATCTTTCTGAGAAGAGAAAGCTGCAGGACCAGCTCATTCAGTCACAAAAAATGGAATCCATCGGCAGCCTTGCCGGTGGCATTGCCCATGAGTTTAACAATATACTTACAATCATTCTCGGTAACAATGAAATGAATATGCGCGAGCTGCCCGAAGCAAGCCCGGCCTGGCGGCGTTTGGAGAGAATCCAGGTCGCCGGGATACGGGGGAAAAATGTTGTTAAACAGCTTTTGACCTTCAGCAGACAGGACAGCCCCGCCCGGCAGGTCACTGATATGAGATCTCTTGTGCAAGAGTCCATGGACCTTATCCGCTCGTCAACTCCGGCGAATATCAAGATTCAACTGAACATCGCAGAAAAAATTTATCCGATTTTTTGCAATAAAACACAGATCAACCAAGTTATTCTTAATTTGTGTAAAAATGCAATTGATGCAATGTCCGGTATGGGAGGTATTCTAACGGTAGAGATATATAACGAAATTGTGGAGGACCGTTCTGTCAAGCTCCACCCCTCATTAAAAGCAGGAAACTATGCAAAATTAGTGGTTGATGATAATGGAACCGGAATGGACGAAAACACCCTCGAACGTGTGTTTGAACCATACTATACAACAAAACCCACCGGCAAGGGAACCGGCATAGGGATGGCGGTTGTTCATGGTATTATCAAAAGGCATAACGGTTTTATACATGTCCATAGCCGGTTGAACCGGGGCACAACATTCACTGTCTTTTTCCCGGCTCATGACGTAAATCATGCAGAGATGACAGCCATAAAATGCCGGACAACAAAACAAAAGAACCTGGCCTAGGCCGCTATATCCGGGGGCATGGTTTCATGCATACAGAGGGGATGATAAAAATTCAAAGCATATCAAAACATTATTGAACATCATCACACCCCTCTACCGTTAAACCGTCATCAGACAATACCCTGATCCATCATGGCGTCCGCCACCTTGACAAACCCTGCGATATTGGCGCCGTTCACGTAATTGCCAGGGGTTCCGTATTCTTCGGCCGCATCCAGGCAGGCGTGGTGGATGCGTTGCATAATGCCTTTGAGCTTGGCTTCAACCTCATCCCTGGACCATTTAATGCGCATGGAGTTCTGGGACATCTCAAGGCCGGATACAGCCACGCCCCCGGCATTGGATGCCTTGCCCGGCGTATAAAGCAGCTTGTGGTCCAGAAAAATATCAATGGCATCGGGAGTTGACGGCATATTGGCCCCTTCGCACACAAGGTATACCCCATTGTTCACCAGGTTCTGGGCATCCTTTGCATTGATTTCGTTCTGGGTCGCGGAGGGAAATGCGCAATCGGCTTTATGATTCCACAGCGGATTGTGGTCCTGACTGGCGTCAACGGCTGTGTACTGGGCCTTGGGATATTTTTCCACGTACTCTTTGATACGGGAGCGCTTGACATTTTTAAGGTACATGACCCACTGCAGGCGGGTTTCATCAATACCTTCCTCGTCATAGATATAGCCCGAGGAATCGGACAGGGTCACCACCTTTCCACCCAGCTGGTTGATCTTTTCGGTGGTGTACTGGGCCACGTTGCCCGAACCTGACACCAGGCAGATTTTATCCTTCAGACTGTCATTGCGGGTACCCAGCATCTCGTCTGCAAAGAAAACAGCGCCGTAGCCTGTGGCCTCGGGCCGGATCAGCGAGCCGCCCCAGTTCAGGGACTTGCCGGTAAGCACCCCTGTGAACTCATTTTTCAATTTTTTATACATGCCGAAAAGATAGCCGATCTCCCGGCCCCCCACGCCGATATCCCCTGCCGGGACATCCGTGTCATGGCCGATGTGGTGGAACAGTTCCGTCATGAAGCTCTGGCAGAACCGCATCACCTCAAAATCGGATTTTCCCTTGGGATCAAAGTCGGACCCGCCTTTGCCACCGCCCATGGGAAGCGTGGTCAACGCATTTTTAAATACCTGCTCAAAGGCAAGGAACTTCAAAATGGAAAGGTTCACGGAAGGATGAAACCGCAAACCACCCTTGTAAGGACCGATGGCAGAGTTCATCTGGATGCGGAATCCCCTGTTCACCTGCACCCGGCCCTGGTCATCCACCCAGGGCACCCGGAACTGGATCACACGGTCCGGTTCCACGATGCGCGCCATGATGCCTGCATGCCGGTATTCAGGATTTTTATCAAGCACTGGTTTCACGGATTCCACCACCTCGTGAACTGCCTGGTGGAACTCTTTTTCATAAGGGTCTCTGCCGCTGACAATGTCCATTAGGGTTCCCATGTTAAATCGTCTCCTGTGTTTAAGAATGATAATTTTTCGCCTTTGAAAAGACCGGCCATGGCACCGGCAAAATCGCCGGCTGCCTTTTGAACAGATGCTTTTCAATGTGTACCATGGCGATAGAAGGCCATGGAAGCAAAATTTTCGGTCATTCGTGTTTGATCCGGTCCCAGCACTATATTCGGGTCTGACAGGCGTCCCTTATGGTCCTACCCTAGGCAGTGAATCCTTAAAAACAACACCGTAAATATCCCATATGGTGACGAATAATGCGGCAATAATAGGACCGATGATGATGCCGATAATACCGAACATGGCAATGCCGCCGAGGGTGGAAAAAAAAATTAAAAGATCGTGCATTTCCGTGTCTTTGCCCACAAGCCGGGGCCGCAGAAGATTGTCAACACTTCCCGCCACGGCCCCGCAGAAGACAACAAGAATGCCTGCCTTGAACCATGCGCCCTGGGCGCCCAGCCAGAGCGCTGCAGGAATCCATATCAAGGCGGTGCCAATGCCCGGTATAATGGACAACACCGTCATGACAGCACCCCAGAAAACCGAACTGTGGATGCCGACCAGTGCAAACACGATACCGGAACCCCCGCCCTGGACAATACCGATGATGGCGGTTCCCTTGATCGTAGCGCGCGTCACAGAGGTAAATCTGTCAAGAAGCCGTCTTTCATCCTGATCGTCCAGGGGCATGTAAAATAGAATTTTCTCTAATAGCTTATCTCCGTCTATGAGGAAAAAGAACATGGTATACAGGAGAATGGCCACCATAAATATAAAATTCATTGTGCCCATGGTGGCGGCCTGGAGCCCGTTGACAAAAAACTGGCTTGCAGCCCCGACCAGTTCACCGGCCTTGGTGTAAATGGTTTCTCTGTAGGGTTCTATCTCTTTATAAAACGGCAGATCTTCCAGCCACTGGGAAATGGTTAGGGGTGAAGACAATTGTTTCTGGACCCAGGGCGTTGCTGTCTGACCCACCTTGATGGCCTGGGTGGTTACAATACCCAAAAGACCGCTTAATGGAAGAAGAACGATAAAAATGATAATCATGATAGTGATCCCGGAGGCCAGTCCCTGCCTGCCTTTCAGCCGTTTGTTAAGCCGCTGGTACAACGGATAGGCCAGGGCGGAAAAAATTCCGGCCAGCAGAATGGCCATGAGAAAAGATTTTATCATTACAAGAAAAACAGCTGAAATAAAAAACACCAGTAATAATAAAAATGAGGGATGGATCAGGTCTCGATTCATGAAAAATTGCCTCCGGTGCGAAATATGTTCCAATACCGGTTTCCCGGGATTTGCCATAGGTAACAACGCCTAACATTGCAACGTTTTAATTTCATCATCATGATCTGCAAACTCTATGGCAATGGATCTGAACACTTCGGCGTGTTGTTCAAACACATCCACCATTTCAGGGTCAAAATGGGTTTCCCGTCCCTCAAGAATAATGGCCATGGCTTGGGAATGGGGAAATGACGGCTTATACACCCGCTTGGAGACCAGCGCATCATACACATCTGCAATGGCCATCAACCGCCCTTCCACAGGGATGTTATCCCCTGAAAGCCCCCGGGGATAACCGGAACCGTCCCATTTTTCGTGGTGGGTCAAGGCAATGGCGCCTGCACATTTCAGATAAGCGCCTGCGTCCAGACGTGTTTTGCCGGACAGCAACACCTTATATCCATGTATGGTATGGGTTTTCATCACATCAAATTCTTCTTTGGTCAGTTTCCCCGGTTTTTTAAGGATGGCATCAGGTATGGCAACTTTTCCAATATCATGCAATGGCGCACATTTATAGATCCGGTCAATGCACTCTTCATTGAGTATTTCATTGAATTTGGGCAACGTTTTCAGCTGGTTTGCAAGCGCTTTGATGTAATGCTGGGTTCGCTTGATATGCCCGCCGGTCTCAGGATCCCGAAACTCAGCCAGGATCCCGATGCTTTCCATGCTGATTTCCTGGGTTAACAACACTTCCCGGGTTCTCTTGGCCACCAGGTTTTCCAAATGGTCTTTGTGCTGTTTCAATTCCAGATGATTTTTGACACGGGCTTTGACCAGTGCTGCCCTGAAGGGTTTTGTGATATAATCCACCGCGCCCAGGGCAAGTCCTTTGGCCTCATTCTCCTCTTCGGACAGGGCCGTCAGAAACACCACGGGAATATCCCGGGTCGCGGTTTTGGACTTAAGCCGTTCACAGACTTCGTATCCGTCTATGCCAGGCATCATGATATCCATAAGAATAATATCCGGTGGATCTTCCCCAATAATTTCCAGGGCTGACTCGCCGTCCATGGCCACACTGACCCGGTAATCGTCGCCAAGGGAATCCACCAGGATATCCAGGTTGGTCTCAACATCATCGACGATAAGAACGCGCATTTGAGATAAGTCGGTCATAATCTATCCTATATTTCCAGTTTGGCTATTACCCTTTCAATGATTTCTGCCGCCGGTTTGAATTGGTACCTGGAAATCAGGCGGCCCAGCTCTGCCACATCAGGCGCAAGATTTTCAGGCCATGCCAGGGCAGTCATCTTTTTAATTCGCTCCTTTGCCGGTTTTGCCTCCCATTTTTTTACAAAGGGGGCAAGGTCATTCAACATCAAGGCCAGCTCTCTTTTGGACTTGACTTCCCGATTTCCCGGCAACGGGGAATTTTTGACAACGGGTCTTGTCAGTTGATCCACCGAGGACAAGACAAGGGGCAACGCTTGGGAAAACAGTGTCATCAGCGTGTTATATTCAGATTGCATCTTGTCCCGGAAAGCTGTTTCCAGGTTGGCTGCTGCCGCCTGCAGGCCTGTCATGCCGATATTTCCGGCCACCCCTTTAATGGAATGAGCCAGGCGCCGGGCATCCTCATCCTTCCCCTTTTCAATGAGATCCCTTAAATCCCGGTCAACGTGTGCATAGTTTTGTCGGAATTTATCCAGCAGGGCCAGATAGAGTGCCTCATTTTTATCCAGACGGGAAAGGGCTTGCTGTACTGATATTCCCGGAACGTCACCCAGGGCGCTCTCTTTGTCTTCTTTTTTGCCAAAACCCTTTGGCAGTGGCCTGTCTCCAGGCTTGATCCACCGGGAAAGGGTCTGGAACAGCTCTTTTAAATCAATGGGTTTGCTCACATGGGAGTTCATGCCCGCAGCCATGGCCCTTGCCCGGTCCCGGGGCATGGCAGAGGCTGTCATGGCCACAATGGGCAGATCTTCGGCTGTTTTGTGCCGCCTTATTTCACGGGCGGCCTGGCATCCGTCCATCACCGGCATTTGAAGGTCCATGAGAACCAGGTCAAAATCCTGGGATAGTGACATGGAAAGCGCTTCTTTTCCATTATTTGCAATTCGGACAAAAAAGCCGGCCCCTTCCAGAATTTCCCTTGCAACCTGCTGGTTGATGGCGTGGTCCTCGGCCAGAAGAATGTTGGCCCCCAGAATGGTTCTGGGAAGTTTTTGTTCCCCGGGCTTGTGTCTGGAAATCAGTTGCCGGCGGCCAAAGGCGTTGAGCAGGCTGTTAAAAAGCTGCGAGGCGGTGGTGGGTTTGAGAATAATGCATTCAATTCCCATCTCCCTTGCCCGGGAATGAACCTGCTCATCTTCCCGGGTGCAGGCCAGGATGATCCTGGGCCGGTGGTTGGCCGGCATAACCCTTTTGATCTCCCGTACGGTTTCAAAACCGTCCATGTCAGGCATCTGAAGATCAACGAGCACAAGATCACAGGGCGGTTCAGACGCAGTCATGATGGAAAGGCCTTCTTTTCCGGACCCTGCCTCCCGGGCGATGATGGAAAAACTGTTGAACATCTGGATAAAGATCTGCCGGGATGCAGGATTATCATCAATGACCAGTACCTTGATCCCGGTCATGGCATCATCCAGTTCAGGCCATTTACGTGCCTCTTTTTGACCGATTCCCATGGGTACGGTAAAGGAGAAGGTACTGCCTTTTCCGGCTGTGCTTTCAACAAAAAGTTCGCCGCCCATCATCTTGACAATCCGTTTTGAAATGGCAAGGCCCAATCCTGTGCCCCCGTATTTCCGGGTTGTGGAGGAATCTGCCTGGCTGAATACTTTGAACAGTTTTTCCTGCTGTTCCGGTGTGATACCAATGCCGCTGTCCGTGACGCAGAATTTTAGGACAACCTGTTCTTTGTGCATCCTGAGCATATCCACAGACACAATGATGTGACCTTTTTCTGTGAATTTTACTGCATTGTTGCCAAGGTTGACCAGAACCTGATTCAGCCTTAAAGGGTCGCCTTTCAGGGTATTTGGGATTCTATGATCCACCCTGAACAGCACCTCTATGTCTTTTTTGGCAGATGCCTTGACCGTGATCAGACCGGCCAGTTTTTCCATGGTTTCATCCAGGCTGAACGCCACAATTTCCATGTCCATTTTGCCGGCTTCAATCTTGGAAAAATCCAGGATATCGTTGATCAGGTTCAGCAGGGATTTGGCAGATGTATCAATTTTGGCTGCGTAATCCATCTGTCTTGTATCCAGCCGGGTCTGCATGATCAGATGGGTCATACCGATAATTGCATTCATGGGGGTCCGGATTTCATGGCTCATATTGGCCAGAAATTCGCTTTTTGCCTGGTCTGCTGCCAGGGCTTTCTGCTTTTCCTCCCTGGCCACGGCCACGGCTGAGGCCAGTTTTTTGTGGCTCTCCATCAAAGAGGCTTCCATGGCCTTTTGCCGGGTAATGTCCTCTTTGATGCACATGTAATGCGTAATCTCTCCTTGTTCGGAAAAAATGGGAGAAATACTGGCCTTTTCCCAGATGAGTCCCCCGTCTTTCTTTTTATTCTGAAATTCACCCTGCCAGACTTTGCCGGCTGTAATGGTTTCCCATAACATGGTGTAGGTTTCAGGCGGTGTGTTGCCGGATTTCAAAATACGCGGGTTCTGGCCCAGTGCTTCATCGACCGTATACCCGGTGACCCTGGAAAAGACAGGATTCACATACTCGATATTTCCGTCAGGATTGGTGATCACCACACAGACCGGGCTTTGCTCCACGGCTTTGGACAACTTGCGCACCTTGTCTTCCGCCTTTTTTCTCAGGGTGATATCCTTGAAAACAATGACCGAGCCTTTTGGCTGGCCATCCTTTTCTATCCGGGTGCTGGAGTAGCGCACCGGAAAAGAAGTCCCGCCCTTCTGCCAGAGCACCTCCGCTTCGGCACAGTGCGGTGCTGTGATATCCGCGCGGCACATAGGGCATTCTTCATAGGGATAAGGGGTGTGATCCGGCCGGGAATGGTGGATGGTGTCGTGGACCGGCCGGTTTAAAATATCATCCTCTTCGAGATTCAGCATATCCAGGGCCGCACGGTTGATAAAGATGCAGTTTCCTTTGTCGTCCTGGCCGATAATCCCCTCTCCGGCAGAATCCAGGATCAGCCGCTCATGTTCTTCGGCAATTCGAAGCGCCTGTTCCACCCGTTTTCTTTCGGCCATCTCTTTTTTCAGCTTATTGTTTGAAAAAAGAATAATGCCCAGGATGGTGGATGAGACAAGGGTTATCCCAAGAATCCATCTCCACAGAAGGGTCCAGTTCATTTGATGCTCAAACTGCATGCGGACCCAATTATCCCGGATTCTGTTTTTTTCGGATTCCGGCATGTTCGCCAGAATCTTGTCAAGAATGGGGATTAGTTGGGGCCAATCCTTTCGTACCCCCATGGAGAGTTCAAAATTGTACGGGGTCGTAGCCGAAATTTTGATATTGACCAGTCCTGTCTGCCTGGCGCAATAAATAATGGAGGCAAGGTTTCCCACAAATACATCTGCCCTGTTCCGGTTGACCCGCGTAAGTCCCTCGGTAACCGATTCAACGGGTGAAAGTTTAAGTTTTCGAAGATTTTTTTGGAGAATTTCCTGGGATACATAGCCATCCACCACGGCAATGGTTTTGCCTTCCAGATCTTCAAGCCCGCTGATAAAAGGGAAATCCGTTCTGGCGGCAATGACCATGGGGAAAGACAGATATGGATTGGTGAAATTAAGAAACTGTGCCCGCTTCGGGCTGGGGGTAATGCAGGGAAACAGGTCAATCTCTTTTTGCCGCCCCTTGTCCAAAGCCTCTTGCCAGCTCAGGCCGGTCTGGACTTTCAAGGAGATATTGAGTCGTTTCTC
The DNA here is from genome assembly GCF_000745975.1 of Desulfobacter vibrioformis DSM 8776. Lineage (GTDB taxonomy): Bacteria > Desulfobacterota > Desulfobacteria > Desulfobacterales > Desulfobacteraceae > Desulfobacter > Desulfobacter vibrioformis. Next base: position 180,452 of record NZ_JQKJ01000002.1, on the reverse strand, counting down.
AATTTTTTTGATATATTCGGAAGCCAGGCCTGAATACCCGTACTTTTTGACATAGAATTCAAAGGGCGGCCAGGCAGGATCAATCCCCAGCCGCAGGGCAGGATGGGATTTCAGCCATTCTTTCTCATCGTGTGAGAGCAGGCGCATGGTTTCCTGGTTTGCATCCTCCAGATCCTCCATCCAGTGCTGGTTGATCAGCCGGTGGGAGTCCTGGGAGATATTTTCAATGGCTTTGTTAATGGAGGAAACCAGAAGGGGCCAGTCCTTGCGGATGCCAAGGCGAAGTTTGGATTCCGGCCAGGGGGCTGGTGCTGCGATTTTGAGCGTATCAATGCCTTTTTCATTCAACAGATATTTAATCACCATGAGATTTCCGACATAGGCGTCGGCTGTCCCGTTCGCCACATGCTCAAGGGCCTTGGCCGTATTTTTGACCGGTTTAAGCATGATTTCAGGGTATTGTCTCTTCAATTTGGATTGTAGAAAGTAGTCTTGTTCAATGGCCAGGGTTTTTCCGGACAGATCTTCTATGCCGGAAATGGCGGGCGTCTGTTTTTTTGTCACAATGACATAGGGGCTGACAAAATAGGGCGTGCTGAATGAGATCCACAGCTCCCGCTCCTTTTCTTTGGCAATACAGGTAATGCCGTTTGCCTTACCCGCTTTTACCAGATCTGTCATCTGCTTCCAGGTATAGTCGCTGATGACTTCAAACCGGATGCCCAGCCAGCGTCCGATCAGATTGATATAGTCTGCGGCCACCCCTTTATACCGGCCGGTTGGATCTGCAAAGCCAATGGGCGGCCAGCCGGCGTCGCCTAAAAGCGGGATCACCTGGTGGGATTTGAGCCACTCTTTTTCTTCAGGGGTCAGAACATTGGCCATGGCGTTGTGTCCAAACCGTCTCAGGGAAGGATCTTTGATCCAGCGCGCTTCCGTCTCGGCCAGTGTTTTGGGCGCATCCGGTCCCAGTTTGGAAAAGAAACCGTTTTCCATCGGGTAAAAGGGTTGGGAAAATGCAAGGGGCAGTGCATTGGCATCAAGGTCCTGGGGCCTGGCGGTCCATTTACAAAAAACAGCAGCTTTGTCAGCCTGGGGCAGATCTGACATTCCGTTTCGCACAATTTCGGCCAGGACGTTATTTCCACGACGCACGGCGCAAAGCCAGTCTGCTTCGTAAATCGGTTCCTGGTCAAAAGACCGGTACTGGTTCAGTATCCCTTTTTGTTTGAGCATGGCCAAAGCGATATGGGGCTCTTTGACAAATGCAAGAATATCACCGGATTTTACCGCATCAAACAAGGCCTGGTTATCCGGATATACAGCCAGGGAGGCATCGGGCATTTTCCGTTTCAGGGAATCAATGGCGGCATCGCCCTTGATGATGCCAATGCGAAAACCACGCAGATCTTCCGGCTGTTTTGCGCCCAGGATATTATTGTTTACAAAAAAATGGGTTTTGACCTTAACCACAGGCGATATGAAATCAAGGGTTTTGCTTCTTTCCTGACTGAAAAAACACCCGGCGTGGACATCGGCATCTCCATTTTGTACGGCTGTAAGGGTTTGGTAAAAGGGCAAGGGTTTGAAAACGACTTTTATTCCGGTTTGCCTGGCCCAAATATCCCAGATATCCACCACCAGGCCTGCAGGGTTATTCTCCTGGTCCAGGAAATAATAGGGGATGCTGTCCGTGCCCACAGCCACGACAACCTGTTTGGGGGGGCTGTCGGCTAAACCGGTGTTTGCCGCAAAAAAAATAAATACGAATAAAATGATTAAAATATATTTTAATCCGGCAAGATATCCATTCAAGTGCATTGTATTTTTCCAACAGAAGCTTGATTTTAGAAGCTTAATTTTCAAAAAGGACTTTATTACGTTAATTTGGAAAAAGCAACTGTCCGTTTTGTGTGGAACCTGCTGAAAAAAATATTCAATTTTAGTAAACTGCACTTTTATGATATTACCTGGTTTTTAGGCGTGCCCCTCTTATAAAAATTATAAAAGTGTAACCCAACTTTTAAACGGTATGAGGGATAACCTTATTATTGCGAGATAAATTTGGGGAGTGAATTTGGAAGATGAAGACCCTGCTGAGTCCCATTACAAACATATTTAGCAAGAAATCCGGTGAAGCCGGCACCGGAGAAACGGATCAAGTCAATGCCAATACCCATTCTCCGAAAATTGAAATTGGGGAACTTGATGATGAAAAATTTGCCCGGAGTTATTACAAAATACACAAGGGGGTCGTTGAAATTAAAGTTCGACTGGATAGACTGGAGGCGGCTAAAGAAAATATTACAGAAGAGCGCTTTAAATCTCTGTTAGAAAACTACAGCGGTTTTTTGACGATCAATGTTCCGGTTTTCAATCAGTATCGTAAAGAGATTGATCATCGAATCACAGCCGCCCTTCGAGAAAAGAAAGTGGCGGCCCATCGGTATTCAGAACTCAAGAAACAGATTGATCAGGAAACAAAACTACTTGAAGGTGGTCTTATTTCCAAAAAAAATTTTCAGAAAAAGGTTGAACCGTTAAGATCGGAAACAAAAATCTGTGCCAATGCGTATAAAAGTCTTAAAATGAAAATTGAGTTTTTAAAAACGCTCAAGGATAACAAGTACGTTCCAAAGCCTGAAAGTGAGGAAAAAAACCAGGGTGAGGCAGAAGAAGCACCTGAAGATGCCGCCAAAGAAATAAACGAAAAAGTGAATGATAAACAGGAAGAAGCAACATCCAAAATTAAAAAAACCGTTCAGGTTGGTCGGGAGGTGCGACTGAACTTTGAGCCGGGAACAAAAATGGATTTAGAGATTCAAAGCATATCCATACCCGTCACATGTCAGTTTGTGGGCGCAGATCAATTTGAATTTTTTTTAATTACCCGCCTCACACCTTACAATACCGTCAAGGCGAAACTTCTTCCAGGCGCTTTTATTGGGTGTAACTGTATCACCAATGGGAAGCAGTATCAGTTTAAGGCGAAGATTATCGAGCATATGACCAAACCGATTCGTGTTGTTATTCTGGATTATCCGGAAAAAATGAACATCCTGGATTTAAGGACAACCGAACGGCTGACCTGCCGGATTCCGGTAAAGATCCATTTTCGGGGAAAGGCCAAGGATGCGATAATCTGTGATATCAGCCCAAAGGGATGCGGAATCGAGGCAAATTATGAATCCAATGAAAAAAATTATATTGCCAGAAAAGATGAAGAGTTTGAATTGGAATGGTGCTTTCCTGGCTCATCTAAATGTTTTAAGGTAACAGGGATTGTAAGAAATTGCAGAAAGAAACAGTTGAAACTAATATATGGGGTGCAAATTACGTCGATGGTTGATGAGGTTCAAACAGCCATCCTCCGTTACGTTTATATGGCTTTAGCCGATGAGTGATTGACTTCGTAAACACGGTTGCGGTAATCTCAACACAACAACATGACAGGGGATGACATGCAGTTGGACATTGATTTTGATTCCATTGAACAGATTTTTTTTAACGCCCGGGGCCAGGGTCATCCATGACTGAAAACAGAATGGTTTACCTTACCCATGCGCCTGTGGAATTGTACAAGGTGCTCAAGTTTGAAAATCTTGCAGCCAGCGGGGGGGAGGCCAAGCATATGATTTCCCGCGGGCTGGTCCGGGTGAACGGTCAGGTTGAAACAAGAAAAAGAAAAAAGATTCTTCCCGGCGATGTTATAGAAATTGACAATATCTGCCTTGATGTCTGCATGGGTGATTGACTGGATCAATTGTTCCTTCAAACGTATTTCTGGCCGAGGCCCTGCGTATCGACCCTGAAAACGAGGATGCCCTGTAACTTCATCGCACAATGTAATTTCTGAACGCCCAACTGTTTTTTCTCTCCAGCCGGTATATTGTTTCAACTATTTTTTAAAGTCTATGAAAGCGTAGCGTGTATGATAAAAGGATACAGGAACATGCCGGATTTCAATGCAATGATATACCTTTATTTGCGTTCCCGGCTTCTCATTGTTTGCGGAGTGGTTGGCTTTTTGTTTATACCGGCCGGTGTCGGCCTGGCTGACCAACCCCGTGTGGTTTTGGCCGATGCGGTTGTGTGTGAACGCATATCCAATTTCAGGCCGGTGAATCCGGCCGTTATTTTTTCCGTTTCCCAGGGAGAGGTTTTCTGCTTTTCTTCATTTGATCCGGTGTATGAAAAAACAGCGATTTTTCATAACTGGTATAAAAAAGATAAGCTTATTTTTTCCATGCGTCTTATCCTTTCCGTTCCCAAATGGTCTTCCTTTTCAAGGGTTCAGATGCGCGACGCCGATAAGGGGCCCTGGCGGGTGGAAATCAGGGATGAAGACAATAATATTTTAAAAACCTTAAGGTTCAGTATGTCTGATTGATACTCATGGAACAACTCTCTTTATTATTTTCCGGGTGGCGCTGGCAGGATATGCTGGATATCGTTTTCAACGCATATATTCTGTTCCGTTTGTATGTATTGTTCCGGGGCACCCATGTCCTGCGTGTTCTCATGGCTGTGGTGGCAATGTGGATCATCGGCCGCAGCGCCAACGCCATGGGGCTGGTCATTACCAACTGGGTCATGCAGGGCGTGATCACCGTGGCGACCTTTATGATCATCATTGTGTTTAGAAATGAAATATCAGGGGTGGTCCGAACACGCAGTCTCAGATTTTTTTTATGGGGAATTCCAAGGGCCCAGATCAATACGCCGGTGCGCCTCATCACTGATACTGTGGTGGAACTGGCCAGGTCAAAAATCGGGGCATTGATCGTGATGCCGCTTAAAACAGGGGTGGACAGCATCATCGCCTCCGGGGTGGAAATTAATGCGGCACTGTCCAGGGAAATGCTGATGAATATTTTCTGGCCCGGAGCTCCGCTTCATGACGGTGCTGCTGTTATCCAGAGGGGGAAGATTACCCGGGCCGGGACCATTCTGCCTTTGTCCCAGAACCGAAATCTGGCCTCCAAATACGGTACCCGGCACAGGGCCGCTCTGGGGCTTACTGAGCAAAGTGATGCCCTGGTGATCGTTGTGTCTGAGGAGCGGGGAAGGGTCTCCCTTGTAAAAGACAGCCAGATTCATGAGATCAGGGACCCTGACAAGATTGAGACGTTAATAAAGCAATATACCGGCGGGTCTGAACCGGCAAAGGAAATGCGCCGGCAGACCCGGGAACTGCTTGCGGCAGCCATGATCTGTCTTTTGTGCACCACAGGCCTGTGGCTGAGCTTTTCAAGGGGCATGGAGACGCTGGCCAACTATGAGGTTCCCATTGAGTTCATGAACCCTGATAAGAAGATGAATATTATTGATGCCTCTGCTTCCAGATCCAGGCTTCTGATCAGCGGTGCACGGCCTCTGGTCAATGCGTTGACCCTGGATCAGATGAGTATCAAAGTCTCCCTTGACGGAACATCTGTGGGAAAAAATAAACTGACCATTACCAGGCAGAATGTCCAGTTGCCACCGGGTATCCGCCTGAAACAAATTGAACCGGACCAGGTGGAAGTGATCCTGGATACCATAGCGGAAAAACAGGTGCCGGTACAGGCCGACTTTTCAGGGAAACTGCCGGACGGCCTTATTATGACCAGTATCAGCGTTAGCCCCGAAACGGTCAATATCTCCTGCGGCGAGCTTTCCCTGAACACCATAACCACGGTATTTACCGAGAAAATTGCTCTGGACAATTTAACAGCGTCCGGCGTTGTTCATGTGGCGCTGGTCATGAGTCCTGCCACCCTGCGGCCGGATGACAAGTATAAAAAGGTCCAGGTCCGATATACCATTTCCGAAAGGCCGCGCGATGACGGCTCCGAAAGCTGATATCCCCTGTACTCAGATTTCACTGAAAGCGACCCTGTAAAGTTAATGTCCTAGGGCGTTTTTAGATACTTCAGACCTGGATAATTGCCTTTGGATACTGGTGTGGGCTGCGGTTTTAAGGGCGTCACCGTCGTTTATCCTAAGGGCGGGGCCAAAGCTCAAACGGGTTTTTAAAGGAGAGGTTTTAAACATTTCCAGAAAGTGGGGCAGGAAAAGATCGTCTCCGATCCAGGCTGTTTTGGGATTTTCATAACAGATCGCCACGGGAACAACGGGGATGTCTTTTGTTGCAGCCAGGTGAAATATTCCGTTTTTAAAGGGAAGGATACCGGGGCCGGCCGAAGTGGTGCCTTCCGGGAAAACTACCACGCTGATCCCCTGGGCCAGCCTTTCGGCAAGGGCCTGTCGTGCCATAGTCCTGCTTTCAGCACTGGATCTGTCCACAAACACCGTATTTCCCTGTTTGGCGGCCAGACCGAATACAGGCCAGGATTTCAGTTCCTTTTTAGCCAGAAAGGCTGCATTCAGGTGGGAAAGGATGACAATGATATCCAGGTAGGACCTGTGGTTGGAAATCACCAATGCGCCATATTCGGGGATGTCACCGGTCTGTTCAATCTCAATGTCCAGGCCTTTGACCAGTGTACCGGCCCACTGCCGTGCCCGGGATGCAACCAGATCCGGGGACCATCCCGAAGATGCCACGGCAAGCCCCAGTCGCAGGAGGCTTAATATTGTAATCTCAACAACCCAGAACAGTTTGTAAAAAGATTTCAGGCGGGCCATATTTACAGCCCAAGCGCTGGGCGTTCCTGCTGTCTGTTAAGCTGTTTCACCCTGTGCTGGCGCAATATGTATTTCACCACAGATATCATACGGAAATAGCCGATCTGGAGAACTTCGTCACCCTGCTCAAAATTCATCATATTGGCGTAAAACCGGTTCAGGCCGTTTTTTCTGTGATGGTAGGCCAGATCATTTTTTTCCTTATGAAAGACCGTATCTTTTACACTGCCCTGGAATACAAATCTTTCTTCATCAAGTACTGCATCCGGCAGTACATACATCTCCTGTCTGAACCGGTCATTTATGGCTCTTGCAATTTTTAAGTGGGTGGCACCGGGACAGTTCGCGTAGAAGGGGGAAGGAAAGACCTGCTCAAAGTGCATGGCCACATTGCCAAGGCTTGACAATACGCCTGCACAATTGGAAATCCAGATTTTACCAAAGGGATTTTGCTTGAGAAGGTATTCGGTCAAGGCTTTTTTTACCAGCAGGTGTGTGAGCCGTCTGCCCCTGGCTTCGGGCCGTACGCAGGTCAGGCCGAGATGCAGAACCGTCCCCACATCCTCAATGTTTAAGAACACCATGGAGCAGAATCCCTGGGGGGTACCGTTCTCGTCCCTGGCCAGGGTAATGAGTTTGTCGGAAAGTGCGCTTCGGGTGCCGACAATGGCCTGGTAATGTGGCAGGTCATGGAAGCAGTCGCCGGCGATTTCCCGGATATCCCGGGCCAGGCCGTCAATAGACTCATCTGAAAGCACCTGTCCGGGTTTCTGATACACCTCGATAATGAAATTCATACATTTTCCTGTTTGTTTTTATTGAGTTTGGTAAGAATTACATTAAAATATTTAAGAATCGGTTATCAGTTGGTTAGAAAAGTATTTGGGATAAATATTGGGGGATGGATTTGATGAAAACACATCAACGAAAGGCCTTGCCTAATGAGCATGCCCGGAATTTTCTAAAGACTGATTACATCGGCTGACATCGATGCAACCAGTTGAGTTATATTTGTTGAAAGCGGGGGAGGGTTACATATCCCCCCCCCCATGGGCCGTGAGCCCACAACGAATAATGAAACTAAGGCGGCAGAGCCGCAGAAACTATAGACTGGAAACTAGAAACAAGAAGAAAGGAGTTCAACAATTTCTTGTTTTTTGTGACAGAAGCTCAGGAGTAAGGCACTAAAGACACCGGCAATGCGGGGCTAAAATGGGCGCCCCAGGCGCTTCGCCCTCTTGTTTCCTGTATCTTGTCTCTAGTTTCATGTAAAAACGAATATCAGGCAAGATAGCCGCGAATAAAACCGTTGAGGTCGTCATAGCTGATTTTGTCCACCTTGGCTTGTCCGATTTGTCCAAGAAAAACAAAAAAAAGATTATGGCCTTGTTTTTTCTTATCCCTGGATGCCGCCTCAATGATCTGTTCCGCAGGGAAGTCAAAGGCAACAGGCAACCCAAGCCCTGAAAGCAAATCTTTGATCCGGTCTACATCTCCTTGATTGATGTATCCTTTCTGTTGAGAAAATGCGGCTGCCGCCACCATCCCTGCCGCCACCGCACGGCCATGGCCGCAGGGGTTCAGTTTTTCAAACGCATGTCCGATGGTGTGGCCGAAGTTCAGCTTGCGGCGCTCTCCGGCCTCCCGTTCATCTGCCTGGACCACACGGGATTTAATGGCCACTGAATCCGCCACCATTCGAAAAACCGTTTCCCTGTCCAGGGCCAGGGCTTTATCCCGGTTATTTTCGATAAACTCCAAAAGGGATATATCCTTGATCAGTCCATGTTTGACAATCTCGGCCAGACCGTTGGATATTTCCATTTCCGGCAGGGTAGACAGCATGTCGATGTCACACAGAACAAATTGTGGCTGGCTGAATACCCCCACCATATTTTTAAAGGCATCCAGATTGACGCCGTTTTTGCCCCCGACGCTGGCATCTACCTGGGAAAGAAGAGAGGTGGAAACAAAGCCGAAACGGATTCCCCTTAGAAAAACAGATGCTGCAAATCCGGCAATGTCACAGACAATGCCGCCGCCGATGGCCAGCAAAAAACTTGATCTGTCACACCCAGCCTTAACCATTTCCCGCAGGATATATTCCACCGTAGATAGGACTTTTATCTTTTCCCCGGTACCGATGGTGATCACATGTCCGGCAGGGAATGATGCACCGTAATGCTTGAGGATGTTTTCATCGGTAACAATAACCACAGGGCCCTGATCCGGCAGGTAATCTCCTACACGGGACAGGGACTCTCCCACATGGATGGCAGATGTCCCTTGCTGGCCCTCAACTGTAAAGGTTTTAAACATATTTTTCCGCCTTTTAAATTGGCATAGATGGCATTCATCTTCTTCATTTGTCATCTGTATCTTCCTGAAAATTTTTATCAATATTCGTTGGCTTGGGCAAACAAAAAAAGGCTGCAGGGTCAGTTTGCAGCCTCTTTGTATCTTTTTCCGTTTTATTGTCAAGATAATTTTAATTAATATTTGATTTTAATCGATCTTCGATATAAGCTTCAAAGAAAATATTTTGGAGCCATATGCCGTTAAAAGTCCTTATAGCTGACGACCATGCCATCGTTCGGGAGGGGTTAAAAACTCTTCTTGAAAACAGGGGCATACAGGTTATGGATATTGCAAAAAACGGCAGGGAGGCCGTTGAAAAGGCAATCATCCTTAAACCTGATATTGTAATGATGGATATTGCTATGCCTGACCTTAACGGTGTGGAAGCCACAGCCAAAATTAAGAAAGAAGTGCCCCATACCAGGGTGATCGCTTTGTCCATGCATTCAAGTAAAAAGATTATTGATAAAATGTTTGATTCGGGGGCATCCGGCTATATTCTCAAAGCGTCTGCCTTTGATGAAATTTATGACGCCATTCAGGAAGTTATCCGTACAAATTTCTACCTGACGCCCTCCATTGCCAGAATGTGTACCGACGACCGGGGCATGGATCCCGGCATATGGGATACACCGCCCCAATTCAATAAGATTTCCCGGAAGGAACGTGAGGTTCTCCAATTGATTGCTGAAGGCAAAAAAACCAGAGACATTGCCGAAACACTGGGGGTAAGCATTAAGACTGTGGAAACCCATCGAAGAAATATTATGAAAAAACTCAATATTTTCTCAGTGGCGGGATTAACCAAGTATGCGATCCTTGAAGGCATCATAGCCCTGGAATAAACAACGTACCAGGATACGGATTGAATGGAACATATTACAACTGCAACCCAGTTTGAAAAAACAGATGCCGTAGAGGCCCTTGCCAACGGCATTGCCCATGATGTCAATAATCTGCTGACCGCCATCAAGGGACACGCCTCTTTGATGCTGAACAATGTTAATCCCACAGACCCTCTATACGGCCATATTATTGAGATTTTGTCCAGCGTTGACAAGGGCTCCGATCTTGCCAACCAACTGCTGGGCTTTGCCATGGCTGATGAGATTTATTTAACACGCATGGATGCCAACAGGCTGGTACGGTCTGTGGTAGAAACCCTTAATCTGAAAGGGCACCGGATCATCTTGGATGTCAGCCTTGATGCCAAGCCTTTAATCATTAAAGGCGATCCTGAAAAAATTAAACAGGTGGTCGCAGCTATAGTCGATAATGCATTACAGGCCATGCCGGACGGCGGCAAACTTTCTGTGCGCACGGAAGCTGCGGCAATCCTTAATGGTACAGCAGACGCCTTTGAACTGGAATCCGGTTTTTTTTGTAAAATAACCATATCCGATACCGGCATCGGCATGAACCGCGACACCCTGGGAAAAATATTCAAAGCCTTTTATTCCCACGATCATAACCAATTCCCGGAAAAAAAGGGACTGGGTCTGACCTTTGCCAAAAAAATCGTAAAACATCACAACGGCGTCATTGATGTATGGAGCTCTTTAAATGTCGGCTCCTCTTTTTCCATTATCCTGCCCCTGGCAGAGCACAAATACTTGGATGAAATGCCTTCTGCCCAGGATGAACTGATGCTTGGTCATGAGTCCGTACTTCTGGTGGATGATGAACAGCGCATTCTCAACGTCGGACGCACAATCTGCAAAGCCCTGGGCTACACGGTATTCACAGCCGCTTCCGGTAAAGAGGCCTTGAAAATCTACGCAGAAAAAAAGAACGACATCAATGTTGTGGTTCTGGATATGATTATGCCGGGCATGGATGGACTGGCTGTGTTTATCGCGTTGAAAAAACTTAATCCGGATATTAAGGTCCTGCTTTCCACAGGATATGCCATTGATGAAAATGCCCAGGCAATGCTCAGGCAGGGGTGCAAAGGATATATTCTCAAGCCCTATTCTGTGGTGGATTTTTCACATAAGTTGAGAGAGATCCTTGGATGACAGACCGTTCTCGATATCTGTCCGGATTTGTGAAAACTCATCATTCCTTGACACAATTTTCATGATTTTCTATAGTCTCGTGAACATTCTTAAATCCATATTCTGAACAGTTTTTTTACGCTGGACAGAAATGGTACGGACCAATTTCAACTTTGCATATGGATTTTAATGATAAATTTTGATAACATCGCTCCTGTCAAACTCAAAGGTGCCGGTGGCGGATTGTGGATTACCATAGACCCATCCCACCCGGAATCTGAACTCATTGCTGAAATTGACAGATTGTTGAAAAAACTCAAACATCTGGCCATAAATGCGGATGTAACCCTTGATACCGGAGATGCTGACGGGCAGGAGGAACTGGTTGAAAGGATAAAAATACACCTTGAAAACAATTTTGAGCTTGGCACGATTTCAACTTCCCCCCAAAAGCGCTCCATTCCCACCGAACGTCGCCGTCAAAGAGATCTGTCCAAGGGTTGGAACCATCATAAAAGTGATGTACTCATGCTCAGGGGGCGGGTACGCTCCGGCCAGAAAATAAATGCCAGAAAGCACCTGGTCATCACAGGAGATGTGAACCCCGGTGCCGAACTCACTGCAGGCGGCGATATTATTGTGCTTGGCACCTTGGCAGGAAAAGTCCACGCCGGATACCCGGGAAACGATGGGGCCATGATATTCTCCCTGGCATTTAACCCAAGCCTGGTAAAGATCGGGCTGATAACAGCTACCGGAGCCGGGGAATCAGGTATCCAGGGACCTGAGTTCGCCTGTGTGGAGCAGGACAGCATTGTGGTTAAAAATTATATGAAAGACAATCCGTTCAAGCGGATGCCCTGGCCGGAAGTGATTTGAGGAAAAAGGCAACCATAAATATTGAGGTGTAATTTGGAAGGAAAAGTTATTGTCGTGACATCTGGAAAAGGCGGCGTGGGCAAAACAACGGCGACCTCTTCCATTGGGGCCGCTCTTGCTCTTGAAGGAAAACGGGTCGCCATTGTGGACATGGATATCGGATTGCGTAACCTTGATGTGGTCATGGGCCTGGAAAACCGGATTGTTTTCAATATTGTTGACGTGGTCCAGGGCAAATGTAAAGTAGACCAAGCCGCCATAAGGGACAGACGTATTGACAATCTTTTTTTAATCCCCGCCTCCCAGAGTGATAATAAAGATGTGCTGACACCGGCAGGGGTTGAACGAATGGCCAAAGTGCTGCGTCAAAAATTTGATTATGTGATCATGGACTCCCCGGCCGGCATTGAAAGAGGATTTGAAAATTCTGTTGTCAGCGCCAATGAAGCGGTTGTGATCTGCACCCCGGATGTGTCCGCTGTCAGGGATGCGGACCGGGTCATCGGCCTTTTGTACGCCCGTTCCCTGGAACCCAAACTCATTGTCAACCGTATTGAGCCTGCCCGTGTGGAACGCGGTGAAATGCTCAGCTATAAAGATGTTCTGGATATATTATCCATTGAACTGGTAGGCCTTGTTCCCATGGATGAAAAGGTTCTTATCTCCTCCAACACCGGTACGCCTCTGGTACTCCAGAACGATTCCACTGCCGGGCAATCCTTTCGCAGGATTGCCAAACGCCTGAATGGAGAAACTATTCCCATCGAGGTACCGAACCTGAAACCTAGTGTATGGACCAAACTGGGCAAAACCTTTGGGTTAAAATAAGGAGAGTTGAATGTTGCAAGAATTTTTGAAACGGTTCACAGGCCAGAAAAGAAGTAGTGACGAAGCAAAACAACGCCTTCAATTTTCTTTGATTTACGATAAACTGGAACTGAACGACACGACGCTTACAGATCTTCAGACCGATATCGTTGATGTGATATCAAAATATTTTGAAATTGATAAAGATGCATTGGAGCTTAAGGTAAAAAATGACAAACAAGTCTCTGCCTTGGTATTCAATACCCCCATTCTCAATGTGAAAAGAAAACGGGAATAAGATATAGCCCATACGCTATTTTTTAAGGCCCTCACCTGATCAGGGCAAGACGGCATTTGGGACATGAACGGATTTTAAACAAAACCGCCCGGAAATAAATCAATTCCGGACGGTTTTTATTTTTCAGGTCCCCAGCCTTGCACACTATGCCTAATTCAGGGGCTTTACTGTTTTGATGGCCAACTCCTGGAGCTGGGCCGGGGCCGCCTTTGAGGGCGCCTGGGTCATCAGGCAGGTGGCTCTCTGGGTTTTGGGAAAGGCAATGACATTGCGGATGGAATCCTCACGGCAAAGCAGCATAACCAGACGATCCAGGCCAAAGGCCAGGCCGCCGTGGGGCGGTGCGCCAAACGTCAGGGCCTCCAGAAGGAACCCGAACTTCTCCTTTGCTTCTTCTTCCCCGATGCCTAAGCACTGGAGCACCCGTTCCTGCAGTTCGCTGTCATGGATACGGATACTGCCGCCGCCGATCTCAATACCGTTGAGAACCAGGTCATAGGCCCGGGAGTTGACTTCCAGGGGACTGGTCTCCAGTTTGTCCAGATCCGACTCCATGGGTGCGGTGAACGGATGATGGAGCGCCTGGTAGCGTTTTTCCGTTTCATCATATTCAAACATGGGGAAATGGGTGATCCAGGTAAACTTGAACTCATTGTCATCAATGAGCCCAAGCCTGCGTGCCAACTCGTTCCTCAACTGCCCCAGGGCTTCATTGGTGACTTTGGGCTGGTCTGCCACAAAAAAGACAATATCACCGGGTTCAAGATCCAGGCGTTGCTTTAACGCTTCTTTTTCATCATCAGAGAAGAATTTGGCAATGGGTGACTGCCACTGGTCTTCCTTTATTTTTATCCAGGCCAGGCCCTTGGCTCTGTATACGGCTGCAAATTCGGTGAGCTCATCAATCTGTTTTCGGGTAAAATCAGCACAGCCCTTGGCATTGATGGCCTTGACCAGTCCCCCGTTTTTAACCACAGAGGCAAACACTTTGAAATCCGCATTGGCTACAATATCGGACACATTTTTCAATTCCAGATCAAATCTTAAATCAGGACGGTCTATGCCGAAGCGATCCATGGCCTCGGCCCAGGTCATGCGGGGAAAGGGGTCGGGAAAGTCCAGATCCAGCACATTTTTGAATATGGCCTTGATCAACCCTTCGGTAATCTGCATTACCTCATGTTCATCCACAAAGGAGAGCTCCATATCGATCTGGGTGAACTCGGGCTGTCGGTCCGCCCGCAGGTCCTCGTCCCTGAAGCATTTGACAATCTGGTAATACCGGTCAAAGCCGGCAACCATTAAAAGCTGTTTGAACAGCTGGGGAGACTGGGGCAGGGCGTAAAAGTCGCCCTGGTTGACCCGGGAGGGGACCAGATAATCCCTGGCGCCTTCGGGCGTACTTTTGGTCAGAAACGGGGTTTCAATATCCACAAACCCGTTGGCATCCAGAAAGTTTCGAACCGTCATGGTGGTTTTGTGACGGGCCAGAATATTGCTTTTAAGCTGGGTCCGTCTTAAATCCAGATAACGGTATTGCAGGCGTATGGTTTCCGATGCATCCACCCGGTCTTCAATCTGAAAGGGTGGCGTTTTGGCCCTGGAAAAAATCCGCAGCTCGTCCACAAGCACCTCTATGGCACCGGTGGTCATCCTGGGGTTTACCATGTCAGCCGGTCTTGCCGACACCTTCCCTTTGATGCCCAGGACATATTCACTTCTGATTTCCTGGGCTTTTTCATGGACAGTCTCGGAGATCGACGGATCAAATACAACCTGGGTAATACCTTCCCGGTCCCGAAGATCCACAAAAATAACGCCGCCATGGTCCCGGCGATGCTGAACCCACCCCATGAGTATGACGTCCTGGCCAGTGTGGCTGTCTTTCAACTCCATGCAGGAGTGTGTGCGTTTCATCTCTCCAAGTAAATCAGTCACTTTTATTCTTAAACTCCATAACTATTTTAATTTTTAATTAGTTGTGCCAAATCATTCACTATATTATCTAAGCCGATTTCTGTTTGTTCCTTGGTAGCCATGTTACGCAGCACAAGTCTTTTCTGGACAAGTTCATTGTCCCCGACAATGAGAACAAAAGCGGCATTCAGCTTGTTTGCCCGCTTCATTAATGCTTTCATACTTTTTCCACGGAAATCCGAATCTGTTCTTATGCCCATGGTATTAAGCCTGCAGGACCATTCAAATGCATATTCCTGGGCATCTGACCCCAGGCTGGCAATAAAAAGGTCTGGGCCAGTTTCACACGCCTGGTTGCCAAGCTGTTCCATGACTTCCACCAGGCGGTCAAACCCGATGGCAAACCCGATGGCCGGTGTCGGGGGGCCGCCAAGCTCCTCCACCAGACGGTCGTACCGGCCGCCGCCGGCAACGGCGGACTGGGCACCAAGTGTTGTGGTCTGAATCTCCCATGCCGTACGGGTATAATAGTCAAGCCCCCGGACCAGGGTGTCATCGACCATGAAATCCACGCCCAGTTTTTCAAGGCTGTTTTTCACGGTTTCAAAATGGGTCCGGCAGTCCGGGCACAGGTGATCCACTGTGGCAGGCGACCCTTCAAGGGCTTGTCGGCATGTTTGTACTTTGCAGTCCAGTATCCGCAGCGGATTTTTAACCAGCCTGCGTTTGCAGTTCTCGCAAAGACTGGCTTTTCGTTCGCCTAAAAAATCCAGCAGGGCGTTTTGAAAATCAGGGCGGCATGCAGGGCAGCCAAGGCTGTTGATATGGGCGGAAAGGCCTTCAAGTCCAAGGCGGTGCAGCAATGTGTGCAAAAGGAAAATCAGTTCACTGTCAATATAAGGCGAGTCTACTCCGAATACCTCTGCATCAATCTGGTAGAACTGGCGGTAGCGCCCCTTTTGCGGCCGCTCCCTGCGGAACATGGGCCCTGTCAGGTAAAACTTGCGCACCGGATCGGCAGCATACATTTTATGCTGGATATAGGCCCTGCAGATGGATGCGGTGGCCTCGGGCCGCAATGTGAGCATGTCCCCGTTCCTGTCTTCAAAGGTATACATTTCCTTTTCAACAATATCGGTTGTTTCCCCGATACTCCGGGCAAACAGCGCTGTCTTTTCCACAATGGGGATGCGGATCTCCCTGTATCCAAAGGATTCAAACAGTGCTGCTGCTTCTTGTTCCACCTTTTGCCACAGAGCAATCTGCTCCGGTAAAATATCTCTGAACCCGCGTATGGTCTGCATGTTTTTTATATCTTTAATCTATGTTGTTCATTTCCAAAAAAATACACAGCCGATCTATATAGTTTAAAATCAGTGTCTTAGTCAACATATAATAAAAGGGCTGAACATTTGCACTCAAAGCGAATGTGGCGACAGTACTGCAGAGGATTTCCCGGGGCCTGAACGTCACCGTTTACGACAACCAGAATCCACTGTCAAAAAAAATAAAAATTTTTCGTTGCGCTTGGTGACTTGAGTCGCTATAGTACCCCAAGATATCGAAACGCTACCACCAACGGGGGTGCAACCCAATATGTCACAAGGCATGTTACCATTCAAGTCCGAAGAAGAAAAAACACTAAGCCGTCCTATCTCCGTGGCAGATCTGACTGGATCTCTTGATTTTGCCAAAGTTATTGCCATAGGCAACGCCATTGCACCAATAGCGTTGGTATAACGATGCCAAACGAAGCGATAACAAACTAACAATGCCAAACGATAGTTTTTAAGAACTAACAAATCATGTATTTTAGATAAGGTTAAAACCCCATGGCTGCCACATGTTCGCTTTTTTATGGAAGCAGATTAAAATCCGGCGGTGAATTTGACTATACTATCCTATTGACAAAACGGAAGTTCCTATCCTATATAAACTTGAGCTTGATGAGAGATCTTTAAAACGACCGTTTAAATTTAGGAAATCCCAAACAGAAAGGAGGGCTCGGTGTGGGAAAAAGTTTAGGGGGGGAGCTTTAAACCTTCTTGTGAGGAGGAGCAACTGACGGCCCTTAAAGCAATATCCGAACGGATGAAATTGCATCAAGGTTAAGTTGGATGCTAACAAATAATCGGCATTTTGTTTTCCTAAGAAACAAGATGTCCAGATTGAAGTCTGTTGGTAATATCGAATGAATTGAGACGTTTTATTTAATTAAATTCACACAATTATCAGGGAGGAAAAATGCAACTAACTGGATTAAAATACGGAAAGCAATTGATGGACACGGTTGATTTCCCCGTAGCAGAGACCCTGACAGAAAATGCTACCAAAGAACAGATTGAAGCGTTGATAAAAAAAGGCGGCAAAGTCGTTGTAAAACCGTCTTTCATGGGCAGTGCCGGTAAAAAAGGAAAAGCTGGGCTGGTAAAAATCGTCGACAACTATGCAGACGCCAACCAGGCCAGAAAAGACCTTTGCTTTGCCGAATATAAGCAGGGAAATACGACACATAAAGCAAACGGCTGCACATTTGAAGAATTTGTTGCCTCAGATGCAGAGCTTTATGTAAGTATTACCACCTCTACAGTCACCAGAACACCGACCATGCTGTTGATTGTTGAAGGTGGTGTTGAAGTTGAAGAACTGCCGCCCGAGAAAAAAGCGATTATTCCGTTTAATCCCAATGAAGGGCTCAGAGGGTATCATATAAATGACGCACTGATCCAACTGGGATGCCCCAAAGCTTACATCAGCCCGCTGGTACAGCAGCTTCCCAAACTGTGGGATCTGTACAACAATTATGGTCTGACCATGATTGAGCTCAACCCCATCCGTATGAAAAAAGGCAAACGCCCCCTTCCGGTTGCCTGCGACGTTAAAGCCGCTTTTGACCAGGACGATCCCGCACATACCCGCATCAAATTCCCGAAAGAAGTATTCGCTACCGAATTGACTGATTTCGAAACTGAAATCAACCAGCTGAGAACCTATCAGGGACAAAGCGACGTTGTGGAACTCAACCCCAACGGAACCATCCTTCCTTTCATGTTCGGTGGTGGTGCCAACAGTGCTGCCACTGAGGTTCTGGGCGACAAAGCAATGTTTTCATCCGACTTTGGTGGAAACCCGCCCTATGCAAAGATGAAAGAGATTGCAAGCATCTGCTACAGACACTTTCTGAAGAATGCCAACATTGTTCAGATTATTGGTGGTAAAGCCAACAATACCGATATTTTTGTTACCATCAAAGCAATGCTCGATGCCTTGAGAGAAAACATTGCATTGAATCCTAATGTTCACGTTGTAATTGGTCGTGGTGGACCAAACGTCGTGCAGGGAATGATTTATGCCCGTGACCTTCTTGACAGTATGAAAATACCATACAAAATGTTCGGTTTCGACAGTAGTATGATTGGTGTATTGAATTACACCATGGAACTGGACAACTGGATTCAAGCAAATAAAAAATAATTAATTGCTGAGTCATGAACAAAGGTCAAAGGTAATCTGACGATTTAATTATAAATCAAAAGCAGTTTAGCAAATTAACCAGAAAATAAATCATTTTATTGGAGACGCTATGAGCCAAAGTAATCCCTTCCCCTACTACGTGGGAGTAAATAATCTACAAGAAATAGCAAATAAAGAAACCCGCTGCGTAGTGATGAACCTTCTGGGTGGTGAAAGTAAAGGCGTAACCCCCACATCACACGAATTTTCCGGCGGTAACATTGTTGCAGGTGTTCAATACGGAAAATCCGGTGGAAAACTGGAAACCAAAATCGGTGATATCCCTGCATACGGCAGTATTAAGGAGATTGTTGATGCCGGCATCAAATTTGATACGGGTGTTATCTATCTTCCCCCCACAGCGGTTGCTGCTGCTGCAGCCGAACTGATTGCCCATAACCCCGATCTGACCAAAATCGTTATCCTGACCGAAAAAGTCGGTGTAAAAGATGCTGCGTTCATCCGCGCCATCGCACAGGAACATAAAATTGACGTATTTGGCGGAAACTGCCTGGGTATCGGCAACTCCTGGGACCAGGTTCGTGTTGGTGGCGCCCTGGGCGGAAACAACCCGGGTGAATCTCTTGTAAAAGGTAGTGTTGCTGTTTTCAGTAACTCCGGTAACTTCAGTACCACCATTCCTGAATACCTGAAAACTGCCGGTTTCGGTACATCCACCGTACTGAGCTCCGGTAAGGATCTTTATATCCATTTTGCCTTCCCCGAATTCCTCTATTGTGCAGAAAATGATCCGCGCACCAAAGCGATTTTCTGCTACATTGAGCCCGGCGGATATTATGAAAAATCGGCTCTTGACTGGGTTGCCGACGGCACCATCAAACTGACCAAACCCATCGTAGCCTGCGTAACCGGTCGCTGGAAAGCAAACCTGAGCCGCGCGGTTGGTCATGCCGGCGCCATTGCCGGTGGCGGTGACGATGCCCTTGCCAAAGAGAAATGGTTTGATGAGTATTTTGGCGTTGATATGTTTGATCCTGCCAACCCCAAAGCTTCCAAAAAGGGTGTCAGAATTGAATCCATCCAGGATGCTCCCACAGCGATGGCCGCCGTTTACAAAGAAATCGGTGAAGGTACCGATTTTGAACCCTTTGGCGACCTGAGCCTGAAACCCTGGTTTGTAAATGAACAGGGTCTTGATTTCCCTGAAAAACTGCACATGGAAGCCGTTGAAGCCATGGCACCCTACAATGATGCCATCAAAAAACTTGGTAATCAGGTAGGTGCCCAGCTGACTAGAGAATCCATGCGCAACAAGTCCGGCGCAAGCCGCATGAATCCGAAAACCGATGTTACCGAAGTACATGGTGTACCGGTTCTTGATCTCGTTGTAAAGAATTTCGCCCTTTCCAACTTTTTTGCTGTATCTTCTGTACAACCCGATGAGAAATATCTGCCGCTGGCCAATGCGATAATGAACTATTTCACAGCCCTGGGTACGCAGTACATGGATATTTCCGCCCGCGCCCGTGCAAATGGCGCCCTGCCGAATGCTTATCTTGGCGCTGCGGTTTTAACATCCGGTAACTGCAAACTGTATCAAGACATGACAGAGATGACCAAAAAAATGATTGATCTCTTCTATGTCGATATCTATGGCGATGCTTCTGTCAACGATGCGCTTGTTGCTGAAAAAGTGTCACAGAAGATTATGCCCCAGGGTGAAACCACGGCTAAAGAAGCGGAAGTTGCTGCATTCTTCGGTGAACTGCTGGCCAAAGAAGGTTTGGAAACGATCTTCACCAAATATGCCCAGAAATATGCCGAAGCAAACAGTGATGTAAACAAACTCAGCCTGCTTCTGGCTGCCATGAGCTTAAGCGTTATCTGGACTCCTCTGGTTGACAGGCAGATGACCGTTGAAACTGCTCATGAAGTTGCTACATATCTGGCATGCAACGGCGTTCTTGTCGGTTGCTGCGCACCCCAGTATGAGATTAACGATTTCTACAAATCCTTGACGGAATTGAGTGATCTGTCCGTGCTGACTACTGACTTTGCAACAACCTGCTTTAAACTGCTGTTCAACCGTGAACCGGCCGCCAGAGAGCAATTTGCCATCAACGGCCTGCTCAACCTGCTGATGTCCAACGGCCCGGGTACCATCAGTGCCAAGGGTGCCAAGGAATCCGTCAGTGGCGGTAACTTTATCGCTACATGCTACTCAGGCTGGATGAACAACACCGGTCGTGACCATGGCGGCAACGGTTTTGAAGCCATCAAGTTCCTCAAAGACGCCTTTGGCGACTTTGATCCGTACCTGGAACCCGATGACGCCAAACGCGATGCCACAATGAAAGAACTGGCCCAGGCTACGGCACAAAAATACCTGGATACCAAAACTACGGCTAAACGCGAAGGTATCATGAACTACTTCAAGGTACCGTGCGTAAACCATCCTGTATTCAAGGGAAAACCTGTCAACTACGATCCGCGTGAAGTTTTCATGGACAAACTGTTCACTGAAAGAAACGAGATCAACCACTTCCAGGTATTCTATCATCACCTGGTTAAAGCGATGTTTGAAGTTGGCGCCACCAAGAACGTATTCTGCGTTAATATTGACGGCGTCATCGCAACCATCTCCCTTGACCTGCTCTGGAAAGATGTAAACAGCGGAAAAATTGATGCCAAGGCAATGCAGGATATCGCATTTATCATGTTCCTGCTTGGCCGTATGGTGGGTTGCTCTGCTGAAATTGCTGACCACAAATCTCGTGGTATGATCATGGATTGCCGGACTCCTGCAAGCCAGGTTGAATTTGTTGGTTAAGATTCAATTGTTTCTAGCGGAAAGTTAATACTCTTTTAACTTTCTTGAGATATACAAAAAAACTGGGTTAAGTTCCAACGAACTTGCTCAGTTTTTTTGTTTTCATTACCCGGAATCTTTTCCCGGTTCTTCCTATGTTCGCCCATGATGAAGATACAGATAATTTGAGTAGAATATCACGCATGGTTCTGGTATCAATATTCAGATGAATTTTATAAAAATTATTAAATCTTTTCGCATGAAACCGTGAATAAATCACTGTAGAACCATTTGTATGGTTGTATAAGTGGAAAGGAACTATTCTGTGAAAGGTTACGTTCAGGTTTACACCGGCAATGGTAAGGGAAAAACAACCGCAAGCCTTGGGCTTGCAATCAGAGCGGCCGGTGCCGGGCTTGGGGTTTTCATTGTTCAGTTTATGAAACAGGGTGAGTATTCCGAAATAAAAGCACTTAAAAAATTTGAAAATATTTTTATAGAACAATATGGCGCAGGGCAATTTGTCAAGGGAAAACCTTCTGACGCTGAAAGAGCCGGATGCAGGCGGGGATATGAACAATTATGCCGTATTCTTGAAGCGGGAAAACATGATCTTGTTATTGCCGAGGAGGCAAATGCAGCTTATTTGTGCGGTTTGCTTTCTGAGGAAGACCTTTTATATCTTATTCATATAAAACCTGAACATGTTGAACTTGTTATTACCGGGCGTGGCGCTCCTGCGTCGGTTATTGAAAAAGCAGATCTTGTAACAGAAATGACGGCAATAAAGCACTATTATCAGCAAGGTGTTGTGGCCAGGGTGGGTATTGAGAAGTGAAATAAACAAGGTGAATGTGAAACAGACCAGCAATATCCCGACTTTGGCAGATCTTGCACTAAAGTACGGAACTATTTCCCATGATCAGCATACGCATCTGTTAAAACGTTTCTCTTTTGAAAAAGAGCAGACTGATATTGAGGATCTGCTGCTTGATGAAGGCATGGCAACGCCGTATCAGCTTGAGTTGCTTAAACTGATCCAGGAATATTATATTGTTCGCAAAAGTGGCAAAGAGTTTGGTAAAATTGCCATTGAAAAAGGCCTTGCCACCATGGCCGATATTCATCAGGCCCTGGAATTACAAAAAAAGGAATTTAAAAAGTCACGACATAATAAACGTATCGGAGATATTCTTGTTGAAGCCCGGATAATAACATCAAAACAAAAAGATCTAATTCTCAAAGAGCAGACTCTGTTTAATAAGCTGGATCATAACTATAAAGAAAGCAGAATATCAAAAAATGAAGAAAAGGGCAGGGGGCGGGAAGATGAACAACAATCTGAAATAACCGTATTGGTCAGTTCAGATCATATGACTGCCTGGATAGAAAGAACCAATCCTGATCAAATTGCGGTCACATTGAATCAGGTTAAAGATGCAATCATGAAATATGGCATTGTTAACGGTATTTATCCGGATTCTTTTATTCAGTGTTTTCTTGATGTCCGTGTTAAGAAATTTCCAGTTGCCTGGGTGGATTGTTCTTCTTTTTTGAAGGGGCAAAGCAGTTTTTCTTCATACATTCGGAATGATACCGGAAAGCCAATAGAGAAGAAAAAAGGTGATGTTCTCACAGAACAGACAGATGCGGCCATAGAGATTCAAGTTGCCAACCTGTATGGTGAAAATATAAATGCTGTGGCAGGAAATGATTTTTTTGTTCGTTGTGGCGTAAATACCAGATGGTCAAGGGATAGATTGAGAATCCTTGCCACGAAATCCGGAATACCCGCCCTTTCAGCCGATCGAAAAGTGTTTATTCATCCTGTGGTTCATCTCCTGGAAGATGCGGATTATCGTTACGGGCCTATTGAGCCCTATGCCAATCTATCTGTATCAGGGGTGATTACCGGTGCCTTTCCAATAACAGCAGGCACGGTGCGCGCCGATGAAATTCGAGGTGCCAATATAGATGCCATTGGGGATATCCATGCCAGGGTGGGTATTACGGATGCTGTTATCCGTGCCCAGGGAGATGTCCATGCCCGGTATGTGCATAACAGCAGGATAGAGACGTTTGGCAATGTGTATATTCAAAATGAAATCATTGACTCACAGATCCGGTGCAGCCGAAAATTTGAAAGTCCGAAATGCAGGGTGATTTCATCAAAAATTTATGCCAAGGGCGGAGTTATCCTTTCAGGAGTCGGGAGTGAACGATCAGCACCAAGCACTATTGTTGCAGGAAGTGAACACCATGCTGTTGGCCTTGTGCAAACTATTCTGGATATGATGAATTCTATTCTTGTCAAATTAGAGGAACTCAAAGACGAAGAGGGTTACCAGCAGTCGCAGGCAGAAAAAAATTTTAAGAAAATGATCGAACTTAAAACTTTTCATGATCAGGCCATGAAAAAAAAAGATGTGCTGTTATCTGAACTTAATAAAAAAAAGGAAACCCTAAATGAAAAAACGCTGGTAAACATCCAAAAGCTAATTTCAATCTATGATCAAAGAATGAACAGTTCTCTGGCCACATTGAAAACAATGAATGCTTCCAAAAAAGAGCATGATGAATGTATTGCGGAACTGAAAAAAAAGATTTCCATCTTTGCTGCCCAGGCGGAAAAAGATATTCTTTCACATGAAAAAACACTTTTTGCATATCTGGAAAAATCAAAGGAAATCATCGGCATCCCAATTATTGAGATTGGCGGAAAAGCATATGCCGGGACCAATCTGGGTGGTGTTTACCACGTATTTACTCTTACGAATGAAAAAACAGATTTCAAGGTTGAAGAGTTGTGTCGTCAGGGAAAGCCACCTGAATTACAATTTAAGTAGGTGGATAAAAATAATTCATGTTTTACCTTGCTTTACAATAACTAATTGTTTTTATTATGATTTGCATAGTAAGGATCTCGTATGGAACGTACGGGAATAAGATTTGTTTCCTCCAATTGATATGAACGTATCGTCCGCACTGGTCGAACTTTTTTCAGGATACATGTATGCGTTTGTATTTTAATAAATGTTTTTATTGACAGCCAAATCGCAGATGAAATATTTATGTACATTATATGTAATTTTAATCAATGGAGATATTAAGATGTCAAAAGAAAATGTTCTGGCTTTTTTAGATAAAGGTGCCGAGGACCGTAAGTTTCGTGTTAAATACGATAACTGTTTTTCTATGGAAAAATTTGCCGCTATGGCCGGAGAAGATGGATTTGAGTTCACTGTCAAAGAGTTACAAGAAGTACTGAGGGCTAATGGGGACTCTTTTGATTCATATGGCAACCCGCCAAAGAAGGGAATTTGGGTGTAAGCGTGAGCGGTGCTGTTTAGCGGCAGCACCGGTTTTAAATTTCCCTTGATTGTTTTTTTCTGATTCCAGCGCGGGAAACCCGCAACCCAATTGCCCCGCCTCATTTTCTTGTTTTTTTTGACAGAAACTGAGGCGTAAGGCACTCATCCACACTCAATGCCATAAACTTAAGCATGGAGATTTTATTTTACCACGAAGAACACGAAGTTCACGAAGATATTAGCGTACTAAACTTCGTGTTTTTAATCTGAAAAGTTTCTTAACTTTATGGCATTGATTTGTCTATGGTTTTTATATTATTTCTTTCAAGTAGTTAAACAAATATTCGCTTTGGGGATGTATTTTCAGTTTGCAGTAGTGGAGACCATGTTGTGGTCGGTCTTTGCCCCCCTTATCGCAGATCGGATCATCGCATATCCTGGGCCGAGCTTGACTTCCCTACGCGGGGATGACATAAGACCTACTTTTGCATAATTATCATTGGTGATTTGAACGTGGTATGAGCGAAGTGTCTATGACTGGCCATTTTTGTAAAGGGCAGCGATGGGTGTCCGAAACTGAACCTGAACTAGGGTTGGGAATTCTTTTTTCTTTTGATCCAAGAACCATGACGCTGTTTTTCCCCGGTGCGGACTGCTCCAGAAAATACAGCAGGGCGGCAGCTCCCGTCAGAAGGATGCGGTTTCAGCCAGGAGACCGGATCCGCGGAGAAAACGGGACACAGATGACCGTGGAAAAAGTGGAGGAAACCGCCGGAATTCTGGTTTATTTTCAAGGGGAAAAACGGCTTTTCGAGTATGAACTGTCATCGGTTTTAGCCGTGGACATGCCATTTTCCAAGCTCCTCTCCGGACTTTCCGGAACATCTGGGAAGTTTGATCTAAGATATCGTATCAGATCAGCCCAAGGCGCGTATCAGAAATCACCGGCCAGGGGATTTTTAGGCGGCCAGGTGAATTTGATTCCCCATCAGTTCTATATTGCCGAAGAGGTGTCTGGCCGGTATTTACCACGGGTACTGCTCTGTGATGAAACAGGGCTTGGTAAGACGATTGAGGCCGGTCTGATTCTCCACCGTCTTCTGGTTACGTCTCAGATTTCACGGGTGCTGATTATCGTTCCTGATGCCTTGGTAAATCAGTGGTTTATTGAATTGTACCGGAAATTCAGCCTAATCTTTCGAATTTTTGATGAAGCCTATTTAGAAGGGGCTGCTGCGGCTGAGCCGGACTTAAATCCTTTTCTTCTGGATCAGCAGGCGATCTGTTCGGTTTCCTTTATCAACACCTCGGACCATGTGAAAAAGGCGTTGATTCGCGCTGGGTGGGATATGGTGGTCATGGATGAAGCCCACCACATGGCAGATGATTCATCCCTGTATCAATTTATGACGGGTTTGGACGCTGAAACCCAGGGGCTGATGCTTCTCACGGCAACTCCGGAGCAGATGGGGCTTGAAACCCATTTCGCTCAGTTAACGCTTTTAGATCCGTGCCGTTATCATGACTTCCCAGCTTTTGTGCAGGAGTTGGAAGGGTATAAAGCAGTGGCACAAAAAGTCAGAGAAAAATTAGACCGGGGTGAGTCAGCAGCGTCGCTGCTGGACGCCTTTGGACCCGGCAGGGTAATTTTCAGAAACCGACGCCGGACCATCAAAGGCTTTCCTGAAAGACAGGTGCGACTGATTCCTCTTGACGGAACGTGTTCTTTAGAAGACGATCCCAGCGGTGATCCAAAGGTCGCCTGTCTTGCTCAACTATACCGGACTTTAAAGCCTGAAAAAATTTTGGTGATTTGCCGTTCAAGCCAGACAGCAAAGGCGGTGATCCAGGGACTTCAAGCACATGTCCGTGTGGATGCGGCCCGGTTCGACGAAAGCATGGATCTGCTTGCCAGGGACCGTCAGGCCGCCTGGTTTGCCGATCCTGAAGGGGCAAGCCTGCTGGTCTGTTCTGAAATCGGCAGCGAAGGAAGAAATTTTCAGTTTGTCCGTCATCTGTTTCTTTATGATCTTCCCGTAAATCCCGAACTTTTAGAGCAGCGCATTGGCCGGGTGGACCGCATTGGTCAAACAGAGAAGATTGTCATCCATGTGCCGTATCTCTGCAATACCTCCCATGAAATTTTGGCGCTGTGGTATGATCAGGGAATTGGTCTCTTTAAAGAGAACGTCAACGGTCTGCACGCCATATTCACCCGGTTTAAATCCCGTGTGGTTCAATTGATGAAACAGGCAGATGGCGAGTTGTCTGGCGCGTCAGATTCTGAAATTCGACAGGAGATGACGCGTTTAATCCGTGATACCGCAGCCTTTGTAAAGCAGCTTACCCGGACCCTGGACCAGGGCCGTCATATTCTTCTTGAGTTGAATTCGTTTAAACCGGAACCTGCCAATGCCTTGATTCAGATGATTCAACAGACGGAAAAATCCAAAGACCTTCAGAATTTAATGGAAGATCTGCTGGATGTTTACGGAATTGAAACCGATCAGATCACCGAGGTTTCCGGCAACCTGGTGGTCTCTTTTACAGCGGATCGCATGACCGATGAAAATTTCCCTGCACTGAGCGGTGGTGGGAAATTTGTCACCTTTGACAGGGCCACGGCCATTGCCCGTGACGATCTTGATTTTTTAACCTGGGATCATCCCTTTGTCCGTCAGGTCATGGAGTATTTTATTACCCAGGGAGAGGGGCAGTCATCCGTGGCCAGACTTTCCGGGACAGGCGGGCAGGGCCTGGTTCTGGAAACGCTTTTCCTTCTGGACCTTCCTGATGGGGACGGATCTTTGGCCCACAGGTTCCTTCCATCGCTGCCCATCCGCGTTATGGTTGATCATTATGGAAGACCGCTGACTTCCGGAGATCTGCCTCCCAACTGGGAATCGTCTCTTGTTTCAGATGATCCGGACTGGTTTCTGGATTTACCGCAT
This sequence comes from Desulfobacter vibrioformis DSM 8776, assembly GCF_000745975.1. Classification (GTDB taxonomy): domain Bacteria; phylum Desulfobacterota; class Desulfobacteria; order Desulfobacterales; family Desulfobacteraceae; genus Desulfobacter; species Desulfobacter vibrioformis. The sequence goes on along the minus strand of NZ_JQKJ01000002.1, from coordinate 153,021 downwards.
CTGGTTCGGGACATACTTCCGGACATGCTGGATAAAAGTCAGAACCTGGCCCGAAAAATAGCACAGACGCAACGTCTTGACGGCGCAGCTGAAATGGAAAAAGTGCTGACCCGGGAGAGGGATCGCCTGGTCACCCTTTCAAAAATTAACCCTGCAATTTCGGTTAAAGAAGTTGAGACCGTGATCAAAAAGCAGGCGCATTTTAGAACCCTGATCCTGAATGCGAGGCTCCGGCTGGATGGGGTGAGGCTCATCCGGGTTTTTGAGTAGTCCACAGCTGACATGACAATGTAATCTCTTGGGCTAAAAATGTCAGCCGGATTGGAACTGTCTTATTTTCGGTGATTTTTTCAAGGATTGACAATGTGTGTATTTTAAATATTATGGTATGTAATTGTCTCTTAGATAATACCCATCTATGAAAAGCCTTTTTGCCCAATTTCTGCGTTGGATAAAAACTTAACTTTGATTTTTTAACCCCTTTTTTTGTCCGGGAGAAACGAATATGAAACCGGTTGTGGCCCTTGTGGGCCGCCCCAATGTTGGAAAATCCACGCTGTTTAACAGAATTACAAAGTCCCGCCAGGCCCTGGTGGATGATCTGCCCGGTGTGACCCGGGACCGGCAGTATGCCGATGCGCAGTGGGAAGATAAAGCCTTTACCCTGGTCGATACCGGCGGTTTTTTAAGTGCGGATGATGATTTTTTTGCATCCCAGATCAAGGAACAGCTGTTGCGGGCCGTGGAACAGGCTGATGTCCTGGTGTTTATCCTGGATGGCCGTACCGGACTTTCCCCCTATGACCGGGATCTTGCAGACCTTTTACGTCGTACCGAAAAGCCTGTCTTTTATCTGGTGAATAAGGTTGAAAGTCTGCACCGTCAGGAAGACGAACTTGGGGAGTTTTATACCCTGGGTGTGGACCGGTTTTACAAGGTGTCGGCCGAACACGGCCTGGGGGTGGCGGATTTCCTTTCAGACCTGGTTGCCCTGCTGCCCGATGCCCCGGTTCCAAAGGAATCGGGTGAATCGGGGGAACCAGGACAAGATGATGACACAGGTTCCATCCGCATTGCCATTGTCGGGCGTCCCAACGTGGGTAAATCATCCCTTGCCAACCGGCTTTTCGGAGAACAGCGTGTGGTGGTCAACGAGAAAGCCGGCACGACCCGGGATGCCATTGAACTGTCCGTGAACCGGAATGGCCGGGAATTTATCCTTAAAGATACCGCCGGCATCCGCCGCAAGGGCAAGGTCACGGACAAACTTGAAAAATTTTCCATTCTCAAAGCCTTGGACAGCATGGATGACTGTGATGTGGCCTTGATCCTCATTGACTGTTCCGAAGGCATCACGGACCAGGACATCACCATTGCGGGCTATGCCGAAAAAAGGGGATGCGGGGCCATTTTTCTGCTCAATAAATGGGACCTTGTGGACAAGTCGGAAAAAGGGCAGCAGGCCTTTATTAAAGAGTTGCGCCAGAAGGCAAGGTTTCTGTCCTTTGCACCTGCCATCACCATTTCAGCCAAAACCGGCCAGCGCTGCCAGAATATCTTTGATGAGGTGGAAAAGGTTTATAAGGAATACTGCCACAGAATCAATACAGGCATGGTTAACCGGATTATCGAGGATGCCGTGTACCGGGAGGAACCCTCCCTTCACAAGGGCCGGCGCCTCAAGTTTTTTTACGCATCCCAGGTGGCAGTGAAGCCACCTTGTTTTGTCTGTTTTGTCAACTATCCCGAAGCGGTGCACTTTTCCTACAAACGGTATCTGGTCAACCAGCTGCGCCAGATGATCCCTTTGACGTTGACCCCTGTTAAACTTTATTTCAGGGAAAAAACCGGTAAAATTGAATTTTCCGGCAACACAAAGGAGTTCAGGCGAATCCAGGAGAAGAAAAAGAAGGTCATGACAAAGCGGGATAAGCAGCGCAAAGAACAGAGCCGCAAGAAACGCGAACGGGATCAGAAAAACGCATTGTAATGGATCTTTTTGACCATACCGCCGGGCAGGATATGGCCGGGGCCGCACCGCTGGCCGAACGTATGCGGCCCCGTCGGCTTGAAGATGTTGTGGGCCAGGACCACATCACGGCCAAAGGTACTCTGCTTGAACGCGCAGTGGCCGAAGACCGGGTTTTTTCCATGATCCTGTGGGGACCGCCGGGGTGCGGTAAAACCACCCTGGCCAATGTCATTGCAGCACAGACGAAAAATCAGTGGATCAAGATCTCTGCGGTGCTGTCAGGCGTTAAGGAGGTCCGGCAGATTATTGAGGAGGCAAAGGAGAGAAGACGGCTGCACAACCGGCGGACCCTGCTGTTTGTGGACGAAATCCACCGGTTTAACAAATCCCAGCAGGATGCCTTTCTTTTTCATGTGGAAAACGGATTGATTACCCTTATCGGGGCCACCACGGAAAACCCTTCCTTTGAAGTCAATCCCGCCCTGGTATCCAGATGCCGGGTCTTTACCCTGAACAGCCTGTCCCTGGATGCCATTGTGCAGATTTTGAACCGGGCTTTAACAGATAAAGACAAGGGACTTGGACTTTCATCAGATATATTTTCAAAACAGGCCATTAATCACATCGCCGCCGCATCTGACGGAGATGCAAGGGCTGCCCTGACAAATCTTGAAGCCTGTGCTTTGAACCGTGGGGACGGCAAAATATTGGATGTGGAAGATGTCAGAACCATGGTGGCCCAAAAGCTTTTGCGCCATGACAAGGCCGGGGAAGAACACTTCAATCTGATCTCCGCCTTTATCAAAAGCGTGCGGGGCAGTGATCCGGATGCGGCCATGTACTGGCTTGAGCGGATGCTGGCTGCAGGGGATGACCCCATTTACATATTGAGGCGGATGATCCGCCTTGCCACCGAGGATATCGGCCTTGCCGATCCCGGGGCATTGACCATGACCATGAATGCAGATGCCTCGTTCCGGCGCCTGGGCCGCCCCGAAGGGGATGGCTCTTTATACCAGGCCGCCGTGTACCTGGCCACAGCGCCCAAAAGCAATGCCGTGTATGCAGCCCAGAAACAGGTTCAGGAAGCTGTGAAAAAACACGGGGCCCTGCCCGTGCCCATGCATATCCGCAACGCCCCCACCGGATTGATGAAACAGATGGGCTACGGCAAAGGCTACAAATATGCCCATGATTACAAACACGGGTATGCGTCCCAGTCTTATTTGCCTGAAATTCTTGAAGGCACCCGGTTTTATCACCCCACTGCCAGGGGGTATGAGAAAACGGTAAAGCAGCGCCTTGAGGCGTGGCTGGATCTGAAAAAGAACGCCATGGGCAACTGATGGCGTTTTCCTTGTATTTTACGAATCATTTTGTTATGAAAATTTGACCCAATTATTGAGAATAACCTAATCATTGGCTTGGAAAAAATTAATCCAACCAATTGGAGGCTGCAATGCAAGAAGCGGTAATCGTAAGCGGTGTTAGAACATCTGTGGGGACCTTTGGCGGATCATTGAAAAGTGTGCCGGTCGTAGAACTGGGCACCTATGTCATGAAAGACGTCTTGAAACGTGCCGGGCTCAAACCTGCCCAGGATCCCGGCAATGATGAATTTTCCCCTGCAACCTTGAAAGATCAGGGAATGATAGACATTGAGAATTCAGGATATGATTATGGCGATGACCTGACCGACATCTATGTGGATGAAGTCATCATGGGCAACGTACTCCAGGCCGGCCAGGGACAGAACACCGCCCGCCAGGCCATGATCGGTGCCGGCATCAGCCGCACCACGCCTGCCATGACCGTGAACAAAATCTGCGGGTCCGGTCTTAAAGCCATTGCCTTGGGTGCCCAGGCCATTCTGGCAGGCCAGGCCCAGGTGGTTCTGGCCGGGGGCCAGGAAAGCATGAGCAATGCCCCCATGGCCCTGCTCAAGGCCAGATGGGGCCATCGTATGGAACTTACCGGCCAGGGTCCGGTCCATGACCTGATGGTGTATGATGGTCTTTATGAAATTTTTTACGGCTACCACATGGGGCAGACCGCAGAAAATATTGTTGAAAAATACGGTATTACGCGGCAGGAACAGGACGAACTTGCCCTTTTAAGCCATACCAGGGCCCTTGGCGCGGTTCATGACGGCACCTTTGACCAGGAAATCGTTCCCGTTGTTATTAAAAACCGCAAAGGCGACATTGTGGTGAATAAGGATGAACGGCCCATGGAAACCAGCATGGAAAAACTGGCCAAACTGCGTCCGGCCTTCAGAAAAGACGGCAGCGTAACTGCCGGCAATGCCTCGGGCATCAACGACGGTGCTGCAGCCGTACTCATGATGACCGCACAGCGTGCCAAGGAACTTGGACTTGAGGTGCTGGCAACAGTTAAAGGCTTTGCATCCGGCGGCCTTGATCCTGCGTACATGGGTCTGGGGCCTGTGCCTGCGGTGAAACGGGTGCTTAAACAAACCGGCATGGCATTGTCCGATATTGACATGATCGAACTTAACGAAGCATTTGCAGCCCAGGCCATCGGCTGCATGAGGGAACTGGATATTGATGTGGAAAGACCCAATGAACTGGGGTCCGGCATCTCTTTGGGCCATCCCATCGGCTGCACAGGTGCCCGCCAGATGGTCACCGCCATCCATCAGATGCAAAGAAAAGGGTACAATACCGGCCTGATTTCCATGTGCATCGGTGGCGGCATGGGCATGGCAATGATTGTTGAGAGGTAAACAAGAGACAGGAAACAAGAGACAAGATACAGGAGGGCGAAGCACCTGCGCTGCCCCAACACTATCGAATTTCTGCTATGTTTTCCTTTACTTAAAGCCCTTAAAATGGTAAACAGATAAATTGATATTTATTGGTATAACTGATTGAAATTGAATTGAAAAAAGAGGTGTGAAACCATGGATATTCCACGCAAACTGGGGATACTGATATACACGGCCGTACCTGCCATCGTAGGTGGCGGTATTGTGTATCATTTCTTTGGAAGTTTTACCCAGGTTATTATTTGGGAAATATTGCTGGTGCTGGCTGCCTTGGGATTTATCAGCAGTTAACACCGGGCATTTTCTAAAGTAAAAGCAAGGCCGCATCTGTGCAGAAAAAAAATTTGCATGATGCGGCTTTACCTCGTTATTTAGGGTCGTTATCTTAATAAAACCAGGCAGGTAATATTTGGAGCAGAATATTTTTCAGCGGGCAGTGTTCTTTTTTTTTCTGACTCTGTTTTGTATATCTATCTTCCTTGTGGGAAAAGTGATTGCCCCGTTTTTTGCAAGTCTGCTTCTCGGTATTGTTATTACAGGCATTTTTCGGCCTGTCTTCAGGGGGCTGGACAGGTTCATGCCTGCCCGGATGGCCTCGGTTCTCACCTGCCTGGCCGTTTTTTTCATTGTCTTTATTCCGGTTGTCTATTTCGTGGGCATCCTTTCCAGGGAAGCGCTGGGGCTTTACAACCTGGGAAAGGATGCGATGTTTTCCAATAATCTGATCAATTTTCTGGAAAGCACCCGGGCCCTTGAGCGGATCAACGAATTTTTAACCCGGGCCAATATTCAAATCCAGATCTCCTGGCGTGAGTTGGTGGACCCTTTAACCGAAGTCGGAAAGAATTTAGGTTTTTCCCTGTTCCAGCAGGCCAGGTTCCTGACCTCCAACCTGCTGAACCTGGTGTTTTACTTTTGTCTGATGCTCATTGTGGTGTTCTACATGTTCATGGATGGCGAACGGTTCATGCAGTACATATATGATTTGTCTCCGCTCAAGGACGAGCATAACCGCAAGCTTTTTGAAAAGTTCAACGATATGGCAGGGGCCGTGCTCATTGGCAACGGACTGGGCGGATTGATCCAGGGGGTTGCCGGCGGGTTGCTGTTCTGGGTTCTTGGCCTGAATTCTCCTCTCTTATGGGGCGTGGTCATGGGATTTCTGGCATTTCTGCCCATTGTGGGCATTGGTGTGGTCATGCTTCCTGCGGCCTTGTTTTTTCTTTTGAAAGGCAGTTTGGGTAAATGCATTTTCATTGTTGGATTTTATACGGTTTTATCATGGGGCATTGAGTACATTTTTAAACCCAAGGTGGTGGGAGACCGGGTGGCCATGCATCCGCTCATTGTGTTTTTTGCCATTATTGGCGGTTTGAAAGTATACGGAATTTTAGGTATAATTTACGGGCCGTTGATCGCTACTTTGTTTTTAACCCTTTCCGATATTTATTTTTCCACGTTTCAGTCCATGGTGGAACCGGGCAAAGGGATGCTGGATTCATGGACTGACCAATAATTTCACCAGGGTTTTTTTCTTAACACGCCCTGAAGAAATCTGAAAATTAAGAAGAGATCTGAAAACAAGAAGAGATCTGAATGCGGCTTGATGGGGTTTTTTCATAAGCAATTTAATCGGGAGCAGTTAATTTAGGATGATTCAAAACGAAAGCACCAGTATCGAGAAAGAGATGAGGCAGTCCTATCTCGAGTATGCCATGAGTGTCATTATCGGGCGGGCTCTGCCCGATGTCCGGGACGGGTTGAAACCGGTCCACCGGCGTGTGCTATACGCAATGCAACAGCTTCACAATGACTGGAATAAACCCTATAAGAAATCTGCCCGTATCGTGGGTGATGTTATTGGTAAATACCATCCCCACGGGGATTCTGCCGTGTATGACACCATTGTCCGCATGGCCCAGGACTTCTCCCTGCGTTATACCCTGGTGGATGGCCAGGGCAACTTCGGCTCCGTGGACGGAGACTCTCCGGCTGCCATGCGTTATACGGAAATCCGCATGCGCAAACTCTCCCACCAGATGCTGGCCGATCTTGAAAAAGAGACCGTAGAATTCATCCCCAACTATGATGAAACCCTGGAAGAACCCGCGGTACTCCCCACAAAATTTCCGGCATTGCTGGTCAACGGGTCCTCGGGCATTGCCGTGGGCATGACCACAAATGTTCCGCCCCACAATATCAGTGAGGTGATTGAGGGGTTAAAAGCACTCATAGACAATCCGGACATGGATACCAGGGCATTGATGGCCCATATCCCGGCACCGGATTTTCCCACCTATGGCCATATTTACGGCACCAAGGGGATTTTTGAGGCGTATGACACCGGACGGGGAATTATCACGTTGCGGGCCAAAGTCGAGGTGGAGGAAAACAAGAAAACCGGCCAGGAAACCATTGTGGTCACGGAACTGCCCTACCAGGTGAACAAGGCCAAACTGGTAGAAAAGATTGCCGAACTGGTCCGGGACAAGGTGATTACCGGCGTCTCTTATGTCCGGGATGAATCCGACCGTGATGGCATGCGCATGGCCATTGGGCTTAGACGCGACCAGATGGCTGAAGTGGTGATCAATCAGCTCTACAAGCATACCAATATGCAGACCAGCTTTGGTATCATCTTCCTGGCGGTGGTGAATAACCGGCCTGAGCTGCTCTCCCTTAAGGAAATTCTCAACCATTTTATTTCCCACAGGACTAACGTCATTATCCGGCGTACCCGCTATGATCTGCGCAAGGCAGAAGAGCGGGCCCATATTCTGGAAGGGTTGAAGATTGCCCTGGACAATCTGGATGAAGTGGTGGCCCTGATCCGGGCCTCCCGGTCACCGGAAGAGGCCAGAACCGGTTTGATCAACCGGTTTGAGCTGACTGAGATCCAGGCCCAGGCCATTCTGGACATGCGGTTGCAGCGGCTCACCGGACTGGAGCGGGAAAAGATTGAAACCGAATACCAGGAGCTGCTCAAGGATATTACCTGGTTCAAGGAGATCCTTGGCTCAGAAACCGTGGTCCGGGGGCTGATCAAGGATGAATTGACGGAATTGAATGATGAGTTCGGGGATGCGCGCCGTACCCGTATCGTGGAAAGTACAACTGAGATTTCCATTGAAGATCTTATTGCCGAAGAAGACATGGTGGTCACAGTGACCAGAAGCGGGTACATCAAGCGCAATCCCGTGACCCTTTATGCCAGCCAGCATAGGGGAGGGAAGGGCAAGACCGCCATGGGAACCAAATCCGACGATTTTGTGGAACACCTGTTTGTGGCCTCTACCCACGCCACCTTCCTGTTCATCACCAATTTCGGCAAGGTGTATCAGGCCAAGGTCTATGAATTGCCCATGGCTGGCCGCTCTTCTCTTGGCAAGGCCATTGTGAATCTGCTTAATTTTGATGAGGGCGAAAAACTCGCCACCGTGCTCACCGTGGATGAGTTTACCGAAAATCGGTATGTGGTCATGGCCACCAAAAAAGGCCGGGTGAAAAAGACCGAGCTGATGGCCTATTCTCGCCGCCGGGCAGGGGGGCTTATCGGTGTGAAGCTGGCCGAGGGTGATGAACTCATTGCCGCACGCATTACCGATGGCAACCAGGAAATCTTTTTGGGGTCCGAGGGCGGCAAGGTGATCCGGTTTAATGAAGAAGATGTCCGTGACGTGGGCCGCGGCTCCATGGGCGTGCGAGGCATGCGCATAGAAGAGGGCGCCCGGGTGGTGGGCATGGAAGTGCTGGGTGCCGAGGACACGCTTTTAACGGTTACGGAAAACGGTTATGGCAAGCGCTCTGATATTGAGGAGTACAGAACCCAGGCCCGGGGCGGCAAAGGGGTTTTCTCCATTAAAACGTCCAAGCGTAACGGCAAAATGATGGCCCTTGCCCTGGTGGATGACAATGATGAGTTGATGATGGTTACGGACAAGGGAAAACTGATCCGTACCGATATCTCCGGGATCAAGGTGATCTCCAGAAATACCCAGGGTGTCAAACTCATTAACCTGGCCCAGGGAGAGACGCTTATCGGCATTGCCCGGCTTCCCGAAGAGGATCGTGACCCTGATGATGATAACACCTGTTTTCACCCTGATGGGGAGGATGGCGACATCTTAGATGATCCGGAAACGGATATGGAGCCGGAAGATCTTGATCCGGAAGATCTTGATCCGGATGATCCGATAGATGACCAGATAGATGACCAGATAGATGATTGGGGAGACGACGAATAAGGGTGCCGGACACCGGCAGCGCCTGAGGGCGCGCTTCCTCCGGGCAGGCCTGTCAGGGTTCCAGGACTACGAGGTCCTGGAGCTGCTTTTGGCCCTGAATACCCCGCGAAAGGATACCAAGCAGGCTGCCAAAGATCTTTTAGCAGAATTTAAAACCCTGCCCCGGGTTCTGGAGGCTGATACCCAGGCCCTTTGCCGGGTTAAGGGGGTGGGGCCAGCCAACAGCTTCGGGATTCATCTGATCAAGGCTGTGGCAGACCGGTATCTTGAAACCCGGATACTCAAAATGGATGTGGTCAGTAATCCTGAAAGTCTGATCGCCTATTTAAATCAGACCATTGGTTACAAAAACAAAGAACATTTTTTAGGGATATTTCTGGATGCCAAAAACAGGGTCATGGCATCGGAGGTCCTTTTTACCGGAACCCTTTCAGCCTCGGCTGTATACCCCCGGGAAGTGATTGCACGCAGCCTTGCACACAACGCGGCTTCAGTGGTTTTAGCGCATAATCATCCGTCCGGGGATATTACCCCCTCAGCCCAGGATATCCGTATTACCCGGATTTTGTTTTTTGCCCTGGCATTTGCCGGCATTCATATCCACGACCATCTTGTCACAGGCAGCCAGGGATATTACAGCTTTGCGGCCCAGGGGGTAATGGCGCAGTTTCAAAAGGAGTTTGAACAGATTAAATGAACAGCCAAGACAAGTACCCCGACTGCTTTGGAGACCTTGAAAAAGTGTTTCCCATGGGGTCCAAGGGGTTGCGGGAAACCCCGGAACAATGCTTTTACCACTGTCCTGTGAAAACAAAATGCCTCCGGCAGGCCATGGTCACAAAGAAAGGGATTCAGGTTGAAGAAGAGATCATTGAACGTTCCACAAAAGCCGGGACCATCTCCTTTTTTGAACGCTGGTCCAGGAAAAAACAGGCCCACAGGCGTGGCCTGAAAATGAAGAAATAGTACTAAGCTTATTTATCAGGAGGAAACATGAAATCGGTTCGAGATATCGATGTAAATGGTAAAACCCTTTTTATTCGGGTGGACTACAATCTGCCCATGGATGACCAGGGGAAGATTACTGACGACAACCGGATCCGGGCCACCCTGGACCTGATTACCTATTTGCTTGAAAAAAACGCCAAACTGGTACTGGCCTCCCATCTGGGGCGTCCCAAAGGCAATCGGGACGAAAAATTCAGTCTCAGGCCTGCAGCGGTCAGACTGTCTGAGCTTTTAAAAATCCCTGTGGCATTTGCCGATGACTGCATTGGAGATGCGGTGAAAAAGCAGGTAAACGCCCTTGAGCCCGGCCAGATTCTTATGCTTGAGAATTTAAGATTTCATGATGAAGAGAAGAAAAACGATCCTGGGTTTGCAAAGGCCCTTGCAGACCTCTGCGACGTTTATGTGAACGATGCCTTTGCCGTATCCCATCGGGACCAGGCATCGGTTACCGGCATTGCCACGTATGCGAAAACATCTGTAGCCGGTTTTCTGCTTGAAAAAGAGGTGCGTTCATATTCAGATTCTGTGGAACATCCCAAAAAACCGCTGGTCGTCGTGATTGGCGGCGCAAAAGTTTCCAGCAAGCTGGCTGCCCTTGAAAATATGCTTAGGTTTGTGGACTGCATGATTATCGGCGGTGCCATGGCCAATACCTTTCTTGCGGCAAATGGCGTGGATACCAAGGGGTCCATGATAGAAGCGGATTTGATTGAGACCGCTGCGGATATCATGGCCCATGCAAAGGAAAAAGGCATTGATCTGCTTTTACCCACAGACCTGGTTGTTGCGGATCGTTTTGACAAGGATGCCGAATCGCGCACGGTTTCTTTGGATCAAATTCCGGATGGCTGGCTGGCCCTGGATATTGGTCCTGAAAGTGCCCAGGGCTTTGCCAATGCCATTGCCAATGCCGGTACCATTGTGTGGAATGGCCCCATGGGGGTGTTTGAAATGGACCGGTTTGCTGCAGGTACCCAGGCCGTAGCGGATGCCATTGCCGATTCGCCTGCGTTTTCTGTGGTGGGCGGGGGCGATACGGGCCTTGCAGCCAAAAAATGCGGGATTACGGAAAAAATCAGCTATATTTCCACCGGGGGCGGGGCTTTTCTGCACATGATGGAAGGGAAAGTATTGCCCGGAGTGGCTGCCCTGAAATAGTGTTTGAACGGAAAGTCACCCATCTGCGGCGTTGCATAAAAATTTGCAATCCTCACAACCATAAGGTTGCTCCGGTTACAAATTTTTATGCGCCTTGCATCTGGGCAACTTTTCGTCCAAACACGGGTTTCCTTCAGGTAATAGCTAAAGCCAGAAAGGACTAACGTGAGGTGAAATTTTGCAAATTACGGCACGCTCTGAGTAGAGAGGACCGGCTGCGCCGATCCTATTACCAGGTATTAAGGGATGAACTGGACCAGTTTGTTCTGGATTACGCCCTTGTGGGATCCTACAATAATTTTTTAAAATTTCGGACCCCTTATCCCTTTGTTGAGTTAAGGGAACTCAAACCCCGGGCGCGCATCCCTTCCGTGGAGTTTGAAGCACAAAATTCATTTCTGATCATTTTCAGTGAAGATTATATTGATAAAATTCACAAAAAGTATATCCGGTATTTTGACGTCAATAAAACCACGAAAACCAATTTGCTGGGGCTCAAAGATTTTCCGGATATTGAAAACTACAACCGGAACATAAAATGTTTTGAGTCCGACGGTTTCTTTTCTCTTCTTAAAAATCTGCTGCCCGTGGATTATGCCATTTTAATCCAGCCCAACCAGCGGCTGAAGACCCAGTACGCCCTGACCCATTTTCACGTCAGGGTGGACTGGCCCATTGCAGATGCATCTGAAACCCTTGCCAAATTTTTACGTTATATCTCCAAAGACCTGTACGAGAAAGGGGATAGTTATGCTGAAAATATGCAAAAAAAATTGTTTGAGTATTATGGGGTTCCTGTGCTGGCCGGCGGCCGGAGGACGGCTGCCGTTGTCGCTGCCCAGTATTTCCGGCAGCTCAACTCGATTACGACGGTGTATGTTGCGTCCAGCGAATCACGAAGCCTGCTGCGTTTCGATGAAAAAGGCGTATCAAAGTCCGTCCTGGTAAAGCTTGTGGTTGACCAGGTCAAGGCCTTGGCCCAGCAGGTGGGTGTTCCCCAGAACACCTTTACCAATAATTATGTGGTGGCCCGCCAGGGTAAGTTCTATATCTGTATTTTCAATGTCTGGTATGATTACACCAGTCATGCCCTGCCCTCGGAAGGCGGACGCCTTCGGGAACTGAATCCGGATAATAACTGGCTGACCGTGTCCGAAGAACAGATCCTTCCCAAACCGTCCGTATCAAAGTATGCCCCCATTCCCTACAAGATGGTGTATACCTGAACAAAAGCTATAACTCTTTGATCATCGCTATCTCATCACAATCCGGAAACTTAACACAGTCCAGGCACCCGGCCCAGATTTTGACCATGGGCAGGTTGCTTTTTTCAGTTATTGCAAATCCGAAACGGGCGAAAAAATCCGGGCGGTAGGTCAGCGCAAACAATGTTTTTAATTTAAAATAAAAGGCTTCCTGGATACAGCGTTCTGTAAGGGCTGATCCGATCCCCTGACCATTGTGTTCCTCTTTTACCGCAACGGAGCGGATTTCAGCGATATCTTCCCAGCAAAAGGCCAGGGCTGCACAACCTGTTATGATGCCGGTATCATCATCTTCATATACCCAAAAATCCCGTAAATGGTCGTAAAGGTTGCTTAAGGGGCGGCCTAGAAGTTCTCCCTTTCCGGCATAAAATTTAAGCAGGGCGTGTATGGGGACAACATCATGGATGAGGGCTTTTCTGATCATGGGGTAAAATTCCTTATGGGAGGCTTCTTTGGATTGTATCAGGTGGGCAGCAGTTTAAAAATAGAATTTTTGAACTCATTGTCATTAAAGGGTTTGTGAAGGACTTTATTGATGCCGGATTTTTTCAAAAGGACCTCGTTGACATCTACATCTCCGTCTTTTTCTTCTATAAAATCACTTTGGGTGGTGATCATCAGAATGGGCAGATCCGTCCGGGTAAATTTGCGCCTTATTTCCATGGTAAGTTCCAGACCGCTGATGTTGGGCATGTTTAAATCCGTAATGACAAGGTTTGTTTTCCCGGACAGTATCCGTTTCATCGCATCTTCCGGCCGGTGGTAGGTTTCACAGGCAAGTCCCAGGTGAGACAATTTGTTCTGATATAGTTTAAGCATCATTTTTGAGTCATCCACCACAACAATTTTCACAGAAGGTAACTCTTTTTCCTGATCCTCGCCGGTGATTCTTGATGCAATTTCTTTGGCAAACTCAACCTGCCCTAAGGACTCCATATTTTTTAAAAAGGCTTTGCGGGTGGAAGGGGATGCTTTTTCAGCAATATGGGTGCCGGCAAGTTCCCTGAAGGATTCTTCACCCATTAAAAAACTGAAAATATTGGTTGCATCGGTATCTATAAGTGCGCCTACAGTTGATATTGCTTCGGGGGATTTGTCCCGGATAATATTTTTCAGTCCGGCTACCAATGGTTTTGACAGATTTTTGTCAATGGCCCGGGCTGCACTCATGCGCACGGATTCTTCCGGGTCCTGGAGACCCTGGACCAGACAGATGGCTGTACGGGGCGAAGGAATACGTTCCATGGCTTCGTAAGCGGCCTGGCGGATGTTGGCATCCTTGGGCTGGGTATTGATAATGTCCATGATGGCGGGAATAGCAGCCTGATCCTCTATGTAGCCAAGGGTGGTGATCAGATGCACCATATAGTCGGCTTCTGCATTCTGGAATGCCCTGGTGAGAAGCGGAGTGGCCTTTTTCCCCATATTGATAAGCTCATCAATGGCCGTGTCCCTGATAATGGTGACAGGGGACGATAGAAGACGGGTTATTTTTTCCAGGTCATAAAGTTCCTGCTTATCTGCCAAGGCCTGAACAACCAGTTTGTTTATGATCTCATTTTCGCATAAAAAACTGATCAGGGTATCTGCTGCAAGGGGATTGGACAAGGCCCCGATGGCGAAAATGGCTGCTTTGATGACGTCGGGGTCTGAATGCGTGGTAAACAAAGAAAAGATTTCAAGGCATTCGGGTTTGCGGAATACAGCAAGTGAATGAATGGCCGGGATAATGATTTCCCGGTCTGTTTCATCCTGCACAACCTGGATTAGAACCGGGATGGTTTCTTCAAGGAACAGATCTCCGGCTGCCCTGATAAATTGAATCCGGGTCTTTTTTTCGTTGTTTTGCGTAATATATTCTGTGACCAGATTGGTATTGCCGTATGCTTTGTCCAAAATCAGATCATACAGGCTTTCCTGGATTTCCGTGTTGGAAATTTCTATTTTGGTAAGGTATCCAAGCAAAGGAAAAACAACGGTTTCAGGTCCTTTTGCAAGCTCTGCCAGGGCCATTTTCTGTACCTGGACATCAACGTCGGCGTCCGATGCAAATTGAAGCAGGGCCTTGGCCTTGACTGTATCTTTTTCGTTGAGACAGAAAATTAGTTCATTAATAAAATCTTGTGCATTAATACCACCCATAGTACTTGGCTCCACTAACTTTTAAACTGGTAAAATACCGAGTTTAAATACCTGAAAGATGCAAAAAGGTCTGTGTCATTGACCAGCGATTCCGTGGAACCGATCAAAAGGTATCCGTCCGGTTCCATGACCTTTGAAATATTTGAATAAATTTTCCGGCGATCTTCGGTGGTGAAATAGATCATCACATTCCGGCAAAGGACAATATCAAATTTTCCAATACCGATAAACGGTTTCATCAGGTTCATTTTTTTGAACTGAACCATGGCCCGAAGCTCGTCTTTAACCTTATACTTGTCCTCCTTGGGTTGAAAGAATCTGTTAAGCCGGGCAGGCTCAAGCCCGCGCGCCACTTCAAATTTGTTGTAAACGCCGTAACTGGCCTTGGCAATGGCTGCATCTGAGATATCCGTACCAAACAGCCTGATATTGTACTTGTCAAGCGTTACACCCATTTCAATCATGGTCATGGCAATACTGTATAGTTCCTGCCCCGTTGAATTGGCCGCACTCCATATCCTTATGGTGGGTTTGCCAAAACTCTTTTTTGAACGTTTATCGATCAGGTCCGGCAGTATTTTATGCTGGAGAAGTTTGAACGGCGATTTATCCCTGAAAAAATAGGTTTCATTGGTGGATATGGCATCAATAATTTCGCCTTCCAGCTCTTTGTTAAAACCGTGTTTAGATTTTTTCAGCAAATCCGAAAATGAATTACACTGGTATTTGGCAAACAGAGGGTTGAGTCTGGTTTCCAAAAGGTATTCTTTCCCAATACCGAGGGCAATCCCAGATATATCCAGAATATATTGGGAAAATGTTTTGAATTCTTCCGGAGTTACTTTGATTTTGCTCATAAGTATCGTGTCGGTATCGGCTGCTGGGTTTCAGGTTAAACGGTTTTTACGATTTCATCTGCAATTTTTTCCAATGGTGCGATGACATCGACTATCCCGGATTCCGTGGGTTCTTTGGGCATGCCGTAAACGGTGCATGTCTTTTCATCCTGGGCAATAATGAAACTGCCGTTGTTTTTCATCAGGACAAGCCCTTTTGTTCCGTCAGAGCCCATACCGGTCATGATGACACCTGTAGCTCTGCCGACATAGTGCTGGGCAATGGAGCGAAACAGATAATCTGCCGAGGGTTTGCATGAATTTTCCGGTGGATCATCCGTAATTTTTATTTTTCGGGTCAAACCGTCCGCCCCTGCAACAATTTTCATCTGTTTGCCTCCGGGGGCAATGAATACCTTGCCGGGTTCGATGATGTCTCCATCCTTGGCCTCTTTGACGTCAAGAGCGGACTTTTTATCCAGACTGGCGGCAAGGGATGCCGTAAATACAGGCGGCATATGCTGTACAATGAGGACCGGTACCTTGAGGTCCCTGGGCAGCATGGGTATCATTTTTGTCAATGCATTGGGACCGCCGGTGGATATGCCGATACCTATAATTTCGGATTTGGACCTGATACCGGCTGGCCTGGACGATACCGGCCTGGGGGAAGCCTTTGGTTCCGCAGCCCTTGTCTGAATCGGCGCCGCATGTTTGGGTCTGGCCGGAGGATCAATGATTCCGAATTTATGGCGTTTGACATGGCGTACAATAGGCTCAAGGGCTTTTTGGACTTTGAGCATATTTTCTGCCATGTTGCCTTGTTCAGGCTTGGGCAGAAAGTCAAAGGCACCAAGCTCCAGAGCCCGCAGGGTCAGCACGCCTCCCTGGTGGGTCAGGGTGGAGACCATGATTACCAAGGGCGGGCTGTCCATCTTCTGAAGTTCCTGAAGGAGTTCAATGCCGTTCATTTCCGGCATTTCAATATCCAGGGTCATCAGGTCCGGTTTAAGGGTTTTAATTTTTGAAAGGGCAATTTTTCCGTTGTTTGCGGTACCGACCACCTCAATGCCCGGCATCTGTTTGAGTGCGTCCCCAACAATTTTACGGTAAACAATTGTATCATCAACAACAAGAACGGTGATGGTGTTCATTATTCTTTGAGCACCTCATCAATATCAAGAATTCCAATCAACTGATTTTTTGTTTTTAAAACACCCTGGAAAAATTTGCCTTTGACACCACCAATGTTTGACGGTGCGGACTCTATTTTTTCCTTCTGGGTGATGACCACATCGGAAATGGCATCCACCAGAAGGCCGATATGCTCATCTTCAGAATTGACAATGATGTTGCGGTTGTCTTTGCTTGGCGCAACCGGAGACAGACCCAGTTTTTTGCCCAGGTCAATAATGGTCACAATTCTGCCCCGAAGATTCAATATGCCCTTGACGTATTCAGATGACTGGGGCACCTGTGTAATTTCAAAATGCTTATTGATCTCCTGAATATTTAATATGTCGATTCCACAAATGGCCCCGCCAACATAGAATGTGGAGAACTCTATGTCATTGGATGTGGTTTCTTTGGTCTCTTTTGTCATGTAAAACTCCTTAACGGATATCTGCTTTGTGGCTGTTTTACAAATTCATATATTGCCTGATAACAGCCATCAGTTTTTCCCTGTCAAGTTTTATCTCATATTCGTCAATACCCACTGATCTACCTTTTTCAATATGCGCTTCGCTGGCAAGGGATGTCAAGGCAATAACGGAAAGATGTGAATAGGCAGGATCATTCTTAATCCGCTTGGTAAATTCGAATCCGTCCATATTGGGCATTTCCAGATCCGTTACAACCAGGTCAATTTCATCAACGCGTTCTTTTAACAGTTCCCAGGCAATAAGCCCGTCTTCAGCTTCAATGACCTTGAAGCCGTCCTCTACCATGAATTGTTTGACCTGGTTTCTGAAAAAGGCTGAATCTTCAGCAAACAGGATTATTTTCCCGCCGTCTTCGGCCATGGTTGCGGCTGCCTTGGCTTCGGCTTCAAACCATTCCGGGTTCAACGTTTTAACCAGTTCAAAAACATCCACCAGTAACGTGGTATGGTTGTTGATAATCATGGAGCCGCTGATGGCAGGCTGCTTCAGGGTAGAGCTGTCAATGTTAAGCACAACTTCCTGGGCATCCACCGGCGGGGTAACCATAAGCCCTAGTTCCCGGTCTTTAACCTTGAAGACAATAACTTCCTGCTGGTCTCTGTCCTGGAGTTGTTGAACGTTTACCACCTGGGAGAGTTCATACAGGGGCAGGGAACCGCCGCGGTACTGGACAACCTTGCGGCCGCCGATCTGCTCAATGTCGGATGTCTTGATCCGCTCAATACGTTCCACAATACTTAACGGCGCGGCAAAATGTTCTTTTTCGTTATTCTTGAATGTCAGTAACGCGACCTTATCGGCTCTGGCCGCCTCTTCTTCCTCTGCGGCTTTGGCAGCATTCTGGCTGGCTTCTGCAACGGCGGAAAGTTCGGCCATCTGGGCAAGGTTGGATATATCAAGGATCAGCGCCACCTTACCGTCACCCATAATCGTGGCACCGGCATAGGCTGTGCATTTTTTTAAATGCCGGCCCACGGGTTTAACAACGATTTCCTCGGAATCATGGAGCTGATCCACCACAAGGCCGTATTTGAATGCCCCGGCAGATACAACCGCAATATTGATCGCAGAAGAGGCACGATAACGGCGGTCGCTTTTCTCTCTTTTTGTTTTATTTTCTGTCTCATTCTCAGAAACAGAAACCTCTCCGGGCATGTGGACCTTTGATCGGCGGTCAGCGATCCTGGTCCTGCGGTCTTCGTGTTTTTCGCCGGTTTCAGGGTCAACATAAGTGCGCTGGATGCCGAGCATGTCCGCCAGGTCCAAAAGGGGAAGAAGCTCGCCCCTGAGCCTGACAACATCGGCATCCCCGACTTTTTCAATTTTTTCTTTGATCTGGCTTGCCGGAATCCTGAGCAGTTCGTTGAGGTTGACCTGGGGAACTGCATAGCGTTCATTGCCGACAGAGGTGATCTGACTGGGAATAATGGCCAGGGTCAAAGGCAGCTTGATCTGAATATCGGTTCCCTGTCCGGGTGTTGAATCAAGTTCTATAATCCCGCCTAACGCCTCAATGTTTGTGACCACCACATCCATGCCTACGCCACGGCCGGACACATCCGTGACCTCCTTGGCCGTTGAAAATCCCGGTAGGAAAATCAGTTCGGTTTTTTGCTTATCCGACATTTCCGCCACCCGTGATTCGGATATCAGGCCTTTTTCAATGGCAGATGAGGCTATTTTGTCAGGATACAGTCCCCGTCCATCGTCTGAGATGACAAGATTGACCTGGCCTGCATCGTGGAATGCCTTTAAAACAATTTTTCCCGTGCCATCTTTGCCCATCTGCTCCCTTTCCATGGGTGTTTCAATGCCATGGTCAACGGAGTTTCTTATAAGGTGGGTCAACGGGTCATTGATGGATTCCAGGATGGTTTTATCCAGCTCAACATCCTTGCCTTCGATTTCCAGATCTATGGATTTTCCCAACTGGTGGGACAGATCCCTGACCACCCGGGTAAATTTGTTCAGGATATTGGCAATGGGCTGCATCCGCGTGCGCATGATCGCTTCCTGGAGTTCTGATGTGATCATGTCAATTCGCTGGCTGGAAAGCTCTGTTGCCTTTATGTTAGACGAGTTGACTCCCTGAAGAAGCTGGTTTCTGCTGAGTACAAGCTCTCCGGCAAGGTTCATCAACGTGTCAAGCAGCCCGACATTAACACGCAAAGAGTTCTGGGGTTTCCCGCCAATGGCCAAATCTTTTTCCTGGGGTTTGTCCACAGGGGCTTCCTGAATTGTCGGTTTGTTCTGCTGTTTTGCAACTGCAACTGCCGGTGTGGCCACAGGAGCGGGCTGGGGCGCTGCGCTTACTATTTCAACAGGCTGGGGCAGAGGCGGCGGGGTTTCACCGGTGCTGTCTGCGGCAGAGCTGATCATATCGTCTGTAATGACATGGATGCACCGATTTGCGACGCCAAATAGAGTCTCGGCCATATCATGTTCGATAATGGAGGCAAACAGTACCTGGAAAGGAAGCTTTCCAGGCATGCCTGCGTCGCCGAGTGTGCCCGCGCTGCCTGAATCAATTCTGGTTTCAATAACGGTGCCGGTTTTAGACAGATTGTTTAAAACGTCCATAGGCTTTTTGGATTGCTGCTGAATATCGTTGATCAGGTCATATTCAACAAGGAACAGATTTTTGCCCTCGGCCTTGCAGGTTTCAATTTCCTTAAGCGGTACCTGCTGAAATTTTCTGCCGTCCCGAAGTGAAATATCAGCAAGTACTTCTGCCGGAGCGGCTACCTGGACCTCTTGCCCCGCCTTCTGGACAGGCTCAGGTGTTGTCGCACTGGTTATATTTTCCAACGCCTGGACATGGGCGGAAATATCAACACCATTGCTGGTTTGAATGTTCTTCAACAGACTTTCAAGCTCGTCAAACCCTTTGAGTAATATGCTTATTTTTTCAGAATCAGGAATTAGTTCTCTGTTTCGGATCATTCCTAGTACATTTTCAAGATGGTGTGCAAGATTTTTAATGGTTGTCAGCCCCATGAATCCTGCACCGCCTTTGACAGAATGGGCCGCTCTGAAAACATTGTTGACCAGGTCAAGATCAATATTTGCGCCGCCTTCCTCAATGGTCAGTAAATCACTTTCAATGTCTGCCAAGTGATCCAGAGATTCTTCAATATACATCTGTAGGGTTTCGTCGTCTTCAAACATATTAACGCTCCTGAAAGAATGTCATAGAAATGATTAAAATCGTTGATATAAAGATAATCTACCGAAGATGTAATGTAAAGTCAAAACTAAAGATGCCGGCAGGTTATTGCAACGCACTTATATTTTGCGAACAATATCGTTGTGATATACGTCCATAGGTATCTCAATAAGCAGGCGTGTATTGGGTTTCGCATTATCCACGGGTTCTGCTTTTTCAGTTGTCAGTGACAATACCTTGGTTTGCCGTGCAGGGCCCTGGGGACTGAGAATTTCTATTTCGTCACCAGGTATCAGCTTGTTTCTAATATCAATCAAATATAAATTTTTTCCACGGTTTTCAATAATTTTACCGATAAAACTATGGATTTTTCCTTTATGCGTGTTGTCTGGATTCAAGGTGCTTTTTGATCCGTCATCCGGGTGGCCAAAATAAAACCCGGTGCAGTAGGCCCTGTGGTATATCTGGTACAGTTCTGAATGCCATTCCGGGCGGACGGAATAAGAATCCGGCTCTGCGATATATGCGTCAATAGCGTTGCGATATGTTTTTACCACAGAACCCAGATAGTTTATTCCTTTCATCCGGCCCTCTATTTTAAAAGAGGAAATACCGGCATGGATTAATTCGGGAATGTGGTCTATCAGGCACATGTCCTTGGAATTAAAAATATAGGTGCCGCGGCTGTCCTCCTGGACAGGATAATATTCATTGGGCCGAAGCGCTTCCATGACCGCGTAATTCCAGCGGCAGGGATGGCTGCACAGTCCTCTGTTGCTGTCGCGGCCGCTCAGGAAACTGCTCAAAAGGCACCTGCCGGAGTAGGACATGCACATGGCGCCATGGACAAAGGTCTCGGTCTGGATCGTTGTACGCGATACAATGGTTTTTATCTCTTCAATGGATAATTCCCTTGCCAGGTTTATCCGTTTAATACCCTGCTGTTCCCAGAACAGGACTGCATTGAAATTTGTGGTATTGGCCTGGGTGCTTAAATGGATATCAATGTGGGGGATAATCTGCCTGGCCTTTAGGATAATGCCTGGATCTGAAATGATAACGGCATGGGGGCCGATATTGCCTATTCTTTCCAGAAAGGCTTCGATACTGTCCTGCTCATGGTTGCGGGAATAAATGTTGCAAGTCAGATATACTTTAACCTGGTGCTTTCGGGCAAATTTTATCGCATCTTCAAGCTCGCGATCTGTAAAGTTGCCTGAAAAATTCCTCAGGCTAAAATCCTTACCGCCCAGATACACCGCATCTGCCCCGTAATGGACGGCAATTTCAAGTTTTTCAAAGTTGCCGACCGGTGCAAGCAACTCTGGTTTTGTTAAAACATCTGGCATTATATCCAAGGTGCGGCGAAGATGTCCGTACAGCCAAGCCTTTTTCAAAGAGTGGTGCCCCCGGCAGGAATCGAACCTGCGCTCAAGGATTAGGAATCCTATGCTCTATCCACTGAGCTACGGGGGCTCATAGTTATTAATTCGGGCTATAAATATCATAAACCGGCCTTTTAAACAATACTCAAGCCTCCAAATTAATGGGAATTGGGATATATTCGAAAATTATTATGAAAGCAAGTGATAAATTGATCCGGATATGACTTTTGTTTCAATTATGGTTGGTTAATGAAAAATTTTTTTGGATATGGGTCCCATATTATATTATCAGTCTAATCCTATTCTATTCTTCAGTTTTATAGTGGCACAGGTTCGCGTTGTTGCCGGAAACAATATTTGAATACGTTATCTCTATAACAAGTTAGGCAATACTCTTATCCCTGTATCAATCCTTTGTCCCACATATTGGTGAATAATACTCATGTATTCTCGTCCAATTTTTGTTCTTCTCTTTGCCACAAAACGGATAACAGCCAACACTTTTACCAACGTCTTGCGATCAATTTGGGGCATATCTTTTTCAATTGTTTTGTCGAGGTAGTTAAAACCGGAAATTAAGATAGGGTCGTTCGTCTCAATTTTAGTATCTGAGAAATGGTATTTATCAAGCAGCAACTCCAGAATTTTTATCGCATTCACATCTTGCAGTTTGTTTTCCAATTCAATGTCGTATGAACATAATGCACCCTCGATCACATTCGAGTAATCTGATAACTGCGTATCATTTTCCATTTGTAAGGTTGTGAATATAGGCACCTCATTATATTTTCTTTTTGGCTTTTGATAGTATGCGCATCCCATACAAGCATCTTCACTGCGGGATGTCCCGCAGCAAAGACTGCAAATCATGGTGTCAGAAACTAAACATTTTCTTTTACCTTTCCGGGAATTGCATATTGAGCACTTTGCCATTTTTATTACTCCAACTATAATAGAATGTTACGTTTTATTTTAATTAATCCATTTAGCCGACGAATTCCAAACACGGATTTCCATTCGGGCGCTATTCATATACCAGAAACCTCTTGATGTTTCAAACCTGTGATCCTGATGTCTATGCCCCAGAGAGACCGGCCTGACCGCCCGGGATACCAAAGATACGGGATTTGACCCGGTGGAAAAAGGGCCTTTGCCCACACAATGATAATGTTTGGAGCTAGTGGACAGGATATAAATTTTTTTGGTATAAGGCGGATCTATGGATAATGCGCAATCCACATTACCTTCCTTTGAAGGCAACACAAAGATCCAGGCGGCCCGGGCTTTTATCACCGAAACCCTGTGTCATATCTATCTGACGGGCAGGGCCGGTACCGGGAAAACTACGTTCCTGAAATCTTTGTCGGCGTTTTGCCCCAAGCAGTTCATTGTTGCGGCCCCTACGGGCGTTGCCGCCATAAATGCCGGAGGCGTGACCCTGCACTCCTTTTTTCAGATTCCGTTAGGGCCTTTTTTCCCCGGGCAAAGTGACCGGCCCCAGGACAACCGACGTTTTTTCAGGTTCTCAAAGGTGAAAAAACAGATCATCAACGGCCTTGATCTTCTGGTGATCGATGAAATTTCCATGGTCCGGGCTGATCTGCTGGATGCCCTGGATGCTGTGTTGCGAAGGCTGCGCCGGGATGAACGGCCCTTTGGCGGCGTTCAACTGCTGCTCATCGGCGACCTGTTCCAATTGCCGCCGGTGACCAGACCCGATGAATGGGATCTTTTATCCAATTATTATGCGTCCCCTTATTTTTTTTCAAGCCAGGCCTTAAACCGTTCCGATCTGGTGACCATAGAGCTTGAGACCGTTTACCGTCAAAGCGATCCTGATTTTATCCGCCTGCTCAATGCCGTGCGTGAAAACCGCATGGACCGCCGCTGTACCGATCTCCTCAACCAGCAGGTGACGCCCACCCCCCCGGACCAGGGTTACATTACCTTGACCACGCATAATCGAAGAGCCGAATCCATCAATGACCTGAAACTGGCCCGGCTTGGGGAGAAAGCATACACACTGGCTGCAAAGGTGTCCGGAGATTTTCCGTCCCATGCCTTTCCTACAGGAGAGCAGCTTACCCTTAAACCCGGGGCCCAGGTGATGTTTTTGCGCAATGACGCCTCCCCTGATAAAGCCTATTTCAACGGCACCATCGGCCAGGTCACCCATGTGGGAACCGAAACCGTAACCGTGGCCTGCCGGGGCAGTGCCGGAAGCGCGGTCGGAGAAAGCGCATCAGACCCTGTTAAGGACGGCCCTGTTGTGGAGGTCAAGCCCGTGGACTGGGAAAATGTCACATACAAGGTAAACCAGGAAGATAAAACCATCCAGCAGGAGGTGGTGGGGACATTCAAGCAGTTCCCGTTAAAGCTTGCCTGGGCTGTCACCATTCATAAAAGCCAGGGCTTAACCTTTGACCGGGCCATTGTGGATGCGAAAAATGCCTTTGCCCACGGTCAGGTCTATGTGGCCTTGAGCCGCTGTACCAGCCTTGACGGGCTGGTACTCACCGCCCCTGTGCCTTCCAGCGCCCTGGGTACTGACCCGGTGGTGGTGGATTTCATGAACCGGACTGCTTCACCGGACCAGGATCTTGCCGCTATTTTCAGATCTGCCCGGGCCGCCTGCCAGCAGACCCTGGTGCTTAAATGCTTTGACTGTTCAGGTTTCAGGGGGTTGTTTTTTTATTTTCTGCGCCTGGCAAGGGACAATCGCAATGTGCTGCGCATTCCCGGGCTTGGTGAACCTGGGGAACTGGAATCCAGGGCCCGGGACCAGGTGTTCCAGGTGAGCGATAAATTTCAGATTCAACTGAGAGGATTAATGGCAACGGATCCTTTGCCGGAAACAAGTGCCATTATCCAGGAGCGGGTGCGAAAAGCCAGTGCCTGGTTCGGCAATACACTGGATCAGGTGTTTGGCAGGCTGCTTGAAAAAGGTGCAGTGGAAACCGACAATGCGGCTTTGGCCAAGCAGGTGCAAAATGCCCTGGATAATTTAAAACAGGAGGTCCGCGTCAAACAGGCCGGGATTCTATCCTGTAAAAACGGATTTTCCACAATCGCCTATCTGAGTGCCCTGTCATCGGAAGCCATGGCAGATGTGCCCGAAGATAAGTCTAAAAAAAGCGCGGGTTCATCCTCTGCCACGGATTATACCGAACTTGACATTGCCCATCCTGAATTGTTTCAGGCCTTAAAGGCGTGGCGCACCCGGACCGCGGCCGCGCAAAATGTCAAGGCGTTCCAGGTGGCCCATCAGAAGGTCCTGGTCCAGATCGCAGTCTGCCTGCCCCGGTCTAAAAAAAGTTTGAAGTCCCTGAAAGGGGTTGGGCCTGCCACTGTGGACAGCTACGGGGATGAACTGCTGGCCATGGTGGATACGTACTGCAATGAAAAGGGCATCCCTGGGGATGAATCCCCGAAATCCCGCCCGGCAGAACCGGCCCCGGACAAAGGTTCGGGCCATGCGTCTTCCGAGCTCAATACCCGGGATATCAGCCTGATGCACTTTAAAGAGGGCATGTCCGTTGAACAAATTGCCGAAGAACGGGGCCTGGCCGTTACCACTATCCAGGGGCATTTATGCGCCTTTATTGCCAAAGGCGAACTGACTGTGGACCAGTTATTGCCCGACAAAGAAAAACAGGCAGCCATCGCGGCAGTTGTGGCGCCTGACAAAAATCTGACCCAGATGAAAAACGAACTGGGGAACGATTATTCCTACGGTGAAATCCGGGCCGTCGTGGCTCACCTGACACATCTTGAATCCTTGCAGGGATAGGCTGTTTATTGCCATTGTCCCGGAGGGTCCTGTTCAATTCCCGGGCCGGACGAAAATGACATTGTTAAAATTATATTGACGCGTATAAATGCCATTGGTAAAAACATATACTATATTTATTTTCACCCGATATCAGGAGAATCAAGATGAAAAAATTACTTCCGGTGCTGGTTGTTATGGGTATGTCTTTACTGTTCGTCCTTGACGCTTGCGCAGATGAGTTGTTCCTCTATGCAGGTGCCGGATTGAGAAAACCTACGGATAAAATCATTACACAGTTTGAGCAGCAGACCGGTCACAAGGTTATTGTGGACTATGGCGGATCCGGCAAGCAGGTGGTCAAGTACCAGACGACCCGGCGCGGTGATCTGTTCATGCCGGGGTCCTATTTTTATATCAATACACTCAAAGAAAAGGGGCTGGTTCTCTCTGACAGCCAGGTCGCCCTTCACACCCCGGTGATTGTCGTGAACAATAAAGGGAAACACGCCATCAAAACCCTGGAAGAGATGACCGCGCCCGGCGTCAAGCTGGCCATGGGCGATCCCAAAGCCATGGCCCTGGGCCGGACCAGCATGGATATTATCAGGAATGCGGGCCTGGAAAAACAATTCCTGGACAATGTTGCTGTTTATGGCGCCACGGTTAATCAGCTCACCCTTTATGTGGTGCAGGGCGCTGTGGATGCTGCGATTGTGGCCCGGGCCAATGCGTTTATGCACCAGGATACCCTTGCCATGTTTGAAATTCCCACCACGTATTACACCCCGGAGATCATCGGTATAGCCGTGTTGAAAACCGCTAAAGATGCTGCGCTTGCAGAACAATTCAAAGAATTTGTTTCAAGTCCCCGGGGCGTCGCGTATTTCACAACGTTTGGTTTTCTGACCCTGACCCAATGATCCGGCTGTTTTACGGCATTCTGTTCATCTGCTGCGTCGGGGTCCTGGCGGTCTTATATGCCCTGGCAGCCCAGATGGGGATTGCCGATCTTTTTGGCGCCCTTTTAACCGAAGAGACCCGGTTTGCACTGAAACTGAGTCTTGCAACCTCGGTATCTTCGGTGGGGATCTCCACGGGCTTAGGCCTTCCGGTCGCTTATCTCATGGCAAGAAGAACATTTCCCGGCAAATTTGTCGTGGATTCCCTTCTGGACATTCCCATGGTCATGACGCCGCTGGTCACGGGCATGGGACTACTTTTTTTGCTGGGCCCCAACATTGCCGGACAGTGGATTCAAAAGACCGGGATTGATTTCCTTTTTACCCCGGCCGGTGCGGTGCTGGCCCAGATCTTCATTGCCACGCCCCTTGTGATCAGAAGCGGGCGTGCTACTTTTGAGGGCATTGATGAAAAATATGAACAGGCAGGCGCCATGCTGGGCCTGTCCGATGCCAGGGTTTTTTGCTTCATTGTCCTGCCCATGGCCCGTAACGGTATTCTTGCCGGGGCTGTCCTTGCCTGGGCAAGGACCCTGGGGGAGTTCGGGGCCACCCTGATGGTGGCAGGTGCGTCCCGGATGAGAACCGAGACCCTGCCCATCGCAGTTTACCTGAACCTGACCAGCGGAGAGATCGAACTGGCTGTTGCCTGTGCCTGGCTTCTGATCAGTCTCGGGCTTGTATTGCTCATGGCGCTTAAATGGCTGGGCATGCGTCAGAAAGTCCGGCAATACTAAAAAAAGGAGGTATGGCATGGGGTGTCTGGTTATCAATAATCTTGGGTCCCGGTATGTCAACGTTGACTACCTCGGGATTAAAAAAGGCGAACTGATGGTGCTGATCGGGCCGTCCGGCGCCGGAAAATCCACGCTGCTGAATATCCTTGCAGGTTTTATGCCCCATACCGGACAGATTTTTCTGGGCGGCAGGGCTGTTCATACCCTGCCGTCCCACCGCCGCAGGATCGGCTATCTGTTCCAGGATCTCTATCTTTTCCCTCACATGACTGTGTTTGAGAATCTTAAAATCGCCATGCAGGCCAGAAAGCTTAAGAAAAAGCAGGTTATCGAAGAAATTGATACCCTTCTTGACTTGTTTCGGATAACAGATCTGTCAAAAAGCTATCCGGGCCAGATCAGCGGCGGCGAAAAACAACGGGTGGCCATGGCCAGGGCCATGGCGTGCAAACCTGATCTTTTGCTCCTGGATGAGCCCTTGTCTCATCTGGATTACCAAACTGCACAGTATCTGCGGTTGGAATTTAAACGGGTCCAGCGGCAGTTCTGCCTGACCACGTTATTTGTGACCCACGACCTGCAGGAGGCCCGGGATCTGGGAGACCGGATACTGGTTATGGAAAAAGGGCATCTGCGGCTGTCCGGCCAGGATGCCGACCCGGTGAAAGAGGCTGATCCCCAGATACCCCGGGAGCTTTTCACAAATTTTTTCCAGGAACCCTTTGCGGTTTAATTTCAAATTTTCCGGGTTGAAAATCACGTATGAAAAATCACGTATGAAAAATCGCGTATAATCGTGCCTTCTTAATATATAGAGAACAAACTATAATATATCGAATAAAATTTATTAGAGTTTTATTTCGTTATACTTTCAAGTAGATAAAAGTTATCCTGATTGACTTTTTGCTTAGAACACGATATAAACTCAGATGTGTTCTTTTTACAAATTTGATTTTTTCCAAGGGCGCCCTGCCTTTGCCTGACAATAAGGGCCGGGAACGATCAACATATTTCCAATGACATTTATTTTTAATTTTAAACCAATCATGAATGGATGATTTTTATGTGTGGTATTTGTGGTGAATTGGTGTTTGACGGTATGGCCGCCAACAATGAAACAATCGCAAGAATGAATGAGAAAATGGCCCGGCGGGGGCCGGAGCATGGGGCTATCTACAGAAACGGGGGGATCGGATTGGGTCACCGGCGTTTGAAGATCATTGATCTTTCCGATGCCTCCAACCAGCCTTTTGTGGATGAAAAATTAGGCCTGGTGCTGGTATTCAACGGCGCCATTTACAACTACAAAGCGCTTCGTGAAAGCCTGATACAATCCGGATATACGTTTTCATCCCAAGGAGATACGGAAACGATCCTTAAAGCCTATCACTGCTGGGGTGAGTCCTGTGTGGAAAAATTTAACGGCATGTTCGCGTTTGTCATTTATGACCAGCGCGACGGCACGGTATTTATGGCCAGGGACCGGCTGGGCATTAAGCCGTTGTATTACCATAAAACAGACCAACGCCTTGTCTTTGCCTCCTCTTTGCCGGCTCTGCTTGAAGCCGGCGGGATCAAAAAAGAGATTTCGCCCAGGGCATTGCACTATTACATGCACTTCCATGCCGTGGTGCCTGCCCCCTACACCCTGATCCAGGGGGTGAACAAACTTGGACCCGGATCCACCATGATGGTGAAAAGCAACGGTGCAGCCGTGGAGCAACCCTACTGGTCCCTTGATTTTCGCCGGGACAGCGAAGAAGAGCGCTATGACTTCGAAGACTGGAGGCGCCTGCTGTCCGATACCTTGATGAAGGCTGTCAAACGCCGTCTGGTGGCAGATGTGCCCGTGGGGGTCCTGCTGTCCGGCGGGCTGGATTCAAGCCTGATTGTGGGATTGCTGGCCCATGCCGGACAACGGGATATTAAAACTTTTTCCATTGGATTTGAAACTGTGGGCAAGGAAAAGGGTGATGAGTTTGAATATTCCGATATTATTGCCCGGCATTTCGGTACTGACCATCACAAAATCCAGGCTGATGCCTGCCAGGTACTGCCAAATCTGTCCGACTGTGTCCAGGCGATGAGCGAACCCATGGTCTCCCATGACTGCATAGGCTTTTTTCTTTTAAGCAAAGAAGTGGCCAAACACGTTAAAGTGGTTCAAAGCGGCCAGGGAGCAGACGAGATATTTGGCGGCTATCACTGGTATCCGCCCATGATGGAGAGCCGGAATCCGGCCGCTGATTATGCAAAGGTATTCTGCGACCGTTCCCACCAGGAGTTTTGCGACATTGTTCATAAGGAATTTCGGGATAAAGACTTCAGCCGTGAATTCATTGAACAGCAGTTTTCCCTGCCCGGGGCCCGGACGGCTGTGGATAAGGCCCTGCGTATGGATGCCACGGTCATGCTGGTGGATGACCCGGTCAAACGGGTGGATAACATGACCATGGCCGCAAGTCTGGAAGCCCGGGTACCCTTTCTGGACCATGAACTGGTGGAACTGGCCGCTAAAATCCCGCCTGGGTTTAAAATCAGCCACGGGGGCAAGCATATCCTCAAAGAGGCAGCCAGGGATATCATTCCTTCTAAAGTCATAGACCGGCCCAAGGGGTATTTCCCGGTGCCGGCCCTGAAATACATCCGGGGCGAATATTATGATTTTATAAAAAAAATTGTTGAAAGCCCGGCCTGCAAAAACCGGAAAATCATCCAGGATTTCTACATCAATTCTCTGCTGTCAGCCCCTGATACGCACATCACTCCGTTGCGGGGCTCAAAGCTCTGGCAGGTTGCGCTTTTGGAATTCTGGCTGCAGGAACACAAGATTTAAAAAGACCTGGAGGATTAAAGATGAACAAACACAGTCACAGAATAAAAAAGGGATATGGCCAGTCTTTACGGAACTGGGAAAGGATAGAAAATCCCGCCACCCGCAGGATGCAGCCCAATGCCTTTGCCGAAATGGGTTGGGGCCGCCTGGTGTTCGGCCATACCTTTGAGAATAATGAAGGCATGGTAACTGCCATGTGTTCCCACGGCCGGGACACAAGGGATATTGCCATGTACGTCATTGATCCCCATGTGATCATTTCCATGGCCCCGGATAAGCTGTTTATAGACCCTTCCCATACCTTTCGTTTATGGCACTATGATCACCGCTGCAACAATACGGAAGACAGCCGGGTAATCACCATCCAGCGCCTGTCCACCCCGCAGGAGGCCGACCAGGTCAACCGGATTTATGCCAAATGCCACATGAAAGGGGCCCACCCTGATTTCCTTCTGGATAAACGGGCCACAAAGCTTCGTACCTACCTTGTGGCCAAGCTGGCTGACAGCGGCCAGGTGGTGGGCACCATTACAGGCGTTGACCATGTTGCGGCGTTTGATGACCCTGAAAACGGATGCAGCCTGTGGTCCCTGGCCGTGGATCCCCAGGCCGGGGTCCCGGGGGTGGGCACGCGCCTGGTGCGTCATCTGGCGTCCCACTATTTCACCAAAGGCCGGACCTTTATTGATGCCAGCGTCATGCACGATAACCAAGTCGCCATTCCTTTGTACGAAAAGCTGGGGTTCCAGCGGGTGCCGGTGTTCTGCATCAAGCGTAAAAATTCCATCAACCAGACCTTGTATGTACCGGATCACGATGCGGTGCAGCAGATGAATCCCTATGCCAGGCTCATTGCCGACGAGGCAAAAAAGCGCGGCATTATAGTGGATGTCATTGATGAGGCATACGGCCTTTTTGATTTGAGTCTGGGCAGCCGTTCAATCACCTGCCGGGAATCTTTGTCTGAGATGACATCTGCTGTTGCCATGACCAAGTGCGATGACAAGCGATTGACCCGGAATCTTGTGGTCCGGGCCGGCATCCGCACCCCGGCCCAGATCCGGCATAAAGATATGCCCACCTCCATGACGTTTATGCAGCAGCAGGGCAGGGTGGTGGTCAAACCGGCCAGAGGAGAGCAGGGCGCCGGTATCAGTGTGGATATCAGTGAGCCTGATGAACTTGAAACTGCCATAGAAAGTGCCGGTGAGATTTGCTCGGACATTCTCATTGAGACCTATGTTAAAGGGGAGGATCTAAGAATTATTGTGATCAACCACGATGTTGTGGCAGCTGCCGTGCGAAAACCCCCGGCCATTAGCGGTACGGGCAGCCATACCATCCGTGAACTGATCGACAAACACAACAGGCGGCGAATGGCGGCCACCGGCGGGGAAAGTTGTATCCCTGATGATGCAGAAACCCTTCGTTGCCTGAACAAAGAGGGGCTGGATTATGAAACCGTCCTTGAAAACGGCCGCACTGTGGTGGTGCGCAAAACAGCCAATCTCCATACCGGCGGGACCATCCATGATGTGACCGATGAGATCTCGCCTGCTTTGAAACAGGCGGCCGTGACCGTAAGCCAGGCACTGGATATCCCGGTCACAGGTCTTGATTTCATGGTGCCCGACATCAGCGGAGACGACTACGCTTTTATTGAGGCCAACGAACGTCCGGGCCTTGCCAACCATGAACCCCAGCCCACGGCCCAGCGGTTTATCGATTTTTTATTTCCAGAAACTGTAACGGAATAATGCCATGAAAAATAGTAATGCCTACCTGTTGAATCAGTTGATTTCCATGCTCCAGATCCCGAGTCCGTCCGGGTATACCGACCAGATCGTCCACTATGTGTGCAATGAGCTTGATGCCCTGGATATCCCGTATAATGTCACCCGGCGCGGCGCCATCCGGGCCACACTTTCCGGCAAAGGCAGTGCCCTGGACCGGGCGGTATGTGTCCATCTCGACACCCTGGGGGCCATGGTCAGCCGCTTGAAGTCCAACGGCCGACTGGCCATCCGGCCCATTGGCACATGGTCCAGCCGGTTTGCCGAAGGGGCGCGCGTGACCGTGTTCACCGAAGGCCGGGAATATAGAGGCCGGGTGCTTCCCTTAAAGGCTTCCGGCCATGTGTACGGGGATGCCGTGGACACCCAGCCGGTCTCGTGGGACCAGATTGAGGTCCGGGTGGATGCCCGGTGCCATAACAAAGCAGACCTTGAAGCCAAAGGCTTTTGCCCGGGCGACTTCATTGCCGTGGACCCTTGTCCGGAAATTGATGACCAGGAAGGCTATATCAATGCCCGCCACCTGGATGACAAGGCCGGGGCCGCCGTGCTGTTATCCGTGGCCCGGACCATTTGCGGGTCCGGTATTGTGCTGCCCGTGGATTGCCATCTATTGTTCACCATTAATGAGGAGGTGGGCCTGGGGGCCACGGAAGTACTGCATAACGATATCACGGAAATGATCGTCATTGATTCAGCCATGACCGCGCCCGGGCAGAACTCCACCGAGTATGATGCCACCCTGGTGATGATGGATCAGTCCGGCCCCTTTGACTACCATCTGAACCGAAAACTTGCCGATCTATGCCGGAAAAACGACATATCATTTAATAAAGACCTGTTTGAATTTTACCGGTCAGATGCCGCCTCGGCCATTGAAGCAGGCAGTGACATCAGAACTGCTTTGGTGGGGTTTGGCGTGGATGCTTCCCACGGGTACGAACGCACCCATATCAGCAGTCTGAAACAGGTTGAAAGCCTCATTCTTGCTTATGTTCAGAGCGCTCCCACCTTTAACCGGGATAAAGATGAAATGGGCTCAATTACCGGTTTTCCCCACCAGCCCACCCGTGATCCCATTAATATTGAAACCTGATTATGTTGCCTTTTGGGGGTATGACTCTACTGTCCGCAGCTTCCAAGCATGGTTTTGATGGCCGGAATATCCTCGGTGGTCAGAACCGCGCCTTTTTTCAATATCTTTTTTCCCAGGCCAAAGAGGTTTTTCCGATCTTCCCTTTTTCCGGTATTCAGGGTGTTGAGCCCCTGTATATCCCGGGCGAGCCCTGCCGAGACGCAGGGCAGAATTTTTACTTAATGCAACCTGGTCGCTTTTTGTGTATATATAATCGAATTTTTATCAAAAAGAATCTATAAGGAATTAAAATGAAAGTTGATTTAGACAAGGTTAGTTATGTTCTTGGACAAAGTGTTGGTGGCGATTTTAAAAGACAGGGATTTGAAATTGATCCTAAAATTTTTGCAGATTCATTTATTGAGGCGTTTAACGGTAAGGAATCGGCAATGCCTGTTGGTGAAATGCGGCACATTATGCAAAATTTTCAAAGAGCAATGGAGGACCAAAAACAGGCAAAACAGATGGAATCAGGTAAAAAGAATATTGAAGCCGGAGAAAAATTTCTCGAAGAAAATAGTAAAAAAGAAGGGGTTAAAACCACTGAAAGCGGACTTCAGTATAAAGTGATCATTGAAGGCAGCGGAAAAAAGCCCGCTGCTACCGATACCGTTGAAACGCATTATGAAGGTAAGACCCTTGAAGGTAAAATCTTCGACAGTTCATACAAACGTGGGCAAACAACAACTTTTCCACTCAATGGCGTCATAAAAGGGTGGACGGAAGCGCTTCAGCTTATGGCTGAGGGATCAACATATGAACTGTATATTCCGTCTGAGCTTGCTTATGGATCAGCCGGCAGTGGGGGAACGATTGAACCGTATTCGACATTGATTTTCACGGTTGAACTTGTTGCAATAAAATAGAGATTTATCGGAAACAAAGGGTTTGGTTTTAACTTCTGCCACGGCTTTATGGACAACGGTTGACGCAGGGATAACCATTTAATATTACATCAAAAATTATGGATACTGAGCCAATAGCCACCTTTTGCTGGCCGATGTTAAAATCAACCCCGGGCTTTCTTTCTAAATTCCTTTCAACAGCCAATACCAAACCGGTAGCGTCAGAAAAGAAAGAGGAATCCCGATTCCAAGCATCAGGCTGATCAAGGGAGGATTTAATTTGTAATTAGACGCCACGATTCCGGCTGAAATCATGGGTGCCATGGCAGCTTCAAAAATGGTTACCTGTATAACCGTACCGCTGTTTTTTAAAATGCCCACATAGAGCAAGGTCATTATGGCTGGCCCCATAATCAACTTATAGAAGAGCCCAAGGGCCAGGGGGGCGGTCTCTCCTTTCAATAGGCCCAGCTGTAATTGAAATCCTACGGACACCAGAGCCAGTGGCGTGAGGGTTCCGCCTAACTGAACCAGGGTGAAATTAAACCACTCAGGAAATTGAACCTGTTTTAGGAGCAATGCGGCAACCAAGGCCAGAAATGGTGGAAAAGTTAATATTTTGTTAAAGATGTTACGAATGTTCACTGCACCGGAAGAACTCAGACTCGCTGCAAAAATACCCAAGGTAGACAACACAAAAAAAGAACCTGCCAAATCTGCCACAACACCCACGCCCAGCCATTGGCTGCCATAGTATGCCTGGATCATCGGAAGGCCCACAAAAGAAGTGTTCCCAAGCCCCCCGACCAGGACAAGGGCACCAATGGTGGACCGGGAGAATTTTAATTTTTTGCCTGCAAAATAGAAAAAAACCGCACCCAAACCGAATAATATCCAGGCCATAAGCCCTGTGTAAATCAATTCACGGGTTATGGCCAAGGTATGAATGTGATATAATGCAAGGGATGGTAACGAGATATAAATAATGAACCCGTTAAGGGCGTCTGGTGTATTTGCCGGGCATTGAGAAATTTTGCGAAGCATGGTTCCGGCCAGCAGGCAAACGATCAGCAGTATTATGTTGGACATACGTTTTCCTCAAGTTTTTGCAGCATGATCTGCACCTGCGTCATTTCCGCATAGAGTTCAACATTGCGGTTGTTCTTGTTTTTTTGAACCTTTGGGTCTTCTCCCCCCTCGCTTTTCTTTTTTGCTTTTCGTTGTTACAGGCTTTTTCGACATCATATGCTTTGTTGTGATAGCATATCATAACAGAATCACTGCTCATTTATATGCCAGATCATTGGGTGTGCCGCTTGCGTCAGGCCGTCAGGCCCGGGTTGCCGGGGCATATCCACGCATCTTTCAATCGCTCCCGGTGACGATGAAACCCTTTCTTCCATGCCGTCCAGGTCATCAATTCCAGAAAATGACGCTCATCCATAATATGTCGCCACAGATCCGCGTTTTCAAAACAATCAAGGTTAATCTGCAAGCCGTTGAGCAGTTGCAATCGATCGTTTAGAGGGCGATTCTATCGCGGCTTTACGGAATCCGGGGTCTCCTTTGTACCGTTGGATCAACCTTTTGAAATTCGAGACCACCCGCATGTCATCTGGGTGGTGGTTGTAAAATATATCATTCAATATGTATTTCCCTTATCATTGTTAAAATACATTATAATTTCATCGACCAGAGTTATACAATTTCTTTTCGGCAATATCAATTGTCCAACAAGGCCGCCGATGCCGGCGCATAATTGTCTGTTTCATCCGTATAATGTCAAAAATGGTGTGATATCCCGGAATTCTGCTAACCTTAACAGGGTCAATCCAAGCCCGGATACGCCATTCATCAGACCGGGTATGATATTTCCCTCATTGATGGAAAGCAGTTTCCAGTATCCATGCTCCTGATGAAACCGGATGATTTTTTGGGCACTTTGTCTTGCACACCGGAGGTAATCCTCTTTGTTGAGGATTTTACCCGCTTCATTTAGAAAATATATATTTCCCATGTCTCCGCAGCAGGCATGGAACTTATCATGATTCATATTCCTTTTGGCAGCTAGAACAGCATGGTCAATATCTTCTTTTATTCTCTTATCCCCACCGGCAATATTCAGCAGCGCCAGCCTTTCAAGCCCGATCCCCGGGGCTCCGGAACACCATCCGGTCATGAATGTCTTTTTACCCGCCCTGGTTTGTAAATCAGGCCAGTCATTTTCAAACGGGCAAAAAATACTGCGTTCAAACTCCAGGCTTTTTTGAATGGCGTTAAGAAAGATTTTATCCTGGCGGATTTCATATAATTTCAACAAGGCGTAAGCGATCCCCGAAGACCCGTGTGCCATGCCGGCCAGTTCTTTATTCACCTGGGTAATATGAAATCCGCCTTTTCGCAAATTTTGAAATGTTAAAATATGGTTTCCCATCAGGACAGCCAGATTCAATAATGATTTATCCGCAGTCAAACCATACAGTTTCAAAAGAGACAGCAAAACACCTGAAAGGCCGTCAGTGAAGTCTATACGCTTTTCTTTAACAATATCATTCTCATTGACCATCAAGGCGTACCGCAAGGCTGTGTCCACAAGACCTGTATCCCCAAAAAGCCTGCCGCATTCAGTCAAGGCGTATATAAATGAAAAATATCCATGAAAAACAGAAAACCGCCTGACGGGAATTTTATGTTTATCTGTAAAACCCAGGACACTTTCCGCGTATTTCAAAAAACCCAGGGCACAGGTTTTATACTTCAGATCTTTGGTGACAAAAAAAAGGTTTGCCAGAAAGACAGCAACACCGGTAACGCCCCGATACAACGAAAAATCGGACATACAATAGCGTAAATAGTCAGACCCAGGGGCAGAAGGTTTCAGGTCAAGCCACATATTTCCCTGCTCCGTAGTGAAAGAGACTTTAAGGATTGAATCGGCTATTTGTTTTGCTGTTTCAAGAAAGCATGCCTCTTTTTCCCCGCAATGATCTGAAACCCCAGGTTTGATCTGTGTCATCTTTAAAGCGGTGCCAACCAGTTTTACATGCCAATCCAATCGAGCGGTATCTAAGCTTTCTAATCTTTTAAGAAAAGCATCAAAATTTATTTGCTGGAAAAATACGGGGACATCATTATTTCTGAGGTGTTGCTTTTCCTGATCCAGGAATTCATATAGATCCGGGCTGAAATTGAATTGGCAGATCCTCTCCAGGGCCACATAAAAAGCGCTTCCGGAACTTAAAAGATCCGGGCTGTGGGCCCAGAACAGAATTTTTTGATATAGTTTCGTATCCCGGATTACCTTCCTGGTCTTTGACTCGAAAAGAGCCCTTTTTCTTTTAATGCTGTCCGCAATCTGTTTCTTATTGTCATAAAAGAAACGAAAAGCATTTGTGTAACCTCTTGTTACGTCTTTAACATAATGGGTGACAGCAATTTTTTCACCATCGAGTTCCGGCATGTTATCGGTAAATTCAATCTCCGTCATTTTGTAATCAAGTGACAACTGGTCCGTTGCGACATTGATCCATGCAGGCCTTCTGATTTTAATCTTTCGTTTGCAGGTCCCGCCGATACCACTGGTTACAAACGCCCTGCCGTTTTCATTTTTATACCACAAAGGCAGATTCCCTGAATTCAAGGGCGCAAGTTCCAGGGGGAGAAACGCGTCGGGACAATTGTGAAATTCAGGGGACAGCCGCAAAACCTCTTCCCGGAAAATTCCTTCAAGATCAACGGGTACGGGACACTCTCCATGGGGGATAAAGTTGTCATGATGAAAATCATATCCCGCCGTTAAATGAATAAGAAAAAGGAGCTGGCCATGCCGTTGGTAAAATCTGCTGATATCGTCATCATGCCGGCACGGCTTTTTTTCAATATATTCCATCCAGCCATAGGCCCTGCCGTCCAGAAACCTGGGCGGCTTCAGGCTTAACATATCTTTGTTTGTATTCATCAGGCCGACAAAAATGTTGAAGATCTCATCGGTTTGAAACCCGCGGGGTTTATAAACCAGTTTCTGACCCGAGGCAAATGCCAACAGCATTACCGACCTGCTATGGCCATGAAAATCAGAAAGCCCGGGATAAATCGCGATTAATGGTCCTGTCTCTTTTTTATTGAATATTGATTCGATAATCCGCTTTCTGTCTTTATGAAACCTTCCCAGCATTTCACCCACACTGTTGATAATCCCCAATGATCTGACAGATAATAATCTGGCGGCCATTGGATAACGGTTAAAAAAATCTTTCCGGCCTCTATTGGTCCCCAATATTTTCGTTGCGTA
Organism: Desulfobacter vibrioformis DSM 8776; assembly: GCF_000745975.1. Lineage (GTDB taxonomy): Bacteria > Desulfobacterota > Desulfobacteria > Desulfobacterales > Desulfobacteraceae > Desulfobacter > Desulfobacter vibrioformis. The sequence goes on along the minus strand of NZ_JQKJ01000002.1, from coordinate 115,019 downwards.
GAACTGATACCGCCGGTGCGGGGTTTCACCTTTTAACAATTGTTTGCGGGAACATTCCTTGACATCATAGGCGATTGATCTTCTCACGATATCAGACAGCATTAATAATAAAAAACGCGATAAAATGTCTCTGACGCCATCGCCGACATCATAGGCCGATGCCAGCCTGCTAAGGGCTTTTTCTATAAAAACATTCAAAAAATGGGGAAACAGAGGGGTTTTATTGAGATTAACACCGTAAAGATCCTTTTCAGTCCCGGAAAATTTCACTAATCTTTCAGCAGTGAACTTAAGGGGTGAGCCTGTTTTTTCATTCGCAGGTCTGGTATGCGTCATTACCTGAAGAAAGAAAAGGGCCCACTTTGGCAGATTATCCGTCATAAGAGAACGCAAGGATAGATAATCGGACAAACCGGAACGATTTAATCCGATTTTATTCAGCCGCTCTTCAAAAACAGCCTGGCTCGAAAAAATCCGGTATATCTTTTCCCAGCGGTGAATACAGGTATTAACCTCATGTATGGCCTTTTGGTCCCTTTTGATTTGAGTGTCGGGATATTTTTCCCACTCATCCGGGAAAACACAGCGTTCAAGGATTGATATCAGATTCCGGTCCAAATTCAACGCCGGGCCTCTGCCTGAAGACCGCCGCAGTTCGCGGATTCAGCCCAATATTTATCCCTGACCGGATTGGCGGTTAATCCAAGATAGGCTTTAACTTCAATGGGATCATCTTCAGAATACACAAATTTAAAATGATTGATGGTCCGAACAATGAGCACCTGTCCATCTTTCTCCCAGGAATAACCGGTCCAGTTTAGAAGCGTCTCTTTTTTTTCCTCAGTACACAAGGATCTTTCGCAAAGATGGTTTAGAAAGGAGCCGATTTTATTGGGGTTCAGGAATTTTTCCTTAAAGGAAAACTCAAAACCAATTTTTTTATGAAGCCGGGTCCCAACATCCATATCAAGGGCAAAATGAGGATTAATATATTCAACGCCCATTTCCAGTATGCTGTCTATTTGATCAAAATCCCCTTCCCATTCCATATGTTCCAATAAGGCTGTAACATCCTGTGGGGAAAACCGCTCCAGACAAATTCTCAAGGGGCTGTCTGCTCTTCCAAGCATGACGCCAATTTGAAAAAACGCCGCATCAGCAGAGGAATATCTGATACATTTTTTAATCGTATCTTTAATTGGAGGCCGGGTATAGCTGTCTGAAAAATTCTCCAGGATCGGAGTAATCAACCGGCTGTATTGCTGCTCAATCTGTCTGATCTTTTTTTCTTGGCCATGGTTAAAATTTTTCAACGGATAAAAAAACAGACAGGGCTCCGGCAGTTTTGTTTTCATCAACCGGCTAAAATCAAATTCCAGCCAGATATTTAAAATGTGTTCATCCTCAATGGATTTTGCTTTATTCCACAGGCGGAAAAAATGATACAGCATTATCCAGATCTCATTGTCCTTCAATGATAATGCCCGATCCATTTCCAGATAGTCCTTGATGAATCTTTTTTTTTCCGAACGGACAAAACACAGTGAGACATCAGCGAATTTTTCCTGCCGTTTTAAATAGGTTTCAAAAATATAGCGATAGCAGGCTAAGGATTCAAAACGAGAAAAACCATCATTGAATAATTGAAAATTTTCCTTTGAAAAAATATGAAAGCAATGATTATTTTCCAGAAGATGAATTGTATCTGAAAGATTCCATTTCAGCATACCGATATCTTCCAGCCCTTAAAAAGGCGTATGTCCTGCCATTCCAACCGGCATTTCAGGATTCTTTTCATTCATTTTTTTTAACCTTGCATTTATTGAATAAAAACTTTTCTTGCGGCCACGGATTCATTCAACTGATCCAGATAGGGCCGGAAATACCGGTTTACGAACCTTAGCATGTTGCCGTTCTCAGGATATACGACAAAGGTGAACTTCCCCAGTCCCAATTCTTCCCGGAATTCAATATGTTTTTTTATTGACGCGGCTATCAATGGTATGGCGATCCCGTAGGCCTGAAACTCTTCCCGGACAAAAAGACAGGTATAGCGGATTGTATCAGGGGCAATTCGATGGGTTATTGACCAGCCTGCGATTTCTGATTGATATATCAGCCCGAAACTATTCAGGGGTTCACGTATATGGGGATCATTAAAAGGAGAAAGGTTCGGGGGGTACCAGGGCGTTTCATTTTCCGGGCAGCGTAACCGCTGTTTCTTTTCCCGGCTGATATCCTTCCAGGGAATAATGGAAAAACGGGTCAGGGGGAACGCTTTTTGCCACCAGGCCGCTTTCCGCATCAATTCCAGATGGCCGCGCCCGATATGGGCCCGGATTTTAAAATCGGAAAATCCGCATTTTTTTAAACTATTTTCTACCTGATCCGAAAAATTTCTACCCCTTTCAAATACAGTATACACCTCTTTTACATGCCTATCTTTCAGGTTTTCATTAAGCTTTGATAATAATGTGGCTGCGATTCCGCGGTTCCTATGTTCCGGATCCGTAAAAAGGCTTAACAACCGGGCCTTTTTTTCCACATGGTTCAAAAAGGCGATTGCCAGTCCTGCCGCTACCCCAAAACACATGCACCCATAGGCGACAACATCCATATCATCTGTGTCCGGAAAATTTTTTATCATTTTCCAATAGACCGGATAGGTCATTTTTTGAAACAGGGGCAGCAGATCCCTGTTCAGAAGGCAATACTCGTACATGGTGTTCGATTCCTTGTGTGCTATCGGGCATCAATCCCGGGAACAACAGCCGTTCTAAAATCACAAGAGGCGACCACTTGTCCGCAGGCTTGTATTTTTCCTTTGAAAAAAAAGGCATTGTTCATTTTTTCCATGAAACTCACTTCAATCAACAGGCTTTCTCCCGGTTTTACCATTTTTTTAAATTTGGCATTCTCAACCCTGGCGATGACTGGAATGTCACCATTCCCAAGGCGGTTGAACCGGGAAACATAGACAGCCCCGGCCTGGAACATCATTTCCAATAGTATCACGCCGGGCATAACCGGCTTATCCGGAAAATGCCCCTTAAAAAAATATTCATTCGTCTTTACGCGATAGGTGGCTGTCACCCTGTCCTTGCCCAGATAAAGGATCGAATCAATAAAAAGGAAAGGCGCTCTCTGGGGCAGATAATTGATTGTATCCCCCATGTTATTTAAAGCCCCCCGTCCACATCATAAACGGATCCCGTAATATAGGAAGCATATTCGGAGGCCAGGAATAAAACAACGAAAGCCACCTCATCCATAAGGCCAAACCGTCCCATTGCGATCCTTTTGCGATACTCTTTTTTTAGATCCGCGGGCAGGTCTTCAATAAACCCGGTGTCAATAAATCCCGGCGAAACACAATTTACCGTAATATTGCGTTTGGCTGTTTCTCTGGCAAGACACTTGGTAAAGGCAACCATTCCCGCTTTTGAAGCAGCATAATTGGTCTGGCCGGGAAAACCCAAATGCCTGCCGGCAGATGTGATGGAAATAATTCTTCCATACCGATGGCGCATCATGTTTAAAACGGCGAATTTGCTCATGTTGTAAACGCCGGTAAGGTTCACATCAATTACGGATTGCCAGTCCCGGGGCTTCATCATCCCAAGAACGCAATCTTTCCTGGTTCCCGCGTTATTCACCAGTACGGATAAGGCATCATCCCTTGTATCCAGTTCCCCGTAGAAAGCTTCCACATCCCGGTAAGAGGCAACATCACATTTAACAATGCATAGATCTTGATGACGACTTTCTTCCCTCATTTTTTGAGCGGCCCCATGGTCTTTTGAATAGGTGGCAATGACCCTTGCGCCGTGTCTTAAAAATAATTCGGCAACCGCTCTGCCGATTCCTTTTGTGCCGCCGGTAACCATTACCAGTTTTTTGTTGAAATCAAAATCTAACTTCATATTAAGTGTTCAACCTGGACTCAATATACTGGACTGAGCTTTCCACAGTTACAAAGTTGGGATAGTCCTCTTCCGGGATCTTTATGGCGCATTCCCGGCGAAGGGACATGATGATATCCAGAAAATCCATTGAATCAAAATTAATCTGGTCCTTTATGCTGACCGCGTCGTCAAGGCCGGAAAAGTCTTCATCCGGTGCGATCTCTTTAAAGATCTCAATCAATAAGTTTCTGATTTCCTCTTTTTTCATGGGGCATCCTCTCCGGAATCAATCTTTTTTACAACAACAGAGGCGTTAATCCCTAACATACCGAAACTGTTATTTAAAATATAACGGATATGTTTTTTAGGCGCTTTTTTATTCGCTATCAGATTTTCCATGGCGCATTCAGGATCCAGCGTATCAATATTTATGGCGGGATGAACCATCCCGTCGCTAAAAGAGGGCAGATTGCCCGCAAGCTCCATGGCACCCGCCGCTCCCATTGTATGTCCGGTGCACCCTTTGGTATTATTAATAAAGGTCGTTTTCAGATCGGGAAAAACTTTTTTGATGGCGTTTATCTCCTGAATATCGCCCACAGGCGTTGACGTCGCATGGGTATTAATAATATCAATATCCGCGGATTTCAATCCGGCCCGTTCAAGGGCCAGCTGCATACAGGCGGCCTGGCCTTTTGCACTGGGTACGACCGGATCAGAAGCGTCTGAGCAGACGGCGCATCCGATAATTTCGCCATAGATTTTCTCAGCCCCCCTTTTTTGTGCATTTTCCAATGTCTCCAGCACAAAAAGGGTTCCTCCTTCTGAAATGACAATCCCGTTCCTGTTTTTATCAAAAGGTCTGCTCACCTTTTCGGGATCCTTATGGGAACCCAGTGCCATCTGGTTTTTAAACGCTGAAAAGATAATAAAAGAATGGATACTTTCCGACACGCCTCCGGCGACAGCAATATCAACATCCCCCAAAAGAATCATCTGGTACCCCTGGATAACCCCCAGATTCCCGGCGGCACAGGCCCCCCCCACGCAGTAATGAGGCCCTTTTATTTTCAGGTTCAAGGATACTTCTCCGGCAGGATTATTGGATACAATCCGGGAATTTAAATGATGGGACAAAAATTGCAGATCATAATCGTTTTCCGCAATTTTACGAAACGTGTCCGTCGTCTCCACCATGCCATGCTCGGTAATCCCTATGTAGACGCCCAGCCGTGACGTGTCGGTCCGGCAGATATCCAATCCGGCGTCAAGAAGCGCTTCCCGGGCACAATATATCGCTATGGACCCTGCTCTTGTTCCTCTTCTCAGTTCTTTTCTGTTTTGATATTTTAATGGATCATAGTCACAGGCACCCGCCGGAATACTTCCCAGAAAAGGTATTTTACGTTCTTTGATACCCGATTTCCCATTAAGCAAATTTTTTCTGAATTCCGATAGGGTATTGCCGATGGGAGATATAATGCCTGTGCCTGTGATGACGACTCTTTTAGTATTAATCATTCATTGCCTGGTAGGCCCAGGTATTGCCCACCGCAACCAAAATGGTATTGACGAATCCTCCCACCGGTCCGTTATCAGTGATATTCTCCTGGAAGCATTCCTGACGCTGCGCACTTTTGCCGCCGGCAACCATTTCCAGCTCCTCGTCAGATAATTCGCCATTGATCATTTTTTCAGGGTTCTCCGGAAGGATAAAATGCAAATCACACGGTTTGCTCTCATGGATGGTAATATTTACAAAATCAGGAATATCAACACCAAATGCCAGCTTCAGAGCCTGTTTGGGATCATTCAACAATTGCTGCCTGAAATCATCATCATCCCAGGCTTTTCGAATGATTTTTTCCATCATCTCATTTTTAATCATTACGACTCCTTATGAAGTTGAATTCGTGTTAGGTGGTTAACACTACCCTGGCAGTTTTTTAAGCTGTCAGCACAGCCCGGGAGCAAGATACCGCTTGCATCAGGATAGTACGTTCTTTTTGTTCAATCGAGATATAGCAGAGAAAAAAAAGAGTATCAAGTACTCGAAATGGGGAACAGGTTTCCAATATGTACCTCCCGGGTCAAGGCAAAACCAGCAAACAGGCGGTCAGCCGACCTTTTGCATAAAGGATTGCCAGAACGGAAAGGGACAGATCATAACCTGCGTCCGCCATGTTCTGCTCGGCCTGGACCAGAAGGGTGTTGGCGTCCATGATATCCATGCTGTCCTTCATGCCGAATCTGAATTGTTCCTCAACGGCATTAAAGTTTTCCCCGGCTGCTGCAAGTTCCTGTTCAAGGTTAACAAGAATTGCCTTTTTAGCTGTGAAATTTAAGAATGCCGCTTCAGCCTCATATATCACCTGTTTTTCCAGAACCTGAAGGTCCTGCCGGGCCTTTTTGTACTCAAGCAAGGCCTTTTGCCGGGCAGCCCTGTGATAGCCGCCCGCATAAATGTTAAAAGACAGATCCGCACAGATATACGCCTCCTCCGTATCGTAGGAATAGTTTCGCCCCGCCGTCAGAGAATATGAAACATCTGTTTCCCTGTATCCGGTTTCAACGCTTAAAGCGGGCCAGAAGTTACCCTTTTCATAATCAATCTGATCCAGGGCGATTGCCAGCGCCTTTTTTGCCTGGCGTATATCTGCCCGGGTTTTGAGGGCATCTGCCTTGATCTCCTCCGGATCAAACCTTTTCCGGTTTATATCGGCCAGGCCCCGTTCATCAAGGCTGAAGGCCCGGTCCACCCCGGTCATGCGAACCAGGTCCGCCCGGTTCTGCGCTTTTTGGGTATGGGCGGACACCTGACTTGTACGGGCCTTGGCCAGCTCGGCAATGGCCCTGTGAAGATCGGTCCGGGTTACGTCTCCTGCAGCAAGCTGCTCTTGAACATGGGAAAGATGAATTTTCAGGCGGTTGATCTCGGCCAGGGCAATCTGTTCGCGCTGTTTGGCTTTAAGAATGGAAACAAAGGCGTTGGCAACATTGTAAAGGAAATCAGACCTGACAGACTCAAGGGCGTACCCGGTCAGTTCCACTTTTTTTCCGGCCATGGCAAGGTAGGTGAACTCCCGGCCATTCAGGGTATAGGACTGGCCTATATTTATGCCCAGGGTCCTGGTGTTGGGGGAGGAGGCATCATTGTTCCTGTAGCTGACCTGCTGACCGGACGCCTGAATCCAGGGGAGAAGATTGGCCAAAGCCCTTTTCCGGTCCTCAATGGCGATCCCGCAATCATCTTTTGCACTGAGAATAATCTCTGCGCTCCGGTCCGCCATGCGGCACATATCTCCCAAAGACAGTGTTGGCCCGGCTGTAACCCGGGGGGGCAAGGACATTGACAAAAACAGCAACAGCAGTTGCCACACGGAAGCGTTCTTCACATGGTTCTCCATTGGTTTTCTTTATTTTTAATGACACGCTATTGGTACAATAATATTAAACTGAGCAAAAGGGTTTTGATACATTTCGTGTTGACAAACAAAGATTTTTTTTGGCATGAAGGGCAGCTAAGGCGGCAGAGCCGCAGAAACTATAGACTGGAAACAAGAAGAAAGGAGGTTAACAATTTCTTGTTTTCTGTGACAGAAGCTCAGGAGTAAGGCAGCTAAAAAGGGAGGGCGTCATATATATGACGCGGTTTCTTTGGGCACGGGTCAAATAAAAACGGTTATGGTATGTTGCGGACGGCCTTTGCTCACATAAACAATATCAAAGGGGCGTAATTGTGACAGAATACACGCTGAAACCGTTTTATCAATTCAACCACAAAGATATATCACTAGTGATCAATATTAACAACATGCAGGCCGCATCCGTTGATAAACAGACGGCCGGCATACTTAGCCAACTATCGGCAAATCCCGCCCCTGACGCCATTTTTTCACATAAGCAGATGCTCAAATCTTTCAATCTCCTCTCCTGTGGCAAAGCCGGGACCTGTAAAACAAGTCCCCTAAAGGACGGATTTTTCATCACGAACGTGGCTCTATTTTTGACCCAGTCCTGCAATTTGCGATGCATTTATTGTTATGGTAACGGCGGGGAATACGGCAAAAAGGGCCACATGGACGAAACCACTGCCTTACAGGCCATAGACTGGTTATTGGATCAATCTGAAAAAAAGAAACAGATCAGCATTGGATTTTTTGGCGGCGAACCGTTTCTAAACTTCCCGCTGATGAAAACGGTCGTCGCATCTGCCAAAAAAAAATCCGAAGAAAAATCCAAACAAGTTTTATTTAAGGTCACCACCAATGCGACACTTTTGACTGATGAACGCATTGCCTTTATGAAAGCCCATGATATGGATGTCATGGTGAGCCTGGACGGCCCCCGGAATATCCAGGACTTACAGCGTCCCTATGCAAGCGGAAAAGGCTCCTATGAAGATGTTGCGCGCAATTGCAGAAAATTATTGAAGGTCATGCCCCAAACCCATGTACATGCCGTACTTATGGACGACAATGATCCGGGGATTATTAAAACCGCCTTGTCACAATTAGGATTTCAGAGTATCAGTATTGTCACGGCGTCTGATCCGTTATCTGATATGAATAAAAATTTTAAAAACAATAACAAAAATATGCGGCCAATCATCAGTTCAATGGAGCAAGATGCGGATAATTGGCTTATTCATATCCGTGAAAGGCGTAAAAAAGGGTTATATAATGCCCAATCAAATAGTTTGATTTACCCTGCAATTTTAGCCCTTTTTCACAACAGGAAAAAATTTTACGCCTGTGGCGCCGGTTTGGGCATGGCCAGCGTCTCCATCAACGGTGATATTTATTTGTGTCATAGATTTGTAGGTCAAAAAAAATATAAAATCGGTACGGTGTTTAACAAAGAACTGGATCGGGAAGAATATAAAAAAAACGTGACTTGTAATGAATTTTGCCAAGATTGTTTTGCCCGGTATTATTGTGCCGGCGGTTGTAAATATGATAACGTGAGCAAGTGGGAATCTGTTTTCCAACCCGCCGAAGATATCTGCCAAGTCAAACGCCGGGAATTAGAGCTGGCAGCATATGTTGTCAGCTGCCTTGACGAAAGCGATAAAGCCTGGTTGATTAATGAGGATGTTCTACCGCCCAAACCTTGTATGCTGGATTTTTAGTAAATTACGAATAATCCGTATGTAAAATCCGGCGTAAACACAGTATATATCAACATAAAGGAGAGAGACATGTCCATGGAATCTGCCCGGGAATTTATGGAAAGAATACAAAATGATAAAATCTTTCGGGATAAGGTGGCTGCATGTAAAGACAAAGAATCCAGAAAAGCGTTTGTTGAGTCTGAAAATCTTCATTTTACCAATGAAGATCTTTTACGGTTAAAGGCCGAATCAACGTCCAATAATGAACTGAAATCTTTGATTTATAAACACCTGAACAATGAAATTACCAAAGAAGAATTCGATAAACGTATGGAATCGGTTGAACTGACTGACCAGCAGTTGGGTGATGTCGCCGGTGGCTTCTGCCTGGACACGGGCTGGGAGATTGATTCTTGTTTTAGAATTTGTGTTGAATTGTTTGGTTGACCCTTTTCATAATCGGATCTGATCCGGGGAGATTGCCCATGCCTTTTTTGCCTCAAGTATATCTGCTCAGCCTTTGAGGGTCACTGCCTTGATTTTTTCCAGATTAAAACCTTTATCGTTTTTATATCAGCTAAGCCCCGTTCACCAAGGAATCCAAAATTTTGGAACAGTCGATATTCAGAAAAAAAACATTAGACACGCTTTCCTCGCCGGAACAATTGGACCGGGTGATGACGGTCACCCGTCCCATGGGGTGGATGGCCCTGGCAGGCTGTTTTATACTGATTGCCATTGCCTTTCTTTGGGGAATCAAAGGAAATATTCATACCACTGTTCAGGGGCAGGGAATTTTGCTCAGGGAGGGCGCCATATATGACGTGGTCTCTTTGGGCACAGGCCAGGTCAAAAAGATCATGGTATCTGTGGATGATGCTGTGACCAAAGGCCAGGTGATTGCAACTCTGTCTTTGCCCGGCCAGGATCAACAGCTCAGGCAGGAGCGTGAGCAGCTTGCAAATCTTGAGTCGGAAAAAAAAATGATTTTAACCCTTGGGGACAAGACCACCCTGCTCAAGCGCAAAACGCTGGCCAACCAGCGCAAAACCATTGAAAAGGCCATTGCCGGGGCCAGAGATAACCTGGCCTATATCGAGAAGGAACTGGCCAGCCAGCAGGCGTATTATAAAAAAAAACTCACCACCCGCAGTGTGATCCAGGATGTGAAAAACCGGTACCAGAAAGTCCTGAAGGAAATCATGGACTACCAGAGCCAGCTCAACGATATTTCTGCCAAGGAAATGGACCTTTCCGCCACCATTCGCAAAGAACGGTTTGCCATAGAGCACAAAATCTCCCAGGTTCAGCTTAAAATCAGGGAAATCCAGGCCACCAGGGATTTGGAAAGCCGGGTTGTCAGCACCCGCACCGGCCGGGTCCTTGAAATTTACACCAACAGCGGCAAGGTCATTCATACCGGTGAACCCCTCATCAGTGTTGAGGTGGAAGGCGAAAGCCATGAATGTCTTTCCGCCTTTCTTTATTTTTCACCCGGGGAAGGCAAAAAGGTGCGCGAGGGAATGAGCGCCAGGATCAGTCCATCCAACGTTAAAACAGAAGAATATGGATATATGATCGGCAAAATTCGTCAGGTGTCCAGATTCCCGGCTTCCCAGAAAGGCATGCTCCGGGTGCTCCAGAACCAGGACCTTGTGAACCGTCTCTTTGCAGGGGGCGCCCCCATATCCGTTACCGCCGGCCTGCTGGCGGACGGTGCAACTGCCGGCAGGTACAAGTGGTCCTCGGGAAGCGGTCCTGATACAACCATTGACAGCGGCACATTGTGCATGGCCGATGTTGTTGTCAGCAGCCAGCCCCCAATAGAATTGGCGCTGCCCTTTCTAAGGAAAAAACTTTTTGGTATTGGAGACGCGCAGGTGGGGTTTGAAGAAAAATAAACCAGCCATCCTTTGGCACCGCAAACGGGTCCGGACCCCCACGGTTATTCAAATGGAGGCTTTGGAGTGTGGTGCTGCCTGCCTTGGCATTGTATTGGGCTATTTTGGCAGATTTGTCCCCCTGGAAAAACTGCGCGAAGAGTGCGGGGTGTCCCGTGACGGCTCCAAAGCCGTGAACATCCTCAAGGCTGCCCGCAAATACGGTATGGTGGCCAAGGGATTCCGCAAGGAGCCCAAGGGATTGGAAACCCTTGCCCTGCCCATGATTCTGTTCTGGAATTTCAACCATTTTATCGTTTTGGAAGGGATGAAAGGCAAAAAGGTTTTTATCAATGACCCGGCAGCCGGCCCTAAAACCATATCATTGGAGGAATTGGATAAATCCTTTACCGGGGTTGTCTTGTCCCTGGAACCCGGCCCCCAATTCAGCAAAGGCGGAAATAAACCCGGGATGCTCCGTGCACTAAAAGGGCGGCTGGGGTATGTGAAGCAAGGCGTTGCATTTGCAGTCCTGGCCGGTCTTGGCCTGGTGGTTCCGGGATTTATTATCCCCACTTTTTCCAAGGTGTTTGTGGATGATATTCTGGTGGCCCAAAAAACCTATTGGTTCAAGCCGATGCTTCTGGGTATGGGTGTGTGCCTGGTGCTGCAGATAGTGCTGAACTGGCTCAAGGAAACAGCGCTTTTGCGCCAGCAGATCAAGCTGGCCGTGGCCACATCTTCACAGTTTTTCCACCACGTTTTAAGGCTGCCCATTGCCTTTTTCAACCAGCGATACGCAGGAGAAATTTCCACCCGGGTCCAGCTCAATGACCGGGTGGCAGTATTGTTGTCCGGAGACATGGCCACGGCCGGCTTAAGCCTGATTAATATGGTTTTTTATGTGGTGCTGATGGCATATTATGATATCACCCTCACCGGTATCGGCGTGTCCGTTGCCGGTTTGAACTTTTTGTTCTTATCCTGGGTGTCAAGAAAGCGCAGCGATTTGAACCAGCGTGTGCTCCAGGAGCGGGGCAAACTTATGGGCACGGCCATGAACGGTATCAGCCTGATTGAGTCCATCAAGGCAACGGGATCTGAATCTGATTTTTTCAATCGCTGGGCCGGATACCAGGCCAAAGCGTTCAACGCCCACCAGGCGCTTCTCTGGTGGACCAACCTGTTAACTCCGGTGCCGGTCCTGCTCTCCTCAATCAATACCGCGGCCATTTTAGGGGTCGGTGCGCTCCGGGTTATGGACGGCGGCATGACCATGGGGACCCTGGTGGCGTTCCAGAGCCTGATGAACTGCTTTATGGCACCGGTCCAGCAGATGGTAACCCTGGGCGGCCAGTTCCAGGAGGCTGTCGGAGATATGAACCGTTTGGACGACGTTATGTCCTACGCCCAGGACAGCCAATACCAGCAGGCAGACAGCCAGGCCCTGCAGGATAAAAATCAGGTGAAGCTGACCGGCGAACTGACCATCAAAGATTTGACCTTTGGGTACAGTCCGTTGGAGCCGCCTTTGATCGAGAATTTTAATCTCAGGGTTACGCCCGGCGCCCGGGTGGCCATTGTGGGCACATCCGGGTCCGGCAAATCCACCATCGCAAAAATTATCTGCGGCCTTTACCAGCCCTGGCAAGGCGATGTCCTGTTTGACGGCAGCCCCCGCCACAACATTCCCAAAGCGGTCATGCTCAACTCCCTGTCCTATGTTGACCAGGATATTTTTTTGTTTTCCGGTTCTGTCCGGGAAAACCTGAACATGTGGAATACGGCCCTGGCCAATGCCGACATTGTCCGGGCGGCAAAGGATGCGGCCATACATGAGGATATCTCTGTTCGTGCCGGCGCCTATGACGGTGAAGTGGCCGAGGGAGGGCAAAATTTTTCAGGCGGACAGCGGCAGCGGCTGGAAATTGCCAAGGCCCTGGTCACCAATCCCAGTGTGCTGATTCTGGACGAGGCAACCTCGGCCCTGGACCCGGAAACTGAAAAAAAGATCGATATTGCCCTGAGACGGCGGGGCTGCACCTGTCTGATTGTGGCCCACCGCCTTTCCACCATCCGGGACTGTGACGAAATTATCGTATTGGACCAGGGCAAGGTGATTCAGCGGGGGATACACAATGAACTTAAGCTTCAGGACGGACCCTATCGAAGGCTGATTGAGAACTGACCATGACCCGGGATCTTGCAAATTTTTTTCAAACACAGGGGACGTTGGTGGAAACCAGCGCAAATACGCCAATTCTCCTGGAGGGCCAATCGGTCTGGTATATCCTGGAAGGCCGGGTGGAAGTGTTTGCCGTTCAGCTCAGGGACGGGAAAATTTCAGGCCCCAAAGATCATTTTCTCAGCGCAGGTCCCCACGCACTGCTGTTCGGCATGAACCTGACCGAATACGCCATGGGCCAGGGCTTCCAGGCGGTTGGATATCCGGGTACAAAGGCCGCGCACCTTTCTATGAATCAACTGATGGCCCTGGGGCAATCCCCGGAATACCGGGAGGACATTATCCGCGCTGTTGACCAATGGACGGCGGGATTGTCCCGGGGGATGACCAAGGACATTATACCAAAGCCCCGGCCTGACCTGCTTCTTTCTGCAGGCCCGGAAGAATCTTTGGAACGGGACAGGATCGCCTGTCCCGAAAGCCATGGGGGCTGGCTGGAATATCTGGAAGGAACCGGACTGTACATCAGCACCGAGGACGTCCTTGCCGGCGGCAGTCTTCTGCCGTTGTCACCAAATAGCTGGCTGCTGGCCTTCAAAGGGAGCCGGATCCGTTTGATATCTACAACGGATGCGCTGGTCACCGGTCGGCTCTGGTCATCCCTTGATGCCTTTTATGCCCTGATTTTCCAGGCCATGCTCATGAACAGCGCGCTGAAGGCCGTGGATATTTATAACCTGATGAGGGAAAAAACAGCCCAGGGTCTCAAGGCAAAAAAACAGGGGTTGATCCGGCTGGCCTCGGTCATGGACAAGGCCTGTGCATATCATGCAACCCATGAATTCAGCGATCCCCTTTCAGCCGCCTGCAGCAGCGTTGCCGAAGCTTTGGGCCTTGACATTACAATGCCGCCGCCCCCGGCGGAAGAAGCCGTGACACGGAAACTGACCGTCCAGGATATTGCGGCAAGTTCCGGGTTCAACGTTCGCCAGGTCATGCTTCCCGATGGTTGGTGGCGCAAGGATCTGGGCCCGTTGCTGGGATTTTCCGCCAAAGATCATACCCCCCAAGCCCTGATTCCCGTGTCTGCAACCCGATACGAGACTGTGGAGCCGGGCACACAGGAAAGATCCCGGGTAACCGCCGGGACAGCGGCGGCCATTGGGCCAAAAGCATATACCTTTTACCGCCCCTTTCCGGACACCCCCCTGAACGGCTGGGACCTTGTCAGGTTCGGCCTTAAAGGCTGCGGCAAGGACCTGAAGTATGTTCTGGTGCTGGCATCGGCCATCGGTCTTTTAGGCCTTATTGTTCCTTTGACCACAGCACAGATATTTAACCACATTATACCCAATGCCGACCGGGCGCAGATATGGGGAATCCTGGCTATTATTACGGGGTTTGCCGTGACCACGATTTTGTTTGAAACCTGCCGGAACATCAGCTTGCTCAGGGTTGAAAACCGCCTGTACTACGCATTGGATGCGGCGTTGTGGGATAGACTGATCCGTTTGTCCACCCCGTTTTTCCGGCAGTATGAAACCGGTGACCTCACAACGCGGGCCATGGGCATGAGCATGATTCGCCAATTAATTTCCGGCCCTGTGATCACGGTGATGATCAGCAGTTTTTTCTCCGGCTTTAATCTGTTTTTGATCTTTTACTACCATCAAAGACTGGCCTGGGTCGGTACCGGACTTATTGCTGCCGCAGGTGCGGTGATTTCCTGTCTTTGTTTGTGGCAGCTTCGCTACGTGCGCACCAGGTCGGTTATAGAGGGAAAAATTTCCAGCCTGGTCATGCAGTTTTTAAGTGCCGTGACCAAGCTTCGGGTCAGCGGGGCCGAGGACAACGCGTTTGCGATCTGGGCCCGGCATTTTAGCCGTCAGAAAAAACTTGCCTTCAAAGCAGAAGTCATCCAGAACATCACGGCCACCTTTATTAATAACTTTCTGCTCCTGGCCCTGATGGTCCTTTTTTCCTGGATGGTTTTCAAAGAAGGGGCAACCGGATTGGAAACAGGAGATTATATCGCTTTCAATGCCGCCTTTGCCGGTTTGAACGCAGCCATGGTGCAGATGATTATGGCGCTCACCGGCGTTGTGGCGGCCATTCCCTATTACGAACGAATAGCGCCCATTTTACAGACTTGTCCGGAAACAGACCGGCAAAAGACAGATCCGGGTTCACTGAGTGGTAAAATTGAACTGTGCCACATCTATTTCAGATACACGCCGGACACCCCCATGGTGCTCAAAGACGTTTCCCTTGACATAACACCGGGTTCTTTTGTGGCCATCGTGGGCGGATCAGGGTCCGGAAAATCAACCCTGATCCGTCTTTTACTGGGCTTTGAAACACCTGAATCCGGCACGATTTTTTATGATGACAACGACTTGAACGACCTGAATCTCCGTCAGGTCAGAAAGAATATGGGAGTGGTGATCCAGGCAGGAAATATCATGGCCGGAGATCTCTTCACCAATATCATCGGCAGCCACCCTTTGACCCTGGAAGATGCCTGGGAAGCGGCAAGAATGGTGGGCCTTGATGAAGATATCGAAAAAATGCCCATGGGCATGCACACCATGATCATGGAAGGGGCGTCCACCCTTTCCGGGGGCCAGCGCCAGCGCCTCATGATTGCAAGGGCCATTGTAAACCGGCCTGCAATTCTCATATTTGACGAAGCCACCAGCGCCCTGGATAACCGGACCCAGGCTGTGGTCAGTGACAGCTTAAGCAGACTCAAGTCCACCCGTATCATAGTGGCCCACCGTTTGTCCACCATCAAAGATGCCGACAAAATATACGTCATGGACAAAGGCGAAATCCGGGAAAGCGGCACCTTTGATTCATTGATGGCCCGGGACGGGTTGTTCAAAAGACTTGCAGAACGTCAGTTGCTGTAGCAGCAATTCTAAATTGGGGAAAGATAATTTCCAATATCCTTGATTTTTCAGACTTTCAGAAAATTAATTTTATAATCTATAAAATTTGCTGGTGGCGTTTCCGGGTAGACACAATCAAAGTCCGTCTCCCGTTGATTGAATAAGTGTCAACTTAAATATGGTTCAAGACACTTTATTTGATCGGTTTTGTATAGTATCTGAAATGAATTATTAGCTATCGATAACTATTCGAGCTTTGCAAGCGTGCTCAAGGAGCCGATCTCCTCCATTGATAAATCTTGAATTATTTTCCAGACTTTAAAAGTTTTGTCATATAAGTACTTGCAAAATCAATGAAATTACTCACGCGCAATGGCAGGCGTCTCTGTACCGGGTATACGATGTGAGCCGGTAAATCTTGGGCGTGCCACTCCGGTAAAATCCTTATCAACCGCTCGGAAACAATATCTTCGGCGATCAGCCACTCCGGTAAAACAGCAATTCCAAGTCCCATTCGAGCCGCTTCACGCTGGCTGGTGACACCTTCGGATGTCAGGACAGGCGTTATCTCCAACCTCTGTTTTTTCTGTTCAGCCGAATAAATGATGACTTCCTTTTCCTCACCAAATTGAAAGCCGGAAAGCGCCAGCCACGGCCAGGATTGAAGTTCGATTGGTTTGGAGACGGTGGCTTTATGCTTCTTTAGAAGTACAGGGGAAGCGACAAGGTATCGCTTAATGGCCGGGAGTGGGTGCGCGATGATCGTATCATCCGTAACGGTACCGGCGATGATGCCTATCTCGCAACCTTCTTCAAGCATATGCATTGGGCGATTGGAATAAGCAAGGTTAATTGTCACTGCAGGATTGGCTTGAATGAAACTTGCGGCAAGTCGACTGACGACACTCTGGCCGAAATCGATTGTCGAGAACAGACGGATATGACCTCGTAGGGTTGCCTGGTCGTCCTGAAGTCGCAGTTCGGCTTCTTCCGCCGCGGATAGAAGGGATTGGGCTTCCCGTAAAAACTGGTTTCCTGTCGAAGACAGGCGCATCCGGTGCGTATCTCTGAATAGCAATACGGCTCCGCAGCGATCTTCCAGGGTCTGCAAATAACGGCTCAGCGTCGGTTGCGTCACCTGGAGTTTGCGGGCCGCCACAGAAATATTGCCACTTTCCACAATACAGACGAAAGCGCGCAGCAGGGATAAATCGTCGAATACTGTCATACATAATCAGTATAATCGATATTCTGCTTATGCGTCTACCAAAAATTCCAGGCTGTAACATATTGTTGGTTGAGCAAGAAATAAACATCCAAACCAAAGGAGGTTGCAATGAATACATCCAAAGAAACCAAAGTGGCTATCGTTACAGGAGCATCACGCGGAATCGGTGCAGCCGTTGCCAAACGCCTGGCCGCCGATGGCATTGCCGTTCTGGTGAATTTTGCGAGCAATGCCGATTCAGCCAACGCCGTGGTGGAAGCCATCAAGGGCAAGGGGGGCCGAGCCACCGCAATCCAGGCCGATGTTTCCGTGCCTGCGCAGGTAGCCGCCATGTTTGACCAGGCCATCACGCTTTACGGCGGGGTCGATATTCTCATCAATAATGCCGGAATCATGCAGCCGGGTCTGATCTCTCTGTCCGATACGGATGATGCATTGTTCGACAAAATTGTGGCCGTTAATCTCAAAGGGACATTCAATACGCTTCGGATTGCAGCCGGAAAACTGTGTGACAACGGGAGAATCGTCAACTTCTCTTCCAGTGTTCGCAAGCTCGCCACGCCAGGCTACACTATATATTCCGCCACCAAATCTGCAGTTGAGACGCTGACAAATATTTTTGCCAAGGAATTGCGCGGCAGGAACATCACCGTAAACGCCGTGGCTCCCGGACCAACTGCAACTGATCTTTTTTTGAAAAACAAAACGAACGAACAGATTCAACACCTGGCTCAAATGCCGCCGTTGGAGCGGCTTGGGCAGCCTGAAGATATTGCCAATGCCGTAGCGTTTCTTGTCGGTAAAGATGCCGGGTGGGTGAATGGTCAAACTATCTATGTAAACGGTGGAATCGTTTAGTCAAAGGAAGGAGACGTGCCATGAAAAAAATCGTTATCTTTTGGTGAGGTCCTGAATTATCCTGAAGAAGAAGCTCGATCCGAAATTAGACAGAGTCTGCTCAGCTCGGCCGTTCGCTTTCAACAACCATTGACGCTATGACATCCTGATGTTATGATGTTTAAAAATAACTTCTGGAGGTGAAACATGTCCACATTATCAAAAAGATCAACCATATACTTGGACCCCTTTCTTCATCAGGCGTTGAGGCTCAAATCGATTGAAACTTCACGATCAATGTCTGAAATAATCAATGAAGTTTTAAGGGAAGCATTATCTGAGGATGCAGAGGATCTTGCGGCCTTTGATGAAAGAGCGAACGAACCTTTGATAAGTTATGAACAAATGGTCAAGAGATTAAAAAAAGATGGCCGTTTATAAAATTTTTTTCAAAGATTCGGTATGGAAAGATTTTAAGTCAATACCGGATAAGGATTTAACCAAGATTTTAGCCTGTATTGAATCTCTTGGCAAAGACCATCGTCAACCAGGATGTAAAAAGTTAAGCACTCAGGAGCGTTATAGGCTCCGGCATGGCAGATACAGGATTATTTATTCAATCCAAGACAATGAGCTTTCAATTTGGGTAGTTAAGGTCGGGCGCCGTAAAAGCATCTACAAATAAAGCGAACAAAACGCTGGTCGTGCCCAGATAAATCCGAATCGTTGGAATTCCATTGAATAGGAGGATGAAACTCGATATTGTTACCCGGTGGATGTAAGTCTGGGGTGTCTAAAAACCCGCTTTTTAGCCCTCCTTTTTAGCTCGGTTTTTGGGCCTGCTATAATCGGCTGAAACGCCTTATCTGATAGGCTTTTCAACGACACAAAAGAGGGCCAAAAAATGAGCAATCGAAAAAGGCAGATTTAGACACCCCAGACGAGGACTTTATTGAAAGCAGAAAAAATTATTGGCTGAAACCGGATCTAATTGCCGCTTCTTCCCCTTCTTTTTACTTTATTTAAACCCTTCCCACTTATGTCTTAAAAAATACGACCAATGAGCGCAACGCGTCCCTCATCTTTGTTGACCATCAATCCATCAATTTGCGAGTCTGCGCTCACTATTTTGTAATAGGAGTTAATAGGCCGTAATACCTCCATCTACTGACCATGAGGCCCCCGTCGTAAATGGAGAGGCTTCGCTGGCAAGAAACACAATGACTCGAGCGACTTCTTCTGCGCGCCCGAGGCGTCCGATGGGGTAAGGTTCGATTAGGCTTTTTAGATATGCCTCAGGGTCATTTTCCTTTTGCAGGTCAGCGTCAAGCATTGGTGTATGAATATCGCCAGGGCACACGCAGTTAACCCGAATGTTGTGAGGTGCCAGATCAACGGCTAATGCTTTGCTCATGATATTGATAGCACCTTTAGTCGCACAATAAAGAGACAAGCCTTTATTTCCTTGAAGACCTGCATCAGAAGACACATTAACAATGCTGCCGTATCCCTGGACCCGGAATTGCTCAACAGCATATTTGCAGATAAAATAGCTGCCTTTGACATTGGTATTCATCAGAAGATCAAATTGGGTTTCATCGATGTCATCAATTTGGTGATTAAAAGTGATGCCAGCGGAGTTCACCACTATGTCGAGGCCTCCAAATTGTTTCAAGGTGTGCGTGACTACTCGCCTGCAATCACTTACAACAGCCACATCACCTGATACATATTGTATCCGTTTTCTGGCTTCGGGCTGTGTGCTCACTATATTTTGTATCGTTTGATGGCCACGTTCTGAATTACGGCCATTGATCATCACATGTGCGCCTTCTTGCAAAAAAGTTTCTGCACTTGATAAACCGATGCCTGATGTACCCCCGGTTATTAAAACCACTTTGTTCTGAAGTTGCAAATTCATGTGAACTCTTTCTTTCTTCAATTTAAGGATGTCCGAAATCGACTTTTGGAAAATATCCTAACTGGCTGCTACCTGGATGGCAAGTGAGAATTTGATTTTTTACAGGGTATTCCGTCGATCCGGCAGTGCTGAGAGCATCTGGATTTCAAAAAGGCTTTTTTTGCTGTCTATTTCTCAATTTTATGAAAAGTCTAAACTTTTTATTAACCCTATTTGCTGCAAATGAAAAACGGGGTTGACTTTTTTTACTTTGAAGATATAAAAGGAGCCTGTTCATGACCTCGCAGCATGAGAAATTTGGATAGATAAAAGCATCTCTTTCACCACACCTTACAGAAATGCTAAAGGTGTATAAAAACGAAGGCTGAAGCCTTTTCCCAGGGTTTAAAATCGGGATGAAGGGACTGCTTATACATACATAAAGTGTCGTTTAACGCGACATAACGTTGATCGTTAATAAAGCCATGAAGGTTCAGGCAGATTGCCTATCTTTTATGGCTTTTTTTTTTACGTAAGAAAAAAAATAAAAAATGATGCCGAATTTTAATACTTGAAACAGGAGCAAAAAAAACAAAATGAAACCGGTTACAATGTTAACAGCAGGATTGTTTGTTGTTTTATTCACCGGTTCCCTGGGGTGGTGTCATGGTGTTATGGGAACCGTAAGCGAAATCAAGGCCTATTGCATCTCTGCCATGTATGACGATGGTGAGCCGATGAGCTACGCAAAAGTTGAGATCATGGCACCTGAAACAAGTCTTCCTTTTCAAAGCGGTCGTACGGATCGAAACGGCAGTTTCATGGTCAACGCAGACACCCCCGGCACATGGAACATTGCGGTCAGCGACGGTATGGGACACCGTCTGACATTGGATTTCCAGGTTGTATCGGACAAATCCTCCCCGGTGTCCGCCTCCCAAAGCAGCCAATTGCCGGACAAAGAGATTGTTTCTACCTTACCCTATGGAACAAATCGCCGTTTGAAGATCATCTGTGGGGTGTCTCTGATTTTCGGGCTCTGGGGATTTCTCTTTGGTTGGAAAGCCCGGCGGTCCAGGACCCGGGGATAACAGGTTCCATGATATTGCAGTAAAACAATAAATTTGTTCAACAATTTGTTCAACAAGGAGAAAAGGAGAACGTATGCACAAAACACAAGCAGGATTGATGCTCATCCTGGCACTGATGCTTTTTCAAGGTGTGCTTTGGGCCGGAGAAAACGAGTCAACCACCAAGCTTGACGAGATCGTGGTCATCGGTACACGCACCCCCCATGCGGTTAAGGACTCACCTGTAGAAACCGTTTTGATCACCCGCAAGGATATTGAACAGAGCAATGCCCAGACCGTAAGCGACCTTGTCAAAACAGTCCCCGGGTTCTCGGTGGGAGGAAACGATGATATTTTTGGCGGCTCATCCTCCCGCGCCAGGTTGCGGGGCTTAAGTTTCAACGACGGCTACGGCCTGATCCTCATTGACGGCCAGAGAATGCACGGAAGCAGTCAGAGCGGTGCCCATGGTGAATATGCCGTAGGTCTGAACCAGATCCCCGTCTCCATGATCGAGCGGATCGAAATTGTCAAAGGACCGTCCTCAGTTCTCTACGGTAGCGATGCCATGGCCGGAGTGATCAACATTATCACCAAAAAGGTTCCCCGGAAAACCATGGCCGGGGCCGGTGTTAAATATGGCTGGTATAAGGTTTCCCAGGGCAAGGATTATTACACGGATGCCGTAACCACCCCCACAGATTATGGAGAGAACCGCTACACACGAACCGCCTACGCGTATACTGGAAGCAAAATCAACGAAGATATGGGCTTTTTGCTCCACTATTCCCATGAGGATTCAGACGGGACCAGTTTAAGCCCCTATGAAAACGACCGGGATGCAGTGATGGGGAAACTGGATGTTGATTTCACAGATACGGCAAACGGCTGGATAAAGGGTGAACTCAGCAACTTCACAAGGGAGACCACAAGCACCACAGAAGAAGACAGCTACCGCATTTCAGCAGGTTTTGACTTCAAGCTTTCACAGAACCACCAGTTCATGTTGAAGGGCTATCACTACCTGGATGATTTCAGCACTTCCACGCGATCCGGCGACATCGGCTTTGACCAGGGTGAACTGATGTATACCTGGTATGCGCCGGCCAACCACGTTGTTACCTCCGGAATCGAATTTCAGCGCCAGACCATCGATTATTTCATGGACAACAGCAGCAGCGGAACCACGACCCGGACCACGGTGCTGGAAGACGTTGATACCTTCAGCATATTCCTGCAAGATGAGTGGACCCTTTTTGAAAAGCTGATGCTGGTCCCCGGCATCCGGTATGACAACCACTCCACCTTTGGGGATTCGTTTAATCCCAAATTGAGTGCCATGTACCGCTTCAGGGAAAGTACCACCTTGCGGGCCTCGGTGGGCAAATCGTTCAAATCCCCGACCATCCGCCAATTGTACTACGATGTCCCATATTACCACTCACCGTTCTGGGTCTCCTCTAACCCGGACCTGGAGCCGGAGGAGTCCATTGGGTATTCATTGAGCATCGAACAGTCGCTCTTGGATGACAAGTTAATCGTCGGGCTGGCCTATTTTAGAAACGACGTAGACAACATGGTGGTGACAGACCGGACCGGCCAGACCTATGAGGGTGCAGACCTTTATATCTACGAAAATATAGATAAGGCCATGACCCAGGGCATAGAAGTAACAGCACAATACTATCTGAATGACAATTGTTCAGTCTTGTTTGGTTACACCTATACCGATTCCGAAGACGAATCCACAGGAAACGATCTGACCTATACCCCGGACCATTCATTCTCCATCACCCCTGCCTATGAATACATTCCCTGGGGATTGGGCGTCAGCGGCATTGTCGAATACAACTCGGATCAATACACAGACAGCGACAACACACGTGTGCAAAAGGCACATGTGGTCGTTGACGGTAAAGTGTTCAAACGGGTAGGCAAGGTGTCCAAACTCACGCTGGAAGTGGATAATATTTTTGATTCGGACAAGGGAGACGACCGTTATCAGCGTACTGGCAGAACCATAACACTCTGCCTGGACATGTCATTTTAACAAGAGACATAATTTTTTAAGCAAGGAGAAGACAAATGAAAACAAATCAAAAAAATCGCATCTGGATGGTGGCTCTTGCCGCACTGGCCCTCTCATTTTTTACCTGTACACCGGTTCAGGCACATTTCCCCTGGCTGCTTCTGGAGGACGGGGCCATATCCGCGAACAAGCCCTTGAAATGGGTCATCGGCTACGGGCACCGCTTTCCCCTGTCCGGCTTCATGAATGGAGAAGAGCTGGAGGAAGCGGTTATTCTGGGGCCGGGTGCAGAAGACAAGACCGTTGTCACGGCACTTTCCGGAATCGAATTCACCTCCCCAAGCCCCTTGAAAAAAGAAGGCGGCTACGTCCTGGCAGCGAAACGCAAAAGCACTTTTTTCACCAAAACCACTGATGGATATAAACGCCAGCCCAAAAAGGGATTGAAGAACGTGATCAGTTCAGGGTATTACCACTCATACATGAAGGCCGTTGCCAATGTGGGCGAGGCCGGTGGCAAGGTGGATACCGTGGTGGGCCATGACCTGGAAATTTTGCCCCTGGTCAATCCCCTGGCCCTGCGCCCCGGTGATGATCTGCCCATCAAGGTACTCTTCAGAGGCAAGCCTTTTAAAACTGAATTTCTGGCAACCTACGGCGGATTCTCAACAGAGAATGGTGTTTATGCCTATGCGGCCAGTACAGATAAACACGGAATGGGAAAAATCCGCATCCTGGCTTCCGGGGTGTGGCTCATTAAAGTGAATTACAAAGAGCCCTACAAAGACCCTGAAATGTGTGATGTGGAAAGTTTCCTTGCGACCTGCACCTTTGAAATTCAATAACCTGGGGCGGCCGGCGCGGCTTCTGGCCGTGCCGGCCGTTTTACTCCTGCTGTCACTGGTTTCCACCTGGCCCCTTGTCACGGCACCTGGGCGCAGTCTGCCCATGGGCACAGAGACAAGTCCAACGGTTCCCCTGTTCAACGTCTGGACCGTCTGGTGGAACGTCCAGAACGCGGCCAAAGGGTATTCCGGGTATTGGGATGCCCCCATCTTTTACCCCCGGAACGGGACCTTTGCCTTTTCCGAACCCATGCCGCTGAGCAGTGTTGCAGCACCGGTTATATGGATCACAGGCAACCGCATCCTTGCCTACAATTTTTTACTTATCCTTTGTCTTTGCCTGAACGGGTGGTCAGCTTTCTGCCTGTTAAAGCGTTTAAATGTTTATCAGCCAATCCAGTGGACGGGCGGAGCCATGATGACCCTGCTGCCCTTGATCCATTCCTGGGTCGGGGTGATTCAACTGGTCCCGGTTTTCGGTATTCTCTGGACCATTTCAGCGGCTCTCACATTCATTCAACGGCCCACGGCAATTAGGGGAATTGTTCTTGGGGGCGCTTTTAGCCTGACCTATCTTATGTGTGCCTATTACGGTCTGTTTCTTGTGATTCCACTATCCCTGTCATTGGTCTGGATGATTGGAAACCGTCTTTGGGAGTGGCGTACGTGGCGGTCCTTAGGATTGGGCCTGATCACCGCAGGCGTCATCTGTTCGCCCTTTGCCCTGCACCAGGCTCAGACACAGCGCCTTCATGCGCCTTTACCCCAGAAATACCTGGCTGGTTTTTCTGCATTGGCCGGGGATTATCTGGTTCCTCCATGGCCCCACTGGTCTGGGGTAAGGCAGGTATCAGATGGCGCTGATGTAAATTTCGACGGCTTCAGACTTTGTCCGGGGTTTTTGAAGCTGGCACTGGCAGCAGCAGGTATTGGGCTGGGCCTGGTGAACCGGAAAAACAGGCGGTGGACACTTTTTTGCCTGACCCTGATGTGTACGGCCTTTGCACTTTCACTGGGACCGTGGTTAAGGATATGGGGGTGGCAGCCATATATGCTGCTGGTGAATCATCTGCCTGGATTCGGTCAGGCCCGTAACGTCTTCAGGTTCTCCATTCTGGTTCACCTGATGGTTGTTCTTCTGGCCATGGCAGGTCTGCAGGAAATTCTTACCGCTGTCCGCGTGCATATCCGTCAAACCCGGATGCACGGGTGGATCTCAGTTCTGGTTGTATGTCTGGGCGTGGCTGCTGTGGTGGAAATTCTTCCTCCTGCCCAACCCTTGTACCGGCCAGTGGATTATTCATTGACCCCGTCCTGGGTGAACTATCTGGCTGCACAAACGCCCGAAGACAGTGTCATCGCCTGTATCCCATTTCCTTTCAGGCCGGATGCGGCAGGATATGAACAGGAAGCCCAATGGATGTACTGGCAGACCTTTCACCGCCGTCAAATGGTAAACGGATATTCCGGCTATTTCCCGCCGGAATACCTAGAACTGAAATTTCATATGGCAACTTTCCCCGCCATGGAAACGCTATCACGCCTGCGGGAGATTGGCGTAAATTACTGTGTCGTAAAAAAAGACTCCATATTTGCTCAAACCACACGAAAAAAAGCGGTTACCGGTGTTGACCTCAAGCTGGTATTTGTTGATGATTCGTCCCGGATAGATATATATTGCCTGCTTCCATAACGCGCATGCTCAAAGATAACCGTTTAATATGCAACGTATTGATTCATGAATCAAATCAGTCTCGTTATTCCCTGCTTTAACGAAGAAAGAACCCTTGAAACATGCATTCGGCGTGTAATGCAAGTGCCTGATTTTAATTTTGAAATCATCATTGTTGACGATGCGTCAACCGATGGAAGCCTTGGCATCGCCAGGCGGTTGGAAAAAAAGTATCCCCAGATCCATGTGCTGTCCCACAGTAAAAACCAGGGGAAGGGGGCAGCTTTGAGAACCGGTTTCAAACAAGCCAGCGGAGATTTTGTTGCGGTCCAGGATGCTGATCTTGAATATGACCCCATGGAACTAAAAAAACTGGTTGCCCCCCTGGCCGACGGTTATGCTGATGTCGTTCTGGGATCAAGGTTTTTATCCACCGAACCCAGACGGGTGTTGTACTTCTGGCATTCCATGGGAAACAAGTTCCTGACCTTTCTTTCCAACATGTTCACTGATCTCAATCTTACAGATATGGAAACCTGCTACAAAGTTTTTAAAAGAGAGGTCATTCAAAATATTAATATCCAGGAATCAAGGTTCGGCGTCGAACCGGAACTGGTTGCTAAAATTGCCCACATGCGACTGCGCATCTACGAGATGGGAATTTCATACAAGGGCCGAACTTATGAAGAGGGTAAAAAAATAGGCCTCAAGGACGGATTTTGGGCCATATACTGTATTTTCAGGTACAATGCCCACAATGCTTCTTTGCCTCTCCAATTTTTCTTGTACCTCCTCATCGGCGGATTTGCTGCATTGGTCAACCTTTTCATCCTGTTTCGCCATAAAGCCAAGGGGGTCATGGCAGAAAAATAACCCGTAATTCTAATTCAAAGGTAAGGACGGCATTCTTAACTCAATGGAATCACAACAGGGATTCTTATCTGATTCACAACGCAGATTTCCAGTCTCTAGTTTCTGCGGCTCTGCCGCCTTAGATGCAGGCATCAAGGTCTGTCGTCATTGGCTTAGTTTTTTTTCAGGGAATACCCGCCCCAGGTCTGCTGGGATACCCCGACCACCATGAATGCATTGGGGTCGATCCGGTTAATGATGAACTTTACATCATACACCCGGGAGCGCAGCACGGTGAGATATAAAAGGCTGCGCTCTTCCCCGGAATACCCGCCTTTGACCTGCCACATGGTCACGCCGCGTTTCAATTCGTTGATAATGGCATACCGCAGGGGTTCTGGATCTTTGGTAATAATCATCAGGGTGCGCATCTGGCTGGCCCCTTCCAGGGCAAAATCTGCGCTCATGCCTGCGATCAGAAGCGCCAGAAAGGCCAGTAAAGATGTTTCCCAGCCGAACACAAAGCCGGCAG
Source organism: Desulfobacter vibrioformis DSM 8776 (assembly GCF_000745975.1). Lineage (GTDB taxonomy): Bacteria > Desulfobacterota > Desulfobacteria > Desulfobacterales > Desulfobacteraceae > Desulfobacter > Desulfobacter vibrioformis. Next base: position 88,080 of record NZ_JQKJ01000002.1, on the reverse strand, counting down.
CGATAATAATGACCACATCCACGTACAGGCCGGACTGGGACATGGGAAACCCCGTTTTATTGTAAATGATCCGGGTAATGATCGAGGTGCCGCCGATGGTACCGCCAAAACGGTAGATAATACCCGAGCCAATACCAACGAGCAGTCCGCAGTAGATGGTTGCCAGAAGTTTGTTCGAAGTGATGGGAAACCGGGTGAAAACCGTTGGCATGTTGACAATAAAAAATTCTGTGGCACCGGAAAATACCAGCACAGCCAGGGTGGAGTTAAACAAAAACCGCCATTTACCCAGGGTGAAAAAGCCAAGGATGAACAATGGAATATTTGCCGTAAAATAAAACAGACCCGGGGAAAATCCGGTCAGGGTATTCACAACAATGCCCAATCCGGCTACTCCGCCTGCAGCCAGGTTGTACGGCATTTGAAACAATACATAGGCAAAGGCGTTTAGCACCGCACCCAGGGTAATGGCCAACTGCTGGCTTGAAATTCGCAGGATTTTTTGCCAACCCGGGGATTCAAGTTTTTGTTTCACCGTTTCTTTCAGCGTTTTTCGTGTCAAGCAGAACTCCTTAAAAATGAAGGTCTGGAACGTTGCCGCTCTAGCCTGAAGGATTGATGTATAGGGCGTGCGCCGGATCTGAGAAATCAAAAAAACCTGGTAACATGGATTTTGGGATTCAGCAGGGCAATGCCGGACTGATTTTTTTATTACAGGACAGGTAAAGCATCGATGTTATCGCCTATGCTCACACCATGCTTTTTAAACCACCCGCGGTTGACTTCAAGAGCATACCTCACCGGCTCTGTGGAAGCTATGATCGTTTCATCGAAAGGGTCTAATTCAAAAATATCTTTGATCTGTCCATTTTCGTCAAGATATGCCAAATCAAGAGGAATGGACGTATTTTTCATCCAGAATCTCAAAACCAAATTACAGTCATATACAAATAAGATACCTTCCTCCTGGGGCAGATTCTCCCGAAACTGAAGACCGGTTATCCGCTCTGCCCTGCTATCGGCAATTTCCACCAGCAATGGGTTGTCCGCGACAATTATTTTTATTTTTTCATTACCTGCATTTGTATCTGGATTGCCCAACACAACGAGAAAAAATAAAACATAAAAGTACAGATATTTGATTTTTTTAACGGTCAGAACAAAATTCATTACTGCCCCCGGCCTTGGGTCGACACCGGTGCCTACCGCGGTTCCGGCCTGACCCATTTGTAAACGCCCCTTGATACCCGTTCCAGTTTGCCCTTTTTTATAAGGCCGGACAGGATATTTCTGACCTTTTGCGGATCCATGTCTGATTTTTCAATGACTTCGGCAGCCGTTACAGGGCGTTTTGTCCGTCGCCTGAACAGGGTTTCAATGCCGGCTGCGTCTTTGATTTTCGGGAAGGCGGCCGGCGTCGAAACGGCTTTGGGTGCCGCGGGTTTGACGGAAGGGGGGTTCCTGCCGGTACCGGCGGCGCGGGGGGGCTTTTTTTCAGCTTTTTCGGCCTTTGTCCGTCCGGGTTTTGATTTTACAGCGGTTGTTTTTTCAGCCCTTGGTTTCCCGGGTTTGGGGGATGCTTTACCGGGTGATTCAGGTACGGCTGGCGGTAAGGGTGTTGATCCGTCCATATCTCCGCCCATATCAAGGTCAATGCCGAACATATCGGACAGGTTCCGGCTTTCTTCATCAATGATTTTCGGGGATCTCTTCCCGGACCGGACCAGAAGATCCTTCTTTGTCTCTTTGACGGTTTCGGAGACCAGATCGTTGACCTTTGCATTTCTTAACACGAAGAACAGGCCCGGGTCCTGGTCCAGGCGGGCACCGATCCCGTACAGCACGGCTGCCACATGTTTGCACATCACTGCCCGGTCCGGGCAGGAGCAATTGAGTTCAATCTCTTTGGGGGAGGGGAAAAGGCCCTTGTCTTTCTGGGTGAACAGCTCTTCAAGAGCCTTGGGGAATTTGCCGGCCATCAGTTGTTTAATGCTCTCCATTTTCCCCTTGCACTGGTCTTTGATCTGCTGCCATTGTTTTGGGGGAATGGGCTTGATGGCGATGGTGATCCGGTAGGGGGCGGCCTCGCCTCCCATGACCAGGCCTGAGACCTTGCCCGGCCGGATCTGGAGGTCCAGAACCGTTCCGTGCCGGACATAGCTGCGGCCCCGCTCAATCCGGTTGGCATAATCCGCGTACCGTTCCAGGTTTTTGTTCCAGGCTTTGCCCCACCAGGTTTTTGCAAGGGTCCGGCCCTCAATGGCCACGGGCTGAATGCCGGGGTTTTTCTTTTTTAAGGCCGCAAGCTTTTTTTCAGCCTTTGCCCGCTTTTCTGCCACGGTTACGTATTTGGGATACCCGTCGTAATACCTCATTGGATTCCTTTTACCGTTAAAACGTTATCTGGTGCCTTATTCCGGCAGGGTGAGCCGGAACAGATCCAGCAGGTCTTTATCATCCATTTCCGTGATCAGTCCCTGGGCGGACGGGGTGACCACCTGGTCGGCCAGGGCCTGTTTTTCGCTGATCATCATATCAATCTTTTCTTCAATGGTGCCCCGGGTGACAAATTTATGCACCAGGACCTTTTGGGTCTGCCCGATGCGAAACGCCCTGTCTGTGGCCTGGTTTTCCACGGCCGGGTTCCACCACCGGTCAAAATGGACCACATGGCTGGCCCGGGTCAGGTTCAGGCCCACGCCCCCGGCCTTTAACGAAAGCACCATAAAGGGGCAATAGGCATTGTCCTGGAAGGTTTGTATCAGTTTCTTGCGTTTTGCAACAGGCACAGATCCGTGGAGTACGAGTCCCGGGTGATGGAAGATGTTTTCAAGAAAGGCCCGCAAAGGCTCTGTCATCTCCTTGAACTGGGTAAACACGAGAATCCGTTCCCGTTTTTCATAAACGGTTTCACAGATGCTGCAAAGGCGCATGAATTTTCCGCTGTGGGCCGCCTGGAAATCCCCGGACCCTGTGAGCTGGTCCGGGTGGTTGCACAATTGTTTGAACCGGAGAAGAAAGGAGAGGACCAGGCCTTTTCTCTGGATGCCCGCGGATGTTTCAATGGCCTGTTTCAAATCCTTGATCGATTTTTTGTACAGAACCACCTGTTTGGGGCTTAAATCGGCAAATACCTTCATCTCCACCTTGTCCGGAAGGTCGGATATCACGGTTTTATCGGTTTTCAGGCGGCGCAGGATATAGGGAAAAATCATCTGCCGCAGCCTGGCATATCCGTTTGGATTGTCTTTCAGGGTTTTGGCAAACCTGGAGAACTCAGTCCTGTTGCCCAAAAGCCCGGGATTTAAAAAATCAAACAAGGACCACAGGTCTGACAGCCGGTTTTCCACGGGCGTGCCGGTCATGACGATCCGGTGGGCCGCCGGCAGGGCTTTGACGGACCGGGTCTGCTGAGTGGCGGGATTTTTAATGGCCTGGGCCTCGTCCAGGATCAGGCAGTGCCAGGAATACTTGGCAAGCCAGGCGTATTTTTTCACCAGGGCGTAGCTGGTGATGACCAGGTCCAGGCGGTCCAGTTGAGCCTTGGCCAGCGTAATCGCCTTGGTCTTCTCTGTCTTGATTGGCTGTGAATCCGACGCGGTAAAACCGGGGTGGGCCACACAGGTTTTAAGGCCGGGCAGAAACCGGCTGATTTCCCCCTGCCAGTTTGAAATCAAAGAGGCCGGCACCACCAGAAGGCTTGCCGGGCGTTTGCCGGTTTCAGGAAAGGTACTCAGCCATGCCAGGATCTGGACGGTTTTTCCCAGGCCCATATCATCGGCCAGGCAGGCCCCGAACCCGTAAGCAGTCAAAAAGTTCAGCCAGTTTACGCCCTTTGACTGGTAGGGCCGCAATTTTGCTTTAAAGCCTTTGCCCGGAGCCACCGGATCAACCTGTTCCGGGTGGGTCATTTTTTCCAGCACAGATGTCAGCCATGTTCCGTTGGAGACACAGACTTCCACCTGACCGTCATTGCCCCGGCCAAGCATCTTTTCCGGGGACAACCGGGCCCGCATGGCTGTTCCCAGGGTCATGCCCTGGGCGGCCAGGTTTTCAATCCGGTCCCAGGCTTTCAGGGCCTGTTTGAGTTTTTCCGGGTCCACGGCCACCCATTTGTTTTTGATGAACGCCAGGCCTTCGGCCTGTTCCAGGATGGCTTCAACCTCCTGCCTGGATAAGGCCAGACCGCCTAATTCCACACTGACGTTGAAATCAAGCAGCGCATTCAGCCCGGCCATGGTTGGTTTACTGTCCCCCATGGAGATGGTCACCCGGGGGGTGGCTGCACTTTGCTTCCACCAGTCCGGAATCCGGCAGAGCACACCGCAGGCCTCGTAATCCGGAATTTCTTTCAGAAAGCTGAACGCCTCATCCCCGTCCCAGGCCAGGGGATGGAACAACTCGCCGGAGTCAATGAGATCCGCTATTATCCGGCTTTTTTCCGCGGCTTTGTACACCGTGGATAAAAGGGTCAGAAGGTCGTCGTCATCATGGGTTTCAATGGCATGTTTCAGGGGCAGGTGCTTGGGTTTTCCATTGGCTCCCATGCCTGCGGAATAGGTCGCCATAAAGGCAAAGGGCAGGCCTGGATTTTTATTTTCCACCAGATGGAAAAACACCCGGCCCGCCGGGTGAAGATCGGGGTTCTTTTCACGGAAATAGTCGCTGACCCGGCCTTTGAATGCTTTGATGTCACGGGCAAATGCCTCATTAAACCCCTGCCACAGCGCCTCCAGCATACCGGCGGTTACGTATTCGGCCCCGGCCATCATGGGACAGGCTGAAATAAAATCGTTGACAAGTCCCGGCGGCAGGCTGATGACAGCGTCCTGCCCCAGGGTCTCAAGTTCGGCTGTCTTTAACAGCTCCCGGACAAAACAGCGGGAAAACCGCAGGAAATAGTCCAGGGAGGTTGAAAAATCCAAAGGGAATTGTTTGAACCCCAGGGTGTATAGCCAGTCGCTCCCCGGGGTTTGAGCGCTTTGGGCAATTTCCTGCAGGTATTGTACCTGGTCCGGGGAAAACGTATCTTTAACCGTTTCCCATTCAAGCACCAGGGCCTGGTCCGGCATGACTGAAACAACGGGTTGTTTTTTAGTTTTGTCCGTCAATTAATCTTGGCTCCGCCATTGTTATTCTCCGGTGCTGGTATATCAAATCCTTGGATCAACAACAAGGGATGCCGTGGATCGGGCAATCGCCATGTAAAAAAACGGGCTTGATCATAATTTCGGCCACGTTGTGTTCATCCCCTATCCATTGCAGGGTATGTCCGTAAATCCGGCATTCACGTACCGAAAGACACGTGTTTACCCCGGGAGATCCCCCATGTGCCAAATGGCTGAGGGTCGGGCAACCGGCTCTGACCGCATGGGAGAAGTCAGCAGACGGCATCGTAGTCGGTGGAAAGGAGCTTCATAAAAGTGGAGAGGCTTCACCCCGATGAAGGCCTGGACAGTGCCCGGGCCGAATGGACCGAGTGAATGGTGGTGGTGAGTAAGTGGGCGGCATTTATGGGAGTAATGCGGCAGTGGCCGAAATTCCCATGGCATGTCTCTGCCTAAAACCCGGTAAAATCGATGGGATAACCTACAAGCCGATTCTATTAATACCAGCTGAACCGCCTTGGTACGTGATCCGTATGCCGGGTGTTGCGGGAGGGCTCCTCAGTGATGGGGAGTCCTGTCCCGATTATATTAAATTTAATTTCATGTGTATTAAAGGGAACGGATTTCCCATTCCATCAAATGCAGATCGACCGGCTTGAATAAAGCCCATCCGGTGATAAAAGCCTATTGCATTAGGATTTTGTTCGTTGACATCAACTTTGGATGCAGCAAGGTTATTAATGGCGTATTCAGTAAGCGTTTGACCAAATTTCTGGCCAATATAATCTGGAGCTACAAATAACATTTCAATCTTGGAATCAGCAACCCCAATAAATCCTAATATCTTTTCGTTACTGTTTTTAAGGCAGAACAAATCGACAGAATCAAAATACTGCTCCAAAATTACAGTTTTTAGCTCAGCAATTTTTTTTTCGGGCAAAAAGTCATGGGTTGCTCTGACAGAACTTTCCCATACACTGATTAATTCCTGGTAATTTTCTTTTGTTGCTCCTTGAATCTTCATGGTGCCTTTTTAAAATATAACAGCATAATAGGGTTGAATTGTATTTGATGGGTTCATGCTTTGTCCTCTTCGAACAGTCGCGCAACTTCCCGGGGCAGATCCGGAAGCTCCAGGGTGACGGTCCTGTCCTTGTCCCTGAATTTGAGGAAACAGGCATGCAGGCCCATGGCGTTGAACTGCTTTTGGGTTTTTAAGAAATCAAGGGCCCTGGGGGAGCCGTACCGGGGATCGCCCACGACCGGATGCCCTGCCAGTTTGGCGTGGCGCCGGATCTGGTGCTTGCGGCCGGTGAACAATTCAATGTCCAGAAGGGTGTAATGGAGGGACTGGTCCAGAACCCTGTAGCAGGTCAGGGCCTTGATCCGTTTTCCCCGGCCCCGGGGATCGGCTCTGCCGCCGGCGGCGTGGGTCAGGGGGGTATCCCAGGTGCCCCGGGCCTGGCCGGGATGGTCAAAATGGCCGTGAACCAGGGCTTTATAGCGTTTTGTCACCTTCCCCCCTGCAAAAAGGTCCGAGAGGCCGGCCAGGGTGTCCCGGGCCGTGGCCACAAGGAGGAGTCCCGAGGTTTCCTTATCCAGGCGGTGTACGGGCTGGAGTATTTCCGTGCTGCCGGGGCCCAGTCTTTTTTGGAGTCCGGATATCATATCCCTGCCCGGATCGTTATGAACACTGATGCCCCCGGGCTTTTCCGCGCAGATCCAGCCTTGTCCCTGTTCTATGATTTTTATTTTTTCTTTCATGGCAGCCCATCCTATCCCATTCCTGGCCGGGGGGCAAAAGGCAATCAAGGGCAGGGGCAACTGCGGAATTTCAGGTGGGGCCGGGCACGGTGCCGGACTAATGGAATACGGTTACATTTTTATCGGGAATATGATAAATTGATCCGATTATTTGACCTTTGGATTTTCCTGGAGATTTCTGACTTGCTTCGTTGCGATCACCAGATGAGCTAACAGGCAATATAGACATGGGCCGGGGGCTTGATCATTTCATACAGGGCATATCCAAGGTTTTTCAGAGAATGTCCACAGCATTGAAACCGGGCTCTCCTTTGGCATTCACTTATCATCTTGGAAAAATGTTTAAAAATGCACCGGATAAAACCGGTGATCTTGGGGTTGGGCATCGCATATATTGATCACACGTTAAGGAAAGACATGAAAGCTATTATAACAGGCGGTAATCGAGGCATCGGGTTGGAAATATCAAAAAGACTTTTGGGCAGGGGGTTTGAAGTTCATGTTTTATCAAGATCGGGAATCGACTCCCCGCCGGATGGAGTCATTTCCTGGACAGCGGATCTTTCAGATTACGAACAGACGCTCCAAATTGTTGACAAGATCGGCCATGTGGACGTGCTGATCAATAATGCCGGAATCATGAATACCAAGACAGCAGGTGATTACTGCTACGATGAGATTCTTCACATACTCAACGTAAATCTGGTTACATCCGTGCGGCTTAGCGTCCACTTGGCTGAGAAAATGGCCAATAATGGCGGCGGCCGGATCGTCAGCACGGGTTCAATCGCCGGCGAAATAGGCCATCCTGATATTTGGTACGGCATTTCTAAGGCTGGAATCATGAATACCATGCGTTCACTCGCCAGAACATTCGGGCCCCGGGGCGTAGTTACAAGCTCAGTCGCACCGGGTCCTGTGGAAACTGAAATGATGAAGCGCATTCCCCAGGATAGAAAGGACCGCTTAAAAGCCGCAACGATCACTCAACAATTCTGTTCATCGGAAGAAGTGGCAGAGACAGTCTGCTGGCTCGCAACAGATGCACCTGCAACCATAAACGGTGAAGTTATTGACTTGAACAATGGTGCGAATTATAGATAGATGCCCAACGCATGTGGGCTGTTTGAACACTGTCATTAGGATGATGCAAAAATGATCGACCCAGAAGCCATAAACCGCCTCAAAGAAATTGTGGGCAAGGACAGATGTTATGATTCCCCCGAGCAACTGGCCTGTTATTGTTATGATGCCTATTTTGAAGAGGCCATGCCCGACCTGGTCCTGTTTCCCTGCACCCGGGATGAGGTGTCCGGTATTTTAAAAATATGTTCTGCCCATAAGATCCCGGTGACGGCCCGGGGCGCGGGAACTTCGGTGTGCGGGGCAAGTATCCCGGCCAGAGGCGGTGTGGTCCTGTGCTTTTCAAAAATGAACCGGATTCTTGAGATCAACACCAAAGACCGGTACGTGATTGTGGAACCCGGCGTGGTCAATGCTGATCTTCAAAAGGCCCTGGCTCCGTTCGGGTTCTTTTATCCCCCGGATCCCGGCTCCATGGCCGTGTCCACCATTGGCGGCAACGTGGCCCAGAATGCCGGGGGGCCCCGGTGTCTGAAGTACGGTGTAACCGTTGATTATATCCTGGGCATGGAGGTGGTGCTGGCTTCGGGAAAGGTGGTGCGCTTCGGCAGCCGCAATGTCAAGGATGTCACCGGGTACCGGCTTTCCAGCCTGTTCTGCGGGTCCGAAGGAACTTTGGGCATGGTTACTTCCGTCATCCTCAAGGTGCTGCCCCTGCCTGAAAGCGTGTCCACGCTGCTTGTCACCTTTGATGACCTGGATAATACGGCAAAAGCCGTGGCCGATATCATTGGTGCCGGTATTTTGCCGGTGGCATTGGAGCTGATGGACAGGACCACCATCCGGACCATTGAAGCCAAGGCCCATATCGGACTGCCCGTGGATGCCGAAGGCACACTGCTTATCGAAGTGGACGGGGCAAAGGAAGCGTGTGAAAAAGAGATAAAAAAAATTACCGAAAAGCTTGGGGCCAACGGGGCTGTGAGCATAGAGATTGCCAAGACAGATGAGGAACGTGATAAACTCTGGCAGGCAAGACGTTCGGCCTATGGTGTCTTTGCCAAGCTTTCACCGAGTCTGTACACGGAAGATATTGTGGTGCCTGCCAGTAAAATTCCGGAAATGACCCGTATGATCGTGGATATCGCAGATAAATACAAGCTCATCGTGGGGGTGATGGCCCATGCCGGCGACGGAAACATACACCCCATGATTCCGGCGGACAAAACCGATAAAGAAGAGTGGGGCAGGGTGAAAAAAGCCTTTGACGAGATTATGGCGGCAGCCGCTTCCCTGAACGGCACCCTGTCCGGCGAGCACGGCATCGGCCTTGCCAAGGCCGAATATCTGCCTTTGGTCATGAGCGAAGATGCCATTGCGTTCATGGGTGTCATTAAAAAAGCAGTGGATCCGGACGGCATCCTGAATCCCGGGAAGTTTGTGTAACATGGCTGATTCATACGGACAAAATTGCAACCGGTGCGGATTCTGTCTGTCTGTGTGCCCGACATACCTGGCCCAGGGCACCGAGGATGCTTCCCCGAGAGCCCGGATACAGCTCATTGATTTTTTTTCAGACCATAGGGTCGGTTCGTCTGAAAAGCTCAAGGAGATCATCTCCAAATGCCTGATGTGCGGTAACTGTGCCAGCATCTGCCCTTCGGGCATCAACCATCCCGAGCGTTATGTACGCATGCGCGAAAAGATGATTCGCGATCACGGGGACATGCCCGGGATCAAAAGCCTGGTCTATCTTCTGGCAAAGGAATCCAGAATCAGGATGGCGGCAGGGGCCGCGAAAATAGCCCGGAAAATTGTACCCCAGGTGTTTGCCGAAAAATACCGGCTGGGCAGCATCGCGTTAAAACAGTTTCCTGTTTTGAATAAAGTCCCGTTCAGGGCAGCGGCCCGGGACGCGATGACGCACAAGCCCGGGCACAAATCAAAAGCTGCATCAGGACTGAAATACGGACGAGTGGCTTATTTCACCGGCTGTGCCACCAATTACCTTTTTGATGACACCGGCTTTTCTGTCCTGAACATTCTGCGCCACATGGGGGTTGAGGTGATCATTCCCGAAACCCAGACCTGCTGCGGCACTCCCATGCTTTTCCACGGCGGCCGGGAAAAGGTAAAAAGCAATGTGAATAACAACCTGGCCTGCCTGGATGCCCAGGGCATTGATGCTGTGATTGTGGACTGCCCCACCTGCGGCGCTGCATTGAAAAATGACTATCCTGCGCTTGCAAAAGAGTTTGGTCTGGATCAGGATGCGGCAAATCGGGTTGCAGGAAAAGTGGTGGATATCAGTTCCTTTATCATGGCCCATGAAAGCCCCGAAAACTTCCCTCAAAACGATGAGATGATCCGCGTCACCTACCACCAGCCCTGCCATCAGCGAAACCATATGCCCACCCCGGGAAGTGCCCAGGCACTTTTGAATGCACTAAAGGGTGTTGAATATACCCAGGCCCTGGATATGTCATCCTGCTGCGGCGGGGGAGGGACTTTTTTCTACGAGTATCCTGAGGTGTCCAGGGGCATCGCAAAGAAAAAGGTCGCCAATGCCAAAGCCACAGGCGCGGATTTCTGGGTGACGGACTGTCCGGTATGCCGGATCAACCTGGGCGGATATCTTGATGAATCCGCAGGCTTAACCGTGGTGCATCCGGCGTGTGTCGCCGCCCGATTCCTGCCGGATCTGAAGGGCAGAACAAGACAATTCAATTAACTGGTGGCGGTCGCATGAACATTATTTCAACCATCATACCGATATTCATTATCATCTTTCTGGGTATGTTTGCCCGGTATAGAGGCTTTTTCTCCCGGGATTTTTTACACCAGGCCAATCGCCTTGTTTATTACATTGCCATCCCTGCCATGATTTTCAGCGCCATTGCCCAATCTTCTTTGAAAACCCAATTTCATCCGGGGGTGATCCTGGTTACGCTTGCAACTGTGTGTCTTATTGTGCCGGCAGCCTGGCTGACGGCACACACCGCAAACGTTGCACAATCATCAAAGGGATCCTTTATTCATTGTGCCTTTCATGGCAATCTGGGGTATATCGGCCTGGCCGTGGCCTTTTATTACCTGGGCCACGCGGGCCTTGTCAAGGCAGCCATTATTGCAGGCTTTGTCATGATTCTGCAAAATATTCTGGCTGTGGCAGTGCTCCAGTTTTACAGCCGGGATGCCGGCCGCAGTACAAACCTGACCTCAGCCCTGGGTTCTGCCATGACCAACCCGGTGATCCTGTCTGCCCTGGCCGGCATTGTTTATTCCCTTTTGGGGCTGCCCCTGCCGGTGATTCTGGACCGGTCGCTTACCATCCTTAAGGGAATGGCGCTGCCCATGGCACTGCTGCTGATCGGGGCTTCTCTCTCCTTTGGAAAGATCAGGCTGGTCTTTTCTTCTGTGGTGATGACGTCGGTGTTAAAGCTTCTGGTGATGCCCGCCATGGGATTTGTTTTGTTTAAATTGTTTGGGATATCTGCCCAGGATTTTATTCCGGGGCTGATTATCCTTGCTGCGCCCTCGGCTACCCTGGTCTATATCATGGCAGCACAGATCGGCGGTGATCCGGATCTTGCCGTGGCCGCCATCTCAATTTCCACGCTTCTGTCCGGGCTTACTTACGGGATATGGCTGAGCATGGGGTGAAAACATGCGGTGTCTAAAATTTACAATTTCAGCGCTCCGGGGATGGTACACACCGGAATGGGTTCCATTTTATGCCGGTTGGCCCGGTTGAATTTTTTGTATACGTCCAGAACATCTTTCTGATGATCTGTTATATCCTGGCTTTTGTCTCCGGCTTCATAGGCCATGGCCCATTCCAGCTCCTCATAGGAGGCCCCGATCTGGCTTTCGTCTGTACGGTTGTCTTCCCAAAGCCCGTCGGTGGGCCGGGCTGACAGTATATCCCGGCTGACGCCAAGGTACCGGCCCAGGGCATATACGTCGGTTTTCATCAGGTCTGCAATGGGGGATATGTCCACGCCGCCGTCCCCGTATTTGGTGTAAAATCCCACGCCGAAATCCTCCACTTTGTTCCCGGTGCCGGTCACGAGCATGCGATGGTGGGAGGCAAAGGCGTACAGGGTGATCATGCGAAGCCTGGACCGGGTATTGGCCATGGTCAGGCCATCCTGGATGTCCGGCGGCAAGGTTGTTTTTACCTGTTCAAAGACCGGGGTCAGGTTGACATCATGGCCTGTGACATTGTCATAGGTTTCGCACAGCCAGGAAATGTGCGCACTGGACCGGGAGATCTGGTCCGATGCCTGGTGGATGGGCATATTCAGGGCGATTACAGGGTAACCTGTCCTTGCGCATAAAGTTGATGTGACAGCGGAATCAATCCCGCCGGATACGCCGACGGTGAATCCCTTTAATCCGGATGCGCCGACATAGTCTTTCAGCCAGTTGATGATGTGGGCAGCCACTTTTTCTGCATTCATATGCGTTCCTTGCATGGATGGGTTGCTTGGGTTTCCAAATCCCGGCAGGCAAACTGCCGGGCGTATTCGTACAGCATGATGGAGGCGGCCACGCTGACGTTCAGACTCTGGGAGCGCCCGTACTGGGGGATGGTCAGCTGTTTGACTTCCGGGAACAGGTCCGGTTCAAAGCTGAGGCCGAACTCTTCATGGCCGAACACAAAGGCGCTTTTTTCAGGCAGGTCCACATCCATCACCGGATCGCCCTGGCCCGGTTCAAGTATAAAAGGGGTGTATTCCCTTTCAAGAAGTTGGGCGTAGCAGGAGATGAAGCGGCTGTGGAACTTTGCCGGCACATATTTGAATGCGCCCATAGCAGGTGCCGGGTCAAAGAAATCCGTGCCGATCAGGTGAACCTCATGGCAGCCAAAGGCTTCCGAGCTTCTGAATATCTTGCCGATGTTAAAGGTGGGTTTCAGGCCGTCCAGAACAATGATGCATTTGTGAATGCCCGGAGTGGCCAGGCGGTTTTTATTCCGGTGGCGGCGAAATCGGCGCTTTGCCTCTTCCTTTGCCGCCTTGATCATCATTCTTGCTTTATATGAGCCCATGACCCTTTTTTCCAGTTGAGTTTCAAATATTTTGTATACACCCTTGCTGTGAAAATTGCAAAAGTCCTTAACGGTGTTTTAACACCGCCATGGTCAGGCGGGACACGCAGATCAGCTCCCCGGTATCGGTTTTAATGTCAATGTCCCATACCTGGGTGGTCCTTCCCAGGTGTAAGGGGGTGGTCCGGCCCGTGACCCGGCCCTGGGATATACTTTTAATGTGATTGGCTTTGATTTCAAGGCCCACGCTGTAATGCCCGTCGTCAAGGGTCATGTGGGAGGCGCAACTGCCAAGGGTTTCGGCCAGGACCACCGAGGCACCGCCGTGGAGGATGCCCATGGGCTGATGGGTGCGGCTGTCCACGGGCATGGATGCGGTCAAAAAGTCCTCTCCTTTTTCTATAAAAGTAATATCCAGGAGACTTACCAGTGTATTTGCCCCGAGCAGATTCATATCACCAACCGTGAACTCTTTTTTCCAGATCATGTTCTGTCCTTAATTTCTTTATCCTGATTCAGTATAAACGGTTACAGGCCGAAAAAATTGCTTTGTTCGTGCCATTTTCCTTCTGGCGCAGGCGCGGCATTACGTAAATACATATTGGATTTGGATGAACTTTGCAAGATGGGACCACCGCTGCTTAGATATGGGTGGGCGAAATTAGAACCAAGCCCGGGCATGGCAATGGATGGGATGTTGTCCAGCACCCATCCATCGCCGGCAAGCTCACAGAGCCTCTACTTGGTCTCGTAAGTAAATTTATCCATGAGATTAACATCACCGAGCACTGCCTTGGTGGTGATGGTATAAATGCCTTCCTTCTTCATGTCCGCCGTGATGCCGAACCCCTCACCCATGAGCATGGCCATGGCTTTTTGGGTATTGCCGTCACTGTCTTTAATCATGAAACCGACTTTGCCTTCCAGAACCTTCTGATGGTCTTTATCCATGATATAGACCATGATGTGATGGGGTTTGTCCATATCCTTTTTTTGCTGTTCCCGCAGGTCCATCAGGTAGTAAGAAAGCATGTACCCGTCTACTGTGGACGTGTGGAATAGTTCGCCTATTTTTTCCGACTCGTCCGTCTCGTGTTTTTCCATGCTGAAGGTGGTGCCGGTTATTATAAGGGCGGCAAGCATCAGGGTCAAAAGTGGAATTAAAATTTTTTTCATGGAAACGTTCCTTTCATTATTTGGGGTTTTTATTTAATTCCCAGTTTTTCCACAGATCGTAGAGCACCGGGATGATAATCAATGTCATGATGGTAGAGGAGACCAGCCCCCCCACCATGGGGGCGGCAATGCGCTTCATAATCTGGGATCCTGCGCCGCTGCCGTACATAACCGGCAGAAGCCCGATCAGGGTGGTGGCAACGGTCATGATTTTGGGCCGGACCCTGTCCACGGCCCCTTCAACAATGCCTTCGTGGAGGTCGGACGGGGTATTCATCTGATTCTCGTTCGATTTTCGTTTGAAGACTTCGTCAAGATAAACCAGCATAACGATGCCGGTTTCCGTGGCCAGGCCTGCCAGGGCGATGAAGCCCACCCCCACTGCCACGGACAGGTTGTACCCCAGGAGATAGATCAGCCAAAAGCCGCCCAGAAGGGCAAAGGGAAGACTTGCCATGACGATGACCACCTCAATGAGGTTGCCAAAATGGATATAGAGGAGGAGGAAAATTACCAGCAGGGTGGCCGGAATGATTATATTGAGGGTCTTTCTGGCCTTTTCCATATATTCATACTGGCCGGACCAAACCAGGGAATACCCGGCAGGCAGATCAACGTTTTCATCCACCAGGGCCCTGGCCTGTTTTACGTAGGTGCCGATATCCATGTCCCTGATATCCACAAAAACCCAGGCGCTCCGCTTTGAATTTTCACTCTTGATGCCGGCAGGCCCCTTTTTGATGCTGATGTCGGCAAGCTGGGTTAGCGGAATCTGGGCACCGGACGGTGTGGGCACCATTACCCGGCGCAGTTCTTCAAGATTGTCCCTGAACTTCCGGTTGTACCGCAGGTTTACCGGATACCGCTCCAGCCCCTCAACGGTATAGGTCACGTTCATACCACCGATGGCCGTCTTGATAATATCCTGAACATCGGCGATCTGAAGGCCGTACCGGGCGATCTCCCCACGCCGGATATTGAAATCCAGGTAATTGCCGCCGGTTACCCGTTCTGCAAATACAGACAAAGTCCCTTTCTTATTCCTGAGCATGGCTTCAATCTTTTCGCCGATGTCGGCGAGTACCCCAAGGTCGGGCCCGTTGATCTTGATGCCCACGGGGGTCTTAATCCCGGTGGAAAGCATGTCGATACGGGTCTTGATGGGCATGGTCCAGGCATTGGTCAGCCCGGGGAACTTAACCGCCTGCTCCAGGTCGTCAGCCAGTTCCTGGATGGTGATATACCGTTCTTCAGGCAGCAACCAGGCAAAAGGCGCCTTGATCAGGGTCGGCCACCCGGAGAAAAACCGGTCAATGTTCTTTTTGCGCCACTCGTGGATCACCTCTCCTTTGACCTGTTCCGGCCATATCCATGCCAAGGGTTTTTTCAGCCACACCGGCCAGGAGGAGAAGAACCGATCCTTGGAGATCATCTCATACTCGACTTCAGGCCGCAGCATGATCACGGTCTCGATCATGGACAAAGGTGCCGGGTCTGTGGAGGTTTCCGCCCGTCCGATTTTCCCCAGGGTGCTTTTGACCTCGGGAAACCGCTGGATGATCTTGTCGGTTTGCTGCAGCAGCTCCTTGGCTTTGGTAATGGAGATCCCCGGAAGCGTGGTGGGCATGTACAGAAGATCCCCTTCGTTCAACGGCGGCATGAATTCAGTGCCGAGACGGGTCATGGGATACCAGGTCACCGCAATTGCTGCCAGGGCAATGAGCACCGTAACCTTCCGCCGTTTTAATACCAGTTCGATCATGGGCAGATATATCCTGATCAGGAACCGGTTCAAGGGATTTTTCCCTTCTGGAATAATCTTCTGGGGAGAAAGGCAGATTCCCATAAACAGAGACAGCATAAGGGCAAGCACCAGGCTCAGATCCGGCAGCCTGACCCCGGCCACACCCAATGCCAGCACGAACAGAGGCGGCCCTGCCATGGCCAGGACCCATATTTTGACCTTTTTAGATCTGGAAAACCTGGGGTTAATGGGATTTTCTTTTACAAAAAATGTCATCAGCACCGGGATAATGGTGATGGCCAGAACCGAGGAGGCAGCCATGGCGGTTGTTTTGGTATAGGCCAGGGGCCGGAACAACCTGCCTGACTGCTCCATGAGAGAAAATACGGGCAAAAAGGAGACCGTTATGATCAGAAGGCTGAAAAATAGCGCCGGCCCGACCTCTTTGGCCGAGTTGATGATAATCTGGGTATGGGAAAGCTTTCCTCTGTCCCGCTCCAGATGTTTATGGGCATTTTCCACCATCACGATGGACGCATCCACCATCACCCCGATGGCGATGGCGATGCCCCCCAGGCTCATGATGTTGGCGTTAATGCCAAAGGGGTACATAATCAAAAACGACATAAGTATTCCCACCGGCAGGGTGAAGATGGCCACAAAAGCCGACCGGAAGTGGAGCAGAAAGATAATGCAGATGATGGCCACTACGATCATCTCCTCGGTCAGCTTTTCTTTCAGGGTATCCACTGCCCGTTCGATCAGGGCTGACCGATCATAGCCGGTGACGATTTTGACGCCGTCGGGCAATCCTTTTTCAAGAGCGGCAAGCTTTGCTTTGACCCGCTTGATCACCTCAAGGGCATTCTCCCCGTACCGCATGATCACGACCCCGCCTACAGCCTCGCCCTCGCCGTTCCACTCCAGAATTCCCCGGCGCAATTCAGGGCCGATCTGGATATTGGCGATATCCTTCAGCAGGATGGGGGTACCCTTGTCGTCAAAGGAAATGGCGATCTGTTCCAGATCTTTGATGGACTTTATATACCCCAGCCCCCTGACCATGAATTCGGTTTCTCCCATTTCAATAAGTTTGCCGCCCACATCGGCGTTGGAACGCTGGATGGCTTTCTTGATTTTCTGAATGGAGATATTGTAAGAGAGCAGCTTGTTGGGATCCACTTCCACCTGGTACTGTTTGACAAATCCGCCGATACTGGCCACTTCCGAGACCCCCGGGACAGAGGTCAGCTCATAGCGCAGAAACCAGTCCTGAAGCGATCGAAGCTGCTGCAGGTCGGTATTTCCCCTGGTGTCCTGGAGAGTGTATTCGTAAACCCATCCCACCCCCGTGGCATCCGGTCCCAGGCTGGGCGTCACCCCCCCGGGCAACCTGCCGGAGACGAAGTTGAGGTACTCCATCACCCGTGACCTGGCCCAGTATATATCGGTGCCGTCTTCGAAGATCAGGTAAACAAATGAGTACCCGAAAAAGGAGTACCCCCGGACCACCTTGGCATAGGGCACGCTGAGCATGGCCGTGGTCAAGGGATAGGTCACCTGGTCCTCCACCACCTGGGGAGCCTGGCCCGGGTATTCCGTATAAATGATGACCTGGACGTCGGAAAGATCGGGGATGGCGTCCAGGGGGGTGTTGACCATGGCCAGGATACCGCCGACAATGACGAAAAACGTTGCCAGCACCACCATAAATTTATTGTGTACGGACCATTCGATTATCTTGTTAATCATTACAGCGTCCTTGTTTTTTATTCCATATCCTTAAAGAAATCATCTCCAGCGTCCGGTTGCTTTTCCATGTCGTTGAAGAAATCGTCCGAAGCCCCGGCATCCGCTTCCCTGCCGGCCTTGGCAGGACCCTTGGACTTGGATTCGATCATCTTCTGTATGGCCTCCTTGAGCTTTGATTCTGAATCCAGGAGGAACTGGCCGGATACAACGATATTGTCGCCCTGGACCAGGCCGCTGAGCACCTGGATACGGCCCTGGTCAAGAAACATTCCGGTGGTCACCTCCCTGGGGGTGAACCGGCCATTTCCTTTGGCCACGAATACGATCTTTTTATCACCGGAATGGATCACTGCCTCTGCAGGAATTGACTGTCCCGGATTTTCCGGGGCGGTGTCGATCTTGATCCGGGCAAACATGTCGGGCTTGAGTTTTCCATCGGCATTATCAAAGGAGAGTCGGATGACCACATCCCGGGTCTTGGGCTGAAGATAGGGGAATATATAAGCGATTTTTCCCATATAGGTTTTGCCCGGAATATAGGAAAGCGTCATTTCAACGTTCTGGCCTTCATAGACCAGATTCTGCTCATACTCGAAAATATGGGCTTCCACCCAGACGGTGGATAAATCTGCGATGGTGAACAGGCTTTCCCCGGTTTTCACATAAGTGCCTTCAATGACATTCTTTGAGACCACCACGCCCCTGTACGGCGATCTCACAGTCAGGGTTTTGCTGACTTTTCCGGTTTTTTCGATCTGGTCGATCTCTTCTTGTGCGATGTCGTAATACAAAAGCCTTTTTTGGGCTGACTCCAGAATGGTCTGATTCATAAGGCTTTTATTCTGCCGGAAGTTCTTAAATGCCGAAAGATACTCCTCCTGGGATGCCAGAAGGGAAGGTGAATAGATTTCATAAAGGGGCGCTCCTTTTTCCACCACAAAACCGGTGTAGTCGGCATACAGCTTCTCAATCCATCCGCCGGCCTTCAGACTGACGATACCGGTGCGGGTCTCGTCAAAGGTTACATGGCCATAGGTTTTGATGGTGTGGTTCAGCACCCCTTTTTCCACCTTGGCCACCCTGAGGCCCATATTCTGTTCAACAACCGGATTAATCTTGATATCCACACCGCCCACCAGTTCATCTTCGTACACGGGGACAAGGTCCATGCCCATTTTGCTTTTCCCGGGGGCTTCGTAGATTTCGGCGGGATCCATGGGCGCTTTCCAGTAAGCGATTTTGCGTTCATCTGTTTCACTGCCGGTGTCTGCAACCTCATCCTCGTATACAGGAACCAGATCCATGCCCATTTTACTTTTTCCGGGTTCATCATAGATCTCGGTGGGGTCCATGGGGGCTTTCCAGTAGATGATTTTCCTTTCCTTTGACGCCGTATTCCCGGTGGCTGACCCAGCGGTATCTGTACCATTTCCCCCGGTTGGCTGCAAAAAGGTCAGGGCCAGGTAGACAATGCAACCTGTTATCAATGCCGTGAGGATGACGATGATGACTGTATTCTTTTTTTTCATAGTGGTATTCCCGATAATTATCTGAGCGGTTTTCCGATAACGTACTCCAGTTCTGCAAAGGAGATGCCGTAGTCCGAATTTTTCCTGGCAATGGTCAGTTGCACCTTCAGCCAGTAAGTATAGGAGTCGATGGCCTGGGAAAATGGAATGGACCCGGTCTCGTATTCCCGTGTGGTCACATCCAGGGCCGATTTGGCCATGGGCAGGATCTTATCCCGGTATAAAAGGTGTTCCCTGTGGTTTTTATCCGCCTTGAACCAGGTTTGCCTGACCATTCTGTCCGTTGCATTTTCCTGGGCCTCAAGGGTGTTTTTCAGGCTGGAAAGGGTTTTCCGGGTCTGTTCGAGCCAGGGTTCACTGACACCGTACCAGGCCCGGACCGGGCTGTTGTTTCCCATGGCTGCCATGGTTTGGGTGGCAAAGGCTTCTTTTGGGGCATCGGTGCCTGTGGTGTTCACCAGGCCGGCATCATTGAAAGAGAACCCCAGCGTTGTCCGGGCCTGGGTCATGGTCTCGGCCATTTCCACCATTCCCGCCACTTTATCAACCTGGAATCTGAGTGCCGCAAGTTCCTGGCGGTGAGCCCGGGCCTGGACATACAGACCCGCCTCTGCCGGGAGGTTTCCAGGCAAGGGGGCAGATTCAAGTTTGCCGACTTCAAACCAGGGAAGATCCAGGAGTTCACATAACCGGATGGACACCGTCTTTTTCTCAGAGGCCAAGGTCACAAGGCTTTCCTTGAGTTCTTCCAGTTTGATATTGATTTTGATCACATCCTGAAAGCTTGTCTTTCCGCTTCTGTAGAGAATTGTTGCCACATCTTTGAGTCGATCAAAGGCCGCAATGGTGTCCCGGGTAATCCTGATGGACCGGGTGATGAAGTCAAGATCCCGGAACACGGTTTCAACATCTCTTATAACGGTCTTAATGGTCACAGCCGCCTTTTCCATCTGTTGTGAGACCGTGTTCTCAACGATCTTTCCCTTCAGTGCGGTCAGGCCCGGGGAGGGGAAGGCCATTTTAACCGAATCCTTTGCCTTTACCGGTCCGACCTTGTTGTTGACAGCTGCGGTGAATGTGCTGTACCGGCGCAGCTGGTCGTCCAGATTCATCACCTGGTCAAAGGACTGAATTTCGGCCAGGATTTTTTCTCCTGCGGCCCGGATTTCCGGATTCCTCAAAAGGGCAATGGCCTTGATTTCCTCGGGCTTCACCCGCTGCCCCAGAAGGCGGATCAGGGCTGTTTCGTCCCCGGCAATTTTCTTGATGTGCGAATAGGTATCCGGATCGACCCTGTTTTGTACCATGGTGGCCAGGTCCCTCTCAAACCCGGGCTTGACAGATGCAAAAGCGTCCGGCCCGGTCGTCCCTTTGTCCTGGAAATCTTCTTTTACTGTGGCGGACGGTGCTGCTTCGGGTATGCTAAAAATTGCCGGCGGCTGGTAGGTGTTCAGTTCTTTTTTCATCTGGCGATAGCTCCCAGACACAGAAGAAGATGAAAAAAGAGCAAGAACTGTGATCATCCATATCAGAGGTTTCATTGGTCTTTATCTCCTTTATCCGGTTCTGGCCGCTTGAGGTCCAGGATGACCCCGGCCAGCTGCTCCAGCCGGGCAAGGTTTTTCGCATAGTCGGCCCGGGCCCGTTCAAGGGAAAGCTGAAAATTATAAGCCGTGGCCTGGATTTCCAGATAATCGCTGAAGCTTCCCTTACCCTCACGAAACCAGGTTTCAGCAGTACCGAGGGAGGCCATGGCATTGGGCAGCAAATGTGTTTTATACAGGGTGATCAAACGGTCCGAGTTCTGAAGTTTGAACCATATCTGGCTGATCTTGGACCGAATGGTGTTTATGGAGACCTGTTTCTGAGCCCGGGCTTGAATTTCAAGGGCCCGGGCCTTTGCCGTGCGGCTGATGTTTTTCCCAAACCACAGGGGCAGGCTGAGACCCGCCTGTATCCCCAGTGCATCGTCTTCGGCATCCTTGGGCGGGGTCGCCACATCCGGTTCTCCGATTCCGGCGTAAAAAAGCCCCAGTTTAAAGGTGGGAAGGTTTTCGTACCGGGCAAGCCGGACAGCTTCTCCGGATTTTTCCACCTCCTGGTCTGCGATGAGGATGTCTTCCTGGTAAAGCGAGGCCAGTTCGTAGATCTGCTCAAGGGCGTAGACCACCTTTCTGGCCGGCAGGGACACGGCCTGGCCGAGAGGGGCTTCGGGAGGTCTGTTGAGCAGGGCGTTAAGGTTTGTCTTTTCGGTCTGTGCAAGTTCCTGGAGCAGGATAATGTCGTAACGGATCTGGGCAGTCTGGGCCTGGGCCTTGGACACATCATAAAAAAGAGCCTTATCCCCGGCATAGGCATTTTCGCTTATAGCAGTCAGCTGTTTGTTGATATCAAGATTTGCCCCGGCCACCTCAATGGCCTTCTGGATATAGACCAGTTCGTAATAGGACCTGGAAACGGATGTAATGATATCCCTGACGGTTTTATCCAGTTTCAACCTGGCAATTTTCGCATCTGCTTCCAGCACCTTGCCTTTCTGGGAGAGGGTTCCGGGAAAAGGAATGGCCTGGGACAGGGTCAGGTTCCAGTCCTGGGGCCCCAGCCTTGTCTCAATGGGCTTGGGGAAATAGGTGGTCATCAGCTGGGGATCCGGGTAGCTTTTACCGATCCTGTAGTTCTCGATAAAGGCATTCCATGATGCCCGGGATGCGGTAATGGAGGGATTTGACTCATAGGCATAGGTGAGCAGGTCCCTGAGTTCAAGGGTGTCTGCCAGTCTGGCTTCAATTTCAGGAAGGCTGGGTCCGTCTTCCAGTGCCAGTGCCTGGACAGGCAGAAATACCAGGCCCCATAATCCCAAAAGCAGGGTTAAAAGAAGTGATCGTCCCATTGACATTCCTTTTGGTTTGATTAGGTTAAAATCAATGTAACCGCTGCTTGAGCCAGTCGGATAACTATATGCGGATTAATCTGACACAGCAGCTTCCGGTAAAAAAAAAACGAATCAAAGAGTAAGGTGACGTTTTTAGATGATTGCTGATTAATATATGGTTTTTGAGATCTGAACTCAATAGCAAATTCATCTTTTCGCAGGGCAATCGCCATGAAAAATCATCCGATCAAGATAGCTTGGATAACTTTCCACCAAGCTAGCATGGCGTATATGAATTCAACTTTGGTTTCAATACCCGTTTACCAACAGGATTTTTTATGATTTTCAAATTCCTTTGGATAGGGTATTGTTGAACATTTGAATTTCATTTAGGAGATATCTCATGCCAATCGTCAACCATCAGCAATATTGCCGGATGCTGGATAATGCCAAACAGAACAAGTTTGCATACCCGGCCATTAACACCACCTCAAGCGAAACCATTAATGCCGCACTTTTAGCATTCAAAGAGGCCAACAGCGACGGAATTATCCAGGTTTCCACAGGCGGGGGCAGCTTTGCCTCGGGCCTGGGCGTGGGGCAATCCTATAAAGGCGCCATTGCCCTGGCTGAATTTGCCCATTCCATGGCAGCCTGTTATGATGTCAATATTGCCCTTCATACGGATCACTGCCACCCTGAATATGTGGACCCTTTTTTAATGCCCCTGATTCAAGAGACGGCAAAGCGCCGTGCCAAGGGACTGCCCAACCTGTTCAGTTCCCACATGTATGACGGCTCAGCCCTGCCCATGGCTGAAAATATTGCCGCCGCCAAAAAGATTATGGCGGACTGTATGGCCAATGACCTGATTCTGGAAATTGAAATCGGCGTGGTTGGCGGCGAGGAAGACGGGCATGATACCTCGGATGTGAAAAAAGAAAAACTGTATACAACACCCCGGGACATGGTGCTGGCTGCAACGGAACTGGGTGCCATGGGACGCTTTCTTCTGGCCGCGACCTTCGGCAATGTGCATGGGGTGTACAAGCCGGGTAATGTGGTGCTCAAACCCACAATTTTAAAAGACGGCCAGGACGCCGTGGCCAAGGCGCTTGGCGCGGACACCCGGCTGGACCTGGTATTCCACGGCGGATCCGGTTCTGAATTAAAGGACATCCACGAGGCCCTTGATTACGGGGTGGTTAAAATGAACGTGGACACAGACACCCAGTACGCCTATACCCGGCCCGTGGCAGACCATATGATGAAAAATTATGATGGTGTGCTCAAAATTGAAGGGGAAGTGGGCAACAAAAAGGTGTACGATCCCCGCTCCTGGGGCAAAAAAGCTGAGCGGGGCATGGCTGACCGCATTATGCAGGCCTGCCGGGACTTAAGATCTGAAGGCACTTCCCTTGGAAAAAACATCTGATTGCCGTCCCTGATTCCCGATTCCAAAGCAAAGCGACAAAAGGCATGTTTCTTGGGTCGTGTTGCTTTGGTTTGTTTTTTTAAGAGGAGAAGAGAATGAAGAAGCTGTTTTTGCTTGCCTTTGCCCTGTGTTTATCTGCGGTACAGACAGCCCAGGCCTCCCCCCCAAAAGACACCCTTGTCATGGCGTTTAAAATAGATGATATTATTTCACTGGATCCGGCGGAAATTTTTGAACTTTCCGGTGCTGAATATGCCGCAAACGCATACGACCGCCTGATTAAATATAATGTTGATCATGTCAGTGAAATCTATCCGGGTATTGCTCAAACCTGGGAGATCTCAGATGATGGGTTGACTTATGTATTTAAAATCAGGAAAGGGGTGATCTTTGCCTCGGGTAACACGCTGTCAGCAGACGATGTCGTCTTTTCCCTTCGCCGTGTTATCCTGCTTGACAAGTCGCCGGCCTTTATCCTGGCCCGGTTTGGATTTACGCCTGACAACGTGGAAAAAACCATAACCAAGGTGGATGATTACACGGTAAAGATCGTTGTGGATAAAGCCTATGCCCCCACCTTTCTGCTTTACTGCCTGACCTCAACAGCCGGGTCTGTTGTGGATAAAAAAGAGGTCATGGCACATGAACAGGACGGTGATCTTGGCTATGGCTGGCTTAGGACCGGATATGCCGGTTCCGGGCCCTATACATTAAGAACCTGGAAAGCATCGGAAATCATGATGCTTGATGCCAACAAACATTACTGGGGAGATGCGCCGAAATTGAAACGCATCATCATCCGGCATATCACCGAATCTTCCAGCCAGCGCATGCTGCTCGAAAAAGGCGACATTGATATGGCAAGAAACCTGACTGCGGATGATCTGAAAAGTCTGGAAAACAATACAGAGATAACGCTTCAGAAAAGGGCCAAAGGTAAGGTCTATTACCTGGGGCTGAACCAGAAAAACCAGTATCTCAAGATACCCGAGGTGCGCCAGGCACTTAAGTATCTCATTGATTACAAAGGCATGGAACAGACCATCCTGAACGGCCAGGCCACCTTGCACCAGGCCTTTTTGCCAAAGGGATTTCCGGGCGCCCTGGAAGAAACGCCTTTTTCCCTTGATATTGAAAAAGCAAAAACACTTTTAAAAAAAGCCGGCCTTGGGAACGGATTCTCCGTCACCATGGACACAAGAAATTTCGAACCGCTCACCTCCATGGCCCTTTCCATCCAGTCCACCTTTGCCAAAGCCGGCATAAAACTTGAGATTATTCCCGGGGACGGCAAGCAGACCCTGACCAAATACCGGGCCCGCCGGCACGACATCTATATCGGAGACTGGGGACCGGACTATATGGATCCGCACACCAATGCAAACGCCTTTGCACACAACCCGGACAACGCCGATGATGCGAAATCCAGATCCCTTGCCTGGAGAAATGCCTGGGATATCCCGGAGATGACCCAAAAAGCCGACGCCGCTCTCCTGGAACGGGATACGGCCAGACGCGCCCGGATGTACCTGGATCTCCAGCGGGAACACCAGCAGTGCTCTCCCTTTGTGATCATGTTCCAGAAGATTGAAGTGGTGGCTGAAAAGGCCAATGTTAACCATTTCATTCTGGGGCCAAATTTTGACAGTAATTTTTACCAGTACATAACCAAATAATTTGACCATGGGCCTAATGACCAAACAGGCTCTAAAACAGCCGGTCCGGATACTGGTGATGCTGTCAACCACCTTTCTGGGCCTTTTGCTGATCACCTTTCTCATTGGCCGGGTTGTTCCCATTGACCCGGTCCTGGCTGTGGTCGGCGACAAAGCCTTGCCCCAGGTTTATGAAAAAGCCCGCATTGCCATGGGACTGGACCTGCCGCTGTGGAAACAGTTTTTTATTTATATCTCAAATGTGCTCACCGGCGATTTCGGCACATCCGTGCTCACGGCCAATCCTGTGATTGACGACATTTTAAGGGTTTTTCCGGCCACCTTTGAACTGGCCATCACGGCTACGGTCATCGGCGTTCTGGCGGGCATTCCCCTTGGCATATTCTCGGCGGTAAAAAGAGACAGCTTTCTGGACCATGTCACACGTGTCATCGGCCTGTTCGGATATTCCCTGCCCATTTTCTGGCTCGGGCTGATGGGGTTGATGTTTTTCTATGCCCGGCTTGACCTGCTGCCGGGGCCCGGCCGTGTGGATGTCTTTTATGAGGGCATTGTGACGCCTGTCACCGGCTTTTTGACCCTGGACAGTATGATTGCCGGGGAGTGGGAAATTTTCAGAAACGCCGTGTATCATCTGATTCTGCCGGCCTCCCTTCTCGGGTATTATTCCATGGCATATCTGTCAAGAATGACCCGGTCCTTCATGATTGAGCAGCTTGGCCAGGAGTATATTCTGACTGCCCGGGTAAAGGGCGTCAAGGAGTGGAAGGTGATATGGGGGCATGCCCTGGGCAATTGTGCCATCCCATTGATTACCGTTATTGCCCTTGGTTTCGGCACCCTGCTTGAAGGCTCGGTGTTGACGGAAACCGTTTTTGCCTGGCCGGGCCTGGGCCTTTATCTGACAAATTCCCTGCTCAACGCCGACATGAATGCGGTCCTGGGCTGCACCATTGTTGTGGGGGCCATATTTTTGGGGGTGAACCTGTTCTCCGATTTTTTATACAAAATCATGGATCCAAGGGCCCGTTAGTTTCCCCCAATGATATTTAAATTATGACAAACAACGCATTAAAAACAGGCGGTATGAGGGAATGGCTTCTGGCGGATACGCCGGAGTCCTCTTTCCAGGCCTGGGCCGGCAGGGCCTATCTGGGGCTTGGGGCATTCATGAAAAACCGGCTGGCGGTTCTGGGGCTGCTGATTATTGTGGCACTGATTGTCATTGCCGTGTTCGCACCTGTGATTGCGCCCTATGATCCGGTTGAAACCCGGATCGGCAACCGCCTTGCGCCATTGTCTTCAACCCACTATCTGGGTACGGACGAGATGGGCCGTGATATTTTCTCCCGGATTGTCTGGGGATCCCGCCTGACCCTTTATGTCATCGGTCTTGTGGCCATTATTGCAGCACCTGTGGGACTCCTTGTGGGCACGGTTGCAGGGTATTTCGGCGGAATCGTCGATATGGTGCTCATGCGTATCACCGACATTATCCTGGCATTTCCCAAGCTTATTCTGGCCCTGGCCTTTGTTTCTGCGCTTGGCCCGGGAATTGAAAACGCCATTATTGCCATCGCCATCACCTCCTGGCCACCTTACGCCAGGATTTCCCGGGCAGAGACCCTTACCATCAGGCATTCGGATTTCATAAAAGCCGTCAGGCTGCAGGGCGCCGGTGGGCTCAGGATTATTACCGGCCATATCATGCCCCTTTGCCTGTCTTCGCTGATTGTCCGTGTCACCCTGGATATGGCAGGCATTATCCTCACATCCGCAGGCCTTGGCTTTTTAGGGCTTGGGGCACAACCGCCCTGTCCGGAATGGGGTGCCATGACCGCCGGCGGAAGAGCGTATATCATCGACTACTGGTGGCTGATCACCATGCCCGGGACCGCCATTTTTATTGTCAGCCTTGCATTCAACCTTTTGGGGGACGGGCTTCGCGAAGTCCTTGATCCCAGGGGTGGCAACTGATGGCCGGCAACACACCACTGCTCACGGTAAATGATCTGTCCGTGGTCTTTCCTTCTCCCAAAGGCGATGTCTGCGCGGTCAACAACCTCGGCTTTTCCATGGGCAGGGAAAAAATCGGGATCGTGGGAGAGTCCGGTTCCGGAAAATCCGTGACCGGCCGGGCTGTACTGGGCCTGTTGCCGCCCTATGCCAGGGTTACGGCATCGGATATCACCTTTAAGGGCAGAAATCTTCTGACCTGTTCCGAAAAGCAGATGAGGCAAATCAGAGGCAGGCAGATCTCCATGGTCATGCAGGATCCAAAGTACTCCCTGAATCCGGTAAGAACCGTGGGAAATCAGATCAGCGAGGCCTATACCATTCATCATAAAGCCGGGAAAAAGCAGGCCCGGCAAAAAACTTTGGATATGCTCAAGGCGGTCAGGATCAGGAATCCTGCCCAGGTATACGGCCTTTATCCCCATGAGGTGTCCGGGGGCATGGGCCAGAGAATCATGATTGCCATGATGCTTATTCCCGAACCCAGCCTGCTGATTGCTGATGAGCCCACATCCGCCCTTGACGTTACGGTGCAGCTCCAGGTCCTTGCCATCCTTGATGATCTGGTCCAAGAAAGGGGGATGGGCCTTATTTTTATCTCCCATGACCTTGCGCTTGTATCTTCTTTCTGCGACAGGGTGATCATTATGTACGGCGGACAAATTATGGAAGTGGTGGACGCAGTCAATCTGCATAAGTCAAATCATCCTTACACCAAGGGATTGCTTGGCTGCCTGCCTAAAATAGACGGCAACCCGGACCATCTGCCCACACTTGTCCGGGATGAGGCCTGGCTTAAGCCGCCGCCAAAATGCTTTGGCAGGGGAACTGCCTTATGATTAGCATTGAGAACCTCAATATTTTTTTCGGCCATGGCCAGACCCGCAGCCATGCGGTAAAGGATGTGGGGTTTACCGTGGAAAAGGGTGAAAGTTTCGGCCTGGTGGGAGAGTCCGGATCAGGCAAATCAACGGTTCTCAACTGTATCGCAGGGCTTTTGACCCATTGGAGCGGGCATATGGAAATTGACGGCGTCAGGTTAACCCAGACAAGGGACATGGCGTTTTACCGGAAAGTTCAGATGGTTTTCCAGGACCCTTACGGCTCCCTTCATCCCAGGCATACCATTGACCGGACACTAAAGGAACCGGTAAAGATACACCGGCTTGGGGATGCCAACCAGCGGGTGGCGCAGGTGCTGGAGGAGGTTGGCCTGGGCGCGAAGTTCAGGTTCCGTTTTCCCCACCAGCTCTCGGGCGGGCAGCGCCAGCGGGTGGCAGTGGCCCGGGCACTTATCCTTGATCCTGAGGTTATCCTGCTGGATGAACCCACCTCTGCCCTGGATGTATCCATCCAGGCCGAGGTGCTGAATCTGCTCCAGGATATACGCAAGGAAAAAAATCTGACCTATCTCCTTGTCAGTCACGACCTTGCCGTGGTCTGTCATATGTGTAACAGGCTTCTGGTGATGAACCGGGGAAAATCCGTTGAGACCCTGACCCGCAGCCAACTTAAACGCGGTGCGATCAGTGAAAAGTACACAAAACAGCTTCTTATTGCCAGCAAGGGATACGACCGAACCGCCATTGATCAATTCCAGGATTTCGAATGACCCGAAAAATTTTTGATTTTGCAAGTTTTTTTCAGATGGTATACGCTTTGACTGTTTCCTGCCAAAGGGATGATGTACCTTAGCGCATGGAAATGTTACCTGGATCCAAAGATTAATATTTAATTTGGATGGTTTAATCAGGAGGATAAAATGAAAAACAGATGTTTGAAGTTCCCAACCCTGATCATTCTTGTTTGTTTTGGCTTAACCACTATCCTGCCGGTCACGGCTCTGGCCGGGCCGGGGGCGAAATCAGATCCCTGGGGCGGTCACGGGAGAGGGCACGGCGGAGGGCACGATTCCAGAGGAAACTCCGGTCCGGTTTTCAGGCATGTTCCGCCGGGCGGCCAAATGCTCAGGCACAAGGGAAATGACTATTTTTTCCACAGAGGCCGCTTTTACAGGCATGGACCCAAGGGGTATTTTGGGGTGCGCCCGCCGCTGAATATCATCGCCTACAGTCTTCCGGCTGCTGCGGTCACGGTGCTGATCGGGGGATTAACCTATTATGTGTATGACAATGTTTATTATAGAAGAGTGCCTGCCGGATATCAGGTGGTACAAGTTCCCACCCAGACAACAACCGTTGTGCAGATACCCCCTGAAGCACCCGTGAATCCGGCGGGTTCCGAAACCCAGGTCGTGGTAACGGCTAAACTTCTCAATGTCCGGTCCGGCCCGGGAACAAACCATGCCGTTTTAACCCGGATTTATATGGGCAATGTTCTGATCGTCCAGGGCAGTGCGTCTGGCTGGTATTATGTCCGGCTTCCTGATAATACCTATGGCTGGGTCATGAAAGCGTTTGTTTCGGTGCCCGACATCGGGGCCCAGGGGTAGGGACAAGAGACAAGATACAAGAGACAAGATACAAGAGACAAGAGGGTGAAGCGCCTGGGGCGCCTATTTTAGCCCCGCATTATCGGTGTCTTTAGTTTCATTATTTGTTGTGGGCTTGCGGCCCATGGGAGTTATATGGATTTTAATAGTCCACCAGATACGAGGAAATACCATGAGAATCGTTACCCGTCCTGATTTTGACGGCATTGTCTGCGCAGTCCTTCTGCGCCAGGCCCTGGATACGTCTTTACCGATATACTGGATAGAGCCCAATGCCATTCATTCGGGTGCCGCTGATATCCGGGACGGTGACATCCTTGCCAATCTGCCCTGGCATACCCATGCCTATTTGTGGTTTGATCACCATATCTCCAACAAACCCGCCCAGGACGTGCCTGGCGCCTTTGAGGTTGCACCGTCTGCCGCCTGTGTGATCTACCAGTATTATAAAGCCCGCAACCTTCTGGACAACCGGTTTGATGAACTGGTGGATCAGACCAATATGATTGATTCCGCCGATCTGACCCGGGCACAGGTTAAAACGCCTGAAGACTATCCTTACCTGATTTTGTCCATGACCATTAAAAATAAAGATTTTCAGGATATCCCCTATTGGGACCGCCTGGTGGAGATGCTTGGCAAAGCGGATATTAACGCCATATTACAGGACCCTGATGTGGACAGGCGGTGCCGGGAAGTGGTTGAGGAAAACAAGGCATTTAAAAATTACCTGGAAACCTATACCACCATGGTTGAACGAATTTCCGTGACCGATTTCAGAACGCTGGAAAACGTACCTTCGGGCAACCGTTTTCTGACCTACTCCCTGTTTGAAGACGCCATTGCCAGTGTAAAGATCCGGTATGACGGGCAGGACAAAAAACATGTTCTGATCAGCGTTGGTCACAGCATCTTCAATCCTGAATGCCGGGTAAATGTGGGTTCCATGCTGGCCCGCTATGGCGGCGGCGGACATTTCGGGGCCGGCGGATGCACGCTGGACGCCCGTGATGCCCAGAAAAAAATTGACGAAATCCTGGACATTTTAAAGATCAATCAGGACCAGGGATAGTTTCCCGCTATTCAATCTTCCGGACTTTGTCCCTGATGGAGCCGTTTTCCGCAGCTTCCATGAATTCGTGACCCAGTCTTTTGCACATCTCTGCGGCTTTGTTCCAGGCCTGGATCCTTTCATTATCCCTGCCCATGAGCCGGATAAAATCCTGGCGGTCCGGGATCCGGCCAAAGGGCAGGGTTGAAACAAATCCGGGAGACGGGGCCAGAAGAATAATCCGGTCCATGGCCCTGCCTTTAAGCCGTCGTTTCGTGAATTTTTTATCAAACCATCCAGGGGTCAGTTCCGTATAAAAGTGGGGATACAGGATAAAACCGGCCTGTTCAGGGTTTAAGGAAAACGCCGGGTGATAATCCAGAAGGCCTCCGTCCCGGTAAGTGCCCTCAGGTGCGCCCGCAATATGATTCACACCCTCCATGACCATGGGGATGGACCCTGATGCCAGAAGTGCTTTGGAAAAATTTTTCCGGTCAAGGGGGACGGGTGTTGTGGGAAAATTGTTTTCCGCCAGTAGCCCGGTGTCATATTGGGGGTGATGGAAGAGAACGCGTTCAAAACAGAATTGCTGAAGTTTTCTGGATATCGCATTCAGGGCAAACGCCTGTCCCACGCCAATGGTCTGGATAATACTGTGTTTTGAACCAATGAGCCCTTTGCACCGGACTGCGGAAAAACCAATGCGGATCCATGGGTGGCTTAAAATTTCATCAATGGCCCGGGGTGTGAGAAATTCATCCATGATCCGCCGGGTCTCCCTGGATATCTGGACTGCTGAAATCCTGCCTTTATAATACTGATGGGCATAGGCGTGTTTAAGCCGGTCAAAGGCCTCCTGGCAGTTGGCCTGGGCTGCTGCGGCAAATTTCCATGCCCCGATGGAGGTGCCGAACAGGTGCAAAGGCCGGGTCCGCCCTGAAAACCACTGGGAAAAAATTACGGAATCAAGCCCGTAAATGCTGAGCCATTTGGCGGCACCCGAGGCCCCGAGCATGGCATCGATATGGTCAGGAGAAAGGCCGTTTTCTTGAATATGGTGGTAAGCGGTTGATCCGGCAAGAATAGTGAGATTGTCTGGCATGGGTGGGTACCTTCTCTTTTAAATTTCCTTTTTAAAATTTTCCTGAACCAGGGACTTCAGAAAGGCCGCGCAGTAAGCCTGGTCCCTCTCCAGCGTTTTGTTCTGTTTTTATCTGCCCTGCCAGTCATCTGGTTTTCTATGCAGATGCATCACTGCCATGATCCTGATATGGTTATTAACCACCCGATAGAGGATTCCGTATGGAAATTTGTTTGTGAGACAACGCCTTGTGTTTGCGTCAATATCTGTCCAGGCATATGGATGCTCACATATTCGTTTAATGGTGGCGTAAACTTCTTCAGAGAACCTTTCGCCTAAACCAGCCTGACATTCTTCGTAATATTCAATGGCATCAATGAATTCTTTTTCAGCAATTTCATGAAAGCTAAATTTCATTTTGAAAATCGCTTCCGGATTTTTTCAAAAACCTCATCACCGGGAATAAGTTTTGCCTCTCCACGGTCAAGTGCTTGGCAACGGCGTTCAACTTCATCTGACCATGCCTGATCAATATCTTTTTGAATCGGTAAATTGATACTAATCAGCAGCTTGTCTATAAGTATAAGCCGTTCATCTACCGGAAGATTGATTGCTTGGTCATATATTTTTTCTGATATGCATTCCATTATGTCATCTCCTTTTTTATTTGAATATACAGATGACAGCCTCATTGTTCAATAATCAAAGGCGGATATTGTTTGGAACAGAACACAAGCATATATATATGGAAATTAAATGCCGGCCCAAATATTGTCATCGGCTTTTTCATTGCCGCTCCTGTTCATCTGTTTCTACGCGATTTTTTATCCTGGCCACCCCCATGGCCATCATGGATTTATCGAAAAGATAAACATCTTGACTTTATATTATCTGTTAGATAGGAACACTTCAAAAAATAGAAGACTTCCCCTGTAAGCCAGATTGAAGATGTTATCGTGACTGCTACAAAAACCAGTGTAAGTGAGGAATTGTCACCAGTCACAGCCTATAGCGTAGATCGGGAGGATCTGGATTGCCAGCCTTCCTATTACATGAATAACTTTGGCGAATTTATCCGGGATCTTCCCGGGGTCAGTGTGAGCCAGTATTACCCATGGGGTCCGCCCTGGATTCAGTTGAGTTTCACGAATTATCCTGGGGGTTGAAGCACCGGATGCCGGGCAGGTTTTCTGGAAGGGGCGACTTGTATGCGATGCAAAGACGCGGCCCAACCGCAAGTTTTTTAGCAGGGTCCAGATGGTCTGGCAGGACCCCTTTGTCTACCTGAACCCTTTTTTATCGGTTCGTACGTCAATCGTTGAACCCATGGCCGCCTTTGGCATTGGCACGGCGCGGGAGCGCCGGGACCGGGCTGATGCGCTGATGCAGGCCATGGGCCTTGACCCGGACCTGGGCCGGTACCGGCCGGGAATGCTCTCCGGCGGGCAGTGCCAGCGGGCTGCCATTGCCCGGGCGTTGTCAGTTTCACCGGAACTGCTGATCTGCGATGAAGTGCTTTGTGGTCTGGATCTGCCGTTGCAGGCTGATATCATGGCCCATCTGACATCCATTCAGAAAGATTTCAATATGGCGCTTCTCTTTATTTCCCATGACCGGGACAGCACCTCCCGGGTGTGCTCCCGGATTATTCATCTGGGCGGAAAAACAATTTTGCCGCAACCGGATTGATATCTTACGCGAAAAAAGGTACTTTTTCCAAAGCATATAATTTTTATAATCTTAGAAAATGTGAGGGCTACAATGAAAACTGAAAAACCAGGCGATTTTTTTTCAGGCAAGAATAGAGAATCACTTTCAAACCTTGGTTTCAAGGCAATGACATTGGTCATGAAACTGATGGATGTATTGGGCCGCCATTCACAGAAAAATTTTAAAACCCTGGGGTTGAAATCCGGTCAGACGGTTATTGATTATGGCTGCGGGCCGGCCAGGTACATTGGATTTGCATCCGGCGCGGTGGGTAAAACGGGCAAAGTTATTGCAGTGGACATTCACCCCCTTGCCATTGCCAAAGTAAAAGAAAAAATTAAAAAACTTTCGCTGACCAACGTTGAAGCTGTTCTCGCAGAAAACAATAGAACACCCATAAGTGATGAAACTGCTGATATCGTTTACGCTCTGGACATGTTTCACATGGTGGAGAACACGAATCTATTTTTAAAGGAATTGAGCAGACTGGTTAAAAAAGACGGAACAATAATTATTGAAGATGGGCATCAACCCAGAACCCAGACGATTCAGAAAATTAAACAATCCAGGTGCTTAAAAATTATCCGGGAAACCAAATCTCATGTGAAATGCCAACGGTCATGACCCAGGTCTTCAGGGCAATCGCATTTTAAAGATACGATTAAGCTCCAATGAAGTTGAATTTAAAAAGGACTTCTTCAGATTCAATCAAAATGAGTAACTTCTACTTCAATGTCATAAACTTAAGCATTGAGTATTTTATTTTACCATGAAGGACATGAAGAATATATACTTGAAAATCAATCTTCATGCTCTTCATGGTTTTAAATAAAAATTTGAATTGGGGTACAAATTATGAGCAAACTAAATTCGAAAAGTTAGACACCCCAAATGACTTCATTACCAAAGGAATGAAAATGGATAGAAAAACCAAAATAAGGGGATACAAAAATACTCCGCGTCCAATGGGTGTCTTCCGGATCATAAACAAGGTTAACGGTAAAGTTCTTATAGGCTCGAGTCTTAATTTAACAGCAAGACTTAATCGCTTTAAATCTGAGTTGAAGTTGGGTAGCTGCCGCAATGTTGTTTTACAAAAAGAATGGAAGGAATTTGGACATGAGGCGTTTATATTTGAAGAACTTGAAATTCTCGAGCCATTGGATGATCCGAATTATGATCCTGCCGAAGATCTCAAATGTCTTGAGGAGCTATGGACAGAAAAACTGAAGCCATATGGTGAAAAGGGTTATAATAAACAACCCCAAAATATCACTTAACCCGTTGTTTCACCGGACTTGCTGACACTTTCATGGTGACCTCGCCGTGTCCAAAATTTGTTTGTGAAGATTGGAAAGCCTGCTGACTTCTGCTCTGTCACCAGACAAGTAGTGGACCGGATACCGCGAATCCCTTTAAAACTGAATGCAATGAATATAGACGCGATTCAAAAATCGAAAAAAGCATTTCTGATACTTGGACTATTTTTAGTCATAGCAATTACAATCAATATTAACGGCTGGCATATATTTGACCACTCATAGCTCTGCTCTTCTGGGCGTAACCGCCGTCCTTGCCCGGGTGGGACCATGGCGCCGCAAATGGGTTTATGCAACACGCCACTGATCGTCCTTTGTTTTATATTTCAGTGATGTCCGGCTGCCCCACCCAAAGGTCTGGCCCGTGTTGAGCCAGACCTGGATGGATGCCCTTGACAAAGCACTTGATTTCGAAAAACAAGGGTGTATATATAATCAATATTTATTTTTATGAAACCTGTTTGGTCTAACATTTTAAACTTTCCCGGCAAGGGCTATAGCTGAAGAAACAGAAGGTGCTCCCATGAACGGTATCCTGAATGCAGCGTCCGAACTCGTTGACCCGAACGTCTCAAAAAACCCCGATAAAACAGCCATTTATTACAGGAACGAAAAAATTTCCTACGGCGCTCTTCAGGAGGGGATCAACCGGTTCGGCAAGCTGCTCGCCCAGACCGGCGTACGTCCCGGGGAACGTCTCATCATTGCCTTGCCCGACTCGCCGGCCTTTTTCTATGCCTTTCTGGGCAGCATCCGGCACGGGGCCTGGCCTGTGCCCCTCAGCCCGGCCCTTTCCAGGACCGGATACGACTTCATCGTCCAGGATGCCGGGGCCGTTGCCCTGGTCACCCGTACCGACTGCAGCGCGGCCCAGGCTTCCGGCAGCACGCTCCGGCATCGATTTTACGTGGACACCCCGGAATATGCCGCAGGGATCACCCAGGCTTCCCCGGAGCTTGCCCCCCATCCCTCCCGGGAAACGGACATCGCTTTCATGCTGTACAGTTCCGGCAGTACCGGCAACCCAAAGGGCGTGCCCCACCGCCACAGGGATATGGTCGCAACCGCAGACACCTATGCCCGGCAGGTGCTGGATGCCACCGAAACCGACCGCTTCTTTTCCGTAGCCAAACTCTTTTTTGCCTTTGGCCTGGGGAACAGCCTCTCCTTTCCCCTGAGGGCCGGCGCATCTGTCATCCTGAATCCCGATCCCCCGACTCCCCCTGACATTTTGAATATGATCGGGCAATACCGGCCCACGCTTTTTTTCGCCGTCCCCACCATTTACAACATGCTGTTGAAAACCATGGAGACCGAATCCCTGGATACAGGCGCCTTACGGCTCTGTGTCTCCGCGGGAGAGGCTCTTCCCGCCGATCTCTTTCATGACTGGAAACGACTTACCGGCGTGGAGATTCTGGACGGCATCGGGTCCACCGAAGCCTTGCATATCTTCCTGTCCAACCGGGCGGGCCAGGTGCGGCCCGGGACCTCCGGCACCCCTGTCCCGGGTTGGGAGACCAAGGTGGTCGACGAGAACGGCCGCGCCGTGCCCCCCGGCACCCTGGGACGCCTCTGGATCAGGGGTGATGCCACCGCCCCCCATTACTGGAACCGCCCCGAAAAAACCCGGGAAACCATGAGGGAAGAGGGGTGGCTGGACACCGGGGATGTTTACATCCAAACCCCGGGGACGGAAGGGGCCTTCGTCTTCCAGGGCCGGGGGGACGACATGTTCAAGGTGGACGCCAACTGGGTCTCTCCCATCCGGGTGGAAGCGGTCCTTCGGGAGCATCCAGCGGTGCTGGAGTGCGCCGTGTCCCACCGCAGGCTGGAAGGCCTGGCCAAACCCCTGGCCCTGGTGGTGCTCAGGCCGGGCTTCGAGGGAAATCCCAAACTCGTCGGGACGCTCCGCCGCCATGTCCTGGCAAACCTTCCGGCCTATATGTGCCCGGTACAGATCGACTTTGTCCAGGGCCTGCCCAAGACCGAAACCGGTAAAGTTCAAAGATTCCGGCTAAAGAAAGACTGACGCCGTGGTTCTTGTTTTTAACCCCCAATACCCCCATTTAATAAGGAGACAACCCGTGAAAGTTACCGCAGAAGGCATTCTTGCCGTCATCAAAGAGAGCATCGAAGACCAGGAAGTCGTGGCCAAGTTGAAAGCCGACGTCCCCCTGCTGCAGCAGGGCCTTGATTCCATCGACATGCCTGTGATCGCCGTGGCCACGGAAAAGAAGTTCGGCGTCAACCTGTCCGACGCCCAGGCCACCAAACTTAAAACCGTCAACGACTTTGTTGCCTTTGTTAATCAGAAACTGAGCTAAACCTGAAAGCGAGGCAAACACCCATGGAATATGCCGGCCCCAAGGGGCAAAATCTTAGTATGAGGGTTGAAAGAAAACTATCCGTGGACCCGGAACAGACCTTTGTCATCGACCGGTTTCGTGCGGAGGACGCACCGGGAATCGCGTCCCTGTATCTTGCCGTATACGGGCCGGCATATCCCTTTGACACCTACTATATCCCCGAAAAACTCATTGAGGCCAACCGTTGCGGCGACATCCATTCCGTTGTGGCCAGGACCCCCAAAGGGGACATCGTGGCCCACGGGGCCATGTACAAAAGCGCACCCCATTACAACAACCTTCTGGAAATCGGCCAGTATCTTGTCCTGAAAGAATACAGGACCACCTTTGCCGCCTTCCGGATCAACGAGTACGTGGCTGGCGAACTTCTCCGGCAGGTCTGTCCTGACGGCATTTTCGGAGAGGCGGTCTGCAACCATATCATCACCCAGAAATCCACACGCCTGGCTGGCCTGTCCGAAACGGCCCTGGAAATGGGCCTCATGCCCCGGGAGGTATATATAAAGGAAAACGAGTCAGCGGACCGCATTTCCTGCATCATGTTCTTCAGGTCATGGAAGGACCGGCCCCGGGAAATCTTCATTCCCGATGCCTACCGGGAACAGGCCGCGTTCATCCTGGCGGATCTTGGGATGGATCTGACCCTGGGCCCGGAAGGGAGGACAGCCCCCCGCCGGGGGACGGCCACTGTCATGGACACCGTTTTCATCGAATTTGCCGGGGTGGGCCGGATCAACCTCGTCGCACTGGGGACGGATTTTCCCGCCCGTCTTTCGGCGTTTGAGGCGGATATGGAATCCAGGAACGCGGCCGTGCGTCAGGTTTTCGTCAACCTGTCCGACCCTTCCGGCACTACTGCGGTCCAGATACTCAGGGAGCGGGGATATTTCTTCGGCGGTCTGGTCCCCCGCTGGTTCGATACAGACGGTATCCTCATGCAAAAGCTCTTGAAACTGCCCGATTTCAGCACCATCCGCCTCCATTCCAAGAAAGCCAAGACCATCGGGGAGATGGTGGCGGCGGATGCCCGGAACTGTGCCGGCCGGGCTGCCCCGGAAACCTAAAAAAAAGAGCCCCCCATGACGCTGCCCGATTTTGACCGCCTCAAAGCCCTGTGGGAAGACCCTGAATTCACCGAAGTCGCCCACTGGCAGGCCCGCCACCCCGGCGCGCCAGTGGTGGGCTATCTGCCGGCCTACGCCCCCCGGGAACTGGTGTACGCCGCAGGGGGACTGGCGGTGGGGCTCTGGGGCGCAGGCCCCCAGGTGGAAATCATTCGGGGAGACATCTATTACCAGTCCTATATCTGCCGCCTGCCCCGGAGCGTTCTTGAAACAGCCCCTGCCCTGGGGGCGTTTTCCGGCGTGATCTTCCCGTCCATCTGCGATGTGATGCGCAACCTTTCCGGCATGTGGCAGATCCTGTTCCCCCACCAGTGGGCTGCATATCTGGACCTGCCCCAGAACTTCTCTTCGGAAACCGGGGGACGGTTCTTTCACGAGACCCTCATCGACCTGGCCACCCGTATCCTGGGCCACCCCCCTGACGCGGCCTACAGCCAAAGGCTGGCCCAGGCCATCGCCCTGACCAACCGGCAGACAGACCTCTTCAGGCGGTTGGCCGGCCTGAGGTCAAAATTTCCCTGGAAGGTGCCTATGGATGAATGGTACACCCTGCTGCGCAGCGCCCTGGTCCTCCATCCCGAAGCGCATATCCCCATGCTTGCCGCCTATCTCGCCCTTGCCGAAAAAAGGGACAGCCGACCCCTGGACCACATCCGGGTCCACCTGGCCGGGGCTTTCTGCGAACAGCCCACAATCGGCCTTCTCAAGACCATCGAAGCCTCGGGATGCTATATCGTGAGCCATGACCTGTTGCTCGGGC
This sequence comes from Desulfobacter vibrioformis DSM 8776, assembly GCF_000745975.1. Taxonomy (GTDB): domain Bacteria; phylum Desulfobacterota; class Desulfobacteria; order Desulfobacterales; family Desulfobacteraceae; genus Desulfobacter; species Desulfobacter vibrioformis. Next base: position 49,006 of record NZ_JQKJ01000002.1, on the reverse strand, counting down.
TGCACTGGTTCACCGCCCCCCTGAAGGAAACGGGCGATCCCTTTGAAAGCCTTGTGGACGGCTACCTGAACCGGTCCGGCCCGGCCCCCTTTAAGTACTGCGGCCCCCGGGAAAAGGCGGAAACGTTCCTGGCCCTGGTCCGGGAGCACCGGGCCGACGGCGTGATCTTCGCGGCCCCCTCCTTTTGTGACCCGTCCCTGCTGGACCGGACCTTGCTCCGGGAGGCCCTGGAAACCCACGGCATTCCCAGTGCCAGCTTCAAATACGCAGAGAACACCTGCCAGTACAGCGGCATTGCCGAGGTCGCCGGAACCTTCAGCGACAGCATCCGTCTGTGGCCCAAGGAGTCCTGACATGGACAGCATTCCCATGAAATCCCCTTCTGCCAAACACTTCCAAAAGCAGATTCTGGACGACTACTTCGACCGGCTGGCTTCGGCCCGGGACCGGGGTCAGAAAGTGGTCTACACCTTTGTGCCCGGGAACCTTACGGAACTGATCCTCTCCTTTGACCTGCTGCCGGTCTATCCTGAGGTCAACGCCCTGCAGTCGGCACTCCGGGGAGATTCGGGTAATTTTGTCAAACGGGCTGAAATGGCCGGGCACTCCGAAGATGTCTGCTCCTATGTGAAGTGCGACATCGGCATGATGCTCCTGGGCAACACGGGCCCGGCCGGAAAGCCCCTGCCGCCGCCGGACCTTTTGCTGCTCTCCTACACCGGCTGCTTCACCTTCATGAAGTGGTTCGAAAACCTTGCTGCCCTGTACGACTGCCCCATCGCGCTGCTTCACGTGCCCTACCAGGCCGAGGGTGGTGTTACCCCGGCCATGACCCGGTACGTGGTGCGGCAACTGGAAGAGGAGATCATCCCGGCCATGGCCCGGGTCTCGGGCAGGCCCTACGACCCGGAAAAAATCCGGGCCATGTGCGCGCTTGCGGCCCAGTCCGAATCCCTGTTCGTCCGCTGCCTGGAAAGCGCACAACACGTTCCCTCCCCCATTGACAGCTACTTTGGCGGGGTGTTCTACATGTTCCCCATATTCACCGCCTTTCGGGGGACCTTGGAGGCCGTCAAATACTACCGGCTCCTGTTGGAAGAGATCGAAAAACGGATCCGGGAAAACCGTACCGCCTTTACCCTGGAAGGGGATTTGCCGGAAGAACGCTACCGCATCGTGGTGGAGGGCCCTCCCAACTGGACCCATTTCTGGGAGTTGTGGAAACTGTTTTACCGCAGGGGCGCGGTGGTGGTGGCCGGTTCCTACGTCCGGGTAGGAGGCATTTACGACAACGGTTTCCGGCACGACCCGGACCATCCCTTGGAAAGCTTTGCCCGGTACTGCATGGGCTGCTACACCAACCTGAGTGTCCCGGCCCGGGTGGATCTGCTGACCCGGTTCATGGAAGATTACAAGGCGGACGGACTTGTGGTCCACTCCGTCAAGAGCTGTAACTCCTTTGGCGCGGGCCAGCTTTTGATCCTGAAAGAAGTGGAAAAGAGGACGGCAAAACCCTGCGGTTTCATTGAATCGGACCTGGTGGATCCCCAGTATTTTTCGAGGGCCCATATCAAAAACCGGCTGGATGCCTATTTCCAGATGATCGACGAAAGAAGGGCGTACCATGATCGCAACCCTGGGCATTGACCTGGGCAGCACCACCTGCAAGGCGGTGCTGCTGAGCAAAGAGGGCAAAGTTTTGGGCCGGGGCATTACCAACACCCGGGCCGATTACCGGGTTTCCGCGGACATCGCGGCAAGGGAGGCTATCCTGGATGCAGACCTTGCGCTGCTGGGCAGCCTCGGCCGTCTTTCCACCGAAACCCTGACCCTTACTGAAAGGCGCCTGCGCCTGGCCGGCTTCCGCCGAAGGCTCCAAATCCTTCACCAGGCCCTTTGCCGTGTCATGGACCGGACGGCCGCCCCCGGCCTTGCTGACCTGGCCCGGGACGTGGACAAGGCCCTGGATGCCGGTGATGCCTCTAACGGAGCCCACAGCCGGGTCTTGGATCAGATCATGGACCGGAGCCTTTTTTTCAGGGACATCGCCCTCGCTCTTTACCTGGATGCGGCCCGCCTCAGGGGCAGCCTGGACGAGGAAACGCTGGCCACAGGGCTTGCCAAGGCCCTGGCCGCCACGGAAAACACCGTGTTCTCAAAGGCTTTGGACGAGACTGCCGCCACGGACCTGCCGCCGGCTGTACGGCCCCTGATCCCGAAACTTGCGGCAATAAGGCCCAGGATCGCCGGCCAGATCGGGACCGGTTACGGCCGCGCCCTCCTGCCCTTTCCGGAAACGGAAATCCGGTCGGAAATCCTGTGCCACGGCAAAGGGGCCCGTTACCTGTTCCCGGACGCCCGGACCGTCCTGGACATCGGGGGACAGGACACCAAGGCCATCCAGTTGGATGAAAACGGACTTGTGGCCTCCTTCTTCATGAATGACCGGTGTGCGGCCGGCTGCGGCAGGTACCTGGGATACGTGGCCGAGGAGCTGGGGATCGGCCTCACCGACCTGGGGCCTTTAGCCTGCACGGCCTGCCGCGCAGTCCCCGTGACCTCCACCTGCACGGTCTTTGCCGGAACGGAAGTGAGAAGCCTGCTGTATGCCGGTGAAAAGCAGGAGGAGGTGCTTTTAGGGCTTCACCGGGCCGTGGTTCTTCGTGCGCTCTCTCTTCTGGCCCGGTCCGGGGGGATCTTTGACGCCCTGGTTTTTACCGGAGGTGTGGCCCAAAATCAGGCCGTGGTCAGAACCCTGAAAGAATACCTGGCTAAAGACCATGCGGATCTTACGCTTCATATTCACCCGGATGCCGTCTATACCGGCGCCCTGGGCGCCGCGCTGTACGCCCTGGAGACATTATGAGCCTTTGCGGATGCGATGTGGGAACAGGTGCAGTTAAACTCGCGGTCATGGCCGAGGAGAGTCACGATCTGCTGTTCTGCTGTCGTGAAACCCTGCGGAAAAAAGCCCCGGAAACGGCGGTGAACCGCTGCTTTGACGCGGCAGCCCGGGCCGGCTTCCCCCTGGATGGCTTTTCTTACATCGCCGCTACGGGGGACGTGACAGCCGTCACCGCCCGTACCGGCACCTTCTTCGCCATGACCTGCCACGCCCGGGGGGCCCGGCATTTCTCCCCCGAAGCCATGAGCGTTCTGGATATCGGCGCCCTTCACATGCGGGCCATGGTGCTGGATCCCCGGGGGAAGATCCTCTCCTACAAGATGACCAGCCAATGCGCCTCGGGCATGGGAAGGTTCTTAGAAAACGTGGGCCAGTACCTGGGCCTTGGCTTTGAGGAGATGCAGGCCCTCTCCCTTGCCTCAGAGGATCCAAGCCCCCTGTCCGCGGTATGCGCGGTCCTGGCGGAAACAGACATCATCAACCAGGTGTCAAGGGGGGTTCCCATGGCAGACATTGTCCGGGGCATCCACGACGCCATGGCCCAACGGGCCGTGAAGCTGCTCTCCACCGCAGGCCTTATCCCCCCGCTGGCCGTTACAGGCGGCCTGGCCGCGGACCAGGGCTTTATCCACGCCCTGTCCCAGGCCCTTTCAGCCTCGGGCCTTGGGCTTTCATTGAAAACCCACGAAACAAGTCCCTTTGCCGGTGCCATCGGGGCCGCGCTCTGGGGTGGCACCAGGCTGGGCAGTCTGAAAAAACAGGTCGGATCCCGATAGCCCGGGCTTATCTTTTCTCCCATTCCCGGCGCACCAGGCCTGCCACCTGCTTGTTCCATTCGCCCACCAGGACTGTCCCCTCCCAGTCCGGTTCATCCAGGACCTTTTGCATGAGCATGCCGTCGGTACCGAACCACTGGGGCAGCACCCCGCCGAAAAAGTAGCCCATGGCTGCAAGATGGTTCACGGCCTGTCCCACCCATGGGCGGCCTGTGTTGAGCCAGACCTGGATCACCCGGATACCCTGGGAGATCAGCCGCTCTTCTTCAGCCGTGATCCGGGTCTGAAAATCGGTACCCGTATCGTGCACTGCCACCCGGGCCACCTGGGCGAACTCAAAGGTCTGGGTATGGATCCGGCTTTCCGGGGAGCCGGGCGCCTCTTTTGCAGCCTCAAAGGTCCGTGTGTCGTCTAACCCCTCGTAACAGCGGGAAAACTGGTCTTCCAGTCCCTTGGGCACAAAGACCTTGCAGGGCCTGGGCTTGAGGGTGAAAAAACCCAAAAGGGTTGAGACCCTGCCCTTGGCGCTCTGCTCCTTGGCATAAGCAGCCGCAGGCATGAGGCTGACCTCCATGGCCCGGGTCGGAAAGTTCAATCGGTAGCATAGCTGCTGGGTGAAGGGATGGTTACAGACCGGTTCCCCGTAGATCAGGTCCACGCCTGGGTTCTCCTTGCCCATTTCAATCCCGTGGGCCGCCATCTGGGTGAAGATGCCCTGGCCTCCCCGGTAAAATTTGTGCACCACTCCGGACCCGCTTTCAAATATTCTGGGGTTGGGGGCGGAGTTGAACAGTGCGTTATGGCCCACAACGGCGCCGGAAGGGATCCGCGCCACCGAGGAGATCACCCGGCCTTCCCGGTTTTCTTTGGCCAGCAGTTCAGGCTCAAGATAGGTGCGCACCGGGTACTTGTCCCCGTAAACCGAACGAAAAAGGTCGGTCACGCCCACGGCATCTTCGGGGCGGAAACGGTGGATGGTCCACTCCTGGTCCGGTTCCACCGGGATAGCATTCATCGTCATATATTTCTCCTTTTAAACATTCCCACCATGAAAACCCCTGCCAGGCTCAACAGGGCGGCCAGGTAAAAAACCGGGCCGAATCCGGCAACGCCGGCCAGGGCACTGCCCAAAAATGGGCCTATGAAAAAACCGGCCTGGAACATCTGGAATCCCAGGTTGGTGTTGAAACTCTGGAGCCTCTGGTTTGAAATATCGAACATCAGTCCGTTGAATACGGGCATGGCCACGCCCCACCCCAGACCTGCCAAAGCGCCCAGGGCATAAAACAGCGGCAGGCGCAACCCTTGGGGCAGGGAGGCAAGGCTGCCCAGCAGCAGGAAGGACAGTCCCAATCCGGTCAGGACCAGGATCAGCAGCCGGTCCTTGGGGGCCCGGTCCATGGCCTTGCCGGCAAAGAGGCGGATCCCGATTTCTCCCACAGTGGAAAGGGTTAAAAACAGGCCGGCGTTGGGTATGTCAAGTTCCCGGCTGAACCCGTCCAAAAAGAAAAAAACCAGGGCATGGCCGCAGTAAAGACAGAGCATGGCCAAAAGCAGAAGGACCACCTTCGGGTCCGTGAGGTTTGCCATGATCTCTTTTCGGGAAAGTTTCAGGTGCTGGTCCTTGTGCCGGGGTCCGTCCGCTGCATTTTTCGGCACCAGGGGCAGGAGAAGGAAGATCAGGGCGCTCAAGCCCGCAAAGCCCAGCAGCACCCCGGGCAACCCGCCCAGCACCCGGGTCAGAAAGGGAAGCAGCGGCGGCACCAGGGTGTTGGGAATGAGGACCACGATGGAGATGATGCCGAAAAACCGGGCAGATCCCCCCTTGGGCACATGGGGCATCATCAGGGCCGTGAGGGCCGCCCCCATGACTACAAAAGCCAGGCCGTGAAAGATGCGCACCCCCATCAGGCCCGGCAGGCTCCGGGTCAGGCTGTAGGATCCAAGGGCCAGGATGGCCAGCACCGTTCCGAGGACCAGGAAACTTCGGGCATTGCCGGGCTGGAAAAAGGGGATGACCAGGGGCCGGACCAACAGCGATACCCCGGCAAAGATCCCCATGAGCGTGCCGAACCAGGACGGGTCAATGGGGCAGGTCTTAAGATAGGCAAAGAATTCGAAAAAGACCGAGATGTTGGCATAGGTCAGGAAGGCGATGGCCAGGATCACTGTAAAGCTCCGGGTCCAGAACTTTTCCGGCAGGGCCTGATCGTTTGGGGTGTTGGCTTGCATGGACATTCCTTATTGGGTCAGCATGGGGTCGGCAGTTGCCGGAAGATTTGACTCTACCCCGAAACCTTTTCCGTGTCAATGAACAGGACTGACACCCTGATCCGCCATCAAAACCCATCTGAATTTTGAGTTGATGGTACAGGGTCGATATGATAAATTTCTTTCTTCAGTATCATTTAACTGCCCGTTGTATACGTTAAGGTGTGGTCAGGTATTGCAACAGGCTTTATTTTGCGAAAGAGCCTCCATGACACGCCCCTTTACGGACTACGCCGATATTCTCCAAAAGCACGCCGCAACCCGGGGAAGGCATCCGGCCCTGTTTTTTGAAAACGAGCAGATTTCCTATGCCCTGCTGGAGGAAAACGTCAATCGTTCCGGGAATATGCTTAAATCGCTCGGTCTTTGTCCCGGGGACCGGCTCCTTCTGGCCCTGCCCGACTGCCCAGATGCCTTTTATGCATTTCTGGGCGCCATGAAATGCGGGGTCTGCCCGGTTCTCCTGAGCCCCGGCCTATCCCGGGAAAGCTACGCGTACATCCTGCGCGACGCCACCCCTGCCGCTGTGTTCACGACCGGCGCTTCGGCGGCTCTCAAGGCGGGAGCCGGCTCCCGGCTGATTACGCTCTGTATTGATGACCCCCATTATGCTGATCTGCGGGCAAAGGCGAGCGGCTCACTTGTCTCTTCACCCCCATCGGCGGATGGCGTTGATTTTCTTCTCTACAGCTCCGGAAGCACCGGCGTACCCAAGGGGGTGCCCCACTCCCAGGGCCAAATGCTTTTTTGTGCCGAACAGTATGCCGGCCAGGTCCTGGGAATGTCCGCCGACGACATTTGTCTCTCGGCCGGCAATCTCCATTTTGCCTACGGCCTGGGCAACAGCCTGATTTTTCCGCTCTATTTCGGCGCTTCAACGGTTTTAAACCCCCGCAGTTCCGGCCCCGCCGATATCTTCTACCTCCTCCAATTGATGGCAGAGCGCCGTCCGACCCTTTTTTTCGCCGTGCCAACGCTTTATCAGATGCTGGTCAAGACCATGGATGAAGCAACCGCCTTTGCCTCCGTCAGACTGTGCGTTTCCGCCGGCGAAGCCCTTCCCCAAGGGCTCTACCACCAATGGCAGCACCTGACCGGGCTGCCGCTTCTCGACGGCATCGGTTCCACCGAGGCCCTGCATATTTTCATTTCCAACCGTCCCGGTCTCACGCTCCCCGGCAGGACAGGATTTGTGGTGCCGGGATACGAAGCCAGAATCATCGGCGAAGATGGACTCCCTCAACCCTCGGGTCATCCGGGTTCGCTGCTGATTCGGGGAAAGAGCACAGCGCCTTTTTACTGGAACCAGCCGGAGAAGACAGCCGAGACCATGCGCGCCGACGGCTGGCTCGACACGGGGGATGTATTTATCGAAGAGGAGGGCTGCTATGCCTACCAGGGCCGCCGGGATGACCTGTTCAAGAGCGGCGGGAACTGGGTTTCGCCCCACAGGATCGAGCAGGTCCTGGGCCAGCACCCGGCTGTCCGGGAATGCGCCGTGACCTCCCGTTCGGTGGACGGGCTGCAAAAGCCGGTGGCCTTTGTGGTGATCCAGCCTGGGTACGAGAGTGAAACAGGCCTGCCCCGGAGGATGCGTTCCTTCATTCTCGAACAGCTTCCTGCATACCTGTGTCCCGCTCAATTCATCTTCACGGAGATGATCCCCAGGACAGAAACCGGCAAGATCAAGCGGTCGGCACTGGTCGATACATCAACCATCGGGAAACATCCATGAATGTGTTTATCGTGGGCGGAAGGGGCAATATCGGTCAGGAGGTCGCCCTGGGGCTGATCAGGCAGGCGGAGATCTCGCAGGTCATCCTGGGCGACATGGATGCCGATCCTGCTGGATTGCGCCTCCGGCTTCGTAAGAATCAAAAGATATCCATGGTGAAAATTGATGCCAACGACGCTCAGACCCTTACAGGGATACTGACGGGTGCCAAAGCCGATGTGGTCGTCAACTGCGCGGGCCCCTTCCTGACAACCGCACCGGCCGTGGTCCGGGCATGCGTGGGGGCCAGGATCAATTATATTGATGTCTGCGACGACCATGAAACGGTCGCGCGCCTCTACGCCTCCCCTCTGGACCGGGCCGCCCGGGAAGCCGGGATCACCGTGCTCACCGGTATGGGTTCTGATCCCGGCACGAACAATCTCATCGCCAAAAGCTATGCAGACCGGCTCGACCGCGTGGCAGAGGTTGCCCTCTACTGGGTTGTTGGGATCGCCGAACTCACCGGCCCGGCTGCCTGGGCTCACAGCTTCCGGATGACCCAGGGCAAAATTCCCCAGTTCCTGGATGGACGGCTCGAATATGTGGAAGGCGGCACCGGGGAGGAGCGGGTTGCGTTTCCGGAACCGCTGGGCAACTGCCTGCTTCATTTTGTCGGCCATCCCCAGCCCCTGACCCTGCCGCGATATATCCCGGGACTCCGAACGGTGGTCGTCAAGGGGACGATTCTGCCCGCAGACAGGCCTGCCGCTTCCGGCTTGAAGGTGGTTGTCAAGGGGGAACGACAAGGGGCGCAGGTCACCTGCACCGCAGAGATGGTGGGCGCAATGGGGGCGGGCACGGGGCTTCCCGCCGCAATCGCAGTCCGGATGATGGGGGCGGGGGAAATCCCGGCCCATGGCCTGGTGGCACCGGAGGGGTGCATTGATCCAGAAAAATTCCTTACGGCGCTCCGGCAAAACGGGGCTGAAATCCGTGAGACCGAAACAGTGACGCCCCGACCTGCACCTTAAACATTTGATTTGAATTTCGTGAAGAAAGGATCATCCGTGGAAGCGGCTAAAAAACTGAATCTGTCAAAAAGCCTTGAACTCTATGAAGAAGCCATTGCCCTGGTTCCCGGGGGAACCATGTACGCCCGGAAGCCCGACGAATTCATTCCCGGCGAATACCCGATCTTCTTCGAGTCCGGTCAGGGGGGCCGGATCATTGACGTGGATGGGAACGAATTCATTGATTTCCTCTGCGGCTACGGACCGATCCTTCTGGGCCACCGGGAAAAAGAGGTCGATGACGCAGTGGTTCGGCAGCTCACCGGAAAAGGGCTCTGCCTGACTTTTACCCAGCCATGTCAGAACGAGCTTGCGGCCAGGGTGCGGGCGCTGATCCCCTGCGCTGAAAAGAGCCTCTTTTTAAAGACCGGATCGGACGCCACCACCGCGGGCATCCGTATCGCCAGAGCCTACACCGGCCGGACCAAAGTCCTCCGGTACGGCTACCTGGGCTGGCATGACTGGGCCATTGAGCTCAAGGGCGGCATACCGGAAAAGCTATACGAGGATGTCTTTGACTTCCGCTACAATGATCTGGATCAGCTTGGGGCCCTGCTGGAAGTACACGGCGACCAGACAGCCGCCATCATCATGACCCCCATCGCCCATCCCAGCCATCGCAAGGTGGAAGGACCCCAGCCGGGATTCCTGGAAGGGGTCCGCAGGCTTGCCCATGGCTACGGCGTGGTCCTCATTTTTGATGAGATCCGCACCAACTTCAGGCTTGCCATGGGCGGGGCCCAGGAACGCTTCGGCGTCGTGCCCGACCTTTGCGTCCTGGGCAAGGGGCTGGGTAACGGTTACGCCATCAGCGCCATTACCGGCAAAGCAGAGGTGATGATGGCGGCGGCCCGGGACACCTTCATCTCCGCGACCTTTTTCCCCAACAGCGACGGCATGGCCGCGGCCCTCAAGACCCTGGAGATCCTGGAGCGGGACAGGGTCGTGGAAAGCCTCTGGGAAAAGGGGGAGCGCTTCTTTCAAAAAATCAAAAACCATTTAAGCCTGTACGAAGTGGGGGCAGAACTGAGCGGTTTTCCGCCCTTGTTCTTCATTACCTTTAAACGGGACAGGGGAGGGCTGCACCTCAAACGGCAGGAGGATTTCTACACCCAGCTCATCCGCCGGGGGATCTTCATGTCTCCCCACCACCATGCCTACCTCTGCCACCGCCACAGCGGGAAAGATCTGGAGATCACGTCCCGGGCCATTGCGGATTCTTTGGCCTATGTACACGAAAAACATGGTCCCTACCCGGGGGGATCGGCTGCAACGGAACTTAATAGAAAGGAATGTATATGAATCAGGAATTTCCCAGGAACAAGGAAGAGGCTGTCCGCAAATTGGCCGAAGAGGACTATCATGTTCAGCCGAACCAGGATTTTGATATCTACCGGATGGAACCCGGGGATGCCTGGGGGGTGGCCCGCTGCTTTTATGAGGTCTACGGGGGCCATTATCCCTTTGACCACTATTATATTCCGGAACAGCTCCTGGCCGCGGACCACTCCGGCGACATGATCGGCGTCGTGGCCCGCACCACCACCGGAGACATCATCGGCTTCGGCTCCCTTTTCCGGAACTTCGCTCACAATCCCCGGCTCTACGAAACCGGGCAGGCCACGGTCATCCCCGCCTACCGGAACACCCTGGCGGTCATGTGTATCCAGGATTTCATTTTCGACACCCTTGCCCCCACCGTGGATGTGGATCTCATCTTCGGGGAGCCGGTCTGCAACCATCTCGTCATGCAGAAGATCGCCTCTCTTTCAGGCTTTGCCGATACAGGCATCGAACTGGGCGTGATGCCGGGGGAAACCTATCATAAGGGAGATGGCTCCGGCGGCAGGGTATCGACGGTCCTGGCCTTCAAGCTCCTTTACGACCGACCCTGCACGATCCATCTGCCCGTCGAATACGAAGCCATCCTGAGAGCTATCATCGCGCGAATCCCCCTGGCCAGGCAGGTGGCCGTCTCCGCTCCTCCTGCGCCGCAAGGTGTCTCCTCGACCATGGAGGCCCGGTATTTTGATGAGGCACAGGTACTCCGCCTCTCCCTTGTTGCGCTGGGCAGTGATTTTGAGGCGCGGCTGGACGACGTGAAGGAAGAGGCCCGGGCCCGGGGGATCTGTGTTTTCCAGGTCTTCGTGAACCTGGGCGACCCCCGGGCGGGCCAGGCAGTCACTTTGCTGCGGAAGCAAGGCTTTTTCTTCGGAGGGTTTCTGCCGCAATGGTTCGGCACGGACGGGCTGCTCATGCAGAAGCTTTCTGACCTGCCGGCCTTCTCTTCTGTCAAGCTCCTCTCGGAGGAGAGCCGGAAGCTGCTCGACGTCATCCGGGATGACATCGAGAGTTCTTCCGGCCCAGGGATTACTTCGCCTTTGCCGCCATGAGCACCTGCGTCAGGTCCTCGGTCGTCTTCACCGAGGCCAGCGCTGTGGGAGAGAGCTTCACGCCCATCTCCTTGCTGGTGACAGCGACGATCTCCACGAGTTCGAGGCTTGAGACGCCCAGATCCTTGTAGGAAAGGGAGGTGTCCACGGTCTCATCCTCGAATTCGGGGATGACCAGTTTCAGGTTTTTCATGAGCAGTTGCACGACTTCTTCTTTTTTCATTTTCTGTTTCCTTTCATCTGGTTGTCCTTCAGTCATATCGCCTCAAGATGGCGGCTGAGTTGACGCCGCCAAAGCCGAAGGCGTTTTTCATCACGGTGTCGGGCCGGTATTCGACACATTGGTTTGCACAGACGTCAAGGGAGATTTCCGGGTCGCGTCTCTCCATATTGATCGTGGGATACAATACCCCGTTACGCATTTGTAATACACATGCCACCATTTCCACAAGGGCCGATGCGCCGAGTTGGTGGCCCAGCATGGATTTCAGCGCGTTGATCTTCAGTTTCCCGGCCCGGGCCCCGAAGACCCGTTCGATGGCCCTGGCCTCGGCAAGGTCACCGAGCGGCGTGGCGGTTGCGTGGGCGCACAGGTAGTCTATCTCATTTTTGTCCACATCTGCTTCTTCAAGAGCCAATTCCATGACCCTTGCCATGGGCTCTGCCTGGGGCGTCGGATTCCGGGAGCTGTTGGTGTTGATGCCGACGCCCAATACCTCGGCATAGATCCGCGCGCCCCGTCCCAGGGCATGGGTCAGTTCCTCGATGACCAGACCGGCGGCACCCGTGGCCGGGACAAAGCCGTTTCGGTCGGCAGCGAAAGGCCGGCTCGCACGGCCTGGTTCGGCATCGAACCGGTCCAGGGAAAGCGCCCCCATCCTTGCCAGGGAATGGAGTGAAGCGGGCGTGAGTTCGTGAAAACCGGAAACCACCAGCGCCGCAGAGGAACCGTGATATCGAATTTCGTCCATGGCGGTTCGCAGGGCGATGTTGCCAGCCGCGCAGGCCCCGCCCGTGCTGAAACAGGGGCCGTTGATCCCGAGGACTTCCATGATGCATGCCAGTGCATCCGTATCCATCTCTTTGAGGGCCAGGGCAACGTCGCTGTCATCGGGATCGGAAGCAAAGGCAAGCCAGTTGGCCTGTTTATAGAGATCATACAGATAAGGTCCGGCCAGAATAGCCGATAGGCGTTCCGGGCGTATTTTTACCCCGAACAGACCGGCATCGGCAAAGGCTTGGCCGGCGATGAGCATACCGATGCCGGTGGCCCGGGGGGATTGGTGAACAAGTTTGCCCAGACGACGGAACACCGCGGTGGGAAGGATACGGCCCAAGGATGACAACTTGGCGCCCATGTCGTATGCCGACATATCGCCGCCGATTCGGGAGAAACACCCGGATACCGGCGCTTTCCAGGCGGTGATCCCTGACTTTCCCCGGAGGAGATTGGCATGGAATGCTCCAAGGTCGTCCCCAAGCGTCGAAATAACCGACATGCCGGTAATGACAATCCGTTTAGGATGACACGATGGTGAGGGGGCACTCTTTTTCAATATCTGGTTAACCGTTTTCCCTTGGCTGGTGTTTCCAGGCGCATCAAGAGGTTTCCGGCCACCTGGCGCCGGAAATCCGCCGTGGCCCGGATGTCTGAAATGGGGCGTACGGCTTGCCTGGCAAGGTCCCCGGCTCCGGCCAGGACTTCCCGGGTCAAGGGCTTGTTCAGGAGGAACGTTTCTGTCTCGGGGCTTTCCACGATGGTCGGCCCCACACTGCCCCAGGCCAGGCTCACCTTGGAGACGCGGCCGTCCGGATCCGGACGGAACAGGGCCGCCAGGCTGACCATGGAGATGGACAGGGCCGTGCGCTGCCCCACCTTTTCGAACCAGTGGCAGGTGCCGGGTGCAGGCTTGGTAAAATTCGCCTGCCATAGAATTTCGCCCGGGGCCAGGGCGGTCTTGCCTGGACCTTGGATAAAGTCCCGGACAGGCATGCGCCGGAAGCCTTCGGGGCCTGCCAGTTGCACCCGGGCATCCAGCGCGTACAGGGGCGGCAGGCTGTCCCCGGCCGGGGACGCGGTCATGATGTTGCCTCCCAGGGTTCCCATGTTCCGGATCTGGGGGGAGCCCAGGACGGCCAGGGCCTGGGCCAGGACACTGCCGTGGTCCCGGATGGCCGGGTGCGCCATAATCCGGGCCAGGGGAGCGCCTGCCCGGATGATGATTTCGGTTTCGGTTTCAAGGATCTCTTGAGCCCCTTCAATCCGGTCCAGGGAAACAAAGATACCCGGGGTCTTTTTCCCCTGCCGGACCTGGACCAGCAGGTCTGTGCCGCCGGCCAGGACAGCCGGGGCTTCGGTCTTGGCCAGAAGGTCCAGGGCCTGGTCCAGAGAAACAGGAAACAGGACGTCAGCCACGATGCGCCTCCTTCAGGGCCCTGGCCGCTGCAAGGCCGGCATCCACGATTTTCTGGTAGCCGGTGCACCGGCACAGGTTTCCGGAAACAGCCTCCCGGATCTTTTCCGGGGCCGGGTCGGGATGGGCGGCAAGATAGGTAGACAGGCTCATGATCATGCCCGGGGTGCAGAAGCCGCACTGGACGGCCCCGGACCCCGTAAAGGCCTCCTGGACCGGGTGGTGGCCCGCAGGGTCCAGGCCTTCGATGGTGACGACGTCACAGCCCTGGACCTGGGCTGCCAGCATGAGGCAGGCCAGTTTGGTTTCGCCTTGCACCCGGATGGTACAGGCCCCGCATTCCCCGGTGCCGCACCCCTCCTTGGTGCCGGTCAGCCCCAGGTCTTCCCTTAAAAGGTCGATAAGGCGCCGGTCCGGAGCGGTTTCCACGGTGACCTTTGCGCTGTTCAGCGTAAATTCAAGTTTCATGGTTTCTCTTTCAAAAGTGCCAGCATTCTGACCCGGGTCAGGGGCCAGGTGCCGGGCCGTTTTCCGCAGGCATCTGCCACGGCGTTGGCCACGCAGGCCAGGGGGGCGTCAATGCCCACCTCTCCCACCCCCTTCATGCCAAAGGGCCCGTCCTGCTCCCGGGTGGCCACGGAGATCAGCTCCATGGGCGGCAGGTCAAGGGCACCGGGTATGATGTAGGTGGACAAGTCCCGGGTCAGGGTTTGCCCGCCTTCAGTCAGAAAGTCCTCAAACAGGGCATAGCCCAGACCCTGGGCAATGGCCCCGTGCATCTGCTGTTCGACCAGGGCCGGGTTGATGAGGCGGCCGCAGTCCGTGGCCGCGAGATACCGGTCCACCCGGATCCCGCCTGTGAGGGTGTCGATTTCCACCCGGGCGAAATGGACAGTATAGGAAAAGATCGCATGGGGGACCCCGTGCATCTTAAGGGCCTTATTGTCGGTGACATGGTCCCGGGCCGTGGGTGCCCGGTACCGGCTGACGGCCATTCGTTCGTCCGGATTCATGAAGCCGGCCATGACGGCCAGGGGAAAGGCCCTGCCCGAGGTGAGATGCCGCAGCTCCCCCGGGACCAGGGTGAATTCTTCGGGGTCATCCACCATGAGGCTGTCTGCGGCCCGTCTGACAATCCGTTCTTTTAAGGTTGCCGCGGCCCGGGTCAGGGCGTGGGCAAAGGTGAAGGTGGTGCGGCTGGCCGAGGATGATCCGCAGGGAAGGGTCTGGTCCGTGTCCGGCAGGATCAGGTCTATATTGTCTATGGGCTGGCAGAGCAGGTCCCCTGCGATGTGCAGGAAGGTTGCTGCGTTGCCCTGGCCCATGTCCGAAACCCCGCAATAGACCCTGAACCGGCCTTGGGCGGTCAGTTCCAGCTTGGCGTGGGCCACGTCCGGAACCACCGGGCCGAACCCCATGCCGTGCATGGCGCAGGCAAGGCCGCATCCCCGCAGGGTATGGGCCGGGGCTTTTTTGAGCCAGGCACCAGCCCCTTGCCACAGGGGATGGGCAGCCACGGCTGCAAGACATTCCCGGATGCCGGTGGACCGGGCCAGGGTATTGCCGGCCGGGGCTTTTTGGCCCCGGGTAAGGCAGTTTTTCAGGCGGATCTCCATGGGGGAGAGATTCACTCTTTTGGCAGCCAGGTCCACGACCTGTTCCATGGCCGCCGTGACCTGGGGCACGCCAAACCCCCTGAACGCCCCGCCCACCGGGTTGTTGGTATAGACAGCCCGGCCTTCAATGTGGGTGTGGGGAATGGCGTAAGGGCCACCCGCATGTTCCAGGCCCAGGGCCAGGACTACCCCGCCCAGGTGGTCGTAGGGGCCGGTATCAAAATCAGCCCTGGCCTCCAGGGCGTGGAAGCTGCCGTCCGCCAAAAGTCCCAGGCGGTAGGAGAGGTTGGCCCGGTGCCGCTTGGGGGAGGCGATGAAGCTCTCCTCCCGGTCCCAGACCATGGCCACATGCTTCCCGGGGCAGGCCAGGGCAGCCAGGCCCAGGAGGGTCTGAACCGTAATACCGTCTTTGCCGCCGAATCCGCCCCCCAGAAACGGCGCTGTCACCTGGACCCGGTCCTGGGAAAGCCCCAGGGCCTGGGCGGTTTCATTGCGGTCCCGGAACGGGGTCTGGGTGGAGGCCGTGATGAAAAGCCTGTTGTCTTTGAAAATCGCCCGGCCGCACTCGGTTTCCAGGCACACGTGCTCCTGGACCGGCACGGTCAGGGAAATCGTCACCTCCCAGGCGCACGCTTTAAAGGCGTCAAGCCCCTGCCCCTGGGTCAGGGCCCCTGCCAGGAGGATATTCCCGGTTTCGTGGTCGGGGTGGAGGACGGGAGCGCCCTCTGCCAGGGCCTCCTCGATGCTGAAGATCCCGGGCAGGACCTCGGCCTCAAAGGTGATCAGGGAAAGGGCCTTTCCCAGCGCAGTCTTGTCCCGGGCTACCACCAGGGCCAGGGCGTCCCCGCAGTGGCGGATGCGGTCGTCCACAAGGACCGGCTGATCCTGGCGCACCACGCCCTGACGGTTGGATCCTTGGATATCCTGGTGGGTGAGAACCGCTGCCACGCCCGGCAGGGCCCGGGCCTTTTCCGTGTCAATGGATATGAGCCGGGCATGGGGGATGCCGGCCCGCTTGACCCCGGCCCAGAGGTCGTCCTTGCCCGGCAGGTCAATGGTAAACTTTTCCGTCCCCCTTATCTTGGCTGCGGCGTCGGGCCGGGGTTGGGAAAGTCCGATCTGAGGGGGAGCGGTTTCCGGATGGGCAGTTCCATGGGGACCGGTTTTTAAAAAGGTGTTCATAGGGCCTCCCCGGGCTGAAACACAGGTTCGATCTCCCCCACGATCCGGGAGAAAACTTCGCAAAAGGGTTCCATAACCTCGGGCTGAACCAGGGAGATACGGATCCAGTTGGGAAAGCGAAAACCCGTCATGGTGCGAACCATGATGCCATGGGTCATGAGTTTACGGTACATGAGGGTGTCGGAGACCGGCAGACGGACCATGACGTAGTTGCCCTGGTTGGCCACGTATTCGAGCTTCAATTTTTCGAACAGGGCGCAAAGGCGCTGCCGGGCCGTCTTCACCATCTCCCGGGTGGCGGCGATAAAGGTACCGTCGTTGGACAGGACTGCGGCTGCGGCCTGCTGGGCCAGGGTGTTCACCGAATAGACAATGTGGGTGCGGCGGATCAGTTCCACCACAGGCTCCGGGGCGCTCAGGTAGCCGATGCGCAGGGCGGCCAGGGCGTACATCTTGGAAAAGGTGCGGAACACCACGACGTTGGGATAGGTCTCCATGAGATCCATGCCGTCGGGATAATCCGCCTCCTCCACGTACTCGAAGTAGGCCTCGTCAATGACCACCACGGCCCGGTTGTCCACCCGGTTGAGAAAGTCGGTCATGGTGGCCCGGTCCCAATAGGTGCCCGTGGGGTTGTTGGGGTTGCAGACAAAGAGGATTTTGGTATGGTCGTCCATGGCGTCCAGCATGGCCTGGGGATCGAAGGCATGGTCCCGCAGGGGAATCAGCCGGGCCTCTATACCTGAGAATTCAGCCACCCATTCGTACACCGCAAAGGTCTTGTCCGCGGTGATGATGTTGTCCCCTTTTGTGCACAAGGCCTTGATCACCGAGGAGATGACCTCGCAGGAGCCGTTGCCCACGAGGAATTGATTCCCGGTCTTGTGGAACTTTTCGGCCAGGACGCACCGCAGGTCATAGCAGTCGCCGTTGGGATAGACCGGCACGGATCCGGGCGGGAAGTCCGCCAATAGTGCCGCCACTTCGGGCGGTGGCCCCAGGGCATTTTCGTTGTTGTTGAGCCGGTGGAGACGGCTCACTCCGTAAAGCCGCATCAGGAGGGTATCCGGTTTGCTGGGATAGTACGGAGAAAAATCCCGGACATGGGCCGGGACAAGACTCAGGGCGTCAAACGCGTTCATACTGGAATACCAGGATATCGGATTTGCCGCCGTAGGGCAGCACCAGTTTCGGGGTGAATCCTGCATCAAGGGCGGCCCTGCCCAGGGCAGCCTGCCAGCCCGAGGACAAATCGGTTTGGAACAGGATACGGTCAAGCCCTTCGGCCTGCAGGGCCGCCACATGATCTGCAAGGCAGCCGGCCATGTCCCGGCCGCCCACCAGGGGCACCAGCAGGGCCTCGGAAATCTCCGGCCTGAGCCGGGCCGAGAGCACGGACCGTTCCGGGTGCCGTTCTCCCAGATCCTGGGTGGGACGGATCTGCCGCATGAGCCAGAGGGGCGGATAGGTTTTTTCCAGAAAGGGTATAAGGTCCGGGTGGGACCAGACCGATGTGCCGGGATCTTCTCCCAGGTGGCGGTACCAGACCCGGGTTTCCGTGGTCTTGCTGCCTGGCCCGTAAGTCCCGAGGCTTTCGAAATCCCCCGGGGGCAGCTCCTGGGTGGCCAGGCCTGAAAACATACCCTTGGCACCGGTTCTGGCCACGCGCTGGATCAGGTGATTGATAAGAAGCTTGGCAGATTCCCTGGCCTGGTCAAAGGCGTAGGGGCCGAAAAAAGTGATACCGGAGTTGCCCTGCCAGCAGACCATCCCGGCCGGTTCCAAGGTCTTGGTCAAGGCCACGGCCATGGCCATGTCGCCCCTGGCCACCATGTCCGCAAGTTTGCCGGGCTTGAAAAATGAGTGATGAAGCTGCTCGGGTCTGTACAGGCCCAAGGCCCGGATGCAGGCCGCCTTGACAAGGTCCGGGTCCGGATCAAAAACAATCGTCAAAGGGCCCTTGGGAACGATGCGCGGCCTAGGTTCGGCCGTCACCGTTGGATAGGGCAGATCACGGCGCAGGGTCAGCTGCACACGGCCTCCCTCGACGGTCAGGTCAAAGCGGTCTGTCATCCGGGAGGCCAGCACCAGTCCCAGGTGGTCCAGATCCGGCGTGTCCCCCTTCATGGGGACGGCGGTGAGATTCATGGCCCAAAGTTCCGATGGGTCTGCGTAAAAGGAAAGGCGGGCCGCCACATACCAGCCGCCGGGCTGGATGTCCAGACGGATCTCGGTGTTCTTTGCAGTCCGGGCCAGATGCATGAGGACCTCTTCCACGGCCATGGTCAGGCGGCCGGTCCCTTTCTGATCCAGGCCAAATACAGGACAGCTTTTTTCCACGATGGCCTGGGCCAGGGGAACCCAGTCGCGTTCAGCCCAGATCCTGGCCTGAACGCTTTGGTCATCGACTTGTCTGGGATCGACTTGCATGGGAGCTCCTTCCTTGGTCAGCGATTGCAGGAAAATTTGACTTTATGTCAAACCCCTGACAAATTCAAGCCAGCAATTATAAATATGACCCGCACACAATTGCGTGTGGGTTCATTATGGATTTATTTGTCAGGAAGATAGAGGTAAAGTGTTTAGAAATGAGTCCGAAATAACTTAACCTGGGAGCGCTGGCGTCTCGCCCGCATCTTTGAAGTGGTTCAGTTATAGACCATTAGTCAACGCTTAGGAAAAATTCAGATTAAGGAATAATCCATGAAGGTTTTAAAACTGACAGAAACCAACGAGTTTAACTCCGGTGCCATGAAAAGATTCTTTTTAGTTCAAACTTCAGAATTTTTCAAAATTATCAATTTTAATCTTGATGCCGGAGTGACGTTTCCGGTTCATTCCCACGACCTGGACGGGGAATTGTCCATTCAGGTTCTTGAGGGAAAGGGATGGTTTCTGGGGGAGAATGATACAAAGATTCCAGCCAATAAGGGGGACATCCTGATTTCGGAAATCAGGGAGCCCCACGGGGTAATGGCGGACACCAGAATGCGGATCATCGTCACCATTGCTCCGCCAATCTGATGAAATAGCCCGGTGGGAAAAACAAATTACTGCGGCAAAACGGCTTGGCGTATGTCCCGGGGGATATCGTTGTCGCCCAGCAGGGCGGAAAACCTTTGGCCTGTCCGGCTGTTCTTTTTGTAATACGCCAGACAGGCCCTGACCACTTCAAGAACCTGACCTTCGGTAAAAAGGTGTGGCAGCTCACGGGCAAGCCTGGGATGGCGGCCTAACCGGCCACCGAGCAGAACACGGTATCCCCTCTCTCCGGATAGGAGGCAACCTGCGGGGCAGGAGCGAACGCAGGCACCGCAGCCAAGGCAGGCCCGGGTATTAATCAGGGGAAAGGGAGTATTGGACAGGGCAACGGCCTTTTCCTTGCAGACATTGACACAGGCCAGGCATCCGATGCACAAGGTTTCTTCCGTCCTGGGATACATGGCGGCAATGATACCAATATCCTTTATCTGTGGCTGGGAACAGCCATTGGAGCAATGGGAAACGCTGATCCGGAATTCATGATGGAATCTGAGCTTACCCGGAACGCTTTTTTGCAGAAATCCCAAAAGGTCTTCTGCCGCAAGCAGTGCTTCAAGCCGTGCCGTCAAAGTATCTTTTTCAACGCAACTGTTGGGGCATCCCCCTTGGCTGAAACAGGCCTCTATCTGATATCCTTTAACTTCCGATTCCATGTTGGATAAAAAGCGGTTGCGTGCTGCATGGACATGATCCAATGAAACCATGGCGTATCCGCGTTCGGCTGTCTCCTTCTCAACCCGTTTCCGAACCTTCTTTCTTACAAAAAACGGAACCTTTGATATTTCTTTTTCAGCATCCCAAGCCCACTTCATAACGCTCCTTTCAGGGAAAACCTCTGCAATATAATAGATATGTGTAACCTTCCGTTCAGATCCTTAAAAAAAGATGCCTGAAAAAGACTGTAAAATCCTTGACCCAAATCAAGAAAAACACAATTAATGCTTTAAAATGCGTATCTTTGTTGCGATTTCATTTCCATTTGAAAAATCAACCCGGGGATATTTTAATTTCCTTTAATCTGAAATTGTTATGTGTTAAATAGAGTCAATACACCACTCCAACTTTTATCGCACTATTGTTCAATTTATTATTACACGTTTTTTTGTAATTTGATCTATATCAAGGTTTTTATACTTCTTTAAACGTATGGTGTACCTGCAAGTGCAAGGAAAGGCGTCATTCAGCAGTTAATTTATAAATAAGGAGGCTTCATGTTTTGTTTTCAATGTCAGGAAACCGCTAAAAATCAGGGATGTACCGTTAATGGGATGTGTGGAAAAAAAGGGAGTACGGCAATCCTCCAGGATCTCTTGATTTATAATTTAAAAGGGATTGCCGTTCTTGCACAAAAAGCAAAGGCCGCAGGCGTTAATGTCCCGGCGTCCAACGGTCAGTTTATTGCCGAAGGGTTGTTCACAACCATTACAAATGTCAATTTTAATGATGATGACCTTGTAAACTGGATCAACCGCGCCCAGGCAGTGAAAAAAAAGTTGTTCGACAGCGTCAAAGATAAAGTCGGGTCAGATCTTCATGACTGTGCGACCTGGTTTTCCAATGATACATCACAGTTTGATGCCAAAGGCGCGGCTGTCGGCGTTCTTTCAACTGAAAACGAGGATGTCAGATCTCTCAGGGAGCTTTTGGTTATCGGACTCAAAGGCATCTGTGCATATGCGGATCATGCGTCTGTGCTGGGTGTCACTAAAGATGAGATCTGGGATTTTCTGTATGAAGCATTAACTTCCACCACCCAGGACCTGAGTGTTGATGAAATGGTCGCGATGGTTATGAAAGCCGGTGAAACGGCTGTAACCACAATGGCCGCTTTGGACCAAGCCAATACCCAGGCCTATGGCGACCCGGAGATCACAGAAGTCAATATCGGTGTGGGTACAAATCCCGGCATTCTGATTTCCGGCCACGATCTGAAAGACATGGAAGAGCTGCTGGAGCAGACAAAGGGTACGGGCGTTGATGTGTATACCCACGGAGAAATGCTGCCTGCCAATTATTATCCTGCATTTAAAAAATATGATCACCTCAAAGGCAATTACGGTGGCTCCTGGTGGCGTCAGAATGAGGATTTCGAAACCTTTAACGGCCCTGTCCTGATGACAACAAACTGCATTATCCCCATTAAGAAGAAAAATACATATCAGGGCAGACTTTTTACGACCGGGGTTGTCTCATATCCGGGCACAACTCATATTCCGGCAAGAACAAACGGCAGTGCCAAAGATTTTTCAAAGATTGTGAAACTGGCAAAAACCTGCCAACCGCCCACTGAAATAGAAACGGGTAAAATCGTTGGCGGATTTGCCCATAATCAAGTTCTGGCCTTGGCTGATAAGGTTGTAGACGCTGTTAAATCAGGTGCGATCAAGCGCTTCATCGTCATGGCCGGATGCGATGGCCGCCACAAAGAAAGAAACTATTTCACCGAAGTGGCTGAAAAATTACCCAAAGATACCGTGATCCTCACTGCCGGTTGTGCAAAATACAGGTACAATAAACTGGACCTGGGCGACATCGGCGGGATTCCAAGGGTGCTGGATGCAGGCCAATGCAACGACTCTTATTCACTGGCGGTGATCGCCATGAAACTGCGGGATGCATTTGGGCTGGATCACATTAATGATCTGCCGCTCTCCTTTGATATCGGTTGGTATGAACAAAAAGCCGTGGCTGTTCTGCTGGCATTGCTGCATCTGGGCGTGAAGGGCATCCGTTTAGGTCCCACGCTGCCTGGTTTTGTTTCACCCGCGGTATTGAATGTCCTGGTTGAAAATTTTGACATCAAACTCATCGGTGAGGTTGATGCTGATATTGCAGCCATGATGGCAGGCAATTAGTTTATAAAACCAATCAAAATGCAGCCGCTCAAATTAATTTGAGCGGCTGCATTTATTTTTTGCGTTAACTATTGTTTGAAAATTTCAGGTGGTTTTGTCCTGTTTCCGGTGGCGTTTGGATAGTTTTCTGCTTTGTAGGATTTTTTACCGGTTTCAATCAGGTGATTGGCTTCTTCCATGAACGCATTGAAGCGTTTTTTACATTCATAAAATCCGTGCCACCACGAATAGTCCGGAGCCATCATCGCAGCCCCCATCCTTGCCCGGCGCCCTTCGTGGTGCCATAGTTCATAGTACTCCACCTCAAGGGGTTCATCAAAGAAACGGGTTTTGTCAAGCAGGCCTTTTGTATAGAGTTCGTCAAGTTTGGCTTTAGCAGGTATGAAATATACTTCATTATATTCTTTGATGGTTTGATCCATCTGGCTGTAGTGGGATTCTGTCCACCTTTTTCCGTGACACTGCATACAGACTTCCTGCATTTTAGTCCGCTCTTCCTGCCAGTTTGTCTGGGCTGGAAGCGGTTTGAAGTCTTCGGGCCTGACTGTCAATGGGGCTTGCAATTCCCAGGACAATCTTTCAGTGACATCATGGGAGGTCATTACACTACCGGCACCGGACATATGGCATGAGGCACAGGTTGGCCCCCTGAAATCAACACCAGGACTCCAAGTGCCCGGCGCTGCGGTCCAGTTGTACTCGTCCCCAAAGGCATCGTAAATATCACCATGTTTTGATTCTGTAAAGATTTCAATCTGGGGATGATCCGGACCAAGGTGGCATTGCCCGCAGGCCTGGGGTTTTCTGGCCTCCATAACAGAAAAACGATGCCTTGTATGGCAACTGCTGCAACTGCCTTTACTGCCGTCGAGGTTCAGCCTTCCCACGCCGACATTGGGCCAGGTTGCCGGATCAAGTTCTTTGTCTTTCAGGCTTAAAATGGTGCCGTGGCAATGGTAACAGCCGTTTACCCGCTCAAAGTCACTGTTCATGCCATCGTTGAGCCATGGATCTATTTTCCAGATAATTTCGAGGGTGTTTGCGTGTTTACTCTTGCTGTATTGCATTGCTTCATCCGGATGGCAGCGTGAGCAGTCTTTGGGGGTGACCACGGCAGAAACCGGAACCATGTATTTTTTCTGCCCGTATTTAGTATCGTTTGCCTCGTACTCTTTAAAATGGGATTGACTGACATCCGGATCATGAGCCTCGGCAGCGTGGCAGTCGTAACAGGTAATATTGGCGCTGGCATGACGGCTGGCCGCCCAGTCAGAGAAGATGCCCGGGTGCTGTTTTTTATGACATTCGATACATGCCATGGCCTCGGGTGACATGGACCGCTCAATCCTAAACTCTTTTGATTTTGGTATATTCATCTGGACATCCGAACATAAAACTGTGGATGCGGATATGCCGGTGATAAATACACCAGTTAGCAATGCGCTTAATTTTTTCTTCATGGAACCCCCTTCTTTTATTTGTAACCGTTACAAGGTTTATAAATCCTATATTCCCAATCCTCTGTATGGCACCTGTTTCTGTTTGTACTTATATATTTCACTGTCCACATGAACCAGATTCCTGTGGCAGTCTACGCATTTTTTTTCATATCCTTTTTTGGGGTATAAAACTGTCCGGTGGGCCAGCATGGCTCCTCTTTTATCCGGGATATTCAAAATATTACGGTGACATTTCTGGCATTGCGCATTTTTAAAGGTTTCATAGGCATGATTACGGCTCTTTTCCCGATCATAGGTCCCATAGGCGAAATGGACGAATATATCTTTGATGCCGTGGATCGTCTTTGTATAAAAAAAGTTGATTGTATCCTGCGGGGCAGGCAGGTGGCAGTCCATACAATCCGCGACAAATCCCTGGGCGTTGTTTACATGGGTAGAGGTCTTCCAAGCGTTAAATGCGGGCTGAATTTCGTGGCAGGAGGCGCAGAATCCGGGCGTTGATGTTCTCGCCATTGTATAATAGGTCAGGCTGAATACAGGAAAGGCGATAATAATGCCGATAAAAATAAAAATTACAGGTTTGATAATTTTTCTCATTTTGAACCTCACGCCTTTTTATAACATACAGAAAATTTATTGAGATGCTTGGGCCGCTTGTTTAGAACACGGCTTCACTTAAATTGAAACTTATCTATATCAGAGCTTCTCTAACTCGGACAACCTCTTTCTAATCGTCCGATCTTCCTTATATCTCGTGGTAATGTCTCTCGCGCTTGACAGCGCTCCAATAACATTCTTTGCGGAATCTAAAACAATAGAAAAACCGAGGTCAACGTAAATAACAGTCCCGTTTGCATGCAAAGATTTCGTAGGCAGGAATTTACCGGCATACTTAGTTTTCCCCATTCGTATGGCTTGTTTATATCCGCGCCAGTGAGCCTCTCGTAAGTTTTCTGGAACTATAAGGTCTAAGTTTGATCCGACTGCTTCCTCTTTGCTAAATCCAAAAATACGTTCAGCCGCCATATTCCATACACATATCGTCCCTTCTGTATCGGCAAATATTATTGCATCGGGATTTTGCTCTATAAGGCTCTCCATGAATTTGTCATTCATCTTTATATCATCTCCGCAAAATATGGTATTGTTGGAGTCCTACCAGCTGGCACCATAGTATTAAAGTCATCGGCCATGGGCCGAGTCTATCTGGATCTGCGTGGCCAGAGGGAATGGGGAGGTAATTTCTCCTTTCGCTACGGCTAACGCCATGCTTCGCCTCATTTATTATAAACGCAGTTATGAGGCCACGAAGCAAAGATCTGTCCTTATTTGAATAATTATATTATACATACGACCCTAAAGCGATTCATTTTAACCCTGAACACCAAAAAAGTTAAGTGGCTATTTTGAAAAGAAGGGGTTTCTCCATAGTTAGAATTGCTGTTCTAAATATGGCATTAAAAGGCAGTTAAAACCTGCCTAGTATCCCAGCACAAAGACCTGTCCATACTGCGGTTTAAGTGCCGGCAGGCGGTCAAAGGATTGCCCCGACCACAGGCAGGACATCACACGAATCACCCCGCTGTGGGCGATCACCAGCACAGGCCCGGGCAGGGGCGCGGCAGGGGAAAACAGGGATTCAAAAAACGGAACAACCCGCGCTTTGAGATCCTTAAAGCGTTCACCGCCGGGGGTACGGAAATGATAAATATCCCGGCCCCGCTGTGCAAACGCATCAGGAAACCGGTTTTTCACCTGATCAAAACTTAAATTTTCCCAGTCACCCAGGTCAATTTCATTGAGACGGGCATCTGTTGTCACGGGCTGACCCGGGCAGCACAATGCGGCTGTCTGCCGGGTGCGCAAAAGCCCTGACACATAAATTCTTTTAAATTGAATGTGGTGAAAAACAGTTTGCCAGGACTTGGCCTGGGCCTGCCCATGGGCATTGAGCGGCAGATCGGTCCGGCCGATGAAGCGCTTAACGCCTGTCTCCAGAATCTGACCGTGGCGCATCAGACAGACAAGGGGGGTGTCAGCCGAGAATCTGTTTAACAGATCGGCCGGTAATTGCGCTGATCCGGGCATGTATGTACCGTGCAGTTTCAAGGCGCTGTTTTATCCTTTCCCGGGCTTCGGGGTAATCCCGGGCTTTACGCCGGAATCTGGACTCATAATCCAGGTCCAGGCAGGCACCGGCGCATACTTTATCTGCAAAATAGACGATCTCTTTTTCCCCGGGTTCTTCTCCGGGATTTTCCAGGGTCATGTGGGCGCCCACAACAGCGGCGAGTTCAGCAAATCCCATATCCAGCAAAAATTTTTCTGCGGCCCGGTCATGACGGGAAACTTTTCGTTTGATATCGTGGAGCAGGGCTGCGGCCCGGACCAGGTCCGGATTCAGGCCGGACAACGCCGGAAGCAGCGCGTTGTAAAGGGCCATGGCTGTTTTTTCCACCAGAAGCAGGTGGGCCTTGATCTCTTGTTCTCCGCTTAGTTCCGCCCCAATCATGGACAGGCACTCCGTTCGGTTCGGCATTAGTCTTTTGGCAAACTGTTCCTTAACCGCCTCATACCCTTCTGGCGTATCCGCATCCATGAGAATGCCCTGGTCATGAACGGCAAGGCAGGTATATGCTTTGGCAAAAAGGATGTCCCGAAGATTGTTGTCCGATCCTGCATGCATGATGGATTCAATGGCTGGGCCGGGAATCAGGGGGGGATGGCCGGTTTTTGCGTTAAAACAGGGGACGACCGGCAGTTCAGGCCTTTTCAAAAAAGCCGCTTTGATACGCGCCAGGGTTGAGGGCCGAACTGCGGGGATATCCACGGGCAGAAGAAAAAAGCCCTGGCTTTCCGGGTCTATTTCCCCGGCCCCGGTGCGGATGGAGGAAAACATGCCCAGGGCATAATCAGAATTTACCACCACCCGGGCAGGCGTATTTTTCACGGCTGACTTCACCTGCCCATGGTTATGCCCGGCCACCACCACGATGTCACGGACACCTGCACCATAAAAAAGATCAATCACGGCACAGACCATGGGGGTGTCGTTCAGAGGCAGCACAGGCTTGAATGCCGGTGCCATACGCGAGGAATAACCTGCGGCAAGGATAAGGGCAGACACAGGCGAGCCAGGCCCTGCAGGGCCCAAATCCGTTACAGGGCCCACGGTATCACCCTGCCAAGATTTACCTGTCACCGGCGCCCCCCTTTAGCTTTTCTTGTGTGTTGCGCGCACAAGTATCAGTTCTCCCAGAATACTGACAGCAAGCTCTGCCGGGGTTTGTGCCTTAATGGCCGTGCCGATGGGGGAGTAAACCGCGTCAAGGGCCTGCTTTGATATGCCTTTGTCCATGAGATTGCCGTAAATGAGTTCCCGTTTTTTCCGGGATCCGATCATGCCGATATATGCGGCCCGGGTGTAAAGGGCTTGTTCCAGAACGATCTGGTCGTACAGGTGTCCGCGGGTGAGGATAGCAATATAGCTGTTCTCATCCACATTAAATCCGTCAAAAACCGGGTTAAATCCGGGCACGATCTTGACCTGCCTGGCATGGGGGAACCGGGCCGGATCGGCAAATTCCGGCCGGTCATCAATGATCACGGTTGAAAAATCCGTGATGTGGGCCATCTGGCCCAGCTGATATCCCACATGGCCGGCACCGCAGATATAAAGGGTTTGCCTGGGTATCAACGGCTGAATAATATACAGGTCCTGCCCGTACACCTGGCACGAGAGACCGGGCCCGGAAAACGCCCTGCCTGCTGCATCTGCCAGCAGATCTTCCGGTAAAATTGATGCACCAGGATCATTGTGGCTGTTTTTAAGCACCACAGGCACCTGGACCGTATCACCGGATATCCGGGTAATAACCAGGGCGCTTTCCCCTTTGTTCTCAATTTCTGCAATGATTTCAAAGGCGTTTAGAAACTCTTTGGAAAACGGCGGCACAAAACTGCGCAGCCACACACCCAGGCTGCCGCCGCAGATCATGTCCATGCCGGCTTTCAGGGCCTGGTCCAAATGAAACGCCTTAATTTGGGACTGCGCTTTATCCATCATGCCCACGCAGGCATTCATGACCTTGGCTTCCACCAGGCCGCCGCCAATGGTGCCGGCAATGGTTTTATCCTGCCGAACCAGCATCCAGGAGCCCGATGTCCCGGGCGTGGACCCCTTATGGCTGACAATCATGGCCAGGGCAAAAGGCTGGTCTTTTGACAATGCGTTTTTTATGTCCTTATATAAACTGCCCATGGATTTCTCTTTTTTGGGGATGGTTTCATAATCAAAAAATTTAATTGCAATTGAATAAAATAACAGGTTAAACACAAACAGTCCAAGCTGATAATGAATATTCATCCCCTTTTTTTGACAAAAGGAGACTCCATGAGAAACGTACTGATCGGTTTCATCCTGCTGTGTCTGACCACCACCACGGGCTGCCTGTTTCAAAGACAAACGCCCGTATTGTCTTCAAACATCTGTTTCACCCCAGAACAGGCCCGGCAGACCGGCCTATCGCTCCGGGAACTTTCCGACCTCTTTGTCCGGTACCGCTATGGGCAGTGGCAGCATCTCACGGAAAAGGAGCAATACCATATCGAAAATGTGGAGTGGACCCTGATCAACTACTGCACCGACTTTACGGATTCGGGAATCTCCTTTGATACCGGTGATGCCAA
The DNA here is from genome assembly GCF_000745975.1 of Desulfobacter vibrioformis DSM 8776. Classification (GTDB taxonomy): domain Bacteria; phylum Desulfobacterota; class Desulfobacteria; order Desulfobacterales; family Desulfobacteraceae; genus Desulfobacter; species Desulfobacter vibrioformis. Next base: position 20,616 of record NZ_JQKJ01000002.1, on the reverse strand, counting down.
CACCCTTTTCTCCGGCATCGGTAACCGGGTGAAAGAGGCCTCGGACCAGGTTCTTGCCATCATAACCTCCGGCGAAAAAAAAATATCCAGGATCACGGCCCTGGGCGACTGGTCCATGAAACTTGGAGCGGCCATCGCCAGTAAAAGTTCCAGCCAGGTAACGGCCCTGCTCAAGTCCTTTGACGTTCCTCCGGATCCTTCCAAACCGCCCGTGTATGCCGATCCGGATCTTGCCCGGGAAATCGGTTTGAACTTTGCCCGGATCTCGGACGCGGTCCTGGCCTTTCACTATCGAAACTGGACCGGTCTTGACGCCGCCCAAAAGGCCCGGCTTTTGAACATGGAGATGACCCTCCTGAACTACAACTCCAACTTCGGCGGCCTGGGTATCAAGGTCAACGAACAAGAGACCCGGGAGCTGTTCGAGCGGATCCTTGAAAAAACCACCGGCTACGTGACGGCGATGGAGGCCTTGGGCCACCGGGACATAAGCTTTCTTTCCAGGGTCATGAATCTCGCCCAGACCGTTATGGACCTGGGTGCCGCCATCACCGAGGAAGATGTTCCCGCCATCGAAAAAATCATACGCCAGGAGACGGCTGCGGGCCGGGACTATGAACTGGGCAGGGACTTCGGCCTGAAGTTCCGGCACATGTCCTTTTTGCTCCTGCAGTACCGCTACCGGAACTGGGATGTATTGACCAAGGAGGAAAAGTATCATCTTGAAAACCTGGAGTTCACCCTGACCAACTTTAACTCGGATTTTGCTGTCTTCGGCATTGACGCCGCCACCAGCGGTAATGAAACGCTCCTTAAAAAGATCCAATCGGGGATCGCGGCCATTACGGCGGATCTTACCCAGGATGATTCGGCGTATGGGCCTTTCTTTGTCCAGGGTCAGAATGGCCTGAAGCTGGGCGCGGCCATCCTGACCGGGGACCCGGAACTGATGGGAAAGTATGCAGATCCGGTCAAAACGCCTATTCCCCGGCCTCTGAACGAAAAAACCGCGGCCCTGTCCCGGGACATCGCCCTGAAGATGAGAACCGTGGCTAACGTCATGCTCAAAAAAACCTATGACCACTGGGACGATTTCACCGGGAACGAGCGGAGTAACCTTGGCAACATCGAGTGGACCCTGATGAACTTCACCTCCAACTTCTCGGTGCTGGAGATCCATCTGAAAAGCAATGCCCCGGATGAAATCCTGTCCTGCGTCTCGGCAGGGCTCACCCGGGATATAAATGCGCTCAACGCCCTGAATACCGGTAAAAAGGAAAATCGGGAAGACCTCTTTGCCCTGGGAGAAAAGATATTGAAAAAAGGAGCGGTTCTGACCACCGAGGATATTCCGGCCATCAGGACCATGATTGGAAGCTGCGGGCCGTAACGACCCAAAACAGGAAAAAAATGCCACGGCATCCTTGTACACATGGCCGGAAACCTTTCACATGTGCTCATGGCGTAGCGGTTAATGCCAACAATGCACTTGATGCGGGTATGGATTTAGCGGCCAAGGGGTCAGAACGCGATTGAATTCAACGAAAGGTCGAACAAAAATTCTGCTCACAATTGGGCAAAAAGGCTGTTTCCGGGTGGGTACTATCAGATCATCCCCAGGTCAATGGCCTTGATCACCTGCTTGGCTTCGGCAAAACCGTGGTCCTTGTCAAGGGCGGCCTGGAAATAGGTCTTGGCTTTGGTGGTGTTTTTTGCGTCCAGATAAAGGCGGCCTATGTTGTAATAGATATAAGGCTCGTCCGGGTGGATTTTTAATGCTTTTTTGTACTGTTTCATGGCTTCTTTTATGTCACCCTTTTTCCGGTAAAGTACCCCTAGGGTGTTGAACACATTCAGTGAATTGGTCCCGGAATCCAAGAGCTCATTGAGCAGGTCCTCGGCTTTTCCCAGTTTATCGGTATCCATATAAATTTCTGCTGCGATCCGGGTGTACTCTTCAGCCTTTTCAACGGCCCCCATGGCCTTGTATACCATGGCCATGGCTTTGTATGCCTTGACGAAAAGCCGGTCCAGAAGCGTTGCCTTTGAAAAGGCCTCGATGGCTTCGGAATGCTTGTTCTGGGCTGTTTTGATGTATCCGATGTTGTAATAGTATTCTGGGTTTTCTTTCTGGTTGACCAGGGTTTGGAATAACTCCAGCGCTTTTTTGTATTCTTTTTTTTCAATGAATTCGAGGCCTTTTTTTACACTTAACTCGACCTGGTGGATGACAGGATCTTTAAGCTTTCCTAACGCTGTGGCCAATTTCATTTTCATGGCCTTGGGATCATAGGGAATGACAAAAAGCCCGCTGACGCCTGCCTGGCCTGCCTTGATGACCTTGATTTTGGTAAATGCGCTGTTTGTTAAAAAAAAAGGCAGATCGCCTAGGCGCTCCTCTTTTCTCAAAATTTTCAACAGCGCCAGTCCGGACATATCGCTCATATCATAGGCGGCAATAACACATCCGATGTCAGATGCTTTTAATACGGTCCATCCGTTGTCTGCACTGTCGGCAGTTATGATATGGGTGTAACCGATCTTTTTCAGGGCAGTTAAAAGTCTGTCCTGCTCCAGCGTATCTTCGGTGATGGTGAGGATTGGCGGGTGGGTCATATGCATTCCTATAATTTGTCCAGCATTGGACGATTTTTTTCAGGCGTTCCCGGTCGGTGCATCCGAAAACGATCCGCCAGAAACTGCTTGATTTCGTATACCGCATTTGGGTCCCGGATTGCTGCCATCTGGAAAAAAAACAGACGGATCTCTTCCCCGGTATACTGGTTAATTTTATCGGCTATTTTTCTATACCTATCATCCAGGGGCCAATCGGTGTCAAGCTTCAATTGATCCAGAAACAGTTCCCCCCAGGAATTGAGCGCTAACAGTTCAATTTGCTCCACCCCGCAGAACGGATCCGGGTAAACCAGCAGAATCAGTATTTTGGTCCACCGGGCATCGTGTTCAAAACAGCCGTCAAAAAGAGGTTCGACCGGCTGCATGACCAGGTAGAGGGCGTCTGCGCAGATGGCTTGATCCCTGCTTTCATATAGCTTAAGCCAGGTTTCTATCTTGATACTGGTTTTATTTCTCCGGTAAAGCCGGTTTTCCATGATCCATCCCATCAGGCCCAGGAACGCCTCGGATTTGTGAAAAATACTTTCATGGATTGTATTTGAAAGCGCGGCGCTCAATATCCATTTTCCCATTGAATTCTTTCTTATCAAAAGAAATGAAAAAGCGTGTCGGGCCAAAAAATTTGAACTGGCCGGAATTTTGCCGGATTCCGTGTTCAGACGCGCTTTGACTTTGTTGTTGAGAATCTTCATATTTCTTTGTTCCGCCTGGGGCAGGTCTTTTTCAATGGCCTTCCCTTTGGTGTTGATCTGTTCGTACATCCTGGCCAGGCGCTGGATTAAGGTTGTGTCAAGGAGCTGCTTTCCCTTTTCGGGCCAGGTTGGATACGACATCAGTTTTTTGACCTGGGAGGGCAAGATGTTCCAGGTTCGGATATATTTGTCTATCAATTGTTTTTTAGGTGATCCCGGTTCAGGCAGCCTGACTTCGGGGTAGCTGCAAAGCCTGAGAAATATGGCGTTTTTTATAAGTTTGAGCCCATCGTGGGCATGGACTTTATGGTAGTGGAGCACCCTGTCGAACATAATCTTGTATGGATCACTTTCGCAGTCGTCAATGCCGGCTTTTGCAAATTTCTGCTTGAGTTCGTCGCACAGGAGCATGGCGCTGTTTTTTTCGTCCGTTATGTGGGAAAGGATCATGGTGGCCTTGAGCAGGGCCTTGACCGGATCTTCTTTGGATTTGCAGATATGCCAGCGGATGCCCTGGTAAATGTCTTTGACAGACGGCATTTCAACCTTCCCAAGGTCAATGAAATCTTTTAATAAAACAGTCAGTTCAGGCTGCCGGAACAGATGTCCAACCAGACGGTCGTATGTACCCTGCTGCATGTTTGCCGGCAAAATGGTCCACACCGGGATCTTGCCGGCAATCATTAGAAACGTCCGGTAAAACTCCTCTTTGAGGAACAGCTTGGGGGCAATCATTGTTTCAGGCGATTCAAACCCGGCATAGCAGTCTTTCCGGATATCGGCCTGATCCATGATGAAAAACGTCACTTCCTGGTCAAAGTTGTCCCTGGAAAATTGAACGATGTGGTTGAGTTTTTTTTCAAGGTTGTAATATCGTTGTTCCGTAAAGCAGGTTCTGTCAATGATGACCCAGTAATCAAAATCTGACTGGGCCGATTGGGTAAATGTCCCCAGGGAGCCGATGTGGTAAAAACCAAGGACACAGGGATCTTTGATGTCCGTTTCCGTTTCGAGAATATCCCGGGAGATCTCTTCTTTGTCTTTGTCCAGCACGGCGTTGTAAAATCCTGAATGCTTAAAATTATAGATACCGCAGGCCTCAGGCGATTCGGACACATATCCCGGGAATTGCGGCTGGTTAATGTGGATCAGAAAAGGAATTTTGATAAAAAGTTCAAGTTTCGGGCCTGAAAGGTAACGCAACGCCTCGCGCATTCTCACCACGTTGTAGTTGGAAAAGGCTGCTTTCATCCTAAGGAGCTTGGCAGCCAGGGCATTTTTTGTGGATGCTGACGAATCGTGCATGGTCTGTTCCGGTTCCATGATGGGGGGTTAAATCATTTGAAAAGATAACACAAACTGTTTAATATTAAGTCATGTGTATTTGGTGATATTATAGGAACGATCTTTTATTATTTTCAAGTCAAGTTTTAACATGGAGCATGAATGGGTGACAAAGATTCCTCCCATACCGGTATTGATCTGGACGTTATCTGCATTGATGAACTGGTCGAAAAAGATGAAGACTCCCCGGAAAAATTTCAGGAAAGCATCCGTGCGGACCCAGGGGATTATCGGGTTTACTTCAGCGGTATTATAAAGAGAATGCAGGGCAAGGAGGCGTTTTTAACCTTTTCCCAGCAGGTCAACAATATTAATCAGATACTGAATATGGACTATTCCTCTGCAGGGGATATTGCCCGGGTGATTCTTAATGACCTGAGCTTGACCACACAGGTGCTGAAACTTGTGAATTCCTCAATTTACCGGCAGTTTTCAGACAAAGGCATTTCAACCCTCTCCGAGGCCATGATCATATTGGGTACAGATGAAATCCGGGAACTGGCAGCCGGACTTAAAATTTTTGAGATGCTGAAGTCAAGGGCCTATTCCCGGCTTTTGAAGGACAAACTGCTCAAAAGCCTTCATCGGAGTGCTGTTGCCAGTCAGGTTGAAAGGGAAAAGGGCGACAGAACTTCGGATGCCTTCCCCGTTTCAGCCATGTTGTATGAACTGGGAGAATACCTGGTGGCGCTTCTGGACCCGGATACTTACCTCAAGGTGGAGGTCGCCATGGATGAAGACCGGCTATCAAGGGAATGTGCGGCTAAAACCATTTTAGGCTTAACCTATTTTGAACTCGGACAGATGGTTGCTTTGAAGTTTAATTTGCCCCGGAGAATTGTCCAGGCCATGCGGCCGGTTACGTTGACTGCGGGACAGGGGCTGCGGATATCCCCACAAGAAGAGGCCAGATATCTATGTGCCTTTGTATATGAGCTATGCAATATCCCTGAACCGGGAAATGACGCGATATCCCTTGGCGCTGCAGGTAAACTTGTGGAAAAGTTCCGTGGTGTTTTGGATTTTGATGCCCGGCAGGCACTGGAATTGACCTGCACAGCCATGGAGCGGGTGATTCGGCATGCTGAAATTCTAGGCATTGATCCTGTGGTAACCCCACCCGCTAAGAACGATCCGGGGATAAAAAACAAGGTGGAACTGGATCTGGGGATCAGCCGCGTGGAAGAGGCGTTAGAAGGAGGCCTGAGCATCCATAATATTTTTACCCGGCTCATCGACACCATGGCGCAGTGCTTTTATTTTAACCAGGTCGTCATCAGTATCAAAAAAAAAGAGACCAACACCATGGAGCCCCGGTTTGTCCGGGGGGAAAAACGGCCGGATGGATTCGGCAAAGCCATGGTATTCAAAATTGAACCGGTATCAGGCATTTTCAACAACGCCATCGACCAGAAAACCGATATCATTGTCAAAGATATCCAAAAAGAGTTTTGCCGGCTCCATATTCCTTCCTGGTATATGAAAAAGATAGCCAGTCCTTTTCTGGTAAAGGGATTCGGCATTTTTCCCGTATTTGTGGACGATAAAATTTTGTCTATGATTTACGTGGACTGGGATAAAAAGGCATCAGAGCCGGACCCGGGTACATTATCGTATATCCAGAGGTTCAGAAAACAGATGATTAAAGCCTTTACCCTTCATTCCAGATAAGCGTGTCTTCAATCTTACGGCCATATTCGGCCTTTTATTTGAATTTGATTTGTACTATACCATGATCCATGATTATGGATGGCGAAAAACCGGTTTTTTATTCTGTGGGGCGGTCTGTGTCCGATCCCGTTCGCCGGGCGGAAATAAAAATAAAGCGCTCCGTGTTTGTCTGCCGGCTCAGCTATGTTGATACCATTGAAGGGGCAAAGGGATTTATTTCCAACGTTTGTAAAGAATACAAAACCGCCACTCATAACTGCTGGGCTTATGTAGTGGGCGATTCCGGGCAGATCAGCCATTGCTCAGATGCGGGAGAACCGCCGGGTACGGCCGGCAAGCCCATGCTCAACACGCTCTTATCCCATCATATGACCTGTACTGCAGCGGTGGTTACCCGGTATTACGGCGGGGTCAAGCTTGGGGTTCGCGGGCTGATTGAAGCCTATGCCCTGGCTGTGGGTGAGGCCGTTGACCAGGCCCCCCTGGTCCGGCTGGTAAAAACGCAATCGTTCCAAATCTGTCTGGATTACAGCCTGAATGATTCATTTTTAAACCGCATCAGCGCCTTGAAGACCACAATCACCGGAACGGATTATAAAGAACGGATCACCCATGATCTGGCCGTGGAATTGTCCGACCTTCCGGCCCTGGAATCCGTACTCACACAATACCAACGCCAGGGGCTTTTGGGGTATACAAAAATAACAGCCTAATTTTGGAAGGCGTATGTTTGCCCGAAAAGGCTTTTTCCTGTATCGGCGTTTTTATCCATTTAAAAAGTATTGACACCTGGAAAAAATTCAGTATTCTTTAATTTGAATTAGAAATACTGAATTTGGGGAATGAATGAAAATCAAACTGGGGCCGTTGCTGCGGGCTATTCGAAATTCACGGCATCTGACCATCAAAGATGTGGCATTAAAGGCCGGGGTCAGTTCAAGCCTGTTGTCCCAGATTGAACGCAACCGCATATCCCCGTCTCTGGATACCCTGCTGGAATTGCTTGAAGTTTACGGGGTCTCTCCGGAAAAGTTTTTTAAAGATTATGAGACCATGAACCGGGTGGAGATTATAAAAAAGGACCAGCGCCGGGTTTACCAGCGCAAGGGATTTAAATATGAAACCCTGAGTGGATACAGCCAGTCCAAGGGCAACCACTCCTTTACCGCCTTTTTTCTTGAACTTTCACCGGGACAGCAGCGGGGGGATGAGAATGACGGCCATCTTGGCCGGGAGCTGGGAATTGTGGTGAACGGGTCTGGCCAGTTGATTTACGGCGGGGATGTCTACGATATCAGTAACGGAGATGCCCTCTCTTTTTCGTCGCAAATACCCCATGTGATTAAAAATACGGGTGATGATCTGTTTCAGGCCTACTGGATTGTCACGCCGGCGGACGGTGAAGATTATTTTGGTGAAGGAAATCATAAATAATGGAGAGTGCCATGGGAAAAACAATTGCTGAAAAAATTTTTGACACCCACCTGGTGGACAAACCCTTCGGGGATGTCAGCGTACTGCGCCTGGACCGGGTTTTCTGTCATGAAATTACCACCCCGATTGCGGTCCAGGATCTGGTTGCAAGGGGAAAAGACCGGGTGTTTGATGCGGACAAAATCAAGGCGGTGATTGATCATGTTTCACCGGCCAAAGATTCCAAAACCGCCATGCAGGGAAAAATTCTGCGGGACTGGGCCCTTCGTCACGGCATAAAAGATTTTTTTGATATCGGCCAGAACGGGGTCTGCCATGCCCTGTTTCCTGAAAAAGGATTTGTCCGTCCCGGATTCACCATCATTATGGGTGATTCCCATACCTGTACCCACGGGGCATTCGGCGCTTTTGCCGCGGGCGTGGGCACCACCGATCTGGAGGTGGGTATTTTAAAGGGTGTGTGTACCTTTAAAGAGCCGGAAACCTTTAAAATAGACATTACCGGGACCCTTCGGCCGGGCGTATATGCCAAGGATGTCATTCTTGAGGTGATTCGTCAGATTTCAGTGAACGGGGCCACAAACATGGTCATTGAGTTCACAGGACCCGTGGTGGATGCCATGGGCATGGACCAGCGCATGACCCTTTCCAATATGGCCGTGGAAGCCGGTGCAACTTCCGGCATCTGTCTGCCGGATATGACAACGGTGCAGTATCTGTGGCCGTTTATTAAGGATGAGTTCCAGACCCCCGAAGATGCCCTGGCACAATATTCCCAATTCTGTTCCGATCCGGATGCTGTCTATGCAAAGAAAAAAACAATTGATGTCAGCTCTCTTGAACCCATGGTGACTTTTGGATTCAAACCGGACAATGTTAAACCGGTGTCCCAGATGACAGGGACGCCCGTGGATCAGGTTTACATCGGCTCCTGTACCAATGGGCGCCTGGAGGATCTTCGTGAGGCCGCCGCCGAGGTAGCGGGCAAAAAAATCAACCCCGGGGTCCGGGCCATTGTCTCTCCGGCCACACCGGATATTTTTAGTGCGGCCCTGGATGAAGGACTGATTAAAATTTTTATGGATGCCGGATTCTGCGTGACCAATCCCACCTGCGGTGCCTGTCTTGGGATGAGCAACGGGGTCCTGGCCGAAGGGGAGGTGGCTGCGTCCACCACCAACAGAAATTTTAACGGACGAATGGGCAAAGGCGGAATGGTTCATCTTATGAGCCCGGCCACGGCTGCGGCCACCGCAGTTCATGGCGTGATCACCAATTCTGACCGGTTTAAAAGTTAGGGAGGTATTATGAAAGACTTTCAAGGAAACATGCTCTGCCTGGACCGGGCAGATATCAATACCGATGAAATTATTCCGGCCAGATATCTGACGGAAATTTCAAAATCCGCTTTAAAGCCCCACCTGCTTGAAGATTTAGTCTTAGATGGCTTTAACCCTGATACAGATCTCAAAGATGTCCGTGTGATTGTATCCCGGGGAAATTTTGGATGCGGCTCTTCCAGGGAACATGCGCCCTGGGCGCTGGAAGTCAACGGCATCAATGTGGTGATTGCCCCGAGCTTTGCCCGGATTTTCAGGCAGAATATGTTCAATTGCGGCATGATGGCCATTGAACTGCCCGACGATCAGGTCCAGTCCCTGTTTGAACTGGGCGCCGGTAAAAAGGCCCGGCTTTGCATAGATGTGGAAAATAAAACCCTTCTTGCAACCAATGACAGCGGCAAAGAACTGAAAATTGAATTTCCTATCTCAGAGTTTGACAAAACCCTGGTGAAAACCGGGGGATGGGTGGAGTTTGCAGATAAAAATTACTAAATAGCACTGAACGGAATCCCCTTGTTCGGACAGCTTGACAGAGGGGCGCATGCCCACAAAGTTGCCCGGCTGCAAGGCGCATAACCTATCGAGCGGAAACTAAAAATTTAAACCCCTCACAACCTATCGGTTGTGAGGGGTTTCTCTGGTGTGGGAGCAACATCTGTTGACAGGTTCCGTACAATTTTATGTCCGTTTGAATAACGACTCAACTCCAGTTGTTCACCACATAACGGGCATTGATCTAATTCGCAAATGTACATTTCCGATGTTTGAGGATATAATGCACGGCGTGTTCTCATTGCATGGTTTCCTTTGGGAGTCTTCGTTTTTGACAAAACATTTATTGCCATGAGAATTTCCTTTATTCCACCCTTTTCGGGGTGAGTTTTGCGGTATTGCGAATATTCAACAAACCAATAGGAGATAACTATACATGTCACAATTCAGCAATGTAACAATTATCAAAGAAGCGAACATTTATTTTGATGGTCAAGTCACGAGTCGGGTCGTTCTTTTTGATGATGGTTCTAAAAAGACTCTTGGCATCATGCTTCCCGGTGACTATGAATTTAACACAGATGCAAAAGAGTTGATGGAAATTCTCTCGGGAGATCTGGAAATACAATTGCCCGGGGAAAGCTGGAAGAAAATATCAGGTGGGGAATCTTTTGAAGTCCCCGCAAATTCAAATTTCAAGCTAAAGATTAACAAAGTCACCGATTATTGCTGTAGCTACTTTCTATGAAACAAGAAACCGGAGACAAGAAACAAGAGGGCGAAGCGCCTGGGGCGCCCGTTTTAGCCCTGCATTGTTGCTGTTTTTAGTTTCATTGTTCGTTGTGGACTTGCGGCCCGTGTGGGGTATAAAAAACATGGGCCTAATAAACCATTGGAAGAAACTATCAGGATCTGCCCCCGCTCCAGTGCAGCCGTGTCTTCAGCACCTTGAAATAGGAGTGTGCCTCAAAGGAGATCATTCTTACGTTGTGGCGGCTTTTTTCAATGTAAATCCTGTCACAGGTATCCATATCAAAGCCCTCCTGGCCGTCCAGGGTCAGAATCATATCTTCCGGACTGCCTTTCAGGCTGATTTCGACCCGGGTATGGTCCGGGATGATTAATGGCCGGTTGGTCAGGGTAAAGGGACAGATAGGGGTCAAGATAATGGAGGGCACTTCGGGATAAACCACCGGCCCGCCTGCGGCCAGGGAATAGGCTGTGGAGCCCGTGGGCGTGGCCACGATCAGGCCATCGGCCCGGTAGGTGGTCAGATAGGTATCATCCAGATACACTGCGCATGAGGCAAGCCTTGACAGGGCCGCCTTATTAATGACCGCATCATTTAGCACATCCTCATCCATGACGCACTTACTGTTCCGGACCACCCGAATATTGAGGCGGCTGCGCTCCTGGATAAAATACTCCCCTTTAAATACCGCTTCAACCGCCTTGAAAAGAAGATCCTCCGTGGTCTCGGCAAGAAATCCCACCTCTCCGAATTTGATGCCCATCAGGGGAATGTCCGAATCACCGATATACCGGGCTACACTTAAAAATGTGCCGTCTCCGCCAAGTACAACAATGCAGATCAGATCTTCGGGGATGGGTGGCGGCGTCTGGGACTGGGCGTCAATGACCAGGCATCTGTCTCCTAAATGCCGGATCAATTCCAAGGCTTTGTTCTGGGCGTGGTCTTCATTTTTTATTACAAGTCCGATGCGCTGCTTACTCACGTTTTTCCTCTTGTTTGTTTTAGTGTTCAGCCTCGGCCCAGTTGGCTCCAGCACCAAAGTTGACCTTCAGTGGCACTTTCAGGGGCGTAACGTTTTCCATAACCTGCTTTGCCATGGCCATGAGTTTGTCTTTTTCCTGTTCAGGGGTTTCAAAAATAATTTCATCGTGTACGGATAAAAGCATTTTTGATTCCATTCTCTTTGTTGCAAGGGCTGTGTGCATTTTAATCATGGCAAGCTTGATCAAATCTGCAGCACTGCCCTGGATGGGCGTGTTCACGGCAGCTCTTTGGGCAAAATGCCGCAAATTGGCGTTGGAGGAACGGATGTCATCCAGCCTGCGTTTTCTGCCGAACAGGGTGGATACCTCGCAGGTTTCCCGGGTCTGTTCAATGGTTTTATCAATAAAGGTTTTCACCCCTGCGTAACGCTTGAAATAATTGTCAATATAAATGCCTGCCATTTTCCGGCTGATGCCCAGCTCGTTTGACAGGCGGAAGGCGCTCATGCCATAGATGATGCCGAAGTTTATGGCTTTGGCCTGGCTGCGCATTTCATCAGTGACAAGACCGGGCAGCACCTGGAAAACTTCCAGGGCCGTACGGGTATGAATGTCTTCGTCGTTCTGGAAGGATTCAATGAGAATGGGATCCTGGGCACAATGGGCCAAAAGCCGCAGTTCAATCTGGGAATAATCTGCGGAAACAAGGATGCAGCCCTTTGCCGGGATAAAGGCCTGCCGGATTTTTTTGCCTTCGGGTTTGCGGATGGGAATGTTCTGCAGATTGGGATTGGACGATGACAGGCGGCCGGTGACGGTGATGGTCTGGTTAAATGAGGTGTGGATCCGCCCGGTCTCCGGATGAACAAGGGAAGACAGGGCGTCCACATAGGTGGATTTTAACTTGCCAAGGGTTCTGTACCGCAACAGTTTTTCAGGCATTTCATGGGTCCCCGCAAGTTCGGTGAGCACCTGGACATCCGTGGAATACCCGGTTTTCTTCCGGGTTTTTTTTCCGGATTTAAGGCCTAATTTTTCAAACAGAATCACCCCGAGCTGCTGGGGGGAATTGATGTTGAACGCTTCGCCGGCAAGTTCGTAAATTTTTTGCTCAAGGGTTTTCAGTTCTTCGGCAAACTCAAGGGACATTTGGTCAAGCACATCCGCATCCACACGGATCCCTGCCATCTCCATTTTTGCCAGAACGCAGATCAAAGGGACCTCAATGGTTTCCATCAGAGGGGTAAGCCCCTTGTCCGCAATCTGTTTTTTCAATACCCCATATGCCATGAAAGTCAGATCTGCGTCCTCGGCCGCATAGTCTGCGGCAAGATCAACAGGGACTTCCTGGAATCCGATCTGGTCTTTGCCCTTGCCGGTAACCTCTTCATAGGAAACCATTTTGTACCCGAAAAGGTTCATGGCAATGCGGTCCAGGCCATGGCCCCGGGTGCCGGGATTGAGCAGGTGGGAGGCAATCATGGTGTCAAACACAATGCCTTTGATCTCAATGCCGTACCGGGCCAGAACAATGACGTCATATTTGATGTTCTGGCCCACCTTGGCGATGTCTGGATTTTCAAGCAAGGGCTTGAAAATCCGAAGGATGTCATCTTTTTCAGGCATCTGTATCCCGCCTGCATTGGTGTGTCCCACCGGGATGTAAAATCCTGTATCATCCAGGTATGAAACGGACAGACCTACAAGATCCGCCTGCATGGGATCAATGTTTGTGGTTTCCGTGTCAATGGCAAACACCTCCTTGGTTTCAAGCACCGACAAAAGTTTCTCCATGTCGGCAACGGTGTGGACCATTGTATAGTTTTTTTTTGATTTGTCTGTTGTTCCGGAAAATTCCAGGGCAAGGGTTTTAAACTCAAATGACTGGAACAATTCAAAGGCCTTGCGGGTATCAAATTTCTGCAGTTGGAACTCGTCCAGGGGCTGGGTGACTTGCACATGCCGGTCAATGGTGGCAAGGTCCCGGCTTAAATCGACAATGTCTTTGGATGCTGTCAGATTTTCATACAGTTTTTTCTTTTTTTTCAGCTGGTCCAGATTATTGTAAATATTGCTGATGGAACCGTATTCGGCAATCAGTTTAATGGCCGTTTTCACGCCCACACCTTTTACACCGGGGATGTTGTCTGAGGTGTCTCCGGCAAGGCCTAACACGTCAATGAACTGCCCGGGTTCAATGCCCATCTCCTCTTTTACACCGGACCGGTCGGTGACGGTGTCTTTCATGGGGTCCCACAGGGTGCAGTCATCTGTGATTAACTGGATAAAATCTTTGTCCCCTGTAACCATGACCACCTTGAATCCCTGCTCCTGGGCAATGCGGGCATAGGTGCCCACAAGATCATCCGCCTCATATCCGGTTTTCTGGATAATGGGGATGTTCAATGCCTTGACAACCGCGTTGATGTCCGGAATCTGAATGGCCAGTTCTTCGGGCATGGGCGGGCGGTTGGCCTTATATTCATCAAACATTTTATGGCGAAAGGTGGGGCCTTTAACATCAAAGAAAACGCCTGCGTATTCAGGCTGCTTGTCCTTAAGCAGTTTGAGCAGAATCCGGGTGAACCCGAATGTGGCATTGGTGGGATGCCCCTTTGACGTGGACAGGCTGCGGATGGCATGGAAGGCCCGGTATAAAAACGCGCTGCCGTCGATCAGGTAAATAGTGCTTGGTGCCGCCATATATCCTTCCTAGGGAAATTGTCTGTTGAATTATTGTTTAATTAGCGGCATATATACTATCTTTTAAAGCAAAGGAGAAGTCTTATGTCCCAACAATCCCGGGCACGGGCCAACGCCGGGAAGTCCCGGCGGCGGCAAAACCGGTCAAAAATATGTCATTGCTGCGGTGCCACTGCCATGTTTTGCTGGCAGTGCCGGTGCGGATTTTCCATGTGTCAGCCCTGCATGTATGAAAACCAGTGGGGGATGACCTGCAACGGAATTACCTGGGAATGCCCTGACTGCGGGGCTCAGAACGGGTACGGCAACCAATAGTGAAAGGCATGGAATCATGGTTCAGAAATTAAAGGTCGGCACATTGATATCCGGCGGCGGCACCAATCTGCAGGCTATTATTGATGCCTGCGACCAGGGACGCATTGATGCGCAAATTGTTTTTACCGGATCAGATGTTGGCGGGGTGAAAGGCCTGGAACGGGCAAAAAAAGCAGGCATTAACACGTTTGTGGTGGATTACGCCCGGATCATTGCCAATTGTCGGCAGATTCGGGATCTTGACAGCCTGCTCCCCAAAGATTTTGACCCCGAAGAGATCCTTGGAAAACAGCGGCTGGTGGATGTGGAAAAGAATCATGAAAAAGCCCTGTTTTTCATAAAATCCAGGGTGATTGCCGAACGGCAGCTTTTAGACCATATTGAATCCTATGATATGGATTTGCTGGTCCTGGCCGGGTTCATGCGGGTGCTGACCCCTTATTTCATTGACCGGATCAATACCAGCGCCCTGGGCCACCGGATCATGAATATCCATCCGGCCCTGCTGCCTGCATTCCCCGGTACCGACGGATACGGAGACACCTTCCGGTACGGGTGCAAAATTGGTGGATGCACGGTTCATTTTATTGATTACGGGGAAGACACAGGCCCCATTATCGGGCAGAAGGCATTTGAAATAGCCGATGAAGATACCCTGGAGGATGTTAAAGAAAAAGGACTGCAAAAGGAGTGGGAGCTGTATCCGGCCTGTATTCAGAAATTCGCCCAATCCCGCAAGGTAATATCCATTTGAAATCAGGCAGAGGCAAGAAAGGCATCCGCCATTTTTAAGGCATCCATGTAGAATGCGGGCAGTTTTTGAATCAGTTGAGAATCTTTGTCTGTCTGAAACCTGGTATGGCTCCACTGTCCCTGTTCGAAGTTTGTGATCAGGTCATTGAGCTGTCTGAATATGCGGTCTTTGCCTAAAAGCGCATCCTTGATTTTTTGAGACAGGGCAATTTTTTCAAGAATGTCTTCCATGGGCATATCCAAAATGGCATCCATGGTTGAAAACAGGCCCACCGTGAACAACTCGTCCGGCGTAAACCGGGTTCGAATGACATGGGCGCATTGCTCACACATTCGGGCCTTGATCACCGAAAACCGGATCAGCTCATTGGGCTTGTCCGGGTTTATATCCGATACCACCACCACATTGATAAATTTTTTCAGTTCCTGCAGACCCAAAAAGATGATGGCATCCTTGATCGTGTTTACGGCAGTGGGCCTCCTGAAATACGCTGAATTGATAAACGCCAAAAGTTTGAAAGAGATGGCCATGTCATTTTTAATCATATCTATTAAAATGTCCAAGGTCGGCTCCTGCTTTGAAATCTCATTTAGCAGTTTCAGGTTGGTGATCTGGTTGGCTGAAAGGCCTTTGCGTGACATGACTTCGGGTTTAGCAAAGAAATATCCCTGGAAAAGCTGGAATCCCATGGCTTTGGCCTGTTCAAACTCTTCGTGGGTTTCCACCTTTTCACACAGCAGTGTGATATGGTTGAGTTCATTTTTCAGGAATGTAAGAACCGGGCCCAGGGTGTCCAAGGGTGTGGCCATGATATCAAACTTTATCATGTCGCACAGCTGAATCATTTCATTGAATCTCTGATCATAAATAAAATCATCCAGGGCAACCCTGAATCCTTGGGATTTAAACGTCTTTAATGCATCAATGATTTCAGGTTCAGGTTCAATATCTTCTAAAACCTCAATGATGATATGATCTTTCGGGAAAAGAAGCGGTGTCTGTTTGAGCAGAAGATCCCGGGTAAAATTGATCAGTCCGGGCTTGCCGGAAAGGATGTCATTGAGTCCAAAGGAGAAAAAAGTATTGGACAGCACACCGGATGTGGCTGCTGACCCGTCGATATTTGGGAACACATTGTCCAGGCTGAGCCTGAATAAAAGTTCATAACCAAAAATTTTTTTATCTGAAGTGAATACAGGCTGGCGGGCTACAAATATATCCATTAAATTGAGAACTCCATTTTGAATGTATCAACATACCTGTGTTAAGATATGAAATCAAAAAAAACTCAATACCCGAAACAATCCGGATAACCGATACCTATATCTATACCTTTAAAATCAGTGTCGTTGCAATATCAGGACAAAAGTTTGATCATCAATGGCAGGGCTGTCATGGTGCCGATGGAGGAGCCAAGATTGGTGAACACCACCACCAGAAGAATTCTTGTGACATTATTTTTCCAGAACCCTTTTACAGAGGTGATATCCCCAGGGATCGCCTCAAGGTCACGCACTTTGGGTTTACGCGCAAAGGCCTCCACAAGGCCTGCCACCCAGCCTGCCGCGATCATGGGGTTCAGGGAGGTCAGGGGGGCGGCCACAACGGATGAAAAAATGGTGTATGGATGGGCCCGGGCGATCAATGCGCCGATACCGGCAAAAATACCGTTGGCCAGAACCCAGATCCAGATCATGTCGGTTCCTGCGCCTTTGCCCCCCATGAGAAATCCGGCTATGAAAAGCATGACGATCAGGCCGGGGATGAGCCATTTTAATATCTTTCCTGCCTTGCCGGGGGGAGGCAGGGTCTTAAGAGCGGCAAGGTCAATGGGGGTATCTTGCTCAATATATTTCAAAATTCCAGGCACATGGGCTGCCCCCACAACCGCCAGGATTTTGTTTCCCGGGGCACTTCGAATGCTTTGGGCCAGGAACTGGTCCCGTTCGTTAATCAGAATTTCCCCGATAATGGGATGATCCTCTTTGATCTCCGAAAGCAGGGACTGCAGGATGTCCTGGTGCTTCATCTTTTCAATGTCTGCCTCTTCAATGTCATCGGACTGGCCAAATGACAGCACCATGGAGAATATCAGTTTGATTTTTTCCCAGACTCCCATGCCCCGCCATATCCGGGAAAGGGTGGTCTGAATTTCCCGGTCTGCAGGGATAATGGCCGCACCTGTTTTTTCTGCGGCCTCAATGGCATTGATCATCTCCTGGCCGGGTTTGATGCCGAATTTATCGGCTATTTTTTTCTGGAAAGAAGCCAGCAAAAGATTCATAAACAGCATCAGCGCTTTTTTTTCCTTGATGATTTTTACGATATCCATATTCTGCCATCTGTCTTTATCCTGGAGGGCTGCCAGACGGTTGTTGCACAATTCCACACATACGGAATCCGGCTGCTGGGACGCTATGGTGTCCGAAACCAGCTGGGCGCTGTGCCGGGATACATGGGCTGTCCCGATAAGAATGATCTGTTTTCCGTCCCGGTCAAGCATGTGGATGTCGTTATCGTCCATGGGGTTTTCGTTCATTATGCACCGCTGCCTTTATGCTGAAAAGTTAAAAAAGAAAACAATATTATAAGCATTTAGCAATACATGGCAACACAAATTCAGGTCAAATATTGACCTTATCAAACGGTTCTGGTATTCAGCCATTTATGAAATCCGTTGACGAACACATACTCAGAGCCACCAAGGAAATTATAGTTAAGTTCATTGAAATGGGCCGGCTGTCGCCTTCCAACGTCCATGAATCTTTCAAGGATGTTTACAAGACCGTCAATGATACCGTGAAAAAGAATCTGGATCCGCCCCAAGATGACTTATCCGGTTCCCCCAAATCTTGAATCCCGCATGCTTAAGCAAGTTTCTTCGGTAAGGAGATTTTATGCTGCACGCCCTGGTCATAAAAAACTTTGCGATCATTGAGGATCTGCGTATTGAATTCGGTCCCGGCCTTTCCGTACTGACAGGGGAAACCGGGGCAGGAAAATCAATTATCATCCAGGCCGTCAATCTGCTTTTGGGATCACGGGCATCGGCGGATCTGGTACGCACCGGAAAGGACAATGCCGAACTGGAAGCCGTGTTTGACATTGCCCCTGATTCCCATGCCGCCCGGCTCATGGCAGACCAGAACATGGATATTGAAGACGGCCTGATCATCAGGCGGGTGGTATCTGCCGAAGGAAAAAGCAAAATTTATATCAATGCCCGTCAGACCACCCTGGATTTTTTAAAACAGGTGACTGAAAATCTGGCTGGTGTATCCAGTCAGCATGCCCACCAGGGGCTGCTCAAAGAAGATCAGCACCTGGATATCTTGGACGAATTTTCCCGGACCCTTGACCTAAGAAAAGATGTGGCGGGGCTGTACCGGAAGATTGTTCCTTTAAGAAAGGAGATCTCCCGATTAAAGGCCGAAAAGGAAACGGCTGAAAAGGAACTGGGTCTGCTCCAATTTCAGGTGGATGAGATTGAAACCGCCAATATCCAGCCAGGTGAGGATGAAGAACTGATTCAAAAACGCGACCAGTTGCAGAATGCCGGGCAGCTTTTTGAAGCCGTAAACGGCGCGATTCATAATTTATATGACCGGGACGGCTCGACCCTGGAGCAGATTTCTGCCATCTCTGTCCGGTTTGGCCGGTTTTGCGGGACAGATGAAAAGCTTGATGCCATGGCCCGGCGTCTGGATGAAATATCCTATGAAATCCAGGATCTGGTGTCAGAGTTCAGATCTTTTGCCGCAGGCATTGATCTGGACCCTCAATCCCTGGACCAGGTGAATCAGCGCCTGGATCAGATCGCCAGACTCAAGCGCAAATACGGGGGCAGTCTTGATACCATATTTGAGCAATACCGGGGCATGGCACAAAATCTGGCAGATGTCCAGGGGATTGAGGGGCGTATAGAACAGCTGGAACAGGAACAAAAGGGGTTGGTGGCCCTGATTCGCCAAAAGGCCAAGGCCCTGTCCATGCGGCGGCAGAAAGAAGGCCTGGCCCTGGCCAGGCTGGCAAAGGCAGAGCTTGGCGCCCTTGAAATGGGCCGGGCCACCTTTGAAGTGGATTTCTCCACAGACCCGGGCGTTGCCCCTGATGAGCTTGCAACCGAGGATAATGAAAAAATATCTGCCACAGGCATGGACAGGGTTCGGTTTCTGTTCAGTCCAAACCCCGGGGAAGCAGCAAAGCCTTTGGTCAAAATAGCCTCTGGCGGAGAACTGTCCCGTATTGTCCTGGCGCTTAAAGCTGTACTCTGCCGGGGCCAGTCCTTTGAGACCCTGATCTTTGACGAGGTGGATGCCGGTATTGGCGGTGCTACGTCCGACAAGGTGGGGCTCAAACTTAAAGAACTGGGCCGGGTTCAACAGGTGATCTGCATTACCCATCTGGCCCAGATTGCCAGGTATGGCAACCACCAGTTCAGGATAACCAAGCAGGTGTCAGGCGGCAGAACCGCCACCCGCATCACGCCCTTGACCTGTCAGGAAGATCGGATAAATGAGCTTGCCCGGATGATTGGCGGCAGCCGGATCACCGATGCCACCCTTGCCCATGCCAGGGAACTTCTTGACACGGCAGAGGAGTCTTGACAAACTCCGGTACTGTTTAATATTTGATGACTTATCGTCCTTCGAGTGGGGTTTTAAGTTTTAGGTTTTAGGAAATGAAAATTCATACACTATTAAATTAGTATGAGAGGAATCAACATGCCGATATATGAATTTAAATGCAATAAATGCGAAGAATTTTTTGAAGTGATTGTCATGGGGGCACAGGATGACCGGGAGGTTGCCTGCCCCAAATGTAGTTCCAAGGAGTTCCAGCGGGTGGTCTCGACCACCAACTATGCCATGGGTTCGCCAGGACATGCTGCCCAGGGTGTCCATACCCAGGAGCGTACCTGTTCAAGTGGAACGTGTAAGACCTATACGGTTCCCGGGGCGACAAGGTAAAAAATTGCCTGATATTTTAAAGTGTTAAAGATATTTTATCCCCGGCCTGGGCCTGAAGTTTCAGGGCAGGTTTAAAAAAAATGCAATTTTATTAAAAAAAGATTTGACATTGGTTAGGAAATGAAGGATATTGCTCTGGCTTCACGGAACGGCCCAACAGTTTTTCCGGGAAGATTTTTTTTGAAGCAGTATTTTTGATCTTTGAAAATTGGTCAGTGAAAAAGAAAAGAGCGGGTCAATGACAATGCGCTTGGGGCGTAACAGCTTAAAGTGCAGACCTTAAAAAGTTTTAGTAAAGGATTATAACTGGAGAGTTTGATCCTGGCTCAGAATGAACGCTGGCGGCGTGCTTAACACATGCAAGTCGAACGAGAAAGGGATTGCTTGCAGTCCTGAGTAGAGTGGCGCACGGGTGAGTAACACGTAGATAATCTGTCTCCAAGCCTGGGATAACTATTCGAAAGGGTAGCTAATACCGGATAAAGTTGATTCACATAAGTGGATTAATGAAAGATTGCCTCTTC
>NZ_JQKJ01000001.1 GCF_000745975.1 Desulfobacter vibrioformis DSM 8776 | reverse complement strand
GGTCAGCCGCTCTATCCAGGACACATCGGTTTTAATATTGTCGTCTATGAGTTCCCGGGGGATTTCACCGTTGTTTAAAACAAAATTTTTTAAAAAATAAGTAACAATGGTTGAATTATAAAGGGTCTCTTCCACATCCGGCAGGAAACGGTAACCATCATAATGGTTCTCCATGATCCCAAGGATTTCAGGCATACGGGCGGGATCAAACCCATGGGCATCAAACACCCGGGCCAGGTAATCCTGGGTTTCCTTATGGGTAAACCCCAGCATACTTACCAATTGTTTGTTTAAGGTCACAATTTCGGCAATATTAAAGCCCGAGGTCAAATCATCCATGGTAATCGGCAAAACACCCGTGATAAAGACCTTGCCGATGCTTTGCGTCTCAATGCCGGATTTTATCACCTTGAAAAAGGAACGTAGAAAAGAGTCCCCTGTGGTTAGTGCCTTGTACAAATTGTCGTTGCGGGTGGTCACAAGCTGGTTGGTAAAGTTGTCGTATTCGTCGATGATGATATATAGGGGCGGCAAGCTATGATTATGTATTGTTTCAATAATGATTTGCAGTTGATTGGCAACGGACATTTCCCTGATAATCCCTAACTCGCCAAGATATGAAGCATATCTTGACAAAAAGGTTTGCAGGGATGCGCCCTGTGTTATTGTAAAATTTTCTTCAATGATTCGGATATCGGGCCTGACTGAAACCACAGAAAAATTTAATCTCAGCACCATAAAACTGTTTTTAAGCGGTGTCGGATGTTTCCCTATCCAGGTGTTTCCAAAAAGCGAGGAAAATTTATCTTTGCGGTTTATATCGTAATAACATTCAAGAGTGGCGCACCAAAGGCTTTTGCCAAAACGCCGGGGACGTAAGAATACCGGAGCCTGCCAGTTTTCAAGCGCTGATATATAACGGGTTTTGTCCACATAATAATAGCCCTGCTCTTGTATTTGCTCAAAAGAGCCTACTGCATAGGGTATTTTTTTCATGGGTGATTTTTCCTTGTTTGCCTGTCTCATGTCTTATGCCAACACGTCAGTTGGGAAAGCACTACTGATCGGCCTTTGGTAGTGAGTTGCGGACAAAATTCATATTGCACGGACATTGCACACCTTTTTCAATCCTGTTTCTTATTTCCCGGCCCCGGCTCGCCGAACCTGACCTACTTGTGACCTGAGAGGACAAGCCGGAACCCGTAGTAGTAAAACACATTAGACGGGCCGTACCTGTTGCGGATGGCACAACGTACGCCCCGGGAAAGTAGCATCAGGAGCCGCCGCGCAACACCCGATTCGATCCATTACTAACAAAAGGATCATTTCGTCCATGTTTTGAATAGGCTTCACTGTCATACCCGTCCTCGCACCATTCCGATACATTGCCCAGCATATCATACAGTCCGAAATTATTGGGTTTAAACCGTCCCACAGGGGATGTTCCGGCATAACCGTCGTTACACGCATGATGCGCCCAATCAAACTTAAAAACTCTTTTTGAAGTTTCATCGTGAACATTGGCATAAGCGCAGGCCTCATCTTCACCATCCCCCCAATATCGCATGGTGCCGGTTCCTGCCCTGCACGCATACTCCCACTGGGCTTCCGTGGGCAGGGAAAAGGTCTTGCCTGTTTTTCCATTCAGCCATGAAATAAAGGCCCTGGCATCATTCCATGACACATATACTGCCGGCTGCTCATCAGGCGGGGTGTTACTCTGCAGACATCAAGAATGACTATGTTCATGGCGGTGCCTGCCCCTTCCATTCTGGCCAGAATCCTTTCTGCGTCCAGTGCTTCACACTTCACATCGGTTTCGTCATGAATATTATTGTTGATTGGAATCAGGTAGTTTTTTCCTTTAATCTGCATGCCGTGGTCTGCAAAATAAAACAGCCCGATACCTGAGCGGGGCAGTATTTTTCCAAATTCCCTGATCGCCGTATCCATCTGACGGTGATCTGCATTTATTTTTACAATTACGTTAAATCCAAGTCTTCTCAATGCAGATGCCATATCAGATGCATCGTTCCCCGGGTTGGTCAAAGGAGAGTCTGAATATTTTGCGTTGCCTATGACAAGGGTCTGGCAGTTTATTTTCCTGGATTGGCGCTTAACGAAACGATCCGTATCGGCAGTAGACAAACCTGGGCCTAAAATAAATACCGTCAAAATTGCTGCGCTGATCGCTACTCTCATTACCGCTCTTTAAAAAACATCCTCATCTATTTACCTGCCGCTGATCTTTATAATTATAGTCGACATCATAGTCTATCGTTCCAAACAGCTTAAGGATTTCCACCTGTTTTCGTCGTTGAATATATTCCTGCAAAGCTTCGGTAACCACCGCTTTTTTGGTGCGATGGTTGCCGATCATCAAGGCATCCTCTATTAATTTGTCATCAATGGCTAAATTTGTGGGCATAACAGATCTCCTTTTTAATTATTACACATAATTATATAGTTTATCATGTGTGAACCGGAAACTTAATTTTTTTAACAAAATACGGATTGCTTTGTAATAACGGCTAAATTATAGATCGGCATAGCGACCTGCCTGATAAGAGTCAGAAAAAATCAAGATGTTAGACAGAGCCGTTGCCCACCAGCAGGGCCAGGCAGCGACCGTTTTTCCCTGTGTCCGAATAGTTGTTATGATTGGAACCTGTGACTTTATATACCCCCCCCATGGGCCTCAAGCCCACAACGAACAATGAAACTAAAAACAGCAACAATGCAGGTCTAAAATGAGCGCCCCAGGCGCTTGTCTCTCTTGTTTCCTGTATCTTGTCTATAGTTTCTTATAAAACGGACATACCCAAATAACCACTCCATTTCAAGCCATTTTTTTAGATAGCGGGTCAGGGACATGCCAGTTCCCTTGACAAAAACCGGGGGACTAAAGTACATTCATCCCGTCAATTTTTTATTTAAAAAAAGGACCCAGGTGACACGTCACAGCATCATATATAAAAGCACTCTCCCACCGGCCGTGACAACGCGTACTAAAACAATAGAACGCCTACGGTTACATATAAAATCAAAACTGAATGAAAACAAAGAATGAAACTTAATCAAAAGCTGACGGTATTGATTTTTGTCTTTGCCCTTGCCGTATCCGGGATTACCTCTTTTGTTCTTTACCGCACTGCAGCGGATCAGGTGATGAAAGATATCAGGCGCAGACTGCTGGATATCGTGGCCATCTCCGCTGCGAATCTTGATGGTGAACTCCACGCCACCCTGGCCGATCCTTCCCAGGAAGGCGGAAATGCCTATATATCGTTTCGCGCCACCCTGCAGAAGATCCGAAACGCGTCAAGGGATATTCATTTCGTTTACACCATGTGCAAAGGACCTGAAGGCGGGATCGTTTTTGCCGTTGATGCTGAAATTGATCCGGAGAAAACCGCCCACCTGGGCGAGAAATACAGGGCTCCTTCCAAGTTACTGGCCGCATCTTTTTCCGAATTGAAACACCCCGTGGTTGAGGCCGATTTTTATACGGACGAATGGGGCACTTGGCTCTCCGGCTATGCCCCTTTTTTCCGAAAGGACGGAACACGGGCCGGGATAATCGGCGTGGATATCTCGGCAAGTACGGTAAAGGGATACCAGCAACAGCTGCTCATGCACGCCGGCATTACCTTTTTGTGTATTCTCCCGTTTATTCTGATCGCCGGTTTTTTAACCGGCCGCAAGATCGCCGGACCGATCATTATGATGAAGGAAGGGGCCGAACGCATAGGCCACGGCGATCTGGACCACAGGATAATGGTCGGACGAAGCGATGAAATCGGTATTCTGGCGGAATCACTCAATGAAATGGCCGCCAAGCTCAAAGCCGGGAAAAATGAATTGGAAAACCTGGCCAAAAAGTACCGGAGTATCTTTGAGCATGCCACCGAGGGTATATTCCAGACAGCGCCGGAAGGCCGGCTGATTACGGCAAACCCGGCACTGGCCCGGATGATGGGATACCCCTCAGTCCAATCCATGATGGAATCGGTAACCGACCTTAAAAACCAGTTTTACGCCGAT
Organism: Desulfobacter vibrioformis DSM 8776; assembly: GCF_000745975.1. Lineage (GTDB taxonomy): Bacteria > Desulfobacterota > Desulfobacteria > Desulfobacterales > Desulfobacteraceae > Desulfobacter > Desulfobacter vibrioformis. The sequence continues at coordinate 396,117 of NZ_JQKJ01000001.1, read as the reverse complement.
CCCAAAGACCGGCGGATTTTCATGGAATCCCTGGAAAAGGAGGATCAGGTAAACAACTTTCAAACCGTTTTCAAACGCCGGGACGGAACCGTGTTCCCGGTGGAACTGAATGCAAGACTTATCGCCGAAAAAGACGAACAAAAATTGTTCGAAGGCATGGTCCAGGATATCACTGCCCGCCTGGAAAAAGAGATGTCTGAAAAAAAGCGGCAGGCGGCAGAAGCGGCTTCCCAGGCAAAAAGTGAGTTTCTGGCCAATATGAGCCATGAGATAAGAACGCCCCTGAATGCGGTTATGGGGCTTACCGGACTGCTTTCACGCACCCCCCTCACTGACAGACAGCAAGAGTACTTGCATAAAATCGTTGTTTCTTCCAAATCCCTGCTGGCAGTGATCAATGACATCCTGGATTTTTCCAAAATCGAGGCCGGGCGGCTGGACCTTGAGCGCACGGACTTCTCTCTCTATGAAGTTATGGCCAATCTCAGTGAGATGTTTGCATTTAAAGCCTTTGATAAAGAGATCGAATTTGCGGTCCACCTGGAAGAGAATGTACCGGCTGCCCTGGTCGGGGACCCGGTCCGCCTGGGACAGATACTGATTAATCTGACCGGCAACGCCATCAAGTTTACAAACCAGGGGGAGATTGTGGTGTCGGTTGAAAATACCGCCCCTGAAGAAGCGTGCGGCAGTGAAAAAGCCTGTCTGAAATTCCTGGTCAAGGATACCGGCGTCGGCATTGACCCGGCAAGGATCGAAAGCATATTCCAGTCCTTTACCCAGGCAGACACCTCCACCACCCGGCAATTCGGCGGCACCGGTCTGGGACTGGCCATATCCAGCCGGCTGGTCCGGCTCATGGGCGGTACCATAGCCGTTGACAGCCTTCCCGGACAGGGCAGTACCTTCTCTTTTACAGCCAGGTTTGACCGGCAGCCGCCTGAAAAAGAAATCAAGCCTGACACCCCCATGGATCTTCGCGGACTGCGGGTCCTCATCGTGGACGACAACAAGACCGCCAGGGATATTCTGGCGGATATCATTACCTCCTTTCAAATGGAGGCCGTGACTGCCGGATCAGGAGAAGAGGCCATTCAAATCCTGTCAGAAGAGAAAAACCTGTTTGACCTAGTCCTCATGGACTGGAAAATGCCGGGAATGAACGGGCTGGATACGGCCAAGCGCATCAAGCGCAAACTTGAAATCCCGAAAATACCCATTATCTGCATGATTTCAGCCTATGGCCGGGAAGACCTCATCGGGCAGGCGGAAAAATCTTTCCTGGATGCCTTTCTCCATAAACCCGTAAACCAGTCCCTGCTGTTTGACTGCATCATGGGGTTATTCGGCCGCAAATCAAGCATGATCACACCGTCCGGCACGGATACCCCGGATCCCGGCCCAGACAAGCAGCTTCATCTGTCAGGGGGGACCGTTCTGCTGGTGGAAGACAACATGATCAACCAGGAGGTGGCCAGGGAGTGGCTGGAAAGCGAGGGCGTGAAAGTCGAGACAGCGGAAAACGGCCACATTGCCCTGGAAAAGCTCGAAACATCGGTTTATGATGTTGTGCTCATGGATATCCAGATGCCTGAGATGGACGGGTTTGAAGCCACGGCAAGAATCCGTGCCCAGGAGCGGTTCAAGGATCTGCCGATCATTGCCATGACCGCCCATGCATTAAAAGGAGACCGTGAGAAATGTATTGGGGCGGGAATGAACGATTACCTGTCCAAGCCCATTGATCCGGAAATGATGTTTGCCGTATTGGCCAAATGGATCTCACCCGGAGAGGAAACGGATGCCGGTGTATCCGTAAAAAAGAGACCTGAAACCAGGGTCCTCCCTGACTTTACATTGCCTGGTATTGAGGTGGGGACCGGGCTCTTCAGGTCCAACAACAATGTCAACCTCTATAAAAGATTACTAGACTCTTTTCTTTCTGAATACAGGACTGCTGTGGATGATATCGCCTCGGCCCTGGCCGGGGGAGACATGGAAACGGTCCTGCGAAAAGCCCATTCCATAAAGGGTGTGGGCGCCAACCTGGGAGCAATGGAACTCTCCGGGGCGGCCGCTGGTGTTGAGGCAGATGCCAAACAAGGAACACTGACTATAGACTCCCCTTCCTGGACCCTGTTTGCGGATAAAATAAGGATGGTTCTGGAAGGTCTGGACACGGGGGTTCCCGGCATTTTAAAAACACAGAGCGCTAGCGGGGCACAGCCGGAGGATGCTTCGGTTACGGTTGAAGAATTGACCGAATTGAAACAGCTTTTAGATGATGACCTGGATGCTGCAAGAAATCTCCTTGAAAAAATACACCCGGGCCTGGTCTCCCTGGCCGGTGACGAAACAATAAAACAACTGATTGGGTTTATGGATGCCTTTGATTTTGAAAGCGCCCAGGAAAAACTGGACGAAATCATCGAACAGTTTTGAGATACCCAGGAGAACAATCGTATGACAGACAAGAAAAACAAGCGCCAAAAAATCTTATTGGTGGACGATAACAAACAGAACATCGAGATGCTGATGGAGCTGTTCAAGGAGGATTACAAGATCTCTGCGGCCGTAACATCGGAACGGGCCCTGAAAATGGCCCGGGCCCAATCTCCTCCGGACATCATTCTGCTGGATATCATCATGCCTGAAATGGACGGATATCAGATTTGCGAAATTTTGAAGAACGATGAGAAAACCAGGCATATCCCCATTATATTCGTCACTGCGGTTTCCGAGGTTATGGATGAGACCAAAGGATTTGCAGTGGGCGCGCTGGACTACATCACCAAACCCTTTCATCCGCCCACGGTCAAGGCCAGGGTTGAAATACAGTTGAATTTGAAGCGCAAGCAGGACCTGTTGGAAAAATTTGCATTTATCGACGCCCTCACGGAAATTCCCAACCGCCGCCGGTTCGATGAGGTGCTGGAAAAGGAGTGGAACCGGGCCATGCGATCGGCGAAACCCATTGCACTGCTGATTATGGATGTGGATAATTTCAAGCAGTACAATGATAATTACGGCCACGGCAAAGGAGATGTGGTGTTGCGCAGGGTTGCCGGCGCCATCAAAGGCACATTGCTGCGGGCCGGTGATTTTGTTGCCCGCTACGGCGGCGAGGAATTTGCCGCGGTCCTGCCTTACTGTGATTTGGACAGGGCCATGGATACGGCTGAACATATCATCCGTGAGGTTGATGACCTCAACATAGCGCATGCCTATTCTCCGATTGCCCCTTATGTGACCCTGAGCATCGGGGTGTCGGTGACCGGGGGGAATCCCGGCACCACGAAGCAAAACCTGATCGACGCTGCGGATAAGACGCTTTATGAAGCAAAGGCCGAGGGGAAACACCGTGCCAAGGGCATGGCTGTTTAGGGACCCGAAAAAAAAGGAGTATGCAATGACAGCTTTTCAACCAGCCTATATTGAAACCAAAAAGAAAGGGCTGCTCCGGGATAAAATCAATACAGCGCGGCATCTGTTGAGATCCTGTGAGATTTGTCCCAGAGCGTGTAAAGTCGACCGTTTTTCAGGGGAGGTGGGGGAGTGCGCCACCGGAGAAGAAGCGATTGTTTCGAGCTTTAACGCCCATTTTGGAGAAGAAGCGCCATTGGTGGGCGCGTTTGGTTCCGGCACCATTTTTTTCACCCACTGCAGCCTGAAATGTAATTTCTGCCAGAATTACGACATCAGTCACCAGGGGAACGGAGATGAGTGTGGGCTCGGGCAGTTGGCCGGCATGATGTTGATCCTGCAGAATAACGGTTGCCATAACATTAATTTTGTGACGCCTACCCATGTGGTGCCGCAGATTTTATCCGCCCTTGATATGGCCATTGACGGGGGATTAAGGATACCCTTGATATATAACTCCGGCGGATACGACAAGGTGGAGACCTTAAAACTGCTGGAGGGGGTGATCGATATTTATATGCCGGATTTTAAATTTTGGGATCCGGTTATTGCCGGACAGACCTGCAATGCGCCGGATTATCCCGAAGTAGCCGCAAAAGCCGTTGTTGAAATGCACCGGCAGGTTGGTGATCTGCAGGTTGATGAAAATGGTATTGCCACACGGGGGGTACTGGTCAGACACTTGGTCATGCCTTCGGGGATTGCCGGTACCGGGGAGGTGATGTCATTTATTGCCAACCAGGTCTCAAAAAACACCTATGTTAACATCATGGATCAATATCGGCCTTGCGGGAAGGCACTCCATGTAAAAGAATTAGAAAGGCCTGTTTCTGAAACTGAGTTCAACAAAGCTGTCAAAGAGGCAAAAGACGCTGGGATCAGCCGATTTGCAGCGTTGTAGAGGCGGTTGCGGTAAACAACATATCCCGATGTTCAGGCAGGTTGTGAAACAACAAAAAAGAAACAAATTAAATTCTCAAAACAAACTCATCCCTAACCATCATTCCGAAAAGACAAGCTATCATCTTATAATCAATTAATTATACTAAATTAAAATATCCTGGCAGGTTTCCGGAGAATAAACAATTCATGTACTGGCGTTCAGGCCTGCCACAAACACGGCATGATGGTTTTTTATAAAAAATACAAAAATGAATATGTGTCGCAAATATCATGACACATACTTGTAATAAAATTATATTCTAACAAATTAAAATCACATAATCATGCCGGATTCAATCCGGCGCCATGTGGGTCTATTCGAAATAATACTATACAATTCAAGTTGTTAACATAAAACACAAAAGATAAATATGTTTTTGGATCATTTGTTGCAACAGGGGTTCCCATTGGAACTTTATTGTAAATGGCAGGACTGCCTTTTCAGGTACTCCGCCATTGATTAACTTAAAATTTAAAAAATGATCGGACTTAAAATGAATTGTAACCGTTTATTCCACAGATTGCTGTTTATCACTGCTGCGCTTTTTTGCTGTATGGCGATAGTTTCCCCGGCGTCAGCCAAAGACACCATCAAAATAGGCGTGCTTCACTCTCTGTCAGGCACCATGGCCATTAGCGAGACAACGCTGAAAGACACCATTCTGATGCTGGTTGATGAACAAAACAAAAAAGGCGGCCTTCTGGGTAAAAAAATTGAAGCTGTTGTGGTTGACCCGGCCTCCAACTGGCCCCTCTTTGCTGAAAAGGCAAGGGAGTTGATTGAAAAAGACAAAGTGGCGGCCGTTTTCGGGTGCTGGACATCCGTGTCCAGAAAATCCGTCCTTCCCGTGTTTGAGGAGCTGGACAACCTGCTGTTCTACCCGGTTCAGTATGAGGGTGAAGAGTCGTCCAAAAATGTTTTCTACACCGGTGCTGCGCCAAATCAGCAGGCCATTCCTGCCGTTGACTACCTGATGAATGAAATCGGCGTTAAACGCTGGGTTCTTGCAGGAACCGATTATGTCTATCCCAGGACCACCAATAAAATTCTGCAGGCATATCTGAAAAGCAAAGGGGTGGCCGATGCTGACATCATGATCAATTACACCCCCTTTGGCCACTCTGACTGGCAGTCCATCGTTGCCGACATCAAAAAATTCGGAACCGCCGGCAAAAAAACGGCTGTGGTATCGACCATCAACGGCGACGCCAATGTGCCTTTTTATAAAGAACTTGGAAACCAGGGCATCACTGCTGACAATATCCCGGTTATTGCCTTTTCCGTTGGAGAAGAAGAACTGTCGGGCATCGACACCAAACCCCTTGTAGGCCACCTCGCTGCCTGGAATTATTTCATGAGCGTGAACGACCCTGCCAATGATGAGTTCATTGAAAATTGGCATACCTTTATCAAAAACCCCAACCGGGTCACCAATGACCCCATGGAAGCACACTACATTGGTTTCAACATGTGGGTTAAAGCGGTTGAAAAAGCCGGAACCACAGATGCCGGGGCTGTCCAGGATGCCATTATCGGCGTTACCGTGCCGAACCTTACCGGCGGTTATTCAGCCATGATGCCCAACCATCATATCACCAAACCCGTTCTTATCGGCGAGATCCAGGAAGACGGGCAGTTTGAGGTGGTCTGGCAGACCCCGGGACTGGTGGTTGGGGATGCATGGTCAGATTACCTGCCCGGCTCCAAAGACCTGATCTCTGACTGGCGGGCCCCATTGAAAAACGGCAACTTCAAGGTAACTAAATAACCTGAATTTGTAATACGTTCGCGCAGAACTCCGGCAGAGGAATTTTTTCCTCTGCCAGACCCTGGCAAACCATTTAAAACAGCGCTGGCCCCTTTAACGGCAGATGCCTGACAGGCCTGGCAAAACATTTTCCTTAAGGATTGGGTTCTGATATGTTTACCTCCCCAAAGAGCCGTTTTCCCGCCCTCCTTTTTATCCTGGCTTTTGCAATGTATGCGGCATTTTTTGAAGGTCTGCCCGCAAACGCAGCAGCCAGAACCTTTGATCAGGGGCTGGAAAAACTTACCCAGAAAGATTTCAACAATAAAATTCAAGGACTTGAGCAGATCGTTCAAAGCAAGGATCCTCAAGTGGAAAAGCTTCTTTCCGCGCTTCTTGAAGGAGATCTTTACTACACCCAAAAAGACAAAGAAGTTGTGTATGCCACAAAATCAGACGGCCAATATACCACCACAGGGGTGTTGTCCAATGACGTAACACAACAGGTCGGCAGCAGAAGTATCAGAAAGATCGGGATTAACAATAATATTAGAAAAAAGCTCAAGGGATGGCTTTCACTGCTTCAGCTTTACCATGGCCCCCCCCGGGAACGTGCTGATGCAGTATACAGACTCCTTGGGAAACTAAGCCCGGATATGGTGGACTCCCTCAAGGATCTGTATGAACAGGAAACCAGTCACAAGGTCAGACAGGCCCTTGCAACTGCCATTGCCATTGATACCCTGAAGACCGGAAACAACGAGGCAAAGCTGTCTGCCCTGTCTCAACTCAAGGGCAGCCTCCACCCGGCCGTAAAGACGGGCCTGATTAACCTTATAAACGAAAAAACCAGCGAACAGGTTCAGAAAAAAGCCACAAAAATTCTGCAGCGCATTGAATCAAGAATCGCTTTTTACGGGTTTTTGGAAACCCTGTTTTTCGGGTTGAGCGCCGGGTCCATCCTGGTTCTTGCCGCCATCGGCCTTGCCATTACCTTCGGGGTTATCGGCGTGATCAACATGGCCCACGGCGAACTGATCATGATCGGGGCCTATACCACCTGGGTGATTCAGCAATTGTTGCCCCACCACCTGGGACTTGCCATTTGCCTGGCCGTTCCGGGTGCATTTCTGGTATCCGCCCTTTCCGGCATTGTCATTGAACGCTCCATTATCCGATTTCTCTATGGCCGTCCCCTTGAAACATTGCTGGCAACTTTTGGCGTCAGCCTTGTTCTCCAGCAGGCGGTCCGATCCGTCTTTTCGCCCCTCAACCGTGCGGTCAGTGCGCCGGACTGGATGAGCGGTTCCCTTGTGCTGAACCCGATCCTCTCCCTGACCATGAACCGGATTGTAATTTTCTTTTTTTGCCTGTTTGTGTTTGGGGCGTTGTTTTTGATCATGAAAAAAACATCCCTTGGCCTTCAGGTCCGGGCGGTTTCCCAGAACCGGGCCATGGCCAGAGCCATGGGGGTTCCGGCGTCAAGGGTGGATGCCCTTACCTTCGGGCTTGGGTCAGGCATTGCCGGTGTGGCGGGTGTGGCGTTAAGCCAGCTGACCAATGTGGGCCCCAATCTTGGCCAGGCATATATCATTGACTCATTCATGGTCGTGGTATTCGGCGGTGTGGGAAACCTTTGGGGCACGCTGCTTGCCGGTCTAAGCCTTGGGACGGCCAACAAATTTATTGAACCGTTTTCCGGGGCTGTACTGGCAAAAATTATTGTGCTGGTCTTCATTATTCTCTTTATCCAAAAACGTCCCCAGGGGCTTTTTCCCCAGAAAGGGAGGGCCGCAGGTTAACTGAATGAAACGCTTATCCTTTATTTTTGACGACAAGCTGGGAATCCCTTTGCTGATTGCCCTGGGTGCCGCCATGATCATGGTGCCGGTATTGAATCTCATGGTGCCGGAAACAAATTTTTTCCATGTCTCTACCTTTACCATGTCACTGTGGGGAAAATATCTGACCTATGCCATGCTGGCCATGGCAGTTGATCTTGTGTGGGGGTATCTGGGAATTTTAAGCCTGGGCCATGGGGTTTTCTTTGGCCTGGGCGGTTATGCCATGGGCATGTATCTCATGCGCCAGATCGGCACAAGGGGGGAATACGGCCACCCTATCCTGCCGGATTTCATGGTGTTTTTGAACTGGGACAAGCTCCCCTGGTTCTGGCACGGGTTTGACATGTTCCCCTTTGCCGCAGTCATGATTGTGCTGGTCCCCTGCCTGCTGGCCCTGGTATTCGGATGGCTTGCCTTTAAATCGCGGGTCACCGGTGTCTATCTATCCATCATTACCCAGGCATTGACCTATTCGCTCATGCTTGCATTTTTCAGAAATGAAATGGGGTTTGGCGGCAACAACGGGCTGACCGACTTTAAGGATCTTCTGGGGTTTTCACTTCTCAGTGACGGGACCAAGGCCGGACTTTTTGCCGTTACGGCAGGCTGCCTGATTTTAGCCTACCTTGCCTGCCGGTACCTGGTCTCTTCAAAACTTGGGCGGGTCCTGGCCGCCATACGGGATGCCGAGGACCGGGTCCGGTTTCTGGGATATAATGTTGAAACTGTGAAACTGTGGGTATTTGTCTTTTCTGCAGGCCTTGCCGGCATAGCCGGTGCCCTTTATGTGCCCCAGGTGGGCATCATCAACCCGTCGGAATTTTCCCCCTTAAACTCCATTGAAATCGTGGTCTGGGTGGCTGTGGGCGGCAGAGGAACCCTGTATGGTGCTGTTGCCGGGGCTCTGGTGGTCAACTGGGCCAAAAGTTATCTGACAGGCGCCCTGCCCGATGCATGGCTTTTTGCCCTGGGCGCTCTTTTTATTGTGGTAACCATTTTTCTTCCCAAGGGGATTGCAGGCCTGATCCGGCTTCGAAAGGAGGCAGCATGATTCAACCCCTTAAAGCGTTCCGGGAGTTCTGGCCCAGGGACCGCGTATTTGATTTTCTGATCCCTGAAATCCCGCCTGTCCTGGATACCAGCCACAGGGTAATTTTATACCTTGAGGGAATCAGCGTCAGTTTTGACGGGTTTAAGGCCATCAATGACCTGAACCTGTATGTAGATAAAGGGGAACTGCGCTGTATTATCGGCCCCAACGGTGCAGGCAAAACCACCATGATGGATATCATCACCGGCAAAACAAAACCCGACTCCGGCATTGCCTGGTTCGGCCAGACCATCAACCTGTTATCACGCACCGAACCTGAAATTGCAGAAGCCGGCATCGGCAGAAAATTTCAAAAACCCACCGTGTTTGAAGCGCATACCGTGTTTGAAAACCTTGAGCTGGCCATGGCATCGGATAAACGGGTGGTGCCCACCCTGTTTTCCTCCCTTACGGGCGAGCAAAAGGATATGATCGACCAGACCCTTGAAATTGTCGGCCTTTCGGAATCCTTTAAATCTCGGGCCGGTTCCCTTTCCCACGGCCAGAAGCAATGGCTTGAGATCGGGATGCTTTTGATGCAAAAACCCGTCCTGTTGCTGGTGGATGAACCTGTGGCAGGCATGACCCGCCAGGAGATGGAGAAAACCGCAGAGTTGTTGACCTCCCTTGCCGGCAATCGTTCGATCATCGTGGTGGAGCATGATATGGACTTTGTGCGCTCCATTGCCCGGAAAGTAACGGTCCTTCACCAGGGTTCCATTCTGGCCGAAGGCAACATGGACGATATCCAGAACAACCCAAAGGTCCGGGAAGTCTACCTGGGAGAATAAGCATGCTTACAATCGAAAATTTAAATCAATATTACGGTGAAAGCCATACGCTCTGGGACCTGTCCCTTACCATTGAAGAAAAGTGCTGCACCTGTCTGATGGGCCGAAACGGCGTGGGAAAAACAACGCTGCTCAACTGCATCATGGGTCTTGTTCCCGTCAAAAGCGGGGCCATATCCTTTCAGGGGAATAATCTCCTTAAAAAACGGGCTGAAGACAGGGCGGGCTCAGGCATTGGCTATGTTCCCCAGGGACGCCAGATTTTCCCTCTTTTAACCGTTGAAGAAAACCTGACCATTGGCCTGACCACGGTGGGAAAAGGGAAAAAAAAGATCCCGGACATGGTTTTTGAACTTTTTCCTGTGTTACAAGAGATGCTGAAACGGCGGGGCGGTGATCTTTCAGGCGGGCAACAGCAGCAGCTTGCCATTGGAAGGGCTCTGGTTCTGGACCCGTCCCTGCTGATTCTGGATGAACCCTGCGAGGGCATCCAGCCCAACATTGTCCAGGAGATCGGGGAAATCATTAAAAGGCTGATTCAGGAGGTGGGCATGGCCGTGCTTCTGGTGGAGCAAAAACTTCACTTTGTCAAACAGACGGCAGACCACTTCTTTATCATGGACCGGGGAAGGCTCATGGCCGGCGGCAATATTTCCCAGCTTACCGATGACCTTATCAGCAAGTATCTGACCGTATAATTAACCCATGTGTTTCCCGAATCCCATACCATCCGGTGACAGCAACAAGGGGTGGCATGCGTCTTTGAGCCTCTCTCTTGAAAACAAGGAAGGTAAAACCATCCTTTCAAAGACTGAACGCAAGGGGCCGTTGACCATCCAGCAGCCGTTATATGCCGAAGACGGCACCTGCCACATCTACCTGCTGCATCCCCCGGGCGGCCTTGTGGGCGGTGACGTCCTTGACCTTGCCGTTTATGCCGGGGAAAACACCCATGCCCTTTTAACCACGCCGGGGGCAGCCAAGTTTTACCGTTCCCGTGGCCGGCAGGCGGTGCAGGCCCAGACCCTGACCGTGGGCAACGGATCGGTGATAGAGTGGTTTCCCCAGGAGACCATTTTGTTTGAAGGGGCCATGGGCAGCCTTGCAACAACGGTTCATCTTGCCCCAAAGGCCAGGTTCATGGGGTGGGAAATTCTGTGCCTGGGACTTCCCGCACTCAAAAAGCCATTTGCATATGGACAGCTTAAGTCAACGGTCACCCTGTTTAACGACGCAACCCCGCTGCTGTTTGAAAAACTTAAAGTTGAAAGAAAAAAAGACCTGGCCGGACCGGCAGGATTAAGAAACCAGCCGGTTACGGCAACGTTCTGGGCCTATCCGGTCCAGGAACAACTTTTCAGCCAGATTCAAAACAATGCCCCCTTTTTTAAGGAAAATTTCGGCATGACATTAATGGACAATCTGCTTGTGGCACGATACCTGGGGGATCATCCCGGTCAGGCCAAAGAACGATTTGAAACCCTGCGGCAGACCCTTGCCCCGGAGCTGACGGGCAGGCAGGCTGCAGTGCCGAGAATCTGGACCACCTAACTTACGAGGATAAATAATGGATCTTACACCAAGAGAAAAAGACAAACTGTTGATCTTTACCGCGGCCCTCCTTGCGGAGCGGCGTAAGGCCAAAGGGCTGCTTCTCAACTATCCCGAGGCTGTCGCCTTTATCAGTGCCCAGATCATGGAAGGAGCCCGGGAAGGCAAAACCGTAGCCGAACTTATGGATTACGGCCGCACACTTCTTTCCAAAGAAGAAGTCATGGAAGGCGTGGCCGATATGATCCATGATGTGCAGGTTGAAGCCACATTTCCCGACGGCACCAAGCTGGTCACCGTCCATAACCCCATATACTGAAAAAGAGGTTTCCATGATTCCAGGAGAAATAATCACACAGCCAGGAGACATTACCATCAATGAGGGACGGCAGACCCTGAACCTTAAGGTGGTCAACAGCGGTGACAGGCCTATTCAGGTGGGGTCCCATTACCATTTTTATGAAACCAACAAGGCCCTGTCCTTTGACCGGGAAAGTACAAAGGGTTTTCGCCTCAACATCCCGTCGGGAACCGCCATCCGGTTTGAGCCGGGCCTTGAGCGGACAGTGACGCTTACGGCCTATGCGGGAGACCGCAGGGTATTCGGGTTCAACCAGGCTGTCATGGGAAGCCTTGACAGCGGGTCAAAATAAGGAGGGGACATGACAACTATTAGCAGAAAAGCCTATGCAGAGATGTTCGGCCCCACCACGGGAGACCGGGTGAGACTGGCTGATACCGAATTGTTCATCGAGGTGGAAGAAGATAAAACCATTTATGGCGAGGAAGTCAAATTCGGCGGGGGCAAAACCATCCGGGACGGTATGGGACAGAGCCAGGCCTCCTGCAGGGATGCCGTTGACATGGTGATTACCAATGCCCTGATCATCGATCACTGGGGAATCATCAAAGCCGATGTGGGCATTAAAAACGGCAGAATTCACGGTATCGGAAAGGCCGGCAATCCCGATGTCCAGCCCGGGATTGACATTATTGTAGGGGCAGGTACGGAAGCTGTCGCAGGCGAAGGCCATATTCTTACGGCAGGCGGCATTGACGCCCACATTCATTTTATTGCCCCCCAGCAAATTGAAGAAGCCCTTGCCTCGGGCATTACCACCATGCTTGGCGGCGGTACCGGCCCTGCCACCGGAACCAATGCCACCACCTGCACCCCGGGTCCATGGAATATCGTTAAAATGCTCCAGGCCGCTGATGCGTTTCCCATGAATCTGGGCTTTATGGGAAAGGGGAATGCCAGCCTGCCCATTGCCCTTGAAGAACAGGTGGCCGCAGGGGCCATGGGCTTAAAACTCCACGAGGACTGGGGCACCACGCCAGCGGTGATTGACAACTGCCTTGCCGTGGCAGACAAAATGGACGTTCAGGTGGCCATTCACACAGATACCCTCAATGAATCCGGATTTGTGGAACAGACCATGGAAGCCTTTAAAGGCCGTACCATTCATACCTTCCACACCGAAGGGGCCGGAGGCGGCCATGCCCCGGACATCATCCGGGCCTGCGAGCTGCCCAACGTGCTGCCTTCGTCAACCAACCCCACCAGGCCCTATACGGTCAACACCATTGACGAGCACCTGGATATGCTCATGGTCTGCCACCATCTTGATCCTAAAATTGCCGAGGACATTGCCTTTGCCGAATCCCGCATCAGAAGGGAAACCATTGCGGCAGAAGATATCCTCCACGATCTGGGCGCATTTTCCATGATTGCATCGGACTCCCAGGCCATGGGCCGGGTAGGAGAGGTCATCATCAGAACCTGGCAGACCGCACACAAGATGAAAGTGCAGCGGGGAAGCCTGAAACAGGACCCCTCAACCCATGACAACAACAGGGTGAAACGGTACATTGCAAAATACACCATCAACCCGGCGATCTGCCACGGGATATCCCATGAGGTCGGATCTGTTGAGGCAGGGAAATTTGCCGATCTGGTCCTGTGGAAACCTGCGCTTTTCGGGGTCAAACCCTCCCTGGTCATTAAGGGCGGAATGATCGCCCTTGCGCCCATGGGAGATCCCAACGCGTCCATTCCTTCTCCCCAGCCTGTCCATTACCGGCCCATGTTCGGTGCCTTTGGAAGGGCCAGGCATGAAACCTCGATCTCCTTTGTGTCAGGGACGGCTTTGGAAAAAGGCATGCTGGATAATGCAGGCCTGCAATCGCGCCTTATTCCGGTGAAGGCGTGCCGGGCCATTGGGAAAAAGAATATGATCCACAACACCTATCAGCCCCATATGGAGGTTGATCCCCAGACCTACGAGGTCAGGGCCGATGGTGAACTGTTAACCTGCGAACCAGCGTCGGTTCTTCCCATGGCGCAACGGTACTTTTTATTTTAATTATGATTGAACTAACACATAAGACCCAGACCCAGACGTTTGAATCGGCCACCCTTACCCTGCCCTGGGAAAAAAGGATCAAAAGCCGGCAGCGGGTCATACTGGATAACAAGGATGAAGCCGGACTGTTTCTTGAACGGGGACAGATTTTAAGAAACGGGGATGTGGTGAGCAGTGATGACGGATTCCATGTAAAGATTATTGCCGCGCATGAACAGGTTTCCACGGCCCGGGCCCAAACCCCCCGGCAACTGAATCTTGCCTGTTACCATTTGGGCAACCGCCACGTTGACCTTGAAATCCGGGACGATTTTGTTCGTTATCCCCATGATCATGTTCTGGACGATATGGTCACAGGACTTGGCCTGTCCATCACCGTGGAGCAGGCCCCTTTTGAACCTGAAACAGGGGCATACGGCAATGGACACCACCACCATCCGCACTGATGAGGCAAAATCGCCTGGGGCTCCCATGACAGCACCATGGCTGACCCGGCTCATGCACCTGGTCAGTCCGTCGCTTCCCACCGGGGGGTTTGCCTATTCCCAGGGCCTGGAATGGGTCGTTGAAAAGGGCTGGATCACTGATGAAACAACCCTTTCCCACTGGCTTGGCAATGTTCTGGAAACCGGTATGGCCCATGTGGATGTTCCGCTTCTTCAGCGCCTTTACAGGGCAGTTGCGCATCAGGATCTGGCAGCCTTTACCCGGGCCGCCCAGTGGGTAAGGGCCTGCCGGGAAACCAAAGAGCTTCGCAACGAGGAAGCGGATCGTGGCCGGGCCATGGCCGCCATCATCAAAGAGCTGGGCCTTTGCCAGGGCAGCATGGTTCAATTTTTTGAAAAAGCAGACCATGAAAAATGGCAGAAAGTCATTGCCTCATCCCAGCTGGCCGGGTTTGCCTATGCCTGCGCCATATGGCAGATTCCTGTTCAGGGCGCGGCCAGAGGATATCTGTGGTCCTGGCTTGAAAACCAGGTCCTTGCTGCCGTGAAAATCATTCCCCTGGGCCAGAGCGCGGGCCAGAGGGTGCTGGCAAGGCTGTGCCCTGCCATCGACACGGCAACGGTCTCAGGGTTGCATATTAAACGCTTTGAACAGATGGGAAGTTCTTTGCCGGCTTTGAGCATGGCCAGTTGCTGCCACGAAACACAATATACCAGACTTTTCAGGTCTTAATTTCAGGCCTTTATTTTCAGGTCTTTATTTTCAGGTCTTAAGGAGAACAAATGAACAAAACAGCACCACTTCGCGTAGGCGTCGGGGGACCGGTGGGATCAGGAAAAACAGCCCTTCTTGAGGCCATCTGCCTGAACATGAGGGACAGATATGAACTTGCCGTGGTCACCAATGATATTTACACCCGGGAGGACCAGGAATTTCTGATCCGCAGACAGGCCCTGTCTGCGGACAGGATCATGGGTGTTGAAACCGGCGGCTGTCCCCACACGGCCATTCGTGAGGATGCCTCCATGAACCTGGCCGCAGTGGAGGATCTTTGCCAAAAATTCCCTGATCTGGACCTGGTGCTGGTGGAAAGCGGGGGAGACAACTTAAGTGCCACCTTCAGTCCGGAGCTGGCTGACCTGTCCATCTATGTCATTGACGTTTCTGCAGGGGATAAAATTCCCCGGAAAGGAGGCCCCGGCATTACCCGGTCCGATCTTCTGGTGATCAATAAGGTGGACCTTGCCCCCATGGTCGGCGCATCCCTTGACGTCATGGAACACGATACCCGTCGCATGAGAGGGGATAAGCCCTTTGTCTTTGCCAACATGAAAACCGGCAAAGGCCTAGACGACATCACCGGCTTTCTCATTCACCAGGGCATGCTGAAATCCTGAGCTGTTTAAGGCAGATGCCCAAAAAACGGACTCGCGAACAGCAGCGGCTGGCCTTATTATATCTTAAATTTATCCATCATATTCTTAAGGTTTTCGGCGATGGCAGTCAGGTCTTCTGCGGAGGTCCTGACGGAAGAACTCCGGTCGTTTATTTCACCGGCTGACCGGCTGACATCGGCGATTTCCCTTGAAACGTCGCTGACCACGGTGGAGTTCTGGCTTACGTTTTCGTTGATGTCCTGAATTCCGGCTGAAACCTGGCTGATATTGGATGAAATTTCGCGCGTAACCGAGGCTTGCTCCTCCACTGAAGCGGCGATGGCGGAAATGATGTCGTCCACCTGGTGGATGACCTGGCTGATTTCGCTGATGCCGGAAGTGGCTCCCTGGGCTGTTTCCTGGATATTTTCAATTCGGGCCTTGATGTCATTGGAAGCGGTGGAAGTCTGGCTGGCCAGCACTTTGATCTCATTGGCCACAACGGCAAATCCCTTGCCCGCCTCTCCGGCCCGGGCAGCTTCTATGGTGGCGTTCAGGGAGAGCAGGTTGACCTGTTCGGAGATGTCCGTAATGGTTTCCACCACCTTGCCAATGGCCTGGGCCGCCTGGCTGAGGGAATCCATTTCCCGGGTGGTTCCCTCAACCTTTGAAACGGCTTCCTCGGATATGCCCCTGGCTTTAGCCGCATTTCTGGCGATTTCGTCCACGGTGGAATTCATCTCCTCGGCCGCGGAGGCGACAGAGTTGGTGTTGCCTGCCGACGTTTCCATGGCAGAAGAGATGGAATTCATCGTCACGTCTATCTCTTCTACGGCAGCGGCAACGGTCCTGGATTTTTCAGATGCCGTAGAAGATCCCCGGGTCATCTCTTCGGAGAGGGATAGAAACGCCGCGGCAGCCTCCGTAAGCCGGGTTACATTCCCGGAAATATCCCGGATCATATCCTGGAGTTTTTCAATAAAGCGGTCAAAGGTCTGGGCCAGCTGCCCCACCTCATCTTTACCGCGGTAGTTAAGCCGGCTGGTCAGGTCTCCTTCACCCTGGGAAATGTCGGTCAGGCCCGATAAAACAAGTTTTAACGGCCCTGCCACCCCTTTTGAAATCAATACCATGAGGGCGGCCCCGAGGATAAATGCCAGCCCGCTGATGCTGGCAATGGTCACCACGGAATCCCTGTTGGCCTTGTTGGCGGAGTTATGGTCTGAATTGGTGTATTCCTGGTTAATTTCCGTGAGCCGGTTCAGGTAGTCCCGCATGGTTTCGAATTTGTCGCGGGCCAGACCTGTGGTCAGATCCAGGGCCAGGCGCCGGCCCTGGCGGGTATCTGCAATGCGGGCGTCCACGATCTGCCTTGAAACGGCCATCCATTCTTTTCTGGCGGCTTCAAACCCGGCGATCATGTTTTTTTCTTCGTCGGTTGTGGCCAGGGTCTTATATTTATCCCATCGTTGGGCAGCCTGTTCCAGGTTCTTTTCATACGCCTTGACAAAGTCCCGGAATTTTTCCGATTTGCTGTTGGTGAAGATCATGGACCGTTCGGCCACCAGAAGCTGCTGAAGGTCCCTGTCCGCCTGAAGCAAGTGATCAATGGCGGGCATGCGGACTTCAAAGATGGAGTTAAGGCGCCCCTGAATGCTGTTGACGCCCTGATAACCAGTCAGACCAATGGCCACCATAAAAAAAAGGATGATGGAAAAACCGGAAAAAAGTTTAAGACGAATTGTCATATTTGAAAAGAATTTCATAGCTCCTCCCAGGGCGTACGATTATTCCACCTGGTCCATGTTAATACCAAAGGTAATGGCACCGATGGCCTTTCCCTGTTCCATCACAGGAACGGAAACCTGGACCAGATAGGCCTGGGAACTATCGTCAAATTCCACATCATCCACAAATACTTTGCCGGTTCCACCGTTAAATGATTCTTTAAATTTAGCCTCATCTCCCTGCCAGTAATCACTGGTCTTCTCGGTCATGGCCACATTGGCACCCTGGTTGTCCATGACAAAAATTTCAGAATAAAATGCCTTTGAGTTCTGGATCTGCCGGAGGAATTTGCCGCAGTCCGAATCCATCAACGCCTGCATAAAGGGGGCAATGCCCGGGGTGGTCTTCCATTTTTCATCCATGGCTTGAATGTCTGCCAGACTCATGTTTTTCTGGTTCTGGGCCTTGACAGCGGACAGGATTTGGGGCGCAGTCCCCAGAGCCGCCAGTTCCGTGTAGGCAAGATCCACCACCTTCTGGGGCGCCTGCTCGGCCCATGCCGGAAAGACTGCGAAAAAAAAGACGGACATCATTAATCCCAAAATAGCAGTTCGTTTCATTGCGATCTCCTTTCAGTTTATGATAAACAAATCGTGATAAACGCCGGACCGGAGAATTACGGACCATTGTGGCATTATTTTAAAAATTACCTATCGGATCTATTGAAATGATATTGACGCCGAGTATATCAATTTTTCGTTCTGTGTCAAAGGAAAATAACACCCAAGGCACAAAAACACAGGATTAGGATGGCACATTGCCAAAAGTTATTGTATAGGTCTGTCATGAACGAAATTAAACGCTGCGGCTGGGTGACCAGCGATCCGTTATATATCCGTTACCATGATACGGAATGGGGGGTGCCGGTTCACGATGACCGTAAAATTTTTGAATTTCTCATCCTGGAGGGGGCCCAGGCCGGGCTGTCCTGGCTGACGATTCTCAAGCGCCGCCAGGGATATCGCAATGCATTCTGTGCGTTTGATCCTGAAAAGGTCGCCCGGTTCAGTGAAGCTGACATTCAAATGCGGCTGAAAGACCCCGGCATCATCAGAAACAAGCTCAAGGTCCGCTCTGCGGTTACCAATGCCCAGGCGTTTTTAAAAATCCAGGAGGCCTTCGGTACCTTTG
Source organism: Desulfobacter vibrioformis DSM 8776 (assembly GCF_000745975.1). Classification (GTDB taxonomy): domain Bacteria; phylum Desulfobacterota; class Desulfobacteria; order Desulfobacterales; family Desulfobacteraceae; genus Desulfobacter; species Desulfobacter vibrioformis. Next base: position 377,620 of record NZ_JQKJ01000001.1, on the reverse strand, counting down.
ACGCCTATGCCTGGCGGTTTGTGGACGGGGCTCCCATCATCAACCACTATACCAGCCAGGACCAGGTTCCGGCGACCTCCAGCCAGTCCGACGCATTTTCAAAGGACTTATGTAAGCGCGGGTTCAAATTTACCGGGTCCACCATCATCTATGCCTACATGCAGGCCACGGGCATGGTGAACGATCACCTGGTGTCCTGCTTCAGATATAAAGAGGTAATGGCCTGAAAAAGGAAAAAAATCATGATCATTGTCACCACCGAACAGATGCAGCAGATGGATAAACATACCATTGAAACCTTTGGCATTCCCGGCCGGGTACTCATGGAGAATGCAGGTCGGGGTGCCCTGGAGATGCTTTCCGATCACTTTGACCTTGAAGACGCCAGGGTAGCTGTGGTGGCAGGCCGGGGCAACAACGGCGGCGACGGGTTTGTGATCGGACGCTACCTCATGGAGATGGGGGTGAGCGTCAGCTTCTTTCTGTTGTCCACCCGGGACCGGGTCCAGGGTGATGCCAGGGCAAATATGGATCTGGTACTGGATCTTCTGGCCGAACATTCCCTGTCACAGTTCATTGAAATTGCCGACCAGGAGGCCCTGGAAGCGGCAGACGAAATCCTGCTGGACCATGACCTGTTTGTGGACGCCATTTTCGGCACAGGACTTAATTGCGATGTCCGGGGCATTTACCGTGATGTGATTGAACGAATCAACGATTCAGGCAAAGCGGTTTTCAGCGTGGACATCCCTTCGGGGATCAATGCAGATACAGGGGCCGTGTGCGGGGTGGCCATCCAGGCGGATGCCACAGCCACCTTTGCCTTTGCCAAGGCAGGGCACATTCTGTACCCGGGCAATTTTCACACCGGTGCCCTGGAGATCATTGACATCGGTATTCCCGGCCACATTGCAAAGACACAGTCTCCTGATATTTTTCTGCCTGGACCCCATGATATTGCAGGCCTGATACCACCCAGGGATTTCAATGCCCACAAGGGCAGTTTCGGCCATCTGCTGGTGCTGGCCGGCTCGCCGGGCAAAACCGGGGCCGCGGCACTGTGCGCCAACGCTGCCATGAGAACCGGTGCAGGCCTTGTCACCTTAGGCGTTCCTGAAAAGCTTATGCCCGTCATGGAACCCATGGTCATCGAGCCCATGACCGCCGCGCTTGCCCAGACCCAGTCCGGTGGCCTGGATGCCGCAGCCCTGGATGACATTATCACGCTCTTGGCAGATAAAACCGCTTTGGCCCTGGGTCCGGGCATGGGCACGGATCCCGGCACCCGGGAACTGATAAAAGCCATTATTTCCATTGCATCCGTACCCATGGTCATTGACGCCGACGGCCTGAACTGCATTGCAAAGGATCCTGATATTCTGGATACAATCAAAGCCCCGGTAATCCTTACCCCCCACCCCGGTGAAATGGCCCGTCTTACCGGGAAATCCACGGCGGATATTCAGCTCAACCGGATGGAAACCGCCCGGAACTTTGCAGAAAAATACAAGGTTATCCTGGTGCTCAAAGGGGCCCAGACCCTTGTGGCCTGCCCGGACGGAGCCGTATTTATCTGTCCCACGGGCAACCCCGGCATGGCCTGCGGCGGCATGGGTGATGTCCTCACCGGCATGATCGCGGCATTCCTGGCCCAGGATCTGCCCCCGGAATCCGCCGCCCTTGCAGGCGTTTATGTTCACGGGTTATGCGGGGATCTTCTGGCCGAAGACCACGCGGTAGGATTTTCGGCTTCAGATATGGTCACGGGCATTCCCCAAGCGTTAAATACCCTTTTATGATGAAAGAGATTATATCCCGAAATCCGGAACAGACCCAGGAACCAGCCAGGCGCCTGGGCCTGTATATCCGGAAACAGCACTTAAGTTGCGCCATGGCCCTGACAGGGGATCTTGGCTGCGGCAAGACCTGTTTTGTCCAGGGCCTTGCCAGGGGACTGGGCGTGGCGGACGGGTATTATATCACCAGCCCCACCTTTACCATCATGAATGAATATCCGGCAGGAAAAATGCGCCTGTGCCACCTGGATCTGTACCGGCTTTCGGACCCGGACGAGCTGGACTATATCGGCATTGAGGACCAGATGGGACAGGACAGCGTCACCGTGGTGGAATGGCCGGATCTTCTCATTGAAACCGGCTTTGTATTCGATCTTCACATCCATTTTGAATTTGATGCCGACTTTAACAGAAAAATAACTTTTTCCCCGTCTGGACAAGCCGGAATAAATCTGCTAAGCAATCTATCCTTGTAAATAAATATATTAATAAAAGCTAAAATTTTGGGAGCTACAATGGCGTTACGGGTGCAAAAATTTGGCGGCACATCTGTGGCAGATATCGAAAGAATCTCCAAAGTGGCTGACCGGGTACAAAAGGCCCATGAAAACAAAGACCAGGTGGTGGTGGTGCTTTCGGCCATGGCAGGCGTGACAAATAACCTGATCAGCCTTGCCAGGCAGGCATCCGAAACCCCGGATAAACGGGAACTGGACGTGCTTCTGGCAACTGGAGAACAGACCACGGCGGCCTTAATGGCCATGATGCTCAAATCAAGAGGGATCAAAGCCAAATCCTTTCTAGGTTTTCAAGCCGGCATCCACACCGACCATATGTCAGGCAAGGCCAGAATCCGGGAGATCGACAGCCAGAACCTGCGTGCGGCCCTGGATGAGGGAAATATTGTCGTGGTGGCAGGGTTCCAGGGTGCGGACGACAACGGGGACATCACCACCCTGGGCCGGGGCGGGTCTGACACCTCGGCCGTTGCCATTGCCGCATCGCTCAAAGCCGATGTCTGCGAGATCTTCACTGACGTGGACGGGGTGTACACAACCGATCCAAGAATCTGTCCCAAAGCCAGGAAAATCAGCAGAATTTCCTATGAAGAAATGCTTGAAATGGCCATTCTGGGGGCAAAAGTCCTCCAGATCAGGTCTGTGGAATTTGCAAAAAAATACAATGTGCCCGTGCATGTCCGGTCATCATTCAATGAGGAGGAAGGAACCATGGTTGTCAACGAAAGTGAGGATATGGAAAGCCCGGTGGTGTCCGGCATTACCTGTGACCTGAATGAAGCAAGAATCACGTTCAAGCGCGTCCCTGACCAGCCCGGCATTTCAGCCACGGTTTTTGGGGCCCTTGCCGAAGCCGGTATCTCCGTGGACATGATCATCCAGAACTCCCGCACCGGCGGTGAAACAGACCCCGGCGGCGAAACTGACCTGACCTTTACCGTGACCAAAGACGATTTTAACCGGGCAATGGAAATTTCCGAAAAAGTGGCGGATCAAATCAATGCCGGCGAAATAAGAACCGCCACTGAAATTGCCAAAATATCCGTAATCGGGCTGGGGATGAAAAGCCATTCCGGCGTGGCTGCGGTGATGTTCAAGGCCCTGGCCGAAGAAAACATCAACATCCGCATGATTTCAACCTCTGAGATCCGTATTTCATGCGTGATTCTGGCTAAATATGCGGAACTGGCTGTGCGGACTCTGCACGCAGCATTTGGTCTGGACAAGGAACAATAATTAAAAACAAGTCTTTTTCTCTATTTTTTAAACCCGGTCTGTCAAACCCGGTCTGTCAGATTGTCCTGCCCGGCAGGGCCGGACAGACCGGCTTCAATTTCCAGGGCCACCTTTTCAGCAGCCCGGGCCGGCTCGTCAGCATCCCGGATAGGCCGGCCAATGACAATATAATCAGAACCATCCTGCACCGCCTTAGCCGGGGTGACAACCCGTTTCTGGTCATCCCCGGGGGTCAGGCACCATTGGGGCCGGATCCCCGGCGTAACGAACAGACACCCTTTGCCCAGTTGCGTTTTCAACATGGCGGTCTCCTGACCTGAACACACCACACCGGCACATCCGGCATCCAGGGCCATGCGGGCCCGCAGCAGCACCAGCTTTTCCGGGGCATTGACATATTCATCCTTAAACCCCTGGACCCGGACCGTATCTGCGTCATTATCCGTAAGCAGGGTCACGGCAAGCACTTTGGTCTTACCGGCATTTTTAACGGCTGCCCCAAGCATTTTTTGTGAGGACGCGCCGTGGACTGTTACCAGATCCACCCCCAGATCCGCCACCCGGGCCATGGCCCGGCCGACCGTGGCTGAGATATCATGCAGTTTCAAATCCAGAAAAATACCTGCACCGGACATTTTTCTGACCATCTCCACCACAGCCGGACCCTGGCGGATAAACAGTTCAAGGCCGATTTTAAACATCCCCACCCGGCCGTCAAGCTGCCGGATATGGGAGTGAGCCGCCTCCATGGAGGGGAAATCCAGAGGGAAAATAATATATTCTTTTGCTGCTTTCTGCATGAGCCCCTTTGTCATCCTATGTTATGATCCTATGTTGACATAAATAACAAATTAAGAGAATCTATCACAAAAGGCCTTTTTTTGCTTTAAAAAAACGGAAGGGAACTCAATGCTAAAAAACTTATATCCTGATTCCCTGGAAGCATCAGGAAGATATCTGCGAATAGTTCTCAAAGAAATCTCCGAACTTAAACTTCCTTATACCCCGATTGTCTATTCGGTGTGGTATGAGTATGCCTCGGGCCGGAATCCTGAACTGAACAAGGATATCCAGGCAGCCCGGAAAAAAAAAGAACGCATAGACTATCAAAAGGTCCTTGACTGGTTCAGGCACTACGTTTCTGACAGGCCATTGCTTGTTACCGAAGAGCAAACCAGAAAAGCGGGAAGCCTTCTTGACGGAATGAGCTCCCAGCTTACCGAAGCCGGAAACCGTATGAACCGGCAGGGAGATCAGCTCAAAGCCCATAACGAGCGTTTAAGCAAGGCATCAATCGGATCCGATATCAAAAGTATTTCCCTGGATATTGTTTCGGAAACCCGGCGGATCATTGATGGCAATACAGACCTTAAAAACAATGTTCACAACACCATCAGCGACCTTGATGCCCTGAAGCTGGAACTTAGAAACCTGCGGGAAGCGGCAAAAACGGATATGCTCACAGGGCTGCTTAACCGCCGCGGTTTTGAGGATGCCATTGCCGAACCCATGAAAGATGCCCAGGAGGAGACCGCCCCCTTAACCCTGATTATCGCGGACATTGACCTGTTTAAACGAATAAATGATAACTATGGTCATCTTACCGGCGATAATGTTCTCAAACTGCTGTCCAAGCTTTTACAAAAACACATCAAAGGCAAGGATATTGCCGGCCGGTTCGGCGGTGAAGAATTTATCATGGTGCTGCCTGAAACAAAAATGGACGGGGGTTTTATCCTGGCAGAACAGATCCGCACCAGCCTTGAAAAAATCAGATGGCAGTCCAAAAGTTCAGGCAAGGACATCGGCACCATCACCATCTCCCTAGGCGTGGCCCAGTTGATCCCCGGTGAAGACTTGGACGCCCTGATTACACGGGCGGACAAGGCCCTTTATGCAGCCAAGGAAAACGGCCGTAACCGCACCGGCACCCACAATGGCAAAGAGGTGGTCCTGCCTTGAAAAAAAACAGGTACACCCTGACCATGCTGGTTGAAAACGAACCCGGGGTGACGGCCAGAATCACGGGGCTTTTTGCCAGCAGGGGCTATAACATCGAAACCATCTGCGGTGCCCCCACGGCAAATCCCAAAATGTCCAGAATCACCATCACCACCCACACACACCCGAAAATGTTAGAGCAGTGCATGAAGCAGATCAAGCGCCTGGTCAACGTCATCAAGCTCAGGGACATGACTGGCGAAAAGGCCGTCAAAAGGGAAATGGCCCTGATCTGTGTCAAAGCCCTGCCTGAAAACCGGGATGAGATCCGCTCTCTGATTCAGGAATTCAACGGCACCATGATGGACGAAGGCAGCCAGCACTTTATTTTCGACGTATGCGGCGATGAGGACACCATTGATATGCTTCTTGAAAAACTGTCACCCTTTGGCATCAAAAAACTTGCCCGTTCCGGTGTGTTAGCCCTTTATCGGGAAGCTTGATCCGGTTAAAAATACGGTTTGCGTTCCCCAGTCTGTTTTCCGTTTTTGACGGTATATTGAAAAGCCTGCGAATCTGTTGCTCCATTTCCTGAATCTGACGCCTCATTTCTTCCAGAAAATTTTTAGCCTCTGTCTGCCATGTTTGTTCCATGGATAGAAACGCTCCATTTTCAAGGGGTCCGGAAACTGTCCTGGCTGTGTTCATACCCTGGGGCAGATCTGCCTGGATGTTCGATTCAGCAGACACCGATTCCGGTTCCGTTGATCGTGCGGCAAGATCAATCTGCTGAACGCTGCCCACATTGCCGTTTTCAAACAAAAACAGACCCGAGCGGGCCACATTTCCGGTGAGGGCATTATCCGCATCAGCCAATTTAAATCCGGTGGCGGCATTGTCAAGGTAGACAGCACCAATGCCGGCATCTGCCAGGGAAACCAGCAGGTCATTGCCAGCCCCATCCCGGGTCCAGACAGAAAGCTTGGAAAACACGTCATCATTTTCATCAATCCATCCGTTGCCGTCCAGATCATAGGCAGCCAGTTCATCAAACCCGTTACCCGTGCCCGGGCCAAACAGCTCGGAACCATTGTTGATAATGCCGTCATTGTTCTTGTCAAAACTCAAAAACCCCGAACCTGATGCGGCAAAGCTGATCTCTTCGGTGGTTCCGTCATTGTCCAGGTCAAATTCAAACCGGGTATCGCTCAATGCAGGCACGCCGCCTTCAAGATTGATGATCAACGGATCAATCAGAACCATTTCCTCCTGCCAGGTGCTGATCAGTGCCTGCTCTCTTGTTTCGGTCATCGTAGTTCTGTCCATGGCAAGATCCAGAGAAAAATTGATGGCCCTGCCGTCCTCGGTCAATACCTGTCCCTGGGCGGCAAAGGTCATCTGTTCCTGCTCAAAATGGCTTGTGGTGCGGTCCAGGGAAACCGTGGCGTTTGCGGACCGAATCTGTCCCGAAAACAGGCTGGCGGTTCCGGACTGTTGCACCGTTCCCAGGGTTTCAAGGCTCAGGGATGAAACCTGTTCCTTAACCACAGTAGAGACCAGCTTTTCCACCATCTCCTGCTGGGAGAAATTAACAGCGTCATTGTCGTCTGCACCCCAGACACTGGACTGTGATGACAAAGAATGGCTGTATTCATTACTGGTTTCCCGGATGGCAGCCCCGGAAATACTGACCCGGTCCACCATCACCCGGGGCAGGCTGGCGGCGATTTCGGATGCGACACGATTGCGCTTTGATGACAAGATGCCCGCAGTGGTTGTTCTTGATGATTTTTTCTCCTGGAGCGTATCCTCTTGTTCCAGCATATAAGAAGACGACAAGCCCACACTGCTTTGTGATATCTTCATGATCCTCCTTTAATCCCGTGAATTTTTCTAAAAACAAATCAAGTTAAAAATTGAATCGGCATCAGAAACTTAAAACTTTACCCGGATCCCAATTCCAGTTATAACCCACAGATTAAGGTTGAATAATTTCAGGAATTAATGATAATTAAGGCTATTTTAACGAAAATCATTACCCGTATTTTTATTGAATGAACTATGAAACAGCCAATGCCGGATAAACAGTTACAATTAAAATCTCTGCCCGGCGTGGATCATATTCTGACCCTTGCCGAAACAGATGACCGGTTTATACGGGTGCCGCGCAGCCTTGTACTTGAATCGGTACGAAGGGCCATTGACGATATCCGCACACAAATACTTGAACACAGGCCCCTAGTCGTCAGTGATGAAGCAATAATAAAACAGGCAGCCCTGCTTGCTGCCCGGAAAATGAAAAACCGGCTTGGGCCTTTGATCAATGCCACCGGCGTGGTTCTGCACACCAACCTCGGCAGGGCAGTGCTCTGCCGGGAGGCCCTGGATAATATCGTGGCGGTCTCATCCTCGTATTCCAATCTTGAACTCAATCTTTCAACGGGCAAGCGCGGCATCCGCTATGAAGCAATTGAAGCGCTGATCTGCGAGTTGACAGGGGCCCAGGCAGCCATGGCTGTGAACAATAATGCCGGTGCCGTGCTGCTGGCCTTAAACACCCTTGCCCAGGGACGCCAGGTCATTGTTTCCAGAGGCGAGCTGGTGGAGATCGGCGGTGCCTTCAGGGTACCGGACGTGATGATAAAAAGCGGATGTATCTTAAAGGAAGTGGGGACCACCAACCGCACCCACCCCCATGATTACACCCATGCCATTACCGAAGAGACAGGGCTTTTGCTCAAGGTTCACACGTCCAATTATAAAATTGAGGGATTCACCACATCGGTCTCGCTCAAGGACGTGGTGGGCATTGGAAAGTCCCATGGTATTCCGGTAATGGAAGACTTGGGCTCGGGCACGCTGATTGACCTCAGCGCATTCGGGCTGCCTTCCGAACCCCCGGTTTCTGAACAGGTAGCCTCGGGTGCCGACGTGGTCACTTTCAGCGGAGACAAACTTTTAGGTGGTCCCCAGGCAGGCATTATTGTCGGCACAAAACAGTGCCTGGACCAGATCAGGGCCAACCCGCTGACCCGGGCCCTGCGCATTGACAAAATGACCCTGGCGGGCCTGGAAGCTACACTCAAGCTTTACCGGGACACCCGGGTGGCTGTTGAAAAGATCCCCACCCTGAAAATGCTGACCCTGCCCTATGAACAAATCTGCCAGGATGCAGAGGTTCTGTTATCACTGGTCACAGAGGCTGTGGGGGACCGGGCGGAACTCGCCCTGGCAGATATGACCTCCAGGCCGGGCGGCGGCTCCTGTCCCGGGCTGACCCTGCCCACCCGGTGCCTGACCATCCGGCCCGAAACCATGTCCGTAACATCCCTGGACAAACAACTGCGGGCCTTTGATCCGCCCGTGATGGGACGCATTGAGAACAATTGCTTCATCATTGACCCCAGGACACTTCAACCCGGACAGAACAAAATCCTTGCCAACATCTTAAAAAAATTAATGAATTAACTAATAATTATGACGCTAAAATTCGTTGCAAAAGAGATCCAGTTTTTAAAAACAGCCGGGGACGCCCCTGATTTCAGTCCTCCGGAAGTCTACTATTCGGACCTGCTCATCCAGCCCTCAAAAGAATTTGAAGTTTTTTCCCGGCGTATGGCCGATACCTGCGCATCCCAAAAGATGTTTACCACGGCCGCCATACAGATTGATCCGGCAGCACCGGAAAAGACCCTTGATAACGCAAATGAAATTTTTCATGCCTGCTTTCATTCGGTGCTGGATGAAGACCGAGGCATCTGGGAATGCCTGGACCCGTTTACTGCCATCTTTGTGTTCTGGGATTATAAAACAGCTTCCCAGGGTAAAAAACTGCTTGACCTGCTCAATGAAAAGATATCCCAGGCACTGAATGCCAAACTGATCATGGGGACCATTGCCTTTCCCTTTCACGATTTCCCGGTTGAAGAGATGGCCGGATGCGCGCTCAAAGCCCTGGACCATGCGGCATTTTTCGGCCCCGGCCATACAGTTGAATTTGACGCCCTGTCCTTGAATATCAGTGGCGACAGGCTGTTCCAGTTCAATCATATTGATGCAGCCATCACCGAATACGAAAAAGGGCTTTCCATTGCCCCGGCCAATATCAACCTGCTCAACAGCCTGGGCGTCGCCTTTGGGATAGACGCCTGCCTGGACAAGGCCATGGAATTCTTTGAAAAGGCCCGCAATATCAATCCCGAAGAGGCGATGGTCATCCACAACATCGGCCTGATCCACCGGATCAACGATAAAAACGATTCCGCACTGGCTTACCTGAAAAAAGCCCACGGAATCAATCCTGATGTATTTGAAATTGAGCTGCTTTTAGGCCATCTCCTGTTCAAGGAAAAAAAATTTGCCATGGCCATGGCCCATCTGGATGCCGCCATCCGGCTCAAACCCGAATCCGGCACAGCATTCAGAATCAAAGGCCAGATCCTTCTGGACAGGGAAGATGCCCCAGGTGCCGCAGTCCAGTTCAACCAGGCGGTAAAACTCAATCCCAATGATCCCGAAGCGTTGTCCGGCTATGCCCGGGCCATGGCGTTACAGAAAAAAAACCTGACCATTGCTTTAAGTTTTGCAAAGAAAAGTCTGGCCCTGGATCCTAAAAATGAACAGTACAAACAATATCTTGAAGAAATTCAAAATATCCACGACCAGATTGAGGGCACACACCAGGACAGGGCCATCAAATCAGCCTGATACCATTGGATACAAAGACCTAAAAAAAGGGAGAACAAATGAAAGCGCTGATCCGGCAGACTGTTCAGGATGCCATTGAAACCAAGCAAAAATTCTTTGCAACCCATGAGGACCTTATTGAGACCTGTGCCCGACAAATGGCGGAAATCTTTGATACCGGCAGGAAACTGCTGCTTTTCGGAAACGGCGGATCTGCAGCGGACTGCCAGCACATTGCCGCAGAATTTGTCAACCGGTTTCAGATGGAACGCAAACCACTGCCCGCCATTGCCCTGACCTGTGACACCTCCGTTATCACCAGTATCGGCAACGACTACTCCTTTGACGAGATTTTCTCAAAGCAGATCCAGGCCCTGGGACACAAAAAGGACATGGCCATTGGTATCTCAACCTCTGGAAATTCAGCCAATGTGATCCGGGCGGCAGCCGTGGCAAAGGAGCAGGGACTGACCCTGGTGGGATTTTCCGGGGCCAAGGGAAAGCTAAAAGAGATGAGTGACATGGCATTTTGTGTGGACAGTCCCGTAACCGCGCGTATCCAGGAGGTCCATATCACCCTGGGCCATATTCTTTGCGATCTTACCGAAAGAATGCTGTTCCATGTCAAATAAGAAAGGAGCCGGGCGGTCCCCCTCCCTGGATTACTTAAAATCGGATGACTTAAAACCGAGTCACTTAAAATCGGATCACCCCCAATTAGACTACTCAAAACTGTCCACCTATTCCATTAAAGACAGAAAAAGTCTGGTATCCCGGGATGATTTTGCCAGGCCCTGGACAAAGGGAGCAGGTCTTGGAACCTTTTTTGACCGGCTGCCCGCCATTCTTGCGGGCAAAGATATCCGGGGGGTGATTGACGCCATTGCCGGGGCAGCCCGGAAAAATCGCCATGTCTGCTTTGGCATGGGCGGGCATGTGGTCAAAACCGGCATGGCCCCCATCCTGATTGATCTCATGGAAAAAGGGGTGATCACCCATCTGGCCATGAACGGCTCCTGCATCATCCATGATTTTGAGGTGGCGTTCACCGGCCGTACCAGTGAAGATGTGGCCGAAAGTCTGGCCTCGGGCAGCTTCGGCATGGCCAAAGAGACTTCGGAACTGCTCAACCAGGCCATTTCCAGGGCCCATGATCAGAAAACAGGACTGGGACGGGCCGTGGGCCAGCTTATCCAAGATCTGGACCTGCCCTTTAAGGATTCAAGCCTGACCGCTGCCGGCGCACGTCTGGATGTGCCCGTAACTGTACATGTGGCCATTGGTACGGACATCATTCATATGCACCCGGGCTTTGACGGCGCGGCCTGCGGTGCTGCAACCCTTCATGATTTCAAGACCCTTGCATCAACCCTGGCAGACCTTGAAAACGGCGTATTCATCAATGCAGGATCAGCTGTCATTCTTCCTGAAGTATTCTTAAAAGCATTGACCCTGGTCAGAAACCTGGGGCATAAGGTGGATGATTTCACCACGGTAAATCTGGATTTCATCCGCCATTACCGCCCCATGACCAATGTGGTCAACCGGCCGACCCAGGGCCGGGGCAAAGGGTATGCCATTGTCGGGCATCACGAGATACTGATTCCCCTGATCGCTGCCGGCGTGATTGAAGCCCTCGAATAAGTCATGTTTGAACCCAAAGTCGCCCAGATGCAAATTTTTCTGCAACGCCGCAAATGGGTGACCTTGCGTTCAAACAGCCTAAAACCACCGTATTAACATGGTCCCCCCCACGATCAATGCAATACCGGCAAGACGGGGCCAGTTAACCGGCTGAACCGGCATGCCAAACAGACCAAAATGGTCCATGGCCACAGCCATGACCAGTTGCCCCGCCACCACCAGGCCAAAGGTCAGGGCCGTTCCCAGCCTTGGCGCAAGCACGATGGTCGCGGTTACATAAAAGGCACCTAAAAGCCCGGCCAGCCAAAGACTCCAGTGAACGCCTGAAACGGTGCGGATCACCGCAAAATCCATCCTTCCGATCAGCGCATAAGCTAAAAGCCCTGCCGTGCCCACGGCAAATGAAATCAGGGCCGCATAAAAGGGATCGTTCAACGCTTTTCCGATCTTTGCATTCATTCCGGCCTGCACTGGCCCCAGCATGCCCGCAGCAAACGCAAGCACCAGCAGAAATATGAATTTCATTCAAATAAATCCCTTATTATTAAAAGTTCAGTATAGCGTTTTGTTTTCCCGGATACCATCGTATTTTAAAAACCTATATTTTCCAGGTTGACATTCACACCAAATCCTGAAAAATTCTATCCATTAAAATTAAGGAACCGAAATTTTATTATTTCTGTTGCTGGCAAAATTGTACTTTATAAACATTAATTAATAAACTCAGACAACCTCCTTAGATGACTACCCCGGAAAAGCTGATCCAATCCATATTGAAATCCCACGAACACGATTTATTGTCCGTGGTGCGCAAAATTCATGAAACACCGGAACTTTCCGAAAAAGAGACCCGGGCATGCGCCTGGCAGGCGGATCTGCTGAACGCCTGGGAATTTTCTGTGGAAACAGGATATAAGGGCCTTGCCACGGCCTTTAATGCGACAGCAGGCCGGAACGGACCCCATATCTGCTTTATGGCTGAATATGATGCCCTGCCCGGCATAGGACACGGGTGCGGCCATAACCTGATTGCCGGTGTGGCACTGGGGGCGGGCGTGGTGCTGAAAAATCTTTTGGCCCTTCACCATTTACCCGGCAGGGTTACGGTGATGGGAACCCCTGCCGAAGAGCAGCGGGGCGCCAAGATTGATCTAATCCGGAGCGGGGCGCTGGAAAATGTGGACCTGGTGCTCATGGCCCACCCGTCGGACCATGCCACAGGCCCCTATGCCGGAGAGTCCGGTATCAGACAGTTCATGGTCTCATATACGGGAAAAACCGCACACGCGGCAGATTGTCCTGAAAAAGGCATCAACGCCCTGGACGCCCTGCGGCTTTTATTCAACGGCGTGGATGCCTGGCGCCAGCAGCTCACTGAAACCAGCCGGGTCCATGGGGTGATCCGGGACGGGGGCCAGGCCCCCAATATTATCCCGGACTTTGCCCGGGCCGAGTTCTATTTACGCGATTTTGATCTTCACTTTCTTGATCAGATGCAGGTCCGGTTTGAAAATATTGCCAAAGGCGCTGCACTGATGACCGATACAGCACTGACGTTTTCGGAAATACCCAACCCGTATAAACCGGGCATTCCCAATGCTCCGCTCAACCAGGCCTTTTTCTCGCTTGCCCGGGATGCCGGTATGCAGCCCCAATGGCCAAAGCCGTCCCGGGGGTCCTCGGATTTCGGAGATGTCACCTATGAAATTCCGGCCATGCACGCCTATTTTAACATTACCCAAGACAATCCCGGTATTATTATTCACTCCAGGGAATTTGCCCGGGCAGCGGCAACGGACTTTGCATTTTCCCAGATGAAAAAAACCGCCCGGATTCTTGCTCAAATTGCCTGGCAGTTCCTGACTGAACGGGATTTCAGGCACAAAGTTCGGCAGGCCTTTCCCTTTGACAGATAAACAGCAGTCCCCCACCCTGACCATTGCAGCCTTCCATAATACGGTCCGGCAATAATACAAATTGAATCATGGCCTTGAAAAATAAGCGCTATATCCTTATATTGGAGTGTTATTTCTAACTGTAAACCAATAAAAAGGGGCGGAAGAATGCCGATTTATGAATATACCTGCAACGCCTGCGGTAAAAATTTTGAAACCCTGGTAATGGGCAGTGATACACCCCAATGCCCGGCATGCAGCAGCGAAGACCTGGCACGACTCATGTCAAAATGCGGATTTGTCTCCAAATCCACAGGCCCAGGCGGCCAAGTTCAGACAACCACATCAGCGGGCAGTTCAGGCTGTGCCGGCTGCACCTCAACAAATTGCAGTTCCTGCAGCACCAGCGCAACAATCGGGTGAATATGAAATCAAATATCTGCATTGGCACCCGGGGAAGTACACTGGCCCTGTGGCAGGCCAACCATGTAAAACAGCACATTGAAACAGCATTTCCGGACATCCGTGTTGATATAAAAACTATCAAGACCACGGGAGACCGGATAACAGACCGCCCCCTTGCCATGGTGGGAGGCAAAGGCCTTTTTGTCAAAGAGATCGAAGCCGCGCTGTTAGACGGCAGTATTGACCTGGCCGTTCACTCCATGAAGGATATGCCGGGCGAACTGCCCCGGGGACTGATTATCGGGGCCATACCGGAACGGGCCAATCCCTTTGATGTGCTCATATCCTCCCGGGGGCAGCTTTTCAAAGATTACCCCCAGGGTGCGGTCATCGGCACATCCAGCCTTCGCCGGGGCTCCCAGCTTAAACATCTGCGCCCGGATCTTGAAATCAAATCCATCCGGGGTAATCTGAATACCCGGCTTAAAAAACTTAAGTCCGGTGAATATGCGGCAATTGTTCTGGCGGCTGCCGGGCTTGAACGTCTGAGCCAGGGCAAAGAGATCACCGAGTACCTTGCTGAAACCGACATGGTGCCGGCTGTTGGCCAGGGCGCGCTTTGCATTGAAACCCGGGAAAATGATCCGGACATGGCAGATATTTTATCGGTCCTGGACCATGGCCCCACACGGATCTGTGTGACCGGAGAACGGGCATTTCTCAAAGAGATCGAAGGCAGTTGCCATATCCCTGTGGCCTGTTTCGGTAAAATCCGGGACAGCCGGGTAATACTGACTGCGGTGGTGGCATCCGAGGACGGCGAATTCTTAATTAAAGAAACCATGGAATCAACCCCTGAACAGGTGGCTGAAAAAGGCCGGGAACTGGCAAAACTTGTTCTTGATCAAGGCGGACAACGCATATTGGAGGCACTGAATATCCCATGACACAACCCCGGGGCAAAGTTTATCTGATTGGTGCAGGCCCGGGAGATCCCGGGCTTATCACCGTAAAGGCAAAAGAGTGTATTCAAGCGGCGGATGTGGTGGTTTATGATTACCTGGCATCCCCCTCTCTGCTTGGATATGCCGGAAAAGACGCTGAAATTATCTACGTGGGGAAAAAAGGCGGGGACCATACCCTGACCCAGGACAAAATCAACCTGCTGCTGGTGGACAAGGCCAGGGAAGGCAAAAACGTAGCCCGCCTCAAGGGCGGCGA
The DNA here is from genome assembly GCF_000745975.1 of Desulfobacter vibrioformis DSM 8776. Lineage (GTDB taxonomy): Bacteria > Desulfobacterota > Desulfobacteria > Desulfobacterales > Desulfobacteraceae > Desulfobacter > Desulfobacter vibrioformis. The sequence continues at coordinate 362,278 of NZ_JQKJ01000001.1, read as the reverse complement.
TCCCTTTGTTTTCGGCCGTGGCGGGGAAGAGGCCCAGGAGCTGTTGTCCTATGGCATTAACTATGAGGTGATACCCGGTGTCACATCTGCTGTGGCGGCCCCGGCCTATGCCGGGATCCCGGTGACCCACAGGGACCACACCTCCTTTGTCTCCTTTATTACCGGTCACGAACGGCCCGATAAAAAAGAGTCCCGGATGCAGTGGGACATCTTTGCCAAATCCGACGCCACCCTTGTCTTTCTGATGGGGGTCAAAAACCTGTCCAATATCGTCACAAAACTGATGGGACACGGCAAACCGCCGGATACGCCTGTGGCCCTGGTGCGCTGGGGCACCACCACCCGCCAGCAGACCGTGACCGGCACCCTGGCCACCATTGTTGATGCCGTTGAAAAAGCCGGACTGAAATCCCCGGCCATCATTGTGGTGGGGCATGTGGTCTCTTTGCGGGATGAACTGGCCTGGTTTGACCGAACGCCCCTGTTCGGGAAAAAAATTGTAATTACCCGGGCCCGGGCCCAGGCATCCGGCCTTGTGGCCTCGCTTGGCCGCCTGGGTGCCCAGTGCATAGAAATCCCCACCATTAAAATCGCACCGCCTGAAGACAAACGCCCGTTGGAAACGGCCATTGATCACCTGGACCAGTATGACTGGCTGGTGCTGACCTCGGTGAACGGGGTAAAATTTTTCTTTGATACCCTTTTTGAAAAGGGAAAGGATGTCCGTGCCCTGGGACATCTTAAATTTGCCTGCATCGGCCCTGTGACCAAAGAACGCCTGGCAGACTATGGCATCATTTCCGATATTCTGCCCGAAACCTACCGGGCGGAATCTGTTGTAGATGCATTTTCAGACCTTGATATGACCGGCAAAAAGGTATTGCTGCCCCGGGCCAAAAAAGCCCGCACCATCCTGCCCGAGGAACTGACACGCATGGGCGCCCTGGTGGATGAGGTCACCGCCTATGAAACCCGGCTGGCAGATGAGGAAAAAGACCTTCTCATTGATATGCTTAAGGCCAAAGATATAGACGCAGTGACCTTTACCTCTTCTTCCACTGTAACCAATTTTCTGACCTTGCTTGAAGGAGAGAACGCCCCTGCCCTGCTTGAAGGCGTAACCCTTGCAAGCATCGGCCCCATCACATCGGACACGATCCGGGCCAAAGGGCTTGCACCGGATATTGAGGCGGACCCTTTTACCATTGACGGTCTGATTGACGCACTGCTCGAATATTATGAAACCCCTTTGTCCGGTGTTTCAAAAAATTAAAGCGCACCATGATTGCCGGGGCCAGAAACATCAATTATCTGAGAATTTCTGTTACGGACCGGTGTAATTTCAGGTGCAGGTATTGTACTCCGGCAGCATCATTCAAGGCCATTGCCCATGACAGAATTGCCCGGTATGAAGAGATATTAAGGCTCGTCCGCATCGGCTGTGACATGGGCATCACCAAGGTCCGGGTCACCGGCGGAGAGCCTTTTGTCAGAAAGGGTATTTTCTCCTTTATCCGCCGGTTATGCCGCATTCCCCAGTTAAAAGATATCTCCATTACCACCAACGGCTCCCGTCTGGACCGGGATAAGCTGAAAGAGTTGATGGATATGGGTATCCAAAGGCTCAACTTCAGCCTGGACACCCTTATGCCGGAAAAATTCATCCGGATTACCCAACGGGACCGCTTCCAAAGGGTTTGGGACAGCATCATGGCTGCCCATGATCTGGGTATGTCACCCATAAAAATCAATACCGTGGCACTGAGAGGATTCAATGATGATGAAATCCAGGCCATTGCCGGACTGACCCGGGTATACCCCTTCCATGTCCGGTTCATTGAATACATGCCCATGGGGGGCACAGATGTGAATACAGACCGGCAGATCCTGGCCCGGGACATTAAAGATATGATCATTGACGCCCATGGGCCTTTGACAGCAGTCCCTAAAGGGCCCAATGACGGACCTGCAAAACCGTTCAGACTGGCCGGGGCCCCGGGGATTTTAGGGTTCATCGCACCGGTCAGTTCTCATTTCTGCAGTGACTGCAACAGATTGCGCCTGACCTCCCGGGGAACCCTCAGGCCCTGTCTGCTGAGAAACAATGAAACCGATATTCTCACCTCCCTGCGCAACGGTGCCGATGATCAGGCGCTAAAACAGATTATGGTCACAGCCCTGAGGGACAAGCCGTTATGCCATAACTTAAAAAAGAGAACTGCCCGGGATGTGCCGTTGAATCATATGGCATCCATTGGCGGATAAAGAATAGAAACGCGCCCGCCAACCGTGTGTGACGCATGCCCCGGCACCTTCAGCGAATTTCAAAATTCTATTGACTTTATGGCAAATGCCCATTAAATGGGAATGATAATACATTCAGGCAAGCCTCAATTTTGGAATTTATGCAAAATGGAAATACCGCGATATCTGATAGATCAACTTAAAAAAAATGAGGAAATAGCCAGAAAGTTCAACGAGATTGAGATCAGCATTCTAAGCATCCTGAACTTTGAAGATTTTTTTGAACGACTTTTGTTCCAAATTGCAGACAAATTCAGCATACCGTATATCTGGCTTTCTATTATCCGGGAAAGCAGTATTTGTGAGCAGCTCAGGGCCAGAAATGAATCCGCGGCCCTGAAATCAGCGATTGCTTTTGTGGCCCAGGAACGTTTTATTTTCATTATCAAGGACCAAAAACCCGTACTGAGCAACAGGAATTTAACATTTTTCAAAGATCTGATGCCCGATAGCCAAACCCAACCCATAGGGTCCCTTGCCATCGCCCCAATAACCCTGGATGGAAAACTTGTGGGCAGTATTAACCTGGCAGATGTCGACATTCGCCGGTTTGAACCCGGTATTGACACCTCTCTTCTGGAGCAGCTGGCCCAGAAAGTATCTCTGTGCCTGTCCAATGTCGCGGCCCATGAAAAGCTAAAATTTCTGGCCTATCATGACCCTTTGACAGGCCTGTTTAACCGGGGCGTTTTTGAGCGCATACTTGACCGGGAATTTTCACGGGCAAAACGTTATGATAGCGAACTGTCACTTATTTTCCTTGATTTTGATGATTTTAAAACCATTAACGATACTGCAGGGCACAGCATCGGTGATGAAGCCCTGTGCTTTCTTGCAGACACCCTGGGCAGCCTGAAACGGAAACAGGATATCGTGGCCCGGCTTGCCGGGGATGAATTTGTCGTTCTTTTACCATCCACAAAAAAAGAACGTGCCGAGCAACTCATCAAACGGGTGAATGAGCATTTTGAAACCCATCCGCTGATTTCCGGTGGATATACGTTTAACATCCGGATCAGCCATGGCATCGCCAGCCTGTCCGATAAAGGAGTGTCTAATCCACCCGGACTGATTAAAACAGCCGATTCAAAAATGTACCAGCATAAAGCCGCAAAAAAGAAACGCGCATAAAGGATCTTTTGGGGGCTACTTGCGCCCTATTTGTTTCCTCCCTCTTCCTGGAGCGCTGGAGCGGAGAATTTTTCTTTTCCATTTTTTATGGCTTTTTACGCAAGTTTATATTAGACTTTTCCCATAATGCGATAATTCAGTCCAAGGGATTCTCCACGACCATTGATCACATTACCCAAAATTCAAAATCTTACGTTCAGGAATCAACTGCTTTTTTCTTTCCTCATTGTTTTTGTGCCATTAATTCTCATTTCCAACGCACTGATCTTTGTTCAAAGTCGAAACCTGATTGACGCCGGCATTGAAAAGGAGCTGAATCAAAGCGTCACATTTCTCAAGGATCTTATCCAGATAACGGCAGACATCGGTATAAAAAACAGGTTCAAAGCCATTACAAAATTCAAATTCCGGAACAACGGCTATGCCTTTATCGTTGATGAAAAAGGGAACGCGGTCATGCACCCCTTTCTCCAGGGAAAAAATCTGCTGGCCCAGCCCCAAGCGTTTTCCGCCGTTATTCAAAAAATACTTAACGAAAAATCGGGAAAAATAAAAACGTTTGGGTTATCTGTACCGGACACCCGTCCCGGGGAGCAACTGGTTATTTTCAGATATCTTCCCCAATACAAGTGGATCATTGGTGCAGCAAGCTATGTGGATGACATCTACACCCCCTTAAGCACATTCTCCACATTAATTACCCTGGATATTTTATTTTTTCTTCTGGCTTTTGTGGTCTTGACCTATCTGTTGTCACGATCCGTCACCAAACCCATTGAAAATTTTACACATATTCTGGACAACAGTGAAGCAGGCGATTACAGCATTCGCCTGAACTATAATGCCCAGGATGAGGTTGGAAGTCTTGCCCGGCATTTTAATTCATTCATGACCCGTATGGAAAAAGATCATGACCAGCTGAATGACCCGAGCCAAAAAACGATTGCAACCCAGGATACCCTTAAGTCAAAGGAGTTGAAGCGCCAGGTACTTTTTAACCTGTCGTTTCAGTTGATCTCTATTATTTCGCCCGATGGAATCATAGAAGATGTAAATGAAAACCAACTTGCATTTTCCCAATGTACGGAAACTGATGTTCTGTATAAACCGTATTGGGACAGTCCCTGGTGCCGGCATGATGAAAAATGCCGGCAGGAAATTAAACAGGCTGTGGAACGTGCGGCCCTTGGGAAAACCGCCCGCATAGAGACCGCCATTGTCGATGGGGACGAACAGATAAAGGAAGTTGAGATATCCCTGAAACCTGTATGCAGCGACAAACATGTTGAGTTCATTGTTGCTGAAAGCAGAGATATCACTGAAATAAAATGTGCAGACAAAGAACGTCGCAAGCTTCTTATCCAATTACAAAAGGCACAGAAAATGGAAGCCATCGGTGCCCTGGCCGGTGGGATTGCCCATGATTTCAATAATATTCTATCCAGCATTTTCGGTTATGCCCAACTAGCCCAGATGAACCTGAATAACCATGAAAAATTGAACAATCACATGAATCAGATCATCAAAGGGGCCCAGCGCGCATCTGACCTTGTTAAACAGATTCTGACCTTCAACCGCCAGGCAAAGAACCAAAAGAGTCCGCTAAAGCTCTACCTTGTGGTTAAAGAGGCACTTAAACTTCTCAGGTCTTCCATACCCACCACCATTGAAATAGTAACCCGGGTGGAAACCAGAGATATGGTTAATGCAGACCCCACCCAGATGCATCAGATGATCATGAACCTGTGTACAAACGCCTATCATGCCATGACGACATCCGGTGGGACTTTGACGGTGAGCCTATCCACAGTTGATCAGATTGCGCCGGCACATCAAAATAAAGACTATTTCCGGCCCGGACCCTTTTTAAACCTGATGGTAAAAGATACCGGCAAAGGGATGCCCCCCAAAGCCATTGAAAAGGCATTTGATCCCTATTTTACAAGCAAAGAGATGGACCGGGATACGGAGTTAGGGCTTGCCCTGGTCAGGGCCATTGTCGAAGACCATAAAGGCCTTTTCTGCGTTGAAAATATTGCGGAACACGGAACCTCATTTTTCGTCTACCTGCCGGTCGTAACGAAAAGGGGTTCAGCAGCAGGCAGTCACACAGGAAGTGATGCATCTCTGAAACCAGGCAAAGAAACCATCATGGTCGTGGATGACGAGCCCGACATTCTGGCTTTAATTGAAGAGCTGCTTAATAGGTTCGGTTATTCGGTCCACCCGTTTAATAACGGAAAAAGCGCCCTGGATGCCTATCAGAAAGGAAACATAAGCTTTGATATGGTGATTACCGATATGACCATGCCCCATATGACCGGTATTGCCCTGGCTGAAGCCATTTTAGCGGAAAATAAAAATATGCCGATAATTTTATGCTCCGGCTATAGTGAAACCACCACCTGGTCCGAAGTCAGGGCCATCGGTATTCAGGCCTTTCTTGAAAAGCCTTTGGATACCCACCTGCTGCTCAGCACCATGAGAGCATTGTTTGATAAATAAGGCGTTGACAAATAAACGTGATATGCAACTTTTTAATATTGAGACAGTGCGTACAAGGGATTTGTGGCATCTGAGAAGCAGGACGGTTCGAAAAATACTGTCTCATACTGTTGCAGTCTTTATCAATTATCTTTACGGTCGGAAAATTTACAATTTTACGGCCTTGTCGATACATAAAGTTGCACATCACGTCTGTTTTGTGTTTCACTATGCTCCGGCATTCACCGGGGCGGTTGGCTTTATATTTCAGGCTCTATCCATTCAGTGTCATGTTCAAATCTTATAGCGATGGGATCACTGGAAGAATCGTTATCCTCACCCTCTAATATGCAGATACTACCGAATCCGTAACCAGCGTATTCTGAAGCTTGTTTTTTTGCTTCAACCAAAGTTTTTGCGTCTGAAATAAAGGATATGCCAGTTTTATAAATGATTTTGTAAGCCATGTTTTCTCTTCTTTATGTTTTTTTGTGTTTTTTTATCAACCCTTTAAGTGCGTTATATGTACTTAACAGCTTGGTAAAATTTACAAGAAGTGTCAATAAGTTTAAAGGACTTCCTTTATTATTCTGCGACAATTATCTTGGCCGGTTAGTCATGATAGAACCCCGACATTAAAATTCGCAATACCGCAAAACTCACCTTTTTTGATTATCCTGTGGCAATTCAAGCCAGCGTGCCGTCAATTTTTCCAGCTCTGTTCGAACTTTTTTGCCGGAACGGGTATGGAGTTTGAAACGACTACGGTGATTGCGAAGTCGTTGTCGTTCTTCACGGAATTCATCCATATCAACAGATGATAATGCGTTAATCGTTTCTTCAAAACTTCCCGGGCGCGGAATCAATTCCCACGCTCCCGAACTCTGGATCATACGATTTGTAGCTCCTTTTTGCCCTGTTGTTCGCAACAGGCGCTGATTGAGTCCACGGAATTCACTTTCCCGATCATTGTTCGTTCTCGGCAAAGCGGGTATATCGTAAGTGTGAAACAAGCCGGAGGCGTAATTGTGAGTAGTTCTGCGGATCTTGCTTGCGAACATGAACAGTGTCGGATTATCTTTGGTTTGCTCAAGTAACTGGTCCAGGTACTCAACCAGCTCCTTTTCTACCTCATCTCCCGTCCGAGAGGGGTTTTCCTCTGGGTCGAGCAACGTCGATCTATGAATCAGCCAGCCGGCAACTTCACTCAAATATCGGAGTTATCAATTTCTACTTGATTTTTTTTTAATAAAATCTTACCTTGAAGTAAGAAAATATATCAATGTAAGATAAAGGGCGAATGACTATGGCTTTAGCTACGATCACAACAAAAGGGCAAGTGACAATCCCCAAAAAAATTAGGGACGCCCTTAAGTTGCGTACAGGGGATAAAATAGAAATTATCGTTACAGATAAAATGGAAGCAATCATAAGACCAATTTCAAAAACAGTGGATGAACTATTTTGTAAATTACAAAAGCCTGAACAGAAAGCCATCTCTATAGAAGAAATAAACAATGCCATAGCGAGCCGAATGAAGAGTAAATTCAAATGAAAGGAATTGATACCAATATTCTTGTTCGATTTCTTGTTGGCGATGACCATGATCAAGCCAAAATTGTTTATAATCTTTTCAAAGAAGTTGAACTGAATAAAAACGAATTATTTGTTCCATTATTGGTAGTTTTAGAGCTTCTTTGGGTTTTAGAATCCGCATACAACATTGAAAGAAACAACATAATAGATTCCATTTCAGATTTAATACTTATGCCAATTTTAAAATTTGAACACCTGGAAACTATTCAAAAATTTATCATTGCAGGGAAAAATAGCAAATATGATTTATCTGATTTGCTGATTGCTCATACCGCAAGCTCTTATGGCTGTGAAACAGTCTTCACTTTTGACAAAAAAGCTTCAAAATACAGTTTATTTGAATTGATAAAATGACATGACGAATAAGGTTAGATTATGAGAGGTGCGACCGGCATGGTTGTGAACTAGCTGGTGTAAGTCCAGCCATAGCCCTTGAAAGGAGGGAATATGTAGGCAAAGGCAAAGATGCCCGAAGAAACTTTCCGAATCCTGCCCGAGGAGGGATAACCCGGTGAAGGAAAGCCAATGAGGAATCTGAAGGAAGCCGGCGCCAAACTTGCTACTCAAACTCGGTGTGAACCTCTGGTAGGCCTAAAGGAAGGGGCGAGATACCCTCGACTATCAAAACCCAATATCCTTTCCGTATTCCTTTGGGTAGAGGAGGTGAGCGAGCAATGAAAGTACACGATCTTACCCGGTGACGGGTCTTCTGCTCCGGGCCGTTGTAACTGCGACAGCCAAGCCCTAAGCGGAACAGTAATGTAGCCGTTACGGACAGAGGGTCTTCAAAGGAATGCGGAACGATGAAGATGCAACCCATAATGAAAAGAAAAATGGCAATACCGCAAAACTCACCCGAAAAGGATTGAAATCGGTTATTGGCCCAAGCACTGAGAGAGTCCGAACTGCATCAATTACGGGCGAAAGTGGCAGTCCGCCGAATGGCAGCAAATTCAAAAAAGGTGAGTTTTGCGGTATTGCAAATAAAGCTTTGACAGAGGGGTATGACTCTACTGTCAAAGCTTTTCGATATCTGACGGGGATCCGGCAATCAGGAATCAACCGCCTGAACGGGCATGGTTTTAAACCATATCCATTGTTTACAATCTGATTAATCGGTGATCAACTCAATCTGAACCATGGGAGCAACATCCCCTTTTCTTGGTCCTAACTTGATAATCCTGGTATATCCACCCTGCCTTGCGTTAAACTTCTCTGCTACCTCTTCAAAAAGGGCATGAACAACATCTTTTTCACGGATTACCGCCATGGCCTGACGCCTGGCATGAAGATCTCCCCGTTTGGCCAGGGTGATCATTTTATCGGCAATCTTACGAAGGCCTTTGGCTTTGGCTTCAGTTGTTTTGATGCTGCTGTGTTTGAACAGAGAAGTTACCATGTTCCTAAACATCGCCTTTCTATGGGCGGAGGTTCTGTTCAGCTTTAATACGGATTTTCTATGTTTCATGGTATTTATTCTCCTTCCTGAATATTCACATCTTCCGGCGGTTCGATCCCCTCAAGGTCCATCCCTAAAGACAGGTTCATTGAAGTAAGCACTTCTTTGATTTCATTGAGTGATTTACGGCCGAAATTTTTTGTCTTGAGCATTTCGCTGTCGGTTTTCTGGACCAACTGGTAGATGGTGTGGATTCTCGCATTTTTCAGACAATTTGAACTGCGAACGGAGAGCTCGAGTTCGTCCACGGAACGATAGATATTCTCATTGAATCCTTTTTCACCTTCATCGGTTTTATATTCCGATTCATCAGGTTCAAGTTCTTCATCAAAATTGATAAATGGATTCATCTGTTCCTTAAGGATTTTTGCACCGTAAGCAACAGCATCATCAGGTGTAACACTACCGTCTGTCCAGACTTCAAAAGTCAGTTTGTCATAATCGGTTTTCTGGCCAATACGTGATGTACCCACCACATATTTTACGCGCTTAATGGGAGAAAACGCTGAATCAATGGGAATGGTGCCGATGGGGGCATCGTCATCCTTATTTGCTGATGACAGGGCATACCCTTTATCAGTTTTCACAACCATGACAATATTGAGTTTCCCATTTTTATTTACCGTGGCAATATGCTGCTCCGGGTTAAGAACCTTCACCCGACCGTCCGGGCTGACGATATCCGCACCTGTAACATCGGCCTCGCCAGTGATATTAAGGGTCAGTATTTTTTCCTCTGGATCGTCTACTTTGAGCTTCAATTCTTTCAGATTAAGAATGATCTCAGATACATCCTCTCTAATATCTGAGATAACGCTGTATTCGTGAAGTGCATCATCGAATTTCACGGAGACTATGGCGGCACCATAAATGGAGGATAAAATAATCCGCCGAAGCGAGTTACCAATGGTGATGCCGTATCCCCTTTCAAGGGGTTCACACACAAACTTGCCATAGGTGGAAGTTGTGGTAACATCAAGCTTTTCCGGCTTGATCATCTCTCGCCAGTTAACATATGCAAGATTTTCAGATGACATTTAAATCTCCTGAATAGATAATTTGGTAGATCATATGTATGATGAACCTATTTTGAATAGAGCTCTACGATCAACTGCTCCTGGATCGGCAGTGAAATATCTTCTCTTCCGGGAAGTCCTTTTATTTCACCCTTAAAACTGTCTTTATTAATTTCAAGCCACTGGGGGATACCACGCCTTACAATGGCATCCAGGGAATCAATAATGGCCTGTATGGTCCTACTTTTTTCACAAAGTTCGATAACATCCCCTTTTTTGACCTGATAGGATGGGATATTAACCTTTTTACCGTTTACAGTAAAATGATTGTGACGAACAAAATGACGACCTTGATTTCTGGAATTTACGAAGCCAAGTCGAAATACAGTATTATCTAACCGGGTCTCAAGTAATGTTAACAAATTAATACCGGTGATGCCTTTTTGACGGTCTGCCCGTTTGAAAGTATTTCTAAACTGTTTTTCAGATACACCATAAATTCGTTTAACTTTCTGTTTTTCTCGAAGCTGCATGCCGTAATCTGATTGTTTAACTCTTTTCTGACCGTGCTGCCCAGGGGGAAACCCTCTTCTGTCATAACTGCATTTATCAGAAAAACAACGATCACCTTTTAAAAAAAGCTTCATATTTTCACGTCTGCACTGTCTGCAGACAGAACCTCTATATCTTGCCAAGTTTCCTCCTTTATCTATTGTGATAAAGTTTACACGTTAAAATGTTCCGGATTAGATTATGTTCGCCGAAATAATTGATAGTGTTCCGTGTCTGGATGAAAATTTGCCCGGATGCAAATTTTTTTTGCAATACCGCAGATGGATGAATTTTCGTTCAAACAATTTTATACACGTCTTCTTTTGGGTGGGCGGCACCCGTTATGCGGTACCGGGGTAACATCCTTAATCATGGAAATATTAAACCCAAGTGCATGCAGTGCCCGAAGCGCAGATTCTCTTCCAGGTCCGGGGCCTTTAACATATACCCCGACGTTTTTCATACCATGTTCCATAGCTTTCGCCCCTGCATCCTCTGCAACCAGCTTGGCTGCAAAGGGCGTGGATTTCCTGGACCCTTTAAACCCCTGCATCCCGGCAGATGACCAGGAAATGGTGTTGCCGTTTTCATCTGCAATGGTGACAATGGTGTTGTTAAAGGTAGACTGAATATGCACTATGCCGGTTGATATATTCTTTTTAACCCGCTTTTTGGCAATGACCTTTTTAGACTTTTTCGCCATAATTGTTATCCCTTATTATTTAAGTCCTACTTTTTCTTTTTCACTGCCGCGCGCTTGGGACCTTTTCTGGTTCTGGCGTTGGTACTGGTCCGCTGCCCGTGGCAGGGCAGGCCTTTACGATGACGCAGTCCCCTGTAACATCCTAGATCCATCAATCGTTTAATATTCATGGACACTTCAGAACGCAGTTCACCTTCAACCTTGAACTCGGCATCAATGACCTTCCTGATTTCATTTGCCTGCTCTTCGGTCAGATCGTCGGCCTTGATTGTGGGTTCAATTCCCGTTTTTTCAAGTATCTGCATAGACCTGCTGCGCCCAATACCATAGATATAGGTTAAAGCGATCCACGCATGCTTATCTTTTGGTAAGTCAACTCCAGCTATACGTGCCAAATTTTTCTATCCTCCTATCCCTGACGCTGTTTATGGCGCTTGTTCACACAAATAACTCTAATAACACCGCGCCTTTTAATAACTTTGCAGTTCCTGCAAATTTTTTTTACGGATGCTCTGACTTTCATCTAACTGCTCCTCATTTCAATTTTATTTATACCGGTAGGTTATTCTGCCACGGCTCAGATCATAGGGAGAAATTTCCACAGTCACCCTGTCGCCGGGAAGTATTTTTATAAAATGCATTCTCATTTTCCCAGAAATATGTGCCAGCAGAACATGCTTATTTTCCAGCTCAACCTTGAACATGGCATTGGGAAGTGTTTCAAGGACTTTACCGTCTACTTTAATGGGCTCTTCTTTGGCCATAACTAAAATCTTCTCCTTTGTGGTGCCATATCAGGACCGGCTTTTAATCCGTTTATTTCCGGAGCGTCCCAGAAATCCGTCATAATTGCTGGTAATCAAATGTGACTCTATCTGGGAAATGGTATCAATAGCAACACCAACAACAATCAACAACGCTGTCCCGCCGAAATAAAAAGGGACGTTAAACTTATTCATCAATACAGTGGGTAATACACAAACCGCCGAAACATAAATCGCACCGCCTACAGTAATCCTTGTAAGCACTTTATCGATATACTCAGCTGTCCGCTTTCCCGGACGAATGCCCGGGATGTATCCACCGTTCTTTTTCATATTTTCGGCCACATCTTCAGGGTTGAACTGAACTGCGGTATAAAAAAAGCAGAAGAACACGATAAAACCAATATATAACAGGTAATACCAGATTGTTCCCGGACTGAACATGCCCGCCACGGTCTGCATAATCGGCAAATTGATGAACTGGGCCAGTGTGGTGGGAAACATGATGATGGAGGAAGCAAAAATGGGCGGGATAACGCCGGATGTATTGATCTTAAGCGGAAGATGCGAAGTTTGTCCGCCATACATCTTTCTGCCGACCACACGTTTGGCATAGTGGACCGGAATTCTGCGCTGGGCCTGTTCCATGAAAATAATGGCGGCAATTACCGCAACCATCAATAGAATCAGAATGAGGATTGAAAACAACCCCATCTCACCCGTACTCAAAAGCTGTCCCACTTTAATACCTGCTGATGGCATATTTGCGACAATACCGGCAAAAATGATCAAAGAGATCCCGTTGCCGATTCCCCTTTCGGTAATCTGCTCACCAAGCCACATGATAAATGCGGTTCCCGCTGTCAGGGTGATAATGGTGATCAGTCTGAATCCCCACCCAGGATAGGGTACAATGGGAACACCGGCAGGAGATGTCATGGATTCAAGGCCGACCGCAATACCAAACCCCTGTATGGCGCTTAAAACAACGGTTCCATACCGGGTTAACTGGGTTTTCTTTTTACGGCCGGCATCCCCTTCTTTTTTGAGCTGTTCAAGATAGGGAATAACCACGGTCATAAGTTCCAGAATAATGGAAGCACTAATATAAGGCATAATACCCAGGGCAAAAATAGAGAGCCGCTGCAACGCTCCTCCAGAAAACATGTTGAACATGGAGAATAAAGTGCCTGAGGCCGATGCAAAAAAAGATTCCAATGCTGCGCCGTCAATACCGGGTGTCGGTACATGCACCCCGACCCGGTAAACAAAAAGCAAGGCGAGCGTTATCAATATTTTGCGCTTCAGTTCCGGCAATTTGAGCATATTCTGGTAGCTGTTCTGGATCATTGAGACTGTTCCTTATACCTTACGCTAATTCTACGCTGCCACCGGCAGTTTCAATTTTTTCTTTCGCACTCTGGGAAACCAAAATATTTTTCAGAATATACTTCTTGGTCACCTCACCATTCCCAAGAAGTTTAACACCGTCCACAGAACCTTTCACAAGACCGGCTTCCCGAAGAACGGCCTCGGTGATTTGAGTACCGTCATCAAACCGGTCAAGATCCTGAACGTTCAGCACTGCATTATGGGTTTTAAACATATAATTTTTAAACCCGCGTTTGGGCAGCCGCCTGTAAATGGGCATTTGTCCACCTTCAAAACCGGGGCGGACAGATCCGCCGGAACGTGCCTTAAGGCCCTTATGACCTTTGGTGGACGTTTTTCCCATACCGGAACCAGGACCACGCCCGATTCTTTTTCTATTTTTTCTGCTTCCGGGAGCTGGTGCCAGATCATGTAACTGCATCCTAAACCTCCTCTACTTTCACAAGGTGTGAAACCTTTTCCACCTGCCCCATAATCACAGGGGTATTATCGTGCTCCACAGTGTGATGCATCCGTTTAATGCCAAGGGAGCGAATAATCCGTCCATGCTTTGCAGGACGCCCGATGGTGCTTCTTATCTGCGTAATTTTAATTTTATCAGCCATTGTCCGCCTCTTTATATTTCCTCAGGTTTAAGCCCGCGTCTTTTGGCAACTTCCTCCTTGGTACACAAGGACTGGAGGCCGGCCATGGTGGCTCTTACAATGTTCTGGGTGTTGTGGGAACCAATACACTTGGTTAAAATATCGGTGACCCCGGCTGCTTCAAGGACCGCACGAATACCGCCACCGGCAATCAGTCCTGTACCGGGAGAAGCCGGTTTGAGAAGAACCCGGCCTGATCCGGCGTGACCCAAAACTTCAAAGGGAACCGTGCCATTCAGGATAGCGACTTTTTTCATATTTCGTTTGGCTTTATCCATTCCCTTTCTAATGGCTTCAGGAACTTCTTGGGCCTTTCCCAGTCCATATCCCACGCTGCCTTCACCATCACCTACCACAACCAGGGCAGTGAAGGTAAAATTCCGGCCACCTTTAACGACCTTCGCAACACGGTTTATTCTAACGACCTTATCGATCAGACCGGTATCTTCCATCTGCTGTTGTTGTCTTGCCAAGGGTGTTCCTCCTTAATTTAGAATTCAAGACCGGCTTCCCGGGCCCCGTCTGAAAGTGCTTTTACGCGTCCATGAAAAAGGAACCCATTCCGGTCAAAAACAACCTTTTTAATTCCTTTATCCATTGCCCTTTTGCCGATAAGGTTGCCCACAGTCTTTGCAACATCCTGTTTTTTCCCCTCAATGGGGGTATCTTTATATTCTTTGTCAAGGGTTGACGCTGCGACCAGCGTAACACCTTTGGTGTCGTCTATGATCTGGGCGTAAATATGTTTGGCTGTTCTGAAAACGCTCAGTCGGGGACGTTCCTGATTACCAAATATATTTTTTCTGATCCGTTTTTTTCTTTTAAGCCGTGCGACCAGCCTTGGTGATGTATTTGCCATAATCTATATTCCCCACCTTTTAATCTTTACCAGCAGTCTTACCTGCTTTTCTGATAATTCTTTCGTCAGCATACATAATGCCTTTGCCTTTATAAGGCTCGGGAGGTCTAATCGCTCTGATGTTTGCTGCGGCTTGCCCCAAAAGCTCTTTATCGATACTGGTAAGGGTCACTTCGACGTTTTTGTCAACCGCTGCAGCCACACCATCAGGAAGGGCGAAATCCACAGGGTTTGAATACCCGACAGAAAGCACCAGATTTTTTCCTTTGGTCTCAGCCCGGTAACCAATGCCTGAAAGTACCAGTTTTTTCTCATAACCTTGCGTGACACCATGCACCATATTAAAAATAAGAGACCTGAAAAGCCCCTGCAGTGCCACTTTCTTTTTATCAGCGGTGTCTGTGGATACACTCAACACCTGGTTGTCAATCTCAATATTGACTGCCGGATGCAGCTTGCGGTCAAGACTGCCTTTAGGCCCTTTGACATTGATGATATCGCCATCAAGGGTGATTTGAACCTTATCTGGAAGCTGAACCGGCTTTTTTCCTATTCTGGACATCTTATAGCTCCTGTCTTACCAAACGTTACAAAGAATTTCACCGCCGACCTTTGCTTCTCTTGCCTGCTTGTCGGTCATCAACCCCTTAGAAGTCGAAATGATGGAAATACCTAGGCCATTTAATACCGGCTTGATATTTTTTGATTTAGCATACACCCTGCAAGAGGGTTTGCTGACGCGCTGGATACCAAAAATAGAGGGTTTGCCTTCTGAAACATATTTCAAGGCCACCCGGATAACACCCTGGGTTTGGTTTTCTAGAAATTTGTAATCTTTGATATACCCTTGTTTCTTAAGCACCCGCACCACTTCAAGTTTAATCTTGGATCCGGGGATATCCACCTTGGACAGACCTGCCTTGCCACCATTTCTGATTATGGTCAGCATGTCTGCAATGGGATCACTAGTTGCCATTTGAAAATCTCCTTAAATAAGCTGATATTAAAATAATCGTTAGAATCTGGATATACTGCCTAGGATACATTACCAAGAAGACTTGGTTACGCCCGGCAGTTTACCTTGTGAGGCAAGCGTTCTAAAACAGATTCTACAGATACCAGCTTTTCTAATAAACGCACGTGGTCTACCGCATAAAGGACACCTGTTGTAAGCCCGTACACCAAATTTGGGTTTTCTTTGTGCCTTTGCGATTAAAGCTTTTTTAGCCAAACGATCTTCCTCCTTAGGTCCTTAATTTTTAAAGGGCATTCCCATCAATTTAAGGAATGATTTCCCTTCTTCATCGGTTTTGGCTGTGGTGACAACCGTTACGTTGAGGCCCTTGATAGCGTCGGTCTTATCATATTCAATTTCAGGAAAAATGATATGCTCCGTGATGCCTAAACTGTAATTGCCACGGCCATCAAATGCTTTTCCGGAAATGCCTCTAAAATCTCTTACACGGGGAAGTGCGATGTTGATCAGTCTGTCAAGAAAGTCATACATTTTTTCCCGTCTAAGGGTCACTTTGCAGCCAATGGGAAGATCCGCACGCAATTTAAAGTTGGCAATGGGTTTTTTTGCGCGGGTGATTACCGCTTTCTGCCCTGCAATCAATCCAAGTTCCTGGGCTGCTGTTTCAACAATTTTCGGGTTTCTGACCGCTTCGCCAAGCCCCATATTCAGTACAATCTTTTCCAACTTGGGCACCTGGCACAGATTCGTGTAGTTAAACTCACCCATCAGTGCGGGAACCACTTCATTGGTATACGTTTCCTTAAGCGTACTCATTTATTTTCTCCAGGCTTTGGTGTTATGAGTCTATCTGCTGATTGCATTTTTTACAGACTCTTACCCGTTTTCCATCTTCCAGCTCTTTGATTCCGATACGGGTCGGTTTTACACAGGAGTTACACATCAGCATAAGATTGGACACGTCCATGGGCATGGGTTTTTCAACAATGCCCCCCTGGGGATTTGCCTGGGAAGGTCTCTGATGAACTTTAACCATGTTGATATTTTCCACAACAATCCGGTTTTTCTTTTGGACAACCTTGAGTACCGTGCCGATCTTACCTTTGTCCTTGCCGGTCAATACCTTGACTTTATCGTCTTTTTTTATTCTTATTTTCATGACTTAATTCTGTTCTCCCTGACCGTGGATCAAAGTACGTCCGGTGCAAGAGAAATGATCTTCATAAAACGCTTTGCCCGAAGTTCTCTTGCCACTGGTCCGAAAATACGGGTTCCCACCGGCTCGTTATTCTTGTTAATTACAACCGCGGAATTATCATCAAAACGGATGGATGATCCGTCGGGCCGGGATATCTCTTTTTTGGTTCTGACAATAACAGCCCGGACCACGTCCCCTTTGCTGACCTTTGAATTGGGAATAGCCTCTTTTACGGAAACAACGATAACATCTCCGATGGTGGCGTATCTTCTTTTAGACCCACCAAGGACTTTAATACAGTACAGTTCCTTGGCGCCTGAATTGTCAGCGACTGTCAGTCTGGTTTCACTTTGAATCATTATTCAACTCCTTAGACACTAGACCGCTTTTTTAACAATTTCAGTCACCCGAAACCGTTTGTGTTTACTCAGCGGCCTGGTTTCGATAATTTTGACTTCGTCACCAATTCTGCAGTCATTCTGCTCATCATGGGCATGATATTTTTTGTAGCGTTTGATGTACTTTTTGTACACCGTATGCTGTACAAATCTTTCAACCCTGACCACCACGGACTTATCCATTTTGTCGGACACGATCAGACCAATCAGCTCTTTTTTATTTTTTTTTGTAGTTTCCATATCAGTACTCATTAATTAGCTAATTTTGACATTCATTTCTTTGGAAATCGTGTAAAGTCTGGCAATGTCTTTTCTTACACTGGACAGATTGGCCGTATTCGTGAGCTGACCTACATTACTCTGGAAACGAAGTTTAAACAGTTCCTTTTTAAGCTCAACGATCTTATCTTTAATCTGGCCTGCATCCATGTCTCTGATTTCACTGGCCTTAAACATTATTTTCTCCTTTCCACAAATCGGGTTTTTACGGAAAGTTTTCTGGCCGCCAGCCTTAAGGCTTCTTTGGCCAATTCTCTGTCAACACCTTCCATTTCATAGAGAATTTTGCCCGGCTTTACCCTTGCTACCCAGGCATCTGTTGCGCCTTTACCTTTACCCATTCTAACTTCAGCCGGCTTCTTGGTAACGGGGTGATCAGGAAAAAAACGAATCCAGCTTTTACCCTGCCTTTTTGCCTTTCTGGTCATCGCGACCCTGGCCGCCTCAATCTGTCTTGCATTTATATATCCGCATTCCACGGCCTGGAGTCCATAATCTCCAAAACTCAATGTATTGCCCCTCGTGGGCATTCCTTTGGTTCTGCCACGGAATTGTTTGCGGTATTTGATATTTCTGGGACTCAGCATTTGCTAATTTCTCCTTATTGCGTCTAATTAGTTGCCAGAGTCTGTTCACCGGGGCTTAACACTTCCCCCTTGAATATGAACACCTTAATACCAATGGCACCATAGGTGGTCTTGGCTTCAATGAATCCGTAATCCACATCGGCTCTAAGCGTATGCAAAGGGATTCTGCCTTCCTTGTACCATTCGGTTCTGGCCATTTCAGCACCACCCAGACGACCGGAGCAGATAATTTTAATACCTTTTGCCCCGAATCTCATGGCAGAGGAAACGCTTCTTTTCATTGCCCTTCTGAAGGCGATGCGTTTTTCAAGCTGGCTTGCAATATTTTCCGCCACCAGCTGTGCGTCGGTTTCAGGTCTTCTGACCTCTTTGATATCAATCAAGACTTCAGGATTAAGCATTTTTTCAAGCTCATTTTTCAGCAGCGCGATCTCTGCACCCTTTTTGCCGATAATGATGCCGGGCCTGGCTGCAAAAACCCTGAGCCTGATCTGCTTGGAAAATCGTTCAATTTCAATTTTGGAGATACCGGCGTGGTATAATTTCTGTTTCAAAAATTTTCTTACTTTGAAATCTTCTTCGACAAAGTTTGCGTACTCTTTGTCAGCGTACCACCGGGAATCCCAAGTCCTGATAATGCCTAATCTTAATCCGGTAGGATTTACTTTCTGGCCCAAGCCTTTGCCTCCTTGTTTAGACGGTTTATTCTACCACCACTGTTATATGACTGGTTCTTTTTAGAATACGGGCAGCTCTTCCCCTTGCCCGCGGCCTGAATCGTTTCATGGATGGTCCCTGATCAACAATCACATTTTTCACTATCAGTTTATCAACATCCATCTCGTTGTTATGTTCGGCATTGGCAATGGCAGACTGCAGGGTCTTATACATGATGTCTGCGGCTTTTAAAGGCATGAACTTCAAGAGAGTCAGCGCCTGGCCCGCATTTTTGCCCTTGATCTGGCTGATGGGCAGCCGAAGCTTTAACGCTGAGATTCTTGTATATCTTGTAGTCGCTTTAACTTCCATATCTTAAATTCCCTCTAAATCATGGCAGATTAGCGTTTGGCTTTTTTATCTGCGGCATGACCCCAATAAGTTCTTGTGGGTGAAAATTCACCAAGTTTATGCCCCACCATATTTTCCGTGATAAACACAGGAATAAATTTTTTTCCGTTATGAACGGCAAAGGTGTTGCCGACCATTTCAGGCAAAATAGTAGAACGGCGCGACCAGGTTTTAATTACTTTATTACTGCTGGACTTTTGGGCTTCAAGAACTTTTTTAAGAAGCTCAGGCGCGATATAGGGTCCTTTTTTTAATGATCTTGGCATAATTTATCACCTATTTCCTTTTAGCCCTTCTTTTAACAATATACTGATCTGTTCTGGCATTATTGCGGGTCTTTTTACCCTTTGCAGGCACGCCCCAGGGAGAACACGGCTGACGCCCGCCTGAAGAACGGCCTTCGCCGCCACCCATGGGATGATCCACAGGGTTCATTGCCACACCACGAACCGAAGGCCGTTTCCCCATCCACCTGGCACGTCCGGCTTTACCGATGCTGACATCGCTGTGTTTCTCATTTCCCACACGGCCGACAGTGGCTTTGCATTTAACATGAATCATGCGGACTTCACCGGAAGGAAGCAGGATCTGGGCATACGACCCTTCTTTGGCCATGAGACGGGCATATCCGCCGGCACTTCTGACAATCTGGCCACCCTTGTTCTGCTTCAACTCAATATTATGAATTCGGGTACCGGTGGGGATATTTTCAAGGGGCAGACAGTTCCCGGGTTTAATATCAGCATCAGGCCCGGTTTCAAGAATATCACCGACCTTGATATCAAGGGGAGCCAAAATATATTTTTTCTCACCGTCAGCGTAGGTCAACAGGGCAATCCTGGCAGATCTGTTCGGATCATATTCAATTGCAGAAACCTTGGCTGGAATTCCGTCTTTATCCCTTTTGAAATCGATAATACGATATTTTTTCTTAGCGCCGCCGCCTCTGTGTTTGGCGGTAATTCTTCCATAGGAATTCCGGCCCGACCGTTTATTGAGATTTTTAGTCAGCCTTCGTTCAGGAGTGTCTTTTGTAATTTCTTCAAAAGAAAGATACTCCTGAGCACGTCTTCCCGGAGATGTCGGCTTGGTCTTAACTATTGTTGACATATTAATACCTCTTTACACACCTTCAAAAAAATCAATTCGTTGTCCGGGCATGAGAGTGACAACGGCTTTTTTCCAGTCCTTTTTTTTGCCGATAATTCTGCCACGTTGTCTTGTTTTGCCTTTAACCTGTACGGTTCTGACCTGTTTGACTTGTGCATTGAATGCCTTTTCAACGGCATTTTTAATTTCAACCCGGTTGGCATCCTTGGCAACTTTAAAAGTCACCTGGTTGAGCAGCTCTTTTTGAAGGGTAGTTTTCTCAGTAACCACAGGTCCACGGAGGATGTCATATTCAATCATCTCAGCTCAACCTCCCTTTGATGTTTTGAATACTGGATTCTTCCAGCAGAAGGTTTTTAAACTTTAAAATGTCATAAACATTGAGACCTTCTGTCTTTATCACTTTGACATCCGGAATATTCCTGGAGGACAGAGCAAGTTTCGTATCATCGGTATCTGAAACAATGAGAAGGTCATCAAGATTCAGTGCTGAAAGTACATTTGCCAGTGCTTTTGTTTTGATCTCTTGGAGTTCAAGGGCGTCAACAACAAAAAGCCGACTGTCTGATACTTTTGCACTTAAAGCCATTTTAAGGGCGAGTTTTCTTACTTTTTTCGGCACTTTGATTTCATAGGATCTGGGACTGGGACCAAAGATAACACCACCACCTTTACGCAAAGGAGATTTTATGCTACCGGCCCGGGCATTACCAGTCCCTTTCTGTCTGAATAATTTCTTTGTAGAACCTGCAATCATACCCCTGGTCTTAGACGCAGCAGTCCCCTCCCGTTTTGCAACGAGCTGGGATCGAACCACGTCGTGAAGAACACTTGTCTTGACCGGTATGCTGAAAATTTCGTCAGGCAACTCCACTTCAGATACTTTAGCACCTGTACTGTTGAATACATCTACAGCAGCCATTATTCTTCCTCTTCAATTTTGATCGACTATGCATCACTGCGAAATATTTGCAATACCCATAGCCGCTATTTTTCTACTTGGTCAGACACTGAGGTATCATCAACCCAGCGTCGAAAACTGTCTTATTTTTTTACATCAGCTTTGCGCACCTCGACAACACCGGTTTTAAAACCGGGAACTGCACCTTTTACCAGGATAAGGTTGTCGTCGTGCTTAATATCTACAATTGTTAAATTTTTTACCGTAACTTTATCCACACCTGTATGACCGGGCAATTTTTTTCCCTTAATTACCTTTGCAGGCCATGCTGAGTTGCCGATGGAGCCAGGTTTTCTATGATTCCGGTTACCGTGACTTTCAGGCCCCCTGGAAAAACCATGACGTTTGATGGTTCCCTGGAAACCACGACCTTTGGAAATACCGGTCACAGTTACTTTATCACCAATTGAAAACATATCAGCACCGATGGTCGCCCCGGCTTCTATGTCGTCAACGGATTCTTCTCTAAATTCTCTTAAAACCCGAAACCCTTTGTCCGATGTTTTTTTTAAATGTCCTGCAATGGGTTTGTTTAATCGCTCAACCGGCTTTTCATCAAACCCGAGCTGCAAGGCGGTATACCCGTCTGTCTCTTCCGTTTTT
This sequence comes from Desulfobacter vibrioformis DSM 8776, assembly GCF_000745975.1. Taxonomy (GTDB): domain Bacteria; phylum Desulfobacterota; class Desulfobacteria; order Desulfobacterales; family Desulfobacteraceae; genus Desulfobacter; species Desulfobacter vibrioformis. The sequence goes on along the minus strand of NZ_JQKJ01000001.1, from coordinate 340,194 downwards.
ATCTGGGTTACGACACAGGGGCCAACCTGCAGCACTGTAACAGGAACGAGCTGTCCATCGGAAGCAAACACGTTGGTCATACCGATTTTTTTTCCAAGCAATCCATTCATCATAACGAATATGTTCCTGTTAATGCACTATAATTTAATTTCGACATCTACGCCGGGGGACAGGTCAAGCTTCATTAACGCGTCCACTGTCTGCTGTGTAGGCTCAAGAATATCCATCATTCTTTTGTGCGTTCTGATTTCAAACTGCTCACGTGATTTTTTATTCACATGCGGCGAACGCAACACAGTAAACTTGTTGATCCGGGTGGGTAAGGGAACCGGCCCCACAATTCTGGCACCGGTTTTCCTTGCCGTATCAACAATATCTACCGAAGACTGATCAAGCAGCTTATGGTCATAAGCTTTGAGCCTAATTCTAATTTTAGTCTTCAACATTATTATTGTTCTTTCTTAATCTACTATTCTACGATTTCACCAACAACACCGGCACCAACTGTACGGCCACCCTCACGAATAGCGAAACGAAGTTCCTTTTCCATGGCGATGGGGTTGATCAATTCGACGTTAATGGTAGCATTATCTCCAGGCATAATCATTTCAACGCCTTCATCAAGAGTCAAAACGCCTGTGATATCGGTTGTTCTGAAGAAAAACTGAGGTCTGTAACCGGTAAAGAACGGCGTATGGCGCCCGCCTTCTTCTTTACTCAAAGCATACATTTCAGCTTTAAATTTGGTATGCGGAGTGATGGTTCCGGGCTTGCAAACAACCTGGCCACGTTCAACCTGATCACGTTTTGTGCCACGGAGCAACAACCCGACATTATCCCCGGCCTGTCCCTCATCCAGAAGTTTTCTGAACATTTCAACGCCGGTGCAGACTGTCTTGGCGGTGTCTCTGATTCCTACGATTTCAATCTCTTCGCCGGTTTTAATCACACCGCGCTCAATACGACCGGTAACAACAGTACCACGGCCGGAAATCGAGAAAACGTCTTCGATGGGCATCAGGAAGGGCTTAGCAACATCTCTTTCAGGTTCGGGAACATAGGAATCAAGCACATCAAGAAGCTCATAAATTGGCTTAGCCTCTTCTGCGTCCACATCGTCACATTCCAGAGCCTTGAGCGCAGAGCCGCGGACAATCGGTGTTTCATCACCCGGGAATTCGTAGGTATCAAGAAGTTCCTGAAGCTCCATCTCAACAAGCTCGATCAGCTCTTCGTCATCAACCATGTCGCATTTATTCAGAAAAACAACGATTTTAGGCACACCGACCTGACGGGCAAGCAGGATATGCTCCCGGGTCTGGGGCATGGGGCCGTCATCGGCGGACACAACAAGAATAGCACCATCCATCTGGGCCGCACCGGTGATCATATTTTTAATATAGTCAGCATGGCCCGGACAATCGACATGAGCGTAATGACGATTTTCTGTCTCGTATTCAACATGAGCCGTGGCGATGGTGATACCACGCTCTCTTTCTTCCGGGGCCTTGTCAATTTCGTCAAAGGGAACATATGTCCCATTGCCCTTCAGGCCGGCCAGCTTGGTAATCGCCGCAGTCAGAGTGGTTTTCCCGTGATCGATATGCCCGATTGTCCCGATGTTCACGTGCGGTTTGTTCCGCTCAAATTTCTCCTTAGCCATCTTCTCTATTCCTCCTGTGGAATGTTTACAAAGATATTTTTAAATTTCTACCACCTAAAATGCGCAAACGCCTTGTTGGCTTCGGCCATTTTATGCGTATCTTCTCTTTTCTTGATTGCCCCGCCACGCTCGTTATAAGCATCCATCAGCTCAGCAGCAAGCTTTCTTGTAAACCCTTTTTCAGAGCGGTTTCTGCTGAAATTGATAAGCCACCTGAAAGCCAATGCCGTCTGGCGACCGGGTTTTATATCAGTGGGCACCTGGTAGGTAGACCCGCCGATCCTTCTTGATTTCACTTCGACAGAAGGCCTGATATTATCAATCACTTTTTTAAACACTGTCAGAGCGGGTTCGCCAATCTTATCCTCAGCAATCATCAACGCATCAGCCACAACCTTACGGGCAGCATTCTTTTTGCCGTCTTTCATCACACAATTGACAAACTTGGCTGCAAGCTTCTCCTCATGCGTGGCATCCTGCATGAAGCCTTCTTTTAAAACAAATTTTTCTGCCATCTTAAAAAGTCCACCAAATTTATATTCTATTAATTATGAATGCTTAACCCAATCACAATCCCTGGGCCATCTTGATTACTTGGGACGTTTGGCACCATATTTTGAACGCCCCTGGCGACGGTCATCCACGCCCAGCGTGTCAAGGGCACCCCTGACAATATGATAGCGCACACCCGGAAGGTCTTTCACCCTCCCACCCCTGACCAGAACAACGGAGTGCTCCTGGAGATTATGCCCCATGCCGGGGATATAGGCAGCAACTTCCATACCGGTTGTCAAACGAACCCTTGCAACCTTACGCAAAGCTGAGTTCGGCTTTTTAGGAGTAGAAGTATATACCCTTGTGCAAACCCCGCGTTTTTGAGGCCCGCCCTTCAAACCTGGCGTACTCACCTTCTTTTCCGATTTCTTTCTACCTTTTCTTACCAATTGATTTATGGTCGGCATAACTCTCCACACGCTCCTTCATCAAACTTAATAAGTCGCCATACACGACAAAATATTCAATTCTACTTATACTTTTCCAAAATGTCAATAATATTTTATATTTCCTACACTTCAGCGATTTCACCATATCCCACTTCGATATTGCGGTAACCCGGAAAACCCGTGCCCGCCGGGATAAGTCGGCCCATAACAACGTTTTCTTTCAACCCCTTGAGATTATCATATTTTCCTTCAATGGAAGCAAGGGTCAGCACCTTGGTGGTCTCCTGGAACGATGCTGCAGACAAAAAGCTGTCCGTGGACAAAGAAGCCTTGGTAATGCCAAGAATCAGGGGCTCACCCTTGGCTGGTTCACCACCTTCCATGGCTACTTTACGGTTGGTTTCCTCAAAAAGAATCCGGTCAACCTGCTCATCCGGAATAAAATTGGTATCCCCGGTGGAGATCACTTTAACCCGGCGCATCATCTGGCGGATAACAACCTCAATGTGTTTGTCATTAATTCGCACACCCTGGAGCCTGTAAACCTCCTGGACCTCATCAACCAGGTATTTGGCCAGTGCCACTTCACCCTTGATATTCATTATATCCTGGGGATTGGCAGAGCCTGCGATCAAGGGATCTCCTGCTTTCACATAATCGCCGTCATACACAGACACATGCTGGCCCTTGGGGATGGCATACTCTTTTGCCTCTCCAACATCACCGGGTTTAACCGTTACCTTCTGGCGGCCTTTAGTCCCCTTTGCAACAGTGACATAGCCGTCAATTTCAGTCAGCACTGACGGATCCTTTGGTTTTCTGACCTCAAAAAGCTCGGCAACCCTGGGCAGACCGCCGGTAATATCCTTGGTTTTTGTGGTGGCACGCGGCAGCTTGGCAATAACGTCACCAGCCATGATGTTGTCATCCTCGTCAACAGTGAGAATGGCGTTTACCGGCAGGTAATACCTGGCAGGGGTCTTGGAGTTGGGCAGTTTAACCGCTTTACCCTCTTTATCCTTTACGGTGATTCTAGGCCGGACCTCAACATCCTTGCTTTCAATGATCGTTCTTGACACCTTGCCGGTAACCGGGTCAATCTGTTCCTGCACCGTATTCCCCACGATAATGTCAGCAAATCTTATCCGGCCGGATACTTCCGTGATAATCGGCGTGGTAAAGGGGTCCCAGGAGGCTATAATGTCACCTGGCTCAATCTGCTGGCCGTCTTTGGCATGGAGGGTGGCACCGTAAATGACGTTTTCCTTGGCACGCTCACGCCCCTCCTCGCCGACAATGGTCACACCGCCACCTTTGCGGTTCATGACAATGACATCACCCTGGGCCGAGGTGACCGTCTGAATACTGTCATTGAACTTTAAAATGCCACCGACACGGGCTTTGATTTCAGCGACTTCTACCTTTCTGGACGCGGTACCGCCGATGTGAAAGGTACGCATGGTCAGCTGGGTACCAGGCTCACCAATGGACTGGGCTGCCACAATACCAATGGCCTGACCAATTTCCACGGTGACACCATGGGCAAGGTCACGGCCATAGCATCTTGAGCATACACCGTGTTTTGAGTTACATGTTAATACGGATCTGATTTTCACCTGTTGAACGCCGGCTGCTTCAATTTTAGCCACATGGGCTTCATTGAGCTCAGTGTCAACCGCCACAATAAATTCATCGGAATAGGGATCACGGATGTCTTCCTGGGTGACACGCCCAAGAATCCTTTCCCCAAGCGTCTGGATGATTTCACCGCCTTCATATAATGCTTCAACTTCAATGCCGTTGATGGTACCGCAATCAGGCTCTACGATGGTGCAGTCCTGCCCCACATCAGCCAGACGGCGGGTCAGGTAACCGGAGTTGGCTGTTTTCAGTGCGGTATCAGCCAGCCCCTTACGGGCACCATGGGTGGAAATGAAGTACTGGAGTACGGACAGGCCTTCACGGAAACATGCAGTGATGGGGTTTTCAATAATCTCGCCGGAAGGTTTGGCCATCAGCCCGCGCATACCGGCAAGCTGACGCATCTGATCCTTGGAACCACGGGCACCGGAATCCGCCATGACATAGACGGCATTGAGTTCCTCTGAACTGTCCGCCCCTTCTTTTTGGGGCGGATTTTTCATCACTTCCATCATGGCGTTGGCAATATCGTCTGTGGCCTGGGCCCAGATATCAACCACCTTATTGTATTTCTCGCCCTGGGTAATCAGACCTTCGGAATACTGCTCTTTGATGTCTTCGATATTCTTTTCGGCTTTACCAATGAGCTCCCATTTATTGTCCGGAATAATCATATCATCAATGCAGATGGACAAACCGCCAAGTGTGGAATTCTTGTATCCGATATCCTTAAGGCGGTCGGAAAGAATAACTGTTTCCTTCAAACCGATATTTCTGTAGGCATAATCAATGAGTTTTACAATGGATTTTTTATCCATCAGCTTGTTCACCAGACTGAACGGCAAGGTAGAGGTTCTTTCATCCACTTTGAAAATGGTGTATTTTTCACCGACCATCCGGACATCGGTGAATTGCCCTTGTTTAAGTCCGTAGAGCTGCTCCACCACCACGTCGGAAACATGAAAAAGATTTTGAAATTCCTTGCGTGTTAAAACCCCTGTTGTCCCCCGGGTCTTTTTAATTTCCTCATCCCCGTATTTATCAAGAACAGCATCAAAATCTTCACCTGCCTTTAATTCAGCAAAGGCAGCTTCGGCATCCCCAAGGTTTTCGGTCCGGATACGGCTCATGTTCAACAGGACATCACCGGGGATGGTTTCCCACAAAAGAATCCGGCCGGTGGTGGTATCATAAATCACATCGTCAATGCGCACCTTGATTTTGGCGTGGATATCCAGCTCCCCCGAATCAAAGGCGAAACGAACCTCGTCTATACTTGAAAAGGTGACGCCTTCCCCCTGCCGGCGTGACATTGCCCGGGTCATATAATAAATGCCCAATACAATATCCTGGGTGGGAACAATAATAGGCTGGCCGTTTGCCGGGGACAAAATATTGTTGGTGGACAGCATCATGATCCTGGCTTCCAGCTGGGATTCCAGGGACAGCGGCACATGAACGGCCATCTGGTCCCCGTCAAAGTCAGCGTTGAATGCGGGACACACCAGGGGGTGAAGCTGAATGGCCTTGCCTTCGATCAATACCGGCTCAAATGCCTGGAACCCGAGACGATGCAGGGTGGGCGCACGGTTAAGCATCACCGGGTATTCCTTGACCACGGCTTCAAGGGCATCCCATACTTCGGTCTCCTCGCGCTCAACCATTTTCTTGGCACTTTTAACCGTGGAAACCAGGTTTTTCTGCTCAAGGTAATTATAAATAAACGGTTTGAACAGTTCCAAAGCCATTTTCTTGGGAATGCCGCACTGGTGGAGCCGAAGTTCAGACCCCACGGTAATAACGGTACGGCCGGAATAGTCCACACGTTTACCTAAAAGATTCTGGCGGAAACGCCCTTGTTTGCCTTTAAGTGTATCAGACAGGGATTTCAACGGACGTTTGTTGGTACCTGTGACCACCCGGCCATGGCGTCCATTGTCAAAAAGCACGTCCACAGCTTCCTGGAGCATCCGCTTCTCGTTTCGGACAATAATATCCGGCGCATTGAGATCTACCAGACGTTTAAGACGGTTGTTGCGGTTGAGTACCCGGCGATACAGATCATTAAGATCCGAGGTGGCAAACCTGCCGCCCTCAAGGGGCACAAGAGGGCGCAAATCCGGCGGCAAAATGGGGCAGGCTGTCAGGATCATCCGGGAAGGCTCTATGCCTGAGGTCAAAAAGGCATCAATTACCTTCATGCGCTTGGCCATTTTCTGCTGCTTGGCCATGGATTTGGTCAAGCCGATCTCTTCGGTCAGTTCGTCATGGACCGCCTGAAGATCAATCTCATTAAGCAGGGTTAAGATAGCCTCTGCGCCGATCCCTGCATCAAAACCCTCTTCACCAAATGCTTCAACAGCCTCATAATACTGGTCATCGGAGAGCAGCTGCATTTTTTTCAGCCCGCTGCCCTTGGGATCTATGATAATATATGAATCAAAGTAGAGAACCTTTTCCAGATTCTTCAAAGTGATATCCAGAACATTACCGATCTTGGACGGCAGACTTTTCAGAAACCAGATATGGGAAACAGGAGAGGCAAGTTCAATATGCGCCATACGCTCGCGTCTGACCTTGGACTGAATAACCTCAACCCCGCATTTTTCACACACCACCCCCCGGTGCTTCATGCGTTTGTACTTACCGCAATTGCACTCGTAATCCTTGGTCGGTCCAAATACCTTGGCACAGAAAAGACCGTCACGTTCGGGCTTAAACGTTCTGTAGTTGATGGTCTCGGGTTTTTTTATTTCGCCGTAGGACCATTCCCTAATCTGATCTGAGGATGCAAGGCTGATCTGAACGCCCTGGTAACTTTGGGGATCCTTGGGTTTTGCGAAGAAATCATATATATTATCCAATGTCTTCTCCTTATTTGCTGCCTTCTATAAGATTCATATCCAGCCCCAGAGCATTGAGCTCTTTAATCAGAACCCTGAAAGATTCAGGCATTCCAGGTTCCAGGACATTCTGGCCTTTAACAATTTTTTCATACATACGGGTCCGGCCGGTCATGTCATCGGATTTCACCGTAAGAAATTCCTGGAGCGCATGGGCGGCACCGTAGGCTTCCATGGCCCAGACCTCCATCTCCCCGAGACGCTGCCCCCCGAACTGGGCCTTGCCGCCAAGGGGCTGCTGGGTAACGAGGGAATACGGTCCAATGGACCGTGCATGCAGCTTGTCATCAACCAGATGATGAAGCTTGAGCATATACAGGGTTCCCACAGTAACCGGTTTATCAAAGGGTCTTCCTGTACGCCCGTCGTAGAGGATAGACTGACCTGAGGGGTCACTTTCCGACATGCCAATCAATTCCTTGATCTCTTCCTCTGTGGCACCGTCAAATACCGGTGTGGCGGTATGCACCCCGTTTTTATAACGAGAAATAAATTCCATAAATTTTTCATCATCCATGGCATCAATATCCCGGACAATGGCATCATCCACCTGCCCTTCCCTTTGTTTACGGGTCAAAGAGAATATCTGTTTGGCCTTGTCCCGCAATGCGTCCAGCCGTTTTTCCTCCAGCATCTCATCAATCTGCTGGCCCAGGGCATAGGCGGCCCGGCCCAAATGGATCTCGAGAATCTGGCCCACATTCATACGGGAAGGCACGCCCAGGGGGTTAAGTACCATGTCAACGGGCCGACCGTCTGCAAAATAAGGCAGATCCTCAACCCGGAGAATTCTTGACACAACACCCTTGTTCCCATGGCGGCCAGCCATTTTATCCCCCACGGAAAGCACCCGCAGCATGGCCACAGAAATTTTAATGAGCTTGAGAACCCCCGGAGGAAGGTCGTCACCTTTTTCAAATCTGGAAACCTGACGGTTGAAATGCTCCCGGGCCTTTTTTATCTGTTCCTGGGCCTGTTCAAGAACGACCTGAACCTTTTCAGTTAATACCGCATCCTCAACAGTAACATTTACCAGTACGGACACAGGTACTTTTTCAAAAATACCAGGGACCACTTTTGTTCCGGCCTTGACCAGAACCCTGCCGTTACGTTCCAGATCATTGAGCAAGGCATGACCATCGAGTACGGCTTCAACTCTCTCCCGGCCGACCCAGGAAATAATTTTTATTTCATCATCCCGGTCTTTTTCAAAACGCTCGATCTCTTCGTCTTCGATCTGGCGTGTTCTCTCATCTTTGGGCAGGCCGCGCCGGGAAAAGACCTTGGCATCAATCACTTTTCCGTAAACCCCCGGGGGCACACAAAGTGACGTATCCTTTACGTCGCCGGCTTTTTCACCAAAAATGGCGCGCAGCAGCTTTTCTTCCGGAGAGAGCTGGGTTTCGCCTTTGGGTGTGATTTTACCCACCAAAATATCACCGGGTTTGACTTCGGCTCCCAGACGGATAATGCCGCTGTCATCCAAATTCTTCAAGGCATCTTCACCCACATTGGGAATGTCCCGGGTAATCTCTTCCTTGCCAAGCTTTGTATCCCTGGCCAGGACCTCAAATTCCTCAACATGAACAGAAGTGTACACCCCATCCTTGACCAGCCGCTCGGATACCAGGATGGAATCCTCATAATTGTAGCCGTCCCAGGGCATAAAGGCTACGGTCACATTTTTTCCAAGGGCCAGTTCCCCCAGTTCCGTGGACGGACCATCCGCAATGACCTGCCCTTTTTTAACCGCCTCGTTTTTCTTCACAATGGGTCTGTGGTTAAAGCAGGTATTCTGGTTGGAACGGACAAACTTGGTACAATTATAGATGGATACGGCTTTATTAAATTTGGGATCATCATTGTCATCATTTTTAACAACAATGCGCTTTGAATCCACATCAACCACCACTCCGTCCCACTCAGCAACAATGGTGACCCCGGAATCCCTGGCAACAACCGCTTCCATGCCGGTACCCACTAAAGGGGCTTCACTGCGGATCAAGGGCACTGCCTGGCGCTGCATGTTGGAACCCATCAGGGCCCGGTTGGCATCATCATTTTCCAGAAAAGGAATCAGGGATGCGGATACAGATACCAGCTGGTTTGGTGATACATCCATAAACTTGACTTCTTCGGGTGCCACCATCTCAAATTCCCCGCCCACCCGTGCAGATACCGTGGGGTTGATGAAATTGCCGTCAGCATCCAAGGGTGCATTGGCCTGGGCAATGGGGAGTTCCTTTTCTTCAAATGCGCTTAAATGCTGAATGATTTTGCTGGCATTTCCTTCATTGACAACCCTGAAAGGGGTTTCAATAAATCCAAAATCATTTACCCGGGCATAGGTACACAGGGAAACAATCAGACCGATATTGGGGCCTTCAGGAGTCTCAATGGGGCAGATACGCCCATAGTGGGACGGGTGAACGTCGCGCACCTCAAAGCCCGCACGCTCCCGGGTCAAACCACCAGGTCCCAGAGCTGAAAGACGCCTTTTATGGGTGGTTTCAGACAAAGGATTGGTCTGGTCCATAAACTGAGACAATTGTGACGTGCCGAAAAATTCGCGAACAACCGCTGACACGGGCTTGGGATTAATAAGGTCGTGGGGCATCATGGCGTCCACTTCCTGCATGCTCATCTTTTCTTTGATGGCGCGCTCCATGCGGACAAGACCAATGCGGTAATGGTTTTCCAGAAGCTCACCCACGGCCCGGACCCGCCGGTTTCCCAGGTGGTCGATATCGTCCACCTGGCCCTGGGTGTCTTTGAGTTCAATCAGCGTGGCTGCGGTAAGCAGCACATCCTCTTTTCTCAGGGTTTTGACATCGATTTTCGTATTCACCCCGAGACGGTGGTTCATTTTAAGACGGCCGACCTTGGACAAATCATAATATGTCTGGCGGAAAAACAGATGATCAATAAAATCCTGGGCCACTTCAATGGTGGCAGGATTTCCGGGACGAAGCCTGCGGTAGATATCCATCAAGGCTTCTTCCTTGGATATAACCTTGTCGGAAACCAGGGTTTTACGCATGGAATCAGAACTGCGTGGATCTACATAAAGGATTTCAAAGGTGTCAATGCCCTTTTCCGCAAAAAGTTCAAAGGTGTCCTCTGCAATGGTATCACCGGCTTTAAACAAAGGGGCCTGATCGCTGCTTTCCAGATAAAAGTTACTTGAAAACGCTTTGCCTATGAGTTCTTCTTCGGAAATAGGAATAAAATCCAGATTTTCATCAGCAAGCTGTTTTAATGCGCGTTTGGTAAATATCCGGCCGGCCCGGACCACGACCTCTCCGGTCTCAGGGGATTTGATATCATAGGCAGCCCGCTGGCGAACCAAGTTTTCAGGAATGAATTCCCTGAAATAAGAGCCGTTTTTATGAACAATTTTTTCTTTGGTGTAAAAAAAGTCCAGGATATCTTCTCCAGTGTATCCAAATGCCTTGAAAAGAATGGAAACATGAAATTTACGCCGGCGGTCAATGCGGATATAGACAATATCCTTGGCATCAATTTCCATATCAATCCAGGATCCCCGCACTGGAATAATACGGGCATTATAGATGATTTTACCCGTGGAATAATTTTTCCCTTTATCATGATCAAAAAATACACCTGATGACCGGTGAAGCTGGGAGACAACTGCACGTTCAGTACCGTTGATGATAAAGGTGCCCCTGGGCGTCATCAACGGAATGGTGCCGAAATATATTTCCTGTTCTTTTATATCCCGGATGGTGGACACACCGGTGTCTTTGTCATGATCATAGACGACAAGCCGGACCCTTATATTGACCGGGATGTCATAGGTCATCCCGCGACTGATACATTCCTGCATGGAGTGCTTGGTTTCCCCAAAGGAATAAGAGACGTATTCAAGGGAAGATGTATCGGTAAAATCCTTGATGGGAAATACGGATTTAAAAACCGAATGCAGTCCCTTTTCCTCTCTGTCCTGGGGTGGTACATCCCTTTGAAGAAAACCTTCAAAGGAGTCTCTTTGCATCCCGATGAGATCAGGGATGTCTATAATTTTACGTTTACCGCCAAACTCTTTTCTAATACGCTTGTTCGTCAATAGACTTCCGGTCATGATATCTCCCGATGTGAGTTTTTCCAACCGTAAAAGCGGAGACATGACCCACTGGCCTTGCCCCCGCGTATAGTTTATGCACAAACTATTTGTGCTTATCAGCTATGCAAAACTACTTTACAGACACTTGAGCACCGGCACCCTCAAGCTGTTCCTTAATTTTGTCTGCCTCTTCCTTGGCTATGCCTTCTTTTACAGCTTTGGGCGCTTCTTCAACCAGTGCCTTGGCTTCTTTCAGACCAAGACCGGTGATGGCGCGAACTTCCTTGATTACATTAATCTTCTTGTCGCCTGCAGCTTCAAGAATAACGTCAAATTCTGTTTTCTCTTCCTCTGCAGCAGCGGTATCACCTGCGGCAGGCATGGCCCCGGCAGCAAAGGCCACCGGTGCGGCCGCGGATACACCAAATTTGTCTTCAAATTCTTTAATCAGTTCTGAAAGTTCCAGAACGCTCATGTTTGAAATAAATTCAATTACATCATCTTTTGTAATATCAGCCATTTTAATCTCCTGAAAAGTATACGAATATCTGAATCGTAACTCTTAGTCTAAATTTTAACGTTTTGGTTTAATTTAAATTACGCTGCATCTTTTTGATCTTTAACAGCATTAAGCACATTGAGAAAAGATCTGGGAACACCGGCCAGCACGTTGACAAAATTCGTGGGCACCGCATTGAGTGTGTATACCAGCTTGGCCAGCAACTCTTCTTTGGAAGGCATCTTGGCAAGCTGCATGACATCTTCTTCGCTTAAAAGCTTTCCACCAAGGGCCGCACCTTTAAGCTGTATTTTCTCATTGGTTTTCAGAAAATCTGATATGACCTTGGCAGGTGCCACAGGATCATTCTTGGAAATGATGATCGCATTGGGTCCTTTAAAAAGGTCAGTTAATACCTCGGAGCCGGTCTCTTTCACCGCCAGTCTCATCAGGGTGTTTTTTACAACCGCCATTTGAGCCCCGGCTTCCCGAAGTTTTGCGCGAAGTTCGGTCACCTGGGAGACAGTCAGTCCCTTGTAGTCGACCAGGAAAGAAATCTCTGCATCGGCGAGTTCCTTTGCGAGATTTTCGACCAGTTTTTTTTTCTGGGAAATATTGAGCATCTTTTTACACCTCCTTCCTTAAATTAATTTAGTGTCGAAGGTGCCAACGAAACCAAAACAAAATTTATTTTCCGTCTCGGCAGGCCGGCAAATCCGATTATGCATCTAATATGCACCTACTGTCTAGGACAGGTTTAACGTGTATTTCGTTTGACAGGACAAAAATACACTTGATTATTTAATCGATTTATTTAAGCAGCTTAGTTAATCGACTTAATTAATCAACAGAGGATCCACTTTAATACCCGGGCCCATTGTTGAAGATATGCTGATGGATTTGAGATAGGTTCCTTTGCTTGCTGCAGGTTTAAGCGAGACAACTTTATCAAGAAAAACGGTTACATTTTCCAGCAGCTTTTCAGCACCAAAGGATATTTTACCAACAGGTACATGAACAATACCTGCTTTTTCAACCCTGAAATCAATTTTACCGGCTTTTACTTCGTTGATGGCCTTGGCAAGTTCAAATGTTACGGTGCCGGTTTTTGCATTGGGCATCAAGCCCCTGGGGCCAAGAACACGACCGAGCTTACCCACAGTGCCCATCATATCGGGGGTCGCAATCGCCTTATCAAATCCGAACCAGCCATCTTTGATCTTCTCAACGATCTCGTCTGTGGCAATAAAGTCTGCGCCTGCATCAAGAGCTTCCTGTTCTTTTTCACCCTTGGCAAACACCAGAACTTTCACCTCTTTACCCAGCCCATTGGGCAGAACAACGGTTCCTCGAACCATCTGGTCTGCATGCCGGGGGTCAACCCCCAACCTTACAGCAACATCAACCGTCTCGTCAAATTTTGCATAGCTGGAAGATACAGCAATTTCCAGGGCATCTTTAGGCCCGTACTGAACCGTTCTGTCCGATTTGCTCAGTGCTTCGTTATGTTTTTTACTCCGCTTAGGCATTTTAATCACTCTTATACTTAAAAGTTAAACGACTTCTATTCCCATACTTTTGGCTGTGCCTTCAATAATTCTAACGGCAGCATCAATATCCGAGGCGTTCAAATCAGGCTTTTTAGTTTCTGCAATTGCAACAACCTGAGCTTTTGTCACCTTACCGACCTTATCACGATTCGGCTCCCCAGACCCTTTGGAAAGCTTGGCTGCGGCCAGAAGCAATCTTGACGCAGGCGGGGTTTTGGTTATAAAACTGAAAGACCTGTCCTGATACACAGTGATAACGACCGGAATAATCTGCCCCGCATCATTGGCCGTTTTAGCGTTAAACGCCTTACAGAAATCCATGATGTTGACACCGTGCTGCCCCAAAGCCGGACCAATGGGGGGGGACGGATTTGCCTTGCCGGCTTCAACCTGAAGCTTAATCTGTGTCATTACTTTTTTTGCCATTTTAATACTCCTGAAACTCTTTATTTATAACCCGACTAAATCTTGGCTACCTGTATAAAATTCAATTCGACCGGCGTGGCGCGCCCAAAAATACTGACCAGCACCTTGACCTTTTCTTTATCCGGAGACACATCTTCAATGGTACCGTTGAAATTGGAAAAAGGCCCGTCAACAACCCGCACATCATCACCCGGCTCAAAAAGATATTTGGGCTGTGGTTTTTCCTTACCCTGCTTCATCTTTTCGATAATGCTCTGGGCTTCCCTGTCGGTTATGGGGGCAGGTTTGTTCTTCCCGCCAAGAAAACCGGTAACCTTAGCAGTGGAACTTACAATATGCCACGTCTCATTATCCAGATGCATACGCACAAGAATATATCCAGGGTAAAACTTTCTGGAAGACTGCTTTTTTTTCCCATCCACCAGCTCAACAACATTTTCTGAGGGAATCAGAATGTCCCCGAATTTTTCCGGATGTTTCAATCCCTGGATTCTTTCCTCCAGGGCAAGCTTCACCTTTTGCTCATGACCGGAATAAACATGGACGACATACCATTTTAAAGACATCTTATTTCCCTGTAGTCTATGTAAGGACAGCTTGGACGAGCGCGGACAGGCTGTAATCAAAAATTCCCAGAAAAACAGCAACAATGAACACAAAAATGACGACCACAACTGTTGTTCCGGTCGTCTGTTTCCGGGTTGGCCAGACAACTTTTTTCAGCTCAACCTTTACTTCCCGGAGAAACTCTGCTGTTTTTGCAATTAAATTACCCGCCCCAGGCTGCCCCACCGATTTTTCAGACATAGCCGCAGAGGGTGCCTGCACCGGCTTCCCCGCCACAGTCGATTTTACAGCAACGTGCGTCTCACCATCCGTTTCGACAACCCGTTTTCGTTTTTCACTTTGAGGCCTTTTTTTCTGTAATCTCGACATATCCCACCGATGAATGAATTATCTCCTGCCAACATCAAATATCGATCAGAAGGTGATAAAAAGTGGCAGGTCAGGAGGGAGTCGAACCCACAACAGCCGGATTTGGAGTCCGGTGCTCTGCCAATTGGAGCTACTGACCTGCATGGTAAACTATTTTATTTTTGACTCTTTGTGGACGAGATGTTTATTACAGAATTTGCAATATTTTTTTAATTCTATCTTGTCCGGAGTCTTGCGTTTGTTTTTGGTCGTTGTATAATTCCGTCTCTTGCATTCAGTACAGGCAAGAGCAATAAGCACTCTATCCACTTTCAACCCCTTAGACGTTTATTTTTAATATTGCCTACATCACTTGACCCTGGGCAAACCATACCACAGGCAAGTGACACTTTGTTCAACGCGTGATTATATCTTTTAGCATGATTTGGAGCCCATGACCAGAATCGAACTGGTGAACCTCTTCCTTACCAAGGAAGCGCTCTACCGGCTGAGCTACATGGGCTTATACAACATACATTCCAAACCAGCGCATAGAGAAGACTGCGAATGGAGCGGGAGACGAGGTTCGAACTCGCGACATTCAGCTTGGAAGGCTGAAGCTCTACCAACTGAGCTACTCCCGCTTATGATAAGACTAAATCAAGTCAATCAACCAAACCGACCATGTAGTCCTAACAATCTACAGTGCAGATCTCCTACATTTGTTTTGGTGGTGGGGGGAGGATTTGAACCTCCGAAGGCTGAGCCGTCAGATTTACAGTCTGATCCCTTTGACCACTCGGGAACCCCACCTAAGCTATTTTGGAGCCGATACCCCGAATCGAACGGAGGACATTCTCATTACAAGTGAGATGCTCTACCAACTGAGCTATATCGGCTTATCTTAAGCTATACATCTTCCATAGCAAAAGACCGGGTGAATGTATCAGAACATTTTTGTTATGGCAACCCTTTTTTTATCAAAAAATCATAATATTTTTTTTCGGCATGAAATCTGCGTTAACCAAACCCTGGACATACCGCTGATTTTTACTGTGACCATACGAGTTATTGAAACATCGTAAAAACAGCAGGTCCAAGGTTTTTCATTGACATTCCACACAATCTTTATTAGAGAAACTGAATTCAACAACAGCTATCGGTAAGGAGACGACGTGAACACTCACAAACTGGCTGCATTTATTTTTGCCTTATTCCTGATTACCGGTTGCCAGCAGTCCCACCTGTCAGCCAACAAACCCTTAACAGACAAAACGTTCAAGACGGAAAATGCCCAGAACCGGAGTATCGCCGCACATTGCACAAACGATGAAAACCAGTCCTCTGATACTGATCAAGGCAGGATAGACCAGGCCCTTGAACTTTGCAGCGTGGCACAAAATTACTGGGAAGAAGGCAACCTTGAAGACGCATTGTCAAGCCTTGATTCGGCCTATGCCCTCATGCTTGACATTGATACCACTGACACTTCAGAGGTTGCCCAGCAAAAAGAGGACATCCGTTATCTTATCTCCAAACGTATTCTTGAAATTTATGCGTCCCGTCAGATTGTTGTAACCGGCCACCATGAAGCCATCCCCGTCACCTTAAACGACCATGTGAATGCTGAGATAAAACGTTTAACCGGACCTGAACGGGGCTTCTTCACCCGCGCGCTTAACCGTTCCTGCCGTTACCGCCCGTATATTGTTCAGGCGCTCAAAAAATCCGGACTGCCCGAAGAGATCTCGTGGCTGCCCCTGATCGAGAGCGGTTTTCAGATCAGGGCACTATCTTCCGCAAGGGCGCTTGGTCTGTGGCAGTTCATCCCGTCAACCGGAAATAAGTTCGGATTAAGCCGCAACCACTATATTGATGAACGCATGGATCCTGAAAAGTCCACCCAGGCAGCCATTGATTATCTTAAGGAACTACATAATCTGTTCGGAGACTGGACCACGGCCCTTGCCGCCTACAATTGTGGTGAATATCGCGTACTCAAGACCATCCGTAAACAGAAAATCAACTATCTGGATAATTTCTGGGACCTGTACCAGAGCCTGCCCCGGGAAACGGCAAGGTATGTGCCCAGATTTCTGGCCACTGTTCACATTATTAAAAATCTTGAAAAATACAATTTTGCCATAACTGATCCGTTAAAACCAATTGAATACAAATCTTTTGACATAACAAAACAGGTCCGTTTAAGCGAGATCGCACGTGCGATAAATGCAGACCCAGGCACACTTGCCGCCCTTAATCCAGAATTGCGCCACCAGGTACTGCCGCCTGACCCTTATACAATTAAAATCCCGGTGAACCACGCAGACAGGTTTATGGCCCAAATTGATACCATAAAAACCACTTACCGGCAAAGCCCCCAATACACATACTACCGGGTACGGAAGGGAGACACATTATCCGGCATTGCCACCAAATTCAAAACGTCCGTGGGTAGCATTACCCGTTGCAACAAAATTTCAAAGAAGAGTCCTATTATCACCGGAAACGTATTGAAAATTCCAGGCTCAAATTATCAGGCCAGTTCAAATGCAGCAAAAACGGGCTGCAAAAAATCAAATTCAGCCTATGGAAAGAAAATCACGTATACAGTATGCCGTGGTGACAACCTATGGCTGATTTCCAAAAAGTTTTCTACAACCACCAAGCAGATTAAATCGCTGAACAAATTATCCGGAACAAAGTTAAGTGTTGGCCAGGGGCTGACGATTATCCCCGGGGATAAAGGCAACACAAACAGCAGAACGGCTTCAAAGTATAAAGTAAAATCCGGAGACAGCCCTGCACTCATTGCAAAGAAACACAATATGAGCATAGACCGTTTGCTCGCCTTAAATCATTTAAGCAAGGGAAGTAAAATTTATCCCGGCCAGAACCTGTTGGTAGAGTGAGGGGTATTTCTCAGAACCAGCTGTTTCAATTTTTGAGTTGATCGTATAGCAATTTCCATTTACTAAAACTGAACACCCCGCCCGAAAGGCGATAATTTACCGTGGCACATTATAGCAAGATATGCATCGAATCTTTCATGCGATTGCCCTGCCCCTCCCCAAAGCCCCTCTTGACATGGGCATCTTATTGCGCGATCATGGGCCTTGTGTTGAGGCGCCCGTTTGGGCCTAACAGGGAATCCCGTTAAAATCGGGAGCGGTCCCGCCGCTGTAACCGGGGACAAAATCTGCACATAGCCACTGTTCGTTTTAGTTTTAAGGCGTATGGGAAGGCGCAGATAGTTGGGTGATCCGGGAGCCAGAAGACCTGCCTGAACTGATTATGTGCATTGTGCGAAGGGAATCGCTGATGCAGACATAAACAATGACAAGGGCCAAGAAAACTGGGTGCAGCCCTTCAAGCCATAAAAGGCTTGGAGGGCTGTTTTGTTTTTTTTGGGTCTCCTGTATGCGGGATCGCCTCCCCGGGGAGGATGGCGGCAGGCATGTTTAGCCAGACATGTTCCTGCCGGTCTTGTTTTAGTGCGCGGTGCAGGTTCCGGATGGCTTACAGCGCGTTATTATTAACATCCAGGGTAATCAGGAGAACATTGTATGAAAAAATTGATTTCCGCAGCAGTTGTTTTGGCCATGGTTTTGTGTGCAGCAAATGCATATGCCCACAAAGAAGCACGCCAGGTGAAAAAAGGCATTCTGCTGGTGGCATTTGGCACCAGCGAGGCCTCAGCAAAGGTCTCTTTTCAAAACATTGAGGCCAAAGTCAAAAAGGCGTTTCCCGGGGTTGATGTGGTCTGGGCCTATACCTCCCATATCATCCGGCATAAACTGGCCAGCCAGGGTGAGATTATTCTTTCCCCGGCCCAGGCCCTGGCCAAAATGATGGATGAAGGATACACCCATGTGGCAGTGCAGTCCCTGCACACCATCCCGGGGGAAGAGTACCATGAGCTGACCATGACCGTGAATGGCTTCAAGGCCATGCCCGGTGGTTTTGACAGGCTCATTTTAGGCTTTCCCATGCTGGGTGCCCAGGACACGGTGGCCAAAGCGGTTGACGCCGTCATCGCCACGCTGCCCAAGGCGCGTAAGGCAAATGAACCTGTTGTGCTCATGGGGCATGGCACCCATCATCCGGGGAATATTTACTACTCCGGAATGAACTGGCAGATTCAGCAAAAAGACCCCAACATCATCATGGGCACTGTGGAAGGGTATCCTGAACTTGGGGATGTCATTGCCTGGCTTAAGGCAAAAAAAGCTAAAAAAGTATGGGTAATGCCCTTTATGTCAGTTGCCGGGGACCATGCCAAAAATGATATGGCAGGCGATGAAGACGATTCCTGGAAATCCCAGCTCACCAAGGCTGGATTCTCCTGCCAGACCGTGCTTAAAGGTACGGCTGAATATGATGAATTTGCCGACATCTGGGTAAGTCAGCTGGCAAAGGCAATGGCGCATTTTAAATAATAATTGAAAGGAAGTTTGTTAACCATGCCGGCTGCAACAGGCATAAAAAGCGCCCCCGCCCGGGTGGCGATGGTTCTTGGCCTGCTGCTGGGCGGGGTCATTATTTTGTCTGCGGCCATGGGCGTGGTTTGCCTGCCCTTTGTACAGGTGCTGGCCGTGATCTGGGAAAAACTCTGGGGCCAGGGCCCGGCCGATGCGCTGGCGTCGGCCATTATCTGGGATGTGCGTCTTCCCAGAATTTTTACAGCCGCCATTGTGGGGGCCGGGCTTTCTGTTTCCGGGGTGGTGTTCCAGGGGATTTTGAAAAATCCCCTGGCTGATCCCTATACCCTTGGCATTTCAGCAGGTGCGGCCTTTGGGGCCTGTGTGGCCTTTTTTTTCAACATGAGCTGCTTTCCGGGTTTAAGTGTGGGGCTGTGCGCCTTTGCCGGTGCTGTTATGACTTTGGCTGTGGTGCTGTACCTGTCCGGCGGCACTGCCGGCGGGTATTCATCCGGCAACCTGATTCTTTCGGGTATTATCGTTGCCGCTATCCTTTCAGCCGGAATCAGTTTCTTAAAATATGCGGCTGATGAACGGGTATCTGTGATCATTTTCTGGCTCATGGGCAGTTTTGCCGCCAAGACCTGGACGGATGCGGGGCTTTCCCTTGCCTTTGTGAGTATAGGCGCTGTGGTGTGCCTGTATTTTGGCCGGGATTTGAATCTTATGGCCCTGGGCGACCGGGCTGCCGCTTCCCTTGGCGTGGATGTGAAAAAAACCCGTCTGATTCTTTTGACAGCCGCGTCTCTCATGGCGGCAGTGTGCGTATCCGTGTCCGGCATCATCGGGTTTGTGGGACTTTTAGTGCCCCATATGATGCGCCCGGTTGTGGGTGCGGACAACCAGTGGCTGATGCCGGTTTCCCTTCTGGCAGGTGCCGTGCTGCTGCTGTGTGCGGATACCTTTACCCGGGCCGTACTGCCTTCGGAATTGCCCATCGGGGTGCTCACCGCATTGATCGGGGGGCCGTTTTTCTGTTATGTGTTTAAACGGCAGTTCTCCGGAAAACAAAAGTTGTAAGGCCCATGGGATACATATTAAAAGATATCTGTTTTTCCTATGAGAACCGCGCCATTTTTTCAGGCATCAGCCTGGAAATAGGGACCGGGAGATTCCATGGGGTCCTTGGACCCAACGGCAGTGGAAAAACCACCCTGCTTGACCTGATCACAGGACACCTGAAACCGCAAACCGGCAATATCCTGCTGGGCGGCAGGCACCTGGATGATTTCAACGCCGGTGAACTTGCAAAAAAATGTGCCCTGGTGCCCCAGGATTTTTCGGTGAACTTTCCCTTTACCGTGGACCAGGTGGTGATGATGGGCCGGTATCCCCATCTGGGCCGGTTCAGTGGGCCTGGAGCAAAGGACCGGGAACTGGTGGACCAGGCCATGGCTGCCACGGGGATCAGCGATTTTTCCCAACGCCAGGTCACGGAACTGTCCGGCGGGGAACGCCAGCGCGTGGTATTTGCCCGGGCCCTGGCCCAGGACCCGGCCTGTCTGATCCTGGACGAGGCCTTCGCCAACCTGGACATCCGCCATACCCTGGGGCTCATGACCCTGGTTGCGGACAGGGTGAAAAACAACGGTCTGACCGTGATCAGTGTGATGCAGGATCTTAATCTGGCTGCCCGGTTCTGCCGGTCCCTGCTGTTTATAAAGAATGGACAGATCGCTGCCCATGGACCCGTGGATGAGGTGTTAACTGAATCGGTAATTTATAAGGTCTTTCAAGTGTCATCCAAAGTGTATTACGATGAAACGATCAAATGCAGACAGGTGGTCTTTTTATAATGAAAACGCTAACGTACATATCAGCAGTTATTTTCCTGGCGCTACTGTTTTGGGCCGTGCCGGTGCAAAGCCATGCCGGCAATATTGTCACGGATGCCGGGGGACGCAGCATCCGGATTGATGCGCCCTTTACCCGGATTATCAGCCTGTACGGGGCCCATACCCATAATCTGAAAACCCTGGGGCTTGATAAAGAAATCATCGGGGTGTGTCCCATGGACGAGTGGGCGGAAAAACCGGAATATTCCTACCATGACGGGCTTGAAAAATTTATGGCTGCCCGGCCGGACCTGGTTTTGATCCGGCCCATGATCGACCAGGCCTATGCCGCCCTGGTAAAGGGCATGGAAAAAGCAGGCATTATTGTTGTTTCCCTTCAGCCCGGCAGTATGGACGAAATGTTTGACTACTGGCTGGCCCTGGGCACGCTCACCGGAAAAGTTGATCAGGCACAGCAGATGGTCTTCTCATTCAAGGATGAAATTGCAAAGATTGCGGCTGCGACCCGGGCGATTCCGGATAAAAAACAGGTCTATTTTGAGGCCATACACTCCCGGATGAAAACCTTTACACCCGGTTCCATGGCTATTTTTGCCCTGGAAACAGCAGGCGGTGTAAACCTTGCCCAGGACGCGCCCGCCGTGCGAGGCACTAATATCGCTTTTTACGGCAAGGAGCGGATTTTATCCCATGCCCATGAGATTGATGTATACCTTGCCCAGAAAGGCGCCATGAACCAGCCCACACCAGAGATGATCAAGAATGAGCCCGGCTTTGACGTGATCCGGGCGGTAAAGGAAAATCAGATTTTCATTGTGGATGAAAAAATCGTATCCCGGCCCACCATGGATCTGCTCAAAGGCATTCACACCATTGCAGACATGCTTTATCCCGGGATACTTGAAACAGGCAGTGTCCAATGAAGGGGATCGTGGTTGCCGGCGTTCACTCCGGGTGCGGCAAGACCACCATCACCCTATCCCTGATGGCTGCATTCAAGCGCCGGGGACTGCGCGTGGCACCCTTTAAGGCAGGCCCTGATTTCATTGATCCGGGGCACCACACCGCCATCACAGGTGTTGCCGGCCGGAACCTGGACGGGTGGATGCTGAAAAAACAGACCAACCTGGAAATTTTCAAGCAAAACACCGGACAGGCTGACATTGCCGTGGTGGAAGGGGTAATGGGCCTGTTTGACGGGTATGACGGCAGAACCGAGGCCGGTTCCACGGCCCAGCTGGCCAAATGGCTGGATCTGCCCGTGCTGCTGGTGGTAGATGCCCGGAGCATGGCCCGGAGCGCCGGGGCCCTGGTCCAGGGGTTTGAAAATTTTGACCCGGACCTTAAATTTGCAGGCGTTCTGTTCAACAAGGTGGGCAGTCCCGTCCACCTGGACTATCTGACCCAGGCCCTGACAGGCAATGTGAAGATGCCCTGTCTTGGCGGGGTGGGCCGGAATCCGGACATTGAAATTCCTTCCCGGCATTTGGGCCTTGTCACCAGCGACGACCATGGCCCTGGCGACCAGATGCGGGATGCCCTGGCCGATCTGGTGGAAAGCCGGATGGATCTTGATGCCCTGCTGGATTCACTGCCCTGTATCCCTATAGATACGCCAACGCCCCCGGAAAAGAAACCTGCGGTTGTACGCATCGCCCTGGCCCGGGATGCGGCATTCTGTTTCTATTATCCTGAAAATATTGAACTACTGGAACAGGCCGGTGCCCGGATTATTTATTTCTCGCCGCTTGCGGACCCGGATCTGCCGGACAACATAGACGGCCTGTATCTTGGCGGCGGATACCCGGAACTGCATGCCCGGACCCTTACGGAAAACACCGGATTCAGGCAGGCCGTTTCCCTGGCATGCCAAAACGGTATGCCCATTTATGCGGAGTGCGGCGGGTTCATGACCCTTTGCCGCACCCTGGAAGACTTAAACGGGCAATGCCATGACATGGTGGGATGTTTCGGGTTTACCTGCCGCATGTCCAAAACCTTGCGTGCCCTTGGATACCGGGAAATTACGTTGAACCGGGACACGATTCTCGGGCCGGCAGGTGTCACGGCCCGGGGACATGAGTTCCATTACTCCAGCCTGGATGACCATGGAGAAAAAAGTGTGTATAATGCCTGTGACCGGACCGGCGGCACCCGGGCCGTGCCGGGATTTGAGAAGAACCAAACCCTTGGCAGCTACCTGCACCTGCATTTTAAAAGCAACCCGGACCTGCCCCAACATTTTGTGCAGGCGTGTTTTCAATATCAGAACCAAAGGAAACGTTTCGTAAATGAAGCCCCATGAAATTGAAGCAAAAAGTTTTGCCATCATTGACGCGGAGGCAGGTCCCCACAATTTTGCCCCGGATGAGTGGAAAATTGTGCGGCGCATGATCCATACCACAGCGGACTTTGAATACATGGAGATGGTCAGGATCTCCGGCAGCGCCGTGGCAGCCGGAATCAAAGCCATCCGGAACGGGTGTACCGTGATCACGGACACCAATATGGCCAAAGCCGGTATCCGCAAAGAACCGTTAGCCGCCTTTGGCGGCAGGTGCGAATGCCTCATGGCTGATCCCCGGGTGGCGGCCCAGGCAGAGCGCAAAGGGGTGACCCGGGCCCGTGTGGCTGTGGAAATGGCCGCACCCATGATGGAAAACGGCATTTATGTGGTGGGTAATGCCCCCACGGCCTTGATTCATCTGCTGGACATGATAAAAAAGGAACAGGCCCATCCGGCCCTTGTTGTGGGGCTTGCCGTGGGGTTTGTCAATGCGGCGGAATCCAAGGCCGCCCTGATGGAAACCAGCATACCGTATATCTCAAATGTGGGCCGCAAAGGCGGCTCCAATGTGGCGGCAAGTGTGATTAATGCATTGGCACTCATTGCCGGTGAAAGGACTATCAAATGACCCAGGGCATTTTGTACGGCATTGGTGTGGGCCCCGGAGACCCGGATTTCATCACCTTGAAAGCGGTTAACATTTTGAGCCAGGTGGACATGGTGTTTGCCGCATCCTCTAAAAAAAATTCCCACAGCCTGGCGGCAAAGATCGCCAAACCCCATTTAAAAGCGTCTGTGCCCATTCAAATGCTCCCTTTTCCCATGACCCGGGACAAGTCGGTCATGGAAGCGGCGTGGCAGGATAATGCCAGAACCGTCATCAAGGTGCTGGAGCAGGGCAAAAATGCCGCCTTTATCACCCTTGGGGACTGCATGACCTACTCCACCTACGGATATGTGCTTAAACATATCCAAAAACTGGCCCCGCACATTAAGATCCGTTCCATTCCGGGCATCACCTCCTACCAGGCGGCTGCGGCCCGCATCAACACGCCTCTGGTGGAGGGCGAGGAATCCATGCTCCTTGTATCCGGTGTCACGGGCGGGGACAAGTTCCGGCAAATCAGCGACCATGCGGACAATGTGGTTTTTCTCAAGGCGTATAAAAATGCCGCAGACATTGCAAAGGCCCTGGATGAGGCAGGTATGGCCGACAAAAGTGTGGGCATTGTCAAATGCGGACTTGAAGGCGAGCAGATTATCCGCAATATGAATGTATTTCAGGAAAAAAAACCCGATTACTGGACCCTGATCATATCCAAGAAAAGCGGGCATTGTGTCGAAAATCAAAAAAAAACGAAATAACGGCCTGGCGCTTATCGCCGGGCTTGTGATCACGGGAATCGTACTGGCCGCGGGCCTTGCCTGGGTGGATGGTGTCACCGCGGCAAAATTGCCCGGACGCCTGTTTTGGCCGCTTTCCCGGATGCTGGCCTTTGTCTGCATCGGTCTTGTGGTGGCCCAGGCCATTGATGACACGGGCTGGACCCGCACACTGGGCGCCCTGGCTGCGCCGGTCTTCAGGTTCGCCAACTTAGGAACCCGGTGTTCTGCCGCATTTACGGCTGCCTTTTTTTCAGGGGTGTCTGCCAATGCCATGCTCCTGGATTTTTACAAGGAAAATCAGATCACCCGGCCCCAGCTTTTTTTGACCAACTTCATCAATCAGTTCCCGGCCTATTTTCTGCACCTGCCCATGACTTTTTTTATTGTGGTGCCTTTAACGCGTACAGCAGGTCTGCTCTATTTCCTTTTAACTTTTTTGGCCACCTGTGTCCGCACGTTTTTGTTTGTCCTGTTCGGACACTTTTTTGTGGGGGCCCAAATCTCAGGGACTAAGGTAGTTGACGATGTTCAGGCCGGGGAAGCCCAGGGCATTTCAAAAAAGAAAACGCCTTTGATGCAGTCTTTAAAGAAAAAGCTGCCGGCCCGGTTTACCCGGGTAGTGGCCTTTGTGATTCCGGTCTACACCGTGGTTTTCGTGCTCACCGCGGCAGGGGCCTTTGATGCCATTGAAACCTTTATGACCCGGTTTGCCGTGCAGACTTTTGTCCCGGCCCAGTCCTTAAGCGTGGTGGTATTAAGCTTTGCCTCGGAGTTCACCGCAGGGTTTGCCGCGGCAGGGGCCTTGATGGATGCAGGCACCATCACAGTGAAACAGACAGTGATTGCACTGCTTTTAGGCAATATCATCGCATTTCCCATCCGGGCCATCCGGCACCAGCTGCCCCGGTACATGGGCATTTTTTCACCGGGCATGGGACTTTCCATGTTACTTATGGGCCAGGGGTTCCGGGTGGCAAGTATTATTTTTGTGGGATTCGTGTACTGGATTGTCGGATAGAGAAAAGAAAAATTTACGTACAGGATTTACCACGGGCACGGCAGCAGCGGCTGCGGTAAAAGCGGCCCTGGTGTACCTGTTCACAAAGCAGGTGCCAGGATCGGTAACCGTCAATCTGCTCAACGGCCAGATCCTTGAAATTTTCGTTGACGCGGTATGCTGGAGCAATGGTCGGGTCCGGGCCGTGGTGGTCAAGGATGCAGGGGATGATCCGGATATTACCCACCGGGCCAGGATCGGTGCCGTGGTAGGCCTGACCGATGAACCCGGTACGGTACAGATCATTGGCGGCAAAGGCGTGGGCGTGGTCACCAAGCCCGGCCTTGAGATACCGCCGGGAGAACCTGCCATAAATCCCGGGCCCCGAAAGATGATCCGGGAATCCGCCTTGCAGGTACTCAACCAGTATCACAGCAATGCCGGGGTGAGCGCGCAAATTTTTGTGGAAAACGGAGAAAAGCTGGCCGAAAAAACACTGAACCGCCGGCTGGGCATAGAAGGGGGCTTGTCCATTCTGGGCACCACAGGACTTGTAAACCCCTTGTCCCACGAGGCCTACACCGCCACCATCCAATCGGCCATGGCCGTGGCCCGGGCCTGTGGATGCGACCATGTGGTTCTGACCACAGGAAGGCGATCCGAGCGGTTTTCCCAAATATTTTTTGCAGAACTTAACCCAGAGGCATTTATACAGATCGGAGATTTTTTTGGCATGTCCATGAAAAGCCTTGCTGAAAATAAGATCCCCCATGCCACCCTGGCCGTGTTTTTCGGCAAAGCCCTGAAAATGGCCCAGGGGTTTGTCCATACCCATGCAGAAAAATCCGATTTGACCATGGACTGGCTTGCCGGTATGGTCAGGGAACAGACCGGCAACAAGACCCTGGCCAGGCAGATTTTAAACGCCAACACAGCCCGGCATGCCTTTGGGATGGTCTGGCCCGGTTACCCCGGGGTCCTGGAAATGGTGGGCGGTGCCATGATCCGGTCTGCTGAAAAATTTTGCCCGGGACCGTGCCGGTTCAGGGCTATTATTTTTGACTTTCACGGGGCCATTGCCTTTGATTCCCACAGGCGGGAAAAAAATTGTGAATGAACCGGCAGGATGGTTCTGGCAAATTTGACTGTTTTTTTTAACTGAGCATAAACATGATTAAGGAGCGTTTATGGAGACCGAGACCCCGGACAATCTGGAAGACAATGCCCCAAAGGTAATCCATTCAACCACAGACTTTGCAAAAAAAGCAAAGCTGCCGAAATTCAAATTTAAAGTACCGCTCTTCATTAAGATTCTCACGGTACTGGTGGTACTTGCCGCTCTGGCATATGGTTCATTGCTGGAATATATCCGGCCCTATGAATACGGCATAAAGGTCAATAGAATCGGCTGGCACCGGGGTGTGCAGAAAAAGGTTTATGAAACAGGGCTTTACCTGGTGCTTCCCTTTGGCATTCAAGAAATGTACAAGCTGCCGAGGGCATTGCAGGTTCTGGAGTTGACCACCTCTGCCCAAACAGCCGCCTATGATACCAGAATAGAAAGAGCTGCCCATATTCAGACCTCTGACGGTTTTTTTGTGGATGTGGATGTCTCCATCATTTATCGCATCAGCGACCCCTATAAGGTGTTTACCGACATTGGTCCCGGGCGGCTGTTTGAAGACAACGGCATTATTCCGAAAACAGAGCCTGCCCTTAAAAATAATCTGGGAAAACTGACCACCGAAGAATTTTTCAACAGCCCCATGAGAGTTGAAAAGGCCCTGGCGGCAAAACAGGAGTTAAATAAAGAGCTCAAAGACAAGGGTATTGAGGTGACATATGTCCTGGTTCGATATTTTCATTACAGCGATGAAATTCAGAAAAATATTGAAGAAAAGAAGCTCAAGGATCAGCTTGTTTTTAAAAACCAGGCCGAGGCAAGGGCAGCCATTGAAGGCGCCAAGCTGACCAAAATTGAACAGGAAGGCAAGGTGCGCGTCGAAGTTGAGATTGAAAAGGCAAAAGCCTATGTCACCAGAAAACAGGCTGAAAAAGATTTGTACTACAGAAAAAAAATGGCTGAAGCGGATCTTCTTGTCAAACTTGCCGAAGCCGAACAAACCCGGTTGAAAAATGAAGCACTCCAGGGAAAAGGGGCTGAACGTATGGTGGGGCTGAAAATGGCCGAGGTGTATAAAGGCATTGATGTTGTCATTCTTCCCAGTGACGGGCCCTCCGGGGTCAATCCCCTTGACCTGAACAAGGCCCTGGAACTTTTTGATGTCCGCAGCAAAGGAGGTGCCAAATGAAAAACCAGATGAAGAACCAGATGAAGAACCAGACAAAAAAATTAATTCTTTTGCCGGCCCTTATCATGATGGTTATGCTGGCGGGTTGCGTTCCCCATACAACAGACAGCACAGAGGTGGGGGTCAGAACCATAAAGTTTTCATTCTTTGGAAAAAAGGGGGTGGAAGAAAAGTATTATGCCCCGGGTTCCACCTATTTTTTCATGCCCTTTATCAATGACTGGAATACCTTTGATACCAAACTTCAAAACCTTGAAATGACCTATGATGCCAATAAAGGGGACAGAAAAACCCGGGACGATCTGTTGTTTAAAACCATAGACGGCAACGACATCAGTCTTGATGTGATTATCGTATATAAAATTGATCCCGCAAAGGCCCCCTATATCCTTCAGAATGTGGCAAAGGACGACATGGATCTTCGACAGAAAATCGTGCGCACCATTGTCCGGAGCAAACCCCGGGACCTGTTCGGTGAACTGACCACAGAACAATTTTACGTTGCCGCAAGCAGGGGTGCCCAGGCCCATAAAACAAAAGAATACCTGCAAACGATGTTCAAACCCATGGGCATCATCATTGAAAAAGTGCTGACCAAGGACTACCGGTTTAATCCCAAATACCAGAAAGCCATTGAGGATAAAAAAGTGGCTGACCAGCTGGTCGAAAAGAACAAGTCGGCCCAGCATGCGGCCCAGGAAGAGTACAACCGGAAACTCGAAGAGGCCAGGGGCGACGTCAACCGGATGATCGCCGATGTGGACGGAGAGTTCATGAAATCCAAAATTGAGGCAGATGTCTATTATGAAAAACAGCAGCTCCTTGCCCAGGCCATTAAGGCCGAAGGGGAGGCCGCAGCCAAGGGCATTCAGGAGATGAACAACGCCATGGCCAGTGCCGGGGGCGAAGCCCTGGTCAAGCTGAAAATCGCCGAAGCCCTCCAGGGTAAAAAATTAATTCTTTTACCGGTATCCGAAGGCGGAATGAACTTGAAAACAACCAATATAAATGAACTTATCGAAACAATGGGGGTTAAGGGGCTTGGGAAACAGCCATGATAGAGAAAATAAGATTTGAAAAGTTCACTGCTTTTGAAACGCTGGAACTTAAGTTTTCTCCTGGAATCAATATTTTTATCGGAGAGAACGGTACCGGGAAGACACATATCATGAAAGCGGTCTATGCTGCCTGCGATATTTCCAAAAGCAAGGACAGCTTTGCTGAAAAAATAAATAACGTCTTTTATCCGTCAGGCAAGCAGATTGGCCGCCTGGTTAAACGCTCCTCCGCCAGCAGCAAGGGATTGATAGAGGTGACTCGAAAGCTGGAGGAAAAATCTATCAATATAAGATTGTCATTTTCCAACCACACAACCAGACCGGAAAAGGCAACGGTATCCGGTGCCACAAAGGCCTGGAGGGAGACGCATTTCGATGCGGCATATATTCCGGTAAAGGACATGATGGCCAACGCACCGGATTTCCGATCTCTTTATGAAGAACGGGAAATTCACTTTGAAGAAGTTTATGTGGATATTATCCGCAAGGCGTTTTTACCTGTTCTGAAAGGCCCCACAGAAAAGCAGCGGAAACATCTCCTGGAAAGCCTGCAGGAGGCCATGGACGGAAAAGTGATTGCCAAAAATGAAGAATTCTTTTTGCGCAGCAAGCATGGGGAGCTTGGGTTTACACTTCTGGCAGAAGGATTCAGAAAACTAGGGTTGTTATGGATTTTGATTCAGAACGGTACATTGCTTAACGGCTCGGCACTGTTCTGGGACGAGCCGGAAACCAATCTGAATCCCAGACTCATGAAGTCTGTTGTCGGCATCCTGTTGGAACTGCAGCGAACCGGCGTACAGATATTTATAAGCACCCATGACTATGCGGTTCTTAAGGAGTTTGACCTCCAGTATCAAACCCAGGACCAGATAGCCTTTCACAGCCTGTTCAGGGATACTGAGTCCGGTGAAATAAAAGCCGCCACCACACCTCGTTACCTGGATATCTCTCCCAATGTAATTGATGAGACCTTCGGCAGTTTTGTGGATCGTGAAATTGAGAAATCCATGGGGGATTTGGGTAGCTGAATGTGGCCTGCATAGACTCTTGTCTTAGGGAAATACAGCCATGAATGAACCGGTTCATGTGATCGGCATGGGCCTTGGCCCGGCGGATCTTACCGCATCCCACCTGGCGCTTATTGAAAGGGCCGCTGTTCTGGTGGGCGGGAAACGGCATCTGTCATATTTCAAGGATGCAAAGGCGTTAAAAAAAGAGATCTCAAGCCCTGTGTCCGGGGTGCTGGATTTCGTTGAGCAGTATATGGCTGAAGGGCTTGTGGTGGTGCTGGCCTCGGGTGATCCGCTTTTTTTCGGCATCGGCAAAACGTTGATCACACGCCTGGGGCCGGACAAGGTCATTATTCATCCCAATGTCACCAGTATGGCTGCCGCCTTTGCCCGGCTTAAACTGCCCTGGCAGGATGCGGCCTGGGTAAGCCTGCACGGCCGGGACAATATGCCGGCCCTGGCCAGGGCCATGGATGACAAGGACCTGCTGTGTGTGCTCACCGATCCTGAAAACGATCCGTTGGCCGTGAAAAAACAGGTGGATGCCCATAATTATGCCTGGCAGATGTGGGTGCTGGAAAACCTGGGCGCCCCGGAAGAAAAAATTTTTTCCATGGATGAACACACCGACTTGGAACGGGGCTTTTCCCAGCCCAATGTGGTGGTGCTTCAAAAAGGAGAATTGGCAGCCCCGTCCGGCCCTTTGCGTCCGGGGACACCGGATAACTGGTTTGTCCATGAAAAGGGTCTGATTACCAAGGCCCCGGTTCGCGTACTGTCTTTAGCCGCCCTGGCACTTTCACCTGACAATACCTTGTGGGATCTGGGGGCTGGGTCAGGATCTGTGGGAATTGAAGCCACCTTGTTTTTGCCGGACGGGTTTGTGTACGCCGTGGAAAAAAATCAGGGCCGTGTGGAACAGATCAAAGTCAATGTTGAGCGGTTCAAGGTTAAAAATTTGTCTGTCACCCAGGCCGAACTTCCCGATGGGCTGGGGAAGCTGCCCGCGCCTGACCGGGTCTTCATCGGCGGCTCCGGCAAACATCTGGACCAGGTGCTGGATGCTGTGGCAACGGTTTTAAATCCTGAAGGCAGAATCGTTGTAAATACCGTTTTAATAGAGACCTTGCACCTGGCGGTATCGGTGCTGGAAAAAAAGGGCTTTGACGTGAGCCTGACCCAGGCCCAGATCAGCCAGTCCCGGAACATGCCCTGGGGGCGGCGTATGGAAGCGTTGAATCCCGTGTGGATCATCGCAGCAGAAAAAGGAAAGGTATGATGAACATGACGAAAAAATTCCCGATTATATTTACCGGCGCAGGGCCGGGGGCACCGGACCTGATCACGGTCAGGGGCATGAAAGCCCTGGAAGACGCCGATTATATCCTCTACGCAGGGTCTCTGGTACCCGGGGCCGTGCTGACCTGGGCCAATGACGCTGTAAAAAAAGAGTCCAGCGCCGGTATGCACCTGGACGAGATGGTGGATGCCATGGCTGATGCCTGGGACAGGGGGCTGAAAGTCGTGCGGCTGCACACCGGTGATCCATCCCTTTACGGGGCCATTGCCGAACAGATGATGCTGCTGGACCAACGTCAGATCCCCTACGAGGTGATCCCGGGCGTTACCGCGGCCTTTGCCGCGGCTGCCGCGCTCAAGGTTGAATACACTGTACCGGAACACGCCCAGACCCTGATCTTCACCCGGATTTCAGGCCGGACCCCGGTGCCGGAAAAAGAATCCCTGGAAAGCCTGGCTGCCCATAAAGCGTCAATGGCGATTTATTTAAGCGCCGGTATGGCCGAACAGGTGGAAAAAATCCTGGCCGCAACCTATGGGCCCGAGGCGCCGGTGGCCGTGGCCTATCGGGTGAGCCATCCCGAAGAACGCATCATTGTTACGATTGTGGACCGTCTGGCTGAAACCATGGCGGAAAACGAGATCAACCGCCTGGCGCTCATCATTGTAGGGCCTTTTCTGGAGACGGAAAAGAGTGCCAAATCACTGTTGTACGACCGGGCCTTTGCCCACGGATACCGGGACAAGGCGTGATCGACTGGGCTGAAAAAAAGCTTGGGGTGTGGGTGCTGACACCCCATGGAATGGCCCTGGCAAACCGGGTGAAACAAGCCCTGCCCCATGCAGACCTGTTTGCATCACAAAAACTTGGGCCAGGTGAGTCCCATGCCCGGTTCTCCGCTTTGGCCAAGGCCCTGGCACGGGTCTGGGACCATTATGATGCCCATTACTTTATTATGGCCACGGGTATTGTGGTGCGGACCATTGCTCCCCTGATCCGGGATAAGACCCGGGATCCTGCCGTGGTGTGCGGGGATGAGGCCGGGCATTTTGTGATCAGCCTGATCTCAGGCCATATCGGCGGTGCCAATGAACTGGCTGTCAAACTTTCGGCTATACTGGGAGCCCGGCCTGTGATCACGACGGCCACGGATGTCAACCAGGTGCCGGCCATTGATGTGATTGCCAGGAACCAGGGGCTTTATATTGAAAATAAAAGGGCCATTAAACATGTGAGCATGGCCTTTATCAAGGGGGAACCCCTGCCAATTCATGACCCTTTTGGTCTGGTGTCACCGCACCTGCGGCCCACTGAAAAATCAGGTCCCATGGCAGATTCTTCCTTATTTACGCCTGAAAAATCCGGAATATGGGTGGATTACAGGATACACACCCTTCCGGAAAAAGTGCTGGTGCTGCGGCCTAAAATGCTGGTGGCCGGTATGGGCTGCCGAAGGGGCGTGACCCGGCAGGAACTTGAAGATCATTTACAACAGGTCTTTCATACCCAGGGGTTCAGCGTGAACAGCCTGTCCCAAATCGTGTCCGTGGATCTTAAAGCGGATGAACCCGGGCTTCTGGAACTTGCCCGGACCTTAAACCTGCCCATTGAATTTTATACAAGAGGTGAACTGGACCAGGTGAAGCGCGTGCCCAATCCCTCTTCCCTGGTGAACAAACATATAGGAATACAAAGCGTATGCGAAGCAGCAGCCATACTGGCAACGGGCCAGACGCGTCTATTAACACCGAAAACTGCCACCCGGACTATAACCCTTGCCATCGCGGCAATACCCTTTACATAGTCGGCACAGGACCCGGAAAGGCAGACCACATGTCCGGCCGGGCACGCCAGGTGCTGGGGGCCTGCGATATCGTGGTGGGATACAAGACCTATCTTGAACTGATCCAGGAGGTGATCAAGGACAAGAAGACCCTTGCCACAGGCATGACCAGGGAGGTGGACCGGGTTCAGGCCGCCATTGATGCAGCCCTTGACGGCCATTGTTGCGCCCTGGTTTCCGGCGGTGATGCGGGCATCTACGCCATGGCAGGCCTGGTTTTGGAAATGCTGACAGTAAAGAAAATTGCCTGCAATACCGGCGAAAAAGGCAGCCTGTGCGTTGAGGTGGTGCCGGGCATCCCCGCGCTTGCTGCCGGGGCCGCGCTTCTGGGCGCGCCGTTGACCCACGATTTTGCAGCTGTCAGCCTAAGCGATCTGCTCACCCCCTGGCAGATGATTGAAAAACGCCTGGATGCAGCAGCCTCTGCCGATTTTGTGATCACTATTTACAACCCCAAAAGCAAAAAACGCGACTGGCAGCTGGGCCGGGCCATGGAGATCATGCTTCAGCACCGGGCCGGCACCACCCCTGTGGGCATTGTCACCGGTGCCATGCGGGACAACCAGAAGGTGGCTTTGTGTGCCCTGAAAGATCTGGACAAGGCCGAGGTGGGCATGCAGAGCATCGTGATTGTGGGAAACAGTTCCACCTTTATTTACAATGATCTGATGATCACCCCCCGGGGGTACAGCAAAAAGTATGAGATATGAGCGCTGAAACGAAACAGGCAAAATGTATTGCCGCCCTGGGTACAGGCTCTGATGTGGGAAAAAGCGTGGTTGCCACAGCCCTTTGCCGGATTTTTTCCGACCGCGGGCTTCAAGTGGCCCCTTACAAGGCCCAGAATATGTCCAACAATTCCGGGGTCACCCCGGAAGGCCTTGAAATGGGCCGGGCCCAGATTGTCCAGGCCGAAGCGGCCCGCATTCCCCCCCATGTGGACATGAACCCGGTGCTGCTCAAACCCGTGACCCAGATCGGCTCCCAGGTGGTGCTGCTGGGAAAGGTGCATAAAGATCTGTCCGCGGCGCAATACCACCGGGAAAAGGCAAAACTCTGGGATACGGCCTGCAACGCCCTGGACCGCCTGCGCGCCGCCAATGATGTGGTGGTGCTGGAAGGGGCCGGCTCCTGCGCTGAAGTCAATCTCATGGCACGGGATATTGTCAATTTAAAAATGGCGGCCTATGCCGGGGCACCGGTGATTCTCATCGCAGACATTGACCGGGGCGGGGTGTTTGCCCAGATTGTGGGGACCCTGGCCTGCCTGGGAAAGGCTGAACAGGATATGATCGCAGGCTTTATCATCAACCGGTTCAGGGGAGATATTGCGTTGTTCAAAGAGGGTGTGGACTGGATCGAGAAAAAGACCGGAAAACCTGTGTTTGGCGTGCTGCCCTGGGTCAGCCACCATATTCCCAGCGAAGACTCCGTGGTGATC
This sequence comes from Desulfobacter vibrioformis DSM 8776, assembly GCF_000745975.1. Classification (GTDB taxonomy): domain Bacteria; phylum Desulfobacterota; class Desulfobacteria; order Desulfobacterales; family Desulfobacteraceae; genus Desulfobacter; species Desulfobacter vibrioformis. The sequence continues at coordinate 305,655 of NZ_JQKJ01000001.1, read as the reverse complement.
GAACACGCCGTGGCCGGAACCGATCCGGCTAAAACCCCCACGGTGCTGGTGGTGCGTACCCCCCATATCTCCAATTTTACCGATTTTGACGCCCTGTGCCAGGTGGAGGGTCTGGGCGTGGATTTTGTTGAGCACCCAGTTGAGCATCCAAGGGGCCTGTCCGCCTACAAAGCCGTAATCCTGCCCGGTTCCAAGAGCACCCGCAGTGACCTGGGCTGGCTTTCTAAAACTGGCTGGACCCCAAAAATTCAGGCGTATGCTAAAAACGGCGGCCATGTGTTCGGTGTCTGCGGCGGCTACCAGATGCTGGGCACAAAAGTCCATGACCCCAATGGCCTTGAAGGCCCCCCGGGTGTCACCCATGGGTTGGGTCTTCTGCCCCTGGAAACCGTGCTCAAAGCCCCCAAAACCACCACCATCTCCCGGTTTGAATGGGACGGCACCCCGGGCCTGGGCTATGAAATCCACATGGGCCGGACCGCTTGGGCCGACCGGATCGCACCAACCCAAGCGGCAAACAACGGCCTGTTACGCGTGAAAGAGAGAAACCGGCAGCTCTGCACCGATTTTGACGGGGCCATGGCAGACTCGGGGCGGATCATGGGTACCTACATGCACGGTTTTTTTGATTCTGCACCCATTCTAAAAAAATGGCTTTCGCTACTGGGCTTAAACGAACTTGAGCCCCCGGAATCCTGGGGCCTCCAGGGCAGGAACAAACAGTACGACATGCTGGCCCGCCATTTTGAAACCCATGTGGATGTGGCTGCTATTGTAAACGCCATGAACCGGATAAGAAATTAGGAAAAACTCTTTTCCCTGCGATGTTGTTTATCTGGTATCTTGTGTGTGGTGGTGGGCCAGGACCTGCTCCCAGAGAAATTCCGTTACATTTCTCTCCTCACTGGAAAAGCCAATACCAATCAGGATAATTTTTTTGCCCTTGCTTTGGTATTTTTCATGGTAGTTTTTTAATTTGATTTGCTCCAGTGCAGCGTTCTGTGGCATATCCACCTTAAATTCAATAAGGTAAATAATCTCATCCATCTCCACACTCATATCAATCCGTCCCTTGTTGGTGCAGTCTTCCACCGTAAGACAAAGCCTTGATGACGCAAGCCAGGCATAGATCACGCTGGCATAAAATCCTTCGTACCGGGCAATTTCGTTATTCGTGTAGTTGTGGTAGGGAATCGCGGCAAACAGGGCGTGGATGGCTGTTTTGAATTGATCCAGGTCTTGATCTGCCAGGGCAAAATACATATTCATCTGCATTTCATTACGTTGGGCGTTTTCGGAAAACAGATCAACCAGGGAGCTGTTAAAAGCCGCAGAAACTTCCAGATTAGGAAATCCCAGGGTATAGGAAATAAAGGTATCCCGCTGCCGCACCTCTTTAATAGCCAGATAACCGGTCTGAAACAGCAGAGGGACAGGCGTGATATTATCAACATCAAAGGAAGAAAGCAGTTCGTCTCCGGCCTTTATGTTGCTTAATTGCGGCAGAAAAAATCGCTGTTTTTGAAGGAGCTTTATGAGAAATGAGGGGGTGCCGGTTTCAAACCAGTAATTTTTAAACTGCTTGCGTCCTCGTAAAAAAAGCAGAATATCAAAAGGGTTGTACACATTTTCACCCAGGAAGTGATAGCCGTCATACCACAGACGCACCTGCGCCATATCCGCACCTTGCAAATGTTGGGAAAATACGGTCTCAAGGTCTTTCTGGGTATAGCCGCAAATGGCAGAAAATTCCGGGGTAAGGGAAATATCCTCAATATTGTTGATTCCGGAAAAAATGGACACTTTGGGAAATTTACTTACGCCGGTCAGAAAAGCAAAGCGGATATGGGCATCGTTGTCCTTGATGACGGAGTAAAACGCCTTGAGTTCTTCCCTGACCTCAAGGGCGATCTGGGGCTGATCAATATTGTCCAGAATGGGTTTGTCGTATTCGTCAATCAGGATGACCACAGGCTGGCCGTATTGTTCTTTTACCGCTTTGATCAGACGGCCAAATCCGGCTGAGACAGCAGAAATGCCACAGCTTACCCCTAAACGCCGCTCATTATCCCAAAGGGTTTCCCGGATACTGATCTGCACCATTTCCATACTGCGAAAATTCCCGCCGCCAAAGGAAATCTTGATCACCGGATGTTTTTTTGACCAGTTATGCGCTGTATCTGCGGCAAGCCCTTCAAATAATTCTTTTTTCCCTTCAAATAAATTATGCAGGGTATCTACAAACAGGCTTTTTCCAAAGCGTCTTGGTCTGGATAAAAAGCAATATTTGTAGCGGGTAATCAAATCAACGGCAATGCCGGTTTTATCCACATAAGCATAATTGCCTGCTCTGATTTCGCTAAAGGTTTGAATCCCGATGGGCAGTTTCTTCATGGCACAATCTCCTGACATTTCGAAGAAATCGCGACTAAAGTTTTTGTAATTTTGTCTTGATGCCCCCCGAACCTATAAATCTGAAAAATCACTTCATGATTCATTCAAGTTAATTGACAAAATACTGCACCCACAGGGCAGAAATGGGCATGGCAATCAAAAGGGCCGGAAGCATGTTGGCGATGGGAAAAGAGACAATACCGCAAATCTGAAATCCGGTGGCAAACATAATCAGGCCTCCTACGGCGGAAAAATCAGCAATCATGGCCGGACTTGTCAAAGGAATAATCGTTGCTGCACCAAAGAACAACCCCGCCTGGATTATAAACTGGGGAATCGCAAGCGTGACCACGGGGAAACCTAAGGCGATGGCAAAAATGCCTGCGGTAAACAGATCAAGAAACGCTTTAACAATAAGCAGAGAAGCATCTCCGGTCATGCCCTCTTTCATGGCCCCGAAGACACCGGTCCCACTGGCACAGAACAGTACCAGGATCGCGACAAATTTTTCCATGTACTCTTCTTGTGACAAACCATTTTCCGGCGGCGTAACCACCTTATCGATCATCCGGCGGACAACACCGGCCACTTTTTCAATACCGGCTTCCAGATGAATCAGCTCACCTAGGATTGAGCCCAGCAGCAAGGCAAGTATCGCGACAGGCAGAAATTTTACTTTTACCACCATGGCAATACCAAGCCCCATGGATGCGCAGCCAAAAATCATGGGCATTTTATGACGTAGATTTTTCGATACACGTTCACCCAGAACCGCACCACTGATACCCCCGACAATCACCGCCGCACTGTTAACAAAAGGACCAATCATGAAAAAAACTCCGCGTAATTTTACTGTTAAAAAATGGGGACTGCCATTGACAGCCCCCTTATCGTTAGTCGTTAGTCGTTAATCCGGAAACCTCTTATAATAGACCTTTTTAAATTCGGTCCTTTTAACACGCTCTGTATACCAAGTTCCTGGGTGACTGGCTATTTTATTTTGACCACAGGCCTTAAATGGGATTGATTCTGAAACCACCCGATTCAGGCCAGCTTCCTTTTTTTATTATCATTTTCCACCTGAACTGTATAGATCAACCGATTCTTTCCCGCGACCTTCGGCAATATTCAAAAAGGATTGACTGGACCGTTTCATTCACTCATAATTAAACACTTCAACCCCCGGGCAGATGTGCCTCCGTTAGGAACTCGAAAAAAATAAATGCCACAAATTATGCGGCCAGATGTTAAACATATCCTGAAATTGCAAAAGACAATGGTTCTGGCCGCTGCATTTCTTATCACAATGAACTTGTCCGGCCCCCGGGTCTGGGCAGGGCCTGAAGCCGGCAAAGGGGTTTTGGATTTAAGAGACCTGGATTTGCAAAAAACCGGGCCGGTGAAACTTGACGGAGAGTGGCAATTCTGCTGGAACAGGCTTCTTGATCCTGATTCACGGGAATGGTCAGATCCTGGCCTGACCGGTTTTTATCCGGTTCCCCGGTTCTGGACAGCCTATCCGGGCCGCAACTTTCCAGCCGCGGGATGTGCCACGTACCGGCTTATTGTAAAAATATCCGGAAAAAATAAGAGCCTGGTATTACAGACCCCGGAACTGTTTACGGAATACGGTCTGTGGATCAATGGCCGGTTAATCCGGCAAAACGGAATGTTGCCGGGCGAACCGGTCGGGTTCCTCAAACCGGACATTCTGGCCTTTTCCCCTGATACGGACGATGTGGAAATTGTCCTGCAGATGAAAAACCGCCGCCATGGAAACGCGGGCATTGCCCAAAGTTTTATTCTCGGTACGGAAAAACAGATGCATCGAAAGTTCATGATCAGCACATCCATGGAGATCATGCTCATTTCCACTTGCCTGTTTGCCGGATTTTACCACACCATCATCTTTTTATTCCGGCAAAAAGAAAAAGAACTGTTTTATTTCGGTTTGTTCTGTTTCATGGTTGCCCTCAGAACCCTGTTCACGGGCAATACCCTGATTTCCTGGATCATTCCCGACCTGACCTTTGAAATCGCATCAAGACTCTCAACCGTCACCATTCCCTGTTGCGTGATCCTGTTTCAGTTTTTCAGCTACTTTTTTTTCAAAAAAGAGCTGCCCCGTTTTTTTTTCTGGCTGATGACGGCTGTCCATTTTCTCTATGCCGGCTGTATCCCTTTTGTATCCACAATGGCTTACTCCGTGATATTCAAATATTATCTGGTGGCGGTGGGGGCCAGCGTTCTGTTTATCCTTTATATTAACCTGAAGGCGATTGTGAACAAAACAGCTTTTGCCATGCTCTTTTTATCCGGAAGTCTGGTTCTGGCGGCAGGGGTTGCCAATGACATGCTGCACTACCTGCAGGTGATCAATACAGGGTATTACCTGGCCCTGTTTTTTCTTGGATTTATTCTGATCCAGTCCCTCATGCTGGCCATCAAATTCTCACAGGAGCACAGGACGGTTGCCATGCTGTCTGAAAAACTCAAGGTTGTTGACCGTCTCAAAGATGAATTTCTTGCCAATACCTCCCATGAATTGAGAACCCCTATCAACGGCATCATCGGCGTGGCCGAATCCTTGATTCATGGCGCTGCAGGTCCGCTTTCCGGGGAGGCCCGGCAGAATCTGGGCCTTATTGTCTCAAGCGGGAAAAGACTTTCAACGCTCATTAATGATGTCCTGGACTTTTCAAAGCTGAAACACAACGATATCCTGATTTCTAAAAAGCCCCAGGATTTAGGGCAGATGGTCTGTGTTGTCATGACCGTTATAAAATCCACGACGCCAAACAAAGCCATTCAATTAATTAATGACATTCCTAAGGATGCGCCCTTTGTCTATGGAGATGAAAACAGGCTTCAGCAGATCCTGTATAATCTCATCGGGAACGGTGTAAAATATACGGAAAAAGGCTATGTCAGGGTCCGGGCCATCCCTGGGGCAGATACCATGGAGGTCCGGGTTGAGGATTCGGGGATTGGTATCGATCCTTCATTCACAGAACGTATTTTCAACTCCTTTGAGCAGGGCGACGGTTCCATTGAACGGGAATACAAAGGAACCGGACTGGGGCTTCCCATCACTAAAAAGCTGGTGGAATTGCACGGCGGCAACATCCGGGTTGAATCAGAGCCAGGCAAGGGGTCCTGTTTTATATTTACGCTCCCGCAGGTTGCCGCCAATGGAAAAAAGGCAAAAGGGATTCGCTTTGATCCAGCGCCCTTAAGCGGCATTCTGCCTTTTCCCGAAGTCAGCTGTCCCTTACCCAATACCCGCACCGGCAATTGTTCGAAAAAAGTGCTCATCGTGGATGACGAAGCGGTAAACGGCCAGGTTCTGCTCAACTACCTGGGGATAAAAAAACTGGGGGCCGAATTCGTACCAAGCGGGTGTCTGGCCCTGGAAAGAATCAAAACCAGCCGGTTTGATCTTGTACTTCTTGATATCATGATGCCCAGGATGTCCGGGTATGAGGTCTGCCGGAAGTTGAGAGAACAATATTCCACGTTTGAGCTGCCCATCATATTTCTGACGGCAAAAAATCAACCCGGTGATATTGTCACAGCCTTTGAGGTGGGGGCCAATGATTATATCGTAAAACCGGTGGACAAAACCGAACTGCTGGCCAGAATTGATACCCACCTTTCCTTGAAATACGCTGCGTCCAAAGCCATTGAAAACGCCCGGCTGGCCAATATCGATCCCTTAACAGGGCTCTACAACCGAAGATATTTCATGAATTTCGGAAACCGGGAATTTGAAACGGCAAAGCGTAAAAAAGGCAGTCTGTCCGTTATTATGATAGACATTGACCATTTTAAAAAAGTCAATGACAGGTATGGCCACGATATCGGAGACAGGGTGTTAAAACAGGTGTCATCCATCATCCGGGAAAATCTTCGGGCAACCGATATCCCGGGGCGGTATGGCGGGGACGAATTCATGATCATCCTTCCCGGAACCGGCATTAAGGGCGCCATTCCTGTTGCTGACAAAATACGCGCCGTTTTCGAAAAAAGAACCTTTGCGGTCAAGGGCGCCGCCAATCTGAAACTGACCTTGAGCCTGGGTGTGGCCCATTACTCAGACGGCATTGAATCCTTTGGCGAAATGCTGAAAGAGACCGATGAGATGCTATACAAATCCAAAAAGGACGGGCGCAACCGTATTTCATATCCCGCTGCTGTTTAATGAAATAGCGGTTGCTGTTCGCCTAATCCCAGCATTCCTCGAAAAGCTGCCGGTACCTTGACGGCCCCCTGTCCTGACGGATTGAAACGGAAATCACGTCGTAAAGTTTTGAAAGCTGCTTGACCAGCTGCTCCGTGCGCTCATCTGTATAGATCATCAGGCGCATCCGGCTTAAGCCCCCGTCGCCTTCCGGACGGCAGAGAATCCCTTCCAGGTTGAAATTTCTCCGGGCAAAAAGCCCTGTAATCTGTGACATGACGCCCGGGTGGTTCCGGACCGTCAGCTCGACAATCGTATCGTACATATTTATGCCTCCTGAATCATTTCGAGATTGGACGCCCCCGGAGGGACCATGGGGTAAACGTTGGTGGTCCCGTCAATGGGAACAACCACCAGCGACGGACCCTGAAATGCCAGTGCCTCATCTATGGCGGAACGGTTCGATCCGTTGATCCCGGCATCCCAGGCCCGGATTCCAAACCCTTGGGCAATGGCCGAAAAATCCGGTGACCGTGTGAACTTCGAAGCAAATACATGATTGCTGTAAAACATCTCCTGCTGCTGGCGGACCAGACCCAGGTGCCCGTTGTCCATCAGAACAATCGTGATGTTGAGTTCATGTTCCGCAAGGGTGGCAAGTTCCTGAAGATTCATCAGAAAGGACCCGTCCCCGGTGATGCAGACGATCTTTTTATGGGGGTTTGCAAAGGCGGCTCCCATGGCGACGGGCACGCCAAAGCCCATGGTGCCCAGTCCCCCGGACATTAAAAGGGATCTTGGATGGCGCACAGGATAAGCCTGGGCTGTCCACATCTGGTGCTGGCCGACGTCAGTTGCCACGATGGCGTCTTCCGGGGCCCGGTTCCCGATATAGCGGATAATGCCGGACGGATGGAACGGATTTTTGATCTCGGCCGCAGCTGGCGTCGGGCTCTTCAAGGACGCAATCTCTCCGTGCCAGCCCTCCCGGGTGAAGGTATCCATTCGCGGCAGTATCTTGGTCAGCACGGTGGCGGCATCCCCGCAAACACCCAGGGAAGCGTTCCGGATTTTGCCGATTTCACTTTCATCCACATCCACATGAATCACGGCGGCATCAGCGCAGAAGGCTTCCATCTTGCCGGTGACGCGGTCATCGAAACGGATTCCCAGAGCGATGATCAGATCGGCCCGGGCCATGGCCAGGTTCGCGACAGGGGTGCCGTGCATGCCCAGCATGCCTAAGAAAAGCGGATCGTCATAGGCCATGGCCCCAAGCCCCATGAGGGTGGAGACTACCGGAATACCGTTCTTTTGGGATGCGCTGCGCAAAAGGTCTGCCCCGCCAGATGCCACCACGCCGCCGCCCACGTAAAACATCGGCCTTTTGGACTGCCGGATCATTTGCGCCATCCGCTCCAAGACCCCGTTATCCCTCCACCGGACCGGTCCGGGGACGCCCGGTTCGGGCCATTGCCCAAACCTCACCTTTTGGGTCTGCACGTCCTTGGGCACATCAACGACCACAGGCCCGGGCCGGCCGGATTCGGCAATCCGAAACGCCTCCGGGATGACGGTTAAAAGGTCCGCAGCCGCCTTGACCAGAAAATTGTGTTTGGTGACGGGCAGCGTCAACCCGTAGGTGTCCACCTCTTGAAAGGCATCGGTTCCCATCAGGGCCGTGGGGACCTGGCCTGTGATGGCGACCATGGGCACGGAATCCAGGTGGGCGTCTGCCAGGGCCGTGATGAGGTTGGTGGCCCCGGGGCCGGAGGTTGCCGTACAGACCGCGGCCTTCCCGGTGGTCCGGGCCATGCCCTGGGCCATGAACCCCGCCCCCTGCTCGTGCCGGGTGAGGATATGCCGGATAGGACTTTGGTAAAGGGCATCGTAGAGCGGAAGGGTGGCCCCGCCGGGAATGCCCCAGATGATTTTTATCCCCTGCCGTTCCAAGAGTTTTACAATCAGTTGTGCGCCGTTCATTTCCATGTTCGTTTCCCGATATTTAAATATTCATTTTATGTTCTGGTCTGTTTCCCAAAACAAAAAAACCCCCGCAGGCTCTTGCCGGCGGGGGTTTTTTTTGTCTTTATAAGATCTTAAAGCTTATATACGCTTCCTCCGACGGCGGTATCGGCCCTCCAGGCCGACGGATACCACTGCCACGACAGATACGACGACTAATTCAACAATGTCGGTGTTTTTCAGAATGTCTGTGATGGAAGCGTTCATAAGCTGATTTTTTTTATTCTTTTTTTTAATCTTAAAGGTTAATGCGTCTGACTTTGGTAATTCAATTTCAAATCAAAGTCAACGCTTTTTTTGTACGGCATCATCATATACAGCACCGATACGCTCAAAAATCTTTTCCCGGGAAAAGGGACGAGTCAGACGTTCCACCCACACCAGGTTAACGCGTTTAAGCATGCGGCCCGGGCCCAAAAATTAAATCTTAAATTGATCCACTGATGTTTTCAGGGTTTTGGATATCTGGCTGAGCCGGTCTGCACTGGCGTTTATTTCCGAACTCCTGTCCGATATGCCAAGGGCTGCCTGGTGAACGTCGTCAATATCACTTGCAATTTTTTTAACTTTTTTTGAACTTTCCGTTACATTGAGGGTAACTTCCTGGATTCCCAGGGCTGCCTGGCTGACATTGCCGGCAATTTCACGCGTAGTGCCGGACTGTTTTTCCACACTGGTGGTGATGGTGTCGATCATGGCATTGACACTGTCTATGGCATTGCTGATTTCTGAAATTTCCGAAATGGCCTGGCGGGTCGAATCCTGAATGCGGATGACTTTTCCCTGAATTTCATACGTGGCGTCTGCTGTTTGTTTTGCCAGGAGTTTGATTTCACTGGCCACCACGGCAAAGCCTCTGCCGCTTTCCCCGGCACGCGCTGCTTCAATGGTCGCGTTCAAGGAGAGCAAATTGGTTTGTTCGGAAATATCGTTAATGGTTTCAACCACATCTCCGATCTCCTGGGCACTATGTTCAAGATTTTTAATGCTGTCGGCGGCTTTCTGGGTTCTGGAGACGGCGTACTGGCTGTTTTTGCGGGTTTCTTCGGTGTTTTTGGCAATTTTTCCAATCATGGCACTCATCTCTTCAGCCGCAGAAGATACCATTTCAATATTATTGGAGGATTGTTCGGCTGCTGCGGCCGTTGACGTCATGTTGTCGCTCACATCCACAGCCGCTGCTGCCACGGTATTGGACCTTTCGGTCATTATACCGGCGGCATCTGACATTTTTTTTGAAATATCAAGAAGTTCGGCAGATGACCTATTCTGCTTTTCAGAATTATTTGCAATATCCCGGATAATTCCCTGGAGTTTTTCAACAAAGGTATTGAACCACCTGGAAAGACTGCCCAGTTCATCTGCAGACGTGATGCGTAACCTTTTGGTCAGGTCTCCGTCGCCTTCAGCCGCATCCTTCAGTCCGCTGAGAACGCTGAAGATTGGATTTTTGACCATTTTCTGGATGGCAATAAAAACCATGAAACTCATAATAAAAAGAAGAATGATTGATCCGGCAGTGGTAAAATACTTGAGTTTGGAGATGACCGTATTCAGGGCGCTAAGATCGTATGTAAGGGAGAGGATGCCTCCGATTTCTCCTTGTTTCCAGGTCGGATGACACCGGATACAGTCTGCAACAACGGGCTGGGGACCGAAAATGACAAGCCGGGTGTCAGATTTTTGCATGACTTGCGTCTTTTCTTCCCGGATGCGGGACAATAATCCGTCCGGAAGGGGTTCTGCCTTGTCCAGGGTATTGGATGACAGATTGACCGCGCCTTTCCGATCATACAGATTGACCGCCATGACCCCGTTGATTTGCTTCTGGTGAAGGAGCAGTTTTTGAAAATTTTTCATCTGGCCGCGTTCAAGCGATCCTTTCACCCCGTCTTCAAACGCGTTGAACAGGGTGTGGACGGACTGGGTGTAGGTCAGCCGCATCTGGTTTTCCACAAACCGGTTTAAAAGGACTACAAAAGCCGCAAGACAGATCAACAAGACAATAACCACAGTGAGAATAATTTTATAGGTAATGGAGAGCCGGGCAAACAGATGGGATTTCATGACTTTTCTCCTGGGGTTCCGGACATGGCGGTTTCGGCGTTCCGGTAAAACGGGAAATCTCTTTTTGCTGCAAACATGGGGGATGCACAGCCGATACAGGGTGCATTGGCGTCGATGCACCAGGTCTGTCCACAATTCCACCACCGGGTGGGGCAGTCTGCAAAAGTGTCCGGCCCCAGGCAGCCGAGTTTAAAAAGGCAGCCTTTATCTCCCAGTTTTTCAGCAAAAATTTCCTGCTGAAAGTCATGGTACCGGGGGCACAATTCATGGACTTTCCGGCTGAAAAAAGCAGCCGGCCGGGTATTCTTGAGTTCCGGGAGACCGATTTTAACCAGGTGGACAATGGTTTTCCAGACCCAGTCCGGATGCACCGGGCATCCTGGAATGGAAATCAGGAGCGGTTTTTTATTTATTGTCTTGTAAAAATCATTCAGGCTGACAGCACCGGTCAGGTTGCCTTCAGCCGCCGGGATACCTCCGTAAGAACTGCAGGTGCCGATGGCAACGGCACCGCTCATGGTTTCGGCAGCAGCACCCAGGTAGTCGGCAATGGGTTTTGTGCCAATGACGCAGGCTTCAGGCATCCCCAGGGGAATGGCCCCTTCGACAGCCAGAAAATAATCCCCGGCGTTCCCGCTGATATAAGCGTCCAGCAGATCCAGCACCTGTTTTCCGGATGCAGCCGACAAATCCTGATGAAAGACCAGCTTGGAATGACGGGTGATCATGGTGACCGCGTCAGGCGCCTCGGCCTGGAGCAGGGATACGGAGCACCCGGTACAAGATTGGGCCTGGAGATAGATCAGTTTGGGCACGGATTCGGGATCAAGGATTTTCAGGGCCGCGCTGACCGCTGACGGGAGCCCGGCAATGGGAAGGGAGGCACCGAGGCAGGCAGCCAGTTTTAAGAAGTCTCGTCTGTTTATCATGGGGTTTTTCCTCCGAAGCTATGCGTATAACATGAGCCTGTGGGATTTGTGTAATATCAGTGAACTGCACAGGCCAGGCAAGGATCGAAAGAATGCACAATCCGGTTGGCCTCGATTTGTTGCCCAGGATCTTCAACCCAGGTGCCGATGAGGGCGGACTCCAAAGCACCGGGTGTGCCCTTGTCATCCCTGGGAGAACAGTTCCATGTGGTCGGCACCACACACTCATAATGATCAATCTTGTGCTTTTTGATCCGGATATAATGGAGCAAGGCCCCCCTTGACGCTTCGGTAAGGCCGAACCCTTCTCCGGCTTCCGGTATTTTTATCTCAGGTATAAATGGCTCCAACGGATTGATTTGTTCGGTCTGGTCCAGAAGGAAATCCGCAATGACCACGGCAGATACGGCCCGGCACAGGTGCCGGCCCAGGACCGAATTGAGTTGTTCCGGCCGAATGTCCGCAATTCCGGCGAACCGGTCCACCAGCTGCTTCACGGTTTTATTACCGCCCTGTAAATAATCCACCAGTATCCTTGCCGTTGGTCCGACTTCCAGCATATGCCCGTCATACCGGGGTGCCTTTACCCAGGAGTAGGCGCCTTTTTTATGCGGGGCCGGTGTCAGGCTGCCCTGGGCGACCTTCAGGCCGGACGGGGAGCTGTATTTGGCAAATTTAACATCTTCGGTAATGGCATCTGATTTTATCGTTTCAACTTTTCCGTCAAGAAGCACACCAGGCGACAGGAGCCTGGAACTGTCCGGTTCCGGCCCAAAGGGAAGCAGACCGTAGGACATGAAACCACCCTTGCTCTGGCCGATATGCCAGTATTCCGGGAATGCGCCGGCAACCGCCAGAAGATCGGGCAAATACTTGTGATGGATAAAATGCTTAACGTCACGGATCAGTGCCTGGTAAGACGCGATGGCGTCAATGTCAGGCGGCCGGGTGCATCCGCCGGGAAAAATCCCCGTGGCATGGGGAAACCTGCCGCCGAAAATGGCCGAGGCCCGGTTGGCTTTTTTCTGGATTTCAAGGGATTCCACATAATGCTTTAAAGCCGTGATATTGATGTCCGTATCCGTTACATAGGTTCCGGACAGCCGGGGCAGAAATGGCGCTGCCGGATAGGATTCCTTGCTGCCCAGCGCGTGGTTGACCCAGTCTCTCAAGTGGGACAAGTCAGGGTCTTTGCCGGTATAGCCCGTGACAGCGGTCACATCGATAAAATCAAGGGCCGAAAGCTGATAAAAGTGCAAAAGATAATCGTATAAATGGTTGGCGCCCTGGATAAGGTTGTGAAGAATTCTGCCGTTTGGCGGTGTCTTGAGCCGGTAGGCGGCTTCCTGGGCATAAGAAGAGGCAATGGCATGGGCATACGGGCATACACCGCAAATCCTCTGGGTAATCTGCTGGGCGTCAAGCGGGTCACGTCCCAGAAGAAAAACTTCAAACCCTCTGAACATTTCCCCCATGCTTTTTGCATCAATGATGATATTGTTTTCCACGGTTGTGTTAATATTGAGGTGGCCTTCAAGCCGGGTGACAGGCCCTATATCGATTTTCATGATGCTCCTCGTTGGGTTAGAACTGTCCGTTTGTAGTTGCCTGGTGTGACGGCAATCAAAAAATGATGCAATTTAAGGTGTCGGGCGGGAGAGATAATGTGGTGATTTGTTTTACGGTCGATTTAAATACCGGTAAGAGCAGGCTTGAATCGATTTTTGGCACACACCCTTTTTGAGTGCATCATTATCCATCTTTTGCCGGACCATATCATTTTTATGGAAGTCTTGCTCGGTTATCAATAATCGGCGGTAATTGTAGTAAGCGTTTTTCGGTTCGTCAACCTAATAAATCCAAAGCAGAGTTGAACTTTTTACGTGTTCATCATAATTTTAAAATTGCGGTTAAAATGAATCAACCGCCTTAATCAAGGAGAACTTTAACATGAAACGTTTATTCGATCCTGTTTCAATAGGAAGCTATAACTTAAAAAATAGAATTGTATTGGCGCCCATGACCCGGGGCCGTGCCGGATCCGAGCGCATACCCAATGACTTGATGGCGGACTATTATTTTCAGCGTTCATCGGCCGGGTTATGCATTACGGAAGCAACTGTGGTTTCAAAGCAAGGCATCGGGTGGGTTGATTCCCCGGGAATATACACCAGGGAAATGGTAGAGGGATGGCAAAAAGTCACCCGGAAATTAAAACCCACAGGTACCCCGATTTTTTTACAACTCTGGCACTGCGGCAGAGCTTCTCACAGCGATTTCCACAATGGAGATGCTCCGGTTTCGGCTTCGGCTGTCCGACTGGAAGGTGACGGCATCCACACGCCTCTGGGAAAAAAAGAGTATGAAATGCCCCGTCCCCTGACCATTGGTGAAATTAAAGCCACCGTGGATGATTACCGGAAAGCAGCCATGAATGCAAAAGAAGCTGGTTTTTCAGGCATAGAAGTGCATGCGGCCAACGGGTACCTGATCAATCAATTTCTTGATTCAAAAACAAATCTCAGAAACGATGCTTACGGGGGCAGCCTTGAAAATAAATTCCGCTTTTTAAAAGAAATACTGGATACGACTTTAGAAATCTGGTCTCCGGAACAGGTGGGTGTCCGGATATCCCCCAATGGTAATTTTAACGATATGGGCAGCAGTGATTTCAGACAGACCTTCCTGTATGTCGCAGAAGAACTGAATAAACTGAACCTGGGTTATCTGCACATCATGGATGGCCTTGCCTTTGGCTTCCATGAAAAGGGAGACCCCATGACATTATCCGAGTTCCGGAAGATATACAAAGGTCTTATTATAGGAAATTGCGGATACACAAAAGAATTGGCAGAAGAACGAATCGCAAGTGGAGATGCGGACCTGGCAGCTTTTGGCAGACCCTATATTACCAATCCGGACTTGCCGGAACGGTTAAAGAATGGCTGGCCGCTGAATCCTTGGGAAGATACCTCCTTATGGTACACCCCGGGACCTGACGGGTACACGGATTATCAGCCTTATAAATCGTCCTTATAAGTTTTCCTGAAGTGAATAAGAAAAGAATGAACTCCGGCAGCACGAGCGAGGTCTTCTTGGCGTTCTTGAAGCTTGGCCTGACATCTTTTGGCGGACCCATCGCACATATAGGTTACTTCAGGGCTGAAATTGTCGAACGCCGTGGCTGGATCAGTGAGGACCAGTTCGGTCAACTTCTTGCGATCTGTCAATTTTTGCCAGGCCCTGCCAGCAGCCAATTGGGGTTCAGCCTCGGACTGCTGCGTTCGGGTCTGCCAGGTGCGGTTGCGGCCTTTTTGGCCTTTACCTTGCCGTCAGTACTGCTGTTAGTTGCCTTCGCGGCAGCGTTGACACTGCTGGCAGGCCCGGCCGGGCAGGCTGCGATTCATGGTTTGAAGCTTGTGGCTTGCGCTGTGGTTGCTGATGCCTTACTTGGCATGTCCCAAAAGTTATGTCCCGATACCCCCAGGCGAGTGATCGCCGTTCTGGCGTCTGCAGTGTTACTTGTCGGTTCATCCGCGTGGACACAGGTGCTCGTCGTTGCGTTGGGCGCTGTTGCCGGCGCGTTCTTTCTTCGTGGTATATGTACCTCCGGCGACACGAACCCAATTCAAGTTTCATTTGGTCCACGCGTCGGCAGCATCCTCCTTCTCATTTTCGCAGGCCTTCTGGCAGGCCTGCCGCTGCTTGCAACTGGAAAACCTGATTTTTCTTCGGTTGCAGAGGCGTTCTACCGCGCAGGTGCCCTGGTTTTTGGCGGGGGACATGTTGTCCTGCCCTTGCTCCGGGATTCCGTTGTTTCCTCTGCCTGGGTGTCACCCGGTCAGTTTCTGGCCGGATATGGCGCGTCCCAAGCGATTCCCGGACCCATGTTTGCATTTTCAGCCTACCTCGGTGCGGCGTTGTCTCCCGGGGGTGATGCATATTTCATGGCGGCTACAGCATTGGTCTTCATGTTTCTCCCAGGGTTCCTCCTGGTTGCCGGAGTTCTTCCTTTCTGGGGCGCCGTTTCCCGCAATCCCGCTGCAAATCGAGCGATTGCGGGCGTAAATGCGGCAGTGGTAGGTATATTAGGGGCTGCACTGTATGACCCGATCTTTACGTCCGGAATAACTGGCCCAAAGGATTTAGCCATCGCGATCGTCGCATTTGGCCTGCTTGGCGTATGGCGGGTCTCTCCAATCATTGTGGTGCTGTGGTGCGTTTTGGCCAATGTTTTGCACTTATGGATTTAGCCCCCGGAAAAAACCAATGCGGATTGCCCTGGGCCCCTGTATAAATGGGCTTGACTAAAAATTCCGTGTCCACTAATCTTTGCGGGATTTTTCTGGATATTAATTTTTCAAAACAAAGGGAGGCGATATGCCCGTATATGTGGAGGACCATCCTCTAATAAAACATAAGCTTGGATTGATGCGCCAAAAGGACATCAGCACCAAGGATTTCAGGGAACTTGCCTCGGAAGTGGCCCGCCTGCTTACCTACGAAGCAACCCAGGATCTTGGGACCGAACAAAGAGTTATACAGGGCTGGGCAGGAGAAGTTGAGGTCGAAAAAATAAAAGGCAAAAAAATTACGATTGTTCCCATCTTAAGGGCGGGCTTAGGCATGATGGACGGGGTGCTCGACCTGATCCCTTCTGCCAAGGTGTCTGTGGTGGGGTTTTACAGAAACGAAGAGACGTTGAAACCCGTACAGTATTATTTTAAAACAGCGTCGGCCATGGCAGAGCGCACCGCCCTGATTCTGGATCCCATGCTGGCCACCGGCGGCACTCTGATCGCCACCATTGACCTGCTCAAAGAAGCCGGATGCAAAAGAATCAAGGGACTTTTCCTTGTGGCTGCCCCCGAGGGCATTGCAGCACTGGAAAAAAAGCATCCTGATGTTGACATCTATACCGCCAGCATTGATGCACGCCTGAATGACCTGGGCTATATTCTTCCCGGGTTAGGGGATGCCGGGGATAAAATATTTGGCACAAAATAATGTTTGAATGGAAAATCACCCATCTGCGGCGTTGCTGCAAAAATTTGAATCCTCACATACATTAGTATGCTCCGGTTCAAATTTTCTTGCGCCTTGCATATGGGCAATTTTTCATCCAAACATATGTCCATGGTCTGATAACAAATTAATCTTCGAAAAGGAAAATAGGTAAATGCCCGACAATCTGCCGTCATCCACAGATTACAACTTCCAGGTTAAAGACTGTTTCCTGGGTGCCCAGATGCTCTTTGTAGCCTTTGGCGCCCTGGTGCTGGTTCCGTTGCTTACAGGATTGAACCCCAATGTGGCATTGTTCACTGCGGGTTTAGGCACCCTGGTGTTCCAGGCCATTACCCGGGGCAAAGTGCCGATATTTCTGGCCTCGTCCTTTGCCTTTATCGCCCCCATCCAGTACGGTGCCAAAACCTGGGGTATTCCCGGCACCATGTGCGGTCTGGCTGCTGCCGGCGTGGTTTATATCATACTGAGCACCCTGGTGAGGATACGCGGCAGCGAAGTTATCCAGAGGGTACTGCCGGCGGTGGTAACCGGTCCGGTCATCATGGTCATCGGCTTGAAACTGGCGCCGGTGGCAGTGGGGATGGCCACAAGCGGAAGTGAGTATTATTCCAAGGCCGCAGCCATGACTGTGGCCTTTATTGCGCTTGCAGCCACAATTCTGGTCTCCTTATTTGCAAAGGGCATAATAAAGCTGATCCCGATTCTGGTGGGCATTGCCGTGGGATACATTGTGGCCCTTGTCATGGGCATGGTCAGTTTTGATGCCGTGGTCTCGGCGCCCTGGTTTGCCATGCCCGCCTTTGTTCTACCCCAGTGGAACCTTCATGCCATCTTCTATATTATTCCCGTGGCCATTGCCCCGGCCATTGAACATTTTGGTGATATCGTGGCCATCGGCCGGGTCACAGGCAAGGATTACTTAAAAGATCCCGGCATCCAGAACACCATGCTGGGAGACGGTGTTGCCACGTCTCTGGCAGCCTTGCTGGGCGGCCCACCCAACACCACCTACTCCGAGGTCACAGGTGCGCTGACCCTGACCCGGGCGTTTAACCCGGCCATCATGACCTGGGCCGCCATCACCGCCATCCTGCTGGCCTTTATCGGTAAACTGGGGGCATTGCTGCAGACCATCCCCTCCCCTGTCATGGGCGGTATCATGCTGCTGCTGTTCGGGGCCATTGCCGTGGTAGGACTGAACACCCTTGTCCAGGCCCAGGAAGATCTTGTGGCACCGCGGAACTTGAGCATCATTGCCCTGATTCTGGTTTCCGGCATCGGGGGGATGGCCATCAAATTCGGCAATTTTGAATTGTCCGGCATCGGTCTTGCCGGTGTGCTTGGCGTTCTGCTCAATATGGTGCTGCCAAGACTTAAAGATTAGAAACCAAGCGACGTTTAAACAAAAAAACAAAACCGGCCTGCAGCGCGTTTTTTTTGCTGCAGGCCGGTTTTGTTTTTGCTGAAACCGGATAATTTTTATCTGTCATGACGTCTCCTTTTTAAACCTTTTTCCTGTTATTATTGATGGTTCTCTTAAGGCGTTATCAATAAGGCTTTTGACTTGATAATATAAAGATTGATTTTCGTTCAACGCTAACACAATTTTAGTAATTCACTGATATACATACAACATTGTTTTGACTCAAAACATAACTGATATGAGACAACCCCCATGGGCCGCAAGACCACAACGAACAATGAAACTAAAGACGCCAACAATGCGGGGCTAAAATGGGCGCCCCAGGCGCTTCGCCCTCTTGTTTCCTGTATCTTGTCTCTAGTTTTTTATAATGATATATGATTGTTAAAGGAGCGGTGGAATACGCATGCAAACGGATACGGATGTAGAGGAAACCAATTTAGAAGAAATCATTGATGTGACCACGACCAATCGCTATATCAACAGGGAGCTTTCCTGGCTCCAGTTCAACCGCAGGGTGCTTGAAGAAGCCCTGAATCCCAACCACCCCCTGATGGAACGTGTTCGTTTTCTGTCCATTTCCGCCTCCAATCTGGACGAATTTTTCATGGTCCGGGTAGCGGGTCTCAAAGCCCAGGTTAACAAAGGCGCAGCAAGTGCAAGCCCGGACAATATGACCCCATTGGAACAACTTAAAGCCATAGAAGAAGCCGTCATCAAGCTCAACGACATCACCCGGGACTGCATCAGGGGTCTGACCAGAGATCTGGAGGCAGCCAATGTTTTTGTTGTCAGGCCCGAACAGCTTACCATGGAAGACCGGGAAAACCTGCTCCTGGAATTTCAGACAAAACTGTTCCCCGTACTCAGCCCCCTTGCTGTGGACCCTGCCCATCCATTTCCCTTTATTCCCAACCTGGGCCATGGCATGATCATGGATCTTATAGATGAGGAGAGCGGGGATGCCATGTTCGCCCTTGTAATCCTTCCGTCCCAGCTCAAACGCTACATACGGATACCCGGCAAGGCCATTCGCTTTATCCGTCTGGTATCGGTAATCAGCATGTTCTATGATCACCTGTTCCCCGGATACCGGTTGACGGGATCAGGGGTTTTTCAGGTCATCCGCGATTCAGAACTTGAAATCGATGAGGCCGCTGAAGACCTTGTACGTACCTTCCAGTCCGCTTTGAACCGTCGCCGCCGGGGCAATGTAATCCGCCTGCGGGTGGATACCGGCACGCCGGACAATTTAATCACGTTTATCACGAATCAGTTTGAAATGAATCCCGAGGATGTGTTCAAATCAGATCATGTGGAGCTGTCCGCCATCAAGGAACTGATCTGCGATGACCGCCCTGATCTGATGTTTAAAAAATACCATGCCAGGTTCCCGGAGCGAATCCGGGATTTCGGCGGGGACTGCTTTGAGGCCATCTTAAAAAAGGATATTGTTGTTCACCACCCCTATGAAAGCTTTGATGTGGTGGTCCAGTTCATCCGCCAGGCCAGCCAGGACAGCAACGTGGTCTCCATCAAGCAGACGCTCTACCGCACCAGCAAGGATTCTCCCATTGTCCAGGCCCTGGTGGAAGCGGCAGAGGCGGGAATAAATGTTACCGCCATGGTTGAACTCAAGGCGCGATTTGATGAAGAGGCCAACATTGAACTGGCAAGAAAGCTGGAACTTGCCGGGGCCCAGGTGGTTTACGGCATCATTGACCTGAAGACCCATGCCAAGCTCTCCCTGGTCGTGCGCAGGGAAGACGGAAAGTTTACATCCTATGCCCACCTTGGCACAGGCAACTACCATCCCATCACGGCCAAAATTTACACCGATCTCTCCTTTTTCACCCATGATCCGAAAATCTGCTCCGAAGTGATGCAGATCTTCAACTACATGACCGGATATGCAAAGCCGGCCAGCCTTGAAATCCTGGACATTGCGCCCCTGACCCTGCGCAAACGCATCGTTGAAAATATAAAAAAAGAAATCGAGTTTGCCGAACAGGGGAAGCCTGCCCATATCTGGGCAAAAATGAATTCCCTTGTGGATCCCGAGATCATTGATACCCTTTACCAGGCATCCCAGGCAGGAGTTGGGGTGGACCTTGTCATCCGGGGCATCTGCTGCCTGCGGCCGGGCATCCCCGGCGTCAGCGAAAACATACGGGTAAAATCCATTGTGGGACGGTTTCTGGAACATTCCAGGATTGCCTGCTTTGGCAATGGTCATGAACTGCCTTCTCCCCATGCCAAGGTGTATATATCCTCAGCAGACTGGATGCCCAGGAACCTTGACCGGCGCATTGAAACCCTGGTGCCCATCCTCACCCCCACGGTCCACCGCCAGATCCTGGACCAGATTATGGTGGCCAATTTAAGGGATAATGAACAAAGCTGGATCCTGAATAATGACGGCACCTACACCCGAACCGTCCCGGGCAAAGAGGCATTTAATGCCCATAACTTCTTCATGACCAATCCCAGCCTGTCAGGCAGGGGGTCGGCCCTGCGTCCGGAATTACTGAAAACCCGGCAAAAACGGTTCCACAAAGCCGGAAAAAAGGCAAAAAAACCTTGATGTAAAAACAATGGACCGGGCAACCTATGCTACACCAACAACCCGGATAATCCGAACCTTGATTTAACCCCGGCTTGGTGTTAAAGTCCGCTGAAATGATTGATTCCAAACTCATATCCCTTCATGGCGGCCATTCAGGCCAGTTCTGCTGCCATGCCCAGGACAGCCTTGAAGACCTGATAAAAGCCTATATCAGCAAAGGCTTCAAAGCCGTGGGCATCAGTGAGCACATGCCCCCGCCCGAACACCGCTTCCTCTACCCGGATGAGCTTGAGCAAGGCCTTTCGGTCAAGGCGCTTGGGGACCGGTTTTCAAGGTATTTCCTTGAGCTGGAACGGCTCAGGCAAAAATATAAGTCAGATATCCGGATATTTAAGGGATTTGAGACCGAAACCGTTACCGGAAGCCCTGCCCAGGTGCGGTCATTGATCCGGGAATTTAATCCCGACTATATTGTGGGATCGGTCCATCATCTCAATGACAGATGTTTTGACTATTCCAGGCAGGACTATGAGGCCATTGCCAATGATTTCAACGGCTTTGATGCCATGTATATGGCCTATTTTGACACCCAGTATGAAATGATCCTGGACCTGCATCCTTTTGTTGTGGGCCATTTTGATCTGATACGCATTTACGATCCGGACTTTGAAGCACGGCTTGGCAAACCCGAAATTGGTGAGCGTATCCAGCGCAATCTTTCTATGATCAAGGATCTTGGGCTGGTGCTGGATTACAACCTGCGCCCCCTTGCCAAAGGGGAAAAAACACCTTATCTGGCCTCGACAATTCTGGCCAGGGCAAAGGCCCTGGGCATCCCTGTGGTTCCCGGAGATGACGCACACAGCAAAGAACAGGCAGGCATGTTTGTGGACAGGGCTGTTCAATCCTTAAAAAATATGGGCTTTTCCACAACCTGGCCCAGGCCCCGGTGCATGACGCCCGCCTGAATTTTTTATCCCCCGGATTTAAAACGGAGAAATCTTCAAGGAGACCCATGAAAGCCATTGTCCAACGGGTTAAAAAAGCCCGCGTTACCGTAGACAACACGATCATATCCAGCATTGGCACAGGACTTGTGGTACTTTTGGGCGTGGCCCGTGGCGACGAAGAAAAAGATGCCGAATATCTGGTGGATAAAATTATCAACTTAAGAATTTTTGAAGATGACAAGGAAAAAATGAACCGGTCTCTTGTTGATGTCAAGGGCGAGCTTCTGGTGGTCTCCCAGTTTACGATTATGGGAGACTGCCGCAGGGGACGGCGCCCCTCGTTCACGGATGCAGCACCCCTTGAGCCTGCATGCCGGCTTTACCGATTTTTTGCCTCAAGGGCAGCCTCACTGGGCGTTGCAGTCAAGAAAGGAAAATTCCAGGCCAATATGGACGTGTCATTAATCAACCAGGGGCCTGTCACCCTGATTCTGGAATCCCCCGGAAACTTAAAACCCAATGCCCAGTGATAAAAACACCATGGACCATCTCACTGTTATCCTGGTCCGTCCCCAGGGCCCCATCAATATTGGCGGGGTATGCCGGGCCATGATGAACTTCGGCTGCACCCGGCTGCGTCTTGTCAGCCCCTGCAGTGCCTATAAATCCCTTGAAGCCAAAAAAATGGCCCTGTCCGCCTTTCATATTCTTGAACAGGCGCAAATATTTGACACCCTGGAACAGGCGCTTTCCGACGTCCATTCCGCCTATGGCACCACCCGCAGGTTCGGCAAGTACAGAAAAGATTTTTTAACACCTGCCACGGCAGGGGCCAGGATACAAGCCCAGAAACAGGAACATCACAGCGCCCTGGTTATGGGACCGGAGGATACCGGCCTTGAGACAAAGGATCTGGCCCTGTGCCGGTATTTTATCACCATCCCCACCCATGACAGCTACCCGTCCATGAATCTGAGCCACGCCCTGGCTGTGCTGCTCTACGAAGCATCCCTTAAATCCGGGGCTGCAAAAAATTTCCAGGACCCCGGGGTTAAAGCCCCTGCCCGGGGAGAAGAACTGGAATCCATGTTTGCCCACATGAGAAAAACGCTTTTAGACATTGATTACCTGGACCCCCAGAACCCGGATCATCTGCTGCGGACCTATCGCAAAATTTTCTCCAACGCGGGTCTGTCATCCAGGGATATCAGAATTATCCGGGGGCTTTTAAGCCGCATTGACTGGACCGAATCCCAGCGCCGGTTAAATCAAGCAACGTAAGCCGAAAAAAAATCAGGGGGCATCGGACAGATGCAGCAAAGCGGTTTTGAAATCTTCGGGCATGGGCGCGTCAAAATAGAGGCGCACACCTGAATAAGGGTGACGAAAGGACAAGGTCCAGGAATGAAGCATCTGACGCGGCACCCCGGGGACTTTTTTCATAGATGATCGCGGCTGGTAAATGCAATCGCCGAAAAGGGGCATGCCCTGATCATAAAAATGGACGCGAATCTGATGGGTTCTGCCGGTATAGAGCCGGATATCCATAAGACACCCCGAACGAAAACGTTTAATGACACTGAACCGGGTTTTTGCGTATCTGCCGTTCTCATCCAGAACAGTCATGCGTTTGCGATGAAAAGGGTGACGGCCAATGGGGCGCTCAATCACCCCCGCATCCGGAATATTTTCTCCCCGGGCCAGGGCCAGGTAATGCTTTTCCACCCGCCTTTGCTTAAATTCCTTTTGGAGAAATTCAAGGGATTTCAGGGTTTTGGCAATGACCATCAGTCCGGAGGTATCTTTGTCCAGGCGATGAACAATACCTGGCCGGTCCCTGTCCCAGCCTTGTTCGCTGAAGCCCGGATGGTGGGCAATCAAGGCATTGACCAGGGTACCGGAATCATTCCCTGCCCCGGGATGCACCACAAGGCCTGCAGGCTTATCAATCATGAGAATATAGTCATCCTCATAGAGGATATTCAAAGGAATGGATTCCGGGAGAAGGGGTTTTCTATCCTGATGATCTGTTGAAGGGATCTCCCCTTCAACCAGGTCTTTCAGCTTAACTTTATAACCGGGGCGTTTACATCCGTGGTTCACCGTAATCACCCCCTGGGAGATCAGGTGTGCAGCCCTGGAGCGGGATATCCGGGACTGGGAATCAGCTACGGCCTGGTCAAGCCTGGCACCCGCCTGATCCGGCGAAATTTCTATCTTCAGGTGCATGAAAAAAGACAAACCCAGCATGGATTGACACCTGCCGGGTTGTTTGTGTTATCAGGATCAAGGTGTTTAGCTGAACAAATTTTCAATTTCTTTTATCATGAGCGCTTCATCAACATCCTTGGCCATGGAAAGTTCCTGGACCAGAAGATTCTGGGCAGTATCAAGAAGTTTTCTTTCGCCGAAACTCAGGTCTTTTGCAAGCTTAAGCTGGAAAAGATCCCTGAACACCTCGGCCACATCATATATGGAACCGGTTTTGATCTTATCCATGTATTCTCTGTAACGACGGTTCCAGGTCTGGTTGTCACTGGCCTGGGCCTTTTTCTGCATCACCTCGTAAACCTGGGGCACCTCGGTCTCAGGAATAACTTCCCGCAAACCTACGGATTCGACATTGGATGTAGGAATCATGATTGTCATACCGTTTTCCACGATTTTCATCATGTAGAAATTCATGGTATCCCCGTTTATTTCCTGGCTTTCGATGGATTCAATGCAGCCGACACCGTGTGCAGGATAGACCGCCATGTCGCCCTTTGAAAACGCTTTTTTGGTTGACTTGCCAGTTACTTCAGTCCTGATTGCCCCAGACCTGATTGCCCCAGATTGGATTGCTCCAGATTGTTTTGCCATTTATGCCCACCTTATTATTTTGATACAGGTTATCCATTCTCAGGCAGAGAACCATATTTAAACAATATTGTCAACTTATTAATTTATTGACAACTTTTGTAAACACGGTTCCCAGGCAAAGTAAAAAAGCGTGTTATCGGGAGGAATTAACGAGATTCATGGCCTTGACGATCCCTTTTTCCAGGATAGAGACGCAGGCGTCACAGGCGTCATCAATAACCTGATTCAGACAGGCCTGCTCGTCAGGGGCATACCGGCCCAGGACATGTCCGGTGACGGATCCTTCATTGCCAGGCCGGCCAATACCCACCCGAACCCGGACACATGCCTTCTGGCCAAAGGCATCAATGATTGAACGGATGCCGTTATGTCCCCCATGTCCCCTGCCCTGCACAATCTTTATCTTTCCAAAGGCAAGATCAATGTCATCATGGACCACAATGATATCCGCTATATCGATTTTGAAATAGGCTGCCAGCTTCTGGATGGGGATGCCGCTTCTGTTCATATACAAAAGGGGCTTGACCAGGAGAACATCCTGAAGCCCCATGCGTGTGCCGGTGTAAGCGGCATTGAACTTTTCCTTGTTCACACAGCACCCGGTCCGATCCGCCAAAGCATCAACTACATCAAAGCCAATATTATGACGGGTTTGGGAATACTGATCTCCAGGATTTCCCAAACCCGCTAATAGTCGTTTTGAGTCAGCCATGACTTATACTTTTTATATGAAAAAGTTTAACCACGGAATCACAGAAGGCACTGAAGATAAAATTCTATGATTTCCGTGTGTTCTGTGGTTAAAACGTCAAAAAGGTGTTGGATCTATTCAGCAGCGGCTTCAGCAACACCAGCTTCTTCAGCTTCACCTTCGTTATCATCCGAGCTACCCGCAGGCGGAACAATGGTGACTACGGTAAAATTGTTGTCAAAAGGAATCTCAATTTCGGTTCCCAAATCAATATCTGCCACATGAATGGAATCCCCGATTTCCAGTTTTGAAATATCGAGTTTAACACTTTCGGGGGTATCTTTGGGTTTGCAAAGCACTTCAAGCTCACGACGGATGATCTGGAGCATACCGCCTTCTTTGACGCCGGCGCAGACACCTTCGGTTTCAACCGGAACGACAATGGAGACTTTTGCATCCATATCAATTTCATGAAAATCAATATGCAGGTAACGCAGGCCAAAGGGATCCATCTGGATATCCTTGAGCATAACCATTCTGCTGGTCTCGCCTTGGATTTTCAAATCAAAAAAAAGACCCGTGGTGCCGTTATCCCTGATCACCTTATCAAAGGTGTTAACATCAATCGATACTTTTACAGGCTCAATTTTTGCGCCATAAACAATGCCCGGGATAGCTTTGTCGGCCCGTAATCTTCTGGCAGCACCCTTTCCGGTGCTCTCTCTTTTTGCGACACTTAATTCTATAAGTTCCATTTTAACCCTTTCGTACCCGCCCTTTCACAAAAAAGACAGGTTGATCAAATATATCTTTTTATACAAATAAAGAATTTACAGAATCTCCCCTGTAGCTGCGCATAATGGCCTCCCCGACAAGTTTTGCAATGGAAAGCGTCTTTATTTTGCTACAGGAACGGGCCTCTTCAGACAAGGGGACGGTATCCGTTGCAACAAGGGAGTTCAAAGATGATTGTGTTATTCTGTCAATGGCCGGACCTGATAATACCGGATGGGTACAATAGGCATGCACTTCCTTGGCACCCTTTTCCCTGATAACGCCGGCAGCCTCGGTCAGGGTCCCGGCCGTGTCCACCATATCGTCAATAACCAGGGCAATTTTGCCTTCCACATCTCCGATAATGGCCATGGCCTTGGCCTGATTGGGTGCGCTACGGCGTTTATCCACGATGGCAAGCCCGGCATTTAAGCGCTTGGCATAGGCCCTGGCCCGCTCCACACCGCCTGCGTCCGGAGACACGACAATGATGTCATCACTGAAACGGGTTTTTATATCGTCAATAATAATGGGGGCTGCGTAAAGATTATCCACAGGCACATTGAAAAACCCCTGGATCTGTCCGGCATGAAGATCCATGGTGATGACCCTGTCAACACCGGTTCTTTCAAGCAGTTCTGCAACCACCTTGGCACTGATGGGCACCCGGGGAGAGACCTTCTTGTCCTGGCGGGCATACCCGAAATAGGGAATTACAGCGGTCACCCGGGCAGCAGAGGATCGCCTGAAGGCATCAACAAGCAGCAAAAGCTCCACCAGATTGTCGTTCACAGGCTTGCACGTAGACTGAATCACGTAAACTTCCCGCCGACGTACATTTTCATGAATTTCGACCTGGGTTTCCCCGTCGCTGAACCGGTTGACTTTCAATCGCCCCAGAGGCTTGGCCAGATATTCCGATATTCTTTCTGCAAGGGGGGCATTTGAATTTCCGGCAAAAATTGACAGGCCATTCATATTAGACCTCTTTGTTTTCCAAGCATTTATAGCCCTTTAAAATTTTGGCTGGGGCGAGAGGATTCGAACCTCTGAATGCAGGGATCAAAACCCTGTGTCTTACCGCTTGACGACGCCCCAAAACTCTTTTGTTTACAGCAGCCATTCCAAAGCCCGATCCTGGAAAGAAAAATAAATTTCATATTTTCCGACCGGACCTGCGAAAGCCGTTCATAGTCCCTTTCGGCCACTTTGTGGTCCGAGTAAAGAGCAAAAAGAGACGAGCCGCTTCCAGACATATATATATTTCTTTCCAGCAACAACGCCATCTCTTTTTTTGCAGTACCGATCTCAGGGTATAAATTGCACGCCGGACCTTCAAGATCGTTATGCAAAATTTCCCTGCCATCAAGCTTTTTTCCGAATGGCAACGCATTCGAACTCGGTTTTATAGTATAGGAGGGGGTAAATGTCAATCCAAATTCTAACTTTCTGAAAACATTTACTGTTGAGGCAGGCACACCCGGATTGACAATAATCACCGACAGGTTTGGCATGAATCTGCAGGGCACAAGTTTTTCCCCAACGCCGGAGGCGAATGCCGGGGCTCCGGAAATAAAAAAAGGAACATCTGCACCCAGGGTCAGGCCCAAACGCATCAGTTCATCTGTGGACAAAGGCGTTTCGCAGAGTTCATTCAAAGCCAGGAGTACACAGGCTGCATTGGAACTGCCCCCGCCAAGTCCGCCGCATACGGGGATTTTTTTTTCAATGTGAATTGTCAGATCATGAAAAACACAATCGGCATTCCTGTCAATCATTTCAGACCTGAAAAGGGCTGCGGCCCTGCATGCCAGGTTTCTATCATCTTCCGGTACATCCGGATGGCTGCACACAGCCCTGATGCCGTTGCCTGACCGGACAATCTCCAGGCGATCCGCAAGTGTCAAAGGGACCATAAGGGAAAACAGCTCATGGTAGCCATCAGGGCGCCTGCCCGTGATATAAAGAAATAAATTGATTTTAGCAGGAGAAAGGTACACTTGCATCAGGCCTTGGCCGCCACATAGGCCATGCGCAGTTCACTGAGCAGGGCGGCAAGCAGATTTTCTTCATCCCTGGTCAGATTTCCTGAGGTTTTATTCTGGAGCATTGCAATCATATCAATGGTGTGTTTGGCGATTTCCAGATTTTTTGTTTTTTTCCCGGTGGAGGGATCCTCCACGGTTCCGAGCTGTACAAGACCGGATGAATACAAAGATAAAATAAAACTTGAAAACTCGACCCTGGGCAGTGCGTTTTCAGGGGCTGATCCACCCGTTTTCGCCTCATTCATTATAAATCCATCTCCTTGAGCCATTTTCCCTCCTTTGTGCCACAACGCAAATTTAGGGCACCCCACAAGGTATAAGACAACCATTGTCGTTATCCTGCCTGATTATAGCGTGCCAGATTATAAAAAAACCATCCTTATTTCATACATACAATTATTTCATAAAATCTTAGCACCCTTGTAACACTAATGTAATAATAAAATACTATTTTCTTTAACGTTGAATAGCCACAAACATTCCTGACAGGATGACTCCCCAGCATGATTGCAGCCATAAAACGTAACGAAAACAAAGTGTCCACGCCGTTTGACATGGCCCGGCGTCTGGATCGGATCAGCGCGGCTGTGGGCCTGGATGACCAGACCTTGGACAGTTTTGTCCGGACCCTGCCGTTCATGGCCGGGGATGCCACGGCAGGTGCTGAAAATGAATTTCAGGCAGTGGTTGCCGGGAAACGGGAAAATATCGACCTGGCCCGGGTCATTGAAACATCCAATTATTACCGGAATCTTGTGGAACAGGCCAGAACCGGAGAAACGCCCCAGCGGCGGGTCATGGCATTGGAACGTCTGCTCAAAGATAAGGATGGCCAGGATTGGGAAAATTCCTGGGTGTGGTTTCCCCGCCGGGTGCTGAACCGGTTTGCCAATCAGGTGTTTAACAAAGATCTTAAGGCGGATAAATCCATTCCCGCATCAGAATACCGCAGGGATGCCGCCTGTTTCGTGTTTGAAAAAAACGGAGAAAATCAGGTCCGGGTGCCTGTCTCCTATCTGCTCAAGCTGGCCCTGGCCGATGCGGTTGGCGATGACAATGGTGTGCCGGAACCGGTCAAAACCTGGGGCGAAAAAATGCTGGCCCATTTTTCCAATGACAACAGTTCGCCTGAGCTTTTTTCCTTTTATCCGGTAAAGTCAGATGGTTCAGGGAATTTGGGAGAGAAGCTTGCTGCCGAAACCCTGCTTCGTTTTCTTCTTACCCAGGCCCTGGTAGCCTATGCCGGGCATAAGTTTGAGATTAATGAAAACGGCCAGAAGGTAAAGATTTTTTTCTCCGCCACCCCGCCCGGGGACCAGAAACGGCTTAACGATGTTATTTCAGATGCGTTTTACCGCGAATTATTCATGAGCCCGTGCCTGTCCGGATGGGACCGGGGGGAAGATAAAAAAGAGTACATGAGTGTCTGCCACAAGGTGTTGTCCCGCAGTCAGCTCAATGCCGTGGCCCAGCTCAAGGAGGCAGGCATCATCAACTCCAACCTTGTGGTGCTCCCCAACACCTCTAATGTCAGTCTGGCCAATAACGGCACCCATATCAGTCTTGGCAGTGTCAAACTGTCCCGGTGCATGTCTGATCCGGGTTCAGGGTTTACGGCCCTGGATGAAAAATATACCGGAGATCTGGCCATAAAAATCTGGGAGCATTTTTTGCCCCTGTTTGCCACCACCTATTCGGCTGCCCCCCACAGGATTGATTTCCAGGAGTTTCACCCGGAACGGGTTTTAGGCTTTATGCCCCACGAACTGACCCATACCCATCTGCGCATGATCTGGCGGCGGTGGAAGAAAAAGGCCCATCTCAAGGTCATGGGCCAGGCCCTGACCCCCTTTGGCCCGGTGTGGCTGGACCGTCTGATTGCGAATATATTCAGGCTGAAAGGGGATTTTGTTCCGGATGGCCGGCTCATTGACTATTTTACCTCGGTGATGAGCACCTTCCAAAGCCCGGCCTTGAACGGCAGTCTGGAAAGCGAGGCAGGCCTTAAAAAAGATCTGACCGACATGGGCGTATTTGACGAGCGCATGGCCCTGTACCAGCTGGTTCGTTTGAGGAAATACCACCAGATGGGGTATTCCGGGTTTGAACACCGTTACTTCAGCGTGTTTGAAAATGTTGTCAGGGATATGGGCAAGGCTGCTGATCTGCAGATTCTGATCACGGCCCTGGCCCAGAAGTATATCTATTCCCGGCAGGTCGATCATACCATGATACCGGATTCCCCAACCGTTGAAAGTGAACGCCGCCAGATATTTTTTTGTACAGCCATTGGCATCCCCACTTTTTTTGTCAAAACCCGAACACGGAATCAGTTTTTGGCCAAAATTTTGAAAAATACCGCTAAAACCCGGCAAAGCCACAGGTATCCCGGTTACACCCGGGTGCTGGTCCGGGAATACCAGCGGGCCCTGATCACCCTGGTTCAGACCGAAGGGGCCGACCTTGTGGCGGCATTAAACTGCTCACCCGTTCTGGACGATCTTGACAACCGGGTCAATATGCCGCAGACCTATGCGGCATGGGGCCGGATCACCCAGGGTATTCTTGACAGCTCCGGAAAGCATAAGCCCATGTCCATGAATGGCTCGCTATTTAATACAAAAGCGGAAAGCTATTACGCCCAGACCCTGAGAGCGGCCCATATCAGCCAGGGATTTGACCTGCTCAGCAAGGCCTTTGAGCAGATCGACCTGTGGGCAAGATACCGGGATGCCTCCTACGGGCAGGCCCTTGGGCAGATTCTGGGAAGCCGGGATATCCTCAAGTTTTTAAAATCCATGCGCCAGGATTTCATGGACGACACCTGTGCGCCTGAAACGCTTAAGAAGTTTATTTACCTGATCGTCCTTGTGGTCAGCCGGGAGATGCAGGCCTGGCAGGAGAATTAGCACGATGAAACATCAATATATAGACCGTAAAACCAGGCAGGTCCGAACCGAAACCCTTAAGGCAGATCCTGTTATCAATGCCATTTACTCGCCAATTCGGGAAAATGCCTCCGTTTTGTTTCATCTGATGATTTCAGCCCGGATGTCCAGCCTGATCGGGGCTGTTTCCTATGATCTGCCTTTTTTCAAGCCCCCGTCCGATGCGAAACGTTTCCTGGCTGCCCAAGGCATTGATTTAAGTGAGGTGATCGGGGATCCTGCAACCCTTGATACCCTTCGAAAAGTTTTTGAACGTAAAATTCGCTATGAACAGCTTCGCCCCATGCCTGAACGGACTGATGCGGTGGTCTCACCGTCAGACTCGCGTCTTCTGGTGGGGGCCTTTTCAAAAAACTCAGCCCTTTTTATTAAAGGCAAGTTCTTT
This sequence comes from Desulfobacter vibrioformis DSM 8776, assembly GCF_000745975.1. Taxonomy (GTDB): domain Bacteria; phylum Desulfobacterota; class Desulfobacteria; order Desulfobacterales; family Desulfobacteraceae; genus Desulfobacter; species Desulfobacter vibrioformis. The sequence continues at coordinate 274,385 of NZ_JQKJ01000001.1, read as the reverse complement.
GATTTCTATGAGCTTATCGGCCGGGATAAGCCCCAGTGGCTTAACGCCTTTGACCAGGGCAGTTTTGCCCTGACCCGGCTTACCCCGGATAAATATCATTATAACCATACGCCCGTGGCAGGAACGGTATTGGATGTTTACGAAATAGACGGGCATTTTCACTCCTGCAATCCCGGGGCTGTGGTACGTGAGGTGACGCCCTACTCTAAAAACCGCCGGGTGGTCACCATCATTGATACGGATGTGCCCGGAGGCACCGGATGCGGGCTTGTGTGCATGGTGGAAGTGGTGGCCATGATGATCGGAAAAATTGTCCAGTGCTACAGTAAAAAGGGATATGAAAATCCCCAGCCTGTGGTGCCCGGACTTTTCATGGAAAAGGGGTGCCCCAAAAGCCTGTACCGCCCGGGGTCCTCCACAACCATTGTTATATTTCAAAAACAGCGTATCTGTTTTTCCAAAGACTTGCTGGAAAATCAGGTTCGCGCCGACGTGAGCAGCCGTTTCAGTGACGGGTTTGGCAGACCCCTTGCGGAAACGGACGTGGCCGTGCGGTCAGGTATCGGCCATGCTTGCCCTTGTGATGAAACCGCAACATTTGGAGATCTGTAATGACACCCTCTTTTTTTGTTATTGGGCTGGGTCTGTTCATTGGTATTGTTCTGGGATGGGGATTTAAAACCCTGCCCAAAGAAAGGTGGCAGATGGTGGCGGCTTTCCCGCTGGAAAAGCTGGACCAAAGCCAGTGGCGGGGAATGAATCTGACCTGGTACGGACTTTTGTCCGCCAATGCTTACACCTTTGGCGTGATGATGGCCGTGGTTCTGGCTGCATCGGCCGGGATGCCCATTTCTGTGCTGGTGCTGTTGACGATTCTGCTGCTGGCCGTGACCATTCCGGCGTCTAAAATTGTTGCCCGGGTTGTTGAAAAGAAAAAAGCCACCCTGACCATTGGCGGGGCCGTGTTTACCGGTGTGGTAACCGCACCCTGGATCATTATGCTGGTGAATGCCACGCTGGGAACAGCTTTCAAATTTCATATCCCCGTTGCCGTGATGATGGCCTGTTTAAGCATTGGTTATACGTTTGGAGAGTCTTTGGGGCGTCTTGCCTGCCTAAGCTTTGGCTGCTGCTATGGCAAGCCCCTGGGCCAGTGTTCCAGGCATATCCGCAAATTGTTTAAACATTTTAATGTGGTCTTTACCGGGGATACCAAAAAAGTAGCCTATGCCTCGGGTATGGCCGGTGAAAAAATGATTCCCATCCAGATGATCACCGCCGTTATTTATGCGATATCCGGCCTTGTCGGAACCTTTCTGTTTCTCCGGGGTTTTGCCGGAACAGCCCTTGTGGAAACCCTGGCAGTGACCCAGATCTGGCGGGTGGTGTCTGAATTTTTCCGGGCGGATTTCAGGGGCCAACGCAAATTTTCCATATATCAGATCATGGCCCTGGCAGCCATTGCTTATACCATCGCGCTGCTGGCCTTTTTCCCTGATCCTGAAATGTCCGTTTCCCTGGATAACGGATTTAAAGCCCTGTGGCATCCGGGTATGATTCTTTTTTTCCAGGGCATCTGGATTGTCTCTTTTCTTCATTCGGGCCGAAGCTCTGTCACTGCATCCAAAATTTCTTTTCATGTGGTCAAGGAAAATATTTAATTGATCATACACATCAGAAAATCCCATGAATTTGGAGGCATGTGTTTTCTGTGGTGCTACGACATCGTAAAGTATGTCGTATTCAAAGGCCTTCTGGAAAGCCGGGGGATTGATCCCCTGGTATTTCTATTTTTTGACATGATCACCGTACCCGGATTTATTGTGGGCTGTTCCCGCCTGATTAACGCCCTGACCGGCCAGGTCATGGCATGGCCCAAGGTGCTGGTCTGGGGGATTATTGTTCTGATCAATACCCTGCTGCCCTATGTGTATGCAGCGATTGCAGGCGGGCCGCAATTTGACACCGTGGCCTGGGTGGTGTTCTGGGCCCTGATTTTGCTGATGCTTGCAAATCTGATACGCACGATTAGAGCCGGTTTGATTGCACAAAAGCAGTGACACGGCCCAGGATTCACCTCATACTTTGTCTTTCTCCACCCTTCTGATCAGTCCTTCCTGGGCCACGCTGGCCACAAGCTTGCCGTCCCGGGTGTAGATGGAACCGTGGTTAAGTCCCCGGCCCATGGCCGCATTGGGACTGTGGATCACATGGAGCAGCCAGTCGTCCATCCGAAAATCCCTGTGGAACCAGATCGCATGATCCAGGCTTGCCACCTGCATGTCCGGGGACCAGAAGGTTTTGGCATGGGGATAAAGGGCTGTGGGGACCAGGTGAAAATCCGATGCATAGGCCAGCATGTACCTGTGGGTTGCGGCATCGTCAGGCAAAGGGCCGGTGGCCCTGAACCAGACATATTTGTCCGGTGGCATGGGAACAGGATGAAAGGGATTTACCGGATTGACGACCCGCAGTTCAATGGGATTGGGATACAACAGTTTTTTTACAATATCTTCAGGAATATTCCTGGCATAGCGTACGATCATATTGTAATCACTTTCCACGCCGTCGGGGCCTTTAACATCAGGCATGGGGTCCTGGTGGTGAAACCCCTCTTCGAATTTATGAAATGAGGCTGACATGGAAAAGATGGTCCGGCCCTTTTGTACGGCCTTGACCCGCCGGGTGGTAAACGAGTGGCCGTCCCGGGTGCGTTCCACCATATACACAATGGGGCAGGCAGCATCCCCGGCCCGAAGAAAATATCCGTGCAGGCTGTGGGCACAAAGATGGTCCGGCACTGTGCGGGATGCCGCAGATAATGCCTGGCCCAGGACCTGTCCGCCGAATACATTGCCATAGCCTAAGTCCTGGCTCTGGCCCCGAAAAATGTCCTCTTCAATTTTTTCCAGGCTGAGCAGCCCCAAAAGTTCCTTAAGTACATTTTGTCCAACACTGTCTGTCATGATATTCCCCTAAATATTTCAAACCGGTCAGGCCACCCACTATCACGGGATACACATGATTGGCATCTGCGTGCCCCTTGAATCACGTAATTGCTATGTATAATTCTTTAAAACTGCAAATACAAGAAGGTACTTTTTCCCATGTGCGCAGATGAAATTTTTTGATGAATAAAAAACGCCCGCCCGTTACCGGGCAGGCGAAAAAAGGAAAAGAACAACGCAGTTTATTGCTCTTGGCTTGACCTAACACTATTTTTATTTAAAATCAAATTCTTTTGACGTGACCGTATGTTCCATGCGCTGAATCCGGCGATCAATATTGTCAAATTTTTTTTTAATCCGCTGGATAGCCGAGGACCTTGACCGGGCATAGGCGTGATAAAATTCTTCGTCACTTTCATTTTCCAGTGGAATGACAGGCTCAAGGTTAAGCAAAACGCCTGCAACAAGATAAAGGACGCCGATAGGCCAAAATCCAGTGAATAAAAATAAAACCAATACAACAACCCGGGTCCAGAATACCGACATGTTGAAATGCTCTGCCAGGCCCCGGCAAACACCGAAGATGATGCCCCGCCTGGAACGGTAAAAGCCCTCGGCTGCGGTCAGGCGGTCCATTTTCTGGCGGAATCCGCCATGTTTTGCCCGCCCCCACATGCCTTTGCCTGCACGTTGATAACGGTTTTTATGGTATCTCATTTTTTATCCTTTCAGGCATGTTGCCAACCGCTGTTAACGGTTCTGGTGCCCACGTTCGATGAGTATGGTTTCAAGGGCCTCAACCCGTTCCTCCAGTTTTGGCAGGGCATTGTATATGTCCTGAATCATTCTTGTCTCTTCGGCCCGGGTATCTTTATCATGATTTGAAAGTCCTCCGGTTCTGGCTGTCCGGATAATACCGATAATGATGATTCCCAGGGTAATCAGGGCCAGTATTGACCCGCCGACACAGATCATTGCAATGAATACGCCGCTCATATCCCTCCTTTGACATTGTCAGGGTTAGTTCTGGGATTTTGTATCATTAATTGTTCCGGATTGGGAGGATTTCAATGCATTCAGTTCCTTTTCGATCTCCTCGTCAGCTGCCAGGTCATCAAAGGCGGTTTCAAGACTGGATCGTCTGCTGAAATCAACTAAATCAGCTTCAGCTTCCATACGCTCAATATGATTTTCCATCTCGTCAAATTTCTTGATCACTTCGGAAGAGTCTGCCCTGCGGATTTCCTGCCTGGCCCGTTTCTTATGCTGGGCCCGGATATGCCGCTGTACCAGCATGCGCTGTTTTTCCCGGGCGGATTTCAGCTTGTTTTCAAGTTCTGTAATGTCGTCTTTGTACTGATCCACCAGGACCGCAAGATCCACGAGTTCTGCGTCCACCACTTCCAAACGCTGGCTGAATCTGCGTCTTTCCATCAGGGCCTGGCGGGCCAGGTCATCCCGGCCTTTGGTCACTGCCAGTTCTGCTTTTTCGTTCCAGAACACCTCTTTTTCCCGGGTCTCCTGCCCTAAACGTTCCACTTTCTTATGATTGGCAATGGTGCCGGCACAGGATGATTTAAGCTCAATCAGGGTGTCTTCCATTTCCCGGATCATGAGCTTGATCATCTTTTCAGGATCTTCGGCCTTGTCCAGCATGGCGTTGATGTTTGAAGAGACAATGTCTCTGAAGCGTGTAAAAATACCCATTTGTATTCTCCTTTTGTAGATTTTTTGAATTCTTTTGCGCCTGTTGTTTTCAAGCTTTATCAGAGCAGAAGAGCAGAAAATGTGCCACAAGGTATGAGATTTATATTCTCTTTGCATCTCAAATGGTTATCTCTTTTGATGGTGCATTTTGGGTGGTGAAATAACCTGCAATATGGTATGGAATGCTAAGATTTAGTTTAATTGACCATAGCCGGAGGTGGTGGTGGCATATACCGATTCCATGGATAACAGCACCGGGCCTGTGAGCATGTCCGAGGCCCTGGGCCAGTCCGAAGCGTTTTTAAGTTTCCAGGAGCAGATTTCCCGGGTCGCGCCCATTGATCGGCCTGTACTGATTTTAGGAGAGCGGGGCACAGGCAAGGAACTGGCTTCCGCACGGCTTCATTTTTTATCCCGGCGCTGGCAAAAGCCTTTTGTTACGCTGAATTGCGCGGCCTTAACCGCCACCCTGATCGAATCCGAGCTTTTCGGATATGAGAAAGGTGCGTTTACCGGAGCCGGTACCCGCCGGATCGGACGGTTTGAACAGGCTGACGGCGGCACCCTGTTCCTGGATGAAATCGGAAATATTCCCATGGAAGTCCAGGAAAAAATTCTTCGGGTGGTTGAATACGGCCGGTTTGAACGGGTGGGGGCAGTTAATCCTGTCCATACCGATGTTCGCATCGTGGGGGCTGCCAATGTGGATCTGGCCCAAATGGTCCGGCTCGGCCTTTTTAAGCAGGATCTTCTGGACCGTCTCTCCTTTGAGGTGATTTATGTCCCCCCGTTGCGGGTGCGCACAGGAGATGTCATGCTGCTTGCCGATCATTTTGCCGGACGCATGGCCTTTGAACTGGGGTTTGATCAGGTGCCGCAATTTGGAAAAAAAGCGGTCCGGGACCTTGAAACCTATGCATGGCCCGGTAATGTCCGGGAATTAAAAAATGTGGTGGAACGCGCTGTGTATCGGACAAACGGCCCGGTCATTACCCGGATTGATTTTTCACCGTTTGCATCGCCCTTCGGCCCCCTGCCCGGACCTGGGACATCCTCAACCGAACTGGCTGAAAACCGGACAACTTCTCTGTCTGCTGATACAAAGGCGGTCCAGTGCACAGAAAAGTCATCTGCCCCCAGTGAAGATGCAGTTCTGCCGCTGGCACAACTGGCTGGTCTGCCGCTGAAAAAGGCAGTGCTTGCCCTTGAGCGTTTCCGCTTATCCCAGGCCCTGACCGCAACCCGGTTCAACCAGAAACAGGCCGCAGCAAACCTTGGGATATCCTATGACCAGTTCCGGGGCCTGAAAAAAAGACATGGGATGTGACCCTCCGGCAGTTTAATGTCAAAAGCCCGGGTTATTTTTATTATTTTTCATCCAGTATCGATCTTATTTTGATGGAAAGGTCTTGTTTTGAAAACGGTTTGTTTATGAAATTAAACCCCTCATCCAGTACTCCCCTGTGTGCAATGACATTGGCGGTATATCCAGACGTAAACAGGTGCTTTATATCAGGAAATAATTTTATAACAATTTTGAACAGCTCCCGCCCATTCATGGAAGGCATAACAACATCGGTCATCAATAGATGGATCGCTATCCCTGGCCGGCTGCAAATGCGTATTGCTTCATCCGGCGTATTGGCTGCCAATACATGATATCCCAGTCGCTCCAACATAATTTTTGTCATTTTTAAAATTGACGCTTCATCTTCTACAAGAAGTATTGTTTCGGACCCCTGTTGAACTGTTTCACTACTGATTACGGCATCTTCTACTCTTGGATCCTCATGCTGGGGGATGTACAATTTAAACGTAGTGCCTTCTCCAGGTTCACTATATACATGTATAAACCCTTTATTTTGTTTTATAATGCCATAAACGGTCGCCAAACCAAGACCTGTTCCCTCTCCGATTTTTTTTGTAGTGAAGAAAGGTTCGAACAAATTGTCAAGGATCTCCTCATCCATCCCGCAGCCATTGTCGCTGATTCCTATTAAAACATAATTCCCGGGCTTAAATCCCTGGTGGGCCATGCAATACTCTTCATCAAAATAAACGTTATCCGTTTCTATGGTGACCTTACCCACATCCTTTATTGCGTCCCTGGCATTTACACATAAATTGGCTAACATCTGATCAATTTGAGAAGGATCTGCCTGAACAGACCATAAATCTTTTTTAGGGGACCACGACAAATCAATATCTTCTCCGATTAACCGCTTTAACATTTTTAGCATTCCTTCAATTGCCGTATTCAAATTAATGGTTTTGGGAGAAATCGTCTGCTTTCGCGCAAAAGCCAGCAATTGTCGTGTGAGCGCTGCAGATCGCTCTGCTGCCTTTTGGATCTCTTTAACATTACAAAGAAATTGATTATTCGCCCCGAGATCTTCCATAAGCATCTCCGAATTACCTAAAATGATGCTAAGCATATTGTTAAAATCATGAGCAATACCACCCGCAAGCCTTCCAATTGATTCCAATTTCTGGGCCTGTTGAAGTTGTTTTTCAAGGTTTTCTTTTTCTAATTGCGCCGTTTCCCGGTGGGAGATGTCATTTATGATTATCAGGCCGATCTCATCAAGCGGTACCATATAAAATTCACAGGTCTTCCTTGATCTTTCTTTTGTCGTCAACTCCCATATTTGCATTTTAATTTCTTTTTTTTCTTTTTGGGCACGCTCAACGGCATTGATCCAAGACTGTTTGACTTTTTCCCGATAGATTTCGTTTGGATAGGCAATCTTCCACCATTCGTCGGCCGTTGAGACATCATTTATCGTATAACCGAACAATTCAGTGAATTTGTCATTCATGAATAAGATGTCCTGATTCTTATGGGTAATGAGCATTGGCAAAGGCGATTTTTCAATCAATCTCTTTAACCGTTTTTCAGCTTTTTCAGCTTCTTTTTCAGCTAACTTGACAGCTTTTATATGATTGATATGATTTTCATTCATGGCGTTAATGGATTGAACAAGGTGTTCCAATTCATCCTGATATTTTTGATGTTTCCGCTCTAATTTTAAAGGGATATATCGTTCTTCAAAATTTAAATTCTTTGCATAGCTGGCCATGAAGACCAGATGTCTGCCAACAAGCATATAAAAAAGGAAAAATATAAACGCTGATACAAGAAAAATTGTTATGGCCTGTGTAACAAAAATTATAGCAAGCCTGTTCAATAACCGTATGTATACGCCCTTTAAACTTGCAGTGACGATTAGAATACCTAAATCGTTATCCTGTCCCTTATAGGTGTGAACAAGCTTAAATTCATGTTGAATTATGCTATCCGGCTCAGGTTTCCCGGCCGAGCTGAAAAGTTGTTTGTCCTGCCATATTTCAAGATGCTGAATATCGGGCAGCTGCAGAATCCCATTGAGCAATATATCTGCCTGTTGTCTGTCTATGACCCACAGACTGGTACTCAGACTCTGCAGGTAGCTCGACTCAATTTGTTTAAATGTTTTTTGTATGGATTTTATATCGCTGGAATATTCAACATAAAGTTGTAGCAAAGTCCCCAGAAAGGTGACGGCTGAACTAAAAAGGAGAATAAAAACAATAAATCTGCGACCGACACTATGCTTAAATCTGACTATATTTTTATTGTATGGGAACATTATTCAATCTTTTTATAAAAAATTAAATTACGGCACGGCACTTCTCCTCAAGACATAATTTGCAAACGAATTTGATATGTTGTTTAATATTCAGACCAATCAATTATATCAAAATACTTCATTTTTAAAACGTTAATCTCTCTATTTTTTTTGATCAAAAATTGATTGAACACGTTGATCAGCTCAGGGTGCTTGGTTGTAGAGAGGGCGAAAAAGGACTTTGAATAGGGCAGACTGGGGTCAAATACAAGGGCATCAGGTTGTTTGAAAATTTCACGCAATTGGTATGAAGCTACATTTATATCAAGATAAACCGCATCAATACGCCCGAGAAGGGCTTGCGCCAACAAGCTGTCAAAATGTTGATTTGGATGGATCGTCATTTTCCCAGCTTTTATGAAATCCATGAAAGGCAGAGGCGTAAAGCCTAAAATTGCTCCTAAAGCTTGTACGTTTTCAACGCCAAGCCCCTTTCGTTCAGGGAGCACCACAGCACCAGCCAGGTATTGTTCAACCGCGTTACTGTAAACAACAGACTTTCCCTTTTTAATGTCCGTATGCCAGCGCGGGTTATCAGGATATTTGAAATCTATTTTTTTCTCAACCAACTCCGTAAATAATCGATTAACCGGCAATGCACGATATGTGAAACGAATACCTGCATACTGGGCAAAAAGGTTAAACAGTTCACGTGCAAAACCACCATATTCAGAGTTCTCTATCGTGTAATGCGGAAGATATTCAATATTTTCAACGCCGACAATATAGGTATCTGTTTTATTCCCGGCAAAGGAAGGATCTGTCATCAAGAATATAAAAATAAAAACAATCGTGACATGTAACATATCGTATTTTTTCATAATCAACACAGATTTGCCTTATTTTTCATTCTTAAGAGAATTTTCATCGGTATAAAAAAAACATCAGAACATGAAATTCTCTTGAATTATTTTTGGAGCGTAGAGCGTTATAAATCATTGCCATCTTACAAAATCAAGTTTAAAAAAACAACCGGATCAAAAAGTAATCAGCACACAATCCCCAAAAAAATGAATCAAGCTGTCACTGGCCGGGGCTCTGCTTTTAGATCTTCTATTTCCATGTCACAGTTGCCAAAACGTCGGGGTTCACCCGGAATGATCTCCAATAAAATCTATCCCTATCCATACGAAAAAACAATAAAAAACTAAGGGTTTACCCGATATACATCTATTCAGCTAAATGATACAAGGCAAGTGAGTCAGAGCTAAGTTATATTTTTATTTCAAGCTGTTCTATCTAAAACGAATAGGCATAATCTGCCTGTAACCATAATTAGCCTATTCTGTTTGATTAACTAAACATAACATTTTTTCTACAAAGGAGGAGTTATGGCTGCTTGTAAAGATGTAAAATTTGTAATCACCAACGATAGAGCCCAAGAGATCAAAATTCTTAAAGCTCAATATTATGACACAGAAAGAGAAAAATGGCGAACCGAGGACTTTGGGCCTTGGAAGATAGCTTCAAAAACTACGGATTCATCAACTGAAAATCTCGAGTATGTTAAAAATCAAGAGGTAAAAATAAAGATTGAATGGAAATATAATACTGGTGGAATGCATTGGAGCGATGCGCACACCACAGAACCACAAGTCATACCAAAGTGCTCTGGAGGGCAAACCGTCAAATTCATAATAACATAATAGAAAACTGGGGTTGTCCAGAACCATATTTGATTTGACGATTTCCTGACATGGAGTAAGGCTAAAGCCGACAGCACTATTGAGATCTCGAACGACAATGTCACTATGAATAACCGTATAATACAACCAGTAGGGTAGAATGATGTAATGGGATATTAATGCCCTATGTTGACGGGCGTTAATATCCCATCCCGCATAATCTGGGTGTCTAAGCCCGCTGTATTCAATTGCTTTCTTTTAGGCATGTTACATCCACTGCTTCAGAAAAAGGCATTGCAGCTAATTTTGAAGTTATATAAACGTCTCAGGAAGAAATATGGAACAAAGAGACGCATCCACGGTAAAAAAAATTGTGGCAATACTTATCACCAAACACGAAAAAGGATACAAAAATGACCTGTATGCTGAAGAAGATGCTGTGCGCAAGCAGATGCGCCGAAATGCTCGAATCCACGCAAATCGAATTCGAAGCGCCAACTGGAGAGTATTATTTCAACTACTATGAACCGGTGGACTGGTTGGAGACCCCCGCGGCCATCGTTCAGGGCACCAATGCAGCCCTTGTTGGTGAGACTAATGGAAACATCATTGTAGCCTTCAGGGGAACCTTAAGTTCCTTCGGAACCTTAGAAGACATATTTTGCTCAATCGCGGACTGGCTTGAAGATTTTAATATTCAATTGGTTCCACATCATGGTGTTGATGGCAAAGTACACCAGGGCTTCCTTAATGCGGTGCAAACGATTTATGATGGCATCATTAACGAGATAGAAAAGCTTGGCTCAGATAAACCCGTTTATATTACGGGCCACAGTAAAGGTGCTGCCATGGCCGTTGTCTTCGCAGCCCTTTGGCATGCAGACAACCGTCCAGCCCCTAAAGGGCTAAATGTATTTGCAGCCCCGCGCAGTGGCGACAAGGAGTTTATTGCCAAGTTCCCGTATACGATTGTTCCATTCCAATACATTTATGACGTCGTGCCTTATCTGCCGCCCTTTGGTCCTATAACCAATGACATTATTGATCTGGTTGAACGCTTATGTGACATGGACAAGGAGTCCCTTATTGCAAAACTCCAGAAGGATTATGAATACGGTGCTTATCAAACCATTCAGCTCATCAAAGAGAATGAGCAAATCCACGAAATTTCTGGAAACAATATTTTCGAGGAGGTCATTGATGTCGTCGAAATGGCGTGGCACGATATCACGGATGTGACCCAAATTAGCGATCAGCACTCCTTAGACAAAGGAAAAGGCGGGTATTACGGCGCTCAGTATAAATAAAATCGTTTCCATACCGGCCTCAGAAAACTTTGCACGAATTCCAGAGACATGATACCGAATTCAGTAAAATCAAATATCATGTCCCTGGAAAGACCATGATCTCCAAATTTGGAGAAAGAAAATCCGGTTCATTCTAAAACCCGTTCAACCGCCCCACAAATAAACCGGGATCTATCAAGCCCGTCCTGTTTTTTTACATACTCATTCACCCGGTCCAGCAGATCTACTGGCACCATGACGTTAATTCGTTTTTTAGGACGATATTCGTCCATGGCTTTTTCTGACGGCACCACAGGGAAAACAAGCTCTCCCTGCTTCGCCTCTTTTTTAATTTCAGCATAACCCCTTGGGGCTTCATATTCCCGACCCTTGCGGCCCAGAACCATCATGGCACTTAATGCGTCCACAGCCATTACAAGAGACTCCTCAACAGTATCTCCGCAGGTGTTCACGGAAGGGGCATCGGGGAACCGGACGGACCAGCCGTCGTCATCCGGTGAAAAAATTGCGTAATAAATATCCATTGGCACCTCCTTTACTTGTCTGCTTGTTTTATAATGCCTTTTGCCGTGCCTTCTTTTATCTCGGCATGCCGGGGAACTGTGAATCTGTAACCGTTTTTGCTTTCCCATACTTCATGGGAGCCGCCCTGGCGAATCATGATGGCTCCTTTTTCTTTGATGGCTTTCAGCAGTTTTTCTTTCTTCATTCATTCCCCCTTTGCTTGAATTTAATTTACATCTATGTGTAAATATCCTCAAGTGATTTTTTACGTGCGTGTGTATTTTTTTATAAAAGCTTTTTTTAAAAAATAGCAGGAATTCAGAGCATCAAAAAATGTACAATAAATGCTGCCTGTTGTAAAAACAGTACAAATTATTTTTCCGGTTAAAGTTTAAGTTGCTTTTCTCACGTCAAAATATGATTCTGTGAAAAACACTCAATATCCCTATTTTAATAAGGAGGTGTCGTCTTCAGAAAAAGCAAAACAAAATCATCGAGGACAGTCGAGAAGAAGCAAAGAAGAAGGAAAGCAGCATTCAGAAAAAAAACAAATAACAATCATACCGGCAAATCCGTTGATTCGCAGGCAGGAAGCGATTAAAGAAGTTCGTTGGATAAGGCTTTGACGAATTTTATAATATCGCAAAACCCTGAAAAGAATGGGTCGTCGGAAAACAGGACGATGTTGTTTTCATCACCCCTTTGGCCGGTCTGACAGACAACCGGGTGCAGGCCAATTCGCGTGGGACCAAAGCGGGCGTATTGGTCTCAGCCGCAGTATTGCAACCGAAATGGCCCGCCTTGGCATTCGTATCAACGTTGTGGCACCAGATTAATTGGATGCCGGGCAGGGGCCTTTCAATTCGCCGGTCATATATTCAGTCAAATCCGACACGCCACCATCTGGATCTTCAATAATGGTATGCAGATAGCCTTCCATGGTGTTCCCGTTAAAAATCATTTCAATCCGGGTTTCAAGAAGTTTGCCGTTTTCATCTTTGCAGGTCCGGGTAACCACCACCTGTTGCCCGTCATATTCGGTATCGGAATACTCGCACCGGTTTCCCTTTGAAGGATCAACCGGAACCGGCTGGGACTGGGACAGGCAGCAGGAAAACACATTGGGTTTATTTTCAGAACCGTCTCCGGCTGAATCCGGTTCAATTAATATTTCCCAGGATCCTTCCTGAATATCCATATCTGACCAGGCACAGGTTACCAGAACCAGGCTCAGCAGCGCCCCGAAAAACAACAATGCAAATTTTTTCATACATCCTCCTGAATTAACATTTTAATCATATGGCCCTGGCAAGACTCAGGGCCTTCAGGCAATAAAGCAAAAATAGTGCCGTTTCAACACAGCAATTAACGCTACCCTGTCACCCAGGAAAACCAAAATTATTATGGGTATGCACCTGATAATATCAGGACAATCCATGTCCGGTTTTTTAAAAAAACGGACAGTCAGAGACCTGAATAATAACCCCGAATGGCTCCATCGTCTTATTATCACAACATCAAACAGATGGCACTTAAGTTGCTTATACGCCCATGGAACCCAGACCGGTTTTTTAACCGGTTTTTATCTTGAAACCGATTCTGGAGTATTTTTATGGTTATGCCTTGTGCAATCTGCGCAAGCCTTGGCAAATCATGCTGCAAAGGATACCAGATTTACCTGACACCCGGAGATATTTCCCGTATTTCCGATTATTTGAAAGCATCTGATTTTTATACTGTCGAGCCCCCGGTACTAACGGATATAGAACCGGATTATGACCCGTTGTGGCTACCCATGATCATGTCAGAAGACCATCAGGTCCGGGTATTAAAAAGAGGGGCGGATAAACAGTGCTACCTGGCCACAGACAGGGGATGCCTGCTTCCCCTGAACCGGCGGCCATTGATCTGCAGACTTTTTCCATACGATTTTAAAGAAACCTGCATCCTGGGGATAGACGCATCCTGCCCCATTTCAAAAGACCGGAACTGGCAGACGGTGCTGGACCGGATGGACATGACCGAAGCCAAAGCAAATTTATGGCGGGATCTTTTATATGAGGAGATCCGGGGCAAGAACGATCCGGTTGGCTCCCCCTTATCCTGTGAAAACGGATAACATCGTTAAACGCCTGCCACAGGCTTTATTTAGCAGGAAAGGGACGGCGGGATTTGGAAATTTGAAATTCCGGTACCAGCGTAAGGACCGCTGATTATAAAATTTGCGGTCCTGATGCTTTAAATCGTCTGGCCTGGGCAATCAGGGAGGGTGCCCAGCAGGTGGTGCCAAGGGCATGGATGTGGGTGTAGGTGCCAAAGGTATTGTCTTTGAAAAATCCGTCCTTTTTTTCAAGAATCCCCTTGCCCCGGGTCATTTTAAATGCCATGGCAGTATCACCATAATCAATGGACAGCACTTTGGAGTACCGGAATTCATGGCCGCGCAACACTTCGCCTCTGGCATAAAAGGGATTTTCATTCACCACCTCGACTTCAGTATAGCCATGACCCTGGGGCTGTTTGGAAAGCCCAAACCGTAAAGGCAGAATTCCGGCCATGGTGTAAACTACATCATCAAGACAAATGCTCTCGCCAAGAAATATCAGGCCGCCGCACTCGGCATAAATGGGAAGGCCTTTACGGGACAGGGCTTTTAAATTATCCCTGAATGCCTGATTGGCAGACAGCTGGGCTGCATGGGTTTCAGGAAAGCCGCCGCCCATGTAGATGGCGTCAACATCGGGGATGTCGGACTGGGATAAAGGGCTGATGAATTTAATCCGGGCCCCCAGATTTTTTAAGGCTTCAAGATTATCCGGATAATAGAACTGAAATGCGGAATCCCGGACAACACCAATGGTAACATTGGGGGGTCCATTGAAGTTATTCGTTGCCGCCTTTGGTTTTTTCTCCGTATTAACGCTCGGAATAGCGTCCTGGCGTGCGTTGTCAACAACCGGCAGGCCATGCCCCTTATACGAAATGACCCGCCGAAACAGTTCATCCGTATCAATATTATCCAAGGCCACCTGCCTTGCCCGGGCCAGGGACGCATCGCTTTCTTCGTGTTCTTCGGAAGTAACAAGTCCCATATGACGTTCAGGAAAATCTTCCTGCTTAAGCTTTGGCAATGCACCGAGAACCGGGATATTGCAAAAGCGTTCAATATTTGCCCGAACTTTTCCCTCGTGACGCTTTCCTGCCAGACGGTTAAGGATAACCCCGCAAATATTGATATCCGGGTCAAACTGCATGCAGCCCATGAGTACAGCAGCCATGGTTCGGGTGGATTTGGTGCAGTCCAGCACCAGTACCACCGGCAGATCCAGCAGCTTGGCAAGTTCGCTTGTGGAGGTGGTCCCATTCATGTCAATACCGTCGTAAAGGCCGCGGTTGCCCTCGACCATGGCAATATCACAGGATTGAGAATGGGCAAGATAAGAGGCTTGTACGACCGACTGGGCGCACAGATAGGTATCAAGATTATAGCAGGGGCGACCGGCTGCCCGTGATAGCCAGCCGGCGTCAATATAGTCAGGGCCTTTCTTAAACGGGGCCACTGTTATATTCCGGGCTCTCCATGCGGCAGTTATCCCAAGGGATATTATTGTCTTGCCTGAACCACCCCTGAGTCCGGCAATCACAACTCCAGGGATTTTTTCCCTACTGGCGATCATGGAATAAGCAATTAAATTCTATTCTTCGCCTTCGGAGGAATGCTGGATTCCAGCACCCTTAAGACCATACATGGTTGTGGATCCAGATGACCAGAATTCAAGGATTTCGTTTTCAACCATTTTGTTAACAACTTTTTTAATTTCCCGGGGTTTGTCATCGGGGAAAATTTTGTAAAAGTCTTTAATGTAGAATTTGGTTTTGCTGCCTGCCTTTTTTTCAAGCCAGTCAACAACGGCTTTCTGGGCTGCCTCTTTATCATTGAGAAGGTCGCTGCTCATGTTAGACTCCTTTGGTTTTAAAGGGATAGACCGGAGAACAAAATGTGCCCCGGTCCATCCAATATTAAATAATGTTCAAATACGTGTCAGGTATCCTGACTAGAATTTGAACTGAGTGGACTGACGCCAGCTCATGTATGCCTGCTGACGGAAATCGTCAATCAGGTGGTGGGTGAAGTCAAGTTCACAAGCACTAAAGAATTTTTCCCATCCAATTCTTTCTGCCCAGTCGCCCAGACGTTCGTATTTGTTGGCACCGTTTGAATAGGCGTTAACAATCTTTTTGATGGCCTCGGTCATGGACGGCCAGCGGGGCATTTCGTTGGGCAGGAAGGCCACAACAACCTTGGAGAACTTGGGATCGGAAATACGGTTGGACACCTTACCACCAGCCATGAGAACAATACCGTCACCTTCGGTGTCGGCAAGGGGCATGGAGGGGCACATGGTGTAACAGTTACCGCAGTACATACAACGTTCGCTTTTAACCTCAACTGATTTTACTTCAGTACCGTTGGGCAGGGTCACCTTGGCAGGTTTAATGGCTGCGGTGGGGCAGGCAGAAACGGCCAGGGGAATTTCGCAAACCTTGTCCAGGTATTCATGATCAAGCATTGGCGGTTTTCTGTGATACCCGAGGATGGCGATATCAGAGCAGTGAACCGCACCACACATGTTCAGGCAGCATGCCATGGAAACACGGAGCTGGGCCGGCATTTTCATCTGCTGAAAATCATCAAACAGGGCGTCCATGGTGACCTTTACAGTACCGGAGGCATCTGTTGCCGGGGTGTGGCAGTGAATCCAGCCCTGGGTGTGAACGATATTGGTGATACCGGCACCTGTACCGCCGATGGGGAACTTCAAGGAACCACCAGGGAACTTTCTGGAAGCCAGATCGTTCTTCAAAGGCTCTACTTTATCCTTGGAATCAACCATGAACTCAATGTTGTTACGGGTGGTGAACCGAACATACCCGTCGCAATGTTTGTCCGCAATATCGCAGATTTCATTGATGTGCGAGGTGGACATCAGGCGGCATCCGCCAACCCTTACGGTGTATACTTCATCTCCGGACTCGCCAACGTGTACCAGTACGCCGGGCTCAAGGATTTCATGATGAGACCATTTGCCTTTATTGTTTGCGATAACAGGAGGATAAAATTCGTTGTAGTCTCTGGGACCGATGTCGGTGATCCTGTTTTCCATCGGTTTCCCGGGATCATACCCTGTAGAAATAAATGCCATTATGATTCTCCCTATTTTATCTTAAGTGATGTTTTCTGTATTCTTCAACGTCACGCTCCCAGCCACCAGTCACTTCGTCTTCTTTCCAGAAGATGTAGGGGTTGGTTCTCGGATAGGCAACATGCTGGGGCATCGCTTCAATGCCGGTCACTTCCAGAAGTTTCTGGAAGCCCTGACGCATGATCAGCTCGCCAAGACGTTCACGGTTCTTGCCCTCTTCCATCCACCAATCCCAGACATTTTCAATAACTTCTGTAATTTCTTCGTAATCATTGTCAGGATTAACTTCAATAAAAGGAACAAGCAGAGAACCCATCTGGGCACCATCAAGGATCGGCGCTTTGGCACCACAGAGAATGGACAGGCCAGTCTCTTTACCCACCTTAAGGGCTCTGGGCATAACATTGATACAGTGCATGCAGCGGGTGCAGTTGGCATTGTCAATGGTCAGTTTTTTGTTTTCGAACTTCATGCAGCCTGTGGGGCAAAGTCCGGTAACTTCCTTTTCAATGTCAAAGGGGCCCCAGTCTTTACCTTTATGGGCACCGGCATTGGCAGGATAAGCAGGATCATTTTCAACATATTTGTTAACCGCGTCCTGATCAATGCGGATGTCGTCTTTCCAGGTACCGATGAAGGACATATCGGAACGTGCGATGGAGGCAACACAGCAGTTGGGACAGCCGTCAAATTTAAATTTAAACTTGTAGGGGAAAGCCGGACGATGCAGCTCATCCTGATACTCGTTGGTCAGGAAATGGCAAAGTGCGCTGGTGTCGTAACAGGCATATTCACATCTGGACTGGCCAAGGCAGTCAGCCGGAGTTCTTAAGTTGGAACCGGAACCGCCCAGATCCTGGTTGAAGTCATGTGTCAGTGTCCAGAACACTTCTTCAAGCTGGGGAGTGGTGGTACCCAGAAGAATGATATCGCCGGTGGCGCCATGCATATTGGTAACTCCGGAACCTCTGAAGTCCCACAGATCCGTCAGTTTTCTCAAGTATTCTGTGCTGTAGTACTTACCGCAGGGCTGATTTACGCGCATGGTGTGAAAATGTTCAACACCGGGGAACAGTTTGGGCTGGTCGCAGTAACGGCCGATAACGCCGCCGCCGTAACCGAATACACCAACGATCCCGCCGTGTTTCCAGTGGGTACGTCCATGTTTGTAAGAAAGTTCCAAAACACCAAGAAGATCGTCTACGCAATCCTGGGGGATCTGAAATTCAACGCCTTTTTCGTTTTTGGCTCTGACTTCTGCCTGCTGTTTCAGGTCAGAAACAAAGCTAGGCCACGGGCCGGATTCCAGCTCGTCCAGTAAAGGAGTTTCATGCTTCGCCATTTACTTACCTCCGTTAAAAGTTGATTTACATGCAACAATGAAAAGATTTTTCCAACTTTCCATCAATATTCTTTTTTCCTATCATTTCAAAACGTTAGTGAGAAATAAACGTTTTGAATCATACATTATAAGCAAAATAACATAGCTGATATAGAATTTATACGTCCGCATGTCAATAAAAACCTGTCATCGCAGGTGTGATTATGCGTTCCGGTGAGGGGCAAGCTCATCCAGCAGTGCCGGGTTGACTTCAAAACCTAAATCCACGGCAATATCGCAATGCTCAATGGCCCGTTTATAATCTTCAAGTTCAAGATAGGCCACGGCCAGGTTGTTATGGGCAACGGGGAATTTAGGTTCCACGGACAGGGCCTGGAGGTTGGCCTTGATCCCCTCTTCAATCAACCCTTTCATGAAATAGGCAGTGCCCAGAGTCGTATAGGCCTGAATAAAATTCTTATTGTGGATAATGGCTTTTTTTAAATTTTTAATTGCCTTGTCCACTTTTTCCTCATCTTCCTTGGCATCCTCGCCGTTCACCAGCTGCAGCAGAACAAAGGCCATATTCCCATAGCCTTCGGCAAAGCCGGCCCGGGCCTTGGTGGCCTGCTGGTTGAACCGGAAACATCCCTCAAGGTCACCACGCTGCAGACACAGGCCACCAAGTTGCACATAGGCCTCGGCCAGGCTGGGGCTGCACTCAATGGCGTCATGAAGCACGTTTTCTGCTTCGGCAAACTCCTGCTTGCCAATCAGTGCAACAGCCAGATTATAGTGGGTTGTGCCGCATTCGGCGTTTTGGAGCAGTGCTTGTCTGAGTCTCGCGATCTGCTCGTCTGCATTTTGGGGCAGGTTTTTGGAATCGGCCATTTATGTCTCCTTTGGCTCTTTTATGACTTTATCATTGTGTTTAAACAAAAATTTTATATAATAAATTTTTTCGTTCGGGTGTCAAGGTCTTTCAGGGAAACTTAAAAACACCTGCCCTGTAAAAAAATTGACACAACGTCTTTTTTGGCAAATTGTTTTATCCGCGCATACCGCGCAAATAACCATCAGGAGTTTGTAAGTTATGGAACAAGGATGCTATACCGCACTTATCACCCCGTTCACCCCGGCAGGAGATCTGGACCGGGACGGCCTGTCCGCACTCATTGATTTCCAGATTGAAAACCGGATTTCCGGAATTCTTGCCACCGGCACCACCGGTGAAAGCCCCACATTCAAATGGGAAGAACATAATCAGGTGATTGATCTGACTGCCAAACAGACCAGGGGCAAGTGCAAATGCATCGCCGGCACCGGCTCAAACAACACGACTGAAGCCTTAAACGGCACGTCCCATGCTGCAGAACAGGGCGTGGACAGTGTGCTTCTGGTGGATCCCTATTACAATGGACCGTCCTCCCTTGAAATCAGGCGGGAATATTACGAGGTGGTGGCAAGGGAAACCCCGGGCCTGGATATCATTCCTTATATTATACCGGGCCGTACCGGTGCACAGATGCTGCCCCAGGATCTTGCCATACTTGCGGACAACTATGCCAATGTGACCAGTGTCAAGGAAGCCACCGGCGATATAGACAACATGAAGCTGACCAGAAAACTTTGCGGGGACAGTTTCAATATCTTTTCCGGGGACGACGCCCTGGTCTGCCGCATCATGGCAGACGAACAGATCCGGGCCTGCGGTGCCATTTCAGTCATGTCAAATATTGCACCGGCATCCATGACCCAAATGGTTGAACTGCTTAACCAGGGCAAAAGAGAAGAGGCCATTGCCATTCAGACCGCATTGTCTCCGTTGCTGGATATTGTGGTGATCACCACTGAAGAAGCCAGCAAATACGGGCTTGTCAAGTGCCGGGCCAGAAATCCTTTGCCCCTGAAAACCATGATGCAGATCCTTGGCATGCCGGCCGGCCCCTGCCGCCCCCCCCTGGGAAAAATGACCCAAAAAGGATTTGATATGGCGCTTTCTGCTTTAAAAAAAGTGCAGGCAGACAATCCTGAAATTTTGGCGCCGATTGCCTCGTTTTTTAATCTGGATATTGATGCCCGCCTTAATGATTCGGCAGCCCATGAAGCATTATGGTATAACTACTAAACAGTCAATGTCATAAAGTTAAGAAACTTTTCAGATTAAAACCACGAAGTTCACGAAGAACACGAAGTTTAGTTCTCTAATATCTTCTATCTTCGTGAACTTCGTGTTCTTCGTGGTAAAATAAAATCTGAATGCTTAAGTTTATGGCATTGACTAAACAGTACCCCCCCAAAAAATCAAATAAACAGGCGCGCCGCAAAAGGATTTCTGCGGCGCGCCTGTCTGCTTTACGGATTGCCGTAAGGGCACATTATTCTTCAGCGGCAGTAGTATCCCCGCTTTTTTCTTTCGGATTAAACATCTCCTCTCCGGTATGAAAAAAAGTGGTTTTCAGCCATTCAAATCCGAACTGAAGCAGTTTCACATCATCCTCTTTAATCTGGGCCACCCGTTCTTCAGGGATCTTGTACCGGGTCAGAAAAGAGGATTCAAACACGAACCGCTTAAACTTATCCAGATTATAGCACACCATGAAAAACATCTGTTTGGCCTGTTCAGACAGCTGCATGCTGGGCGGCAAAGATTTTTTACGGACCATGAGATCCAGCCAGCCTTCATTGACCTCGTCACGCAGATCAACCCCCTGGTCTTCACGCCATTCCCCTACGGTCCATTCGTCTGTTTCATCAAAGCCTTTGCAATGGGCTTCCTTGATCATGAAAAAGAACTCATCCTTTTCACCCTGCTCCCCGGAGTAGCTCAAAGATCCCACGCCAAGGGGGTAGTACCGGCAGGTGGTGGGACGGTCTTCATAAATCACACACCCTTCCTTGTCCTGGACAAACGGGCAGGACCGGCGCTCATCATCAAGGAGTTTGAGGGTCACCACAGGCATGTCTGCTTTTTCAAGAAGCTGGGGGGTGGTAAATATGGCCAGAAATTTTTCCGAATCCACGTCCAGTTTTTTGCGCATGGTTAAAATATCATAGGGGGTGAGCATGATATCAATCCCCCTGCAGCAGTCGGTAAAACAGGAGACACCTTTATGGCATTTGAATTTAAACCGGCTTCTAAGACTAAGCTGCTCCGGCGGAATTTCCGCTTGGGGCTGTGTTTCATCTGTCTGATTTTCAGCGTTCATTCACTATTTCCTCGTCAATTAATAACACGCAGTGTAAAGGTCAAATACCATACTTGAAATAGGCAATAATGTCAATCGGATAGCCTGGAACCTCCGGCGAACGTATTCCCAAGCCTGCAGGATAGTTGATTTTGGGTTTGACACGGCAGCCCCTCTTAATCTAAAAACAACGTAGTTTGAACATAAAAAACTTCGACTGAAATAACCGTTCAAACACGAACAACATATTCGGGTCTGTTCTGACAGGCCCTGCCCCGAACACCAGGGAGAATTTCAGTATCAAGCATTCAAGGAGTCATTATGAAAGTGAAAAAAGCGGTATTTCCGGTAGCAGGTCTTGGCACCCGTTTCATCCCGGCCACCAAAGCCATGGCCAAGGAGATGCTGACCGTGGTGGACAAACCCATTATCCAGTATGCTGTTGAAGAGGCGTTTGCCGCCGGCATTGAACAGATTATCTTTGTCACGGGCCGGGGGAAAAAGGCTCTGGAAGACCACTTTGACCGCAGTTATGAATTAGAAACCATGCTCAAAACCAAGGGAAAAACAGACCTGCTGCGGCAGGTCAATGAACTGGTTCCAAAAACCGGTACCATTGTCTACACCCGCCAGCATGATCCTCTGGGACTTGGCCATGCCATCTGGTGCGCCAGGGATATTGTGGGGGACGAACCCTTTGCCGTGGTTCTGGCCGATGATATGATCCAGACCCCGGGCAAGCCGGTGCTCACCAAAATGGTGGAAAAATTTGAACGGTTCCGCGCCTCCATTGCCGCTGTCATGGAAGTGGAAAAGGACCAGACCGATAAATACGGCATTCTGGATGCAAGCCCGCTGGAAGAGGATATGATAAGAATCAGTGACATGGTGGAAAAACCCAAACCCGAAGAGGCCCCGTCCAACCTGGCCATTGTGGGCCGGTACATCCTCACGCCCAAAATCTGGGAATACCTCGGAAAAAAACAGGCCGGTGCCGGCGGTGAAATTCAGCTCACAGATGCCATGAAAGGGCTTTTAACCGAACAGCCGATCTTTGGATATAAATTCAAAGGAACCCGGTTTGATTGCGGGGACAAGGTCGGGTTTCAAATGGCCAATCTTTCCTTTGCCCTTGAACGACCGGAAATGCGCGGCAAACTTCTCGACTTCGTAAAAACCATCAAAACTGATTCATAAGGGATCCAGGAAAAAAAGACCGGATTTTCAGCCGTTTTTATACCGTGAATACAAAGCCATCACCCGTTGTATATAGGTCTGGGTCTCTTCATAGGGCGGAATTGCCTTGTACTTGTCCACGGTCGATGGGCCGGCGTTATAGGCCGCAAGCGCGAGCGCAAGTTTCTCATTATACCGGATGAGCATCCGCTTGAGATACCGGGTGCCGCCCATGATATTCTGGAACGGATCAAAGGGGTTTGAGATATTCAGGGAGGCATCGTTCCGGGGCATGATCTGCATGAGCCCACGGGCCCCTTTGCCGGACACGGCATTGGGGTTAAAACTGGACTCCGCATGGATCACGGCCTTGATCAATGCGTGGTCCACACCAAAGGCACCGGCGGCCTTGAGAATAATATTGTCGTAGAGATCAGGCCCGGCCTTGAATCTTCTTATCCGGGCCTGTACACTGTTCTTCCCTTTTTCCTTAAGAAAAAGGGTATAGCCTTGGGTGGTGGGCGTATTGGTAAAATACATCACACCATCCGCGTCAATATACCGGTATATATCCCCCTGGGCTGTGCAGGGGAATATCAGACACAGACCTGTGAAAAGCAAAAATGCCGCCCAACGGTGCGGAATCTTTACAGCTCTATTTTTTTTTGCGCTTCTCAACCCGGTCCCTGTACGCCTTTAATGCAAGTTTTTCCGGAAACTTAGGGTTGGCCACGTATCGCCCGGTATTTTCAAGAAAGGTTTTTACCAGATTTTCCAGCACAGCATCTTTTTCATGATCCATGATCATGTTACGTTCCAGCCGGTATCGATATTCAACGGGCGATCCCAATGTATCCAAAATATCGTGAAAGTCAGTATCAGACAGCGGTTCAGATGCAAACAATGACGTTTCCACAGGAATCTTCATTGTCGCGGTCATCCTCACCACCCAGGCATCTGCCCCGATTTTTCTCGAATCGTCAAAAATTTCAAGGCAGTGGCCATGGTCAAAATCTATTTTTTTATAAGGTGTCCGTTCCATTTTTTAATTTTTTATTAGCCTGTTATTATTATATTTTTTGACAGAATTTAAAATAATTCCAGCTGAATATCCTTGTCTTTTTGTTTTTTAACCTGCTTTTTTCCCTTTTCATACCGGGCCAGTTCCTTTTCTATATCATCAATAAAAAAGGACCGGATTCTTTGCTGGCCCCGGCCGAATATGCGTCTTTTTCGTGCATATGTCAAATAGAGCATCTCCTTTGCCCGGGTCATGGCCACGTAAAAAAGGCGACGTTCTTCATCCGGGTCTTCCACGGTTTTCCCATCCCGGGCAAAGGGGATCGAGCCGTTTTCGCATCCTGTAAGAAAAACCACTGGGAATTCAAGGCCCTTGGCCGCATGTATGGTCATCAAAGAGACCTTTTCAACCCCTTTGTCCAGAAAATCAGGATCCTGGTCCAGCCTCAGGGCGTCCAGAAGATCACAGGCAGAGGGATACCGGTCTGCCAGTATCTTGAGCCGCTGCCATGCCGGTGCCAGTTTTTCATCGGTCTGGCCCAGGGCCTTGATGTCCAGCCAGCCCCCCAGGGTATCAAGAAGCGCTGACGTGTCCAGGGGTGCTGAAAGCGCTGCCATCCCGGGTAAAAATTGTGCAAACTGCTGCCGGTCTGCGTCACTGCCGCGACCAAGAAAAATCCGCACCAGGGCCAACACCTCTTTTATGCCGGCCATGTCCACCCAGTGTTCCCGGTCCGCCGTCTGAAAAGGGATACCGGCCTTCTCAAAGGCCCGGGCAAATGCCTGGGCCTGCTGCCGGGTGCGGTAGAGAACGGCAAAGTCGGAAAAGGCATATTCCCTGTCTGTTTCGAGGTCCGGGCCCGTGCCCTTGTCCATGGACAGAAAAGAGAGCCCCCCGACGCCTTTTTCAATGATCTTTCCCACGGTAACTGCCTCGGCACTTTCGCTGGCCGTTTCATTGATCGAAATCTTTTGTGTGCTGTCAAGGCTTGCATAAATTTTACGTGCCTCATTTCCGGGGTCTCCGCTGGTGCAAATCACCTGGAAAGAGGCGTCCAGAATGGTCTGGGTGGACCGGTAATTCCGGCGCAGGCGGATCTGTTCGCACCCGGGGAAATCCTGTTCAAACCGCCTGAAAAACCGGCTGTCCGATCCCCTGAATCCGTAGATGGACTGATCAGGGTCACCAATCACGAAAATGTGACTGTTTTGTGCAAGAAGCCGCACCAGCCTGTACTGGCCCAGGTTCAGGTCCTGGTACTCATCCACAAAAATAAATTTATACCGGTGACGCACCTGTTCAAGCAGGGCCGCATCCCTGGAAAAAAGCCTGAAACAGATGAAAATCAAATCTTCAAAATCTGCCAGACCGCGTTCCTGAAGCATCTGGTCATAGGTTTGGTACACCCCGGGCCAGACCGGATCAAAGCCGTCTTTACTGCTGCTTGCGGCGTCACCCAAGGTGTCATCGTAAGGTTCCTTGAATTGCTGCTTTTGCCGGCTGATCCAGGCATCCAGTTTTGACACTGTTTTTTGGGGTACCTTTTTTTCGCCCGTCACGGCTTTGAAGGCCAGTCCCAGCATCTCAAAGCGCAGGTCATCCTCCATCAGCCCTCGCTTGAAATCTGAATACTGCTTAAGCAGTTTAAGACAGAATCCGTGAAAGGTGGCTGCTGTCACAAATTGCCCGCCCTGGGGAATAAAGGATTCAATCCGGCCGGCAAGTTCGCCTGCCGCCTTATTTGTAAAGGTCAAGGCCAGGATGTTTTCAGGGGCGGACCGGTTTTCCCGGAGCAGCCAGGCAATTCTGGCCGTAAGGGTACGGGTTTTCCCCGTGCCCGGCCCGGCCTGGATCACCACGGCCCGGGATTCGGATTTAACCGCCCTCTCCTGCTCCGGGTTCAGCCCGTCCAGGATATGTCCGGGGGCAACGGATGCCGCGGTCTCTTTTTTTTCAGGTGACGGCAATGCCGCATCTTTGCTTTGGGGCGTTTGACGGCAAAGCGGTGCATTGACCGTTGTTTTTGCTTTTTTACGGGGCAAAGGGCCGGTGAACAGGCTTTTTTCACCCTGGATATGCGCTTTTTCCTCCGGGGTAAAAATATTGACCTTTCCATACTCACCGTCAAACCCGGGGTCAATGTGAATATCCCCGTCTCTCATCTTTTGTATGGCCCGGGCAAGTAATGGCACACCGGCACCTTCAATGATTTCCGGTGAAAGCTGTGTGAGTATGGCAAGTTCCGGCCCCAGGGCATTAATCGCCTTATCATATTGGGTTTTCACCTTTTTGGTATTGGGACCCACCCCAAAAATCTGGGATAAAATATCTGCCAGGGGCACCACATAGGAATGGGGATGCCGGTTTTCAGGTTTAAACCCGTCCGGCCTGTCAGCCAGTTCCCGGACCCGGTAAAGCACGCCCAGGGTCAACGGTTTCCCGCATTGGGGACAAATTCCGCCCAAAGCCGCAGTTTCATCGGGATTGAGACACACCCCGCATTTGCGGTGGCCGTCATAGTGGTATTTTCCCTGGTGGGGATACATATCCAGGGTGCCTTTGTAGGCTGTAAGATCATGGGTTTCAAGGGCACGCCGCACCGCGCCAAAGGCCAGATCCGTATCAAACACCGAAGCGTTGCGGCCCAGAAATCCAGGGGAATGGGCGTCTGAGTTGGATATCAGCCGGACCCTGTCCAGATTTTTCACCCGCCAGTTCATGGGCGGATCCGATGACAAGCCAGTCTCACAGGCAAAGATATGGGAACTTAAATCACCAAAGCATTCCTCAATGGTATCAAATCCGGACTTGGACCCGAACATGGAAAACCAGGGTGTCCAGATATGGGCCGGGACAAAAAAGCCCTGGTCAGATGTTTCCAGCATGATCTCCAGCAGATTTCTTGCATCCAGCCCGAGAATGGGGCGGCCATCGGATTTGATATTGCCGATGGCATCCAGGCGGGCATTGAACTTCTTTGCCGTGTCCAGATCCGGCATATAGACCAGGTTATGGTTTTTGCGGACTTTTTCGTCCTTCTTATATATATTGGAGATCTCAGCCTGGAGGATAAAACGCACAGGTCCTTTGCACGGGGCCGGCACATCGGCGTCAATCTGCCTTGCAATCTCATTTTTTAATGCAAACAGCCCGGGTTCGGCAGGCACAAGCTTTGTCTCGATCTCCTGGATCCAGGCAGGATGGGTAAAATCCCCTGTGCCCACCAGGGTAATGCCTTTAACCTGGGCGTTGAGGTAAATATGCTCCAGGTCCAGATTTTTGGCCGTGGCCCGGGAATATTTTGAATGGATATGCAGATCTGCTATATATTTCATTGAACCTTGTCCGTGGAAAATTAATTGAGTGTCAGGCTATTATGTACATGATTTGCCCTTAATTTAAAAGTATAGGAATTTCTATTTCCGAACACCTAAAACCTAAAACTTAACACCTAAAACCTAACAACCCGTCCGAAGAGCAATAATTTAAAACCCAAATTCTGATAATACCGGATACAGGCAACCCAATTCAAATGGAGCGTAATAATGGACAATATAACCAAAGAACGGATCAGGGCCTGGACGCCTTTGGGGCGCCCGGCCTTAAGCATTGCAGCCACAGAACATCCCGAGCAAAAAAGGTTCGAGGCGTTTGCCCGGCAATGGCAGGAGATATCGGCTTCCATATCCTGGACAGACAGCAGTCAACCTGCGGACCTGCCCGGTTTTTTCCTGAAAAACAATATTCTATATTCAGCCCTGCCCCTGGAACGTGAACTGCCACCTTTTTTAAAAAGCCTGGACGCCCTTGACAAACCTGGTCCGGATGATGGTATCCAGAAAATCTTGAACCATATCGACGTGCCCTGCCGGCTGACCCTGTATATTGCCCTGCAATGCCCCCATTGCCCGGGGATGGTTGAGCGGCTCATCCCCCTGGCAGGTGCCTGTGAAAAAATCCATCTTCACATCATTGACGGATCCCTGTTCCCTGAAAAAGCCCGGAAAGACAAGGTAATGTCCGCCCCCTGCCTGATTCTGGATGATGATACCCGATGGACCGGGGCAGTGGCAGAAGAAGAAATTGTGGACATGATCGTCAACAAGGAGAGCATGGACCTGGATACCATGGCCCTGAAAACCATACTGGAGGATGGCCGGGCAGCGTGGATCACCGAGCGGATGCTCGGGTCCAACCGGTTGTTCAAAGGATTTTCCGGACTTCTTCTCCACGAAACCTGGTCCGTGCGTTTAGGCGCCATGGTGGTGGTGGAAGCCCTTGCCGAAAAAGCACCCGCCCTGTGCGCTGACCTGGAAAAAATTTTAATTGATGCATTCAGCACCCAAGATATGCCTGTTCAGGGAGATATTCTGTATACACTAGGTGAAATCGGCACCCCGGATACCCGGGACTGGATTGCTGCCCAGAAGGAGACCCTGTCCCACACAGATCTCAAGGATGCGGCAGATGAAGCGATTCAATCCATTAAGGACAGATTTTGAATATGGCGGTCTTTCATCAACGGCAAAGGCCAGTCGTTGGCCACTGCAATGAAACTAAAGACACCGACAATACGGGGCTAAAATGGGGGCCCAGGCGCCTCGCCCTCTTGTTTTTTGTCCCTTGTCTCCGGTTTCATATAAAAACTTGCTTTAAACCCTTTGTGCTGGTAAACAGGCAAAAAAAGTCTGTGGCCTGAGTGTAAATTTTATCAAAGCAATGAAGGTTTTATTATAGGAGAGACAGGTATGCCCAAAGCATGTGATTTAAAAAAAGGCCAGGTGGTAGACATCAGCGGTGAACCGTATCTGGTTAAACATATTGATGTAAGAACCCCGTCGGCAAGGGGCGCTGTCACCCTTTACAAGGTCAGGTTCAGCAGTATCAAGACCCGGCAGAAATATGAAGCCTCATACAAAGGCAATGATATGCTCAATGATGTGGACCTTCAACGAAAATCTGTCCAGTACATCTATCCGGACGGGGACCTGCATGTGTTCATGGACAGTGTGGAATATGCCCAGTATATGATTGCCCAAGACAGCATTGAAGACGAGCTGGTCTGGCTCACCGACGGCATGGAAGATATTGTGGGCATGTTCATTGACGGCGATCTGGTGGCCATTGAAATTCCCGCGTCCCTTGTTTTTGAAATCACACAAACCGCTCCGGGCGTCAAAGGGGCCAGCGCTACGGCCCGGACAAAACCTGCCACCCTTTCCAACGGGATTGAAATCCAGGTGCCTGAATATCTTGAAAACGGAGAGATGGTCAAGGTCAACACCGAAACCAGAAAATATATATCCAGGGCCTGATCCTTTCAACACCAGGTTTTGCCGGGCAGGCTAATGGAGGTGTTCACATTTTGAAAAATACCGGGACAGCATCGGCTCAAGTTTTTTTCGGGACAGGCTCAGATTACCCTGGCGGAAAAAGTGAACGCCGCCGCAGTTAAAGCCTTGGGGCGGGGGGATTATTTCCAGGTCAAGGTTGGATGCCAGCATGGCGGATATGGTTGTGAAAAGAACGGGGGATTTGCAGAATACTGCAATCCCCCGTGAAAATTCAGGGATGCGCTGGGTGTTCATGGTCATCAGAATATCTGCCTGCATTTCCCTTGCATAGGTTTCAATGCCGCTGGCAAGGCCCATGTCCCTTTCCATCCATTGTTCAAGAGCCAAAGGCACCGATGCAACGGTGCAGGTTACCTTGTTGAATTGGAATGTCTTGCAGTCCCGTCTGAGCAGGTCCCTTGTGTCCATATCCCGGATGTCTGATTTAGCGGCACGGATGCCCTGGTAAAAACCGTCGGTGTCCAGGCCGGCGATGGGCTGCAGATGCTTTGCCACGGCATGGTCCCTGGGGGTTGCCCGCCCGGCCTTGGGGTCAAGATTGACCGTGTCGATCAGAATGGCCCCGAGCAAAAGGGCGGCCAGATTTCCGGGAATTCCCCTTGCAGTGCCTCCCCCGCTACCTCCCCCGCTGCCATTGATCAGGTCTTGGCCCACCAGGGTGGCACAGGAACCCACAGGTTCAATCCGGCGCAGGGCCTTGGGGTACAGGTTCAAGTCTTCATGGTGATCCATGATGAGCCTGACTTTTTTTTCGTGTTTTGAAAACCCGTTTGCCAGCCGGTTATGGTCCACCAGGGCCAGCGCCCTGGCACGGGACATGAGTGTATTCAATGGCAGGACATCGTCCTGAAAAAAAAGATTTTCAGCATCAATGCCAGTTTGCGAGAGCACCCACCGGCTTTCAGTTTTCAGGCGGAAATCGTCTCTTTTAATGGGAATCAAAGGCAGGGCTGAACAGGACTTTCTGCCGTTTCCCAGCACCCAGGCAAGACCAATGGCCGATACCACGGAATCCAGGTCTGCCGCCTCGTTGCCGAAAACCAGCATGTCAATATCGTGGGTTTGAGCCCTGGACTTGGCATCAGCCAAAAACCGGTTCACCGGATCTGTTTTATTATTCTCCATGGGGCCTGCCCACAATTTTTTCCAGGATTGGCATGGGCACAGGCACATTGACCTGTGCGGCGATCTGGAGAAAAGCATCCAGAAGCGCCTCTTCAGGTACGGGGTGGTAAAAGGGCATACCCAGAATCTCTTTGATTGTCAGATTCGCCCCCATGGCCCAGGCCAGAAGATGGGCCATGTGCTCGCCGGCCGGGGCCATAATTTCTGCACCCAGCAACCGGCCCTTTTGGGGGTCGGCATAAATTCTGGCCCTTCCGGCGGCTTTTCCAAGTATCATTCTGGCCCGTCCAAGTTCTTCCCAGGACGCTTCGCCCACCACAAAATCAATGCCTTTTTCCGTCAGGGCCTTGTGGGACAGGCCTGCAATAGCGATATCCGGCGAAGAAAAGGTGATCTGCAGCGGCGTGCGTTTTTTAAATCGGGCCATGGCCCCGGCACAGGCGTTGTAGCCTGCGATGGTGCCGTCATCGGCAGCTTCATGGAGAATGGGCCTGAGCCCGTTCACATCCCCGGCCAGAAATACGGGCAGGTTCCCCACCTGAAGGGTTTCAGGGTCAAAGACCGGCATCCCTTTGGCATCCAGGTCAACCTTTAGGTTTTCAAGGTTTAAATCGTGAAACACGGGCCGTCTGCCCGTGGCTATCAGCACCCGGTCCACGGACCAGCGTTTGCTGCCGCATCCCACGTCCAGTCCGGTTTCGGTCCTGCCCAGGATTTCAGCGGTGCCAAGTTCTATGTGCATCTCCTTGGAAAAATGGTCAAAGGCATATTCGGCAAGTTTGGGGTCGGTCAGGCCGCCTGCGGTTTTACGGCGGCTGACGGCGGTCACCTGGACCCCTAGCCGGTGCAGGGCCTGTCCCAGCTCAATACCGATGGCACCCAAACCAAACACAGCCATGGTTTGGGGCAGGGTTTCAAGTTCAAAAAACTGGTCCGTGTCAATGATAAATGCTTTAAACGGCAGCCATGGATCAGGTATAAAGGGCTTTGAGCCGGTGGCAATGATGATGCGTTTGGCCCGGATGGTCTGGTCCCCTAAATCCAGGGTATTGGGGTCCAGAAATCTGGCCCGTTTCCGAATCACCTTATCCATGAACCCGGACATCTCCCGGATCACGCCCCCTGAAAATTCATCCCGCATGGACCGGACCCGTGCCATGATCCGTTTATAATCCAGAACCAGACCCCGGGCGCCGCGAATACCATATTCATCAAAAAAACTGCACTTGTGAAAGTCATCGGCCACGGCAATCAATGCTTTGGAGGGCATGCACCCCACCCTTGCACAAGTGGTTCCCAAGGGTCCGTCATCTATAAGCACGTAGTTGTCTGTGTGTTTTACCACCTCTTCCTGGGCCGTCAGTCCGGCTGTGCCTGCCCCGATAATGGCCACATCGTATTCCCTGGTCATAAGCAACTCCTCATTCATCGGCCTTGGGCGGGATCACCATCAAAGTGGCACTGCTTCTGGAAATATCTTTTCCCGTCTCATCTGTGACCCGGCAGTCTACAATGACAAGGGTCCGGCCCCGTTTGAACACCGTGGCTTCGGCGATCAGACGGCCCTTGGACGCCATGGACAGAAAGTTGTTTTTCAGTTCAATGGTTGTCAGGTTTTCACCTGGTGCCAGGGTGCTCATCACCGCATGGGCGGCTGCTTCACTGGACAGGGCAATGCCTAAACCGCCTTGCATGATCCCGGCGCCCTGGAGAAATTCAGGCCGGATTTCCATGCTGAACCGGGCATATCCTTTTTCAACCGCCTCAACCTTTATCTGTAAAAAATCCAGAAAAGGGTTGTTGACCGGTTCTCCTGCTGTCAGCTGTTTCAGGTATAAGGGGTAGTCAAACATAGAGGGTCTCCTTTTATTCACTTTATTCGGATGGCTGCGCATTGTAGAGTAAAATGCCTGCTTTTTAAACACATTTATTGAACCAAAAGCAAGGAGCGTTTCAGGCTTCACCATCACGGCCTTGTGGTTTTATTGTAACCCTATTGTAATAAAAAATTGTGGTGTTATATTTGCCGGTTGTCTTTTTAATTTAAGGAGGCGTTATGCATACGCTATTAATTGTTGTTTTTGTTCTGGCTTATTCGGCCATTGCTTTTGAACACCCGCTCCGGGTAAACAAGTCGGCTTCCGCCCTGCTGGGTGCCGGCATCATGTGGACCATTTACGCGGTTTCCACAGGCGACCACCATCTGGTAACCCAACAGCTCAATGAAAACCTTGCGTCCACTGCCCAGATTATTTTTTTTCTGCTCGGGGCCATGACCATTGTTGAACTGGTGGATGCCCATGACGGATTTGAGGTGATCACATCCCGGATTACCACCACCAGCCAAAGTGTTCTGATCGTGCTCATCGGTCTTGTCACGTTCTTTCTCAGCGCCATGCTGGATAACCTGACCACCACCATTGTCATGGTGTCATTGACCAAAAAACTTTTGGACAATCATGATGACCGGCTGATTTTTGCAGGGGTCATTGTGATTGCCGCCAATGCCGGCGGGGCCTGGTCGCCCATTGGTGATGTGACCACAACCATGCTCTGGATCGGCGGCCAGATCTCTTCGCTCGGGGTCGTTAAATCGGTCTTCCTGGCCTCTGTTGCCAATCTTGTTATCCCGTTGATTGTTGTCAGTTTTATGCTGCGGGGCAAGCAGGTGGGAAAAAAGGCAGAACCGGCCGGGTCCAGAACAACCACAAACTTCGAACGTAACCTGATGTTCACTGTCGGATTAGGATCATTGGTCATGGTGCCGGTATTCAAGGAGACAACCCATTTACCGCCCTTTATGGGGATTCTTTGCGGTCTTGGGGTACTCTGGCTGATTGGCGAGCTTATCCACAGGTATAAGTCTGACGAGGAAAAACAGCCCCTGACCATGGTGCATGCCCTGGCCAAAATCGATATGGCGTCTATTCTCTTTTTCATCGGTATCCTGTTGGCGGTGGCAACCCTGGAAGATTCTCACATCCTGTCCGCCCTGGCGATCTGGCTGAATCAAAACATTGGTGAGCAGAGTATTATTGTTGCGGTGATCGGTGTTATGAGTTCGATTATCGACAATGTGCCCCTGGTGGCAGCGTCAATGGGGATGTATGATGTCCATCAGTTTACCACAGACAATTTCTTGTGGACCTTCCTGGCCTTCTGTGCAGGAACCGGCGGCTCTTTGCTGATCATTGGTTCGGCTGCCGGGGTGGCTGCCATGGGTCTGGAGAAAATTAATTTTTTCTGGTATGTGAAAAAAATCAGCGGATTGGCGGTGCTTGGCTATATTGCCGGTATCCTGGTCTTTCTGGTTCAGTTTAAGCTGCGCCACGGCTGATCATTAAAACTTACAACATACCGTGGTATAACGACCATGGGCCGACCTGACATATCACCTGCCATGCTTCGGCCCACAACGAACAATGAAACTAAAAACGCCGACAATGCGGGCTAAAATGGGCGTCCCAGGCGCTTCGCTCTCTTGTTTCCTGTATCTTGTTTCTAGTTTCATATAAAATCTTATCGAACAGGAGATGTTCCACTGAAAAAATATGCAAGGAAATAGTGTAAGATGTCATGAGCAAAGGGACGATAACGCGTGAAAAAAAATCTGGATTTTTTTCACCAGGCAACCATGCGGATCTGCAGCAGCCTGGATATTGATACGGTCTTGAAAATGACCTATGACTTTTTGCAGACACATATCCCCTGCGACGCTATTTCCGTGCAGACCTGTAATCCCGGCACCCGGAAGCTGTCAATGGTCGCTGCCCGCTATTCCCCCCATTTCATCCATAGGCCGTCAATCATTCCCCTTTCCATGGAGGCGGCCCAATTCATTGAACTGGGAAGGCAAAAAGTGGTAACGCGGTATCATCATCCCGGGGAACATATTATGGCCCGTTATGTTTGGGAGGGCATGGGTGAAAAAGATATGTCCGAAATGGTGCTCAGTCTCAAAATTGACAAAACATGGATCGGTGCCGTCAGCGTGATGGTTAAAGGATTTGAGCGGTATACCCGGGAACACGAACGCCTGCTGGCCCTGCTCCACGATCCCTTTGCCGTTGCCCTAGGCAATGCCCTTCGCCACCAGGAGGTGATGCATCTTAAAAATCTGCTTTCCGATGATAATCAGTATCTTAGCCAGCAGCTGCATAAAATTTCAGGGGATGAGATTGTCGGTGCTGAATCCGGGCTAAAGCAGGTCATGGAAATGGTCGGCCAGGTCGCACCGCTGAACAGTCAGGTTCTGCTTCTTGGGGAAACCGGTGTGGGTAAGGAAGTTATTGCCAATGCCATCCACTTTTCATCGCCCAGGGCCAGCGGTCCATTGATTAAAGTCAATTGCGGAGCCATCCCGAAAAACCTTGTGGATAGTGAGCTTTTCGGCCATGAAAAGGGCGCATTTACCGGAGCTTCAGCCCTGAAGCGGGGGCGGTTTGAACGTGCCGATAAAGGGACCCTGTTTCTGGATGAAATCGGGGAACTGCCACTGGCTGCCCAGGTTCGGCTGCTGAGGGTGCTGCAGACAAAAGAGATTGAGCGGGTGGGGGGCAGTGCCCCCATTCCTCTGGATATCCGTATCATTGCCGCCACAAATCGGGATCTGGAAGAGATGGTCTGCCTAGGGCAGTTTCGGGAAGATCTATGGTTCAGGTTAAATGTGTTTCCCATTACCATCCCGCCGCTCAGACAACGCCCGGATGATTTGCCCGCCCTGGTGTCCCACTTCATCCAAAGAAAAGCACGGGAGATGAAAACCCGGTACATACCGGTACCGGAGCCCGGTGATATCGAAAACCTGAAATCCTATGCGTGGCCCGGCAATGTCCGGGAACTTGAAAATTTGGTTGAACGGGCTATTATTGAAAATACAACCCGGTCACCGGGCCAGCCCCTGAAATTATCACTCTCTCTTTTAATTGATCCCGGTGATGCACTGCCTGTTTTGTCCCGGCCGGACAGCCTGGCCCTGAATCAGGTTGTTGAGGCCCATATCCGGCATGTCCTTGAGTTAACCCACGGTAAAATCCAGGGCAGTGACGGGGCAGCGGCGCTGATGGAAATCCATCCGAGCACCTTGCGGAACAAAATGAAAAAACTGGGCATACCATACGGAAGAAAAAACACGAACTGACCAGCCGGGAGTTCTTATTATGGATCAAAAAGAATTTGATGTGTTGCTTGATGCGACAAAAATGATTTGTGGTCATCTGGAAAAAACAGTCCTTGTTTCAGGATGCCGGCGGTTTTTACGGCAACATATGCCGGTGGATGGCATTTCCCTGGGTTTTATAAGCCTTAAAAATGAAACAATTCTTCAAATGAATGATATCATTGCGCCGGATCAGGCCCCGCTGACACGTGGCGTCTGTCTGGGCAAAAAGAGTATAAACACCGTTTCCACCCTTGACGATGCCTCTCCGGCGATTATCAGGTCCGGGCCGGATAGAAATGATCCTGTAAACGAATTGTTCCTGCAGGCCGCACCTCTACCAGGATGCTCGGGTATGGTCATGAAGATTAAGGCGGACAACGATAAAACCGGCATTGTCTTTGTATTTTCCCAAGCCGGGTACCGTTATACCTTGCAGGATGCTGAAATATTTTCTTTGTGCAGCCGGCTGCTTGATTTCACCAATCCAGGATCCGGCACAGGACCTGTCTTTGACTGCACATCGGTTCCGGAAGAAAAAAATTTTTTTTCCGATCTGGATATTATCGGCAAAAATACCGGACTAAAGCCTGTCATGGTGCGGGTCCGGCAGGTGGCCGGATTTAACAGCCCTGTGCTGCTGCTCGGCGAAACAGGATCCGGAAAGGAGGTCATTGCCAATGCCATCCATTACGGGTCGCCCCGGGCCGGTTCCCCTTTTGTTAAAGTAAACTGCGGCGCCATCCCCGAAGATCTTGTGGACAGTGAACTGTTCGGGCATGAAAAAGGGTCGTTTACCGGTGCCATCTGCCGGAGAAAAGGGAAATTTGAACAGGCCGATACCGGCACCCTGTTCCTTGATGAAGTAGGAGAGCTTCCGTTGCCGGTCCAGGTGCGGCTGCTCAGGGCCATTCAAACCGGCGAGATCTGCCGGGTGGGTTCAGAGCACCCCGTGAACGTTGATATCCGTATTATCTGCGCCACCCACCGAGATCTCAGACAGATGGTGGCCCAAGGGGCATTCCGGGATGATCTCTGGTTCCGGCTGGCTGTTTTTCTCATCCATATTCCGCCTTTAAGACATAGGCCCCAGGACATTGAGAGCCTGGTCAGGTATTTTGTGCGTAAAATGGCTGTGGAAATGAATCTTGGCCATATCCCGGAAATCAGCCCTAAAGGACTGGCCCGGCTCCAGGAGCAGCCGTGGCCGGGCAATGTGCGAGAGCTGAAAAACATTGTGGAAAGGACACTTATCCGGCGTGGCAGGGAGTTGGACAGGAAAACAATGCTTGATTTTGATGCCCTTCCCTTAACTGCGGCACCTTTTTCACAGGATCGGATCGCGCAAGTTTGTAAAAACCACGGGCTCAAATCCCTTGATCATGTGATGGCCAGTCATATCCGCAATGTTCTTTGCCATACCCAGGGCCGGATTGAAGGCCCCAAAGGGGCGGCGGCCATTCTTGCACTCCATCCCAGCACACTGAGAAGCCGGATGAAAAAGCTGGGAATACCGTCATTTCAAAACTGAAATAAACAACTCGCCTGTCCAAAATACCGTATTTGGCATTTTTACCCCTCGAAATCTCGCGGGGTTGATTTGGGTGCAAAATAAAACTTTTTAATATCAATGTGTTATTGTTTGGCATGTTTATGGCTTGCAATTATACGGGCGTGTCTGGCCGCTATGCACTCCATGGGGAGGATGACGGGGCAGACACTAATATTTTATTTTTTTTTAAAAGGAGAAAAAAATGAAAAAACAAATCGTGGGCCTGTTATCCGCCATGGTGTTTTTGTGTGCAGGAACAGCCATTGCTTCGGACTGGAATTTTTACGGATCTGCCCGGGTATCAACGTTCTGGGAAGACAGCGATCTGAAAGACCAGGTCGACTTTAGCGAGGGTTTGCAAAGCAATGCGAGGATCGGGGCCAAGGTAAAGGTCAGCGATGAACTGACCGGCCGTTTTGAATATGGCACTTCTGGTGGAAACGCCAACATCCGCCTGCTTTACGGTGCCTGGGACTTTGGTGCTGGCACATTAACTGTCGGTCAGGATTACACCCCCATGTACCTTCCCGTGTCCTGTCAGGTATGGAACGACGACAATGGACTGCATGGCTATGGCGACCCCTACCCCGGACGTCATCCTCAGATCAAACTGAAGTTTGACGAATTCCAGATTGCTGCGATCTCTACAAATACAACATATTATACTGTAGGCGGCGGTACTTCAAGTGCCAACACCCAGGTGGTGATCCCCAGAATCGAAGTTTCCTACGGCATCAATATGGGAGGCAATGCAGGCATTGATATTGCTGCAGGTTACACCACGTTTGAATACAATGATAACGAAGATGTTGATTCCTATGTCATCATGATCAGGAGCACCGCGCAGATTGCCGGTTTTAAGCTGGGGACGGTTGTTTTCTACGGCCAGAACGCCGGTAACATGATTGCCTGCAACACCTCAGGAACGGATTATGGCAAAGGCTATGCCGCAATCAATACCGGAACAGGCCAGGTTGATGACGTGGAAAACTTTGGCGCAGAAATCGTGGTCGGATACACCTTCGATGAGATGTTCGCCATTGAAGCCGGCTTTGGTTCTATGCAAAACGAATATGATAGCGCCTCTAGCGGCGACGGCCTCTTTGCCTACTATCTGCAAGCGCCCATTACCCTGGCACCGGGCGTCACCATTACACCGGAAATCGGTTTGATTGACTACTATGAAGACACCCAGGATCAAATCACCTACTTTGGTGCCAAATGGCAGATTAACTTCTAAACGTCATATAGCACCACGACGCGTCGTTTCGGTTTTTTATCCCACCTGATCACCCCGTGGACTTCCCGATTGACGCGCCTGCAAGGCGTACCGGCAACGGCTTGGCGGTACGCCTTTATTTTTTTCTATTTTATGTCAGGACCGAAACAATGATCAAGGTCTGAAGTTTTATTAGGACCTGAT
Source organism: Desulfobacter vibrioformis DSM 8776 (assembly GCF_000745975.1). Classification (GTDB taxonomy): domain Bacteria; phylum Desulfobacterota; class Desulfobacteria; order Desulfobacterales; family Desulfobacteraceae; genus Desulfobacter; species Desulfobacter vibrioformis. The sequence continues at coordinate 236,104 of NZ_JQKJ01000001.1, read as the reverse complement.
TAAAAAAAACGAGAAAAAAGTTGTAAACAGCTTTTTTTTTTGATAGAGGAGGATGGTGAATTTTTAACAAACCATGGGTGAAAAAATTTAATGCGGCAATTAGATTTACCCTTAAACCTTAAGAGCAAGCTTTCCATATTCGATATGGACATCCATTTGGGTTTCAACACCAACTCCGTCCATAGCGACTATGTTTGGAAAACATTGACAAGCACGTTTAGATCTCTTAACCACATGCCCCAATTTAATCCGGTTTTAAACCGAGGATAAGGAAATTATGGCAAAAGGAAAATCCATCGAACACATTATTGACAAGAGCTGGTGCAAGGGGTGCGGCATTTGCGTTCACTTCTGCCCCAAACAGGTTCTGGAACTGAACAGCGATGAAAAAGCTGTGGCAGCCCGCCCTGAAGACTGCATTGGATGCAAGCTTTGCGAACTTCGGTGCCCTGATCTGGCAATTCAAATTATAGTAAAGGAAGGGGAATAAATAATGACTCAAAATATCCAATTTATTCCAGGAAGCGATGCCTGTATTGAAGGCGCCCTTTATGCCGGGTGTGACTTTTTTGCAGGTTATCCCATCACTCCGTCTTCAGAAGTTGCAGAGGGTTTAGCTGCGGCGCTTCCCAAAAGAGGTGGCAAATTCATCCAGATGGAAGACGAAATCGCCTCCATGGCCTGCATTATCGGTGCAGCCCTTGCCGGGAAAAAGGTCATGACCGCAACCTCCGGCCCGGGATTTTCCTTAAAGCAGGAAGGTATCGGATACGCCTGTATGACTGAAACCCCCTGTGTTATCGCCAATATCCAGAGAGGCGGGCCATCCACAGGTAACCCCACCCATGTAGCCCAGGGCGACACGATGCAGGCCAGATGGGGCTCCCATGGAGATCACAGCATTATTGCCATGACCGCTTCCAACCTTCAGGATGTATTTAAAATCACGGTTGAAGCATTTAATCTCGCTGAACAATACCGGACGCCCGTTATTCTTATGTTTGACGAGGCCACCCAGCATTTGAGAGAGAAAGTGGTCATTCCCGAACCCGGCGAGATCGAAGTTATCGATAGAATCAGAACCAAGATTCCCGTAGGTGAACAATACTATCCCTATCTTACCGATGCAAACGGCCAGCGTCCCATGTCCGATTTCGGTGCAGGCCATCGTTTCCACGTGACCGGCCTTCATCATAACATCATGGGATTTCCCGACGTCAGTCCCGCAAATGTTGACGCCCTGATCCACCACCTGGTCGATAAAATCGAAAATAAAGCCAACGAGCTTGCCAGGTACAAAGAGTACTACATGGATGATGCTGACTATGTCATCGTTGCCTATGGCACGACAACCAGATCCGCCATCCAGGCTGCCGAAGACTATCGGAATCAGTTGGGCATCAAGGTCGGCGTGTTAGAACTTCAGACCGTATGGCCCTTTGCAGGTGACATTGTCAGAGAAAAATGTGCCAATGCCAAGGCCGTGATTGTAGCTGAAATGAATATGGGTCAAATTGTTAATGAGGTAAAACGTGTTGTGGCTCAGCCAGAAAAGGTTTTCTTCTCTAACCGGGTTGACAACCAAATCATCAAGCCATCTGACATTAAAGCTGCTTTGAGAATGATCACAGGAAAGGGGGTATAGCATGAGCGATACAGAATTTGATGTAAAAAAATATATCCGGGCTCAATTTTTCCCCCAGATGTGGTGTCCCGGATGTGGACACGGAACTGTCATGGGTGCCCTGCTTCGGGCCATTCATGATCTGGGATTAGACAACAATGACGTCTCCGTAATCTCCGGCATCGGTTGTTCTTCAAGAATCTCCGGGTATCTGGATTTCAATACGGCGCATACCATGCACGGAAGAGCTCTTCCCACTGCCACAGGCGTTAAGCTTGCCAACCCCAACCTGAAAGTTATTGTCCCCTTTGGCGACGGTGACTCCACGGCCATCGGCGGCAACCACTTTATCCATGCCTGCAGAAGAAATATCGATATAACGGCCATCGTTATGAACAACCGCATTTACGGCATGACCGGCGGACAGTACTCACCCATGTCCGGCTGTGGTGTAAAAGCAAGTACAGCCCCCTATGGCGTTCCCGATCGTTCCTTTGATCTGATGGAGCTGGCCAAAGGCGCTGGTGCAACTTTTGTGGCGAGAACTACCGTTTACCATGCCAAAGAAGCCCAGAATACAATCAAAAAAGCCATTGAACACAAAGGTTTTTCAGTGGTTGAAATTCTATCCATGTGCCCAACCCAGTTCGGCAGAAAAAATAAGGCCGGTGAGGCACCCCAGATGATGGAATGGTACAAGGACAATACCGTACCCATGGGTTCCAAAAAACTGGCAGATAATCCGGATCTTATTCAACGCGGCGTTTTTGTTGATGAAGTAGCACCCGAATATTGCGAAACTTACCAAGAAAACGTCATTGACAAGGTAATGAAGAAAGGATAGGCATAATGGAATCAACAGGAATTGTTTTTACAGCTTCTGGCGGACAAGGGGTCATCACTACAGCCATTATCCTTGCCAGATCTGCTACCATCTTTGAGGGCAAAAACGCTATTCAGTCCCAGAGCTACGGTGCTGCTGCCCGGGGCGGTGCTACCCGTGCCGACATTTTAATTTCAGCAGGCAATATTTATTACCCCAAGGTTGAAGAGGCTGACGTTTTTGTCGCCCTGATGCAGGAAGGCTATAATAAATATGCTTCCCTGATTAAACCGGGTGGCCTCATGATCATTGACCCAAGGTATGTTAAACCTGGCAATATTAATGCCAAGATCCTAGCATTGCCCATGTATGACACAGTTGTTAAAGAAATCGGAAAACCGATTGTTTACAGTGTCTGTGTACTTGGGGCTCTGATCGGTGCGACAGGCATCTGTAAACCCGAATCAGCTATAAGCGTTATTCAGGACGCCATGCCCGCAGCTTTCTTTGATATGAACAAGAAAGCGCTGGAAATTGGCATCACCCTGGGGAAAGAGGCAGCTTAAAACCCAATCGACAGATTGAACTTTAAGTTAGTCAACTCGAACAAAGAAAAGGCCGATCCACGACGTCATGTGTGAGATCGGCCTTTTTTATGCCAGGGTATGCGACATGAAAATGTGCAAAAGGGTGGGTTTCACCAATTTTTTCAGGCTGACCCGAAACAAATTACCTTTGATTCAGATAGGCTATATTGTCCTGTCCTTTGATAAATTTTCCGGGAATACATCCGGAACCCGTACCAGAATTAATTCATTTCCGCAAAAAGGGCAGAACAGGCTGGCGACATTATTCTCATCCATGATGGATTCTGATTTGAATGTCATTTCAAAGGAATTTGCCCCAGGGAACGAACAATTATGATTAACGCAACTATAAGATAAATCCATAATATCCTCCTTTTCTTGACTTTCTTACAGGTACATTTTATACCTTAGCCGGATTTAATTCATGGTACAAGAACAAAAAAATTTAAACCTGTGTAGATAACAGCGAAAAGCCCTGGGGGCGTTTTATTTGTCAGCCAATCCAAATTCCTGCTTCATTTAAGGCCTGGGAGATTCTATGAAAACCCATCAACTGCTGATTTTAGGGGCCGTGGTTTTGAGTGTGGCAATATTTCCGGCACAAGCCTTACCCCAATGTATTCAACCCCTTGAAAACGGATACATAAACTGGACAACCGGCCTTGTCACCGCCACAGGCCATGCCGCCCCTGAGATCAATGCCGAAGGAAAGGCGATGGCCATGCCGGGATCTGCCAGGGCCTGCGCCATCCGGAATCTGATCGCCGTTCTCAAGCAGATGAAAATTTCAAATGATCTGACGGTTGGGGAATACGCATCTACCCATGATGCCATTCTTGCCGGGATTGAGAAGATAGCCCAGGATGCCCGGATTCGCCGTCAACTGTATACCTCTGCCCTGGATGTGGAAGTCCGGGTGGAGGCCCCATTCTATGGCGGGTTTCTTCAACTGGTACTCCCGGACCATATCCGGCAGATCTCCAAGATCCGCAGAGAATTGAACCAGGGTACGGCTGAACCGGTTAAAAACACACCTTCAGCAGTTGCCGGCACCAGACCATATACCGGACTGATTGTGGATGCAAGGACGTTGAATCTTGAGCTTGTCCTTTATCCTACCATTGTCAGTGAACAGGGCCGGGAAATCTATTCATCTGTTTTTGTAAGCCGGGAATTTGCCGTGCAGAACGGGGTTTGCGCCTATTTATGCGACATGGACCAGGCCCTTGCGTCTGACAGGGTCGGACTAAATCCCCTGGTGGTCAAGGCGTTAAGAAAAACCGGAGACAGAACCGATGCCATTGTGATGAGCATGGCAGACGCCAAAACCCTGGACAGGGCAACCGAACGCCACATCTTTTTAAAGGAGTGCCGGGTGATTGTCCTCGTGAAGCCGCCGGTTCAAAAAGAGGTCAGGACGGCCCAATAAGGGCATTGTCAATCAGCCTTGATTTTCCCACCTGCACGGCCAGGGCCACAAGCGTTTCTGCCTGGATGATTTCCACCGGCTCAAGGGTCCGGGGATGGCACACTTCAATGTAATCAACCCGGGTGTGGTCAAATGAGAGAATAAAAGTTTCCATCTCCCTGACAAGATCCGGCACAGACCGGACGCCCTGGGCAACCCTTTGTTTTAAAAGGCTGATGGCCCGGGAAAGACAGACGGCTGAAGCGCGCTGCGCCGTCGTAAGATAGGCATTTCTGGAACTCATGGCCAATCCGTCTTCCTCCCTGATAATCTCTCCGCCGATGATCCGGATATTGAAATCCAGATCCTTCACCATCTGCCTGATAATGGCAAGCTGCTGGAAATCTTTTTTTCCGAAAATCGCCACATCGGGCATGACAATGTTGAACAGTTTGGTCACCACCGTGGCCACTCCCCCGAAATGGACCGGGCGGGACCTGCCGCACAGGTATTGGGGAAGATGGTCCAAAAAGACATGGGTCTGGTAGTCAGGCCCGTACATCTGGCTTTTATCCGGAAGGAAAACCGCTGTCACCCCTGCCTTCTGCGCCAGATCGAGATCATTCGCGGTATTGCTGGGATAGGCGTCCAGGTCTTCATCGGGACTAAACTGGGTGGGATTGACAAAAATACTCAGGACCAGTTCATCACTTAAAGGCCTGCCTATGTCAAGCAGCGAAACATGTCCTTTGTGGAGGTATCCCATGGTGGGAACGAAACTGATGGTCTTTCCCTGTCTTTTTTTGTCAGCAGACCAGGCCTGCATATCTGCCTTTGTTTTTAAAATATCCATTATCTGTCAAGCTCCTCTTTTACGGCAATGCCCATATCCAATATGGTGTAGGGCTTTTTAATAAAGGCACCTGCACCCAGAGACTGGGCTTTTAATACATCTTCTGATTCCGAATGTCCATTTGCAATAATGGCTTTTTGGTCCGGTCGTATTTTTTTGATCAGCCGGTAAGTTTCAAGCCCGGAAATGGATGTGGTCATGACCATGTCTAAAAGTATTAGATCCACAGGGGTCTGCATGATGAAAGAAATGGCACTGACCCCGTTGGCAACGCTGAAAACCTTGTATCCCAATTCTTTAAGGATGGTTTCTGCAATTTTACGCTGGCTTTCCAGGTCATCCACAACCAGAAGGGTTTCCCCTTTTCCCCTGATCTCCTCGATGGCGGCGGGGTGATTTGCCATGGGCAGCTCCGAGCGCAGGGCCGGAAACAGCAGTGTGAACTTTGTACCGGTTTCATCAGACGCCACAAAGATTTTTCCCCGATGGTCGAGAACCGTATTTTTTACCAGGGTCAGGCCAAGCCCGGTGCCGGATCGGCCCATCTCCTTCTGGATGAAAAAGGGCTCAAAAATTTTATTCAGGCAATCTTGGGGTATCTCTTTGCCGGGGTCCAGCACTTCAAGCATCACATATTCGCCAGGGGACAGATGGTGTTCCGTGTGCCCGTTTTTCTCACTGTCCACATAATAGTTGGCCGTTGAAAGCACGATTGTGCCGTTGCCCGGGCCTGCCGTTGCCGCAATCGACCCAAGTGCATGGACCACAAGATTCATAATGCTTTTTTCAATATGTATATATGAGCCGGATATGGTTAAAAGTTCCGGTTCAAGGTGCATGTCAATCTCCACCTTCCCGTATGCAGCTTTTATTTTTTTAAACTCGGGTCCAGCCATAAATCGCGCAATAATCGTATTGATGTTCAGGATCTGACACTCCTCCCTGATATCGCTGGAAATGGTTAAAAGGTCATTGACCACAGCAGAGGCGTTCTGGCCGGATTTTTTGATAATGCCAAGGCTTTCCCGGACCTTGGGTTCCAGGTTACCTTCGAGAAGAAGTATTTCAGGATAGGTGGCAATGCCTGCCAGAATGTTGTTCAGATCATGGGCAACACTGCCGGCAAGAAGGCCCAGGTTTTTTAATTTTTTTGAGCTGTTCAGTTCTTTTTCAAGGGCCTGCAGTTTTTTTTGATCGGATATATCCCGTATGACGCCGTGAAATATATCCTGCCCGGATCCATGAATGGGCGAGGCCAGGATCTGTACCGGAAGTGTCGAATTTTCACCGTTGGAAATACGGCACTCCATGGAGAAGGGCTGGTTTTCACGGATACGGGTATTAAAGCAATCCCTTGCATCCCCGGGTAAAATGGACGCCAACGGTTTATTTAGAAGCGCCATGGCGGTGTGACCGGATATATGTCCGGGATCTCCGCAAATGGCTGTAACGTTCAGCCGGGAATCCACGGCCCACATCAAATCCCTTGAATTAGACAATATCAATCCGGTCTCTTTCATAAATGTGTTCATGCGCTTAACCCATGAAAGCAACAGGATAATCAATACGCCGTTGAGCATGAAGAAAATCAGACAAAGGGGCTTGCCTGTCAGGGCAGGCAAAAAAAGAATCAACAGAACGAACAAGATAAACAGAACAGCCGAGATCTGCAGGACTCCGGTGATTTTATGTGATAATTTCCTGTATCTGGGGAAAATCAGAGTCGTGTTATTCTTTTCAAAAAACGGCATTAAACCGGGCCTGTTTCATTCATTGACTTGTCAATAGCTAAGGTTATCGAAGTTGCACCCTAATAGATAACTTGAAAAAGCAACAAATGACAAGGAAATATCATGACAGAAAAAATTAGATGTCAGGCCTTTGGCGGAGGTCCGGCAGGCCCCTGACGCACAACCCTGCAAAATTTTCCTGCTTGTTAGATTCGCGTCAAGTGTGGAATTGGGATAATAGCCTGAAATCTAAGGATATAACTTTATATCAAAAGAGTTGGCGCACTTTTTGCTTTAATATTTCAAAAATTAATTTTAAATAATAGGAAGTGCCATGAATAAAACCCTTGATAGATTCAGCCACAGATTATCAGACGTCTTCGGCCTGGTATTCGGATCTTCACTGCACAGGTCCCAGGCACAGAACAAACTGGCCCGTCACATTGTGGCTTTGAATGAAAAAACATCCCCGGCAGAAATTATAAATGAAGTGGCGGACTGCCTGAAAGATATCCTTGGATACAGGCTCTTTGCCTTTGTGAACAAAAAAAATGCCGGGGTGGATGTATGGCTGGACCCCAGAATGTATAAAACCTCCATAGAAGATATTATCATAAAAGATTTCCAGATTATGGATGCCAAGGATCTGGTTTATCTGAATGCCCATGAAGATCAGGATGCGTGCCTGGAAAAATTCAGTCTGGATTCCCTGGTCCATTACGACCATAAAGAAGAAAATTGTTATTCACGAATTTACATGATGCCCAGCAGACCCATCACTTTATTTCATGATGATGTGGTCAATATTGTGCTTAGGGGCTGTTCTGCGGCCCTCTCAAGACAGATTAAGATCCAGCAGCTTCAGAATGCCGCAGCCATTGATCCGTTGACCGGCTGTTATAACCGCAGGGCTTTTGAGGTTCAGCTTAAAGGGCATGCAGCCGGTGCCGACCGGCACAAAAATCCATTATCTGTTTTTATGTTTGATCTGGATCATTTTAAATCTGTAAACGACACTTACGGCCATTTAGGCGGCGATGAGGTATTAAAGGAAGTCAGCCGACTGGTCCGCCAGAATATACGCACAGAAGATGTCTTTGCCCGGTACGGTGGTGAAGAATTTATCGCCATCCTGCCGAAAACCGATAAAACCTATGCCATTGAACTTGCAGACAGACTCAGACAAAAAATATTTGCATTAAACATCCCCTTTAATCATTTAAACATACGGGTTACTGCCAGCTTTGGCGTGGCTCAGTTGGGGGCCGGTGTCGATATTGTAAAACTGGTTGAGGATGCTGATTCCATGCTTTACAAGGCAAAACTCAACGGACGGAATACGGTTATGCCTGGATTGATAAAGCTGCACAGGAATGAGGACGCACAATCATTGACCCAGGCAAAAAAATCACTTTTCTGTACGACGTTACAGGGTTAAATTCAAAAGCATTTTATCTGGGATTTTCTTTCCGCCATGTTTTGGGACTCTTATAAGTCTTCCCCTGGGACCACATGCCTGCATTTCTGCGCCTGGCATCAGCCTCAGCCTTCTTGTAGGGGCCGGGATCAAGATGTTCAGGGAGTCTGCCTCGGTAAACTTCGGCAAGCCCCTGGCGGACCATGGCCAGATTAATGTTGATGCCCTGGGAAAAAATTTCTGCCAGAATCCGGTTGTACCCGCCGGTACCGTATTGTTTCAGCCGGACTTTTTTACCTTGAATGAGTTGCTTTAAAACGTTTTTCGCTTCCTGGGAATAGGGCTGGCCCTTGTTTTTTGATCCGCCGGTTTCCGGGGCGTCAATGGCCACCATGCGAATTATAAATTCAAGATCCTGCCCTTGAACCTGCACCGTATCCCCGTCAAAAACCTTTGTGACCAGAAAATTGGATGTGTCTGCTTTCTTTGGGCCGGAACTGACAGATTCTCGTATTTGTGTTGCCTTTTTTCCCTGGGGAGAACTGACATTGGAAAAGTGTCTGATCCCGTTTTCGTCTGTCCAGCTGTACACATCACATCTGGCCTGGGACACGCCCAAAACCAGAAGCACGGGTACAAGAATTTGAATGGCAGGATGCATGCTTTCCCCTTATGGCTTTTTTGTCAGGGCCAGGGCCCCCCACTGTTTTGCTTCCCGTTCCCAGTCTATGGAAAATCCCATGGCCCTGTAATGGGTTTTCAGATTATCCATTTCCCAGGCCCTGACCCCTGAAAGAATCAGATGTCCGTTGGGTACCAGGATGGAACAAATGTCAGATGCAAGTTGCTTAAGGGTGGGAAACCTTAAATTGGCCATAACAAGAGAAAGCTTTAAATCCTGGGTTGACATGATGCCGTGAATGACATTTACCCTGTTTTCAAGACCGTTGGCTGCCACATTCCTGCAGGCCTCGCAGACGGCATTGGGGTCTGTTTCCCAGGCCATGCATTGGGACATGCCGGCAAGGCAGGCCGCCATGGCAAGCACCCCTGACCCCGTGCCGATATCCCCTGCTTTGCCGCCCTGGAGGTGGCCTGGAAGGCCTGTTGAGAAAAAAAGCCTGTCCAGGGCAGCCAGGCAAAGCCGGGTGGTGGGGTGGTGGCCGGTGCCAAAGGAGATCCCCGCGCTTATCCGGATATCGATATCATTGGGACCGGCAATGCTTTCAATACCAGGGGGCAGAATAAAAAACCGGTCCGTGATCCGGACCGGTTTTGAAAAGCTTTCCATGACATAGGTGGATCCATACAGATCCTGGTAAGCCACATCCTGGCGCGCCACAAGGGATGTAAGCACTTTTTTTGCCTGGAATGGTGTCAGGTCAAATTCCCGGCTGATTTCACGGATATAAGCCCTTGCCGTCAGGCGTGCCGTGGCATTATTCAGAATCTCCAGGGCGCGGTCCCGGTCAAAGGGGATCATGTCCCTCTTTTTCAAGCAGTCTTGTATACCAGTGGGCAAAATCAAACATGCCCCTGATTTTTTCCTCGTCATTGATGATGCCAAGACACATTTCAAGGGCGCCCTGGGCATAGCTGTTGGAATAGTCATCCGCATCAATGGCTGTGAGAAACTCCCGGATCAGCTCCTGGGAAGTCCGTTTGGTTTTATCCTTGCGGATGTCAATGGGATCCTTGGGTTCCTGGAACGGATCCCAGTTGTCATACCCTGTTTTCATGATCTGCCGCTGGCCCCGTTTTCCCATGGCATCGAAAATGGCCTTTTTTCTTTCTTCAATTTCCTCCGGGGAGAAGTAGGTCTCACTCATCTTTTTTCACTCCAAGAAATTCATCGTTAAACAGGGTGACCATGGCCATGGATACAGGGATAAGCAGTTCATGCATCCGAATGTTGGACGAGTTGATCTCCTTGACCAGTTCCGCAGACAAAAGCTGAAGCTGGGTGTAAATTTTGTCCATGTTCAGGGTGGGATAGGCCTTGCCTTGAACAAAATTGGTCCGACCGCAGATGTGGGAGGCTCCGGCCGTGGAGGTGGGTATCCCGTATACCCTGCAGGTAATGGGGCGGTACTCGTACATCAGGCACAGATTGTTTTCACCCAGAAGGGGGCAGCGGACCCGTTCCTGGGACATTTTTGCCACAATTTCAAGCTGGTCAGCCCCGTCCTTGACTTTTTTGTAGGCGTCCCGTTTCATTTTGGCCAAAGCCCGGTCTGTTTTATCGGCAATGGCGATCAGATCAGCTTTTTCATTGCCTGAAAATTTTTCATTAAACTTGTGGTTCAGGTACAGGGCCTCTATCAGGGTCAGATCAAAAATGGCATAGCAGCAGTCAGAACATTTTTCCCTGCAGAACACCTCTTTGGAGAACTCCTTTTTAACCCGGTCAAAGACCTGGTCCACCATACCGACGACCGCTTCATATTTTACAAAATGTTTATCCAAGTCCATGGGTATACCTTTTTTCATGAAACTAAAAACAAGATACAAGAATCAAAATGGCGAAGCGCCTTGGCCGCCCAATGTTATCCTGTATTTTTTAATATCTTTTGTTTCATTGTTTGTTGCGGGCTTCAGCCCGGGTGTTTATAGACCTGACCATCCCATGGCTGTTATTTCCCAATGCAGAAATTATTAAAAACAGCGTCAAGGATATCCGGAGGCGCAGTGTCCCCGGTAATTGTCCCGAGATGGTCAATACAATTTTTAACATCCAGTGCCAGGGTTTCTTCTTCCTGGCCGTTTTCAAGCCCTTCCATCAGCGTTGTCATATGCCCAAGTGCCTGGACCAGGGCGTTTTTATGCCGCAGATTGGGAATGACTGCATCACCTCCAATCTCAAGGTTGCCGATACAGGTTTCCAGAAGCCTTGTTCTAAGGCGATTGATGCCTTGCCCTGTGAGTGCAGAGATTTCCAGGGGGCCAGGATCAGCATATTTCTCAGGCAAATGGGGCGGATCAAGTTCATCAGCCAGGTCCATTTTATTGATGGCAAAAATGACCGGCTTATCTTCTGTAAAGATCTTTGATACGGTTTTCCAGGGAAAGGGTTTTCCCGGTTCAAGCACATACAGAACAATATCCGCAACGTCTATCTCGTCCCTGGCTTTTTCAATGCCGATGATCTCCACAAGATCATCGGTCTGGTGGATACCGGCCGTATCAACAATGACAAAGGGGATACCCTCAATGGTCAGGCTGTCTTCAATGGGGTCCCGGGTGGTGCCGGGAATGGGCGTGATAATGGATTTTTCCTTTTCCAGAATCCGGTTCATGATGCTGGATTTTCCAACATTGGGCTCTCCGCAGATGGCCAGGCGTATGCCGGTTTTCAAAAAACAGGCATCCTTGTGTTGCTGGATAAGCTCCCCTATTCTGTCTGCAACAGATTGAAGCTTGGGTTTATCCTGGCTGGTGTAGGAAAAGGCACCGGCATCATCGGGAAAATCAATGGCAGCCTCAAGCCGGGCAAGAAACTGGGTCAGGACAGATATCATGTCCCGGATACTTTGGCGCAGCACGCCAAGATTCTGGGAGGCGGCAAATTTAAGGGAGGAGTCTGACCGTGCATTGATGATGTCTGCCACAGCTTCGGCCTGGGTCAGGTCTATGCGGCCGTTTAAAAAGGCCCGCCGGGTAAATTCCCCGGGTTCTGCCGGGCGCGCCCCAAGGCTGAACAGCAGGTCTAAAATGCGTCGAAGCACAATGGTGCCGGAATGGGCCTGGATCTCCACAACGTCCTCGGCTGTATAAGACCGCGGGGCTTTCATGGGGATGACAAGCACTTCGTCAACCGTGGTATCCCCGTCACAAATAAAGCCGTGGCTTACCCTGTGGGAAATAAACTGCGGTGCCTTTTTTTCCCCATCGGCCGGCGTCTTTGAAAAAATTTTAGCAGCCAGATCAAAGGACGCGGGTCCTGAAATCCGTATGACACCGATGCCGCCGCTTCCAAAAGGGGTGGCTATTGCGGCAATTGTATCTGTCATTTACTTTTTAAACCGTTTTTTTCCCCGGTACCCATTGCGCTTTTTGGGGAAAATAACCAGACGTCTGTAATATCCATCTCCCATGCTCTGGGTGCGAACCTGGGCATCTTCCTTCAGGGCAAGATGAACAATACGGCGGTCCTGGGCACTCATCTGGTTAATGGTGGCAGGCCGTCCGGTTTTTTTTGCTTTTTCCGCCATTTTCAGAGCCAGGTGCTTCAGGTTGGCCTTCCGGGTCTCCATATAGCCTTCAATGTCAACTTTGACCCTGACCCGGGCCTCGCTCTGGCGGTTGATGATTTTATCCACAAGAAACTGCATGGCGTCCAGGGTCTGACCTTTGCGGCCGATCAGAATGCCGGTGTTTCCGCCATTGATTTGAAGGGTCAGTCTGTCATCTTGCGTTATGGCTTCAACATGGGCGTCTTCGGTGATCAGATCTGCCATTTTTTGTACCGCTTCAACGCCCAGGTCAATGGAGGTCTGGGATACAGGCACCGGCGGCAGTTCCTCTTTGGCAGGCTTTTCAGATCTGGGTGCCGGGTGGGAATCCCATCGGCCGGTATCTTCATCATCAAATTCCGGTTTGGTTTCGGTTTTGATTTCGGGATTCTGAAATTCTTTATCCAGGCTGTCAGGTGCCTCTTCCGGTTCTTTTTCTTTTGGCGGTTTGGGTGCCGGTGTCGGCTTTTTGGGGGCAGGAGCTGTGGTTTGGGGTTTGCTCTGGCCAAAGGCCTCATCCACAATGGAAAGAATGCCTTCCTTGTCTTCCTTAGATTGCGCTGTCGCGTTGGCAGGAACCGTCACCCGGATACGGGCGTCCTTGCGGCCGACAATACCGAAAATACCGGTTGTTCCCGTTGAGACCACATTATATTTTAATTCTTTTTTGGGGATGCCAAGCTGCTTGCAGGCCGCCTCAACTGCTGAAGCAACATTCTTTCCTGTAAATTCAAGAGGTTGATTCATGCGTCCTCCTTAGGCTGAAATCTTTTGTGTGTAATACTGCTGGCCCATTGAGATGATGTTGTTGACAAACATGTACAGGACCAGGCCTGCCGGAAAGTTAATAAACAGAACCGTCATGAATATGGGCATGAGCATCATCATTTTTGCCTGCATAGGGTCCCCGGCCGTGGGTGTCATTTTCTGCTGGAGCAGGAATGATGCGCCCATCAGAAGTGTCAGCACCGGGATACCGTAAGGGGCGTCCATGAAAGGGATGGCAAAATTAAAGTGAAACAGGCGGTCCGGACCGGACAGGTCCCTGATCCATCCCACAAATGGCGCGTGGCGCAGTTCAATGGCCATGTAGAGCATGCGGTACAGGGCAAAGAAAATGGGCATCTGCACCAGCAGCGGCAGGCACCCGGAAGCCGGGTTGACCTTGTAGGTTTTGTACAATGCCATGATCTCCTGGTTCATGCGCTGCTTGTCATTCTTGTACTTTTCCCGGATCTGCGTCATCAAAGGCTGCACTTTTTTCATCTCATTCATGGACTTGTAGCTTTTGGTGCCCAGGGGCCAGAATATCAGTTTGATGAAGATGGTCAGAACAATGATGGCCACCCCGTAATTGGGGATAATATCATGGATGAAGTTCATGGCAATAAGCAGCGGCTTGGCCAGGATATCAAAAAAACCGAAATTAACGGATTTTTTCAAAAGATTGTCATATTGACTTAAAATTTTATGGCTTTTTGGGCCCATATAAAGGGTAAAAGACTGCTGGTTTTGTTTTGCCGGATCTATCCTGGGCATCTGGGAAACCAGCCGGTTGGTTACAACCTCATGGGCAAAAGACAGTTTCAAGGAGGCTGCTTCAGGTGTGTCGGGCATAACCGCCGTCAAGAAATAACGGGAGGTGTAACCGGCCCAGGCCACGGTTCCCGAATAGGTGTCCTTGTCTTCAATATCCTTGGGTTTTATGGTGGTGAATTTGTTGTCAATATAGGCCACCGGACCTTCATATGCGAACCGGGAGCGATGCTTGACCTCGTCATTGAAATGACCGGGAATGCAAATGACCATGGAGTCGCTGATCGGCATGTTCGAGCCGTTCTGAACAAGAATGTTGCAATGGATCAGATAGGAGTCCGCTTCGAAGGTCAGCACTTTTTTTACGGTAATGCCGTCCGGGTTTGTCCAGGAAAATGCAATGTTTTTTTTCCCTTCATTCAGGGAAATATCCGTGCTTTCGGCATCGGCCGAGAAAACAGCATCGGCCAATCCCCTGATGCTTCCCTGGGCCGTATAAACGGAAAAGATCCCGCCGGTAATATCGGCCAGTTCCCGGGGTACCAGCTGTTTTGCGGGAGAGCCTTCATCATTGGTTTCCCTGTAATCCTTCAGGGTCAGGCTTGTCACCGCAGCTTTATGCTCATTGACGGCAATGGTGTAGTATGGGGTGGACAGCGTAATGGTTCGAAAATCCCGCAATTCCGGCCGGGCTGCCGGCGCAGGTTCCGGTTCTGTCCGGGGGGTAAAATCAGAAACCTTGGCGGAATCGGATTCAGACGAATCCATCGTATTTGACGGGGTCCCAGGGTTTTGATTATCAGGCTGCGGTGCGGCGGCGAAAAAAAACTGATAGCCCAAAAGGACTGCAATTGACAGCACCACAGCTAAAAATAATCGTTTTTGCTCATCCATCTTCTCTCCTAAAACAAGGGGGTTGTCTTAAAACTGTAAGAATAAGAAGAGGAAGGCAGGCGACGCTTAACAGGCTGTTTTTAAGGCTGGTTTAAGGGACCGGATCATAACCTCCAGGCCGGAACGGGTGGCAGCGCAATAATCTTTTTATTGCCAACATGCTGCCTTTTGTACTGCCATATTTTTGAATCGCTTCCAGCGCATAGTGCGAACACGATGGCACATACCTGCAATGGGCACCAAGGAGCGGCGATATAAAAATCTGATAAAACCTGATCAATATGGATAACAGCTGTTTGCTCATTTATGTTGATGCTATTTTTTCAAATAGGTTATTAAGCTTTTCATTAATCTGTTTATTGGACAGTGTTGTCAGACCTTTTCTTCCAATTATGCTGATGTCGTTTGTTCCGGATATAAAATCTTTCCTGTGTCTGAAAAACTCTCTTACAAGCCTTTTTATTCTGTTGCGCGCGACCGCATTCCCCACTTTTTTAGATACGGTAATTCCAATTCGATTGTTTTTTTCTGTTCCCTTGGAAACAGCAGCTATGAAATGACTGTTTCGTATCTTTCTGCCATGTTGTGAAAGCGTTACAAATTCGACCCGTTTCCGGAGCCGAACATCTTTGGGTAAAGAAAAGTTACTCAATAAACCCCTGAAAGATTTAAACCGTGGTTAGTCTTTTTCTTCCCTTGGCCCGTCTGGCATTAATAATGCGTTTGCCGCCCGGGGTGGACATTCTTTTCAGGAATCCGTGTTTTCTGGTTCTTTTCCGGTTGCTTGGCTGATAAGTGCGTTTCATAAAGTCCTATTTCCTTGTCCTGTCTTGTTATTATTTATCAATATATCAATTTCATAACCTGCCATAAACATGGAATACTAATCCATATGTTTATTAATGTCAATCAAACTGAAGATGGTTTTTAAAAATCAACCAGAATAATAGAAATTGGCGCTATTGAACGGTCCCTAGGGCAGATTTTCTCCCTTTGCCGGTTTCGGGATAAGGGATTCAAATATGTGGTATTCCTCTATGTGGTAATGGGCTTCCGGGTAAATGGAAATGGGTTTTGAAAATTTTGATTCCAGGGAAACCAGCAGATGGTTTTCACTGCCGTGGAAAAGCTGGGCAATTTCCGGATGTACTTTTACCGTAAACCGGTTGCCCATCATGTCCCTGGCTTCGGCGGCCAGGTCCCTGTAAATTTTGTAGCAGATGGATTTGCCCGACAGCAGATAGCCGTTTCCATTGCAGTAAAAACAGGGCTCACAAAGGGTCCGGGTCAGATTGCGGCGGGTGCGCTTGCGCGTCATCTGAACCAGGCCAAGTTCCGTGAGGGGAAGAATATTTGTCTGGCTTTTATCCTTTTTCATGGCTTCGTGCATCTGGGCCATGACCTTGTCCTTGTGGGCGGTTTTACGCATGTCAATGAAGTCAATGATAATGATGCCGCCGATATTGCGCAGCCGGATCTGGTAGGCGATCTCCTTGATGGCTTCCAGGTTGGTTTTCAGAATGGTTTCATCAAAGTTGCGTTTGCCGACGTAACGTCCTGTGTTTACGTCAATGGCCACTAAGGCTTCGGTTTGCTCAATAACAATATACCCGCCTGATTTGAGCCAGATTTTCTTTTTCAAGGCCCGGGTGATGTCGCCTTCAATATTGTACGCGTCAAAAATGGACTCTTCGCCCTGGTACAACTCAACGGAAAGATTAACATCGGGCATCAGTTTTTTCAAAAAAGTTTGAACCCGTTCATATTCATTTTTTGAATCAATGATCAGTTTGTCCGCTTCATTGGCCAGCAGGTCCCTGACCGCCCGGAAGGTGGCATTCAGATCTTTGTAAACCAGGGCTGTGGCCGAAATGGTCCGGTTTCTTTCCTGGATATCCTGCCAGGTATTGTTTAAAAATTCGATCTCTTTTGACAACGTATGTTCATCAATATCCTTGGCCTGGGTTCTGAAAATATAACCGAAATTATTTTTGCGCAGCCCTTTGAGCATATCCCGCAGCCGGGTCCGTTCCGTTTCGTCCGTGATCCGCCTGGAAATGCCGATGTGATCCACCGTGGGCATAAGCACCATGTACCTGCCGGCCAGGGAAATATGGGTGGTGACCCGGGGGCCTTTGGATCCTATGGATGATTTTGCCACCTGGACCAGGATTTCCTGGCCTTCCACAAGAAGGCCTTCTATGGCGCATTCAGGTGCGGGGGCTTTCCATGATTCGGATTCTTCATCCATCTCATCAACCGCCAGTCCGTCATCATCCCGTTCTTCTACATCTGCATCCTGTTCCAGCTGTCTGCAAAACTTGAGACTGGCGGAATCCAGAACATCATCCACATAGAGGAATGCAGCCTGGTCGAATCCGATATCCACGAACGCCGCCTGCATACCCGGCAGCACCCGCTGGACCCTGCCTTTATAGATGTTGCCTGAAATACTTGTGTCATCCCTGCGTTCATTAAACACTTCGACAATGGTCCCATTTTCCAGCAGGGCGACCCGGGTTTCATGGGGCGCACAATTGACAACAAGCTCTTTGAGCATAACAAATCCTTATGATATATTAAATTACCCTTTAAGTTTTTTTATTCTTGCATCCTTGACAACGGTATCATCAACACCAAATCCCCTGGCCAGAACTTCTGAAGGCCTGACGATACGTTCGTTATAGGATGTCAGCGTCATTTCAAGACAGATAGGGGAGATCAGCCGGACGGATGAAAGCGCTCTTCGCAAATCTGTTTTTCGAATTTTACCTTTTTTGCTGAGATCTTCAACCATAAATTCAGGCAGATCCAAAAACCGGTCCAGTTCGGGCTGGTGGATACAAGGGCGTGCAAATGAAATCTGATAGGTCGCCCGGGGTGTGGGGTTTTGGGGTGTTTTACGGAAAAGCGTGCACTCTGTAATCTGGATTCCCCGGGGAAGCTGGGCATTCAGGGCGGAGATGATTCTGCCGGGTTTCAATCCTTTTTCAAAATAGATGTAAAGCCGTTCCGCTTCGCTTTCCATCCCTAAAGGCAGGGCCGTGGCAAAGGACATACGCATGGACGGGTTAAACCCCCTGGAGTATTTTACGGCAAAGCCGGTGCGTTTGACGGCCCGCTCGAAAATGGTGGCCATTTCCAGGTGGCCGAAAAATCTGGCGTCTTCCAGTTTGGAAAATTCCAATTCATATTTGATAAACGCGTCATCCAAAAGGATGTTTGACGGTTCATTTCTGGGTTTATCCAAAGGCGCGTCCTGAACCCCATCATTTTTTTGAACCACAGGCGCAATGGTTTTAAAGTTGCAAATGCCGCATCCGGTGCAGGCATTTTCCCGGCAGTCCGGTGTCAGGGCCATGTTTTCCGCTTTTTTACATTCGCTTTCCAGAAACGCTTTTTTAATCCCGGAATCAATGTGGTCCCAGGGAAAAGGCTCGTCAGGCGCTCTCTGGCGGGAGGTATAAAAGGCAGGGTCAATACCTGTGGCCTCAAAAGCCTGTTCCCACAGCCTGAAATTGAAAAGATCACTCCATCCGTCCAGGCGGCATCCCAGTTCAAATGCCTTGACCAGTAACGGTGCCAGAGCCCGGTCGCCCCTGGCCCAGACCCCTTCCAGAAGGCTCATTTGAGGGTCCTGCCATTTCAGATTGACCTTGGGGTGCCGCAGATTATCCTTGAGGTACTGCAGTTTTTCACGGGTCTGGTCCAGGGTCATCTGGGCATGGCCCTGGAACGGGGTGTGGGCTTTGGGAATAAAGCAGGTGACCGATACATTGATCACCTGTTTCCCTTTGGTGTAGGTGGCGGCCAGGCGCCGGGAAAGATCGGCAATGCCCTTTATATCACCCATCTGTTCAAAGGGAAGGCCTGTCATAAAGTAGAGCTTGATGTTTTTCCAGCCCAGGGACAGGGCGTTCTCAACAGTCTTTTCAATGCTCTCTTCGGTAAGGTTTTTGTTAATGATATCCCGCAGGCGCTGGGTTCCGGCTTCGGGTGCAATGGTAAAACCGGTTTTACGGACACTTTTGATCAGCGCCATGAGCTGGGGGGTCAGTTTTTCCGCCCGGATGGACGGCAGGCTGATGGCATTGCACTGGCCCTGGCTCAGCATCAGAAGTTCTTCCATTAATGCGGGAAGTTGAGAATAATCGCCGGTGCTCAAAGACAAAAGGGAGATATCCGAGTAGCCCGTGGCAGCCAGGGAGGCTTTTGCGATCTTAAGAAGGTCTTCCAGGCTTCGTTCCCGCACTGGCCTGTAAATCATTCCGGCCTGGCAGAACCGGCATCCCCTGGAGCACCCCCGGGCGATTTCCAGGCGCAGACGGTCATGAACCGGTTTTCCAAAGGGCACGATGGGTGCAATGGGAAAATCGGCAAAGGTCAGTTCCGGAAGAATGGCCCGTTTGATACGGGAATGGTCCTCGTAATGCGGGGTCAGGATCTGGTGGCCGGCATCATCCCGGGATACGGTAAAAAAGGAGGGCACATACACGCCCTCAATCCGGGAAAGCATTCTGAGCAAGGTCTTTTTTTTACCGTCGCCCTCCTTTTTAAAGGCAATAACGGTATCTGCCACCTGGATGATGACTTGTTCTCCGTCGCCGATGACAAAGGCATCGAAAAAATCAGCTAAAGGCTCGGGATTAAAGGCGCAGGGACCGCCGGCAATGATCAACGGAAAGCTGTCATCCCGCTGGTCTGCGTAAAAGGGGATGCCGGACAGATCAAACAGGGTCAGAATATTGGTAAAATTAAGTTCATACAAAAGGCTGACGCCGATGATATCAAAACGATCCAGGGGGGTCCGGGTTTCCATGGAGAGACAGGGCACCTTTTTTTCCCGCATCAGGGCTTCCATGTCCGGGGCCGGGGCAAAGAACCGTTCTGCTGCAACATCTTCCCGGTTGTTCAGAATGGAATAAAGGATTTGAAGCCCAAAGTGGGAGGTGCCGATTTCATACAGGTCCGGAAAGGCCAGGGCAACGGTCAGATCAACCCGGGACCGGTCTTTTTTCACTGTGTTGATTTCATTGCCGGAATACCGGGTCGGGGTCTGGACCCGGTTAAGGATGTATTGATAATTTTGTTCGTGCATGATACTGAATTTCTTTATATTCTAATCTTTACATTACTTGTTTGAAAATCAGTAAATATATATTTTTAAAACGGAAATTGCAATGAAAAGAACCAAGATAAAGGCAGTGCTGGAGATGGCCAACCCACCGGGTGAGGTTTTTGTACAGGGATGGGTCCGGACCAAAAGGGATGCCAAGGATTTTAGTTTTATTGAGCTTAATGACGGTTCCTGTCTGGCCAATATCCAAGTCATTGCCGGAAACGATCTTTCTGAATACAACCAGGTGGAAAAACTGACCACCGGTTCTGCAGCCGGCGTAACCGGACAGCTGGTGGAATCTCCCGGCAAGGGCCAGAAATGGGAAATCCGGGCCACTGCCGTGGATGTTATCAGCATTGCGCCGGAAAATTATCCGTTACAGAAAAAACGGCATACAGACGAATTTTTGCGCAGCATTGCCCATCTTCGGCCCCGGACAAATAAATACGGGGCTGCTTTCAGGATCAGATCCCGGATGGCCCAGGCCATCCATACCTTTTATCTGGACAAGGGATTTTATTATCTTCACTCCCCTTTGATCACAGGCTCTGATTGCGAGGGCGCAGGAGAGATGTTCCGGGTTACAGGTCTTGATCCGGCTGATGTTCAAAAACAGGGGAAAATGGATTTTTCCAGGGATTTTTTCGGGCGGGAAGCCAATCTCACCGTATCCGGCCAGCTCTCTGCCGAAATGTTTGCCCTTTCCCTGGGCGATGTCTATACCTTCAGCCCGGCCTTCCGGGCGGAAAATTCAAACACCCGGCGCCATGCCGCAGAGTTCTGGATGCTGGAACCGGAAATGGCCTTTTGTGATCTTGACGGCGATATGGACCATGCCGAGGAGCTGGTTAAATACCTGGTTGGGCATGCCATGGATCATTGCCGGGAAGATCTGGACCTGTTCATGCATTTTGTGGACAAAACCCTGGGGCCGCAGCTGGAAACCCTGGTCAGTAAACCCTTTGCCCGTCTGCCTTATACCCAAGCCGTGAAAATTTTAAAAAAATGCGGCAAAACATTTGAATATCCGGTTGCGTACGGCATTGATCTGCAGTCTGAACACGAGCGGTTTCTGGCTGAAGAACATTTTAAGACCCCGGTGTTTCTCACGGATTATCCAAAACAGATCAAACCCTTTTACATGCGCATGAACGATGACGGCACAACCGTGGCCGCCATGGATCTGCTGGTGCCGGGCATCGGCGAGCTCATCGGGGGCAGCCAGAGGGAGGAGCGCTTAGGCCCGCTGGAAGCCCGGATGGATGAGATGGGCCTTGATAAGGATGCCTACTGGTGGTACCTGGATTCCCGCAGGTTCGGCACCGTGCCCCACGCCGGCTTTGGCATGGGGTTTGAGCGGTTTTTGATGATGATTACCGGGATTTCAAATATCCGGGATGTGATTGCTTTCCCGAGAACCCCGGGTTCCATTGATTTTTGATCAATGCTTGAATATAATCCTAAAAATTAGGAACAGATTATCCCCGTTGAAAAATTAAGATACCTGACCTTTTTGACCATAAGCATTTGTTTTCAAAATCGTCAATTTTATGACAGTCCAGTTTAAAATTTGAAAGATTAATTCAAGAATATCCCCAGCTATCCGATGTCACAACTAAATACAATAGATTAAGGTTGTTTTGGGTATACTAGTTGCATAGCTCTAAAATAAATCAAAAAGAGTGTATTTAAACTGTATGTTAAAGGAGAATGTCATGAAAAAAATGATTTGCCTTGTTGCTGTGTTGCAATTGCTTTTTATATGTTCCTGTTATTATAGGGCCTATGCCCCCAATACAGCTGGCCGTAGCGTAATTGAAGAAAGCAAGCCGTTGGATAATGACCGTGTTGTAGTGTTTAAAGTTACTGGAAAAGGCATGGCTCCAGAGACTGCTGTACGGCGCGGTGAAGCAATGATTTTAGGAGAAAGGGCAGCAGTGTTAGATGGATACAGATTGCTTTTAGAAAAACTGAGAGGCGCTTTGATAGACACATACTCCAAAAGAACGGGTGTTGATGTCACTATGGATACAATATCCTCGCATGCCCGATCCTATCTAAAAGGCGTTGAGATTTTGGAAACAACGGTTGATGAGTATGGCGTTTGCCACGTAGACATGCAGGTCAGAGTATTTTTTGCCTACAACAATGAGTTAATATGGTGGCCATCTGGACTAAGTACAAGCATCACACCTTACCCTGCAGCAATATACGAAGCAAGAATTGCCCCATCACATTATGTTCGTTGTCAAAACCACCCGTGGTGCGAAGGTTACTACTATTACCAAAACCCAAGTCATTAAAAAATTAGGGCTCATGTCGCGTTTAAGGGTTTTTTGTTGTCAATTTTTTTATAGATATTTTTTGGCAAAATAGTTTCAAAAAGAAAGATCTGACTATATTAGTCACTATTTCAGTTATGCCACTATCAATTATAGAATATTTGGAACGAGGCCCTTCAACTTCGAAAGAGATCCAGGCAGCGACAGGCCTAAGTCAGACTACCATTGCACGAAAGATTAGAAAAATGGAAGATCAGGTCATCGCTATCCCTGAAGGGCGCACAGTCAGATATGCGGCAACGTGTAACGCATTTAACAATGGAAATAATATACCATTGAGTATTGTTGATGAAGTTGGCAAACCACACTTAATTGCCCATATCCGCCCATTGATTCATGGCGGATACTTTGTTGAACCTATTAAAAATATCCCATCTTTATTGCTTGGTGAGAGTCGAATAGGTTTGTATGATGATCTGCCTTATTTTCTTTATGATCTGCGGCCACAAGGTTTTTTGGGGCGGCAGGTTGCTAAACGGATTGCATCCCGATGTGATGATTTTCCATCAGATCCAAGAAACTGGAATAGCAATCACATTGGTCGATATCTTATTTCAAATGGTGATGATCTCCCGGGTAACTTTATATTCGGTGATCGTGGTTTGATTGGGGCCGGACCACAATTTTTACTTGCCACAGAAGAGGATTATCCTGATCTTGCCCAGAAAGCGATACAAGGGGAGATTGCAGGATCATCTGCCGGCGGTGAACAATCTAAGTTCACAGCATTCAATAAGAATTCCCAATGCCATGTAATTGTAAAATTTTCACCCAAAGACAATAATGAAATTGCTGAGCGGTGGCGCGATCTCCTAATCACTGAATATCACGCTGCTGTGGTGCTTAATGAACGGATCTTTTCAGCTGCGGTACCAGGCCTGATTGATATAAATGGTCGTCTGTTTTTGGAATCTCAACGGTTTGATAGAATCGGCACACTTGGACGCAGCTCCATGATATCCCTTCAAACGATTGACTTAGAATTTACCGGTCTTGGGAGCAACTGGCCAAGGGTTATGAAAGGCTTGCTGGAAAAAAACTTAGCAATCCGTGAGGATCTTTTTTATGCAGAATCTTTATGGTGGTTTGGACGACTTATAAATAATTCTGACATGCATTTAGGAAATTTGAGTTTATCGATACATAACGATAGGTTCAGGTTATTGCCCATTTATGATATGTGCTCAATGGGCTTTGCCCCTAAGAGCAGTGGAGAAGTGTCTCCTTTTATTTTTGACCCTCCAGATCTGGATAGTATCGGTTTACCTGAAGATCAGCGCGGGATGGTAATAGAGGCTGCCTATGAATTTTGGGAAAGAGTTTCAATGGATAGTAAAATTTCTGATCAATTCGGGGCATATTTACAGGAAGGCAATCCTGTTGGGCATTTGATTTCAACCCGGAAATGAACCGGATGAAACCGGTTATTTTCAATAGTGACGGCGGTGCATCAAATTTAGAATCAATAGTGAATTGAATGGAAGGTCTACCATGCCCAGGTTTTTTAGGAAATCAGAAAAAAAAGCCGGATCTCCGCCAGGCCTGCAGATTGAGACTCGGGCTGCTTTGGGCACAGGGTCTGATATCTGTGTTTTAAGCTATTCTAAAGATTCGCTTGAAACATACTACCCCCCGGACATTGACGCAGCCCTGCCTTTGATTCAAAAAGAAAAAACCACATGGATTCAGGTGACCGGCATACATGATCATTTTGCCTTTTCAAGGATGGGTGAGTTATTCAATATCCATACCCTGACTCTGGAGGATATGGTTAACCCGGCCCACCCTCCCAAATTTGAAGATTTTGACAACTATTATTATGTCACACTGAAACAACTGGCCTTTGACCCCAGGAATCATGAGATATCAGAGAATCAGGTCAGCCTGGCTGTCATGGATAACCTGGTGATTTTTGTCCAGGACAAACCGTCCCCCTGTCTTAGAGCAGTGGAGAAAAGACTTGAGGCTGGAAGGGGAAACATACGCACGGCCGGTCCCGGTTACCTGGCTTATGCCCTGATTGATGCTGTTGTTGACCAGTCTTTCGATGTGGTAGGACAGATTGTGGAGACCGTGGAATCTGTTGAACGTGATATGCTCGAAAATTTAAATCCCGATCACCTTGAGCAGATACACCGGCTGAAGCGTGAGGTGATCTTTTTCAATAAGCAGCTCCGGCCGGTACGCGGGGCATTGCTCAGTTTGATAAAATCCGAATCCCCGCTTGTTCCCGATGCCACCATCCGTTTTTATGCGGACATTCTGGATCATGTCAATCATATTCTGGATGCGGTCAGTTCCCTTCAAGAGATTTTGTCCAGTATGCTTGATTTTTATATGTCAGCCCAGGGCAACCGTATGAATGAGGTCATGGCCACCCTGACCATTATCTCCACCATTTTCATCCCCTTAAGCTTTCTGGCAGGAATTTACGGGATGAATTTTAAATTCATGCCTGAACTTGAGTGGCAGTGGGGATATTTCGCTTTATTGGGGGGCATGGCAGCGATAGGCGGTGCAATGGTTGTATATTTTAAAAAGAAAGGGTGGTTCTAGAAAAATATGGCATTACATAAAACTGTAGCAAATTTAACTATTCTATTTATTTTTAGATTTTTTGTGATTCTGTTTGCCGGAGTGACTGTTTTCAGCGGATTTTCTGCTGCTTTTGCCGAACCTGGCCAGGACTCGGCATCCCAGTTGATTGATGAACTGGGTACGATCCTTGAGAAATCCCTGAATGCCGAACTCAGTGACCTTGAAAAATATAAAAACCGTATAACAAACGAAGAGCAGGACCAGGTGTCCCTGACAGCGGCATATAACGGGTACCGAGTCCAGTTGTCCTCTTTCCGGAATGTGCTGCTGGCCGAGGATGTTGATGTTGCCCAGCTCCAGAAAAGCAGGGCAGAACTGAAAACCGCCATGATTGACGCCCAGAAGCTGTTTCAGGAGCTGATTCCGGGAGAAGAGGCCCTGAAACAGGAGCTTGAACATCTGGATAATCAAAAGCTTCTTGTTGACAAACAACAGGCGGAACTTGCCAGTGTTAAAGAGAACACCGTTTCCGGTGGCAAGTCCCTGACCATTAAAAAGACGGCAACCCGTCTGGCCCGGGTACTCAAGGAAAAAAAGGAGCTGGTGTTCCGGCTGGATCAGATATACACGGAACGTCTGGACAAGCTGGCGGAAATAAAGGAAGCGTATACAACCCTGGATGCACAATTTGAAAAAACCATTGAACAGAAAAAAGCAAAAGGGTTATTTGAGCGCACAAAAAAGGAAGCGCGATTTGTTGCGCTTAATACGCTTCGGCAGGATTCCAAGACCCTGATTGAACGAATCGGCCTGGTTTTTGATCCCCAGTTCTGGGTCGTGGGGATTCAAAAGCTGTGGCAGAACGCGGAACTTCTGGCGGTATCATTTTTCTTTGTCCTGGCCGCTGTGCTTGTTATTCTGAGGCGGCTCAGAAAAGAGGCTTCGGGGTTAACGAATCTGCCTGTTGTGCAAACGCTTGGCGTCTGGCATCAGATGGCCTCGGATTTACTGGTCATGACCATCATCCCGGCCGGGACTGCCCTGACTATTTTTCTGTACAGTCGTCTGGACCGGATGCTTCTGGTGTCCGGACTTTTTGGGAAGGCTGCCCTGGTGATAATGATTCTGCTTGGGTGTAAATGGATCTGCCGGGCGTTGAAAACAGTTTTTACTGATGTCGTGGGCGGGGAAGCCAATGCCCTGAATCTGATCCGTTTCACCCGTTCTGCTGCTGTTTTTATTCTTGTCCATGGGCTGGTACACGCCGTTTTGGAACAAAGTTCGGGTTTGCTGATCCTGCTGCGCATGACAGGTACATTTATCATGCTTGTCTGGACCCTTAAAACCTGGCGGGATATCAATTTCAATACACTTCAGTCCCGGGGGAAAAATCATCAGGACAGAAATCAGCTGATCCGGCTTCTGACCACCAAATATGCGATGCTTCTGATTTCCGGTGTTTCTCTCATGCTGGACATGACCGGTTATGAACTGCTTGCCGCCCACTGGATACTTTCCTGGATTCAGAGCCTTGTGGTTTTTTTCTGGTGGGCGATTCTTTTTCATCTGTTCCAGGAATGGGATCACTATTACAGGGAGCAAAGCCATACCAGAAAGGAAACCTTTGTTTATGACGATTATCCTGTCCAGTGGCTGGCCATCCGGGCAGGCCAGTTGTGCTGGATGGTTACCCTTTTAATTGTCCTGCTGCTGACCTGGGGTGATCCAAAGACCGTGCTGGGTCATCTGTACCAGGTTCTGGCCCTCCCCTTAAGCATCGGCAACATGCAGTTCAGCTTTTTGGGGGCGGTTAGTTCAGGGCTTGTGCTTATTTTCACCTATGCCCTGGTGCGGATATGGAAATGGCTGTTCCAGAAAAAATTTTTAAGCCGTTCAGGCATGGACCAGGGCCTGCAGGAATCCATCACAACCATCTCGGTTTATATGATCTGGGCATTGGGTCTTCTCATTGCCCTGCATGCCTTTGGGCTGAACACGGCGTCCCTGGCCGTCGCCTTTGGTGCCCTGGGCATTGGTATCGGATTTGGCCTGCAGAACATTTTCAACAATTTTATATCCGGCATTATCCTGTTGTTTGAGCGGCCCATCCAGGTGGGGGATGACGTGGAGGTCAACGGCGTCTGGGCCAATGTAAGAAAAATAAATGTCCGATCCACTATCGTGCAGACCTATGACAATGCTTCCCTGATTATTCCCAATGCCGACCTCATCAGCAACCAGGTGACCAACTGGAGTTTCAAGGACAAACGGATCCGGCGCAAAATCAGCGTGGGCGTGGCATACGGATCTGATGTGGAACTGGTGAGGACGATTTTACTGCAGATTGCCGGGGATGTCCCCAATGTCCTTGGCTACCCGACGCCGGACGTGCTTTTTACGGATTTTGGCGACAGTGCCCTGACTTTTGTGGTGCGGCTCTGGACCGATATAGACCATATGCTGGCGGTGGATACGGAGATCAGGTTCAGGATCGATAAACAGTTCAGGGAAAACAACATAGAGATCAGCTTTCCCCAGCGGGATATTCACATCCGGTCCATTGAAGGGGCTGACCGGTTTTTCAGCCCAAAAGAATGAAAATGTTCGGGGGGTATGGCCGGTATCAGTAGTGGTAACGAAGCTGGGCTATTGACTCCAGCAACCGTTTTGCGTTTTGGGGTGACCGTAAAAGATAGGCTGTTTCTTCAAGGGCTTCATAATCTTCAAGAGACATAATGACCACGGCATTTGAAGATTTTCGCGTTACAATTACCGGCGAGCGGTCATTGCATACTTTTTCCATTGTTTTGGCCAGGTTCTGCCTTGCAAATGTGTAGGATATCGCTTCCATATCAATCCCTCCTGTACATTTTGTTGTACATATTTTTATGGTCTTGTCAATCCGAAGTCAGGGCCTTGGGAAAAATAAAAGACGCTTCATGTTAAAAACCGGTTTTACCCAAAAGGCAAACCGGTTTTTTTAAACGAATTGATTTTACGTACTATCAGAGTTTTTCAAATACCGCAGCAGCACCCATGCCGCCGCCGATGCACATGGAAACAACACCATATTTGCCGCCTACTTCCCTGAGGTTGGCAATGCATGTGGCTGTCAGTTTGGCACCGGTGCATCCCAACGGATGGCCCAGGGCGATGGCGCCACCATGGATGTTGATTTTATCCATGTATTTTTCAATGCCAAGTTCCCGGATGCAATGCAGGGCCTGGGAGGCAAAGGCTTCATTGATTTCATAAATGTCGATGTCGTCAATGGTCATTCCCACCTGTTTAAGCACTTTGGGGATGGCGTATTTGGGGCCAACGCCCATTTCATCTGCCTTGCAGCCCACGGTGGTGTAACCGACCAGCCGTGCAATGGGGGTCAGACCCAGTTCCTTGCATTTTTCTTTGGAAGCGATGATGGAGGCAGCCGCGCCGTCCGTGGTCTGGGAAGAGTTGCCGGCAGTAACGGAACCGTTTACTTTGAATACCGCTCCCAGTTTGGCCAGCCCTTCCGGTGTGGAGAGCCGGATACCGTCGTCATGCTCAACAATAAAGGTCTCTTTTTTGTAGGTACCGTCAGGCTGTACAACATATTTGTAGGCCGGGGTGGGAATGATTTCAGTAAATTTTCCGTTGTCTCTGGCTGCAGTTGCTTTGGCCTGGGATGCTGCGGCAAAGATATCCTGATCTTCCCTGGACACCTTGTAGCGGCTGGCCACGTTTTCAGCAGTGATCCCCATGGATACGTACATTTCCGGGTAGGTTTTTGAATATTCCGGATGGGGCCGGGGAACATTGCCGCCCATGGGTACAAATGTCATGGACTCGCAGCCTGCACCAACGCAGATGTCCGACCAGCCCGCAGATACCCGTACAGAGGCCAGGGCAATGGCCTCAAGGCCGGATGCGCAGAACCGGTTCACCGTGGCACCGGATACCTCGTCCGGGAAGCCTGCCATTTTAGCCGCGATCCGGCCCAGGTTCAGGCCCTGTTCCGCTTCGGGGAAGGCGCAGCCCAGCATGACATCGTCAATGTCTTCGGGTTTCAGGTTAACGGTTCTTTCAACCGCTTCCTTCATGATAAAAGAAATCAGCTCTTCGGGCCGGGTCTGGTTGAACAACCCTTTCTTTTGCTTGCAGCCCGGGGTCCGTACGGATTGTACTATATATGCGTCTCTCATTATTTTGTTCTCCTAGTTTCTAAGCGGCTTCCCGGTTTTCAGCATATGGTCAATTCTGGCAATGGTTTTTTCTTCCCTGCACAAGTCCACAAACGCTTCCCGTTCCAGTTTGAGAATGGCTTCTTCACTGATTTCGCTGCCCTCATTGGCATCTCCGCCGCTTACGACATAGGCAATGCGTTTGGCCAAAAAGGCATCATATTCGCTCATGAAATTACCGTTGAGCAGGTTAAACAGCTCCGCATTGACCATGCCCTGACCGGCATTGCCAATCACTTTGAGCTTTTTTTTCAGCGGGGGAACATATCCGTCATCCACCATTTTCAGCACTTCTTTCTTGGCTTCGCCCACAAGGTTGTCACGGTTCATGACAATCCGGTCGGCAAGGCCAAGAAACCCGTTGTCCCGGGCCTGGGCTGCTGACATGGATACGGCGGCCATGGCGATTTTCATGAATGCCTGGACAAAGAATTTGGCCAGATCCACCTCTTTTACAGTTTTGCCGGGCAGGGCATTTACATATTTTTTCCACAGGTTCATGCAGCCGCCGCCGGCAGGCAGCAGGCCCACGCCGATTTCAACCAGGCCCATGAAAAGCTCGGTATGGGCAACGATGCGGTCAGCGCCCAGGCAGGTTTCGCAGCCACCACCCAGGACCATGCCGTAAGGTGCGGCAACAACAGGGAAGGGTGCGTATTTGGCTCTCTGGATGCCGGCCTGGGCTTTTGCCAGGAAGGCATCGATTTCAGTGTATTTTTTATCGTGGCACAGTTTGGATACAAAGGAGAGATCCGCACCGGCAGAAAAAGCACCGGGCATGCCGCCGGCTTCATTGCCGATAACAAGGCCGGCACCGTTTTCTTCGACATAGTCAAGGGCTTTGCCGATGGAATCAACGATCTCGCCGTTGATGGCATTCATCTTGGTGTGGAATTCAATGCAGAAAACATCATCTCCGATGTCCACCAGCGCTGCAGAGGCATTTTGAAAAACTGTTTTATTATTGCCTTTGGCAGCAGCAATGGAAACCATATTTTTGGAAACCGGAACCGCCTTGTATTCGCCTGCCGGGAAATCATAGTAGTAACGGATACCGTTTTCAAGTTTGTAAAACGATGTTACGCCCTTGGCCAGCATGTCCGTCACATTGGCCGGTACATCAAGGCCTTGGCTTTTCATCCTTTCAACGGCTTGTTCAACCCCATAGGCATCCCAGGTTTCAAAGGGACCCATCTCAAAGTTGTAACCCCATTTCATGGCGTTATCGATTTCGACGATGGTATCGGCAATTTCAGGTACCCGGTTGGCCGCATACTGGAACGCGTTGGCCTGGCATTTCCAGGCAAATTGGGCGCCCTTGTCATCACCTTTGAGTACGCAGGCAAGTTTCTCTTTCAGTGTGGCTTTTTTCCTGGCTTCGGCCAGACAGGGGAACGAGGCTCTTTCAAAGTCTTCATATTCCAGGGTGTCAACATTGAGAACCTTGCGCAGTTTTTTCCATTCCGGGGTCAGTTCTGTTTTGTAAAACCCCCCACGGGTTTTGTTGCCCAGCATATTCTTGTCTACCATTGTGGAGATAAATTCAGGCAGGACAAGTGTGTCGCGCTGTTCGTCGTCTTCGCACAGGTCATAGGAGTTCTGGGCCACATGGAGCATGGTGTCAATGCCAACCAGGTC
The DNA here is from genome assembly GCF_000745975.1 of Desulfobacter vibrioformis DSM 8776. Classification (GTDB taxonomy): domain Bacteria; phylum Desulfobacterota; class Desulfobacteria; order Desulfobacterales; family Desulfobacteraceae; genus Desulfobacter; species Desulfobacter vibrioformis. Next base: position 205,140 of record NZ_JQKJ01000001.1, on the reverse strand, counting down.
CGTGGTCTTGAAGATGGCGGTTTTGGGGCGGCCCAGGGCCGGTCCGAACAGGGCATCCACTTCGGGGATGGTCATTTTATCTTCAAGCATGAACTTGATGCAGGCACCAATACCCTGAACACCGATTCTGTTGCCCACAAAGTTCGGGGTGTCCTTGGCCCAGACAATGCCTTTGCCCAGGTTTTTTTCACCAAACCGGGCAATGAAATCCATGACTTCGGGTTTGGTCTCAGCGCCCGGGATAAGTTCGAGCAGATGCATGTAGCGGACCGGGTTGAAGAAATGGGTGCCCATGAAGTGCTCTTTGAACTCCTGGGAAAAGCCTTCACTCATATCCTTGAGGGGAATCCCGGATGTGTTGCTGGTAACAATGGTGCCTTCTTTTCTGACCTTGGCAACCTTTTCGAACAACGCTCTTTTGATTTTCAGATTTTCCACGACCACTTCAACAATCCAGTCGCATTCTGACAGTTTTTCAATGTCATCATCCAGGTTTCCCGTGCTGATGCGCGAGGCGTCTTTTTTGCTGTAAAATAAAGAGGGATTGGACGCCAGTGCCGCTTCCATGCCGGCCTGAACAATGCGGTTTCTTGCCCCAGGGTCTTTTTTTTCTTTATCTGTTAAATCAAAAGGGACAATGTCCAGCAGCAGCACGTCAACACCGGCACCGGCAAGAAGGGCGGCAATTCCGCCACCCATGATTCCGGATCCGATGACTGCCGCTTTTCTGATCTTTCTTACCATGATTTTCTCCTCAGGTTGGGGTATAAATAATCGGAATTAATTATCCTGAATGACTATTCAGTTTTATTTACATAAATGGAAATGGATTGTCAATGATGAATCAGCTTGTAAAATAGAGACGTGTCTGATAATTTGACCTATTTTCATTGAGAATATTATTTTTTTTAAGAGCGTCCATGTACCCTATAAATGCAAAGCTGCACCCTGACTCACCTCTGAACCCCGACTCAGTTGCGCGTATGATTGCCGGTCTTCAAAGGGGAAATGGGGACATCCCCTGGCATGCCGGAGGAAAAACCGATCCCTGGGATCTTGTGGAGTCTGTGATGGGACTGAATATCGGCGGTTTTCATGACCAGGCAATGGCTGCCCTGGACTGGCTGGCCGCGCTTCAGAATGAAAACGGATCCTGGTATTCATCCTATATGGATTCCGTTCCCGCGGACCGGACCACCGAAAGCCACATGGCCTGTTATCTGGCAGTGGGGCTGTTTCACCAGTATTTAATAAAAGGAGAGGCGGCTGATCTGGAAAAATTCTGGTCAACCATGTCAAAAGGTATTGGATTTGCCTTAGATCTCCAGGCGGCCACAGGAGAGATTTACTGGGCAAGAAGCCCCGGGGGAACGGTTGATCCCATGTCCCTGCTGTCAGGCAGTTGTTCCATATTCATGAGCCTGAAATGTGCCCTGGCCATTGCCGGTATCCTTGGCCATGACCGTCCGGAATGGGAGAATGCGTTTAAACGCCTTGGCAGATCCATCAGGGAAAATATTTTTACGTATAACGTGTCCAAGTCCAGATTTTCCATGTACTGGTTTTACCCAGTACTGTCCGGGGCATTGCAGGGAAACAGGGCAGAGACACGTATTGACAGATCCTGGCATAAATATGTCATCAAGGGACAGGGATGCCGCTGCGTGTCCGACCAGCCCTGGGTTACCATTGCCGAGACCTCGGAACTGGTGCTTGCACTCCACGCCATGGGGCGTCGTCAAAAGGCTGGTATTGTTTTTTCATGGATTCATAACCGGGTGTTTGAGGATCAGACCTTCTGGTGCGGGTATACGTATCCGGATATGGTGGTCTGGCCCGGGGAGAAAATATCCTGGACCAATGCCGTGGTGTTGATGGCCGCTGATGCCCTGTACAGCCTGACGCCCGGGGCCCGGTTGTTTGACCATGATGCGTGGAACGGCTGTAAGTTTAAAATGTAAACGATGATCCGGGATAAACGCCCATACTATATTAAACAGGCCTGGTACCGGCTCCAGGATTTTTATGTCCGCCGTTATCTTGTTCCCCAGCTCACGTCCCTGGGCCCCCATCCTTATATAATCAAACCCTGGTATATTGAATTGTTCGGCGGTCCCATCTCCATCGGCAGTCATGTGACCCTGCTGGGATGCCCGGATAAAAGAACCCGGCTGACCGTGTGGTCCCAGGAAAAAGATATTGATGGTATCCATATCGGGGACCATGTGCTTATCTCCCCGGGCGTGCGGATTTCAGCGGCCAACTCCATCTGTATTGCAGACTCCTGTATGCTGGCCAGCCACGCCTACATTACGGATTCAGACTGGCATGGTATTTACGACAGATCGTTGCCGCCTGCCACCCGGTCAAGGGTGGTTCTGGATGAAAATGTGTGGATCGGTGATTCCGCCATTGTGTGCAAAGGCGTAACCATTGGCAAAAATACCATTATCGGGGCCGGGGCCGTTGTCACCTGCGACATCCCTGCCAATACTGTGGCAGCCGGAAACCCGGCCAGGGTCATCCGGGCGCTTGATCCGGCCCGGGCAATCATCACCCGCAAAGACCGGTACAGCGATACGGAAAAGATGACAAAGGTTCTGGAAACGGCTGAAAAGGACTGCCTGGAAGGAAATACATTTTTAGGGTGGATTCGCAGTCTTATCGCTCCCGATAGGGAGTAATCCGGTCGATGGTCCGGATAAAGTATTCAAGAAAGGTCTGGATCTTTTCAATGTCAAAGGTTTTACATAACTGAAAAAGCGCTTCTCCAAACGCGTTGAATGCGTCGATGTTAAAAGCGTTTCCGGTTTCAGAGATCCTTAGGGCAAACCGCTGGACATCGGATATTTTCATTGCCTCCCGGGTTTGCGGGATATGGGGGATAATATCCTTGTGCAATCTGTCCATAAACTCTCCGGACAGACTATCCTGGTCCAGGGTGTCCAGCCGGCTCAGCGCAGCAGCGCCCTGCGTGGAATCAGGCGCCGGGCTGATGAATCGCGTCAAAACGGCCATCAGGTTGTCGATGGCAATGGGCTTGGCAATGGTACAGGCAAATCCCCGGGATTCAAGTTCCTCTTCGGACCACAGCGTCATGCCCGCGGTCATCAGACATATGGGAATATGGGCAATGTCCTGGTCTGCTTTCAAACGGGCCGCGGTTTCCACGCCGTCTATTCCCGGCATCTTCAGATCCATGAATATCAGGGCAGGCTTCTGGGCCCTGGCATGCTCAAGCGCCTGGCAGCCATTTGCCGCTTCAATAACGTCAAGATTGATTTTTTCCAGAACTTCCCTGAGCATGAACCGGATATCTTGCTGGTCATCCACAATAAGAACCCGATCTTTGACAAATTTCCTGCAGGTCCAGGCTGATTTGCCTGCAGCCGCAGGCGCGGGAATGTGAGTGTGATATTTTTCAACACCGGGCAGGAGGATGGTAAAGACACAGCCTTGATACGGTTTGCTTGATACGGAAAGATTCCCGCCCATAATCTCGATCAGTTGTTTGCAGATGGCCAGCCCCAGTCCGGTGCCCCCGAATTTCCGGCTGGTTCCGGCCGATGCCTGTTCAAACGCCTCAAATATTTTATCCTGCTGGGTTTCGCAAATGCCAATGCCTGTGTCTGCCACCTGGATGATAAGGTCAGCGTACTTTTCCTCATTTTCCTGGCTGGCACAAATTTGTGCTTTAAGCGTGATCGTGCCGAATTCAGTGAATTTCAGGGCATTGCCCACCAGATTGGTAATCACCTGGCGTAAACGCATCTCATCCAGAATCAGGGAGCCTGTGTCATTTTCAGGCAGTTCAATGAAAAAGTTCAGATTTTTTGTTTTCAGTTTTACCCTGAACAGCCGGTATATTTCATTGAACAAAGACTTTAACAGGACAGGTTCCCGGTTCAGTTCCAGTTTGCCGGCCTCCATTTTGGACAGGTCCAGGATGTCGTTGATCAGGTCGAAGAGGTTTTTCCCGGCTGTGTTTATGGCTGAAAGGTAGCTGGCCTGCTGTTTTTCACTGATCATTGTTGCCAGAAGTTCGCTGAACCCAAGGATCGCATTCAAAGGTGTTCGAATTTCATGGCTGACATTGGCTAAAAATTCACTTTTTACCTGGTTCGCCCGTTCCAGCTCCTGTTCCTTTTGTTTGCGGATCTGGATTTCATTATTCAAGGCTTTGTTGGCTGCCTGCAGATCCCTGGTTCGCTCCTTTACCCGGTTTTCCAGTTCCTGGTGGGACAGCTTCAGGGCCTGTTCCGCTTGTTTGCGTTTGGTGATATCCCTTAAATTAACAACCATTCCCTTGATGGTGGGGTGATCCATGAGATTTTTGGACGTGCATTCAAGAATGCACCAGTAATTGGCCCTGTGTATGAACCGAATGGCTGTCTGATGTGTCTGGACCAAAGAGGTCACCCTGGGGGTAAATATTTCGGTCAGTTCCTCTTTTTCCCGGGGATGTATAAATTCCTGGAAACAACGGCCCAGAAGTGCTTTAGGCTGATACCCGAGAATCCGGAATGTAGACGGGCTTACATAACGAAACACCCCTTCCCGGTCAAGAATCCAGATCATATCACTGGCATTTTCAATTAAAGCCCTGAAATGCTCTTCATTCTGTTTTAATGCGGCCAGACTGTCCTGGAGCCTGAATGCCATCCGGTTGAATTCCTTTGCCAGAAGACCGAATTCATCGTCGGATTGAATATTGATTCTGGTGTCAAGGTTGCCCTTGCCAAAGGCCTGGGTGCCGATAAGAAGCTCCTTGAACGGACGGGTCAGGCGCGCGGTTAAGCCCATTAAAACCAGGGAAATGATAATGGCGGCTGAAATAAACAAACTATACAGATAGGGCTGCATCCGGTTGATGCCGCCGTACACCTCATCCATGGGGTCCACCGCCAGAACATACCATTCCCAGGGCGCAAAATACCCAAATCGCACAAGAAGACGCTCCCCTGAAAGGTCGATAATTTTTCTGCCCCCTTGATCTGTCAGAGAAGAGAACCATTTTTCACGGCTCAGATCCGTATCACTAAGGCATGTATTGGGATGGAAGATAACAGCACCGCTGCGATCCATTATAAAAATAAACCCTTTATTTCCGATGGTGATGTTCCGGATACGGGCAATTGCGTCCTGTTTTGCCTTGGCAATGCTGGCCGGAATGATTTCCGGGCCGTCGCCATGAAGCATTTTTTCCTGGTCGCGGGTAATTGTCATGGCCATAGCCAGCTGCGTGGAAAGCCAGGCGTCCCCGAGATCAAGAAGGGCTGTACGTGAAAAATGGTAAGTAATTGCAATGGTTACCGCCAGAAAGAAAAAAACGAGCGGGAGCGTTGGAATCAGAATTTTGGTGTAGGTTTTCATGTTAAGGTCATTACAGGCGTGTTTGCAAGCCGATTAAATGTCTAATAAGTTTAAATTGCCGCCTTTCGGACGGGTTGGGTTTCAGTTTTAGGTTTTAGGAAATGGCAATTCCTATACCATCAAATTATGGCATATTTCATGTTGCCTTTGTAGCATTTGCGAATAATCACTATACATAAAAGCATCCGGAAAATAAATTTTAAATATCTATAATTTCAAGAAGTTATAATTTCATATATTTTGCTTTAATATCAACTGATTATATTTTTATAATGGTTGTGTTAGGATAAAAGTTAATGATTCCAATGTCTATGATGACTTGATGGTGAGAATATAATTGACAAAGCCTGAAAAGTCGGATTAAGCTAGTGTCCTTTGATACAAATTGCGTGATTAGTGAAGGTTTTTTAATAAAGAAAAAGCACAGGATTGTTCATTAAGATAAAGCGTGTAAAGTGGAGCTTAATCTTAAACAAAAATAATAAACCGGTGAAATTTTACCGGTACTATTGTTTTTCTGTCAGGTGTATTTTGTTAATTAGTCTTCTTAAGAATATATAACAAAATTTAGAACCATTAAAAGAGGTTGCTGTGACAGATTCCAGTGATTTAAGCTCAACTGAGAAACTTTTGGATTCCATTCGGGGGGGCACCCCGCCCCAGGCATTTTCCCGGGAACCTGTTTCTTCCCTGCCCGAATCCAAGGGGTGCAGTTCCCTTAAGGGCAATACCCTGAATAACCTCTGTGCCGGGGCATACCTGGGGGGCGATTCTCTGTCCCTGGTCCTGGCCGGCGAGACAAAGCGCGGGGGCGCAAAAGAGGTTGTTAAGTGGCAGGTCTTTCCATATCCCGAAACTACGGACATAAAAAGCGAGCGGTTCCCTGCATTCCTCAGATCCGCACTGGCCTCGTTTCTAGCAGACTGTAAAAACGTCCCCATCTGGGCCGCCATTGAAACAAAAGATGTTAAACTAAGACAGCTGACCCTGCCCAACATACCGGATGCCAGGCTGGCCAATGCTGCCATGTGGGCATTGAAAAAAGAAATTGACATAGACCTGGTCAATGAAATTTTTGACTATGAGTTTATTTCAGATGTCCATGGCAGTGGTGTGAAGAAGAAAACTGTGGTGGCGTTTTCCGGTGACAGGGCTGCTGTAAAAGGACTGAAAACCCTGTTCAAATCAGCCGGGTATTCCCTGGCCGGCATTACGGCCACCCCGTTTGCCATCCAGAACTGCATTCTTGCCGGGCAGCCCGACACCGGGGGCCAGCCTGTGGTGATTGTAAATATCCGGCGGCACCGGTCTGAAATCTTCTGTATGTCTGAGCAGGGTATATTGGTGGCAAGGAGTATTAAAACAGGGTCGTACAGCCTTGTGGAACCGTCAATGGAATCCGGGATGGTGGATGGGAAAATTACGGATATTCCCTGGATTTTGGCCGCAAGGGGGCGGCTGGATGACCCCGGATTTGAAGAGATGGAAGCAGCTGCCCGGCGGCTTTTAGGTAAAATTCAGCGCACCGGTGAATACTGCTCCAATATGTTTCTGGAAAATGAACCGGTTGCAAAATATTATTTTTTCGGAGAAACAGACGACAGCCGGGCATTCATAAGCTTCAGTGAAGAAATGATACCTGGCCGGGTTACCCTTTTCTCTCCATTTCAAAATGACCCGGGTGCCATGGGTCTGGCCATGCCCACCAGCGCAGCAGACAGGAACGGCGTTATTCCGGCCCTGGGCATTGCCCTGTCCGACAAAGCCATGACGCCAAATTTTCTTTATACCTATAAGGAAAAGGCCCTTGACGCAAAAGCCCAAAAAATCAATATGGGGATCATCGCTGCAGGAATTGCAGGGCTTCTGATCTGTGCCGGTGTCTGGTTCTGGTTTGACCGGATGGAAAACCAGGAAGTTGCCAAGCGTACATCCGTAGAAACCCAGCTTGCAAAATATGATTTCCAGATCACCAAGGATGTAATGAATAAAAAAAATGACCAGGCTAGAAAAAAAATAGAGATGATCCGTCAGTATGTCAATGACTATGCCTCCTTGTCCGTTATCAGCGAAGTATGCGCGCTGACGCCTGAAAATATAGATATTCTTACCCTGAAAGCCGAACTTGCAGAATCCGTGGATAACGACCCAAAAGCAAAAAATAAAAAAAAACTTGAGGACCGTGTACGGCATATGCGTCTGCAAGGGCTTGTGTCTGCGGAGTTCACCGCCCTTGAATCCACGCTGACAGGATACGTCATGGCCCTGGATGGCTCGCCCCTTTTCGGTAATATTGATGTTGAGAACAAAAAAATAGAACAAAAAAAAGACCTTAATACGCTCAATTTTACTGTGGATATGGAGATTTTCTGATGACGAAAAAGGAAACAGAAAAAATTTCCTCCACAACCCTTGGTCTGATTGTGGGCTGCTTTGTGGTGATTCTTGCCCTTGCCCTGGGCCTGCTTTACCCAAAATTTAAAAATATTCAGGCGGTCAAAGCGGACTGGCTCGCCAAAGCCATTCGCCTGGAAGATCAGAAACAGTTTTATTCGGTATATGCCCAGGCATGTCGCCTGGCAGATACAAAGTTTGATAATGCCCTGCCTCTCCCGCAACGCAAGGCGATTCCCAGGGATGAGGTCTCAGGCCTGACCCAGGTATTTAAACAGATTGCCGAAGGACAGCGTCTGATCCTGTCGGAAAACCGGATGGATACGGAATCTTTTAAAACCGGTGCCGATCTGATTTCCGTGAACATGACTTACAAGGGAGAGTTCCTGCATTTCAGGCCCGCTTTGATCGAACTGATCAAACTGCCCTGCTTCAAACGACTTGAAACCGTTGAAATCCGAACCGATAGAAATAATGTCAGGTATTGCAGTATCCGGTTCAGGATTGCCATAGAACATAATGGTTTTTCTAAAAATTAAGGGCAGACCGGGACAATGAACAAGAGAGAGGTTATAATCATTGGGCTTGCAGGTTTGCTGGCTGTATACGGACTATTGAATTATTTTGTGCTGGATAAAAAGAAAGGCAGTACGGATGAAGAAAAAATTCAAGCGGCCATCAAAGCGGCTGACGCCATCGGCAAAACAGCACAGACAACGATGGCCGCACTAAAAAAAAACGGCGGAAGGGATCTTGCCTATCTCAAAACAAAAGCCGAAGACATATGGTCCAGGGATCCTTTTATCTATTATGGTGAAAATTCAGGGAAACTTGATGATGGGGCATCAGATAAGCTGCCGGATATGGTCTATTCCGGATTTATTCAGCTAGGCGAGAATTTTCTCGGCATAATTAACGGTATGGAATATAGTATCGGAGACCTGGTTATAGACATTGGGTACAAGGTGCTTGAAATTACGCCGACAAAGGTAACGTTGCTGACCCAGTCCAACAGGCAGGTTACGCTATATTTGCAAGAAGATTAAATTAATCGGTGATGGAAATAAAATGAGGAAATATGTTCAAATATATTTTTTGGCACTGATGCTCATGGGCCTTGGTCTTGGGTGTCAGGCCACTCAAAAGGAAGCAAAACCGCCTGACCGGTTTGAAAAGTGGCGGGTAATGGCGGAAAATTCGCCCAAGGTCACGCCGGACGCCCGTCCTTATATTGAAGAGATAGACAGAGACGTCCAGCAAAAAATCAAGGCGCTTGAACAAGCGAATAACGCCAGGGAGCAGAAAACGGAAGACCCGCTTGAACCGCAAAAAAAAATGCCTAAAATGCGGCTGACCATGAAGATGCATGATGTCCCGGTACCTGTCCTTCTACGGACCCTTGCCAGGGCAGCCAACGTCAATATCCTGATTAATGAAACGGTTTCGGGCCAGGCTAAAATCAATATCTCCAACGTACCCTGGGATGAAGCCTTTACCGGTCTTCTGGACTCCTATGGGCTGACGTATAAGTGGAGCGGCGATATTTTGCGGGTGATCACCGTGGAGGACCTGAACAAGGAAATTGCACTCATGGAAGCCAAGCAGAACTATCAGAAAAGTAAAAAAGAACATGCGTTGACCATGGAGGCGATCTCCAGAAAACAGGAGTCATATGAACCGTTGATGACCCGGGTGGTGAAAATCAATTTTGCAGACCTGGATGAGCTGCGTGAGAACCTGGAAAAATATCTCCAGGCCAACTCCAGGGAAGCCGCTCTGGAAAAAGCGGTCACAGAGTCCATTGATAAGAAAAAAGCCCTGGAGAAAACCAATTTCAGAGGGGCTATATTAAAAGATACAAATACGAATTCCCTGGTAATTCAATCTACTCAAACGGAGTTGAATAAAATTCTGCCCATCATCCAGGCATTGGATAAACCCAGTCTGCAGATTCTGATCGAAGCCCATATTGTGGAGGCGACATCGGATACCGCAAGGGAACTTGGTGTCCAGTGGGGCGGGCTTGGTGCCACAACATATGACGGCGGTACAAAGTCCACCCAGAGCATTCTGGGGACATCTGCCTTTAGCTCAGAAACAGATGACGACGGTAATAACACCATGAATTTTATCAGTAATGTTATTCAGGACGGAACAAAGGTGGCAAGTGAGGGTGGTTTGTCTTTTGGTCTGCTGACACAAAAAGCCGGGGAATGGGCGCTTTATACGGAACTGAGCGCCCTGCAGAAAGAGGGCAAGGTCAATATCCTGTCCAAGCCCTCCATTACCACCCTGGATCACCACAAAGCCAGCATTGAGTCCGGCAAGGAAGTTCCCTTCCAGACCGTAGAGGATAGTGAGGTTTCAATTGAATGGCGCAAGGCTGTCATCAGCCTGGAAGTTACGCCCCACGTGATCAACGACAATATTGTCCGGCTGGAAATCATTACCCACAAGGATGAGCTGGATTTCTCCAACACCGTAGACGGCAATCCCACCATTATTACAAAAAATGCCGAGACCATGGTCAATTTGTTTGACGGACAGACCACGGTGATCGGGGGGCTGAACAAGGAAAATATCGAAGAAGGCAAATCAGGGGTTCCGGGATTGATGGATGTGCCGGGTCTTGGATGGCTGTTCAGAAATACAACCAATTCAGCGGACATGGAAGAGCTGCTTATTTTTATTACACCGCATATCCTTAAAGGACAAATAACGCCACCACCTGTGGCAGACGCTGCCGCGGCATCCCAGGTTCCGGCAGTATCCGGAGGAACCAAGTAAGATCCATGGCCTATTACCGGACGTTACATCTGGAAAAGGAACCCTTTTCCAACTCACCTGATCCCGGGCTGTTCTTTAACGCCCGGCAGCATTTAACTGCCCTGCAAAAGCTTGAGATCGCCATCAGGCTGCGCAGGGGGCTTAACGTGATCACAGGGGATGTGGGAACCGGAAAAACCACGGTATGCCGGCAACTGATCCGGAAAATTGATAATGATGAAAAGATCAGGTGTTTTTTGATCCTTGATCCGGGGTTCACTTCTCCGGCAGAATTTCTGGCCTGGATACTTTATCATTTCACCGGTCTACCTCTACCGGCAGATCAGCATGGCAATGAACTTGCGCTCAAGGAAAAGATAAAAGCCAACCTGTTTTCAACAGGGGTTGAGGACGACGTAACCACGGTATTGCTGATTGACGAAGGCCAGAAACTGCCGCTTTACTGCCTTGAAACATTAAGGGAACTGCTTAACTACGAGACAAACGATAAAAAGCTGCTCCAGATCGTCATTTTTGCCCAAAAAGAGTTTGACCGGATGATTGCGGGCATGGAAAATTTTGTGGACCGGATCAATTTCAGGTTCACGTTTTCACCCTTGAGCTTTGCGGAAACCCGAGACCTGATCCGGTTTCGAATCAACCAGGCCGCTTCTCCGGACTATTTTGACGACGACCAGCTTCCCAGGTTTACTTTTTCCGGATTCTGGGCAGTTTACCGGATCACCAAAGGGTATCCCAGAAAAATTATCAACCTGTGCCATCATGTGCTTTTAACCATGATTATTCAGGACCGGCAGTGTGTCGGCTCCTTTTTTGTTCATGCCTGTGCCGGGGAAATTTTTCCGGATTACCAGAAAAAAATAAAAAGGTTTCTGATACCGGCTTTGTCCGTATTTGCCATGGTTTTAATTTTTTTTATTGCGTTTCATGCCAATACAATCGTGCAGGTCATGCCTGAACCGGTTCAACAGAGGGTTGTTCAATGGGTGTCTTCAGATTCTTCCAACGTTCAGCACGCAGATGCCGGACCTGCACCTGCACCGGTTACATTAGAAGTTGTTAAAAAATCTCCGGCACCAGCTCAACCGGATAACCCGCCTTTGGCAACAATTGTTCAACCGGAAACCAGGGCATTGGTTCAACCTGATCCTGATATTCAACAACCGGTTCTTGATAAAACTGCCGAATGTGAACCCAATTTTCTGGGATCTGTAAAAATATCCGGTGAAGACAATTTGTATGCTATGATATCAATTATTTATGGATCATACTCAAAAAAACTTCTCAGGCAGGTTATGCAGGACAATGGCAGCATAAAAGACCCAAGTCTGATCCTTAACGGAGCGCTGATCTGTTTCCGGGTTGTCAGTGATGCGTCCGCACACTGGCGTTCCGGACGGATTTGTTTGACATCAGATAGTTCTGGTGATTTGAGTCACGCCTATGTAAAAGCACGGGAATACAGGAAACAGGGACTGAATATCCGGATTCTATCGTCCTGGAGTGCGGAAAAAGGATTTATGTTTTATGTGGTTTTGAACCAGGTATTCGCAGATAAACCGGCTGCACAGGCCGTTGCAGCAAAGCTATCTGAATCTTTCTGTGAATTCCGGGAGACCGAGATTTCTGCTTTAGTAGAAGGTAGAACGATTTTATGAATTTAAGCGCAAATAAAGAGGATAATGATGGCATCTAAACGCAAACGCCTTGGGGAGATGCTGGTGGAAGCTGGAATGCTCCAAAAGGACCAGCTTGAAAAATCTCTGGCCGGCGCCAGAAATAGTGGGAAACGCCTTGGTCAGTATCTTATTGCGGAAGGAATTGTCAGCGAAAAAGATATTGTAGCGCTTATCTCCTCCCAGATGCATATCAAGCGCTATAATCCCAGTGAATATGCCATTTCCACAGATCTTGCCAATATTTTCGATGTGAATACGGCCCAGAAATTTCAGGCTGCGCCCATCCATAAAAAAGACGGCATACTGCTTATCGCCATGACAGATCCCCTTGACATCAACGCCTACGATCACATAGAGGTTTATACGGATACTGAAGTAGAGGCCGTAATCTGCACGGAACAGGAGTTGTCCACCCTGATTTCTTCGGTTTACGGTACTTACGCCGGTGCTGACGGCGTCATGGAAAATATCCAGGAAATGCAGGAGATGGACGCCAAAGACGAGGTTGAAGATCAATACCGGAAAAACCTCTCCTCACTCATGGACATGGCTGAAGAAGCGCCGGTTGTCAGGCTTGTCAACTCCATCCTTACCCAGGCCGTTAAGGAAAAGGCCTCGGACGTTCACCTGGGACCTGAAAAAGATTATGTTGAAATCCGGTTCAGGGTAGACGGCAAACTGCACCATATCCCTGCACCGCCCAGGAACATGTTCACATCCATTGTATCCCGGTTGAAAATTTTGGCCAATCTTGACATTTCCATATCCAGAATTCCCCAGGATGGCCGTTTTACAGTTTTTGTCCAGGACAAGGAAATCAATATCCGTGTTTCTACCATTCCCACCGTGTATGGGGAAAATATGGTTCTTCGACTTTTGGATACAAGCACAGGCATTTATTCCCTGGACAAACTGGGTATGGCTCCCAAGGATATTGTCATCATTGAAAAAATGATTAAAATGCCCTATGGCCTCGTGCTTGCCACAGGCCCTACCGGATCAGGAAAAAGTACCTCGCTTTTTTCCATGCTGAAAATTATTAATAAACCGGATGTCAACATTATCACCCTTGAAGATCCGGTGGAATACAGATGGAGCATGTGCGCCAGGGCCAGCTCAACAGGAAAGCCGGTATGACCTTTGCGTCAGGCCTTCGTGCGATTCTGCGCCAGGACCCGGATGTGATTATGATCGGCGAGATCCGTGACAGTGAAACCGCAAGTGTTGCGGTCCAGGCTGCTTTAACAGGGCACATGGTGCTCAGCACGGTTCATACAAACGACGCTGCCGGTGCCATCACCCGTTTTGTGGACATGGGTGTTGAGCCTTTTCTGGTCTCTTCGGTTATGCTGATCACCCAGGCCCAGCGCCTTATCCGAAGGGTCTGCCCCCATTGCAGGGAGTCTTATTCCCCACCTGTTGAAGTTCGAAGATTCTGGGGCCTTGAAAATGCCCAGGGTGTGGATTTTGTCCGGGGCCGCGGATGCATGCAGTGCAAGGACACCGGTTACCTTGGGCGTACCGGCCTTTACGAGGTACTCCACGTTAACCAGGATGTTCAAAAAATGATCATAGCCGGCAAATCAGCCCAGGAAATTACGTATATCTGCTCAGAATCCGGTCATCTGAAAACCTTGAAACAGGATGCTGCCCTCAAGGTGGCCAATGGCATTACCAGTCCTGAGGAGGCAGCTTCTGCTGTAATGGTGTAATCCATGGGTACGTATGCCTATACCGCCATTAATGAAACCGGATCCATTGTCAAGGGAGAGATTGAAGCCTCGTCCCGGGAGGACGCTGCTGACAAGGTTGCCCAAAGAGGCTTACTACCTGAAAAAGTAAAGGAAAAATCAGGCAGTGCCTCAAGCTTCTTATCCTCTTTTGAGGATCGATTTACGTCAGTCAAGGCACGTGATCTGGTGCTGTTTACCAAGCAGTTCAAGACCCTGATTCAGGCAGGCGTTCCCATGATGGAAGTCCTGACAACCATGGAGGTCCAGACGGAAAATAAGCGATTGAAAAAGGTTGTTTCACAGATTCGGGCCGATATCCGGGAAGGCGCAAATTTATTCACCGCTTTTTCCAAACACAGAGATGTTTTTTCAGAGCTTTACTGCAACCTGCTGAACGCCGGTGAAGCCTCAGGCGCGCTGCCTGATGTTTTGGAACGGCTCATTTATATCATTGATCATGAAGATAAGCTCAGATCAGATATTAAATCAGCCATGCGGTACCCGATGATGGTAATAGGGTTCCTTGGCGTTGCTTTTTTTATTCTTCTTAATTTTGTCATTCCCAAATTTGTAATCATTTTTCAATCTGCAAAACTTGAACTGCCCTTACCAACAAAAGTTTGTATAATTATGCATAAGGCGATGCATGATTACTGGCTTATTGGAATTATTCTTATTGGTGTAACCTTTTTTCTTGGATACTATTTTTTCTTTAAAATGCCTTTGGGAATACTGCTCAGGGATCAGGCCCTTTTAAAAATGCCCATTGTCGGACCGGTCGCGTCCAAAGCTGCCATGTCCAGATTTGCTTCCATTTTTGCTATTCTTCAGACCTCAGGCATAACGGTTCTCGAATCAATTGATGTGCTGGCTGAAACCATTAACAATGCCGCCATTACAAAAGAATTTATAAAGATCAAGGAGATGCTTACTGCAGGCAAGGGGATTTCCCAGCCCTTGAAATCATCGAAGTATTTTCCTCCCATGGTGATCAACATGGTGGCGATCGGGGAGGAAACAGGAAATCTGGACGATATGCTGGCTGAAATATCCCACCATTATGATGCAGAAGTAGAATATAGCACCAAGGCAATGTCTGAAGCCATTGGCCCTATTCTGGTTGTCGGGTTGGCTACCGTCGTCGGTTTTTTTGCCCTTGCCATTTTTCTGCCTATGTGGGATTTGACGAAGATGGTAAAATAGATGAAGATAGTGAAATAAAGGATGTGCAACGGTTTGTCCCAATTGGGATATTTTAATTATTATTTTAGGAGGAAAACATGAAAAAGGTTCTTAGAAACGAAGAAGGTTTTACTTTAATCGAAATTATTGCTGTATTGATTATCCTTGGTATTCTGGCCGCGGTAGCAGCACCTAAATATGTTGATATGATGGATGAAGCTAGGAAGAAAGCTCTTAAAGGGGCTTTGGGTGCTGGTGTCAGCAATGTCACCTTGGTGTATGGATCAGCGCTATTGTCTAATGGTGGAGACGACTCTGCTGCGCTTACACACGCCGTAGCTAATGCCGAGAAAAGCCTTGGCGATTATTCTGCTTCCTACGGAGAACCAACTCCCGCTGATGGCACGTTTACGGTTTCAGTAGTTGCTTTAGACCCCCCTAGCTCTTCAGACTCAAAGACTTATTCGGCGTATTAATTGTTTAATGGGATTTTATAAAAAAAGGCTGAGCTATAACATCACTTAAACGGCGGGTATAAGCGAGGGAATATCTCCCCTCGCTTTATATTTTATGAGTCATGCATCGTTTGCGTATTATTTTTTGATGCTGTAGATATTTCCGAATTGCTTATCTTGCGGTGATGTTATATGGCTTATCCATAAATTTATTTAGTTTTTATTCCTGTGCCTGAAAAAAACAGGCCAAGTTGTAGAATCCCTTGGAAATATATTTTCCCAAATCAAATTTGTTGCCAGCCTATAGGGTCTTGCTTTTATCTCTATTCACAGGGTTAACTGAAAACATATCATATCCTTTCGTTGGAAACGAGGGCTGCTTTTCGATTGAAGATGATTCCTTTGGGTTCCGCGATAGTAATAATTGCATCGTTTCAGTATTGGATAGTTAAAATATGAAAAATGCCAAGCAATGCTGCAACTCAATTATCTCTCATAAATATTTCCGGCTTGGTTTGCTGCTTGTCGGATTATTGTGGCTTATTCTGAAATCGCCTTTGGTTTTCATTCCATTACTTAATAAATTCCGCCAGGCCGGATTTGCTGAAAACCCGGTGGAAATATATTATTTCTGGATTGAATTCGTGGCCTGGATTTTATGTTTCATTCCCGGCTTTATTTTCATTTTTTCGTTGTTGGATTTAAAAACATATTTATCCAGATATCGAATTTCCATTTTAGTGGTTATTAATTTTTTTTATGCACTGTTCAGAACGTTTAAGACCCTGGATGTCACGGATACCGGGTTCCATTTTACCAAAGCCTGGGGATTATTCCACGGCAGCGTTTCTCAAAATATTGACTTTCTCGTGGGCACAAGTTTTTTTAACGGGTTATGGCTCTCCATGATAGGTGTTCCCAGTGTGTTATGGGCAAGGTTCGGATATGTACTTGTGGTTACAGGGATCGCATTTGTCTCTTTCAAAATCTATTCTCTTTATTTCAAGCGGTTAGTTGCATGGCTTATTTTTGTTATTCTTTCGGTTTTTTTTATTCATTACAATTATTATCTGTCGATCAATTATGATAACCTGCCGGTCTTATTTGCACTCATAGGCATCTGGCTGCTGCTCGGCAGACATACCAGTTTTGTTTCCTGTTTACTCGCCGGCGTATTTTTATGCCTTACATTCTGGGTAAAATTTAACTTCATTTTAATTTTTACATTTCCGCTTATTTATGCCTGGGCGCTATTCGAAACTAATAAACCCTGGATACGTCCTTGTATTTATTTATATTGTGGATATCTAATCTGTCTGATATCCGGGTTTCTTCTGCTGTACAGTAGCGGGAACCTGCATACATATGTCAACTACCTTAATGAGAACTTTATTAATAATGAAGCAAATGGTTCGGCACAAGGTATTGATTCTGCCTCGATGGCCGGGAAAAGTATATTATCAGAAGGCTCTGCATCGACTGTTTCCAGCGACCCTTTTTATTTTTTAGATTCAGACCAAAGAAGCACATCTGAAAGGATGGACCCGCTTTATTCGACTCCCGAAAGAGATTCTCATGGTCTTAGGAGGCTGTTTATCAGCTATTTCGCCAGCGCCTGGTATGTATTGCAAAAAGGCGCTGTCTTAACCGTGTTGATATTTATTTTGCTGTTTATGCTGGGGGAATCTCTTTCGGTAAAACAGGTCGTCATTCTAGTGTTATCCGGATTTATCATCTATTATGTCACCTATTTGCGAATTGAGGGGGCGTTTTTTATATATATGACAGTATCCATTCTGCCGGGATACTTTTTTTATATTTATTCCCTTGGATATGATAAAAAACTTATTACTCCCACGATATTGATTCTTATTTTGGCGTTATTCAGTTTTCCAGGTTCCGACCTGTCCTTTAGTGTTATCTACCGATCCGGTGCGGGCCTATTATTTTTTGCCTTTCCTCTTGCATTTATGATTGATAAGAAAATGACAGTTAACCTTCGGGTTTTGAATATGAACAATTACGTCATTATATTTGTTGCAGCTATCATTTTCGGTATTGTCAATCCCTGGGGATATAACAGGTCCCACAGGGATCTTGGGGACAGGTCGGTTCTTGTAGATATGTTTAAATCCCCCCAGCTTTTCGGCATTCATACCTTTCCCCAGCGGGTCAAAGTCATGGATGAGGCCCTTGAATTTTTCAACCATGAAACATATGAAAGAGATAATACCCCGGCCCTGTTTTTAAGCTGGATACCAATGATGTACTACCTGACCCAGACCAACTGCCTGATGAACAATCCATGGCATGGGTGTATATCTTTCAAGGATTTCCAGGAGGAATTTGAAAAGGCAACGAAAGTCCGCTCTCCCGTATATATAACCTTTTCAAAAATCATGACAAGGAATCCCGGGTGGCCCCTGGAAGATGAAGCGTACAGGAAACGGGACAAGGTATGGATACCGGATTTGAAAAAGTTTGATTATCTCCGGTACTGGATGAAGGATAAAAAGTATTCAAAGGTGTTTGAGAATGATATGTTTGAAGTATATAAACTGTCTCAGCCGCCCTCAATTGAGTGATGATCCGAGGGAATAATTTTGGGACATACTGCAATGCTGGATTATGATCAGATATTGGCTGTCACACCCTATTCTCTGGTAAAAGAGAAAAAAGCGGGGTTTCTTTTGGGTATAATGCAGCATCTCACCGCTCACCATTACGCCAAATGCCCGGAATATCGCAAGCTTCTGGATGCTTTTGGAAAATCCCCTGAAAAGATCAAATCCATGGTTGATGTTCCCTTTCTTCCCGTCCGTCTTTTCAAGGCGCATGCCCTGCGCAGTGTAGAAAAAGATGAGATCATCAGAACCATGACATCATCCGGAACCTCCGGGACAGCGGTGTCAAAAATTTTTCTGGACCGGAAGACGTCGGCCAATCAGACAAAAGCGCTGGCCAGGATTGCTGTGTATAGTATCGGGAAAGCCAGGCTGCCGTTAATTATTCTTGATACCAGTGCGGTGCTCAAAGACCGAAAGATGTTTTCGGCCAGGGGGGCAGGAATCTTGGGTTTTTCCATGTTCGGCAGGGATAAAATCTATGCCCTTGATGAAGATATGAATCTGGACATCAAAGGCATTGAGAAATTTCTTGAAACCCATGCCAATGAAAACATTTTACTGTTCGGGTTTACCTTCATGATCTGGCAGCATTTTTATGAACTGCTTAAAAAACATAAGTTTCACCCGGATCTGTCACAGGGGGTGATGATTCATGGCGGTGGCTGGAAGAAACTGGCGGATAAGGCGGTATCCGCTGAAAAATTCAACCAGGCGCTGAACAGGGTCTGCGGCATTGCCCGGGTGTATGAATATTACGGCATGGTGGAGCAGACAGGGACCATATATATGGCGTGTGACACCGGTCATCTGCATGCAAGCGTCTATTCAGATATCATTATCAGGCGGCATGACGACTTCAGCCCGGCAGAATATGGTGAGAAGGGAATTATCCAAACCCTTTCCGCCCTGCCGTTTTCCTATCCGGGGCATTCCCTGCTTACAGAGGATGAGGGGGTGGTGCTCGGGGAAGATGATTGTCCCTGTGGGCGCAAAGGAAAGTATTTCAAGGTGCTTGGACGGATAAAAAAGGCCGAGATAAGAGGGTGCAGCGATGCCTAGGCAAGCGAATTTTCCACAGGTTAATTTTTTAGTTAAGGGTGATGCCGATCCCGGGCAGATGCCGGGGTTCAAGCCGTTTCCCATTTTTCACCCTGCAATGACCGGTTTTCTGTCTGATCTGTCAAAGGTGCTCAGAAACGATAAAGAGGCCGGGCAATATCCGGATGTTGTTACCTTTGCTTTTTTTTGCAGAAGCGCCAACCTGGCTGCCCTGGAAAAACCATACGCCTCACTTAAAAAAAGTTGTGTGGGTCGGGGTGTAACCTTTCATATTGCCCCGTCCAATGTCCCGGTGAATTTTGCATACAGTCTTGCTGTCGGGCTGCTTAGCGGAAACGCGTGCATTGTAAGGCTTTCGGAAAAACAGTTTCCCCAGGTGGATATTATCTGCAAGGCCATTCAGGGGGTGTTGCACCGGAAAGTCCATGCCGGAATCAGAGATTACCTGGCAATTGTCAGGTATGCACACAGCGATGAAATTAATGCCTGTTTCTCACGGATTTGTGATACTCGAATCATCTGGGGCGGAGATAATACCATTGCCCGGATTCGCCGGGCGCCGCTGCCGCCCAGGGCCTTTGATGTCACCTTTGCCGACAGGTATTCAATGGGTGTGATTGATGCTGAAGCGTACCTGGCGCTGGATGACAAGTATGGGGTTGCAGTCGGTTTTTTCAATGACACCTATCTGTTTGACCAGAATGCCTGCACCTCGCCCCGGCTGCTGGTATGGATCGGCTGCGAGGAAACCGTTGAAAAGGCAAAAGCCGTGTTCTGGGGAGCGGTTGACCGGGTGCTTGCCGATAAAGGGTATAGCAATGAACCTATTACCGTGGTTGATAAGTTATCCGCAGTGTGCAGCGCAGTTTTATGTCTGGCGGACATAAAAGTTGAGAACAGCCGTAAAAACACAGTCATGCGGGTAAAACTCAACAGGCTGGATTCAGCTTTGTCCGACCATGCCTGCGGCGGCGGGCTTTTTTATGAATATGCAGACACTAGTCTGGACGCCCTGATGAAGATCATAAGTCGGAAATATCAGACCCTGACCTATATCGGTTTTGACCCCGGGGCGCTGCGTGATGCCGTTATTGAAAACGGTGTGACCGGCATTGACCGTATCGTCCCTTTTGGCCGGGCATCTGACTTTTCATTGATCTGGGACGGCTATGACTTAATCCGGCAGCTTTCAAGGATGGTTGATGCGCAATGATAAATAACCTGATCAGTTTTGTTATCCCGTGTTACCGCAGTGAAAAAACAATCACGATGGTGATTGATGAGATTATCGATACTGTGGGCCAGAAACCGCAGTTCAGTTATGAGATAATTACGGTCAACGATTTTTCCCCTGACCGGGTGTATGATGTCCTGAAAGGGCTTGCGGCAGAAAACCCAAATATCAAAGTGATAAATTTTTCAAAGAACATGGGCAAACATGCTGCGGTGCTGGCCGGATATGCCGTAGTCCAGGGGGAGTTCGTGGTTGACCTGGACGATGATTTTCAAAGTCCGGTCTGTGAATTGTGGCATCTGATGCAGCCGGTGTTGGACGATGAGTGTGACTATGCCACGGCAAAGTACCCTGAAAAAAAGGAAGCTCGGCTGCGGATTCTGGGAAGTGATCTGAATTCACTGATGTCCTCCTTTCTGCTGGACAAGCCAAGGGGGCTGCGGTTTGAGAATTTCAGCGTGATGAAAAATTTTGTCTGCCGGGAGATAATCAAGTACAAGAACCCGTACCCCTACCTTGAGGGGCTTGTGCTGCGGGTGACCGGCAGGATAAAAACCGTGGAGATGGCTCAACGGGAACGCGCAGATGACAACGCCACCGGCTTTACCCTGCAGAAATGTATGTCGCTCTGGGCCAACGGACTGACCGCTTTTTCTGTTAAGCCTCTCAGGATGGCGTCTCTGCTCGGTGTTGTGTTTGCCGTATGTGGTTTTTTATGGGGCATCGGCACCATTGTCCATAAAATTTTAAATCCAGCGGTACCGGCCGGGTACAGTTCGGTGCTTGCAGCCATACTGCTCTCTTCCGGCATTATTATGGTGCTGCTGGGGTTGATAGGGGAGTACCTGGGCCGTATATACATCTGTATTAATGATTCACCGCAGTATGTCATCAAAGAGACCGTCAATATCGGTGTGGACACGATAGATGCGGATACAGGGGTGCCGGATGAAAGTTGTTAATGCTGCCGGGGAAAAAGAAATCTTGGCGTTGACGGCAATAGATAGCCGTAGAGACCAAAGATGCGGTTCCGACAATAGAACGTGATATTGCAGAGTATTTTAAATGTCACGTCTTTTTTTGAAAAAACTTACGACTCTCGAGTTTTTAAAAGGAATCATTGTAATGGATGAGACACCTATAATTCTAAAAGACCTGGATGTGGTTGTCATTCAGAAATACCAGCAGAACCGGTATCCTTTGCTCTTTGTTGACGGTATTGAAGAGGTGGTGCCGGGGAAAAGTGCAAAAGGATATAAAAACTTTACCTTTAATGAGTGGTTTTTCCCTGCCCATTTTGAGGATGAACCCAATGTGCCCGGATTTGTCCAGATTGAAACGCTGACCCAGGTTTTTTTAATGAGCTTTTTGACCCTGCCCGGCAACAAGGGTAAAAAAACTGGATTTGTCTCCATCAATAATGCCCGGTTTAAAAAGAAAATCGTTCCGGGAGACCGGTTGGATATTGAAGCTGTGTTGAAGTCCTATCGCAGAGGGCTGGCCCAGGGTTCCGTTACCGGGTATGTGAAAGGGGAAACGGCGTGCTGTGCGGATTTGGTCATTGCAATACCGGATGTATTGAATCAATTTAAACCACTTCGTTAAACAGGAGTTCCGGCGTATGATGCGTGTGGCCGATTACATGATTGAAAGGCTTTATGCTCTGGGGGTAAAGCACCTTTTTCTAGTTACGGGGCGCGGCATCCTGTTTCTTTCCGATGCGGCGGCACGGCATAAAGAACTGAAAAGTATCTGTGTCCACCATGAACAGGCCGCCTCTTTTGCTGCCATGGCGTATACCCAGTGTAATGAAACCATCGGGGCGTGTCTGGTCTCCACGGGATGCGCTGCAACAAATGCACTCACCGGCCTGCTGTGCGCCTGGCAGGATGACGTGCCCTGCGTGTTTGTTTCCGGACAGAATAAGCTTGCCCAGACAACCCGGTTTTCAGGCATTCCTTTGCGCACATTCGGCCAGCAGGAAGCTGATATCATCAGTCTGGTTTCTCCCATAACAAAATATGCCGTCATGATTACCGACCCAGGGAAAATCGGTTATGAAATGGATAAGGCCTTTTTCATGGCCCAATCGGGGCGCAATGGACCTGTCTGGATTGATGTACCGCTGGATATCCAGAATATGAGGGTTGCACCGGAAAAACTGGAGCGGTTTGTGCCTGACACTCATGTTAGCTGTTTTAACCCCCAGGGTTCGGATATCGAATATGCTATAGATTGTTTTGAGAATGCACAACGTCCGGTACTACTGATCGGCAGCGGAGTCCGATCGTCTTCCGGCGCATTGGCACAATTAGAGGCGTTCGTTGAAATGTTTCCGGTGCCGGTTACATTTACGGCTTCGGCTGCCGACGTTTATGGTGAAGCGAATAAACTGTCCATGGGCGCTGTGGGGAGTATCGGCGGGACCCGTGCCGGCAATATGGCCCTTCAGAATGCAGATCTTCTTATTGCATTGGGGTCTAGATTGTCGCCCATTACCACAGGGGAGACTTACAGCAAATTTGCACGGAAAGCTTTGATCATTGCCGTGGATATTGACAACGTAGAGCACAGCAAGAATACGGTAAAAATTGACCGGCTCATTGTTTCTGACGCCGGATGTTTTTTAAAGGCGTTAGGGAACAGGGGAATTAGACCCGCCGATCCAGGCTGGATAGATAAATGTCTGCACTGGAAGCAGGTGTTCCCCAAATGCGAAGAAAAATATAAACAATCGGAAAAGGTTGATCTTCACTATTTAGCCGCTTGCCTGTCCCGGCTGTTGCCTGAAAAGGGTGTCTTGATAACTGATGCCGGTTTGGAAGAATTGATTATCCCCTCCACAGTGAGCTTTGGCAAAAGCCAGCGCTGTATCCATCCCGCTTCCCAGGGAGCCATGGGGTATGCCCTGCCTGCAGCCATCGGGGTATATTATGCCCATGGCACCGACATCATTGCCGTGATCGGGGACGGCTCCATCATGATGAATCTTCAGGAATTGCAGACGATTAAATACAATAAAATTCCTGTAAAGATACTGGTGGTTAATAATAACGTATACTCGGTGATCAGAACCCGTCAGCAGGAACTGTTCCGAACCCGGACAATAGGAACGGATCCCGGTAACGGTGTCAGTTGTCCCGATTTTGAAAACGTTGCCCGGTGTTTTGATATACCGTACTTGAAAATCGGCAGCAGTTCGGAATTGTTTGGGTCCCTTGAGCATATCATTAAAACAGTGCAGGGACCGCTGCTTTGTGAGATTATCGCAAGGCCGGATCAGGAATACCTGCACAGTGCCTATGCCCATAACAAAGACAGAAAAATCGTCAGCAGGCCCCTGGAAGACCAGGCACCGTTCATGGACCGGGAGCTGTTTTTATCCGAAATGGTCATTGATCCCATAGACCAGTGATTCAATTCATCAAGAATAAACAATAGCGAGGAAAGTATGGCTAAAAGTGTATTGAGAGACGGAACTGATCTCTCAGATTTTGGAATGCCTTATATTGTTGCGGAAATTAATACCAGCCATAATGGCGACATCGAAACCGCAAAAGAGATGATTGGTGAGGCGAAAAAGGCAGGGTGCTCCTGTGTCAAGTTTCAGTCCTGGTCCAAAGAATCTCTGTACTCTAAAACCTATTATGATCAGAACCCGGTAGCAGGCAGAATAATGGAGAAATTTGCCCTGTCCGAAGCGCAGTTGATGGAGATGGCCGAATACAGCCGACAGTGCGGCATTTCCTTTTCTTCCACGCCCTATTGCAGAAAAGAGGTGGATTTTCTGCTGGAAAAATGTGATGCCGCTTTTGTAAAAGTCGCCTCCATGGAGCTAAATAACTACCCGTTTCTTGATTATATTGCCCGCACAGGAGCCCCCATGGTTCTTGCCACAGGGATGGGCAGCATGGACGATGTAAAAAAAGCGGTTGAAACCATTAAGAATGCAGGGAATACCAGCCTGTGCATATTGCATTGCATATCCATCTATCCGCCGGAACTGAGCACCATTAGGCTGAAAAATATTTTGGGGCTGCGGCAGGCGTTTCCCGATTGTCCTGTAGGCTTTTCGGATCACTCCATCGGCATTGAAGTCCCGGTAGCCGCCGTTGCACTGGGGGCCGCGCTGATTGAAAAACATTTTACCCTGGATAAAACAAAAATAGGGATGGATAATCAGATGGCCACAGAGCCCGACGAGATGTCCCGGCTTGTTCAAAGCTGTCGGAATGTGCAGATGGCGCTTGGAGGCACCGAACGAATTGTCCTGGAAGCCGAACTGGTCCAGCGTCAGAAGATGAGGCGCAGTATTATTGCCTCACGGGATCTGCAGGCCGGAACTGTGATCAGGGAAGAAGACTTGGATGCCAAACGGCCTGGCACCGGTCTTGCGCCTGAGAATATAAAAGACTTAATCGGCAAAACATTAAAAGTGGCTGTGGAAAAAGATACTCTGCTTTATTCAGAGGCTCTTTTTTAAGAGAGCCTGAACTTTTTTGTCACACAGTGAATTCTCTTTATTGAATTTTTTCTGGTATAATAAAGTCAATGCCGTTTCCTTAAGGAACTATAGTTCTGATCAAATGACTTGATATCAAATCTCGACTTTAAATCCTTAAAAAACAGTTTATTAGGATTAAAAATCGGTTTCAAGTCATGTGACCGGAACTATAAAAGAAAACAATTTATATTTCCGTTAATTAAGGGTCAGAAAATGAAAATCGTAAATGCGGTATGGGAAAAAAGAAATCTCGGTGTGGATTGCAATGAAATAACGATTTCACCGGACGATTCTCTTGAAACAATAAAAGATGAAATTTCCAAGTATGAAACGGAATATACAGTCGTAAAAATCCCGACAGGTAATATTGAGGCATTATTTTTATTCCAAAAACTCGGTTATTGTTTCATTGAGACTTTGACAGTTTGTTATCATACTGGAGAAGATTTCAATTTAAACAAGATTCAAAAACGCATACTTGAAAAAATTACCTACCATAAAATGAACAATGACGACATTGATCATTTGTTTAAAGAAATAAAGCAAGGCATGTTCCAAACAGATAGAATATCCATGGATCCGTATTTTTCAACAGTCCAGGCCAATCAAAGATATATTTACTGGATAAATGACGAATTGGATAGAGGATCTCAACTTTATAAAATTTCGTATAATTGTAAAGATATTGGTTTTTTTGCTTTGAAAAAATTGACTGATACAGAGTATTTTGCATTCTTGTCTGGAAATTACTTAGAATATTTGTCATCCGGGTTGGGTTTTTGTGCTTTTTATTGCGAAGTCACTGAAGCAAAAAGGCAAGGAGCTAAAAGAGTGGTGGGATCATATTCATCAAACAATAGAGGAACCACTGCAATTCTTCTTAGCATAGGCCACATTTTACGTATGCAATACTACGTTTTTGTGAAGCATAATTGATAAAAATGGGTAAGACTTGGCCCTTGTAGTAACGCTTTGTACTTTAAAGGTTTATTGAGTATGAAAGATAATATAATTTTCACTGGTCGACGTGAGCAAATAAAAAAATTGGATTCGCTGCCAATAATTAATAGAGGGCTAATAGATTATAAAAAATATAGTAAATTTGTCGGACAATCAGGAATCAAAAATGCGTTTTCAGTCCAGGCGACACGAGGCTGTCCATACAGATGTTTTTATTGTGATGTTCACAATATGACGCCAATTCACAGGCGGAGGTCGGTGGATCATATATTTAATGAAATTATCTTCTTGCATGATTCAGGCGTAAGAAAAATTGAAATTATTGACGATGCTTTCAATGTAAATATAAAACAGTTTATCGCATTTTTTAAAAAAATTATTGAAAGTAAGCTGAAAATAAATTTTTATTTTCAGTCTGGATTGCGGGGCGATTTATTAACGTTTGAAGCAATTGATTTAATGGTTCATGCTGGCGTGAAAAGTGTAAATTTTTCATTGGAAAGCGCATCTGAAAGACTGCAGAAATTGATGCGGAAGAATCTAAATATTGAGAAATTCAAAAAAAATGTTGATTATATTGTAGAAAACTATCCGACTTTGATTATCGGCATGAATGCCATTCATGGCTTTCCAACAGAAACAGAAGAAGAGGCAATTTCTACAATAGAATTTATTAAAAATATTAAATGGTTACACTTTATTCAGTTGCACAATTTGCGAATTTTTCCTGGTTCACTG
Organism: Desulfobacter vibrioformis DSM 8776; assembly: GCF_000745975.1. Taxonomy (GTDB): domain Bacteria; phylum Desulfobacterota; class Desulfobacteria; order Desulfobacterales; family Desulfobacteraceae; genus Desulfobacter; species Desulfobacter vibrioformis. Next base: position 178,415 of record NZ_JQKJ01000001.1, on the reverse strand, counting down.
GCCGAGCAAATAGCGTTGGAAAATGGTGTAACAAAAGAACAAATTAATGAATCTTTGACCATGCCTTATAATATGATCCCTACAACTATCCATTTTGATAAAAATTTTTCAAGAAAAATAAGGCTGAGCCTGCTTAAAGATTATATTTTTAACAAGGAGAGATTGTCATATATAATACCAAAACAATTACAGGTATGTTCTAAAGAAGAGTTAATATACAAGTATAAATCAATATTTCCAACTCAAATAGAAACCTTGGATGATATTTTTAAACTTGCCAAAATAGACAAAGAAGATTTGGCAATAGAAGAAATCGCAGATAATAACTGGGGTGAGTTGGAGATAAATTTTCCTCAACAAAACGATATCAATAAAACACTTCAGTCCGTTCCGCCGTTAAAGTTACTGCTGATTGATGCAAGTCAATATTTCTCAGATAGTAAATTGGCTGAATTAAAAATTTCAGAACCACCATTGGGATTAATGGCTATTCTGAGTTATGTTAATATGTTGTTTGGTGAACAGATACAAGGAAAAATTCTCAAATCATATATAGATTACGATAGTTTTGATGAATTGGAAATTATTTTAAAAGACTTCAAACCTGATATTATCGGCATCAGAACCCTTTCTTTTTTCAAGAATTTTTTTTCTGATACGGTGGAGACTATACGATCATTTGATAAAGATGTGTTCGTTGTTGCAGGGGGACCACACCCTACCATTGATTATGAAAATGTTTTAAACGAGAACGATATTGATGTCGTTGTCATCGGGGAAGGCGAAGTCACATTCAGTGAAATTTTATCGAAGATGATAGATGGCAGACGAACATCCAGGCCCCTTTTGGTCGAGCAACTTCACACAGTGAAAGGGCTTGCGTTTAAGCATGGATGTGGATGTTCGCTTTGAGAACGCCTGACCTTTAATTTTAACACGGTAAATTTAATTTATTGGAGTGCTTATGACAAATATTGAAAAGTATAATAAGGTGTTTATTGAATCCTTTGCGATCACAGAATCCGACCTTAAAAGTCTGGAGTATCAATCCATCGAACAATGGGACAGTGTCGGGCACATGAGCCTGATAGCCGGGCTTGAAGATGAATTTGAGATTATGATGGATACGGATGATATTATAGACTTCAGTTCCTACGTAAAGGGCAAAAAAATCCTGGCAAAATATGATCTGGAATTTTGAAACATTCGGCAGCAATCCTGCGGTTATAAACCAGAACGGTACAACCGTCAGCTATGCCGATCTTCTGTTTGCATCAGACAGGGTGGCACAGCATATTCCCGGGCGATGCCTGGTCTTTAATCTATGCGCTAATGAGACAGGCTCCCTTCTGGGCTATGTGTCGTTTTTAAATAACAGAATCGTCCCTTTTCTGGTTGAGGCTGGCCTGGATTCGGCCCTGTTGGCCTCGCTGTTGGACACCTATCGGCCTGATTTTATATGGTGCCCGTCACGGATGGCATCCGGGTTCAAATCGTTTCGGCCGATCTATCATGATTTCGCCTATTCTTTGTTGAAAACGCCGTACAATAATGAATATCCGTTATATGAGCACCTGGCCCTGCTGCTGACCACATCCGGATCAACAGGCAGCCCCAAGCTGGTGCGTTTAAGTTATGAAAATATTCAATCCAACACTTCTTCCATTGCCCGGTATCTGAATTTATCCAAAACCCAGCGCCCCATTACGACTCTGCCTATGAGTTATACCTACGGGCTTTCCATCATCAACGCCCATCTTTATGTGGGCGCAGCCGTGATTCTTACGGATAAGACATTGATGCAGAAAGCGTTCTGGCAGCAGTTGAAAGCGTTTGAGGCAACCTCTTTCGGCGGTGTTCCCTACACCTATGAGATGCTTGATAAGCTAAGGTTTTTCAGAATGGATCTGCCTGCGTTGCAAACCATGACCCAGGCAGGGGGAAAGCTGTCCCCTGAACTGCATAAAAAGTTTGCAGAATATGCGCTTGCAAACGGCAAGAATTTTATCGTGATGTACGGACAAACAGAGGCCACGGCCAGAATGGCCTATCTGCCCGGGGAGAAAACCCTTGAAAAATGCGGCAGTATGGGCATTGTCATTCCCGGCGGCTGCTTTTCCCTCATTGAGGATGACGGGAAAGAGATTGATGGCCCTGATATGGCCGGCGAACTGGTGTACAAGGGGAAAAATGTCAGCCTCGGGTATGCCCGGTGCGGTGAAGACTTGAGTTTGGGTGACGAGCGAAACGGTGTCCTTGTTACCGGAGATATTGCAAAGCGGGATGCTGACGGATACTATTATGTCGTGGGCAGAAAAAAACGATTTTTAAAGATTTTCGGCACCCGTATCAACCTGGATGAGGTTGAAAGGATGATGAAAACGGCATTCCCGGACGTCGACAGTGCATGCGCGGGCAAAGATGATCTCATGTTTGTTTTTTTAACAGATGACACGCTGCATGATTCTGTGAGGCGCTTTTTAGCGCAAAAAACAGGATTGCATTTTTCTGCGTTTAGGTGTCAGGCTGTGTCACAGATCCCTAAAACCGATGCGGGAAAGACCCTGTATAAAGATTTGGCCCGGTACTATGAGGCCTGATCCGTATTTCATAGATAAAATTTAATCGTGTGGCGAATTATGGACTACCTGTATATTTTCGGATGTATTTTTTTTACCTGCTACGGGCAGATTGTTCTCAAATGGCGGATGGCTCTTCATGGGGCAATGCCTGAAAATCATCTTGATAAAATTGCCTGGCTGATAAAAACCCTGTTTACCGATCCGTTTATTCTGTCAGGTATGGGCAGCGCTTTTGTCGCCAGCCTGTTCTGGATGGCTGTAGTTACAAAGTTTGATTTAAGCTATGCGTATCCGTTTATGAGCGCTTCGTTCGTACTGGTGTTTTTTTTGTCCATAATATTATTCAAGGAACCCTTTTCTTTATATAAACTGTTGGGGTTGCTGTTTATTGTCATGGGGATTGTTATAACAAGCAGGGCACCGTATTAGGAATAAAGGAGAGGAATATCTTGAACGAGTTTATCCCTTACAACAGGCCTTTCATTGCCGGTAAAGAACTCTATAATATTGCCCAGGCTGTTATCAAACATTCCCATCTGGCAGGGGACGGATATTTCACAAAGCAATGCCAGGACTGGCTGCGGAGCCGCCTGGGAAGTCCGGCCCTTCTGACCCATTCCTGCACGGCCGCCCTTGAGATGGCAGCCATCCTTGCCGACATTGGCCCCGGGGATGAGGTGATCATGCCGTCCTATACCTTTGTTTCAACGGCCAATGCATTTGTGCTGCGGGGCGGTGTGCCTGTGTTTGTGGATATCCGGCCCGATACGCTTAATATTGATGAAGCATTGATAGAACCGGCAATAACGGACAGGACAAAGGCCATCGTACCGGTGCATTATGCAGGTGTGCCCTGTGCCATGGATATGATCATGGATATTGCAGGCAGGCATGGGCTCATGGTTATCGAAGATGCGGCCCAGGCCCTGCTTTCTTCGGACAGCGGCCGGTTTCTGGGCACCATCGGGGATATGGGCACCTTAAGTTTCCATGAAACTAAAAACATTATCAGCGGCGAGGGCGGGGCCCTTTTGATTAACAACCCGGATCTGCTGGACCGGGCCCATATTATCTGGGAAAAAGGTACCAACCGGCGCCAGTTTTTCCAGGGTCAGGTGGATAAATATACCTGGGTGGATATAGGATCCTCTTTTCTGCCGTCGGATATGACAGCGGCATTTTTGTATGCCCAGCTTGAGCAGGCTGAAACCATTATTCAAAAAAGACGGGAGATCTGCGACCATTACCGGGCAAGGCTGGTTTCTCTGGAAGAAAAGGGCCTTATCCGCCTGGCCCACGGGGAATCCGCAGCCGGTAGCCACAACGGGCATATATTTTATATTGTCACCGGGGAATTGGAAGAACGGTCCAGATTAATAACCTGTCTTAGAAATGAAAATATTCATGCTGTATTTCACTATATTCCTCTGCATTCATCCCCTGCCGGAAAGAAGTTCGGCAGGGTTGCCGGGGATCTGAAACATACACAAAATTTAAGCGAAAGGGTGCTGCGGCTGCCCCTGTATTACGAAATGAGCCTGGATGATGTGGACAGGGTGGCAGATGTTATCAGCTCATTTTATAGCCGTGGATAGTTCTTCGCACAATTTTATCCTTATTCGTCAGGTGTTTGAATCTTAACCCGGGCTTCACACAAAACCGTTACCAGTTATGCATGCCGAGGTAAGAAACTACCGGTGATACGGCAGGTTAATTTGTATTAATTAACAATAATATCAAGTAGTTCATGTCGCACCCTCTCCAGGGTTTTGTTGGGCTGATCGTTTAGCCAGCCATTTTTTTAATGATAAATTGCTTTCCCCAGATGCTTTCCCAGCTAACAGTCCCTCAACACTAATATCTTCGTCAATATCTTCCCAGTGTATCCCTTCACCCCGGCCAATTATGCGCCAGTTATCCCGTTCTTTCTGATCAGCGTATACTAACCTCGGAAACCAGGCTAATGGGACTGAGATGCTGCGTCCATCGCTTAAATCAATATTTAATAGCTCTGGTGTTACGATAACATCTTGTGCATATGGCACTTCAATTTCAATTGTTAAAGTACTCATTCCAAGCCTCTATAATTTGTTCTTGATTATCCTGAACTTTTTTCTGAAGATCATTAATTTCTCTTGCTCTAAATCCGCCACTCTTTTGAAGTCTTACCGGATCAAGCCAAAATTTTGCAACATTATCTTCTTTTTCGACGTGAATGTGTACCGGCTCATCTCGATCTCCAGAGTAAAAGAAAAATCGGTAAGCTCCTATTTTGAAAACGGTTGGCATTTTAACGCTTTCAACTGGTTTGTATTATTCCAAGTTTTTTATTTTACCTTACTGTTTATACTGTAAGTTTGCAACAAGTAGTGCGCCCATGAGGTTTGGGAACCCAGCAATAATATCATCTGTCGCCCAGGCATAGTTAAACGCGGCATTGAGTAACAGAAGCAGTGGGGTAAAAACCGTTCTAATTTTTATGGTTAAAAATTCCCTGACAGACCTTAACCGATTGCAATCATTGATTGCAATCGATGATAAATGAAATTATTATCAAGGCATGAACACAAAACACCGAAAAATACAGGCAGCTATTTTTCAAGATCCAATAAATAGCAATTTGGAATGGAAAAAAATAGAGTCTTTGTTTGTTGCCGTGGGATGCCGGGTAATAGAGGGCACCGGTTCAAGTGTTACATTCGAAAAAGATGGCGTGAGAGCCTGTTTTCATAGGCCTCACCCCGAAAAAGAGGCCCTGAAATACCGGATTAAAGCAGCCCGTGAATTTTTGATCAAAATAGGAGCGACCCCATGAACGGAATGAAGTATAAAGGCTATTATGCCAGGATTGATTTTGACCCGGACGATAAGATTTTTGTTGGCCGGGTTGTTGGTATTAACGACGTGGTTTGCTTCCATGGGGAAACGGTGCCAGAGCTTGAAGCGGCTTTTGCCGAGTCGATAAATGACTATGTTTCGGCTTGTGAAAAATTAGGGCAAAAACCCAATAAAACATATTCTGGAAATCTTATGTTGAGGATACCGGCGGATATTCATGCTGCGGTGGCGACCGCAGCAGAAATAAATGGTCAAAGCATTAATCAATGGGTTGCCAGGGTGCTTGAGGCGGCTGTCCACGCGCATTGAAACGGGAGGGCTCAGGATAATCGCATATAAAAAAATCAGAGGCAGACATTCATGATCTATCTTGATTTGATAATGAATCTGGCAATGCTGGTATCAATAACAATTATCTCAGGATTTATTGATAAATACAGAGACCGCCATACCATGGCAGGTCTGCTTATGCAAGGGGGGCTCTTTGGCGCCGGCTCAGTTATCGGGATGCTACGACCGCTCAACCTTGGGCCTGGCCTGATCTTTGATGGCAGATCAATCATGATAAGTCTCTGTGCGCTGTTTTTCGGGCCGTGGGCTGCTACATTTGCCTGTGTTATAACAACAGCCTGTCGCGTCTGGATAGGGGGCTCTGGTGCGGTTACAGGTTCACTTGTCATCCTCTCCTCTGCGGCAATTGGACTGTTTGAGCACGTCAGGCTCAGATCAGCGGCTGCGCCACCATCTGCGTTGAGGCTCTACATTTTTGGTATTGCAGTTCATCTTGCCATGCTCTGCCTGATGTTAACGCTGCCAGAAGGGGCTGGGGTGGCGGTTGTAGCGCGTATCGGGCTACCTGTACTGCTCATGTACCCTCTTGCAACAATTCTTGCGGGTAAAATTCTGTCAGATCAGGTGGCTGCTGCCAGAACCATGGCTGACCTGCAACAGGCAAGAGAGAATCTGGAGAAACATCAAAACTACTCTCAGAGTCTGATGCAGATCCGACTGACTCTGCTGGAGTATGTGGCAGACCACACCCTGGATCAATTTCTGACAAAAGCCCTTGATGAAACATGTGAATTTGTTGATAGTCCCATTGGGCTCTATCACTGTGTTGAGGAGGATCAGAAGAGCCTCTCCTTGCAGCAGTGGTCAACGAGCACGCTCAAAAAATTCTGTCAGGCAGAGGGAAAAGGGCTGCACTATGGTATTGATAAGGCTGGTGTCTGGGTGGATTGTATCCACCAGAGAAGAGCGGTTATACACAACGATTACGAGTCTCTGCCACACAAAAAGGGGATGCCCCAAGGTCACGTAAAGGTGATCCGAGAGCTTGTGGTGCCAATTATCCATGCAGATAAAATTGTTGCCATACTTGGCGTCGGGAACAAACCTGCGGACTATACAGAGAGGGATGTGGAGACTGTAAGCTATCTGGCAGATGTCATCTGGCAGATCGTTGAAAAAAAACGGAGTGAAGAGGCGTTACAGAAGAGTGAAGCAAAATACAGAAATCTCTTTGAGAATGCACCGGTCGGCATTTTTACCACCACATCAAAAGGAGAAACACTCTCTGTTAATCTTGCCATGGCCAATATCCTTGGATTCAGTTCACCTCAGGAGACAATATCACATTACAGCTCTCTTCAGAGACACCTTTATGTAAATCCGGATAGGCGCAAAGAGTTTCTCAGAGCGCTTCATGAAAGAGGGAAGGTTGAGAATTTTGAATATCAGGCATATACAGCAGACAACAGGAAACTGTGGCTCAGAATGAATGCCAGAATTTCTCAACAGAACCAGACAAGCGTTCAACAGGAGACAGCGCTTCAGGAACAGGAGATAAATTCTCGGCAGAGCGGGGATAACTTCTTCATTATAGAAGGATTCACAACTGACATAACTGACCAGAAGAGGGTTGAAGAGCAGTTCCGTCAGGCTCAGAAGATGGAATCCGTTGGACGCCTTGCAGGTGGCGTGGCTCACGACTACAACAATATGCTCAGCGTTATTCTAGGCTATACAGAACTTGCCCTGGAAGAGGTTGGACTATCTGACCATCTTTATGACCATCTTCAGCAGATTCTGAAGGCAGGAAGACGTTCTGCTGATATCACACGGCAACTGCTGGCCTTTGCCAGAAAGCAGACTATTGCTCCACGGGTGCTGGCTTTAAACAGCACTGTTGAAGGAATGCTCAAGATGATCCGGCGTCTTATAGGAGAGGATATTGACCTTGCATGGCTGCCAGATGGCCAACACCTGTGGCCAGTAGAGATAGACCCATCACAGCTTGATCAGATTCTGGCAAACCTGTGTGTAAATGCCCGTGATGCCATTCATGGCGTCGGCAGAATAACCATTGAAACAGGCATGGTGACATTTGACAAAGCGTATTGCAACGACCATATAGGCTTTATTCCCGGTAATTTCCTCCTGCTGGCTGTAAGTGATGATGGGTGCGGTATGGATAAAGAGACCTTAGATAAACTTTTTGAACCCTTCTTTACAACAAAAGAGGTAGGCAGAGGCACTGGCCTTGGGTTAGCCACAGTTTATGGTATAGTCAAACAGAATAGCGGTTTCATAAATGTTTACAGCGAGCTGGGCAAGGGGACAACCTTCAGAATCTATCTTCCGCGCCACAAGGGAGAGAGCGTCACCCTTCTTAAAGAACACAAGGAGAAAATTCAGTTCGGCCATGGAGAGACCCTGCTTCTGGTGGAGGATGAACCTTCAATACTGCAATTGGGCCAGAATATGCTTCAACATCTGGGATATATCGTACTTACAGCAAACACAACGAGCCAAGCGCTTGAACTTGCCCACGCTCATGCCAGCGAAATACGTCTTCTAATCACAGATGTTGTTATGCCGGAGATGAACGGCAGGGCGTTGTCAGAACAGGTTATTCAGATAAACCCTGATCTGAAAATTCTCTTCATGTCTGGTTACACGGCAAATGTTATTGCCCATCACGGTGTACTGGATCAAGATGTTCTATTTATCCAGAAGCCTTTTTCCATCAAGGAGCTTGCAGCTAAGGTGCATGAAGCATTGACAATGGCGTAGAACCGCATCTTGCTGTTCCAGCAAGGATTTGATGGATTCCAGCAAAACATCCATATACCCCCCCCATGGGCCGCAAGCCCACAACGAACAATGAAACTAAAGACGCCAACAATGCGGGTCTAAAATGGGCGCTCCAGGCGCTTCGCCCTCTTGTTTCCAGTATCTTGTCTCCAGGTTCTTATAAATTGACATTTCAGGGGTCGAATTGTACAATTCGCTGGTATAAAAATTCAAGGAGGCACAAACATGCAAACCGTTGCCGTAAGTGAATTAAGAGCCAATATGATGAACATTATAAAAAAAATTGAAAGCGGGGCAAGTATTCAAATAAGCTCCCGGGGAAAAGTGGTTGCCAAACTCGTACCTCCTGATCGCAGCAGGGAGTCAGCGAGAAACAAACTGGCCGAGATTGGAAAAAATGCCGTGATACATGATGTTGTTTCTCCTGTTGATGTTGATTAGTGCCACTTCTATATTACAAACACACCATTGATAACAGCCGATAAAAATTTAAGCACATCGGAAAAAATTAAAACTATATGGTAGAAACAGAATTTAAAGAACACTCATGATTCTGCCCCTTAAAGATATTATTGATCTTGATTTCCTTCTAAGCCTGGATGAGGGTCCGGAGAATGTCGATACAGACGCCATTGTGTCCCGGGACAGGGATATCTTCCGCCAGCTTAAAGATGGCGACCGTCTGGATGATGCCGGGCTGATTGCAGGATGGCTGGAATACCGGCGCCTGTTGTTTTTTCATGAGACCGGAAGCGGCGGACCCGGAGCTAAGCTTCCAGGTGCGTTATTTGAGTCTTTTTATGCCTGGACTGCCAGGGGGATGTTTGCCTGCGGCCTGGCTGCCGGAGGCATGGGGGCGTATTCGTTTCTGGCTTACCATGGCAGCCGGCCCGTGAATGTGACCTTGTTTATTGCAGTGTTTGTTTTGTTTCCGGCATTGCTTTGCCTGGCTGCTGCACTGGTGGGGGGCCATCAGTTCCGGTCAGGCCCTGCCGGGTCGGGCTGGGCCGGTGTGATGCATCGGCTGTCCATGCGTCTGTTCATTGATAAGTTTATGGGACGGCTGCAAAAATGGGCTGCACCTGTTCAAAAGCATTTCCCTAAATTTTCAAAGGATGCCGGTGATCTGCTGCATCTGGATACCCGGCCTTTTCGAAGTATTTTGTTCTGGCCGGTGTTCATTGTGCTCTCTCTGGGCGCGCTGGGATTTTCAACCGGTGCGCTTGGCGGTACGTTTTTCAGAATTATAGTTACGGATATGGCCTTTGGGTGGCAGTCCACGCTTTTGACTTCCGGGGAGAGTGTACACCGCCTGGTGAGCTGGATGGCATTGCCCTGGTCCTGGGCCATGCCTGATATTTTTGTACCTACCCTTGAACAGATAGAAGGCAGCCGGATTGTGCTCAAGGAAGGTATTGCCGGACTGGCCAACGAACATCTGGCTGCCTGGTGGCCGTTTCTGTGCATGGGGATGCTGGTGTATGCCCTTATGCCACGAATTATTCTGGTGGGGTTTGCCCATGCTGCCAGGACAATGGCCCTTGCCCGGTTTGATCTGTCCAGGCCCGGGTACCAGCGTCTGCTTATGCGGATGCGTACCCCCCGCATGGGTATGAACATCAAAGAGACCGGGGGCTCCCGGGCGGAATTCAGAGCGCCCTTGCCCAGGCCGGAACCCGCGCCTGGGGTAGAAAAAAATGAAAGATTGGTTGTTATGCCTCAACCCGGTGCGGTTTTAAACACGCCTGAATCTGAGCCTGAACCCCGGCCTCCGGTTGTACCGGATGAATCCCGTGTCAATAATAATACGCCCGGGGCCCTTGTGCTTGGATCGGCCCGGGGCTTTGGGGAAAATGATATGAAACAGATCCGGGCCGGTCTGGAACAGCAGTTTGGTATCCATGTTGCCGCCACCGTTGGCATCCACTTTGATTTTGATGCAGACCAGGATCAGATAGCAGCCCAGGTCAAGGATTTGGGCCGGGGACCTCTGATCGTTCTCCAGGAGGTCTGGCAGCCGCCCATCCGTGGGCTGCTTTATTATTTTGTTCAAATTCGGCAGATTTTTTCTGATTCTCCCCTGTGGATTGTAATGATTCAGACCATGGACCAGGGTGAAAAAAACGTGGTGCCTTCTGATGTGAATTTCCAGGTGTGGAAGAGTGCCGTAAATCAGCTCAACGATCCCCAGATACTCATTGAGCGGTGGGTGTCGCCATGATGGCGTTGCCTGAATTTGCCGTTCTGGGGCACCCCAATGAGGGCAAGTCCTCGGTGGTGTCCACCCTGACCGAAGACGACCGTATCCAGGTCAGCCCGGTGCCCGGTGAAACAAGGGTTTCCAAGTCCTATTCCGTTACCATGGATGACAAGGAGATCATCCGGTTTGTGGATACCCCGGGGTTCCAAGTGCCCCGGCAGACCCTGGCCTGGTTCAGAAAGAATCCCGGCCCCGACATTGCAGCCCGGTTCATTGCCGAACATGAAAAAGACCCGTTCTTTGCCGACGAGTGCGAACTGTTGACACCGGTGGCCAATGGGGCAGGCATTATTTATGTGGTGGACGGGTCCCGGCCCGTAAGGGAAGATGACCTGGCTGAAATGGAGATTCTGCGGCTCACGGGACGGCCCAGGATGGCTGTAATCAATGCAAAATCCCATACCCGGGATAATACAGAGGTATGGAAGGAAGAGTTCCGCAAATTTTTCAACGTGATCCGGATCTTTAATTCCAACCAGGCCGATTTTTATGAGCGAATCCGGCTTATGGAAAGCCTTAAAGCTATTGACCAGGACATTGAACCTTTGATGGAAGGCGTGATCCAGGCCTTTACCGTGGAGTGGGAAAAGCGCAACCGTATGGCCTGCGCCTATATTGTCCACGGCATGGAACAGGGTTTGACCTTTTCTTTGGCCCGCAGGCTGAAAGCCGACATGGATCCCGTGGCCCTCAAGGAAGACCTTACCCGGGAATACCAGGAAAAAATTCGGGGTATTGAACACAAAATGTTTGGCCATATCCGCTCATTGTTCCGCCATCATCTCTATGATTATCCATTGCCTGCCTGTTCCATTCTCAGGCATGACCTGTTTTCAGACCAGACCTGGGAGATGCTGGGCCTGACCCGGGCCCAGGCTGCCACCGCCGGTGCTGTGCTGGGAGGAACTCTTGGGGCTGTGCTGGATACGGCGGCGGCCGGACTGACCTTTGGGATTTTTACGGCCATTGGGTCTGCCGTGGGTGCAGGCTCCGCTTTTGTGGGTATCCGGCGTCTGGCCAATGCGTCATCGGGTTTTGGGGGTGATCGGGTCCAGGTGGGCCCCAATGAAAATATCCAGTTTTTGTATATTCTTCTGGACCGGGCGTTGCTTTACTACACCCATATGAGTCGGCGGGCCCATGGCAGGCGTGATGTCCCTGAAACGGAATCCCAGCTTGTTTCCAAACGGGAAAAGGCCGGTATATCCACCTTGTTGACAGCAAAGCAGCACCGGGTTTGCGTGGAATTTTTCAAAGCCTGCCGGAAAAAGAATTCTATGTCCGGTAAAAAAAATTCGCCGTCCTTTGCCCTGCTGGTGGCGTCTTTGCTGGAAGATATCCTTAAAAGGAATATCAATCCCTGATAATTCAGCAATTATAATCGACTGGCACCCGCCCGACCGCTTTACAGAGCGACATTCCCACGGATCTCAGTAGGTGATCCAGACAGATAGATTTCTTTTTTTGGGCATAAGCATCTTCCTATTTTCTGGTATTTTTCAGCTATAGTATCTTTTCATAGCCGAAAAAAGCCAGTCTCCGGCACGACCCAAAGGACGATCCTTGGATTGGTTTGCGTCCCGCAGATAGGTCATCCTTTATTAAGTGCTCGGGCAGAAGTCCCCAGCCCATCCCCTGGAGTAGGAGATCCCTGATCAAATATTCGTTTTCCACCCACCAAACCCTGCTACTGAACACTGGGAGCTGCGTTTCCTGTTCCCCTCCCCTAGAAGTCACCTCTATTTGTAGAACCAAGTCAAGGGCAGAAATGTCTAATCCGGCCTTTCCCAGACCATATGTGGGGTGGGCCACCGGAATAAAATTCATCTTTCCAACAATTTGAAAATCCGACCGGGACTTCCATCGGTCCAAAAGGAGTTCTGTGGGCATCATCACGCCAAAATCAATCCGGTCGCAATCAATCATATCCCAGACATCATTAAGAGAGCCCGAAAGAATTTCCAGCTCGGTCTCAGGAAACTGGGCTTTAAAGCGCTTGAGCAACATGCCATCCTTAAAGGCGATGTTCGGGAGGGATTCAGAGACAGCCAAGCGGACCCGGCTCTCCATGGTTTCGGACAACACCGCCGCTTTGATTTGCATGGACCGACAACGGGATAATATAATTTCAGCGTCTCTTAGAAACAACTCTCCGGTCAGGGTCAGCACGGGATATTTTTTTGCCCGGTCAAAGAGTTCCAGCCCCAAATCAATCTCCAAATTGGAAATCGCCGTACTCACGGCAGACTGAGCTTTGCCCAGCTTTCTGGCAGCAGCCGAAAAAGAACCTGTTTCAGCACTTGCCAAAAAGGCTTTCAATTGATCCAAGGTAAAATCCATGGAACAAACCTATCAATAATTTAGATAGATCTCAACTTTATTCCATCTATCACCAATGATAATTAAACGTTGTTTCTAATTTTAGTAGTTGAAAGAATGTACTGGATATGAACAAAAAAACTGAAATGAGATCCGGTTTGGATAGACTTCGCCATTCCATTATTTATGAAGGCGTTTTTCTATTTCTCACCGTATTGATCCTCAAGGATATCCTCAATCAGCCTGCCGCCCACATAGGCAGTTTTGGAATCATCATGTCACTCATGGCCATGATTTGGAACTTTTTTTACAATTACGCCTTTGATCATGTCCTGATCTTTTTCAAACACCCCCTTTATCCCAGGGGATTTAAGCTGAGAATTTGTCATTCAGTGTATTTTGAGGTGGGATTCATGCTGGCATCAGTCCCTTTTACGATGATTTGGATGCGTTTTTCTTTTATCCAAGCGCTTACCATGGATATTGTCTTTACCATGGCGGCTCTAATCTACACGTTGATTTTCAATTATGCTTACGACGTTATCTTTCCAGTGCCCCCAGCCGTTCCAGACTGAGCGCCAGGAAGGAATAACAAACGTAGCCAACACCACGAATAATATGTGTTACAGCGTTCAAGTACAGATAACCCACATTGAGCAGGTGATTTTTTTAAAAAAATAATTTACAGGTGCTCACCCGCTAATACTTTGATTATGAAACGGCTCATAGGATAATTAGCATTTTTTCTTTTTCAAAGTATTACCGGGTGAGCACCAAATTAATTATCTGTTCTTGAAAAAAGTTAAAAATCCGTGCAATGAGCCGGCTCCTTGGATTTACCTTGGGGGATTTTATGCCACGGAAATTCTATAATTCAATCCAGCGTCAATAAAAGAATCCTGAACAGCCAGCTGGACCCACATTTTTTCCGATTGCCCTAACTGTTTAGCAATCTTGGCTGCCCGGCGAACGGTGGGAATAGTACGCCCTTTTTCTAAATCACAGAGACTTGAAGATGATATACCCAAAGCGTGTGCTAGTTCCGTCTGGGTCATTTCTTCGCCTTTCCGGTATGCCCAAATGGCACGACCAAAAGTGACAGGTCCATATTCTTTTTTCAATTTTTCGGAAAGTGTTTCTTTAATATTCATGTTTATTTACCTCTATGACTTCAACAATTATATTATCTTCATGTTCAACGTATATTGCTCTGTAGGTTTTTGATAATCTTATCGATCTTTGACCAGACCTTTGTCCCCTCAACGGCTCATCATGATATCCCTGAACGGTTCTTGTACTTCCAATTCCGTTTGACTCAACATCCTGAACCCAGATCTGAAAATTAATTCTTATGTAAGCCGGGATCTTCTTTAACTGTTTTTCAGCTTTTCTATGTAAAATAACCAAATTCATAACAATAATTTACGTTGAACTAACGTAAGAGTCAAATATAAAAAATGGAACGGATTTCACGCTCCTTTTTTTGTCAAAAAACAGAGAAATAAAGAAAAAAGCGTTTCCGTTAAATTTCCAGAAACGCCTGATAGCCTTGATTTTGCTGGAGCCGGCGCGCGGATTCGAACCGCGGGCTTTCTCATTACGAGTGAGATACTCTACCAACTGAGTTACGCCGGCTATTTATTAAGAGTTAACTATATAACAGGGACTTCCATGCTTTTCAATAAAAAATATATCCCGCAAAATGGCGCAAAACAGTTTCTTTTCCCTGCATATGCGGGAAAGATGCGGAAAAAAGAATAAAATTCTCGCTACTTAAAGATCCACAGGGTGATTTATGAAAACAATATCTGAGTTGAAATTGTTGATTAAGGATGGAATGAAACTTCGGTCTGATTCTGATGAGATTACAATACGGAGATTTCCCAATAATATAATCATGATGCACGGGAAATCCATTTCCTGGATCTATTTTCAGGATTTGTTAACAATATGAATATTGTTTATCATTTCAGATAGATAGCATTTACATCAAAATAAGCCCCCCCAAAAAAAACACAACATGAGCCTTAAATTATTCCAAGCCGCTGCAATTATGGATTTGCCGGCAAAATCTTATCCAGATCCAGATTATTCCGCTTAAGCTTGTTGTTCAACGTTGTTCTTGTAATGTTAAGAATCCTGGCCGCTTCGGTTTTGTTGCCCTTTGTCTGCCGAAGCGTCTCAATCAGGGCAATGCTTTCGATTTCATCCAGGGTTTTCCCTCCCCCGGAAAGCGGGTGCCGTACCAGGTTTTCCGGTTCATAATCCTTGATCACATTTGAGGGCAGATCTTTTTCACAGATATACTGCCCCAGACACAGGATAATAGCGCGTTCAATGATGTTTTCAAGTTCGCGTACATTGCCCGGCCAGCGGTATTTGACCAGGGCATCCATGGCCATGGGGGTAAACCCTTTAATGATTTTTTTGTTCTCTTTTGTGTACTTGTTTAAAAATTTCTGGGCAAGCAAAGGGATGTCATCTGCTCTGTCCCGCAATGGGGGCACTTTGACATTAATGACATTGAGCCGGTAAAACAGATCCTGCCGGAAAGCTCCCTTTTCCACCTCTTTTTCCAAATTTTTGTTGGTGGCCACAATCACACGCACGTCAATGCTTTTAATCTTATCAGAGCCCACTTTCTGGATCTCTTTCTCCTGGAGAACCCTGAGCAGTTTTACCTGCATGGATAAGGGGATTTCGCCGATTTCATCAAGAAAAATCGTGCCCTTGTCCGCAGATATAAAAAGGCCGTCCCTGGGTTTGTCCGCCCCGGTGAACGCCCCCTTTTCATGGCCGAACAATTCAGATTCCAGCAGGGTCTCACTTAACGCGGCACAATTCACCGAGATCAACGGGTGTTCTTTTCGTTTGCTGTTTTTGTGAATGGCCTTTGCCAACAGCTCCTTACCGGTACCGCTCTCCCCGGAAATCAAAATGGTGGCATCGGTGGGGGCTGCAATTTTAGCCGTGTCAATGACCTCTTTGATGGCCGGACTTGTACCGATAATTCCGGAAAAGTCCCCATCGCCCAGCAGTTGTGCCTTAAGCTGGCTGTTTTCCAGGGATAATTGCAGATGTTTTGTTACCCGTTCTATGGAGAGTTTGAGCTCCTCAAAATTCAAGGGTTTGGTCAGATAATCATCCGCCCCCAGCCGCATGGCCTCAACCGCTTTATCCACCGAAGAGTATGCTGTCATGATAATAACCGGTATGGCGGGGTTGATGTGCTTTATCTCTTTGAGTGCCTCCATACCGCCCACATTGGCCATCCTGACATCCATGAGAACAAGGTCATAGGGGGTTTCTTGTACTTGCCGGATGGCATCGGCACCGTCTTTGACACATTCAATGGCGTAAGAAAGACTTTTTAAAAGGGTTTCAAGCATTGACAGATGGGCTGCGTCATCATCAACAATCAGTAATCGACCTTTCATATCAGCTCCTCTTTATTCTGACCCGGTTTGTTTTGTTCCAGGGGGATTGAAATCACAAATGTGGTGCCCTTGTTTTTCAGGCTTTCAATGGTGATGGTCCCGCCATGGCTTTCGATGATTTTAAAGGCAATGGCAAGGCCAAGGCCTGTGCCGCGTTTTTTAGTTGTAAAGTAAGGATTGAATATATTGTCCTGGTCCTGGGGCGATATGCCGCTGCCCGTATCCAGGATTTCAAACTGCAGCCTGTTCTCCATGGCCTTAACGTTGACGGTTAACGTGCCACCCGACGGCATGGCCTGGATGGCATTTATAAAAATATTGAGCAGCACCTGGGTCAGCCGGTCTTTATCCACCTCAACTTCGGGCAGATCCGGTTCAACGGAACTGATAATCTTTATACCTGCCGGATCTGCTTCATATTTTATCAGCCGCAATGCCTTGTCCACCAGTTCAAAAATTCTGGTTTTCTTTAATTCCAGTTGAATGGGCCGGGCAAACTCAAGCAGCTCTGAAATGACCCGGTTCACCCGGTCAACCTCTTCAGCCATGATGTTGGCGGCTTTTTTATTATCGCTTTGCGGGTCAAACAGGCTGCTGAAATAGGTGGCGTAACCTTTTATGGAGCTCAGGGGATTTCTGACTTCATGGGCCACACCGGCAGCAAGGATACCCACAGCCGCAAGCTTTTCTTTCTGTTTGATCTCAAGTTCCAGGGCCCTGATCCGGCTTAAATCTTTAAGAATAAAAACATGGCCGATGAAATTGCCCTGGGCACCGACAATTTTTGTAATGGTTACAGTGACCGGAATTGCCCGGCCTGTGTGCTGGGACGGCAGTTTCAATTCCTGTTCTGAAACAAAACCGCCTTTATCCACCTGGTCAAGCCGTGTCAGCAAAAAAGGCGGCAGCACCTGGGCAGCTTTTTTACCTTTTATCTGGCCAAGTTCTTTTCCCAAAAGGATGGCGGCGGTCTCATTGACATAGATGATTTTTGCGGCATCATCCACCGCCACAATCCCCATGGGCAGGCTTGTTACCAATTCTGTGGCAAATGCCCGTGTATCCAGAAGAAGCCTGCGGGAACGGGCATGATTCTGGGCCCAGAACAGGGAAACAATGCCGCCCAGCCCCAAAAATAAAATCAGTACAATGCTTGTGATGCTGTTCTGTATATCTTCCTTCCGGGCGTGTTCAAAGGGTGCAATATCCATCCCGATGAATATGGCCGGCCGGTTTTCAGGGTCTAAAAGTCGCTGCCGGGACAGACCTTTTATCCAGCCTGCCGCACACTGATGGGAATCGCCCATATGGCCTCCCATCATATGTCTCCTTAACCCTTTGCCCTGCCCCCGGCCTTTTAATGCCGGCAGAAAGGTTTTATAAACTTCAAAATAGTCTTTTGAGCCCTGGCCCTTGACTGTGCGCCATTGGGGGTGATCAGAGGGCTGGGCATCGGCTTTGGAAAGGGGAGGCGTAAACGGGGTTCCTATTTTATCCTTTTGATTATGTGCAAGAACAATCCCTGATTGATCCGCGATGATGATATAGGAGATGTCCTCCTGGGCCGCGGTTTCCTCCATTAAGGTCTGAAGATGCGCCTCACTTCCCATCCGGCCCATCATCCCGGTGATGGTTCCCGCCTCAAAGGAGCGAATCAGTGCCGCGCCTTTTTCCGAAAGGATCTGTCCCATATATTTTTTTTCACGGTTATAGTTCATGGCGGCTTGGGTGACCACCACCCCCACAAGGACAACACTGATTCCAATGATCACCCAGGGTGATATGGACCGGTTTAAATAGAGTGCTTTGTTATCTGACATCATAATCATCTTCTGCTGACTGATTAAATTTTAATCACTGGCATCCGGCAAGGTGATTAAAATTTAATCATGACATCTCCTTTTTACAATGGATAAAAATAGATTAAAATAAAAATCTTTTAATTACAATATGTTATATTTTTAAAACCCGTCTGGCATACCGGTTGCAATATCCAGTCCATGAAAGCCATGAAGTTCGAATGGTGTACGCGGTTTAAAAACTAAAATTTTATCATCAGTTAATTAAAAGGAGTTTATCATGAAAAAAACGATCACAGCAGTCACAGCAATTTTTATCGTGGGATTTTTTGCAGTCAGTGCATATGCCTGGGGATGCGGTTACGGATCCGGAACAGGTATGCGCGGATATGGAAAACAATTTAATAATCAGTCCGCGGGCAGCCCCGCAATCAATCAGGAAGACTTGGACGCATTTTTCAAAGATACCCAGGCCCTTCGGGCATCAATCTCCGCCGACCGGGCTGAGTTGAATGCATTGATGGCAGGCACAAACCCTGATCCCAAAAAAGCCAGGGCCCTGTCCGAAAATATCAGCAAAACCCAGAATGAGCTGAGAGCCAAAGCCCGGCAGTACAATATTTCAGGTCCCATGGATGGCCAGGGATACGGTCCGGGGGGCGGGTATTGCGGCGGCCAGTACCGCAATCAATCTGCCAGATGCTGGTAGACCCTGTCTGTGAAAAAAAAGGGAGGCTGATCGTTTGATCAGCCTCCCTTTTTCATGGGAATTGATTTCAGAGACTGAACATCTACTGAACACTTAGGGAACCAGAACCCGTTCCAGTCGTTCCACCATGAAATCCATCTCCTCGTCATTGATGACCAGGGGCGGAGAGATACGAATGGTGTGGCCGTGGCTGTCATTGACAATAAGCCCTTCCTTCATCAGTTTGCGGCAGAACTCCATGGCATTGGCGTCTTTCACTTCAATGCCGATGAAAAGACCCAGGCCCCGGACCTCCTTGACATGGGGAGAGCGTCTGCCAATATCTTCAATGCGTTTTTTTAAACGTGCGCCCTTTTCTGCGGACTGTTCATCCAGTTTTTCTTCCTGGAATACCTTCAGGGCTGCGATACCGGCTACACAGGCCAGGGGGTAGCCACCGAATGTGGAACCGTCAGACCCCTTGGAAAAAATCATATCCATGATTCCGGCGTTGGTCATGAACACGGACAAGGGCACCAGGCCGCCGGAAAGGGCTTTGCCCAGGATTAAGCCGTCAGGTACAATGCCTTCATGCTCAAAGCAGAACCGTTTACCCGTGCGGCCCATGCCCACCTGGATCTCATCACAAACCAGGAACAGGTTGTTTTCATCAGCCAGGGCCCTCAATCCTTTGAGAAACCCTTTGGGCGGAATCACCATACCGCCTTCTCCCTGCAGCGGTTCCACAAGAATACCGCAGGTGTTGGGGGTAACTGCTTTTTTAACCGCGTCCAGATCCCCGAAGGGCACAGAGACAAAGCCCGGTGTTAAAGGAGCAAATCCTTCTCTGTATTTTTTGCTGGAAGAAAAGGAGACCACAGAAATGGACCGGCCATGAAAATTGTTGTTAAATACAATAATTTCCTGGTTGCCGTCTTGAATTCCTTTTTGTTTGAATCCATAGTAACGCATGGCTTTTATTGCCGTTTCAACGGATTCCACACCACCGTTTTTGGCCAGGACCTTGTTGCCGTGCGCTCCGAATCCGGGGGCAAGCTGGGGGGCAAATGCCGCACATTCGGAAAGAAAAATCCCTAAAGGATCAGTGAATACCACATTGGAGATAACCGATGCATAATTGCCGGTGAGTGCGTTGAGCAGCGCATTGGTAATGGTGGGGTGATGGTGCCCCGGATTGGCAGCCGAGTAGGCGGCCAGGCAGTCCAGGTATTTGTTTCCCTTGTCATCGGTGAGCCAGCAGCCTTTGGCGCCTCTGACCACCAGGTTGATCCTGTTATAGTGGTGGGCGCCGAATTTATCTTCCAGATTGAAGATGGAATTGTCGGATTCCGTGGAAAACCCGTTGTAATTATGTATTTTCCTCATACTTGTCATGGGAAGCACCTCTCTGTGGTAAAAATGATGCGGAAAACTATTCAGTTTCTGTCAACGAAGGAATCGGGCAAAAGGGCTGCTTTTCTAGAAAATTATTTAATTGAGACGATAAATGTATGAACCCCCTCAATATTCTTTTGGGGCTCAAATTTCAAAATTTCCTGTGTTGTACGATTTTTAAGAAGCTGACGAATTCTTATCTTGGGAACACGCTGTCCGGCCGGGCCTGTTTTTGTCATTGCAATGGTGATTTTATTTTTGTCCTTGCAAAGCCCACCTATCACGACCCCGGACCAACTCGCTGTGACCGGCTGCTGGGGGACATCGTTAACCGTAACCTGAGCCTGGTAACCATAGCTGAATACATCAAGCAAAGCTGTTGAATACGGCGTCTGGACCAGGGCCGGGGCTGGTTTTATATTTCCGTCCATGGCACAGTCCGGTCGCAGGTCTGACAGATAAAATTGTGTTTTCCGGCCATCATCCTGATACATTGGCTTGTCGCAATTCATGGTAGCGTCCACTTTCCACCCCGACTCCTTTACAAATTTAATGGCGCTGAACGTCACTTTGGATTTGCCGTCAGCGTCTTTTTCTCCTGAATCCCCGGCATATACAAGGCCTGCGGTATCTCCTTTCTCAAGCACCCGGACAAATTCCATTTTGGAAATATCAGGGCTGTATTTTGCAAAACTTTTTATGATTTCAGGGGTTAAAACCCGCTGGGCAGAAACCAGTCTGTTTTTCAAGGCGCAAAGGCTGTAGGAAGACATTGTTTTTTCAAGTTCCGATTCATCTCCTGATCTGCTGGCCTGAAGATAGGCATGCCAGGCATTTTCCAGAGTGGGCTGCAAAGACTGGGCAAAAGCGCCGTCAGAGGTCAGAACCAAAAAGCCTGTAAAAATTACAAAAAAAAGCGTGTTTATCCGTAACGCCATGTTTTGAATCCTCCATTTCCAAGGGTTATTTGTATCAAAATTTTTTTTGAGACCAAATCCATCGATCATCAATTCTTAGGATAGGCACTCCCTTTTGTCAACAAACGCATTGAAATATTTAGCTCATATATGCATTTGCTGCACTTAATGTAAAAAATACCGGAATGAATGTAAGGCGAAATTGAAGATTAAATGCTCATTTATTGTTTGTTTTTTGGGTTGAATTGATTATAGGTAATAAATCGTAGATCCTCTACCGATTAAAGGAAAAAAATGCCAAAACGGATTTCAGATATCCCGGAACAAGACCGGCCCCGTGAAAAACTTCAGAAAAATGGCGCTGATGCGCTGTCAGATCTGGAGTTATTGTCAATTCTGATTGGTTCCGGCACATCAAAAAGCCACGTAACCGCCATAGCAAAAAAAATCGTAAGTGTGATTGATGAAAAAGGAATCCGGCTTGCCGTAAATGATTTGACAAAGGTGAATGGCATCGGGATGGCCAGGGCATCAACCATAATTGCCGCGTTTGAATTTGTCAGAAGAAGAATAAAACCGGAAGGGTTAAAAATAAAAAAACCGGTAGATGTGCTGCAACTTATTCAACATTACGCGGACCGGCCCCAGGAACATTTTATTGCCATTTCTGTAAATGGCGCCAATGAAGTGATGAATATACGGGTAGTTACCATTGGATTGGTAAATCAAAGCCAGGTTCACCCCAGAGAAATTTTCGCGGATATTATTACAGATAGGGCCTCTGCCCTGATCATCGCCCATAACCATCCCTCCGGAAATTTAGCCCCAAGCCGGAATGATATTTTAGTCACTGATAAAATCAAATCAGCCGGTCAAATACTTGGCATCAATTTGCTGGATCACATTATTTTCGGGAAAAAGGGATACTATTCATTTCTTGAACAAAAGCAATTGTAATCGTTGCTTTTTACAGCAGTCCCGGCAAAAAGGTAATAATCCAGGGAAAAACCATGAGCAAAACAATGCAGATCAGGTAGGCCGGCAGAAAAAAAGTAACCCCTTTAAATACTTCATTCAAGGTGCTGCCCTTGGCCATGCCTGCCACCACATAGGTGGTGGCACCCACGGGCGGGGTGACTGCGCCAAGGGTCGTGACCACGGTGATGAGAACCGCAAACCAGATGGGGTCGCAGCCCATCTGGGCGGCCACGGGGAAGAAGATGGGAATGGTGATGAGCAAAAGGGCCAGGGCATCCATGATGGCCCCGCCAATGGCGTACATGCCGAAAATTACGGCCAGGATTACGGGGTCGGGGACGTTCAGGTCCGCCACCCACGAAGCCATGTTAAACGGAATACGGGTGATCGTTAAAAATTTGCCCAGGATCATGGCCCCTGCGATAAGCATGATGACCATGCAGGAAACCCGCAGGGTATCCATGGTGGCCTTTTTGAAATTTTCCCAGGAGAGCGTCCGCTGGACCAGGCTGATGACCACGGCGAAAAAGGCCCCTGCCCCGCCGGCCTCGGATGGGGTGAAGTATCCGGCATACAGCCCGGTCATGATCAGAAAAAACAGAATCAGCATCTCAGTGGCACCGGACAGCGATTTAATGCGTTCGCTGAAATTGGCCCGGGGGCCGGCCGGTCCCCATTCGGGGTTCAGGCGGCAGACCACATAAACCGTGAGCAGCATCAGTAGGCACAAAAGAAGGCCGGCTCCGATACCGCCGTAAAAAAGCCGTGCAATGGACTGTTCCGTGGAAAGGCCGATGATGATCAGCACCACGGACGGCGGGATCACAACCCCCAGGGTAGAGCCGCAGGCAATGGACCCGCAGGAGAGCATGGGCTTATACCTGAAATTGGACATCTGGGGAAATGCCACCGTGGTCATGGTGGCAGCGGTGGCGGTATTGGATCCGCAGATGGCGGCAAATGCAGCGCAGGCCATGATGGTGGCCATGGCAATGCCGCCCCGGATATGGCCGACCCATTTATATGCGGCCTTGTAAAGGCGTTCGTTGACCCCGGAATAAAAGGCAATCTGCCCCATAAATACAAACAAAGGGATCACGGTGAGTCCGTACTTGGAAAACACCGACCAGATCTCCTGGCTGACCATGTTTACTCCGGCATTGAGATTCAGGATATATGAAAAGCCGCCAAAGCCCACCAGGGCCATGGCAAAGCTCACAGGCATGCCGAACACGAACAGCAGCAGCAGCAGGATGGCAATCCCGAGGATGCCCACCAAAGTCAGGCTCATTTGGCACCTTTTAGAAAAAACAGTTTGAGCAGATCAATAAAGAGCATGGCAGCCAGCAGAAAACAGCCGAATGCAACGACAAAGGCAAAGGGGTAATAGGCCATTCTAAGGGTTTCCGATACCTCGCCTGTTTCAAGAAGGGTCATGCCCCGAAGGCACACAAACCAGGCCGCCACAAGGAAAAAAACTGAGCACATCGCGGTGTTCACGGCAAAAACAGCCTTTTTGACGGCCCGGGGAAACCGGCTGATCAAAATGTCCACATGGATGTGCTCTCTTTTTTTCTGGGTAAAGCCCATGGCAAGGGCCGTGATTACGGCCCCTGCAAATCCCATGATTTCATAGGTGCCCCGGATGGGCACCCAGACCCTGCGCAGCACAATATTGCCCATGGTCAAAAGGATCATGACCCCAAGGATGATCCCGGCGATGATCCCGGCCCACCGGTTAAGGATGTCGCTTATTTTTTCAATGGTTTCCATGAGCGTCTGACTATTTTGCGGTGCGTTTTAAAACAAGTGTTTTAATATCTTTTACAATCTGGTCTCCGGGCAGGCCTTTTTCCTTGGCTGTTTTGATCCAGTTTTCCGTAATGGGGGCCAGTTGCGCATTCCATTCAGCCTTTTTTTCAGGTGACAGCGTAATCACCTCAACCTGATGTTCTTTCTTTGACCAGGCAATGGAATCGCTGACATGCTGGTCCATGTATTCGCCGGTCCAGGCAGACTGCTCCTCTATCATGCTGTCCATGACCTGTTTTACATGGCCGGGCAGATTGTCCCAGGTGCCTTTGTTCATGATTACAGCAAAGGGATAGATCACGGTGTCGGTGATGGTGATGTATTTGCAGATTTCAGCAAATTTGAGATCCTTCATGACCTCCAAAGAGGAAAAAAGCCCCTTGACCACACCTTTTTGCAGGGCTTCGGGGGTGTCGGACATGGGCATACCCACCTGATTGGCGCCCCAGGCTTTAAGAATCTGGGCAGCGCCGCCGGAGGCACGCAGGTCCAGCCCCTTGAGGTCGGAAAGCTCGGCCACCGGTGCCTTGGACATGATGTTGGCCGGTGCTGTGACAAACATGGTTAAAACCTTGACCTTGTCAAAGGCCTTGGGCTGGTATTTGTTGTACAGGTCCAAAAGCACCAGGCTGCCGGTTTTGGCATCGGGAATGTCCAGGGGCAGACTTGTGGCATTGGTCACGGTGAAACGGCCAGGCTGGTAGGCCATGCAGATGCAGCCGATGTCGGCCTGGCCATTGATGACCCCGTCCATCATGTCTTTGGCGCCCAAAAGCGTGCCCCCGGGAAAGGTATGGATCTGTACGGCGCCGTCCGTGCGTTTTTCAATTTGTTCTTTCCATCGTTCCATCTGCACGCAGGGAAAGGTGGGGGCCGGGGGGAAATTGGCATAGTTCAGGCTGACTTTTTTGGCCTGAACCGTTCCAGGGACTGTTCCGGAAACAAGGGCAACGGCTGCCAGAACACAGAAAAATAATGATACCTGTTTCATTTTAACTCCTTTGTCTTTCCCCGCAGGGAGTAACTTTAAAGTATAGGAATTTCCATTTCCTAACACCGAAAACTTAACACCCGCCCCAAGGGCGATAATTTATTCAGAGGAGCGGTTGTCAAACACCCGTTTGCTCTTTTTTTCTGTCCGGGGCAGATGGCCGTAATCCACCATTTCAACCCGGGACCTGACCAGCAGTTTTTTACGGATCTGGGCGGACACCTGGTCAGCCAGGCCGTTGTTTTCTCCTGCACCTGCATCCTTGGTGCGCTCCACCCGGATGGTCATGTAGTCCCTGCCGTCGGCATCCTGGTTCAGGTGGATCTGGTACTCGCTGCCCACCCCGTCAATACCGCCCAGGATATGATCAATCTGGCTGGGATAGATGTTTACGGCCCTGAAAATGAACATGTCGTCAGTACGGCCGGAAATTCGGGCATGCCGGGGAAAGGGGTTGCCACAGGCGCATGCCCCGGGGATCAGCCGGGTCACATCATGGGTGCGGTAACGGATTAAAGGCGTACCTTGTTTTTTCAGGGTGGTGACCACAAGCTCTCCTTCTTCTCCGGCGGGCAGCGGTTTCAGGGTGACCGGGTCAATCACTTCAAAGATAAAATGGTCGGCCCAGTAATGGAGCCCTGCGTGTTCTGTGCAGTCAAGGCCGGTACCGGGGCCGTAAAGCTCGGTCATGCCGTAGATATCATGGATATGTTTAGCCCCGGTGATCTCCTGGATGCGTTTGCGCATGGACGCACTGTGGCGTTCGGCGCCCAGGATGATGGTTTTCAGTTTGATTTTGTCCGTCAGTTTGCGCGTTTCAAGCTCTTCGGACAGAAGAAGTGCCATGGACGCAGTGGCGCAGAAAACCGTGGATTCAAGATCCAAAAGCATGTCAATGTGCATGTCCACGTTGGCAGGCCCCATGGGCACGGCCATGGCGCCCAGGCGTTCGCAGCCGTTCTGAAAGCCGACACCTGCAGTCCAGAGCCCGTAGCCCACGGCAATCTGAACCCGGTCCGTTTTGGTGATGCCGGCCAGTTCATAGCACCGGGCAAAGATGTTGGCCCAGTTGTCCACGTCCTCTTTTGTATAGCACAGAATCTTTCTTTTGCCCGTGGTTCCGGAAGATCCGTGGATTCGTACGATGTCGGACATTGGGGCGGACCGCAGTGGAAAAGGGTAATCCTCAAGAAAGTCGTGTTTATCCGTAAAAGGCAGATTTTCAAGATCATCCAGGCTTTTAATATCTTGGGGACGGCAACCTGCGGCTTCTATCTTTTTTTGGTAATAGGGGCTGTTGTTATAGGCGTGGGAGACGGTCCATTTCAGACCCTGTTCCTGGATATCGGCTATTTGTTCGCCGGTTATGTTTGAAGGAATAAAACTCATTAATCTACCTTTTTTCAAATAGTTGCATGCCTGACCCAAGCAGGTTTAATACGTTTTCAGCCACTGCAGGTTTTGCCTGGAACTTCTCCTTGATCATACGGGCAAGGCTGTCCGGGCTGAATATATGGGTGTCATTTTTCATGGCACCCAGGAAAAATCCCAGCATGGCCACGTTTTCACTGCGCACATTGCCGGCTTTTTCAGCCAGGGCAGTGGCGTCTCCACAACATACCCGGTATCTGTCATCTTCAACAGGATTGGGGCTGTTCACCACGGCCAGACCGCCGGGTTTAAGAAAATAAGAATGATGGGCAAAGCTTTCTGGTTTCAGGGCAATCAAGGCATCTGCCGTGGCAGGCCGGATCAGCGGTCCTGAAAATTCGCCGATTTTTAGATAGGAAATCACATTGCCGCCCCGCTGGGCCATGCCGTGGGTTTCCGATGTAAGTACGGGAAGATTGTCCGCCATGGCGGCGCCTGCAAGCAGTTTTGTAATGAAAAGAACCCCCTGCCCGCCCAGACCTGAAATGATAATCTGCTGATTATTTGACATGATATTTACTCCTGATTTTCAAGTACAAGTGCGTCCTTGGGGCAGACAAATGAACAGACAGCGCATCCGGTGCAAAGGCCAGGGTCAATGCAGACCTGTTCGGTATCGTTGTTCAGACCCAGGGCCGGACATTCAAAGTGGCTTACGCAATATCCGCAGCCGTCACAGATATCCTTGTTTACGATTACTTTTTTAAAGGATGCTTTGAGTTCGGCCCTGTCCATGTCCAGCAGACAAGGATGTTCGGCAATGACCACGGCTGGTCCGTTTTCTTTGCAATAGGCTTTTGCCTCTTTGAGAATGTCGATAAATGCGGGCAGATCATACGGGTCTGCAATTTTGATGAAATTCACCCCGCAACCTTTGACAATGGCAGGAATATTCACGGCAATACAGGAATCGCCCGAGGCGTC
Organism: Desulfobacter vibrioformis DSM 8776; assembly: GCF_000745975.1. Lineage (GTDB taxonomy): Bacteria > Desulfobacterota > Desulfobacteria > Desulfobacterales > Desulfobacteraceae > Desulfobacter > Desulfobacter vibrioformis. Next base: position 150,948 of record NZ_JQKJ01000001.1, on the reverse strand, counting down.
CCGTCCCGAGGCCGGTGTTGGCTGGTGCCCGGTCATGGCCGTGGTGCGGTTGTCCAGAATCACCAGAACAAAAGGAATTTTTTTGGTGACGGTTTCAATCAAGCCGGGAATACCGGAATGGAAAAAGGTAGAGTCACCAATGGTGGAGAAAACAGGCGGTTGCTTTTCGTTTTTGGCATAGGCAATGGTGAAGCCGGCAGCCTGGCTGATGCCTGCGCCCATGCAGGTGACCGTGTCCACGGCCCCGAGGTTGCAGCCCAGTGTGTAGCATCCGATGTCGCTGGTGAAGATACCCTTGGGGGCAGCCTTTTTAATGGCGTAAAAGCTGGCCCGGTGGGGGCAGCCTGCGCACAGGGTGGGACGTCTTCCCGGCAGCATGGTGATCTGCGGGGCCTGATAATCCACACCGGCAAAGGCGCAGATCCGTTCTTCCACGTTTTCGGGCAATAGTTCGCCCACCGGAGAGATAAAGCCCGTGTTTTTCCCTTTGACCCGGTTTTTGTCTGCCAACTGCATCTCGATGACCCCCCAGGTTTCTTCCAGAACCAGGATCTCGTCGTAGGCATTCATTTGCCTGATAAATTCCTTGTGTAAGGGAAAGGGCTGGACCACCTGGTACACGGGGATGTCCAGGCTTCTTTCTTTAATAATATCCCTGGCATTGGCCGCAGCTACACCTGCCACGACAATGGCCTGGCCACACCCTTTGGCCGTGCCGGATACCAGCCGGGGGCGGGTGGGTTCGTAATCTGCGATTTTGGTAAGTTTGGCCTCCAGTTCCTTGTGGAGCTGGAGCCGGAATTTAGGCGTTGCCGCCCATCTGCCCGGATTTTTGTCAAACGCTGCCTCACGCCGCGTCATCTCAATTTTTTCCACATCCATGCTCTGGCGGGAGTGACACACCCGGGTGGTGGGCCGCAGCATCACCGGAATCTCAAAGGCTTCGGACAGTTCAAAGGCAATACCCGCAAGTTCGGCCGCCTGGCCCGGGGAATCCGGATCCAGCACCGGCAGCTTGGCCATGACGGCCATCAGGCGTGAGTCCTGTTCGGTCTGGGAGGAGTGGGGGCCTGGATCATCGGCGCTGATCACTAAAAATCCGCCCTTCACGCCCAGGTATACGGAACTCATCAAAGGATCGGCAGCCACGTTCAGTCCAACCTGCTTCATGGCAACCGCTGTTCTAAGCCCTGCCTGGGCCCCCGCGTAAGCGGTTTCAAATGCCACTTTTTCATTCACGGCCCACTGGGCGTGAATATCCAGATCCATCTCTTTTTTCAAGGAAACAACAGCGGACAATATTTCCGAAGAAGGGGTACCCGGGTAGGCGCAGGCCATCTGGCAGCCGTTTTTGAGCAAACCATAGGCCAATGCCTCATTTCCCAGTATTAATCGTTTTGTATTCATTATTTATATAAAACCTTAAATCATAGTTATTCGTTTCTGCGGACAGTAACATGTCAAAAAATCAAATAAAAATCAATTTATTTGTGGGAAGTTAAGCGCTTTTGCGCATGGGCCGGCAAAGGCGCTGTATAAAACATGGATTATGCGTGGATGGTATCGTTCCCGGACCTGTATTTTATTTCCAGCACGATATAGTGAATCCGATAGAATCAATCTTGATTCCAACCGGTATAAATATTATATATTTAGAATATTTTAATAATCATAATAGAATGTTGATTTTTTATGCCCGGCATGACACCACCATGCTGAGCCAGCAATAAATACATGTTAAAATGACGTCAAACCGGTCCTAACACAAACAAAATATATCGATCCCTATATATTTTTCCTTGACCTTGTATGGGATATTATGTAGATAAAGTAATGTTAAAAAAAAATATGTGAGAATTAAAATTACAATCGCGTTGATTTTTTACGGGATTTTTAGGTTCTGTATTTAACATAACGGCGGATGAATACCGGTCCGCTAACCAAAAAGTAAGGAGAATGTTTTGGCACTACAAAAAGAAGCCCTGGGCAATGACAAATGGTTTGCAGAAGGTAGTCAGGCAGATAATGAAGTTGAGGAATATTACAACACATGGGGCAAAGACTACGAAGACTCAGTAAAAAGCTGGGATTATGACGCACCGGAAAAAGCCGCTGCACTATTGAAAAAATACACGCAGGTTGACGGCACCGTATGCGATGCCGGATGCGGCAGCGGACTAACCGGTGAAGCGCTGAATGCCAGCGGATTTAAAAGCATTGTCGGTTTTGACCTAAGCCCTGATTTTGCCGCCGTTGCCATGGAAAAGGGGGTGTATGAAGATGTACACATTGTTAATATGCATGAAAAACCCTTCCGTTATGACGATAACCAGTTTGCCAATCTCATCTGCATTGGCACACTCACCTATGTGCAAGATGTGCCTGATGTTGTCCGCGAATTTGCCCGGATTACCACACCCGGCGGCATGGTGATTTTTTCCCATCGTACAGATATGATTGATGATGAATTTACCGGACAACTTGAAGCCATCAAGGCCGACAAGACCCTGGAAGAGGTCCTCGTTTCCTCCCCCAAGCCTTATCTGCCAGGGAATAAAGACTTTTCTGATAAAATAAAAATTGTTTACTACGCATACCGCGTATTGTAATCCTCCCGCCTGAATAAGACGTTTCCATAACGTCTTCAGCCCTGGGACCGGCAGCTGTGCTGCCGGTCCCAGGGGCGACCGTACGGCCGGCACAGCCATTGCTGCCGATGCCGGAAAATAATTTTCGCCAAATTGCTTTACCAGGAGGTTCTCAGATGAAAAGACTTATCACGATTTCATTAAGTATTATGATCGCTGTAATGTTCCTTGCACCCTGTCCGGTGTGTGCAAAAAAGCCTGTTAAAATAGGAGTGCTGGTACCCCTGACCGGAATTGCCGCCCAGGGCGGACTGGAAATGAAGTACGGCATTGAAATGGCTGCCCAGGAAAAAGGAACGGTTCTTGGAAGTCCCATTAAGCTGCTGGTTGAAGATACCCAGGTAAAACCGCCCATTGCGGTTTCAAAGGCGGAAAAACTGGTTTACAAAGATGACTGCAAGGCATTGATCGGTGTTTTATCCAGTGGCGTGGGCCTTGCCCTTGCCAAAAACATTGACAAGCTGAATGTGCCCTTTTTAAGCACCCATGTCATGACCACCAAATTTTATGGTCTGCACCCCATGGTTTTCAGATCCGGACAATTGGCCAATGACCAGACAGCCGTCGGCAATGTCAAGGGAATCCTGGCACGGCCCGACCTGAAAAACCGAACCTATTACGTCCTTGTCCACGATTATTCCTGGGGGCATGATGCCGGGGAAAGATTTATCGCACTGGCCAAAAAGAACGGGATTAAAATTTATAACGAAAACTATGACAAAGCCCCCATCAAGACAAAGGACTGGTCATCTTATATCAGTAAGATCAAGGCGTCCGGAGCAGATGGCGTATACATGGCATTTATCACCAACGTGATTCCGGTTTTTGCCAAACAGGCCGCTGATTTCGGCCTCCAGGGCAAAGTGAAACTGGTTTCCGCCGCAGCCCCCGGCCCCCTGGAACTGGCAGCCGGCGGAACGGCCTGCCACGGTATTTTCGGTGTATCGGACTGGTCCTGGGATGTTAACAACCCGACCTCTGACGACTGGGAGATGCGGTTCTGGAACACATATAAAACCATCCCCTCGGATGCGGCCGTTCACAGCTATGTGGGGGCCATGAACCTGTTTAACGCCATTGACAAAGCCGGGAGTACGGATGCCAAGGCCATTGCGGCAGCCCTCAAGGGAATCAGTTACGACGGTCCCTACGGTACGGTACGGATCTCCGCAAAAGACAACTGCATGCGCAATGATGCCGTTCTGACGGAAACCATGGCCGCACCGGACAATCCTTTTGGTGCCAAGGTATATATGAAAGTGCTGGATACATTCCCGGCAGCCGAGCTTGGCCCTCCTGAACAGGAGACCCATGACGATACAAAGGGATAGTGACCTTAAATTATGAGCGGAACACTGGGTATTATAGTCGATATTACATTGAACAGCCTTGTTCTCAGCGGCGTGTTTCTCATAGTAGCCATCGGTTTGAACATTACTTACGGGCTGAGCCGTATAATGAATATGGGGCACGGCGCCTTGTACGCCGTGGGAGCCTACGTAGGTTTTTCACTTGTGGCATCGGGGTTAAACTTTTTTGCCGCACTTTTGATTGCCCCCCTCATTGTGGGGGTGATCGGGCTGATCATCGAACGCACCATTATTGCCCCCATGCGAAAAAGATCCATGGCATACACCTTGATCCTGACCTATGGCCTGATGTTTTTTCTTGACGGCTCGATCAAATACATCTGGGGGAACAAACCCCGTTTCATCGAGCTGCCGGGATTCATGCAGGGCACCCTGCCCATACTCGGTACGGACTACCCGGTTTTCAGGCTGATGACGCTACTGCTGATTATACTCATCATGGGCGCTTTAATGCTGTTTTTAAACAAGACAAAAATCGGGATTATCCTCAGGGCATCCAGCACAATCCCCGAAATGGTTTCTTGTCTGGGCGTGAACATGAGCTATGTGCATATGGGGGCATTTGTTCTTGGATGCGTCATGGCCGGACTGGCAGGAATTATTGCAGGCCCGCTGACCACCATTGATCCGCTGATGGGCGGGGAAATGCTGATCAGTTCTTTTGTGGTCATTGTTATCGGCGGGCTTGGAAGCCTTCGCGGCGCAGTCATTGCAGCCCTCCTGGTCGGCGTGGTCCAGACGTTGGCTGAATTTTTTATAACAGACCTGGCAATGGTAATTGTTTACATCCTCATGGCGGTTATCCTTGCCTTCATGCCCCGTGGTCTTCTTGGTGAGGGAAAGTTTGAATGATGAATCGCACAACAACCATACCCGGCATCAGATCAGGGTTTCATCCCGTTAAAATTGTTTTTATTATCATTCTCCTTTCCGGCCTGGCCGTGTTTCCTTTTGTCTCGGGCAACCGGTTTTACATCAGCCTCATCACTGAAATGATGATATACGGGCTACTGGCCATGAGTCTGGACGTGCTTTTAGGTTACACCGGCTTGTTGTCGTTCATGCACAACGCCTATCTTGGAATCAGTGCCTATGCGGTGGGATTGTTTTTAATCCATGTATCCCCGACATCCTTCTGGCTGGCCTGTTTGGCCGGCATTGCCTTTACCTGTGTTGTGGCCCTGCCCGTGGGGTGGGTCCAGGTCAGGACCGGGGGGCTGGCCTTTGCCTTGCTGACCCTGGCATTCGGCATGATGTTCCATACCATTGTATGGAAATGGTATGATGTAACCGGCGGGGATGACGGATTAATGGGAATGCCCAATCCGGATATCAGCCTGTTCGGTATCTATATCGGAAATTCCGGGGACCCGCTGGTGATTTACATGTTCACACTGATCATTGTAACCTTTTGTTTTTTCCTCACCCGGAGAATCATCAATTCACCTTTTGGCGCGGCCCTTGAAGCCATTCGCGAAAATGAGAGCCGGGCCGCCTTTATCGGTATTAATGTTAGAAAATACAAACTGCTTGGCTGGATGATGGCCTGCCTGCTCGCCAGCATCGCAGGGGCCTTATTTATCCTGTATAAAGGCTATGTCGGCCCGTCCACCATGAGTGCCTTTGCCGGGGCCGGTGTCCTTATGATGGTCCTTTTGGGCGGCATGGGATCACTTTGGGGTCCTCTGGCGGGTGCGGTCTTCTTTATTTATATCCAGGACTACATCAGTACGATGACAGAGCATTGGGAGATTTTTCTCGGGCTTGTGGTCATCTTTCTTGTCCTGTTCATGCCGACCGGATTTGCCGGCCTGGCCGGTCATATCAGACGATTGAGAAAGGAGTAACCATGAAAGGATTACTTTGTACACAGAATTTATGCTGCCAATTCGGCGGTGTAATGGCAACCCATGATGTTTGTTTCAATGTTGACCACAATGGATTAACCTCGATTATCGGTCCCAACGGTGCCGGAAAGACCACTTTTATCAATATTGTCACCGGAAAAATCGGGGCCAGTTCCGGCAAGGTTTTGTTCAAGGATAAAGACATTACCAACACGCCCACCCATGAACTGGTTAAAATGGGTATCTCCAGGACCTTCCAGATCAACAGCCTGTTTGAAAACTTAAGTGTATTTGAAAACTTGAGAATTGCCAGACAGGCCAAAGTCGGGGGCTCTTTTCGCATATTTTCTTTGAAACAAAAATTAAAACCGGTCATTAAAGATACATGGGCCATGCTGGAACGGCTGGGGTTAGAGAAGATGGCTGCCCTGCCGGCCAAAAACCTGGCCTATGGTGACCAGCGGGTGCTGGAGGTTGCCATTGCCATGGCCGGAGACCCCAAAATTCTGTTTCTGGATGAACCAACAGCCGGCATGTCACCTTCGGAAACCCATCATATTGCAGACTTGATCAAAGATCTGGCCAGTGATATCAGCGTTGTCCTGGTGGAGCACGATATGGATATGGTCATGCGGATTTCAGACCGGATCACGGTCCTCCAGGACGGTTGCATCATTTCAGAAGGTACACCCCAGGAAATTCGCAACAATCAGCAGGTCAGAGAGGCATACCTTGGAAAAGCGGCATAAGATCCTTGAAATTGAAGATATGCAGACCTATTACGGCGACAGCCACGTTATCCAGGGGCTTTCCATGCACGTGTACGAGCAGGAAGCCGTTTCAATTATCGGGCGTAACGGTGCCGGGAAAACCACAACCTTAAGATCCATTATGGGCCTGACCCCGCCCCGGTCCGGCAACATCTATATTGACGGCCGGCAAACCACCCGGTGGCAGCCCCACAAAATTTCCCGGCTGGGGGTAGCCTATGTGCCTGCGGAACGCCACATTTTTCCGGGATTGAGTGTTGAGGAAAACCTGCGCCTGGCAGCCAGGCCAGGCAGCGGTGAAAATGCCTGGACATATGAAAAAGTGTGCGGGCATTTTCCGGTGCTGGCCGACAGATCCCATCAGGACGGCGCCACCCTGAGCGGGGGTCAACAGCAGACGCTGGCCATTGGCAGGGCCCTGATCAGTAATCCCCGGATCATTATCATGGACGAGCCCTCCCAGGGTCTGTCACCGATCCTGGTCCAGACCATTACGGATGTGGTTTTAAAATTTTGCGTCCAATCGGGGATCACCCTTTTGATTGTCGAGCAAAATTACCAAATGGCACTCAAGGTCGCCGACAGGCACTATCTTATGGACACCCGGGGGGAAATTGTCAATAATCTGACCACCCGACAGCTTGAGGATAATCCTGAGATCATTCAATCCCATTTATCGGTTTAAACCCGGCATAGGAAAAATTTTTGATCACCACCACGGGTAAACCGGGCATTTGACCCGGGTCCCCCCCCACACAACAAAATCCGAAAGTCAGCTCCCGGTCTGCCGAAGTGTCTCCCATAAATACGGCACAAAGACAAATCAACACGAAAACAGATATAAAATGAGCTTTCTGATTTCATATTTTCGCACCTTTAAGAGTGCTAATGATGGGCTGAAAATAGCCATGGCTATTAACAATAGTCTGGACCTCTGAACCCATCATTGGAGGGATTCCGGTTTTGACATAGTCTGCAGTTTGAAAGTTGAGCTAATCCCCCACAATGCTTCTGTTATTGAGCGCTGCTTTGAAATAGGCCTTGGCGAGCATAAATAGACATAAGTGTCGCTTTAACTGTTTTAAACTTTAAGAATCAAAAGAGGCGCTCCTTGATTTCTACCTAAATAAGGTGACAACAATAAAGTCCTTTAATATGTAAGCAGCGGTTGTACCGGATCATCACGAAAGCTAAGATAGTCAATATTCCACTTTTTAAGTTGTTGAGATTGAGCATAAGTTATTACCTCATCTGCAATTGGCTGGCAACCGACGAGCTCAATATTTTGCCAACTGCCGCTATCAGCGTTAAAGCAAAACTTTTTAAAGGCTTCGGAAATAGATTGTGCTGCCTTTTGGGTTGCAGCTTCTGCCGCTAAGGGGTTTATCTCTGTGCTATATAAAAGATAAATATCAAGCAGATATAAATCATCAGCTTCTTTTTCAACATTTTCACCATTGTCGATGTCAAAGAAAACAGCGATAATATGCTGACCTAAAGGCTTAAGGGTTTTAAAAATGGCTTTGTACAGTCCCTTCTGCTCTTTAAGACGACGGTCAAATTCATCTGGAAATGCAGAACGATGATACCTTGCTGCCAACCAGCGCTGGAGAGTTAAAAGTTCTTTTCCAAGAAGCTTAAATCCATAATCAGGCTGCAATGGAAGTAGGCTCTGCTTAGATATTGACTGTTTACTCGTCGCCCATAGTTCAAAGTGAGCGTCAGTGTCCCCATGCTTTGCCGATAAATGAAGTTTTCTAGCGTTCTTGGAATGGGTACAATTCCCGTCGATAGCCGTAATGATTGTTCCAATAATGATTTCTATTTCAGGTTCAACTTCTGGGTTGTTGGAGATATCACAATCATGAGAAATGATAATAGGAATTTCTAAACCCTTTTTCTCCGGGGCTACAAGCTTAAGAGTTACAGCGTCATCTCCAGTCATGAACTGTCCTTGCCGCCATAGTATTCCCCCACGCTCCCAATCCACCATTAAATATCAACCTTCTCGTTGAAAACAGGAGTACCAAGATCATCATAGCTGTTACGGGAGAGGCGAGGTCTATTACCAAGCTTTGTTTGCAAGGAATTGCGTTGGCTATCTTCACGACGGAGGATTTCAACCAGTGTATAGGCTGCTGTTTGGGCTGAACCTCCATCTCTAACTATTTCGAAGAAATTTTTTCCTTCTGAGATACGTCTTTTAAGTATCTGTGCAGTTGCAATTAGCCCTTCCTTTGCAAAAACATCCGCCGCTTGAGCAAGATCGGCTAAACGAGCAGCATTTTCTGGCGCGATTGCTTTTCCTGCTTGCCATGAGTAGACTGCTTGACGAGAAACTCCAAGTGCATTTGCAAGGTCTGTCACTGCTGGATGTAAAATACTTCTAATTTGATCAAGATTATCTGCTGGGCTACGCACTCCAGCTAATTTACTTGATGTTATGATTGGGCTATAATTTGCAAATGCATATCCTTTCGTTCCTCTCTCCTTCATGTAAGCGGGAGTGGCTGCGCCACCCGTTCCGACACAAAGGCCAAATGCTATAACTCCAGCAGCAACAGCTTTTTGACCAGGCCAGCGCATCTTCCTGTAATTTTCATCAGATCCTGTTGAATTCATAGAATCACTCCCAGACTTTCAAGGCATTATCCGTAATAGTTAAACGAAAGGCCTTGATAATCTCATTATGTATTGCATCAACACGTTCACGTACTTTTTCCAGGTTAAAAGATTCACGTAGTTCAATAAAGCCATCCGTATCAAGAATAGCATGCAACCCATGTAAATTTATAAATTTTTCGTCAATTTTAAGCATACTCGAATGTATGTCGGGAGGCAAACCCAATTTCCCATTTTGAATAATCGTCCTTGCAAGAAGATTAATTTCATCCTTTCTTACGAGCGTTTCGGAAAATGAATGTATTGTGTTTCCTTCCAATTTATCAGCGATCCCAAGAACTGATTCCGTCAAATACTTAGATAGATTCTCACCATCCTTGGGAAAAACTGCATCAAGATAACGAATGCCAATTCGGTCAACGTAGGATAGTTCAACCACCTCGTGCACTACTTTTAACCCTTTTAAGAAGTCTTCTGAGAACTTCTCAAACGTTTCATATTTTGTAGTTTGAAGGGTCAAGGCGCCCTCATCAAGAATAAACCCCGATGTGCCTTCCATGTTGGAAAACATAAATCGACGAGTTTGGCTCACTGGTATGTGGGGATTACCCTCACCCTCAACCATTGGAGGAGAAATATTTAAGGTGGAGATGACCCCTCGCTTTACATCTGGATACTGCTGTTTCCTCAGACATTCTTGAATCTTTGGTGCATACGATTCCAACGCAAGGATGGAATTGAATCGCACCTGTGCAATAGTAAAATACACTGGAGCATTACTCATTTTTTTGCCCATATCCATCCCTCCCCATTTTAAGTTTACATCTTACTTGACACTTTACATCCTGATTGACAGTGTGTCAAGATTGGGATTTCGTTGAAAACAAAAGTCTCGATTCAGGATCGGTATGCTGACTGTAATTCCAGTGGGAACTAATAATTATTTCTTGGGAATCAATCATAGCGTAGAAACGCGAGGGACACTTTCTTTATTTATTATTTCCGTTACTGTACGAAAACTCACCAAAAACAATTTAATGACATAAAATAGACTGAGCAATTATGGTATTTATGTAGTGTGTAATCCTTGCCAGTAAAGGCGTTGATTTCATTTGTTATTGTGGGCCTGATATGCAAAATCAGGCAGATCAAATCGTAATATTTGAGGCGCTGTTTTCATTTAAAAAAATTGCGCTTTACCGCTTTAGATTCTGAATTGGTTTCCACATATCTGGCATTTTAATTTTGCTGGGATTACCACCCCAAAGCATGATTTGTAGATCTCTTGGCAACAATTGTACAACTTCAGTATCATGAGGCCACCAACTGATTTTTCCCTCTGAGTATCTTTTTATACACCATTGAATTCCATGGCCATCATAGGTTAGTAAGCCTATTTGGATTTCATTTTTATCTCTGAAGGCATAAATATCTCCTGAGAAATAATCTAATCTGTATCTTTTACAAATGCCTGTTATTTGATCGATAGAAATATCAAAACTGATATGTTCTGGAATCGCGAAAATAATTGACTGTGGTGGTATGTATATCATGTTTTTTGTCGATTCCTTAAGCCTGTCAAAGGTTTATCCGATGCTTTCATTGGTTATAAATATAATCAAAACCTGACCCGATCCCCCCCCCCTCTATTTTTCGGGTTTCGGTGATGGCAACATCAGTTGCAAGATCTGCTCGAACACATTATTGAGCGAATAATCGCTATTTCCTTGCCAATGCTGCATGGCAATTATTTCTCGCAAGGAGAGACGCCCCTTTAGGCTGGATATCCCATCTTCATAGAAATGAATGGGCATACGTTCAACTTCCGAAATGGATTTTTGAAACCCTTCCATCATTAGGGGATATGCGGCATTGGCTTTTTCTATAGGGTTCTCGATAGTGGACGTATCCCTCCTCAGGCCGTCAATCAGGCCATCGGGATCAATCACCTCTTCCAGTCCCTTATCGAAAAAATCCTGATGTTTAGGGACAAAGCCTTTCGAACCATCATGAAACTTGTTCAAAACAGTGATGTCTTTGGCCTTAGCGGCTTTTCTTGGTAAATACTTGTCGAAAAACACGACTGCTTTGATGGCCCGGTCAAAGGAATTGAGATCCAGAATCATTTCCCCCTTGTTTCTGAAGAAAAAAGCCCCAAGAACGATCGGTCTTCTTTCAATAGGAATATCCTTATATGTGCCCTTGAACTTCAATCTCTTAGCTTCCGCCTCGTACAGCCATACCCATCTATCTTGAACCGGATCATGTTCCATACAACGAAGCTTTAAAAACACCCGACTTATTTTTTCTGGATTCAACAAATCATAATGCAATCTGGCCAGCATATAAATTTCTTTGGTCATCGTAGTTAGGAGCCTTCTCCCGTCATTCTCACCTCGAGGCATTGAATCCTCTGACACCTCTATTCTGCGCGCCAGCGATTGCCTGTTGGTGGTATCATGGATTGACATCTTTTTCTTAAGTCTCCTTTTCTTCATCTTTTTCGCTTTTTTCCCCACAAGCTACTCCCAATGATTGAATCACCAGGAAAACGTGCTTTCTCCGATTTTTAAGTTCTTATCCTTACTCTCTATCTCTTTTAGATGCAATTCATATATTTCCAAAGCCTTTATGGAAGCGCTGTTGGACCCTTTTGTTATTGAGGACCTGAGATATAAAATTGGGCCGATCAAACTGAAGTGTTTTAGGTGAAGACTACCTCCAAAACAAGATCCATTTTTTGTATGGAAGACCACCTTGGAGTTTCCCTGTGAAGCAAGTGGCTGTCAAGAAAAAGACTTTTCCGCTTTACCCAGTTCCTAAAATTCTGCTTGTAAAATGTTATCACCGATGAACAGGTGTTGGCGGTCATGGCCGGCGGTAAAAGTTGACTTAAAATTTTTACCCTTCGGGGAAGCCATGAAAATTTTATCTTCGGCGTTATCAAAGTTTTGTGGTAGATTACGACAACTTCAACCGTATGCCTTGAAGCTCAAATCCTTATGACGTCTGCAACGTTGGGGTTAATCATCGATTTTAAGGATGGTTTTCGCCGGTTTAAAAAGGAATTAAATAAGGTAGATGAATATTGAATTACAGGAAATACGCAGCTTTCTGGCAAACAACCATCCATTTGGCCTATTGTCGGAAAAAACCTTGTCCGACTTGCCGGAAAAGCTACAGATACGCTATTTTCGCAAAGGTTCCGAGATACCCGATACCGGAACCCTGTTTGATCACTTTTACTTGATCCGTACCGGAAAGGTGGAACTTAATACAGCAAACGGTGAGCTGCAGGCCCGCCTCGGTGAAAATGATATGTTTGGATATCGTTCATCCCACGTCGGAAGCCGGGACAAGCTCAAAGCATTTGCCATGGAGGACACCCTGGTATATCAGCTCTGCGCTGCTGATCTATGCTGGATTTGCGATCAAAATGCCCAGCTCAACAGTTTCTTCGATACCTCGGATGAAGTGCAAAGTAGATGGCAGCGTCAAGCCATAAGCCTGTTCAGTCAAAGTGATCAGGCCCAGCTCAACTTGATGCTTACACCGGTCAGGGAACTGTTACGCCGCACCCCGGTCAAAGTGCCGGTTACAGCCACCATACAGGAGATTGCCCAGGTAATGAACCAAAAGCGTGTATCTTCAATCCTTATATACCACGAACCAGAACGCCGCGAACAAAAACTGATCGGGATTGTTACCGACCGTGACCTGCGCAACCGGGTTATTGCCAAGGACCTGGATCTTAACGACAGGGTAAGTGAAATCATGACCGAGAACCCGGCTAGGATTAACAGCAGCGATTTTGTTTTTAAGGCCCAACTTCAAATGGCCCGCTACAACGTCCATCATATGCCGGTGATGGCCAACAACCGCCTGGCGGGCATGATTACCGCCACGGATCTCACCAGACAGCACACCTGCTCTACGGTCGATATTGTCGGTGATATCTACAAACACACTGATATTGACAAGATAAAGGAGGTAACGGCAAAGATCCCCGAGCTGCTGGTCAATCTGGTCGCCTCCGGGGCAACAGCCATGAGCGCAGGGCACCTGATTACGTCTATCACAGATGCCGTCACTACACGTCTGCTTCAGTTGGCCGAAAAAAGACTGGGGCCTGCTCCCGTGACCTACGCCTGGGTCGCCGCTGGCTCCCAGGCCCGAGAGGAACAGATTGCCAAGACGGATCAGGATAATATCCTGATCCTGGCGGATGATTACATTCCCAAAGAGCATAGCAAATACTTCAGTCTGCTGGCCAGACATGTCTGTGATGGACTCAACGCCTGTGGTTACGTCTACTGCCCCGGCGACATGATGGCGACCAACTATGATTGGCGCCAACCCCTGAAAGTCTGGAAAAAAAATTTCAACCAGTGGATTGACCAGCCTGAGCCCGAAGCCCTGATGCTGACCAGTGTTTTTTTTGATTTACGTTGCATATACGGCAACCGGAGCCTGTTTCAAAACCTGCGTGAGCATGTATTAGGCAAGACCCGCGGCAATCGTATCTTCCTGGCCCATATGACAAGGAACGCGCTTTCCCGCCAACCACCACTTGGATTTTTTCGTAATTTTGTATTAATCAAAGGAGGAGAACACGACCATACATTTGATGTCAAGCTCAACGGCATTGTCCCCATTGTGGACCTTGTCCGTATCTACGCCCTTGCCCTGTGCAGTAACGCAATCAACACCCTGGATCGCCTTTATTTGATGGAAAGCAGCAAAGCTATCTCTAACGACAGTGCCAGGGATCTGCACGATGCGCTTGAGTTTATAAGCAATCTGCGCATCCAGCACCAGGCAAGACAGGTCAAAGCCGGCAAGGAAATGGACAACTTTGTGTCACCGGACAACCTTTCGCATGTTGATCGCAACCTCCTTAAAGAAGCATTCCTGGTGATTCGTAACATGCAGTCAGTGATGAAGTATCGATACCAGCGGTAGACCAGAAATTATGTCAATCTGGAAATATCTGTTCAGCCTTGACAAGAGGTCACAAAATTCACCGTAAAGCTTTGGATTAAATATTTTCATTTGGTTGCGGGGTTCCCGCGTTAGGATAAATCACCACATCAGACTATCCCTGTTACTCCTGCGGAAGCTGAAAACGTGGTAGATAAGTTTAAGTGGTTGGGAGGAAAAATCATATGTACAAAAATCAGCACTATCTACCATTGCTGAATACACTTCCATGCTATATACTTTACATATATAGCGAACTAATTATAGGAGACTGGCCATGGATGTAGGAACCGTCTTTGTAAATAATAGAACCCAAGCGGTAAGATTACCGGTTGACAGCCGATTCCCGGAAAATGTGAAAAAAGTTGTTGTGCGTGTTGTCGGCAAAGACCGTATACTTTCACCTGTGGAAAACACATGGGATAGCTTTTTTCTTTCTGAAGATGGCGTCTCAGATGATTTTATGACGGAACGTGCTTCACAAGAACAATCAGAAAGGGAATCTTTTTAATGCTGAAATATATGTTGGACACCAATATCGTTATTTATGTGATTAAGCGTCGACCACTTGAAGTATTGGACATTTTTAACGCCCATGCAGGCCGGATGTGTATTAGTTCAATCACGTTAGCAGAATTATTACATGGTGTTGAAAAAAGCGCTATGGTGTCACACAATCTGCGAAAAGTAGAAGATTTTGTATCCCGTCTGGAAGTCCTTCCCTATGATGATAATGCCGCCGCCCACTATGGAAATATCAGAGCGGATTTAGAAAAGAAAGGTACCTCTATCGGGGTCAATGATCTGCATATTGCAGGCCATGCCCGAAGTGAATCTTTAATCCTGGTTTCTAACAACATACGTGAGTTTGTGAGAGTCGATGGTTTACGGCTCGAAAATTGGATAGAAACAAGCTCAAGCCCTTAATCTTTTTTATGACGTTAGTGCCTTACTCCTGAGCTTCTGTCACAAAAAACAAGAAATTGTTAGACTCCTTTCTTCTTGTTTCTAGTTTCCAGTCTCTATTTTCTGCGGCTCTGCCGCCTTAGAACATTCTTATCAGCTCTGCAATGCTCTTGACGAGTTGTCCATGTCCTTCGTGAAGGTAGATTCCTATTTGCGCGATCAACGAATATGCTACGGCAAATTGGGCCAGAGCATAGCCGGCAACAGTGAACTGGCTGACGCTGATAACACCAAACCCGAATTGGGATAATGTGAAAATGCCACATGCAAATTGTCCGATGGCGATGATGCCTTTTGCCGGGACAGGTATCCTGTTTGGACTGTACTTGAATGAGATGTGAACCCATGGCCACCCGAACAGGATTGCTTTTGATTTGTATTCAAAACCCCAGCCATCCCATTTTTCTTTGGCTGGGAACGGTGCTCCGCACTGCGGACAAGCCATTGCTTGTTCGGATATCTGGTGCCGGCATTCGCGACAAGGTTTCATCTCCCCTCCCCCTTTTTTCAGCCAATCAGATAAGTGCCGGTTCCTGTAGCGATCCGGACATCCTGTTCATTGTAAAGGTCAATTTTTGATATCAATTCCAAGAACCTTGTTGAACGGCAGCATCTCAAGGTAGTATTTTCTTATATTCTCAATCACATGTTCACTCATACAATTCTGCTCAATTTTAAATTTTAGATTCCGTGATATATATCGTACCAACGGCAGCGGCACAATGAACGAGATTATTGATTTTTCAAATTGTTTTATGTAACGTGGATAAAATTTACACGCACAAATGGCTTTGACGGCATCCGGCAAGTTTCTCCTGGTGCCAATATCTGTTTTCTATGATGCCATATGTTTGAATTAAGACGGAGAAGAAAATGATACTATTTTTATTGGCAGGCATGGTTTCATTGGTATTTGTATTCGGAATGGGAATTTATGCTCAAGCAGCCGAAACAGACATAATTCCAACGGCAAAAGGCGATTTGAAAATAACCTTGATCGGCCACGGAACCCTTATGTTTAAATATAGCGGGAAAATAATCCATGTCGATCCATGGACAAAGGTTGGAGATTATACATCCCTACCAAAAGCGGATCTGATCCTGATTACGCATCATCACCGAGATCACTTGGATATAGCGGCTCTGGAACAAATCATAAAAGATAACACCATTGTTGTGATGACTCAAAAATGCGCTGAACAAATCGAAGCCATGAAATGGTCTCCGATCCTCATGGCAAATGGAGACAAAAAAACAGTGAGTGGATTTCCAATCGAGGCCATCCCGGCATACAACCTGGTCCATAAACGTGAAAACGGTACGCCCTTTCATCCAAAGGGTGAAGGCAACGGATACATCCTCACATTCGCAGATAAGCGCATTTATGTGGCAGGAGATACTGAAAACACGCCGGAGATGAAAGCTTTGGAAAAGATTGATGCGGCCTTTATTCCGATGAATCTGCCATATACCATGGATTCAGCAATGGCAGCCGATGCCGTTAAGGCATTTAAGCCCAGGTTGGTTTATCCTTATCACACGACAAGCAACGAAGAGGATCAAGTGCCGGGCTTCATTGAATTAATGAAAGGATTTGATGACGTTGACATCCGGATTTTAAAATAGCGCATGTTTCCAATTCACCGGGGAGCTGTATGCCACCCGGTGAATTGGCCGGCGATATGCCGTCTTTTGTATCGAAAATTTAAAAAACGGTTTAAATTTTTTTCCCTATATAAAAAGCATACCCATAGTAATCTTTGTACTTTTGATATAGTTGAGCTTCATGCCGCTGGTTTGCGATAAATTCTTCGGCATTTTTGTTGCCGGCATTCTGTTTCAAGAAAACTTCATCTGCTTCTACTTTGGGCGCAAAGTAATTTGCCGTCCAGCAGTTTTCAGGCAAAATAAAAGCGGCGACCGGCATATACCCGGATTTTTGCATCTGCGCCACCTTATTGGAAACCGTGTCTATTTCCGGATAGGCATCCATCCAGAACGCTTCGATCTCTGCAGGGCGTTCCTCTGTAAACCATGTTCCTTCCGAAACTGCAAGATAGCCCCCTGTTTTCAGAAATTTGCGCCATTCATTAAGTCCCCGTTCAAAGCCAATATTGTAGATCGCACCTTCGGACCATATAAGATCCAACTGCCCATCCTTGAAGGGAAGATCATCCATTGATTTAACAATACCTTTGACTCTATCCTGAAGATCAAGTTGTTCAGCATTCTGATTAAACAGGTCGATAAAGGCAGGAAATATGTCGATCCCTGTAATATTCCCCGGTGCATGCTGTGCTAATATCATTGTCTGTCCACCTGATCCGCAGCCAATGTCTGCAACAAGTGATTTATCGTTAAGATTGTCGATAAAACTCAATGCTTTGATGGTTACTTCCGGGCTCCCCGGCCCCTGTCGTTTCAGACTCGCAAAATATTGGCCGATCAATTCCAAATCAAACTTATGAATTGATTTATATTCATCGTTCATTATTCTCTCCAATGCTGAGGCTGGTTAAGTACATCAGAACATTCCACCGTTCCCTTGGCTTTGCCGATAATCCCGGAAGAAAGCTCAATTACCATCCAGGCGCCCGCATGTTCTTCCGGGATCGGATATGGTGCTTTAAACCCTAATTTGCCGGCAGGAGCGAAACCCGTGTAGATTCCCATGAACGAATCCTCTTTTTTTCTCAAGCTTCAATACCTATTGAAACCTAAAATCAATGAGTTACGAATGTACTTTGATTAAATTTGAAAAGGTATCGGCCATGAGAAAAAAAATCTCACTTTTAAAACTTGGCGTAACATCCTGTTATCAAAATGAATTTAAATGCGTCCCAAGTTATTTTACAAAAAAATATCTTTTTCAAATTCAACCACTATGGGCTGGAAGCCCATAGAATGCTATCGAGACTGAAAGTCTCGCTCTCAGCTAAAGCTGACTGAAAGGGGCAAGCTAAAGCTTGTGTGTTACGATTGAAAATCATTCAATCACAAAATTATCATCCTGATGATTGGGATGATTTTCATGATGCTTCAAGTATTCCTGAATCATGTCGTCTGTCACATGACCAGAACTAAACGCGGCATAACCAATTCCCCAAAAGTGTTTACCCCAGTAGCGTTTACCAAGTTGAGGAAATTCTTCCTGGATTTTTCGGGAGCTTCTCCCTTTCATGAAACGGACCATATCGCTTATCGAAAGTTTGGGCGGATATGAGACATAGAGATGGACATGATCCTTACTGACACGGCCTTGGATAATATGGATATCATAACTATCGCAAACCTGGCGAATGAGATCTCTCAATCGGTACCCAACCTCTTCAGTCAGCACTTGATACCGATATTTAGTCACCCACACTAAATGGACTTTTAAATCATGTACCGTATGTGAACCTTTTCGATATGACCTCATACAATTCAGATACTAAAAGTCTTGGACTAAAGTCCATAGTTTTTACTACCGACTGGGACAATAAAAAAAATTTAGGTATCTTAAATAAAGAATCGTAGCCCCCCCCCTCTTATCCCCCCCAAAGGGGGGAGGAGGATGCCAAGGCATGGGCGGTTCCTGCTATCTTAAAATTCCCATCTTACGAGAAAGTTTTTTTCCCGTGAAATGTAACTGTAAGTGAGAATTTTTGCCGAATCTCAGGTACTCAAACGGTGGAATCTACAAGCGCAACACAGGCAGAAGAAACAACCAGATCATGGGAACAATTGTCTCATACCGTACAAAAATCAAACCTTAAACAAGCCATTGAGAAAACTGAACTAAATCAGATGTATTATGAAAATAAGGGACGGGAAAAAAATGTTTTGACCTGTGAAACGATCATCAGGATATTGAAAACAAAACTTGAAGAAATCAATCAAGAAGAATGATCAAGAAGAGATTATTATGCAAATCACTTACATCGGTACAATAGAGACACCGTTTGAAGACCGCGAAGGCATGCCGATTCAGCCTGCCGGCGCCAAAGATGTTCAGGGCCGGATTATCATCCATCCGGAGTATGAACAAGGCCTGTCAGACATTGACGGATTTTCTCATCTGATCCTGCTCTACCATTTTCACCAGTCCGAGGGATTTGATCTTGTGCTCACGCCTTTTATGGATACTGAACCAAGGGGGCTGTTCTCCACCCGGGCGCCCCGGCGTCCCAACCCCATCGGGCTGTCCATTGTTCGCCTGGTCAAAAGGGAAAAAAACACTATTGATATTCTGGATATTGATGTTTTGAACAACACCCCGCTCATTGACATTAAGCCGTATGTGCCGGGCTTTGATGCCAAAACTGAAAATGTCCGGTCGGGGTGGCTGGAGGAAAACCAGGTTAAAGCCCAAACCATGACCTCAGACAGCAGGTTTATCTGACAGATTCAGCCGATTTCATTCATTAAAATGCTGTGAACCTCATTAATTAAAAAAAATTTTTATGCAACGTTGGGGGTAATTCGGGGGCAGGCATTAATTACATGCATGTCCCCGAATTCACGAATTAATATAAAATTAACCCGTTGCCTGTGCCATAGCCCGTTTAAACCCGGCCATTGAGTTTACAATGGCCTGTTCAGGCACAGCATAGGAGAGCCGGATATGGCCGGGGCCGCCAAATCCGGAACCGGGAACGGCCAGGATGTTCTCTTTTTTAAGCAGACCCGCAAATTCCACATCATTTTCAATGGGGGTCTTGGGGAACAGATAGAATGCACCTTCGGGGATGTTGAATTCGTAGCCTGCAGCCGCAAGCCCCTCACAAATCATATCCCTGCGTTTGCGGTAGATGTCGATATCCACACACACGCCCTGCAGTTTTCCCACCACCTGCTGGAACAGGGCCGGGGCGTTCACAAACATCATGGTGTTGGCCACGCCCGCGGCTACCGCAATCAGTTCCGCATCTTCAGCCCCAGGATGAACCGCAAGATATCCCACACGTTCGCCGGCCAGGGAGAGTTCCTTGGAATAGGAGGTCAGGACAATGGTATGGTCATATACGCCGAACATCCAGGGCACATCCACATCATAGGCGATCTTGCGGTAGGGTTCGTCCGAAAGCAGGTAGATGCGTTTACCAAACTCCCGGCTTTTCTTTTCCAGAAGCTGACCCAGTTCGTCCAGCTCCTGTCTGGTGTAAACCACGCCCGTGGGATTGTTGGGGGAATTGATGAGCATAACGCGGGTATTTTTATTAATGGCTGCTTCAATGGCCCCAAGATCCAGATGAAAGTCGGGCCTGGCAGAGACGGTTTTAAGGCTGGCTCCGACAATAAAGGCGTACTGGTTGTACCCCACAAAATAGGGGGCCGGCACCAGGATCTCTTCGCCGGGATTGACCAGGGCTTTTAAGGTATCATTCAAAGCACCCGCGGCCCCCACACTCATAATCACCAAATCCGAAGTCATCCCAACGCCGCACTGGGCGTTCAGGTAATCGGCTATGGCCTGGCGCACCCAGGGATATCCTGCATTGGGCATATATCCATGGGAGGTTGCGGCATCGTTGACCAGGTCCAGAACCGTTTCCTTGACCACCGGCGGCGGCGGCACATCGGGATTTCCCAAAGAAAAATCAAACACATTATCAGCCCCGAACTGTTCTCTCATCCGGATGCCTTCCTCAAACATTTTTCTGATCATGGATGCGGATTTTACTATTCCGACCATCTTGTCTGCAATGGGCATGGCAGTACCTACCTCTTTTGTATGTTAAGTGTAAATCAGTATTTAAAAAAGCCACCATAACGTAAAACGCATTAAACCAAAACTTTTAATTTTTCCACACACAGGGCAATCTCATGAAACATATTCTGGTGATATCCTGCGGAGCAGACGATTCATCCCAGTCCGGCAGAACAAGATCAAAAGAGACTTGAGCCCTTGAATTTGATAAATATCGAATTATATTCCAACGGTGTTTTGCTAAAGGCAACGGCCCTCAACCTGTAACAAAAATCCCCGGAGACCCTGTATGTCACAAGAAAAACCCCTTCCCCCCGGTGTAATCCTGCAACGGGACGGTAAAACATTTGCCGCCCGCATCACGCCGCCTTCCGGGAAACTCAGCGCCCGGGATCTGGAAAAAATGGCTGAACTTGTCCGGGCCTATGAGGTGCCGGCGGTGAAGCTGACCTCGGGACAACGTATTGAATTTTACGGGCTCAGCAGGGAAAAGATCCAGGCCCTGTGCGACGCCATGCCATTCAGACCCGGCGGACACTATGTCCAGGCATGTCCGGGGACCCAATGGTGTAAATTTGGCAAGCAGGATGCCATGGGACTTGCCCAAATCCTTGAGGAAAAATTCGGCTCCGTTCCAACACCGGCCAAAATCAAACTGGGCATTTCCGGCTGCACCTTCAGCTGCGCAGAATCCCGCATCCGGGACATCGGATTCATCGGCACACCCAAAGGCTGGCGCATGTTTGTGGGCGGTAATTCCGGCATGAAACCCAGAATCGGTGATGAACTGGCAAAAGGCCTGTCCACGCAAAAGGCCCTTGAGCTTTGCCAAAAATTTCTCGATCTTTACTGCGAAACCGCCCCGGCCAAGCAAAGGACCTCCCGTTTTGTTGAAAAGATGGAGATCCAGACCATCAAAGAGAAGTTAGGTCTCTATCTTTAGCCCAGGAACGTCTTCAATATTCATTCGGAAAAAACAATGGAATTAAACACAACCTTTGTAAACCCTGACACCTTAACCACCCGGCACCCCTTTGACAAACTGTTCCCCATCCAGGAAGAGACCCTGGCTGCCATAAGCCAGGACATGGAGGTAAATGGGTTTGATCCGGTATGTCCCCTGGTGGTCTGGAAAGAGGAAAATGTACTCGTGGACGGCCACACCCGATTTGCAGCCGCCAGAAACATGCACCTGGATCAGGTGCCGGTGGTATATAAATCCTTTGAGGACGAGGATGACGCCCTGCTTTACAGCTTTCATGCCCAGCGAAACCGGCGCAACATGTCTGACGATAATATTGTAAAGTGCCTGGCGCTTTTGGATGACATGCACAAAAAAGATGACGCGGATCAAAAAACCACGCGCAAGGCGGAAAACGAAATCCGGGCCAAAGAGCTGGGCATCAGCCCCCAAAAGGTGGATAAAGCCAGAAAAGTCATGGAATACGGCAGTCCAGATATCCAGGAACAGGTTCAATCCGGGGAAAAATCCATTAACAAGGCCTTTAACGAAGTCCAGGCCCAACGCCGTGAAAGTGGTGAAATTCGAGGCAGGGAGACCGACGGGCTCGGGCTTTCGGCAAAGTACACCCAGTCCCTGGGAAAATTTCTCAAAGAGCTGACCCGTATCCGGGAAAACGGATGGCAGGAGGTCAGCCAGGAGAAAGCCGTGGCCGATCTTGAAGCGATCCTTGACCTGATCAGGGACCAAGGGCCATGGAAACAATAAAATCCACCATAGTGGGTGGACCTTTCTTCTGTTTAAAAATACATTATAATCCGCATGAGCCGTCCGAAACTGACATTACGTCTATCCACACAGCAAGTTCGCTTAGCGCAACGGATTCCATCAGATACGGCTGCCGGTATCTGAACGCCATGTCCTGAATCCGCGCCAGCAAAGCGGCCATGGACCAGTCGTTCACCGGCTCCCGGGATTCTTCATACCGGTCCGACACATACCCCCACATATGCTGGAGCGCGTTTTTTAATCCACCCCGGGATGGCGGGGTTCTCAAGGTTTCCACCAGAAGGCGGGCCAGGCTGCTGAAATCATCCCCAGGACCCATACAGGCCACATCTGCGCCGATTCTTTTGTACAGGGGCACATCCCGGGCCATGACCGCGTATTTATGCTGACGCCACATCTGCTGGGCATTTTGGGGCAACCGAATGCGTCCCGGTTCCTTGTTCCGGTATTTTTCCATGAGCAGCCGGATCTGGACATAGGGTTCATCAATAAATGTATCAGGCCACAGTCCTTTGTTTTTCCGGATGCGCACAGGCGATTGCTCATTATACCCCCGCAACTTCATCTCTGCGGCTAAAAGCTGGTGGCGTTTGTTCAGTGCCCAGCCAAAATCCATCCAGCGCAGGGTTTCCGGGTGCCGGGAATAGCCTTTTTTGTGGTTGACAATAATGGAAACCACGCCGTGAAGTTCCCGGTGTTCGCCTAATAAACTCTGGCGGTTCAGGTATCCTGGATGAAGATCCCAGATTCTCATGAAAATTCCTTAACTGGGCTCAGGTATTGATCAACGATTTGAGCAGGGAAATCTCTTTGGCCCAGATGTTATTGTCAGGTGTTTCCAGAATCATGGGAATATTGTTCAGGCGCTTGTCTTCCATGATCTGCCGGAAAGCGGCAAGGCCAAGCTGGCCCTTTCCTAAGCTTTCATGCCGGTCCACCCTGGAATTAATCTGCTTTTTGGCATCGTTCAGGTGCATGCCCTTTAATTTTTCAAAGCCGATAATTGAGTCAAACAGGTCCCAGGTTTTCTCATACCCTTCCCGGGAAACAAAATCATATCCGGCAGCAAAGGCGTGGCAGGTGTCAATGCACACCCCGATGCGGGATTGATCGTCCACCCGCTCAATAATGGTTTTTATCTGTTCAAAGGCAAATCCCACATTGCTGCCCTGGCCTGCGGTGTTTTCAATCACAGCCATGACATCCGGCACCTTTTGAAGGGCAAGGTTAATGGACTGGGCAATGGTTGCAAGACACTCATCCATGCTGATTTTCTTTAACGTGGAACCCGGATGAAAATTGAGCATGGCAATGCCAAGCTGACGGCACCGCTGCATTTCATCCATGAACCCAAGTCTGGATTTTTCCAGGGCCGCTTGTTCCGGGTGGCCCAGGTTGATGAGATAGGAGTCGTGGGCAAGAATCTGCCCGGGCCCGAACCCCAGATCCCTGCAGTTTGCTTTAAACTCATTGATGCTTTTGTCTGATAAGGGCCTGGCCTGCCACTGCCGCTGATTTTTTGTAAAAAGGGCAAAACAGGAGGCGCCTATTTTTTGGGCATTGATCGGCGCGTTTTCAACGCCGCCTGCCGCACTCACATGGGCACCCAGATATTTCAATTTTTTCTCCTTTTATGACAGATAGTTCAAGGATTCTGCCCAGGGCGTATTTCCGGATCTGCCACAAGATCTTTAATCCATTTCTTTGAAAAAAACCGCGGCAACCCGATAATCAGCTTGAACATCTCTTCCAGGGCGATCAGGGCCATGACACCGTACACGGGCCAATGCAGAACAAAGGCTCCTGTGAACGCCATGGGCACACCAATGCACCACACCGCACTCAGGTCCATGAAAAAACCGAACCTGGTGTCTCCCCCGCCCCTGAACACCGATACCACCGTTGTAAAATTGGTGGTCTTTGCCCAAAGGACTAGACCCGTGGTCAGCATCAGGTAGTAGGCATTGGCGTGGGCGGCAAAGGAAATATTGTAAAATCCAAGGATGAAATTTCTGCACAGAATGAGCACAAGCCCTGCGCCAAGGGCCATGGGAAGCTGGGCCAAAAGCATGAATTTGCCATAGGCAAACGCCTGGCTGTATCTTTTTGCCCCGATGCTGTTGCCGATGAGAATGGACCCGGCATGGAACATGCCGAAAAAGGGAACAAATAAAAATTCCTCAAGGGTGGCCACGATATTGACCGCAGCAATGGACTGGGTCCCCATGCGGGCGTAAACCAGTTTGTACATGCTCACGCCCGTAACCCAGAAAACTTCATTGAGGAACACAGGCCAGCAAGTGGCCATGACCCGCTTGACAAAGGCAAGGTCGAACCCCAGCATTTTTTTTACTGACGCGGCAAGGGGATAGGGTTTCAGGTAGATGATCGCCGTTAAAAGGCCGGTTTCAATCAATTTTGCCGTGCAGGTGCCAATGGCCGCACCTGTAACACCCATGGCGGGAAAGCCAAAGTTGCCGAAAATCAGGCAGTAGTTGAGCACAATATTGACAACTACGGCTGCAAGTGAAGCGATCAAGGGCACGAAGGCAAACCCCATGCTCCTCATATTGGTCATAAAGGAAAACGTGACGCAGAAAGGAACAAAGGCAAATCCCACAATACGAAGGTATCCGGCCCCAAGGCGTACAACGTCGGCATCACTGGAAAATACTGAGATCATGGCCCCGGGAAAAAACAGAGCGGCCCCGGCAAACACGCAACCTATGGCAAAGCCTGCCAGTATCCCAAGACCGGACAACTGGTGGATTCGTGAGATATCCTGTTTGCCCCAGTACTGGGCCGTAAATATGGCTATGCCCGAGTGGATGCCGAACTGGATGACAAAAAAGATAAAAACAAACTGGTTGGCAATGCCCACGGCAGCCACCGCAGCATCATTAAGCTGGCCGATCATGAGCATGTCTATCACAGCCATGGAACAGGTCAGAAGGTATTGCAGGGAAATGGGCAGGGCCAGGGTAAAAAGCAGGCTTAAAAAAAGTCTTGGGGGAAGTACTGTCTCCCGGTCTGTGACATGCATATAAAAAGGCCTGCTTTAGATTAAAATAGAAAATCCTATATCAGCAGGGGTGTCAGGTCAAGGCTATTTCCGGACGGACATGAAGAATGGACTTCATGGTAAAAAATCAAGCCCAGCCGGTAGAGTGGGCACGCTTTTTTGTGCCCACCGTTGGAGGATATGGCGGGCACCGCACAATTGTGGGCTGGTCAAATTTATAATTGCTGCAATCCTTACCGCGGCAATGATGGCCTGGTTGCCGGGTCCGCCCGCAAGGCAGGGATGGTCTTCGGGATGGGCGATCTCAATCAGGGCCTGGACCCGTTCCCAAAAGCGTCTACCCGCATATAAAATCCAGCATGTGCCCGGCCAATTTTTTGGGGCCCTCCAAATGGGGAACGTGGCCATATTCCTCATAGATATGAACCTGTGCACGGGGAAATAATTTTTCTACAAACAGCGCTGTTTCCCAGGGCAAAAGAGAATCATGGCGTCCCCAAAACAGCATAACAGGCATGGTAATCGCTTTGCAAAGATGATTTAAAGAGGCCTGTTCCAAAGAGATGTTGCCGGACTTTATTGAATCCATGTCCATCAGTTCATCAAATATCTTGGCAAGCCACGTCCGGTCCCCCATGGCCTTTAAAATCATATACTCCTTGACACACGCAGGAAGCGGCGGGCTTTTTCTAAAAAGTCTTGATTGTAAACTCTCGAAATCCGAGGGAGAACTTATATGAAAAATATTGGACCCGGCCAGGGCCTCATCATAAACAGAGTGCTTCCCGGGCAGGTAAAAACCGGCCGGGTCCACCAAAGACAAGGATTTGACTCTGGAAGGAAATTGGGCCGCAAACTTTGCGGCAATGGCCCCCCCCATGGAACATCCGGCAAGGTGGAACGATTCCGGACCGGTTTGTTCAATGAACCGCCCCAACCAGTCAATATAATTCTCCAAACTATAAACAAGATCCGGGTCCATACAAGACTTTCCAAACCCCGGCAGATCCGGAATAACAAGATTCAGCTTTTCTTTTAAAAATTTTGACATGAAATAAAAGCTTTCTTTTCGGTCCCCAAAGCCATGAATCATGACCAGGGTCTCTTTTTTGTCCGATCCGATTTTGGCCCACGCCATAAGCGGCGGGCCCTGGTGGGTATGAAGGGTCACCCCCAGCTGCTTGCCGATTGTTTTACTAAAGGCCTCTACCATAGCCTCCCCGGCCTTGGCTTTGGCTCTAAACGCGATAGATGGTTTAAATGTCATGGATTTATCCTTGAATTTAAAGTTTAACAGCAAAAGATTCAGGTCCCTGCCACATTTTTGATGTAATGGATTACGCCATCTATTTTATGATTGTCAAGACAAGTACATTGCCGGGCAACGACCGCTTTTATTGTCAGTGCAGCTTTTTTCTGATATTGAACATGGAATGCTTTTTATCGAGTCATGCAGAAAAATAACTAAAAAATTTATATAAAAATAAAGAGATTAACACATGAAGTACTCACAGGCAAAACAGGGAAGAATCTACATTATTCGTCTTGAAGACGGCGATATCATACACAAAGAGATTGAAAAATTTGCGAATGAAAAAGCAATAAAGGCGGCGGCGTTAACCATTATCGGAGGCGCTGATAAAGACAGTAAGCTCATTGTCGGGCCAGAGCATGGACGGACAGAATCAATTACGCCAATGGAACATATTCTCAATAATGTGAATGAAATCGTGGGAACAGGCACAATCTTTCCCAACGAGAAAGGGGAACCCAAATTACACATGCACATCGCTTGCGGAAGAGAAGATTCAACTGTAACCGGATGTATCCGCAACGGTGTCAGGACATGGCATATATTAGAGGTTATTTTATTTGAATTAATTGATACTCGTGCTGTACGTGTGTTCGATCCAATTACAGGATTTGAATTGCTCAACCCATAATCTCTTTACCGTTCAGGTAAATTTTAGGGATAATACGGCTGTTTTTTGCCAGCATGGCAGAGACCCCGCAATAGGTTTCCATGGACAGGGACACGGCCCGTTTTATTTTGTCTGCATCTTTTTCATTGCCGGTGATGTGGTAAGACAAGGTAATTTCCTTAAATACCGAGGGCGCTTGGTCTGTCAGCTCGGTTTCTGCCGTGATTTCCATATCCTGGATGCCCACCCGCATTTTGCCAAGGATCATGGCCACATCAATGCCGGTACACCCGATCAGGCCGCTTAAGAGAAGGCCTTTGGGCGATGGACCTTTGCCTTCGCCGCCAGCGCTTTCAGGGGCATCAAGGGTGTAGGTGTAGCTGTCCTGATTGATTTCAAAAGCCAGTTTTCCGGTTTTTCTGCCTGATATTTTCATGGGGGATTTGCTTCCTTATTTTTCGGGTTCACGTTTTTGTTACACATACCATCAATGTGCCCCAGGTCTGGCGCCGGGTTTTGTCAAATCAATGCTGATGGCGTAAGCCCCATCGTCAAGTTTGGCAGTCAGGGGATATTCGCCCTTTTCAAAGACCTTGAGCATGGCCCGGTTGGAGGAGAGGACATCAGCGGTTATTTTTACGGCCCTGCGCTCCTTTGCCAGACGGGAAAGCATCTTAAACAGAAAAGAGGCAATGCCAATGCCCTGGTATGCCTCGTCCACAACAAAGGCGATATCCATGAACGGTTTGTCCGGATGCTTGGCAATTCTTGCCTCGGCAATGATGGTCTGGCTGCCGGGTTCACCCACAAGGCCCACCACGGACAGCACTTCCCTGTAATCCACGTTGACATAGGCCTGCATTTTGGCATGGGGCATGGCTTTGATGGGTGCAAAGTAACGGTAGTAAATGGCGTCATCGGAAAACCGGTAAAACAGCCTGCGCATCTGCTCTTCATCCGACGGCTTGATGGCCCTGAACCGAACCTGCAGATTCTCGTTGAAAGTCTGGGTGGTTTCGATCTCCTTGGGATAAAAATGGGCGGAATCGGCAATGAACATCTGGTCCGGATAGAGCAGATTCTCTTTTTTGCCCCCTTCCACAAGACCTTGGCGGTCTTCGGGATGGGCAATCTCAATCAGGGCCTGGGCCCGTTCCCGCAAGCTTCTGCCCCTGATGTGGGCCACCCCGTATTCCGTGACCACAAGGTCAATGCATTCCGGAAAACTGAGCTGGTCCGGGGTATCATCAAGAAACAGACGGATATTTGGCACGTTGTCCTTGTTCCGGCTGGGAAGGGCCACAATATTGTACCCGCCCCGGGAGAGCTCGGCCCCATTGAGGATATCTGCAATCTGGCCCGAATCTGCGGAAGTATTGGCAGAACTGGCGAAAAGGGCCACCCGGCCGGACAGGGCCACCCGCCGCACCGGCAGGACCATGACAAACTTTTTGTTACGCCCGATCTGCAATGGGTTGAATATCTTGTCAATACCCTGGAACTCCACCATGGGATTTTTGTCCAGCCACGCCATCAGCTTTTTGGAGCCCAGGGCATAGGTGGTCAAAGACCGGCCCCGGAACATCCCCTTTTCCCGGTTGGTGACTGCCCCGCTTTCAACAAGATCCATGAGCGCATCCGTGAAAAACGGGGTATGGATGCCCAGGCTTTTTTTCTTTGCCAGGTGCCGGGCCAGGGCCTCGTAAATGGGACCGTAGGTAAAGGCAACGCATGATCCGTCATCAATCACCGAGGCTGCATTTTCAGCGATTTTGTCAAACACCGGGTCCACGGGGTATCTTGGGAAATAAAAGGGCGGAACCCGGGCCTGGACCAGCATGTGAAATTCGCTAATATGGACAAAGGTGTCCCCCAGGGTAAAGGGAATGTGTTCATTGATCTCAGCCACCACAAAACTGGCCTGCTTCATCACCTGCCTGGCCACATCCACACCCAGGCCGAAGCTGCAATATCCGCTGTCATTGGGCGGGGTAACCTGGAGAAAAGCCACATCAATGGGTATCAGTCCGTCCCTCATGAGCAGGGGAATCCCGGAGAACCGGGCAGGAATCAGGTCCACCAGGCCTGCGGTGATAGCCAGGGCTGACACCCATCCGGAAAAAAAGGTTTTCAAACGAAAACGATGGGATTCCAGCGCGTTATAGGATACGGCATCTCCGAAACTGAGCAGCTGGATCAGGGTCAGATCCTCCAGGTTGCAGCCGTCGGCGCTCATGAGCGCATTCACAAGGGTTCTGGGTTCGGCAGTTCCCGTACCAATAAAAATATGCATGCCCGGCTCAATCTTGGACAGCACTTTCTCTGTGGACACACACTGTTTTTTCCAGGCAGGTATTTTTTTCCTGAACATAAGGCAGGCTATTTTTTTAGTTTTTTAATATTATCCCGTGCAAATTCAATGGTCGGATCTATGTTTAAAGCCATTTCATAAAATTTAACTGCAAGTACCGGTTCTTTGAGTTCCCGGTAACAGGACCCCATATTGGCATAATTGATGGCCTGGCTCGGGTCCACATCCAGGGCTTTTTCAAAATAGGTAATCGCGGTTTTGAAATCCTTTTTCATAAAACAGCAGGCCCCGGCCGTGTTCAGGATATCAGGGCGCTGGGGGTCGGCATCAAGACCGGTTTGACAGGTATCAAGGGCCGGGTCCAACAGTCCTGAATCTTTCTGGGCCGCAGCCATATGGGAACATATATCAGGCAGGTTGCGCCTGGAAGGGCCACGGTCAAGGGCGGCCTGGAACTGTTTGATTGCATCTTCCCCCTCTTCCAGGGCGCTGAACATCAATCCTTTGTAGAAACTGGTGTAGTATTTTCCCGGAATCAGCGCTTCCAGTTCATCCAGCCGGTCAAGGGCCAGCATGGGATGGAAATTTTCCGTAATCAGCCGGGCCGCAAACATGCCCACACTGGCCTCATCTGCCCGCTCCCTGAAATGGGCCCCGGGCATGATGGTGTAAAAGGCCGGGATATCAAGACCTGGGTGGGTGGTGCAAATGGAGAGCAGATGAAAGCCTTTATCCCCAAGAATCCGGATCAGGCGTTCCACTTCCACCCGCATATTGTCGGCAGACAGGTCCGGCAAATCAGCGGCATCCACCATGGTTTCAGGATGGGTGATATATCCGGCGGCTTCAATATCCGTAAATTTGGGCAGGCCGGATGCCGCGTAATTGGACCCGGTGTTGAAGTCCCCGGCAAGCTGGGCCACTTCGGTCAGGGCCCGGCCCATGGCCTTTTCCGGGGACGGGGCCGTGCCCGCGGTCCATACGATCTCGCTTGTGTCCGGAAAGGTGGAGGGATCCCAGGCCAGCACCGCTATGGTGGGAACGCCCGTGTCAAGGCTGAGATCACTTGCATAGACCCTGATGCCCTGGGTTTCATATTTGGCAAGAAGTTCCCGCACAAGGGGATCTTTAAAGGAATCCAGGCGGATGCCGGGCACCTTTAATTTTTCCCGGGATACCCGGGAACAGACATGACGCTCCACAAGCTCACAAATGCCCTGGATCAAGGCCTCTTCCGTGCAGTTGCCCGCACTGGGGCCGTTAAACTCATTGATCATATAAAACCAGTTAAAGGGGATATTCACCTCTTTTTTATCGGTGAGATCATATCCCCTGGTCCATTTCAGGGGCAGAGAATCAAACACGGGTTTGACTTTTAACGCTTCGGCTTCATCGTCATGGACAGACTGGGTGATCAGTCCATAATCCAGGGCCGTTTCCCCAAGCTGACCAGGCGTGGCATGGATAAAGTTTTTTTCATCTTCGGCAAAGGAGAAAAAGCTGAACCGCTCCACCAGTTCCATGACAGCGCTTGCCTCGGACTGTTCCGGGGTCCCGCCTTTGCCCATCTGTTTATTGGTGCCGGTCACCTGTTTTGCATCCGCACCGCACTCAGAATAAAATACCGGAATATCCAGGCGGCCGTTGTCGATGCGCCGGGTCCGGCTCAGGATATCAAGGTCCAGAGTGGCTGCCTTTTCCCGGAACCGCCGGACAGTGTCCGAAGGAGAGATGATCTTATCCTGGTCAAAGGTATAATTTTTCGGGGCGTCTTGGAGTATTATTTTATAACCCATGGGGTTTAAAGCCTTTCACATTTATTTAGTAATCAATTCCATGAACTTAAGATTGGCCCGGGGAAAAGGAAACTGGTAAAGCTGACCTACCCTGACCCATTTATGGTCAATGGGACCGTTGAGAATCACCCGGCCGGAGATATAATCGCAGAAGAACACATCCATTTCAATTTTAAAGTGGGTATAGGCGTGAAAAACCCGGGTTAAAAATTGCGGATTTCCCGTCTCAATGCCGGTTTCTTCCCGGATCTCACGGATGCAGGCCTGTTCAGGGGACTCTTTGGGTTCCACCTTGCCGCCGGGAAATTCCCATAATCCGCCCAAAAGCCCGTCAAGTTTTCTTCGGGTGATCAGGACGTTTCCGTTTTTCCTGACAATGCCTGCGGCAATATGAACCGTGGGCACCTTTTTTTTCTCCAGGCGCCGGGGAAAAAGAGCGGTTACCTGCTTTTCACAGGCCAGGCATTCCCGGGCCAGGGGACATGCGCCGCAATCCGGTGTTTTGGGGGTGCAGACCAGGGCGCCAAGCTCCATGACAGCCTGGTTGTATGTGCCCGGGTCCTTTTCATACAAAAGCCTTGCGGCAATGGCCTTATATGTTTTGTGGGCAGCACTGTGGTTCACAGGCGTGTCAATGCACAAAAGCCTTGCCAGAACCCGCTTGACATTTCCGTCCACCACGGCATGGGGCTTTGCCCCGGCAATGGAGAGCACAGCCGAGGCAATATAGTCCCCTACACCCGGAAGATTTTTAAACCCCTCATAATCATCCGGAATAATGCCGCCCATATCACGGACCACCATACCGGCAGCCTTGTGGAGATTTCTGGCCCTGGCATAATAGCCAAGGCCCTCCCAGGCCTTAAGCACGGTCTCAAGGTCGGCGGCGGCAAAGGCCTTAAGATCAGGCCAGGTTTCCATGAACTTGAGATAATAGGGAATCACGGTTTTGACCTGGGTCTGCTGGAGCATCACCTCACTGACCCATACCCGGTACACGGAGCTGTCCCTGCGCCAGGGAAGCTGTCGGCAATTGTCCCGGTACCAGGCCATTAAGGCGGATTGAACGATTTTTATTTTTTCAGGTCCCAGGTTCATCACCGCGTCCTTTTGCATTCATTTTATGTACCCAGTGTTTGGACAAAAAGTTGCCCAGATGCAAATTTTCCTGCAACGCCGCAGGTGGGTGACTTTTTGTTCAAACATTATTTTATTTTGCCGGGTTTCCAGTTTCGCACCAGATTAATAAATGTTCTGGTGGCCGTTCCCGAAGGCCCCTTGGGGATATAAGCCTTTTTGGTAAACTCCCAGGCCGTGCCTGCAATGTCCAGATGTGCCCAAGGGGTTTTACCCACAAATTTTGACAGATAAGCTGCTGCGGTTATGGTGCCGGCTGGTTTTCCCCCGGTGTTTTTAATGTCCGCCACATCGGATTCGATCTGTTTTTCATAGTTTTTATTCAGGGGCAGACGCCAGACAGGTTCTCCGGCCAGACTTCCGGCAGCCTCAACCGCCTTGGCCAGGGCGTTATTATTGGACACAAGCCCGGTATAATGATGGCCAAGGCCAATGATGACCGCGCCTGTCAGGGTCGCCGCGTCAAGCACGCAGGCGGGCTTGAAATGCTCAATGCCCCAGGCCAGGGCATCGGCCAGGATAAGGCGGCCTTCGGCATCGGTGTTGACCACTTCACTTGTCACCCCGTTGTAATGGCTGATAATGTCGCCGGGGTGAAGGGCCCTGGACCCGGACATATTATCCGTGGCAGGAACAATGGCCACAACACCCACATCCGGCTTTTCCAGGGCCACGGCCTGCATGGCGCACATGACCGCCGCACCGCCGCACATGTCATATTTCATCTCCTCCATACCCGCAGACGGCTTGATGCTGATGCCACCGGAATCAAAGGTCAGCCCCTTGCCCACAAGAAGGATGGTTTCGGTTCTGTTTTCCGGCAAATATTCAAGGACCACCATGCGTGCCGGCACATAGGAGCCCTGGTTGACGGCAAGTATCCCGCCCATGCCCATCTGTTCCATCTCTTTTTTTTCCAGACACCGGTACCCCAGCCCCGTGTCTGCGGCAAGCTGTTTGGCATATGCCGCAAAATCAGCAGAGGTCCAATGATTGCCCGGCTCATTGGCCATATCCCGTGCCGTACAGGCGGCAAAAGCCGCATTTTTTGCCTTCTCAACGCCCTGGTGAACAATTTTAAGATTATCTTTGCATACAAACTTTATCTCATCAAGCCCGGGGTAATCGGTTTTCTTCCTGGTGCTTTCCTTATATTTTTCAAACCGGTAATCCCCAAGGATGATGCCTTCGGCCAGGGCGCCCGCAGATATTTCCGGATCAGTCAGGGCCGGGGAGAGATGTTTTGGGGGTGGCAGGCAGACCACCACATCCCTGGCCTTAACCGATGCACACACCTTGGCAACCTCTCCGCCGACCTCCCGGAGCATGTCCAGGGCAGCCCCTTTATCCTTTTCCTTATTCACAGGGCCTGTACCTAAAACCAGAACCCGGGCAGCAGCAATCTTTGACCGGGCCGGCGGGTAAAACAATATCTGTTCTGCGGCCTTGCCGGAAAAATCCTTTAATTCAAACGCCTTTTTAACCTGGGAGTGTACAGCAGTATCGCATTCAGGCATTTTACCCTTTGCCTCCACGGCAAAATAAACCAGAAGATCGGTTTCAATTGTTTCGGCAGTTTTGTTTATAGTGGTGATGCGGTCTTTTTTCATGGGGACACCTTTTTTACCAGTTGTTTGAAAACCAATTATTTGAACAGTTCAAAATGATTGGAATTTACCATAAAACCCGGGCCAGGTAAAAAGCGTTTTCCTGCCAAGGCCGGTGCCGGGGGAGGCGCTGTTCATCCGCATGGCGAATTTTATGGCAAATTGTACACTGATTCGGTAGAATAACGCTTGTAAATTTTCTTATCCAAATCTGCAAGGCACTTGGTGAAAAAAATATGACAACCGTCCAGACCCTGGTCAGGGAAATAAAAAATCTTAAACCCGTACCCGCAGTGATCCACCCCCTGCTGGATGCGCTCAACAACCCCAATGCCAGCATGGCTGAAGTGGCAAAAATTATCCAGTATGACCCGGCCATCACGGCCGCGGTCCTGCGAACAGCCAATTCGGCGTTTTTCGGGTTAAAACATCCCGTGGAATCCATCAAAGATGCCGCGGCCCTCCTGGGCATGGACCAGATTATCAACCTGGTGCTGCTTAAATCCGGTGCAGACATATTCAACACACAACCGGACGGACAGAGCCCAAGCCAGGGAGCCATCTGGAAGTATTCGGTCTCTTCAGCCCTGATCGCCAGGCAAATCGCTGATGAACTTAACATGCCGGGCTCGGCCGGTATTTTTACGGCAGCCTTGCTCAAAGATATGGGAAAGACCGTTCTGGACAGATTTGTTGACAATGCCAATGAAAAAATCTGTGGCCTGATGGCAGATAAGGACCTTAGCGCCATGGCGGCTGAAAAAGAGGTGATCGGCGTGGACCATGCCGAACTTGGGGCAATGATCGCCACAATGTGGAAATTCTCCCCCAATATGGTTAAAATCATTCGCTGCCACCATATCCGCGACATCAAAACAATGCAGGATATGAATATCACCGTGGTCTACCTGGCGGACTGCATCTGCATGATGATGGGTATGGATATTGGATCAAATGAAGCGGACGGAGCAGATCGAGCGGACGGCTTGACCGGCAGGTTCCATAAACAGGCATTAAAACGCACCGGATTTCGGGTGGAGGATATAACCCGGATCATTTCAGATTTTTCCTTTAAAATAAGGGAAGTGGAATCCTTGTTAAAGGTGTTCTGACCGTTATGGCCGTCACTATTCATTCCTGAGGTCTGGCAGGATGATTTTGAAAGCAGCTCCTTTCCCGGGCGTGCTTTCCACCTCTATATTCCCCCCCAAAGAGGAGACCAGATTATGGCATAAAGACAGCCCTATGCCTGTGCCCTGGTCCGAGGACTTGGTTGAAAAAAAAGGGTCAAATGCCCTGGATACGGTTTCCTTGTCCATTCCGCAGCCGTTGTCGCTGACCTGGATAATCAGCCTGGGTTTTGGAAAATTTCTATATTCCACACTGAGGCAAACATGGGAATCGGGTTTATCACAGGCCTGGGCCGCATTGATCAGAAGGTTGATCACGGCAATTTCCAGCACCTCCGGTTCGGTGTAAATCTTGGGCAGATCATCGGGAATCCTGACTTCAAAATGGCGGACCAGTTTTTTCATCTTGGCATCGGAGATATCAATACACCCCCGGATTAATGCGTTAATATCGGATTTTTGATACTCCACGTTCCGCTTTATATGAACAAAGGATCTGAAATTCGAGACTATTTTATTGATGCGGGCAGACCCGTTTTCAATATTGTTGGTCAGTTTGACCACATCTTTTTTAAATTCCTCATAGGGCATGCAGCAAAGTTCAAGCCCCTTGTTTTTCAGCGCATATTGGTCTGCAATGGAAAACAGGCCCCCAAGGTATTCCCGGAGAATGGGAATATTAAATGAGATCAGACTATTGGGGTTATTAATCTCATGGGCCACCCCCGAGGCCATGAATCCCAGGGAAGCCAGTTTTTCATTCCGGATGACCTGGCGCGCCATGGCTTTGCTTTCGGTGATATCCTGGATAACCCCCCGGATCTCCTGGGGATGCTTGTTCGGGTTGTACAAGGTGGTGATGATCACCCGGATCTCCCGGATCGTACCTTTGGGCGTGACAATCCGGTATTCCCGGTCAAAGGGGGCAAAGTATTTTTTGAAAAGGTTAATGTCTTTTTCAAACCGGTCCAGATCCCTTGAATGAATATGATCTTTCATAAAGGAGAAATCCACAGGGACCTGGGCAGGTTCATAGCCGAACAGCCTGAAAAATCCGTCCGAGCAATCCATCTCAAAATCAGGGGGAAAGGCAAAGAAACTGCCCACCGCAGCAATGGCCTGAACCGCTTTAAGATGTTTTTCCTTTCTCAGCAGGTCATCCCGTGCTTTGAGTTTTTCCTTGATTTCATTTTTAAGATCCTGGTTGGCCGCTTCCAGTTGGGTGGTTCTTTTGGCAATTCTGAATTCAAGGTCGTCAAGGGCCTGTTCAAGGATCTGACAGGCGTTTTGATTATCCCCCGCACCCGTAATGGTGACCTTTTTTCCCCCTGAAGACGGTTTTGAAAAAACCATGGTCAGTTCACACCGTAGGCGTGCAGTTTCCGCCTCAGGGTATTTAACCCGATATCCAGCAGTGCAGCGGATCTGGATTTGTTTTTTCCGGTCATTTCGTAAATGCTGAGAATATATTTTTTTTCAACACTCTTTAACGTTTCGGGCGTTTCTGACACCCCGGGGGGTGGAACACAGGCCCTGGGTGTGTTTTTTCGAAACTGGGCCGGGAGGTGTTTCGTGCTGATCTCCTTTTCACGGCACAGGTTGGCGGCGCTGAGAACAATGGATTTCAGTTCCCGGATATTGCCCGGGAAATCATACTCCTTTAGCCGGGCCATGGCTTCGGGGTGAAAACTTAAATCCCTGCCGATATTTTTTGCCGGTTTTAAAAAATATCCGGCCAGCAGGGGAATGTCCTCTTTGCGCTGCCTTAAAGGCGGCAAATGGAGCCAGGCCCCTTTGAGCCGGTAATAAAGATCGCTGCGAAAGGTATGGTCAAGGATCTGTGATTCAATATCTTCATTGGTGGCGGCAATAAAGCGCAGATCCGTTTTTACGGGACTGTCTTTGCCAAGGGGGATATGCTCACCCTCCTGAAGGACCCTGAGCAGTTTTCCCTGGAGTTCCAGGGAAAGAGAGCCGATTTCATCCAAAAACAGGCTGCCCCTGTTTGTTGAACAAAGATATCCTTCCCGGCTGGCCTGGGCCCCGGTAAACGCCCCTTTGGTGTGTCCAAAAAACTCGGCATCAAAGAGGGGGGCGGATATGGCAGCCATGTTGATGGCTGAAAAAGGACTGTCGTGCCGTGGACTTGCATTGTGGATCGCCCTGGCTAAAAGCTCCTTTCCGGTGCCGCTGTCCCCCGTGATCAGGATGGGGACATCGCTTTTTGCATGAAGCTCGGCTTCCCTCAAAACCCGGATAAGTGATGCGGACTGGGTTATAATCCCTGAAAAGGCAGCCGGGTTATCAAGATCACTTAGGGACTGGGATTTTCTGATATCCAGAATTTCAAGCATACTTTGACGTTCCAGGGCCCTGGAAAGGCTTACGAAAAGGTCATTCCTGGAAATGGGCTTGACCAGGTAGTCATAGGCCCCTTTCCGGATACAGTCCATGGCCATGGACGCTTCGTTCAGGGCCGTGACCATGATGCATTCGGTATGGGGGCTTGCGGATTTGATCTTTCCCAGCAAGGTAATACCGTCCATCCCGGGCATGGTGATATCAATGAGTGCTGCATCAAAATTTTCACCATTTTCGAAACGCTGAAGGGCCTGGGAAGGGTCGTTCTCAAGTGCCACCTTCCGGTAACCGGACAGGACCAGCCCTCTTTTCATGGTTTCCAAAAAATCTTTTTCATCATCAATGACAATTATCTGCTTTAACATTTTCCAGAATTCCGATCAAAAAAGGTCCGGCGCCTGGCAATATAAATAAACTCAGTGATGATTTCAATGAATTTGTATGAAAGCATTTTTAACCTAATATGTCCTTAATAATATAATAACAATATTGTTGCAGACAGTTCCCGGTTGGATAACCCAAGGGGCCCATGACTGTTATTCCGGCAGAAGACGGTCAATGGCCAGTATGATAATAAATTCATCTTTGACCTGCCCTACCCCTTCAATAAATTTTTTGGGAATGTTGAACCCCATGTCCGGCGGGGCCAAAATCAACTCGTTGTCAAGGGAGAGGACCTGATCCACAGCGTCAACCCTGACACCCAGCCGGCAGGTATCTTCTCCCTGGCCGGTCTCCACAATGGCAATGCTGGTATCAATGCTTTGGGCGGTCTGATTAAGGCCGAATCGCAGACAAAGGTCCATGAGCGGCAGCACCTCTCCTCTCAGGTTGATGGCACCCAGCATATATTCGGGCATCCTCGGCACCGGAGTAATGGGTACAGGATCAATGAGTTCTTTGACTTTCTTGATATTAAAGGCAAATATAATCTGGTCCAGCCGTACGGTTAAAAACTGAAACTGTTCCGTTCTATTGGGTGACATGGCGTCCTCCTTTATGCATAGGACTCAAATGCCTGGTCCAGGGCGGGTCCGGACTCAAACCCGGGCTCTCCCAGGTCAAGGTCAATCCCCCGGGGTCTTTCCCGGCGCTCGGGAATCCTTGCTTCAAACCGTTCTTCAATAATTTCGGATTGCGTTTCCGTTTTTGGCCTTTCCTTCCGGTCTATGGAAAAAAGGTGGATGGAAGTAAGCAGGTGTTCAGCCTGGGAGGCCAGGGACTGGGACGTACCGGCCATCTCTTCCGAGGCAGAAGCATTCTGCTGGATCACCTGGTCTAACTGGGTCAAAGCCTGGTTGATCTGTTCGGCCCCGGCGCTCTGTTCTACGGATGATGCATTGATCTCCTGGACCAGTTCCGATGTTTTCTGAACAGCAGGGACGATTTTATCCAGCATCTTTCCGGCAGTTTCTGCGATGGAGACACTGGATATGGAAAGCGTGGCGATCTCGGCTGCGGCAGCCTGGCTTCTTTCGGCAAGCTTTCTGACCGCATCTGCCACCACGGCAAAGCCCTTGCCGTGTTCCCCGGCCCTTGCCGCTTCTATGGCCGCATTCAGGGCCAGCATATTGGTCTGGCGGGAGATTTCTTCAATAATGGAAATCTTGTCTGAAATATCTTTCATGGCCCCAAGGGTCTGATTTACGGATGCTCCGCCCTGGGCCGCATCCAGGGCAGCCTGGGAGGCCAGTTTCTCGGTAAGCTGGGAATTTTCTGCGGTTTGGCGGATATTGGCGCTCATTTGCTCCATGGAAGAGGCGACCTCTTCCGCGGAAGCGGCCTGCTCGGATGCACCGGCGGAAAGCTGCTCTGAAGCTGCACTCAATTCCTGGCTGCCCGAGGCCACACTTTCGGCCCCGTTGATAACGTCAAAAATAGTCTGCCTTAAGGTGGCCACCATTTTTTGGAGAGCCTTGCCCAGCATGTCCTTCTCCGAATGGGGCTTGACCTTAACGGTCAGATCTCTGTTGGAAATATCCTGGGCCACCTGAACCGTCTGCTTGAGGTTGGCTGTCATCTGGTTCAGGCTGGCAGCCAGGCAGCCGGGTTCATCCCTCTGGTCCAAATCAAGGGTCCCTGTCAGATCACCGATGGAAATGGCCTGGGCCAGGCGCATACACTGGTTGATGGGCCGGGTGATCTTCCGGGCAATGAACACGGTCAAAAGAACGGCCACAAAAATAATCCCTGCGGCAATGGATGACACCTGCACATAGAGCGCCCGGATCTCCTTTTCCAGGTCATCGGTGTAAAGGCCGCTGAAAATAACCATGTCCCAGGGCGCGTAACTCATGGCAAATGATATCTTTGGCACCGGTTCTTCAGATCCAGGCCGGGGCCAGTAATAATCCACAAATACCTCTCCTTTTTCCAGGGCCATCCCAATCAGATCCTTCATAAAGAACTTGTTGTGGACATCTTTGAGCCCGGACACGTCTTTACCCACAAGTTCCGGTTTAACCCCGTTCGCCAGGGAGATGAACCGGCTGTCAACCACCATATAATATTCGTTGGCGCCGTATCTTAAATCTGTGATGGCTGCCAGGGCATTTTTTTTGGCAGTTTCCAGGGGCAGACTGCCGGCGTTGGCAAGATTGTTGTAATGGTCCATGATATCCCGTGCCACCTCAACGGTTTGTTTGAGTCCCAATTGACGTTCGGCAGTGATCTGCTTTTTCATGTCAGGCAGGATGATGAAAAAGAGGCTTATCATCATAATGAGGATAATCAGCAGGCTGATGAGCCCGATTTTTGAAAAAAGATTCCAATTTTTAAAACAACAACTGTTCATAATAACTTGAATTCCTTTAATTTATCCCTTCGGACATGGCCGAAGGGCGGTTGGATTTTTTAGGGTACCGTTAAACTTCAAGTACCTTGTTGACATCCAAAATCAGGGCCACCCGCCCGTCTCCCAGGATGGTGGCACCGGAAATATCACGGGCCTGCCTGAATGCGTTGCCGATATTCTTGATCACGGTCTGGTGGCTGCCGATGACGTTGTCCACCACAAAGCCGGTTCGGCCGCCATTCACCCGCATGACCACAACCTGCTGGAGTTCGGGTTCATCCCGGGTGATCCCGTATTCGTCCCGAAGCCGGATATAGGGGACCATATCGCCTCTGATGTTAAGTATCTGGCGATTTTTTTTCCTGTTTTTATTCTGTTCACTCATGGACAGTTCCACGCACTCCTCCACCGATGACAGGGGAAGAATAAAATAATTGTCGGCCAGGGTAACCAAAAGGCCGTCAATGATGGCCAGGGTCAGGGGCAGTTTCAGGGTCAGGGTGGTGCCCTTTCCCTTGACACTTTCAAGCGCCACCTCACCGTTCAGGTTTGCTATCTTTCTTTTTACCACGTCCATGCCCACACCCCTGCCTGAGAGGTCGGTCACCTGGGCCGCAGTTGAAAATCCCGGGGCAAAAACCAGTTGAAGGATCTGTTTTGGGGTAAGGTCATCTCCGGGTAAAATCAGCTCCTTTTGCACTGCTTTCTCCCGGATGATTTCAGGATCTATTCCCCTGCCGTCATCCTTTATACGGATCAGGACATTGGCCCCTGAATGCTCTGCACTCAGATGGATGCTGCCGGCAGGTGGCTTGCCCTGCTCTTTTCTGATCCCGGGGGCTTCAATGCCGTGGTCAATACTGTTTCGGATAATATGGACCAGGGGGTCTTTGAGCTGTTCGATCACGGTTTTGTCCAGCTCTGTTTCACCGCCCGAGGTCGTCAGTTCGATTGCCTTGCCCTGTTCATCGGACAGATCCCTGACCAGACGCCTGAACGTGGAGAATGTGGAGCCGATCTCAAGCATTCTTAAGCTCATGGCGTTGTCCCGAAGATCCGATGACAGCATCTCCACATCCTCTGCAATGGAAACCAGTTCAGGGTGCTTATGGCCTGCCGCATGTCTGCTCAGACGGGCCTGGACCGTAACCAATTCTCCCACCAGGGCCACCAGTTGGTTGAGTTTGTCCACTGGGACCCGGAGACTGGCAGCGGCCGCTTTTTCTTTTTTCTGCCTGAGCTGCTGCTTTATCTGTTCCTGTTCTGTCAAGGGGGCCCTGACATCACTTGGGGGGGGCTTATGTTCCGCCTCGTCCTTCCGGTCATCATAAACCGGTTCAAGGACCAGTTCACAATCGTCTTCCACAAAGATAAAAACATCTTTAATTGCGTTTTCCCCTTTGTCCGTTGTCAGTAAAATATCCCAGAGCAGATAACAGGACCTGGGGTCAAGGGATTCCAGATCAGGGATATCCCCGGTGTGGGCCACCACACTGCATTGGCCCAGTTCACGCAATTCATCCAAAAGCAAGCGGGGATTGTTGCCCGTGGACAGCAGGTGGGCAAAGGGCTTAAACCATATCCGGAATGTCACCACGGCAGGAATGTCCCGGGCATCATTGGGCTCCCCTAGGGGAGAGGCGTCTTGGCCGGTGCCGTTTTCGCCGGCATCAGGCATCATTTCCCTGAGTTTTTTGATTAACGCATCCCCTTGGGCCAAAAGGCCGTCATCGGCAGGGCCGTCCAGGTCAAGCAGCGTTGAAATATGATCCCGGGCGGTCAGGGTCAGGTTGATCAAGGGTTTGCTCACCGCAACTTTGCCGTCCCTGACCAGGTCAAAGGCAGATTCAACATGATGGGTGAACGCCGAAGCCGCATCAAATCCAAACATGGCACCGGAGCCTTTAATGGTATGCATGGCCCTGAAAACCCTGCCCACAAGATCCATGTCTTCGGGAGTTTCCTCAAGTTCCAGCAGGGCAGTCTCCAGCTCTTCTAAAAGATCGCAGGCTTCTTCTTTAAATGTGTCTGCTGAAATATCCATTCCTGTCTCCTTGGGGTTCCATTACCCCAGTACTTTTTTGGCAACGGCAACCAGTTGTTCCGGTTTAAAGGGTTTGACGATCCATCCGGTGGCACCGGCCTGTTTTCCCTGTTTTTTCTTTTCCTCCTGGGATTCGGTGGTCAAAAGGATAATCGGAACAAATTGATGGCTGTTCCCGGACCGGATCTGCCGGATCATTTCGATTCCGTCCATCACCGGCATATTCAAATCCGTGATGACAAGATCCATTTTGTCCCGGGAAAATTTGTTCACCCCGTCTTTGCCGTCCTTTGCCTGGATAACATTAAATCCTGCATTGTTCAGGGTGAGCGTTACAAGCTGCCGCATGCTGGCCGAATCATCGACGATGAGAATGGTTTTACTCAATTTCCTTTGCTCCTTTTCTTAAACGTTAGAAAAATTCTATATTATCCCCCAGACCGTCCCCGGAACCGGTTTGTTCCAATGCCTCAGTATCCAATGCGCAAGGGCCGTCCTGTCCAAGGACTTCCCTGTGGACAAGCCGTTCCGAAGCCATGGTGTATCGCTCATAAAAATAAGGATCATTGAAAAGAAGTTCGTCAGCAGGTTCGCCAAGGCATGAAAAGTACTCTTCCAGGGGCCCCAGTTCAGCCTGGATATCTTCAAGGGATCTTGACAACAGGCCGATGGCGTCAAGCTCTATAACCGCCTCTTTGACAGACGCCGTGAGCAGGGCACATCCGGAAACCACAGCGTCCATCTGTCCTGCCAGGTTCTGATACAAAGATGCCAGCAAGTCTTGGGGACGGTCTTTATCAAAGGATTCTTTTGTTGATCCGCCCGGGGGTTCTGTGGAGATTCTCCCTGTGGCATCTGCGATTTTTGCAATGGCCTGCTCTGTGTTTTCAGCCAGCCCGGATATATGGGTGACCCGGTCCTTAAGTTCCATGGCCAGAACATGATAAACCGATCCGTCCCGCCTCAGCTTATGGGCGGCGATAATGGCATTCAATGCCTTGATATGGGCGTCCTCACTGACATCCCTGACCAGGGAGACCTGCTGGGAAAGATTTTCACCGGCACAAACGGATTTATCTGCAATTTTTTTAAACCGTGCCAAAATGGCCAGGCTCTGCTTCCGAATGGCAGCCAGCTGGGCCATGCCTGCTGAAAGACCTTTAAAAATCCGGGTATAGTTTTCCCGGGTTCCGGTGTCTTCAAACATCTGCCTTAATCCTTCGATCTGACCGGCGATCCGCTCAAACGCCTCAAAATTATTCTGGCAGGCCTGGTTCAAGTCTGTGATAACCAGATTCAACTG
Organism: Desulfobacter vibrioformis DSM 8776; assembly: GCF_000745975.1. Lineage (GTDB taxonomy): Bacteria > Desulfobacterota > Desulfobacteria > Desulfobacterales > Desulfobacteraceae > Desulfobacter > Desulfobacter vibrioformis. The sequence goes on along the minus strand of NZ_JQKJ01000001.1, from coordinate 106,876 downwards.
TGACACCTGGAGCCGGTAGATGGTAAAGGCCAGACGCGTTCTTTGTTCAGGGGTGTAAGGGGAACTTCCAATGGCCCGGTCGGAAAGTACAAGGGTCCGGATATCTGAGAACCCCTGGTTAATGTGGCTGATCCGCTGACTGATATTGTCCTGCATCTGCAAGGACACAATGATCTGTCCGATCTGGTCATTAATATTTTTTGATATACCGGTGGCCGACTCAAGGGAGGTGACGGAAAGGGCAGCCAGTTCCCGAATTTTGTCCATGGCCTCTTCCACAGAGGTTTCAGCCTTTTGTGCCAGCCCGGCCAAATGTTCACTTTCCCGGGTAACGACCGTTTGTGACCCCTCAAAGGTTTTTTTTACCTCCCGGGACTCCAGTCTGATTTGATCTGATATCTCAAAGGTTTTGCTGGACAGCGCTTTTATTTCATTTGCCAGAACGGTAAAATTCATATCCAGATTTCCGATCCTGGCGGTTTCCGCCATAAATTCCAATGCAATGGTGCTGACCATCCTGGCGGCCCTGTCGATATCCTCCAAAAAAAGAGCCAGGTGCCCCAAGTGCCTCAGGGCCCTCGGAAAAATCCGGATGTTGTCCTGGATATTTTTTTGGATGAAATTAAGCCTGGCAATATCTTTTTCAGCCAGATTTGAGATTTGGTCAAGGCGATTGCCTTCCTTTTTCTGAACCGCCTTAGCAGAGGCTATCGTCTGGTCTGTCAGGCCCCCGGCCTTTTCGTAGATGGACTGGAGCCGTTGCACCAGGAGAAGAAACTGTTCTTCAGAGGCGTCAACAACTTTATCCAGGGTATTCATGGTGTGGGGTATAAGGGATACTATTGACTCTTCCATTGACAACAACCTTTTAAGGTAATTTTTATTCTTTAACAGCCTCAGCTAGCATTTACCATACCACCTAATTTTAAACTAATAAATTTAAATAGAAAAGCACGCAAAATAAAATATATAAATATGAATTCAGATGGTTAGAACCGTTTTGGTAATTGTTGACGATATGCCGGAAGAGAGAACCCTTAAAAAAAAGGATTAAAAACCGCAGAGAGAACCTATGCCAATCCGGCATACATGGATCGTTTGAAAGCAGAAAATCCCTGAAAATTAATGCATAAAATTAATTTTTCAGACAACTGTGTCATTCTGGACCCCCTGCCAATATGGACCACCACACAAGTACCAACTGGCCAAATTTATAATTGCTGCCCATTTTTTTTGAATTTGACTCATATACGCATATTCACTATCTTTTTACTTTTACCGACTGACCATTGCTGAAATTTAAACCGTGATTCATGCAGGTGTGCTATGACAAAAAAAACCGGCCCGGATCAGGCCGGACATGACATTGTGATTCAAACAGGCCGGATACCGGCGGATAGGATGTGGTTGTTCAAATTTTCCCGTCTGTGCCACCGCGCCATGCTGCATGCCACTGACGCCACAGAGCTGCTGGATGCAATTGTTGCGGCGGTTGAAAGTCAGACACCTTATTATACGGTTTGTTTCAAATCTGTTCTCTATCCCGAACCCGGCGTTGATGGCCGTGGCATTGGCGGGTCCCATACCGGCATAGAGGATTTGTCCCTTTTTCCCGGGACCTGCGTAAACCCGAAAACAAAACGTGTGAAGGTGGCCAGGGATACGGATCTTCCCCAATCCGTGCAAAACCGCCTGGGTCTGAAAAGCGGAACCCTGGCCATGGCAGTTTATTTCCCCATACATGACCCTTGTGAAAACGGGGAGAGGTGTCAGGTTTTTTATGGACCCAACGGGTATGTGCTCGACGCCCTGGAGATGGGTATTTTAGAAGAACTTTCGGCAGATCTTGGCAGAACCTTGCACCGGCTGCACAGGGACAGGGGCGTGGAAGAACAGCTCCTGGAACTGACCCGCCAAAAGGAGATGTACCACAGCGTTTTTGAAAACACCGGAACCGGAACCATCATCATTGATCCGGATATGCTGATTCTTTATGTGAATGCCAAATTTATGGATCTGGTGGGACTTGAGCGCAACGAAATCGAGAACCGGATGCGGTGGTCCCAGTTCGTGGTACCCGGCGACAATGAAATGATGCAAAATTACCATTACGGCCGGCGAAAGGGTATTCCCGGTATTCCCACCGAGTACGAGTGCCGGGTCTTTGCCAAGTCCGGGGACATCCGGTATATCGATATGAAGGTGGGCATGATTCCCGGGACCGGTAAAAGCATTGCTTCGTTTATGGATATCACAAAAAGAAAACTTGCCGAAGGCCGCCTGCGGCAAAGCGAGGCCCAGCTCAGTGATATCATTCACACCTTTGAGGGATTGATCTATATTACATCTGAAGATTACCGGGTTGAGTTCATGAATATCGCTTTGCAGGAAAAAGCCGGCCAAAGCGGGGTGGGGGAAAAATGCTACGGGGTGATCCACGGGCTGGACACCCCCTGTCCCGGGTGCCATCTTGGGTCGATTTTTTCAGGAAACACCCGCAGGTGGGAATTGAAGAGTCCCCGGGACGGCCGATGGTACTGGTCTATCCAGTCTCCGGTCTACGACAACCGGGGGCGGATTGTCAAAGCCCAGACCATTCATATGGACATCACCGACAGAAAACGCCGGGAGGAGAAGATCAGCGAAGATGCGGATCTGCTCAGAAATGAGAACATCGTCCTCCGGTCCGCCATGAAGGAGCGGTACCGGTTCGAAAACATCGTGGGCAAAAGCCGGGCCATGCAGGAGGTGTATGAACTGGTGGTGCGGGCCGCCGCAAGCAACGCGCCTGTGATCATATACGGCGAATCCGGAACCGGAAAAGAGCTGGTGGCCCGGGCGATTCACAACCTGAGCAACCGCAGCGAAAAACAGTTTGTACCTGTCAACAGCGGGGCCATCAGTGAAAATATTGTAGAAAGTGAATTTTTCGGCTACCGCAAGGGGGCATTCACCGGCGCGGAAAAGGACAAGAAAGGGGTTCTTGGCACGGCTGACGGCGGCACCCTGTTCCTGGATGAAATCGGAGATCTGGGACCCAATCTTCAGGTCAAACTGCTCCGGGCCATTGAAGGCGGGGGATACACCCCTGTGGGCGGTACCCGGGTAATTAAGCCCGACCTGAGAATCGTGGCCGCCACCAACAAGAATCTCAAACGCCTGGTGGAAAAAGGACTGATGCGGGAGGATTTCTTCTACCGGGTGCATATTATCCCCATCCGGCTGCCTGCCCTGCGGGAACGTAAGGAGGATATTCCATTACTGGTGGACTTTTTTTTATCTGCCTTTGGTGACCAGGGGCAGACGCCCCCCATGGGGGGTAAAATTATGGAAGCCTTTCTCCGGCACGACTGGCCTGGAAATGTCCGGGAACTTCAGAACGTCCTCCACCGTTACATGACCCTGGGAAAAATCGATTTCATGGAAAGTTCGTCTGATCGTGGGGAAGACGGCCTGGCACCGGTTCGTTTTATCCGGGAATCACCTGACCTTTGCGGGTCTTTGAATGAGACGGTGACGGAATTTGAGAAAGGGATCATCCTGAAAGCCCTGGCGGAGAACCGGTGGCAAAAGGCCAGGACAGCTATATCCCTGGGAATTCACAGAAAAACCCTGTTTACCAAAATGAAAAAGTTCGGACTTGAATAGCCCCAAAGCGTGGCGATACGGCCACGCTCGTGTAATATTCTGAATTTTAATAGTATTATTTGTATTTCCATTGCAGATTTTAATTTTCGTGGCGTTATCGCCACGTATGTCCACATGACTGCCTGGATCTAAAATATTTATAAATACAAAAAAATATTTAAAATCAATTGGTTGTCAAACACTGTATTTGATTGGTGTAATTATTGCTATCCCTATCCAATGCTTTTGAACAGTCGTTCAGTTTCAGTTTGTTGAACCCATGGACGTAAAAACCGAAGACGCCCGTGGCCGCTTGTAACCTTAAAAGCTTTTATAAAGGAAAAAGTCTTATGGCACAATTGATTGCAGACCGAAGGGATGTGGATTTCGTATTACATGAACAACTTGACGTGGACAAATTAAGCAAGGCAGAACGTTTTGCCGAGTTCGGGAAAAAAACCATTGACATGATCGTAAGCGAAGCCAGGAACCTTGCGATTAAAGAGATTCTGCCCCTCCAAACGATAAGCGACCAAGGCTGCACTTTCAATGCCGGTGAAGTAAAAGTCCCCGACGCCTTTCACAGTGTTTATGCCGCTTATAATGAGGGTGAATGGCTGGGTATGACCGATGATCCCGAATGGGGCGGGCAGGGGATGCCAAAAACCGTTGCCATGGCTGCCAATGAGTATTTTTACGGGGCTTGTAACTCCTTTATGCTTTACAACATGCTCACCCATGGGGCCGCCAAACTTGTGGAGGTGTTTGGCACGGATGATCAAAAGCAGACCTACCTTAAAAATATGCTGTCGGGAAAGTGGTCCGGCACCATGCTTTTAACCGAGCCGGATGCGGGTTCCGACCTTGCCGCCGTAGAAGCCACGGCCAAGCCAAACGGGGACGGCACCTATTCCCTGTCCGGCAACAAGATTTTCATCTCCGGCGGGGAGCACGACATGGTGGAAAACATCATCCATCCGGTTCTGGCCCGCATCGAAGGGGCGCCCGAAGGCATTGCCGGCATTTCCCTGTTTCTGGCACCCAAATTCAGGGTGAACGCCGACGGCAGCCTGGGAGAATTCAACGATGTGGTCTGTACAGGCATTGAGCACAAAATGGGTCTGCACGGCAACGCCACCTGTTCTTTGACCCTGGGAGGCAAATCAGGGTGTATAGGCACCCTTTTGGGCCAGGAAAACAAAGGCGTTGCCGCCATGTTCGAGATGATGAACGAAGCCCGTCAGATGGTGGGTCTCCAGGGTTTTGCCAATGCATCGGCCTCATATATATATGCCCTTAATTATGCCAGGCAGCGCATTCAGTCCCGGGCGCTTAAATCCCCGGCCGGTTCAAAACCGGTTTCCATCATCCGTCATCCTGATGTGAAACGCCAGTTGATTACCATGAAAGCCTATGTGGAAGGGCTGCGCAGTCTTAATTATTTCTGCGGTATGTGCCACGACCAGGTTGCCGTGTCCACGGACGCGGATCACAAAACCCATTATGAATATTTACTGGAGGTCCTGACGCCCATTATCAAAGGGTATGGCACGGACAAGGCCTTTGAGGTGTGCAACCAGGGCATTCAGATCTACGGCGGTTACGGCTTTATCGAGGAGTTTCCCGTGGCCCAGCTGCTCAGGGATTCCAGGATCTTCATGCTGTACGAGGGAACCAACGGCATCCAGTCCATTGATCTTCTCGGCCGCAAACTCTCCATGAAAAAAGGCGCGGCCTTCAATGCCTTTCTGGATGAAATCAAGAAAACTTTTGTCCTTGCCAAAACAGCGGACGGCCTTGACGATCTCACCGCCCGGCTGGAAGGTTTTTTCAATACCTACGCGGAGGTGGCTGCCGCACTGCAGGCCAAGTCCCGGTCAGATGAATTTTTGACGGCCTATGCCTTTTCATACCCCTTCATGGAGGTCACAGGCGATCTTGTCATGGCCTGGATGCTTTTGTGGCGGGCGGCAACAGCCACAGCCAACAAGGGCAAAAAGAAGAAAGACGACATGTTTTATGACGGGCAGATCAAAACGGCCCGTTTTTTTATCAACCAGATCCTTGCGGTGACTGCAGGAAAAATGGACGCGCTCAAGGCGTGTGACAATGCAGTGGTTGAGATGGATGAGGATGCGTTTGGAAGCAAGTAGCAGGGGTGGAGAACCCCAATTTTAATAGGGAAAAAACTGTTTTTTCACACAGATGATTTGATGAAAGGTCATAATTATATGAAACAAATATGTGTAGTCGGTGCCGGTACCATGGGGGCCGGAATCGCCCAGGTCTTTGCCGCCAATGGCTATCTGGTGGTGTTACGGGATATTGAACAGGACTTTGTTAACAAAGGCCTTTCGATCATTTCCAAAAACCTGGGCCGCCAGGCATCCCGGGGCAAACTGGAAGAGGTCATGATCCAGCCGATTCTTTCCCGGATTATAGGCACCACAGATCTTGCAAATGCCCGGGATTGCGATCTTGTGGTGGAAGCTGCCGTGGAAAACATGAAGATTAAAAAGCAGATTTTCAGTGAACTTGACAATATCTGCAAACCGTCAACCATCCTGGCCACCAACACCTCTTCCCTTTCCATTGCCGAGGTGGCCACGGCCACAAAACGTCCGGATAAGGTGATCGGCATGCACTTTTTTAATCCCGCGCCTGTCATGGCCCTGGTGGAGATCATCAGGGGGATTGCCACATCTGACGAGACCTTTGACGCGGTGAAGGCATTGTCCCTGAATGTCGGCAAACAGCCGGTAGAGGTGGTTGAAGCACCGGGATTTGTGGTGAACCGAATATTGATTCCCATGATCAACGAAGCCGCCGCCATCTATGCCGAAGGCGTTGCCAGTGCCCAGGATATTGATACGGCCATGAAACTGGGTGCCAACCATCCCATCGGCCCCCTTGCCCTGGGAGACCTGGTGGGACTGGACGTCTGCCTGGCCATCATGGATGTCCTTTATGAAGAGTTCAAGGATCCCAAGTACAGGGCCACGCCGCTGCTGCGAAAATATGTCCGTGCCGGCTGGCTCGGTCGAAAAAGCGGCAAAGGATTTTTTGACTATTAAAACCCCTTAAACTTGTCCGAGGAAAACGGCCTGGTCCCAAACCTTTTGGGCCAGGCGCATGGTGGCAAAGTCAACCATGCGGCCGTCCACAGCCACGGCGCCCCGGGGCCGGGCATTTTTCGCTTCCAGAATCTGCCTGGCCCGTTGGATCTCTTCTTTTGAAGGGGTAAACACCTGGTTGACCGTGTCGATCTGGTCGGGGTGGATCACCCATTTGCCGTCACACCCGAGTGCCTTGGCCAGGGCGGCTGATTTTTTCAGGCCGTCGGCATCCTTAAAGTTTCCATAGGGTGCATCCAGGGCCACAAGTCCATTGGCTTTGGCAGCCATGACCATGCGGCTGATGGGAAAATGCCACCGGTGGCCGGGGTAGACCTGTTCCTCGTTTTCTCCGTGGCCGGACAAAGAAACCAGCCCGGCACCGATGCTTGTCTGGTAATCGGCAATGCCAAATGCCAGAGAAGAGATCCTGGAATCGGCCCGGGCAATTTCTTTAATCCGGAAAAGTCCCTGGGCCGTCTCGATACAGGCCTGGATCCGGATCTGCCTTTTTTGTCCCAATGCCATTTCGACGCCGTCCAGGAACCGGCTTACAAAATGGATGTCCCCCTCATGGTTCACCTTGGGCACCACAATGGTATCAAAAGAATCGCAAGCCGCCTCTGCCACCTGGATCAAATCTTTGTAGGCAAAGGGAGTGTCCAGGCTGTTTATGCGAAGATCTACGCGCTTTGAGTTAAAATCCAAAGACAGAAGCGAATCAATAACCGTTTTACGGGCAGCCTCTTTTTGATCTGCAGGCACGCTGTCTTCCAAGTCCAGCATGATGGCGTCAGCATTGGACGCCGCAGCCCCGGCATGCATCTTTTTATTGTTGCCAGGTACGGAAAGCATGGTCCGGCAGGGTTTATCCATTTTTATTCTATCCATATTCATTCTATCTAACGTTGTTTTATTTTTCATGTTGGCAACTTAACAGGCCGTGAAAGGGATTGTCAAATTCATAAATAGGATCAAACGAATAAAAAAGGGGCGAAACGCATAAAACGCCCCCGCCCCTAAATCACAATGATTTTTATTATGAATGAACTTTATTTTTCTTTGCCGGCATCTGCCATCATTTTGAGCATGGCGTATTTTTCCTCAACTTCTTCTCCAAGGGCTGCTCTTAAACGTTTGGACTCCTCGGGAAAGCTTTTTTCCAAGGCCGCAAACCGCACTTCCCCGCTCAGGAACTCCTGCAGGGTGCCGTCGGGTTGTTTGGAGTCAAGGGTAAAGGGATTTTTCCCTTCACGGGTAAGCTGGGGATTGAACCGGAACATGGGCCAGTAACCGGATTCAACAGCCAGTTTTTCCTCTGCCTGGGTTTTGCCCATACCTTTTTTAATGCCCTGGTTGATGCACGGCGCATAGGCGATAATCAGGGAGGGTCCGGGATAACTTTCCGCTTCCAGGATCGCCTTCAGGGTCTGGTTCTTGCTGGCACCCATGGAGATGGTTGCCACATAGATGTAGCCATAGCTCATCATCATCCGGGCCATATCTTTTTTCCCGATTTTCTTTCCGGATGCGGCATATTTGGCAATGGCACCGGTGGGCGTGGCCTTGGAGGACTGGCCGCCCGTGTTGGAGTACACTTCTGTATCCAGCACCAGGATATTAATGTCATCCCCGGATGCCAGTACATGGTCCAAACCACCAAAACCAATATCATAGGCCCAGCCGTCACCACCGAAAACCCAGTGGGATTTTTTCACGAACAGGTCTTGTTCATCATGGATCTCTTTAAGAATGCCCTGGCAAGACCCTTTGAGCAGACGCTTAAGATCGTCACCGTATTTTTTTGATTCTTCAAGATTGTCCTTGCCGGCGATCCAGCCTTCCATGGCAGCTTTGATATCACTGGAAACACCCTGTTCCATGGCCTTTTCCATCTTTGCAGCCAGGGTTTTGCGTCTGGATTTTGTGGCCAGCAGCATACCGTAGCCGTATTCGGCAGCATCCTCAAACAGGGAAGATGCCCAGGCAGGACCCTGGCCGTCGGCATTGACGCAATAGGGCATAGACGGCGCAGATGCACCCCAGATGGAAGAGCAGCCCGTGGCATTGGCAATGGTCATTCTCTCGCCAAAAAGCTGGGTGATCAATTTTACATACGGGGTTTCGCCGCAGCCTGCGCATGCACCGGAGAATTCAAACAGCGGTTTCCACAACTGGCTGCCCTTGAGGGTGTCGCGTTTCATGACATCTGTCTTGAATGGAACGGTCAATGAAAATTTGTGATTTTCTTTTTCCACGTCCACCTGGGAGGCCAGAGATTTCATTTCAAGGGCTGGTGTTTTGGCCGGGCAGATATCTGCACAATTGCCGCAACCCTGGCAGTCAAGGGGGTTGACCTGCATTCTGAATTTGAACTGCTCCAGACCCTTGCCCTTGCCGTCAACGGTGACAAAGGATGCCGGGGCATCTTTAAGCTCTTCAGGTGTTGCCATAATGGGGATAATGGCGGCGTGGGGGCATACAAAGGAACACTGGTTGCACTGGATGCAGTTTTCGGCAATCCACTCGGGTACATTGATAGCCACCCCGCGTTTTTCATACTGGGATGTGCCTGCTTCAAACACGCCATCCACTGAAAAGGCTGATACCGGCACATCATCACCTTCCTGGGCATTGATCTTACGCATGACCTTGTCCACAAAGGGTGTGGCAGTCTCCTCAATTTTGACTTCGTCCACGGCGTCTTTCCAGGACCCTGGAACATCGACTTTCACCAGGTTTTCCAGGGTTTTATCCACGGCCTCAATATTCATGTTGACTATGGCATCGCCCTTTTTGCCGAATTTTTTCTTAATATCGCCTTTCAGCAGTTCAATGGCCTGTTCAACCGGAAGCACATTGGCAAGGTTGAAAAAACAGGTCTGCATAATCATATTGATGCGGTTGCCAAGGCCGACTTCACTGGCAATTTTTACGGCGTCAATGTTGTAAAAGTTCAGTTCTTTCTCATATATGGTGCGGCGGACATGGCCGGGGATATGTTTTTCCATATCTGCAATGGTGGACCATTCCGAGTTGAGCAGGAAGGTGCCGCCCTTTTTCATCCCCTTGAGGACATCGTAGATCTGCACATAGTTGGATTTGTGGCAGGCTACAAAATCCGAGGACTCAATCAAATAGGTACTTTTAATTTTTACATCCCCAAAGCGCAGATGGGAAACGGTCAGCCCGCCGGATTTTTTGGAGTCATAGGCAAAATACCCCTGGGCATATTTGTCGGTGTTGTCACCGATGATTGTAATGGCAGACTGGTTGGCCCCCACGGTTCCGTCGGAACCCAGGCCCCAGAACTTGGCGGAAATGGTACCTGCCGGAGCGGCGTCAAAACCTTTTTTCACGTCCAGTGAGGTATGGGTGACGTCGTCAATGATCCCCACGGTGAAATGGTTTTTCGGGGACATGGCCTTCATGTTGTCATATACGGCTTTGATCATGGAGGGATTGAATTCCTTTGAGGACAACCCGTAACGGCCACCGATGATCCGGGGGCCTTCCCCATGTTCCATAAATGCGGTGCAGATATCCTGGTACAGGGGTTCGCCAATGGCGCCGGGCTCCTTGGTCCTGTCAAGCACTGTCAGGGTTTCCACGGAAGCCGGCACGGTGCGCAGAAATTCCTGGATATCAAAGGGTCTGTATAAACGCACTTTTATCAGACCCAGGCGTTCACCCATGGCATTGAGTTTTTCAATGGTCTCTTCAATGGCTTCACAGCTGGAACCCATGGCAACAACAACGCGGTCCGCTTCAGGATCACCCACATAATCAAAGGGCTGATAATGGCGCCCGGTAAGATCGCCCACCTTTTTCATATATTGCTTAACAATGGCAGGCACTTTGAGGTAAAAAGAGTTGGTTGCTTCCCTGCCCTGGAAATAGATATCCGGATTCTGGGCGGTTCCGCGGGTGTCAGGATGTTCCGGGTTCATGGCCCTGGCCTTGAATGCCCAGTAAGCGTCATAGTTGAACAAAGATGCCATGTCCTCGTATTCAATCATTTCAATTTTCTGAATTTCATGGGAGGTTCTGAACCCGTCGTAGAAATGGAGGAAAGGAACCCGGGCGTCTATGGTTGCAAGGTGTGCCACAAGGGCCAGATCCTGGGCTTCCTGAACAGAGCAGGAGGCCAGCATGGCGAATCCGGTCTGCCTGGCTGCCATGACATCCTGGTGGTCTCCGAAGATGGACAGGGCATGGGCGGAAATGGCGCGGGCTGTTACATGAAAAACACAGGGGAGCAGTTCGCCTGCAATTTTGTACATATTGGGTATCTTGAGCAACAGCCCCTGGGAAGCTGTAAAGGTGGAGGTCAACGCGCCTGCGGCAAGGGAGCCGTGGACAGCACCGGCAGCACCGGCCTCGGACTGCATCTGTTTGATATCAAGGATCTGCCCGAAAATGTTTTTTCTCCCCTGGGAGGCCCAGGAGTCGGCAATTTCACCCAGAGGGCTGGAAGGTGTGATCGGGTAAATCGCTGCTACCTCGCTCATGGCGTATGCCACATGGGTTGCCGCAGTATTCCCGTCAATGGTCTGCATTCTTTTTTTCATAGTCTTTCACCTCGTTGAATGGTAATGCGAATAAGATTTCATCCCAATATATAGAATCCATTGGACAATATAACAAAAAGAACCGGCTTGTAAAGAATTCCGCAAACCGGCCTTTTAAATCATTCTAGTTCATAAATAAGCAATCTATAGCTTATAATCCTGTTTCTATATCTCACAACTGAAAAAACCGGTCAAGACCTATTTTAAAAATGGGCACACCGGGTTAATCCAGCTATCCTCTATGATCAAAGCCAATTCACACCGGCATGATTACAATAGCGACAAGATATAGGATGCAGACCTAAGTTTACGCGGTATTTCTATCCCGGCAGTGGGAGTAGAACAATAATTGTTTATTCTAAAATAAAAACAGGATGTTACATTAAAATGAAAAATTTTATTATTAAATTTGCTGCCTGCCCCCATGCCCTCTTTTTTATTGACAACGGATGAACCCGCCTTTATCGTAGGACAATAATACGAAATTCATAATTATAATTCGTCAAGCTTTAATACGGGGATTATCCTGCCTGAACAGCAAGCGGAGAGATATTCTCTTTTTAAACAGCGACGCTGAATAAATAAGACAATTTCAACTTGGCTGGAGATTCTCAATTATTTAGGATTATTGCCATGAAAATCAGGACAAAAATGTTTCTTGTTTTTGGATGTTCAGTTTTTTTTATTGTTTCCATGCTTTCCATTGGGCTCTATCTCTTTATTGAGAGCCGCGTAAAATCAGGACTTGACAGCGAAATCACCCATACCATCTCCGCCGTTAAGAAGAGTATGGGAGGGCTTGAGAATATCGCCATTAAAAATTATCTCAGGGGCATTACGGAAAAGGATAAAGACGTGGTCGCTTCTCTTTATGGGAGGTTTGAGAAAGGCGAAATCTCCAAAGAGACGCTTTGGCAAAAGGTTTCCGAGATAATTTTAAGCAAAAAAATTGGTGTTACCGGATATGTTGCCGGTGTTTCCAGTAAAGGGATCTTGACAATTCACCCGAAAGCCAAAGGCGCAGATATCAGTAAAACCTCATTCTGGCCCAAGGTGGAAGCCTTGCTTAAAAACGAAGCCAAGTCAGGATATCTTGAATATGACTGGAAAAATCCCAATGACGACAAGGCCAGAAAAAAAGCAGGCTATATAACCTATTTTGAACCCATGGACCTTATCCTCTGGGCCACTTCCTACAAAGCCGAATTTGCTCAATTTATTAAATCCGAAGATATGCATGATGCCATTCTTGCCATGAAGATTGGCCAGGACGGGTATCCGTATGTATTCAACTATAAAGGGGATATGATTATCCATCCTTATCTTGAAGGTAAAAATGTTTACAACGTCAAAAGTGAAGACGGCCAACGTATTGTCCAGGCCATGATCCGGGGAAAAAAAGGCAGACTTGATTATGACTGGAAGGATGCCGACGGCAAGGTGCGTGAAAAAATACTTTTATACGACAATATCCCTGATAAACAACTTATTGTTGCTTTAGGCGTTTATCGGGCGGAGCAGTATTCTTTATTGTATGAAATTAGAAACGTACTCCTAGTGGCCTTTGGTGCCAGCATGACCATAATTGTTTTCTTAGTCCTGTTTTTCAGCAACAGGCTGACAAAACCCATTATCAGAGGCGTTGAATTTTCAGAAAAAATGTCCCGGGGGGATTTCACAGGAAAACTGGAAATCAATCACAAGGATGAAATTGGGCAGTTGGCAAGGGCATTAAATCTTATCACCGAAAATATAGGAACAATTTTCAAGCAACTCCAGGACAGCATTGGAGATCTATTATCGTCCTCAGAAAATTTAGCCGGTATTTCCCAAAAAATGTCCCATAATTCTACCCAAATGACCGGGAGTTCCGATTCCCTGTCCCTGGCCGCGGATGAAATGAACATCAATCTTGCCACGGTCTCCGGGGCCAGTGACAGTGTCATGGAGAATATCAATTCAGTGGCTTCGGCCACAGAGCAAATGTCCGGTACAATAAATGAGATTGCAAAAAGCTCTGAAACTGCCAGGTCAATATCGGATAAAGCCGTCACCTTCGCAAAGGAGGCCTCAGACCTTGTGGATACCCTTGGCAGGACCGCCTTTGAAATCAACCATATAACCGAAACCATAGAAGACATATCCAAGCAGACCAACCTTCTGGCCTTGAATGCAACAATTGAAGCGGCAAGGGCAGGAGAGGCAGGTAAGGGATTCTCTGTTGTGGCAAACGAAATTAAAGACCTGGCTGGGCAGACTTCAGAAGCCACCGAACAGATCCAAAGTCAAATTGGCAAAGTTCAACATGCCACCTCTGAAACCGTTGCAAAGATAAAGGATATCTCCGGCATAATTCAGAATGTGAATGAAATCGTATCCGGCATTGCTACTGCTGTGGAAGAGCAGTCTGTCACCACCGGCGAAATTGCGGAAAATATGAACCGCACTTCATTGAAAATGCAGGAGGTCAATGAAAACGTGTCGAAAAACGCTGGATTTTCAAAACAAATCGCGGAACAGATTTCCGGGGTTCACAAAGTGGCTTCTGAGATGGAGGAGATCAGTACAGCAATTGACCAGAATTCAGGATCATTCAGGCAACTTGCCCAAGCGGTCCAGACAATGTTATCTAAATTTCGTCTGTGACACCCTAGGACCGCAAATTTTATAAAAGGCCTCCACGTCAAAGGTGATGGGTTTTCCTTTGTTGACAATAATAGGGCGCTCAATGATGCTTTCCAATTCCCGGATGTTCCCGGGGCAATGGTCGGCTGGTGCGGCATGGCAGCACGAATACCTTGACAACCGGTCTCAATCCGATGTGTCCTGCGCCGGGGAAGTTTATCATTTTTCATCCCCTTCAAAGAACCGGGATTCCCTGGGCCTTTTAGCAGGCCTGCGTCTGTCCCGGGGAGAACGGTATTCTCTCAGCCTGAATTATAACGGAACCTGGGCCGGTGACGCCATGGCCCAATCGTTTGATCTTGCTTTTGTGTTGGCCTATTAAAAGTAGGCGGATGTTAAATAGTTTTGGAAAAAAGGTAGAAATTGATGATACAATCCCGATAACCATGCAAACAAATATTAAACTAAACTAAATTAAGAGAGCAAAACGATGAGCGATCAAGAAAAATGTCTGGCGTTTTTAAATTTTATCAAACCACAGATTGGTCAACAGATTCATGTAGGCCCCTGGCTTGAGATTGACCAGAAACGAATTAATGATTTTGCTGAGGTTACCGGTGATGTGCAATGGATTCATACAGATGTTCAGCGAGCCAAAGAAGAGTCTCCTTATAAATCAACAATTGCACACGGGTATTTGACATTGTCTTTATTGCCGTATTTAACTGAAAGCAATCATCCTGATTTTTTCCAGAAAAATTATCCTGGCATGACGTATCGGGTAAACTATGGTCTTAACCGGCTTCGTTTTCCCTCTGCTGTTAAAGCTGGAGCCAAAATTCGGGCAAGAACGACAATCCATCAAGTAGAAGAGGTGAAGGGCGGTATACAGATCTGTTATCTTATTACCATTGATATTGAAGGTAGTGAAAAGCCTGCCTGTGTTGCCGAATTTCTGGCACGCCTTTACCCTTAACCACAAAATTGGTGCCTTAAAGCTCGCAACAGTGGCATACCTTCAGTAGTGCAAGGTGAATATTTGTCTAAGACTATTAATGGATGCCACTCCGTTGTGTCAAATTAAGTGCAGGAGCATCCGAAAATATTATGAGAAGGGCGATATGATTATTTAAATGTTGCATTCCGGTTATGGTGTTTCTGTTTTCTTACCAGCCGTTCCAGTACGTCAGGCCTAAATCCGTATTTCAGTAAATAATGGCCAATTGGGCGTTGAAGTTTTTTTTGTTCGTATAAAAGTGCCAGAAGGTTACGCTTTGTAAAATATTCATTTCGAACGGCATACTCACCAAATTTTTCACTGAATTTACGATGGGCGAGAATATACTGTAGCTGGCCTGAATCAATTAAACCCCAGTTAACCGCAATCTGACCGATCGGCGGACGATCTCTGCGTTGCCGGACAATAATATCAACAAGTGTATTCCAGGATATATATCTGGAATAATACAGGTATTGACCGATTAACAGCTTCCGTTTGGGTACAGCTCCCTTATCGGAATAAAAATGGTCATTCCCAGGATATGGATCAGGATTTTGGGTCGGTTTTCGATCCCCTGGTCGGCGCTGGGGTGGCCGGGGCTTTGATTGTTGCATCAAAACGCGTCCATCCCCTTTTATAGCGCCAATTAAACGTTCATAGGCTTGTGTGAGCGTTTTAAACCGCTCATTTAAGAATTCTTCATCCTGACCCAATGCAGCAGCACGATCCGGATGCGTTTTAAATGCCTGGCAGCGGTATGCATCCTTAATTCCAGACGGTTGCAGATATTTTAAAAATTCTATGGAAACCGCGACTTCAGGACCAAATAACACACCACAGGCATCAAATAACTCTGAGGCGCTAGAATATTGATTCATTGAGTCTCCCAGTTCATATTTTAATTTAAAAAGAAACGATGATATGGGCATCATTAAAATATTAACAGCATATGAATAAATATACCCTAAATTGTCAAGACCGATTTTCGAATTTTGCAGGGCGATTCTATGTAATTTGCTCACAATTTGATGTTAATTTCGAAAGGATCATACGGATGTATCCACTTATTATAAGAAACTAGAGACAAGATACTGGAAACAAGAGGGCGAAGCGCCTGGGCCGCCCATTTTACTCTGCATTGTTATCGTTGTTGATCCGTATGATCACCGGAATTTCAAGTCCGATGAGAATGCCGGTCACGGAAACAAAAAAGTAAAGCACCACACTGCAGCGGCGGGGATATCCGCAGGACAGGCAGGTCAGAGGTCAGAGAGGGGGGGGGAATCCCCCCGGGTAATGCACGCGTAATTTTAATGCCGACAAAGGCATATATCAGGCGTTTCTTGGAAATCCCGGCCTGTACCAGGCTGCCAAAACCCATTCAGAACATCATCCCAGGGCATGCTCAAGCACTTCAGACATGCTTTCCACATAGACAATATCAAGCTGTTTTTGAATCGCTTTGGGAACGTCTATGATGTCTTTTTTGTTTTCCTCACTGAGAATGACCTTTTTAATTCCATTGGCATGGGCGGCCAACAGTTTTTCCTTTAAGCCGCCAATGGGCAGCACCCGTCCGCGAAGGGTAATCTCCCCTGTCATGGCCACTGTCCGGCTTACGGGCCGGCCGGTGAGAATGGAAACCACTGCCGTACACATGGCAATGCCGGCTGAAGGCCCATCCTTTGGAATGGCCCCTTCTGGCACATGGATGTGGATGTCTGTATCCTTATAGAAATCTGCCCGGATGTTTAAGCTGTCACTCCTTGAACGGACATAGGATACAGCCGCCTGGGAGCTTTCTTTCATCACGTCGCCAAGCTTTCCGGTAACCATTACCTTTCCCTTGCCCGGCATGGTCACAGCCTCAATGGTTAAAAGCTCACCGCCTGCCTGGGTCCAGGCAAGCCCTGTCACAATGCCGGTTTTATCGCCCTGTTCCAGAATGGAATTTCTAAATTTGGACTGCCCCAGATATTTTGAAACGGTATTTGCTGTGACCAGATGGCTTTTACGTATATTGGTCCGCACAATTTGCGTGGCAATTTTTCTAAGCACAGAAGAGATCTCTCGCTCAAGATTTCTCACCCCGGCTTCCTTGGTGTACTGCTTGATAATCATCTGAACCGCAGCTTTGGAAAAAGAGACATCCCCTTTATCCAGCCCGTTTTCATGCATCTGTTTGGGAATCAGGTAACCGGTGGCAATTTCGTATTTTTCATAATCAGTATACCCGGGGATATGGATCACCTCCATGCGGTCACGCAGGGGGGCGGGGATTTCATGGAGGGTGTTTGCTGTGGTGATGAACAAAATTTCAGACAGATCGTAATCAATTTCAAGATAATGATCGTTAAAATTTTTGTTCTGTTCAGGATCCAGTGCTTCCAGAAGGGCAGAAGAGGGATCTCCTCTGAAATCACTGGTCATTTTATCAATTTCATCCAGGCAAAACACCGGGTTGTTATATCCTACTTTTTTCAATGTCTGGATAATCTTTCCGGGCATGGCACCTACATAGGTTCTTCGGTGCCCTCGAATCTCTGCCTCATCACGGACCCCGCCCAGGCAGACCCGGGCAAATGAGCGTCCGGTAGCCGCGGCCACAGACCGGGCAAGGGATGTCTTGCCAACCCCCGGAGGGCCCACCAGGCACAAAATCGGACCTTTTATCTTTTTAACCAGGATCTGCACAGCCAGATACTCAAGGATTCTCTCCTTGGGTTTTTTCAAGCCGTAATGGTCCTGGTCCAGAATCTGCTCAGCCTTTAAAAGCTCATTTTTTACCCGTTGTCTCCGGTACCAGGGCAGGGAGACAATCCAGTCAATGTAATTTCTAACTACGGTTGCTTCCGAAGACGCTGCAGACATCAGCTTGAGCTTTTCCAATTCCGTGCGCACAACACCTGCGGCTTCCCTGGGCATACGCTTGGCCTTGATTTTTTTTTCAAGATCACCAAAATCACTGCTCTGGCCATCCTCGCCCATTTCCTTCCGGATGGCCCGCATCTGTTCGTTCAGGTAGTGGCGTCTCTGAAGTTTATCCATCTGCTCTTTGACCCTGCCCTTGATCTTCTGGGACATGGAATAGACTTCTGTCTCCTTCTGAATAAGCTTTAAAAGCAGAAAAAAACGTTTCTCAATATCACCGCACTCCAGCAGCTTCTGTTTATCCTGAATTTTGAAGGGCAGCTGTGCGGCAATGATATCGGCATACCTTGACGGATACTGCTCCAGGGTATCCAGTCCCTTGAAAAAACTTTTGGAAACCACGCCGGATAGACCGGCATAATGCTGGAACGCTTCATGAACTGTCCGGATGACAGCCTCGGTGTTGGCCTCGGACAACGGATTTTCAGGGACATCCACATAATCAACAACCTGGTAACCGTCCTGGTCCGCCATTTTAACGATACGGCCTCGGTCGACCCCTTCAACCAGCGCCTTTACCGTACCATCGGGCAGGCGCAGCAACTGGGTGACCCGGGCTTCGGTACCCACCTGAAAAATATCCTGAATAGTGGGGTTCAGAATTTCCGGGTCTTTCTGGGTCGTAAGAAAAATTTTCTTATCACCGCCCATGGCCTGGGAAAGGGCCTTGATGGATTTTTCCCTTCCCACAAAAATGGAGGTTGTAACAAAGGGGTAGAGGACAACATCCCTCAGCGGCACCAAAGGAAGGGTTTTGTTCTCCTTTTCAAGTCCGTCCTCGGGATTGAAAAAACGGGAAATACTAATCATGGATGCAAATTTCTATTTAAGCCTGCTTTTTGGGCTGTTCATACAGCAAGATGGGATCTTCGTTGTTTAATACCACTTCTTCGCCCACCACACACTCAACCACATCTTTTTTGGAAGGCAGTTCATACATGATGTCCATCATGGTTTCCTCCATAATGGCGCGAAGCCCCCGGGCACCGGATTTTCTGGCAACAGCTTCCTTGCCCATGGCTTCAAGGGCCTCGTCCGTGAACTGCAGGCTCACCCCTTCCATGCGGAAAAGTTCCTGATACTGCCGAACCAGTGCGTTCTTGGGTTCGGTCAGAATCTTAACCAAAGAGGTTTCATTAAGTTCCCCTATGGACGTGATAATGGGCAGGCGTCCTAAAAACTCGGGGATCAGGCCGAATTTAATTAGATCTTCGGGCTTTACCTGCTCCAGCAGTTCGCCGATATTCACATTTTTTTTATCGGCAATTTTGGCACCAAATCCCATGATTTTCTGAGTTAAACGCCGCTCAACAACTTTTTCAAGCCCCGTAAAGGTTCCCCCGCAGATAAACAGGATATTGGAGGTATCCACCTTTACATAATCCTGCTGGGGATGTTTTCTTCCCCCCTTGGGTGGTACCGAAGCAATGGTGCCTTCAATGATCTTGAGCAGGGCCTGCTGGACCCCTTCCCCGGAGACATCCCGGGTAATTGAAGGGTTATCCCCCCGCTGGGAAATTTTATCTATCTCATCAATGTAGATAATACCTTTCTGGGCCTTTTCAATGTCGTAATCAGCGTTCTGAACCAGGGAGAGAATAATATTCTCCACATCTTCTCCAACATAGCCAGCCTCGGTCAGGGCCGTGGCATCAGCAATGGCAAAAGGGACATCCAGAAACCGGGCAAGGGTCTGGGCCAGAAGGGTTTTTCCACATCCGGTGGGTCCGATAATCAGAATATTGCTTTTCTGAATCTCCACCTCATCACCGCTTTTTGCCAGATGTGACGCCAGGCGTTTATAATGGTTATAAACCGCCACGGCCAAGACCTTTTTTGCACGGTCCTGTTCTATAATATATGAATCAAGCTGGGCCTTGATCTGCTTTGGCACCATGAACTCCTTGGCAATCTCGGGCTCGACAGCCAGTTCCTTTTCTTCATCTTCAATAATCTCACCGCACAGCTTAATGCATTCATTGCAGATATATACGCTGGGCCCGGCGATCAGTTTTTTTACTTCCTTTTGGTTTTTACCGCAGAATGAACAGAAAAACTGATCGCTTGTATCATCTTTTTTGGCCATATTTTATGACTCCTTTGACCCCTCCTGCTCAGAGGTCTGTTCCAATTGGCTTCTGTCACTGACCACACGGTCAACGATACCGTATTCCAACGCTTGCGCCCCGGACATGAAAAAATCACGTTCCGTATCAGCCGCAACCTTTTCAATATCCTGTCCCGTATGCTTTGATAAAATTTCGTTCAAAGTATCTTTCATTCTTAAAATTTCAGTGGCTTGAATCTTGATGTCAGTGGCCTGGCCCTGGGCACCACCCAGCGGCTGATGAATCATAATCCTGGCATTGGGCAGGGTAAACCGTTTACCGGATGTTCCGGCAGCGAGAAGAAACGCCCCCATACTGGCTGCCTGGCCGATACACACCGTTGACACATCCGGCTTGATGTACTGAATGGTATCATAAATGGCCATGCCTGCTGTCACAACGCCACCAGGAGAATTGATATAAAAATTGATATCTTTCTCAGGATCTTCGGATTCAAGAAACAACATCTGTGCAACAATGAGGTTGGCAACTTCATTGTCAATGGGTGATCCTAAGAAAATAATCCTGTCTTTTAAGAGCCGAGAATAGATATCATAGGCACGTTCTCCCCTGTTGCTCTGCTCAACAACCATTGGAATAAGAGGCACAATTTAACTCCTTGTCATGATCTGAATATATGTTTTTAACCTTGTTACCGCCCAAGCGTTTCGGAATAGACCCGTTTCAATAAGCTTACGGATTTATTTTTACGCTTGTGTACTTTCTTCTTCAGTTTGTTGTGCAACTGCAGCTTGCGCATCTTCCGGCGCCACTTCAACTACATTGCTTTTTTCTATTATAAGATCAATGGCCTTTTTTTCAAGCTGGGTATGTTTATAATATTCGAGCTGGCGTGGATCCAAATTGAAGAAATTCTTGATGGCGTCCTTTGTCGCACTCATGGCCTGGGCCATATCTTCAAAGCTTGCATCAAGTTCTTCATCGCTGAGTTCAATTTTTTCCTGGGTAATCATTTTATCCAGAATCAGATGGCGGCGGGCTTGTTTTTCAGCCACATCTCTGTATTTTTCCTGCATGAGTTCCCGGGTTAAGCCGACTGCTTCAAGGGAGGTGTTATTCTGGGCATAGGCCTGTTCCGTCTCGGAAATAATGCCGTTTAGTTCGCCTTCAACAAGGGCTTGGGGAACTTCAAAATCTGTTTTTTCGAGCAAGGCCTGGAAAATCTGTTCACTTATCTCGTGTTTAACCCGCTGAACAATACCCTTTTCAAGATTTTCACGAATAGAGGTTTTTACCTCATCAAGGGATTCAAACTTTCCAAGTCCTTTAACAAGATCATCATTGGCTTCGGCCAGAATCTCTTCCTGGATCTCCTTGAGCGTGACTTTATAAACAATGGTTTTTCCTTTCAGATTCTCGTCATGAAAATCATCACCGTAAACCACTTCAATTTCCAGCTCCTGAACCGGAATGGCACCGATAAGTTTTTCGGAAAACTCCTTGGGTAAAGGACTCTGGTTAATATTTATTAAATAATTTTCAACTTTAGGGGTATGCTCAAAGGCTTCTCCATTTAAAAAGCCTTCATAATCAATCAGAACAAAGTCGCCTTCTTTTACCGGACGTTCCTCTTCAACCTTCTGCTTTGTGGCCATGGTCTTTTGCAGCATATATATCTGGCTTTCAATATCGGCATCGGTTACTTCATAGAGCACCTTTTTAATTTCAATGCCCTGGAAATCAATATCATCCAGTTCCGGTTTAACTTCCACAGTGATCTCAAACGCATAGTCAGCGTCCGGCTTAAGCTCCGGGGGGTCGAGTTGGGGTCCGCCCACGATATCTAACTTATGATTTTCAACAGCCTCAATAAAAGCCTCCTGAATCAGGCGCGGGGCAACCTCGGCATGAACGTCTGCGGCAAACCGGTTTTCAAGCACTTTTCTGGGAATTTTTCCTTTTCTAAAGCCTTTGATATCTGCGTTTTTCTTTAAATCGGCATAGGCTTTATTTAACTCTTTGGAAATTGTTTCCTTAGGAATTTCAAAAGAAAGCACTTTTTTAACACTGCTCTGGTCTTCGATTTTTACCTGCATGATTTTGTCCTGTTATATCCTGTTATTGGCGCTATTCTAAACGCACCTTCAAAAAATAATAATTATACCTTAACTGATTTATACATACTGCAAACACTTTACACAAAGTCTACTAAAATACCCCGTCTTCATGGTAGTGTCAAGGAAATTGCCATACCCTGTAGATAGGGCCAAAGCCTGAGCCATGTAACCTCTTAATCCATTTCAAAATTATGGCGAAGGCCTGAGCGACAAGATTGATATTGATTTTTTTTATTTCAAGTGATAAATACTTCCTCCAACTTAATCTTAAAATCGGGGCGTAGCGCAGTCTGGTAGCGCGCCTGCTTTGGGAGCAGGATGTCGGAGGTTCGAATCCTCTCGCCCCGACCAGCATGATTAGAGGCTTTCAGTGTTTTTTCTGGAAGCTTTTTTCGTTTCTGGTTGCGGTTTCTGGTTGCGGTTTTTCAATTTTTGGCGCAAATCTCCCGGATATGGAATCCATAGCACTCTCTATGGCACCATCCAGCTTATGGAGGTATATTTCAGTTGTCCGGGCTTCTGAATGGCCTAAAATATTCTGAATCGTTTTCGTTGAAATTTTGGGGTTGTCAGCTAAGAGAGGGGTCATAAGATATCGTTCAGCCGATTATAGATTGCATATTCATCGATGTAAACCAAAGTCCCTGGTATCCAGACTTTGAGAGAGATTGATGATGTCCTGAAAAAATTGTGCCGGTAAGATCATCGAAACGCTTTCCGCAGTCTTTGCATTCATAACGCTGCTTGGCAAGATTCTGTTTCATCAAAACCTCTTCTGATAACCTTATGGGATTCACAAAACGGACACTTCCTTCAAATTTTTTATGTTTACCTGCATCTGTTGGACTCCGTTCACGGGTGAAAAAGGGAAGTCGACTGCAGGAGAAAAGCCCTGGTGAACCAGAATAGTTAACGCGGCTAATCAGCCGCGCTGCTTTTTGCGTCGGCTGCATTAGCCATGTTAGCCCGTAGCTTCTATGATTGATTCTATGCACGCCAGCAACCGTTCGATCTCTTTTTTATCAACCGTCAATGCTGGATCGAATCGCAGAATATTTCCATTAGGATAATACCCGACCAAGAAACCCTTTGCCAGGAGCGCATGATAAGCCCAGGTTGCTGTAATTTGGGCATGTGGATAGAACTCCAACGCAAGTAATAGACCTCTTCCACGTGTATCTTTTACAACATCAAATTTTCTTTCAATTCGTTTCAACCCATCAAGAAAAAAGGCTCCGATTGTATTGCCTTTTTCAATTAGGTCCTCATCCTTAAAAATAGTGATTACCTCTTTAGCGATCGAGCAGCCCAGAGGATCATTTTGATGGGACTGAGCGTAACCAAACCCACTGCATTCTATCTTTTCAGCGATATCCCGCCTCACCGCGACCGCACTGACAGGGTATCCATTTCCAATGCCTTTTCCAATAGCAACGATATCCGGCTGGATGTCATAATGCTGGAAACCGAACCATTTCCCTGTGCGACCGATACCTGTTGTGATTTCATTGACAACGAGAAGACCTCCCTGTTGTTTAACTCTATGGGTAATGTCTTTTACAAGTTGTTTGGGAGGGAATTTTACAAACCCAGATCCACTTCCGCCAGGCTCAAAGACAAAACCGCCTATATTTTCAAATGGGATCTTATCTAAACAATCACATTGACCATCATGTTCACAGGCACTCCAATCAAACAATTGCCATTCATCAGCGTCCTTTTTCCCGGCAGAACCGTATGCCGCAAGATAGGAGTTCGAGAATGTCAGAAACAATGGCTTTTCTGTTACGCGTCTTGCTATTTGCACGCCGAATTCAACCGCCTCGCTGCCAGAACTAAGAAAGACACATTTGCCATTTTCAATCCCAACGATATCAAGAATGTCTTTTGCGGTTTCTTGGGCAGTAAAGTGAGGGTAGCGCGTGCCAAGATGAACGACTTTTTTAATTTGAGCTTCTATTGTTTTATTGATTCGAGGATGGCAATGTCCGAGAGCAGTGCACCAAATACCTGACTCAAAATCAACATATTGTTTACCCTCTTTGTCATATAGATAACAGTTCTCTGCCTTAACAAAATCGGTTTTAACGATTTCATGGCATTGCAAGATGTTGTTCATTCGAAATCCTTTAAATGAGGTTAACGTAGCAAATAACCGGTGAAAATGGCGCGCAGTGAAATTTGCATCCGTGTTAATTTGCCTTGTTCTGCTTCGGTGGGATCTCCCTCCTGAATCATTCAAAGCAAAACCCTTATGGCAAAAAAATGGACTTGGCTCCGGTGCCGAGCTCCTTGAACAAAGGATTGAGATCGCCCCCATCAGATGTGATTCAAACTTGTAATTTGGGTCGATACAATCCTAAAGGTTATGTGCCCGGCCAGTTAAATTTTAGGCTTAATCTGAGCATGTCTTTAAGTTGTATGCCTTCTTCATAAATAGGTTCGAAATAATTATCAACAAAGAAATTTTTCCGAATACTTTCAACTCTGAATCCAAATCGTTGATAAAACAACAATTGGTAACCAAATGTGCCAGTACCTAATTCAAGCGACTTTGCACCTATCTCTTCGAAATAATTGATTACAAACTCAAGAAGTTTTTTCCCAAACCCTTGTTTCTGTTTCTCCGGAATCACAACAATATTATATATTTCCCATGCATCAGCATCGTTCAAGTTTGTTACACACACGCCAACTAAAGCGTTTTCAACAAATGCGCCAAAGCATTTTGATCCGGGAAGATATTTATCAATACATTTTTCTGATGGGTCTGCATGAAGCAACATACTCATCGGTACTTCTTTTTCCGAAATCTGTCTGATGGTTATCATCTATATGTTCACATCTCCTGTTCGCACATAACGTCACTGTTCAGGGTCCGCTGCTTTTTGCGGTCCGCTGCAAAATCATGAAAAACATTCGAAACATTAGAATGACATAAAACAATAAAATAGTTAAGGAACGAGTCTTAAATAACTTGCCCATTTTCCCATTTAGGGCGTTTTTAGACACTCCAGGTCAAGTCCCATTTCCCGGCAAAGATTTTGAAGGGTATCCTGGGCTTTATCAAAATCGTATTCGCAAATCTCCCGGGTAAGCTGATCAACCAGGCCGTCCCTAACATCTCCCGGAATCTGATTCCTGATCTGTCTGACCATGCGAAGGGCTTGGGTATCGTTCTCGTCGAGCATTTTTTGAAGCGTTATCAGCTGCAGTTTGAGCGCACCAGGGGCCGAGGCAGGGCCATCCTGTGATTGTTTTAGTCCGTCCTTACCTGTTTCAAGGCGATTGATTTCCTGAATAACTTCTGAAAGACAGGCAGAAAAATCAGGCAGCAGGGCCATGGCCGCCTGAATGTCTTTGTTTTTGAGTGCATCGTCCAGACGTGTTGCTGATTCAAAAACAAGGGTTGCGCTGATATTGCCTGAAACGCCTTTAACAGTATGGGCAAGTCTTTTCGCGGTTTCCATATCCTTGGCGATCAGGGCCTGGTGAATTTTATCTGCCGTATCTGCCTGATTCCCGGCAAATTTTTTTAAAAGATTCCGGTACAAAAGCGTATCCCCGGCCAGGCGATCCAGCCCCTCCTGGATGTTAATGCCCGGCACAGGCCCCAAATTTTCAGATAATGCGCCACTGTCAACTTCTTTCTTGGGCGGGGATTTCCTTCCCTGGCCAGATCTTTCTCTGGCAGGCTTTATCCATGTTCTCAACGTATTGAGCAGCTCCTTGACATCAATGGGTTTGGCCACATGAACATTCATTCCCGCAGCCAGGGCTTTTTCCCTGTCACCAGCCATGGCATTGGCTGTCATGGCGATAATGGGCAGGGCCTTAAACCCCGGCAGTTGTCGGATTTCACGGCTGGCGGTGTAACCGTCCATTTCCGGCATGTTGATATCCATGAGCACAGCGTCATATTCTGTTTTCTGCACAGCCTCCAGTGCCACAACGCCATTCTCTGCCAGATCCACAACAAAACCATTTTTTTCCAGAATTCCCCTGGCCACCTGCTGATTCACCTCGTTGTCTTCGACCAGCAGAAGTTTTGCGCCCCGGATTTCCGCCACGCTGGGAAACGGCTCTTTATGCTGCGCAAAAGCGCGTGGATGCATTTTTTCTCCCAGTGCCGTCATGATTGCATCGGACAATAAAGACGGAAAAACCGGTTTAACCAGATAGCCGTCAAGTCCCAGGCGATTGGCTTTATGCATCAGTTCCTCCCGGGCATAGGCCGAAACCATGATAACCGAAGGGATCTTGCCTCCCAAATCGGTTTTTATCTTTTCAGAGGCTTGCAGTCCATCCATTCCCGGCATCTGCCAGTCCATGAGCACCAGGTCAAAGGGATCACCCTGTTTGCGGGCCATCACCAGCACCTCCAGACCGGCCTCTGCACTGTCAGCCTGGACCACCTTGAAGGACATGGCCTTAAGCATTTTTTCCAGCACCGTACGGGAGATGTGATTATCATCCACCACCAGGACTTTTTTCTTTGGGATGTCGGCGGCGGCAAAGCGGGATGCAATCGTTTGTGAGCCAATACGCTTTAAACGGACGGTGAAAATAAAGGTGCTGCCCTGGCCATATTCGCTTTGCACCCGGATATGGCCGTTCATCATTTCCACCAGGGATTTGCAGATAAACAGGCCCAGGCCTGTGCCCCCGTATTTGCGGGTGGTGGTGGAATCTGCCTGGGAAAAGGCCTGAAATAATTTGCCCTGCTCGGCTTGGGTCAGTCCGATGCCGGTGTCCTGGACGTAAAACTCAAGCCGGGCCTCATCTGCATCTTCGTCAAGCAAGGCACACCCCAAAACAATCTCCCCTTTTTTTGTAAACTTTACCGCATTATTGGTCAGATTGAGAAGAATCTGGCCCAGCCGGATGGGATCCCCTATAAGACTACGGGGAATGTTGGGATCAATGTTATATATCACCTCAAGGCCCTTTTCCTGGGCCTTGATCCCCACAAGATTGGTAACGGTATCCAGAACATCTTCCAGAAAAAATTCAATGGACTCCATGCTGAGTTTACCGGCCTCAATCTTGCTGAAATCAAGGATATCGTTGATAACGCCGATGAGCGCCTTGGACCCGTTTTGAATTTTATGGAGATAATCGTACTGGCGTGAATCTGGCTCTGTCTGAAGGGCCAGATGGGCAAAGCCGATGATGGCATTGAGCGGGGTGCGGATTTCATGGCTCATGTTGGCCAGAAAATCACTTTTGGCCTTTGTGGCTTCTTCGGCCACCTGCCTTGCCTCTTCCAGTTCAAGGGTCCGCTCTTTTACCAGGTCTTCCAGGTGATCCCGGTAGGTTTCAAGTTCTTTTTCCGCCTCCTTGATCCAGGTAATATCCTTGGCAATGGATGCGATGCCTAAATGTTTGCCTTTGTCGTCCTTTAATAGGGAATAGGTCAGCAGATGGGGAAGGACGATCCCATCCTTTCGGGTCCGGCTGCCCTCGATATTTTTTAATACTTCTCCCTTGATACAGCGCTGGTAAAGGGTGCTGCCCCTGATCTCAGCTTCTTCCGAGGCAAGGATCCCGATATATTTACCCAGAAGCTCTTCCCTGGAATATCCGTAAACCTCAATGGTGGCTTCATTCAGATCCATGATGTTTCCGGAAAGATCCGTGATCAGAATCGGATCCGAGCTGTCTTCAAAAACCTTGGATAACAGGCGAAGCCCCTGTTCCGCCTTTATTTGCTTTGTAATATCCTTGGCCGCGCCCGCAAGCCCTATGATATAGCCGTTTTTGTCCAGGACCGGTTCATAGGCGCAGGAAACCCAGACCTGACTGCCGTCCTTGCGCCGGACACGGATCTGTGCCTCCTGACGGCCTCCCCCTTCAAGGGCCGCGTCTGTGAGATTTCTATAAGCATCCCAGTCCCGTTTATCGTATATTTGAAAAGGATAGTCATCCATCTCCATACACTCGGCCACAGTATAACCTGTTACTCTTTCAACGGCCTGATTCACCCAGACCAGTTTGCCGTCAAGATCCCGCCAGGATTGCCAGTCGTGGGTATGCTCCGATATAATTCGCAGCTGCTCCTGGGAGCGGGTAATTTTTTCAAGCAGAGTGTACCGTTCTGTAATATCCATGGTCAGGCCTGCGATTTCGGATACCTGATTCTGGGCATCCCATTCCACGACCTGTCCTGCGGAATGGATCCATATCCATCCGGATTGTTTACGGCGCAGCCGGTAATCTCTTTTTAAGGTTGTTTCACCTGAAAAAAATCGCTGAAATGCGTCATCAAGCAATGCAATATCATCCGGGTGAACAAAAGAAAAAAAGTGATCCAGGGTCAGCGGTGCCTCCTGTTCTGAATAACCTGCGGAAACAAAAATCTGTAATGAACTATACGTAATTTTCCGGGACTGCATGTTGATCTGCCAATGATAGGCGTTGGCTGCATTCAGGGCAAAGCGGAGGCGTTCTTCGCTTTTTAATAATAGTTTTTCAGTCTGCTGGCGTTTGACAATCTCTTTTTTCAATCTCCTGTTGACGATTAACACCACCCCAATGATGACCAGGAAAATAAGGACGGCAGGGATTGCCACCTCCAGAACTTTATGCCAGGCCATCTTCTTTTCATAATCAAGGGAGATCCATCGGTTGCGGATGGCAGTTGTTTCCCGGGGTGTCAAAGAGGCAACGGCTTGATCCAGGATACCGGCAAGCACTGGCCAGTCCTTGCGCACCCCCATACGAAGCTGAGTTTCTAAGCCTTCCAGAGCCGCCGCAATCTTCAGCTGGTTTAAGTTGTATCTTTTTATATGGTAACTTGCATAGGCCGCATTCACCACGTAGCCGGCAGCCCGGCCAAAGGCAACGGCCTGCAGCCCCTCCAGCGGGTTTTCCACAGGAACATAGATCAGTTCCGGATATTGCATACGCAGTTGTTTGCTGATGGAGTAAGCATCCACCACAGCAACTTTCTGGCCGTTAAAATCGGAGACTTTTTTGGATATGTTATTATTCCGGTCAACCACCAGAACATAAGGCAAATCAAGATAGGGCCGGGTGAACGCAAGATAGCTTGCCCGTTCCTTTGTCTTTGCCAGGCCGGCCACACAATCTATTTGCCTGTTTTCGGCCGCCTTTAGTATTTGTGCCCATGAAAGCCGGGAACCGTCTTCTTTTTCCATACGTTTAAAGCTCACCTGAAGACGGCTTGCGATCAATTCAACATAGTCGGCAATTATTCCCTGGGATTGTCCCTGGCCATCGATAAAATCAAAGGGGGGACGGTCAGACGCCATCCCGAGTCTGATCACCGGATGGGCTTTAAGCCATTGCAGCTCTTCCTGGGTCAGCGATTTAAGAAAATCACCGGTATCGCTATCATGGGCATGGCAATGGTCTGGAATACTATATAACAGCAGGAAAAAAATTACGAAAATAAATTTGTACATAAGCCGCATTATCGTATCCTGACATTACCTTTCTTTGGGTGGGGACTAATTTGTTCACAGA
This sequence comes from Desulfobacter vibrioformis DSM 8776, assembly GCF_000745975.1. Taxonomy (GTDB): domain Bacteria; phylum Desulfobacterota; class Desulfobacteria; order Desulfobacterales; family Desulfobacteraceae; genus Desulfobacter; species Desulfobacter vibrioformis. Next base: position 77,335 of record NZ_JQKJ01000001.1, on the reverse strand, counting down.
AGATTTAATTGGATCAACAAAGGGTTTATCTATTGTGACAAAAATACCAGAATCAACGCGTTGAGTAAAGCTGAATCATGGTGCATGGTTGTGTTTTACCGGATTGATTTTATTAAATAATGTTTGAACTAAAAGTCACCCACCTGCGGCGTTGGCCCAATGACCACATAGCTGCATAAAGTGCCATCTTTTGACAAATGCAGATATCTTGGTATTCTGTATCTCCAATTTCGATGGAGGGCTGACATGAAAAGAGTCTGGGATACAGATGAATTGGTGAATATCTGGGGTTTAACTTATGACGAACGTCAATTACTGAAAACGAAACCACCTCGAAATCATCTTGGTTTTACGATTCAACTCAAATATTACCAATATTCTGGTAGATTCATAAAAAGTCACAGCGAAATTGCAGAGACATCACTCCTCTACTTATCAGAACAACTTGAAGTGCCGGTGACAGATATTGATGATTATGATTGGGATGGTCGATCAGGAAAACGTCACCGAACCGAAATTTTATCATTTCTTGGAATTAATCGGCTCTCGGAACCAGTTAAAGAGTCTTTTTCTAAATGGCTTGTAAACGAAATTTATCCCCAGGGACAGACAATTCCTGAAGCAATAAATCTGGCATATAATTGGTTCAAAAACCACCAGACAGAAAGCCTTATCGATGCTGTTCTGAATCGACTTGCCCGGGCAGCGGTCAACCAGCATGAAAACAGGCTCTTTGGAAAAATAATTCGATCCCTATTAATCTATAACCATATAAACCCTTACGGAATTTTTGAGTTGGATATGGATCTGAGGTTGCCGATTGAGTATGCAACAGCATAACAATGATACTAAGATAAGGCAGAAATAGAATGGTCAACATGAAATTTAAATGTAACGGAATGATATCACATATCCCAAGGCGATCAATAAGATTCAAAATTTTTCTGGTAAGCCTTCTGCCAACGATTGCGCTGATCGCAGCCGCATTTCTTAATCATCAATATCTAACAATCCTGGGAGAAAGCGCAGAACAAATCCTGTCCAAAAACTACAAAAGCATTAAGGCAGCCCAGGAGAGCAGAAAATTATTGGAAGAGATACGAAATCTTTTTCTTGCCCCGGTTAACAGAGAAGCGCGTTTAGCGGATATCCCTCCGGAGCTTGTAAAAAAAATTTCTGATGCGCTTGATATCTGTAGAGACAACATCACGGAAAAGGGTGAACTTGAACTCATTGAACAACTGCTCCAAAGTTATTCTCAATATAAAAAAGCAGTTTCTCTCTTGGACAAAAGAAGATCAAAAGTATGGGAGCAGGAAATTTTCGACATATTTGCCATTACGGCAGAGATGATTCTGACGATTGATGAGCTTGTCTCGGTTAATGAGCAGGCTATGGAGCGGGCCGAAATAGAGACCCGGACCCTTGCAGGGCAGGCCCAGAGAAATGCCGTGGTGTTCTTCGGGATTGTTATTGTAACCCTGTTGAGTTTAAATTATTTTTTTTCACACAGAATCGCAATGCCTATTATTAAATTGGCCGATCAACTGTCCACAATTAAAGAAGGAAGTGGCGATTATCCCAATATGCCTGTAAAAACCAATGATGAAATCGGGGTTCTTGCCGGAGCGTTCAATCAACTTTTCAAACGGATTTCACACTATGACAATCACCGGGATAATATTATTGCTGCAGAAAAAGAGAAGGTGCGACAGAGCGAGGAGGCAAAAGGCAAATTCATTGCCGATATCTCCCATCAGTTGAAAACGCCTATGACATCATTAAGCATGAGCCTGGGTCTGCTGCAGAGCCGAGGGGAAAAGTTAATCCCGGAAAAACAAAAAAAGCTCTATGATACGGCTATTGACGATTGTTCGAGACTGGCTTCTCTGATTAATGAGCTGGTGGATGTTTCCCGCCTCGAAACCATGTCCCAGCCTCGCCCTAAAGAGACCCTGGATATTAAGATGGTGATCACCGAGTCTGTCACCCCCTTGATAAAACAGGCTGAGAGAAAAGGGCTTTCAATTCATTTGGATATTCCGGATAATTTGCCTGACGTCACCATTGACTCCTTTCGATTTCCCTGGGTCATAACAAACTTGATTGGAAATGCGCTGAGGTATACCTCAAAAGGAGGAGTTGTACTTTTCAAGGCCTACCGGCAGGGGCAACGATGCTATTTCCAATGTTCCGATACGGGAGAAGGAATAAAGCCTGAATATATTCCACATATTTTTGACCGCTTCACCCAATTTTCAGAACGGGGGAAAAGCGGCACTGTCGGTCTGGGACTGGCCATTGTAAAAGATATCATTGACCAGCACGGCGGAGATATCAAGGTAAAAAGCCGAGTGGGTGAAGGAACGAGCTTTACATTCTGGATACCCGGTAGCATCAAGGAGAATACAGATGAATAAAGTCCTGATCATTGACGACGATTCCAATATTGTGACGACACTGGAGATTTATTTTGAAGAGAATAACTTTGAGGTCTTCAGCGCAGAAACCGCAGAAAAAGGGCTTGCGTGTGCTAAGAGCCGGCTTCCTGATTTAATCCTGCTGGATCTGAAACTGCCTGACAAAAGCGGCCTGGATGTTCTCCAGGAAATTATTGAAAGCGGAATCAAAACTCAGGTGCTGATGATTACGGCATATGCCAGTATAGAAACTGCTGTAAATGCAGTAAAAATGGGGGCTTTTGACTATCTACCAAAGCCTTTTGTACCGGGGCAGTTGGATCTTGTGCTGGAAAAAATTAAGCGGTTCAGTCAAATGGAAAACGAAATTGCGTCCCTCAAGGGCATCTTCTCCGAAGGCGGTTTTATAACCCGCAATCCAAGGCTTCTGAAAATTCTTAAAACAGCAAGGCAGGCTTCGGACTCTGATGCCACCATACTCATCGGCGGTGAGAGCGGAACCGGTAAAAGCCTTCTGGCCAGGCTTATTCATGACTGGAGCCCCCGATCGGAAAAACCCTTTGTCGTGGTGGACTGTGCCGCCTTTCAGGAAAATCTGTTGGAGAGTGATCTTTTCGGCCATGTTAAGGGAGCCTTTACCGGGGCGGTCAAGAATAAGCTTGGCAAACTCAAGATAGCGGACGGGGGAACAGTTTTTCTTGACGAGGTGTCTGAAATCCCGAAATCGATTCAGGGGAAACTGCTCCGTTTTATTCAGGAGCATGCGTATGAATGTATTGGAGATCCGGAGGCAAGATCTGTGGATGTTCGTATCATTGCAGCAACCAACAGAGACCTGGAAGCCCTGGTCGAGGATGGTGCCTTCAGAAAGGACCTTTACTTCCGTCTCAATGTGATGGAGCTTTTTCTGCCCCCGCTCAGGGACCGCCCGGAGGACATAAAGCTGCTGTCCGAAATGTTATTAAAAAAATCCTCACGGGTAAACGGGAAAACGATCCGAAGTATGAACCAGGCTGCACTTGAACGATTTCAGGCTTACCCCTGGCCGGGTAATGTCAGAGAGCTTTCCAATATCATTGAGCGGGCCGTAATTTCAGCCGGTGGTAAGGTGCTCACAGAAAAAGATCTATCCCCCGGTATATTAAACTATAATCCGGACCAGGCTACGCATGAAAAATTGGAATGTCTGGCTGAAATTGAAAAACAGCATATCCGGAACGTCATTCTGAACACGGTATCCCTTGACGAAGCCGCAAAAATATTGGGGATTGATCCTGCAACGTTGTGGAGAAAAAGAAAAAAATACCAGCTTGACTGATTCAAAAAAGTTTATTCTTATGCCTTCAGTGTCAGACGTGCCAGGTAGATGGTATAAACAATGTAAACCAATAACAGCATAAGCCCCTCTATCCTGTTTATCCGGCCGGGCCTTCCCCTGAAACCAAACCCGATAATGAAAAGGGATAGGGTTAATCCCGTCATCACCACCGTATCCCTGACAAGGGCTTCGGCAGGGATTTCAAAGGGATGAATGACACCGGCGATTCCGACAACCGCTAATGTATTGAACAGATTGGACCCTAAAACATTGCCAAGGGCAATATCGTGCTCTCCTTTTTTTACAGAAAGGATCGAGGATGCAAGTTCAGGAAGAGAAGTGCCCAGGGCAACAACGGTAAGGCCGATGATCATATCACTGACGCCTAAAAACATTGCAATTTGCACAGCCCCCCAGACCAGAATCCGTGAACTGATGATCAGAAGAACCAGCCCGATAAAAAGCCATAAAACAGCTTTGCCTAAAGGCCTTTGATCGGATTTCAACTCCCGCTCCATTTCCATGCCCATGGGATCTGCTTTTTGATGGATTCCCTGTTGGAGTGTCCAAGAAAGGAGACCGATAAAAAGAACCAACAGTATGATTCCATCAATCAAAGATATTCGAAGATCCATTAAAAGGACAATGGAAACGCCCGTAATGATTGTAAGAATGGGAAGTTCTTTTCTCAATATGTTGGAGCGAAACATAATCGGATTGATCAGGGCGGTAATCCCTAAAATTAATCCAATGTTGGCAATGTTCGACCCGTATGCATTTCCTATGGCGATACCGGGGCTGTTCTTCAATGCGGCCAGTGCAGAAACAAGCATTTCCGGGGTAGATGTGCCGAAACCAACAATCACCATTCCAATAATCAACGGTGGCACGCCAAAATGTCTTGCTGTTGCTGCGGCTCCTTCAACAAAGCGGTCTGCACTCCATACAAGCAGCAGCAAGCCGAATATCAGGGCCGGTAGTGCGACGGTTATATCTCCCATGTAAGTTTTATTCCTTGTTTTTTTAAGGCATTAATACGTTTTTCAATTAGGCACTCAAAATATCAGACTTAAAAACTCGTGCAAAGTGCAATACGGTTTTATTGCAAAATTCAAGGTTTTTGAATTGAACAATTTTAACTTGACGTCGAAAAAGAGCCAACCGGCTGTAAATAAACCCAAAAAATACAAAGGCATTCTTTTTGCTCAGTTCCATGGTTATGGGGACGACATAGAGGTGATTGATCAAAAAATCAGGTGGGATACATCATAATGACATTAAAAAAGAAAATTCTGACCGGCTACGGTGTGGCCTTTGCCCTCATGGGACTTGTGTTCGTATGGTCGGTTGCCAACCTCGTCTCCCTGGGCAAAGCTTCGGATGCGATCCTGAATGAGAATTACAGAAGCATCCTGGCTGCGGAAAACATGGTGGATGCCCTGGAACGTCAGGATAGCGGCATTCTTCTGATCTATCTTGGAGAGTCGGAGACAGGGATCTCACAGTTCAGGGAGAATGAAGCCTTGTTTCTGCAATGGCTGGTCCGGGCCAAGGATAACATTACCATCACGGGGGAGGCGGACTTGGTTCGTGAAATTGAGGCTGGATACCGGGCGTACCGGTACGGGTTTTCCCAATGGACCGATTTAAAGGTCCGGCCCTCCTCCGTGTCCGCCTCATACCGGAAATTCGTTTATCCCCTGTTCACAAAGGTGAGGGACGCCTGTATCGACCTGCGCCGGCTCAATGAGGACACCATGTATGCCGCCAGTGTAAAGGTCGGTGTTGTGGCCAACCGGGCGATCTGGTCCACATCATTTGTGGCGGGTGCCGCATTGGTTGTGGCCCTGATCTTCAGCCTTTTTCTCGCGGAAAGAGTGGTACGGCCGATCCGGGGCTTCATGGCGGCCTCAAGAAAGATCTCGGCTGGGGACTACGCCGTACAGGTGCCTGTGGAAACCGACGACGAACTGGGAAGCCTGGCCAGGGAGTTCAACGAGATGGCGACAAAGCTTCTCCGGTATCATGAGATGAATATCGAGCAGATCATCTCTGAAAAAAACAAGGGAGAGGCCATACTCTCAAGTATTGAGGACGGATTGGTGGTGTTTGACATCAAGCTGAACATCACCAGTATCAACCCTGCCGCAAGGGAAATGTTGGGGATGACCCTGGCGGAGACGGTCTTGCTGCAGTGCACGGATATCCTGCCCGATTCAAATCTATGCGACCTGATCCGGGAAACGATCGAAACCGGCTCTCATCCGAGTATTCCGGAGGATGAACGGATGGTTGTCCTGACTGCGGGTAACCGAACTCGGCACTGCCTGTTTTCGGTTACCGCTATCCTGGGCAAGGACCGCCGTCTTTCGGGAATCGTGCTTCTGCTCCGGGATATAACCCGGCTCAAGGAGGTTGAACAACTCAAAAGCGAATTTGTCATGGCCGCATCCCATGAGCTGCGCACCCCTCTCACCAGCCTGGGAATGAGTGTAGATCTTCTGCTGGAACACGCTGACGGTGCGCTGAAGGAAAAGGACCATGATCTCCTTCGGGCCGCCCATGAGGAGGTCCTCCGCATGAAAGCCCTTGTCAATGATCTGCTGGATCTTTCAAAGATCGAAGCCGGCCGGATCGAAATGGAATATGACAGCGTCCGGGTCGTGACCCTTTTTGAACATGTCTGGACGGTTTTTAAAGGCCAGCTGGATATGCAGGCGGTTGACCTGGTGTCGGAGATTCCCGGTGAACTGCCCAGGGTCCGGGCGGACGCAAACAAAATCACCTGGGTCCTGACCAATCTGGTTTCCAACGCCCTCCGTTATGTGGGCAGGGGCGGGCGCATCGCGCTTCGGGCCCAGAGAATCGGGCCGAATGTCCACCTGTCTGTTCAGGACAATGGGCCGGGAATCCCCCAGCCCTATCAATCGAAAATATTTCAGAAATTTGTTCAGGTTAGAGGCCGGGAAGCAGGAGGCACCGGTCTGGGGCTTGCCATCTGCAAGGAGATTGTAAGAGCCCATGCCGGTACGATTTGGGTGGATTCGTCCCCGGATACAGGAAGCACGTTCACCTTTACTTTGCCCATAAATCAATAGGAGGATGCAATGAAAACAAAATCCATACTGATCATTGACGATGAAAAAAATATACGTCTGACCATGGACCAGTCCCTGGAACCGCTGGGAATTCCCCTCCGGACAGCGGTGAACGGCGAAGAGGCGCTTCAAAAGCTGGAAGACACGCAGGCTACCCTGGTGTTCCTGGACCTGAAAATGCCGGGAATGGACGGGATGGCGGTGTTGCGCAGAATCAAGGAGGAATGGCCCGAAACCCGGGTGATCATTATTACCGCTCATGGAACGGTCGAGTCGGCTGTGGAGGCCATGAAGCTGGGTGCGGTCGATTTTATCCAGAAACCCTTCAGTCCTGCGGAAATTCGAGAGCTGGCAATCCGGATCATGGCGCGCGAGGCATTGGAAGCGGAAAGCGCGGTTGACTACTCGTCCCTCATTGAACTCACAAAGCGCTGCATTTCGGATCGGAAATTTTCCGCTGCCCGTGAAACGGCCAGAAAAGCTATCGCAGCAGACCCAGCCCATCCCGAAGCATACAATCTGCTCGGGGTACTGATAGAAATCAAGGGGGACGGATTAGAGGCCCAGAAGTTTTACCGGGCGGCGTTGGATATGGATCCGACGTTCAAATCGGCCTGGGCAAACCTTGATAGAACGACCTCCTGGCACAAGTTAGGAAAGATAGACCTGGGTCCGGACGGAAAAGAGGAGGCAGGGGAAGCTAATGAAAAATAGCAGATATATTGTGGTGGTGGGCTGCGGGCGGCTGGGGTCCCTTCTTGCGAATCGCCTCAGCCGGGACGGGAATTCGGTGGTGGTGATTGACCGGGTCGAAATTGCGCTGGACGATTTGTCCCCGGATTTCAGCGGGTTCCGGATTAACGGCGACGCCACTCACATGGCGGTACTCAAGGCGGCCAAACTGAAAAATGCCGATGTGCTCATTGCCACGACCCATGAAGACAATGTCAACCTCATGGTGGCCCAGGTCGCCCAAAAGATCTTCCGCGTCCCCCATGTCCTGGCCCGGGTTTTTGATCCCAGACGGGAGGAGGTATACGCCCAGCTGGGGATTGACACCATCTGCCCCACGTCGGTGGCCGCAGACATGTTTCTGGAGGCTGTGGCCAACGGCGGAACGCATCAAGACGGAGGGGTGTCGTGAAGATCATTATCGTCGGAGGGGGCAAACCCCTGTTTTTTCTTTGCCGTAATTTTACCGCCAAAGGATACCGGGTCACCATAATCAACCGGGATAAGGGCGAATGTGTGCTGTTGAGCCGTCAACTCACGGCCACGGTCCTGTGCGGAGACGGCAGTGACCCGGAAATTCTCAAAGAGGCCGGTGCAATGGGTGCGGACGCAGTACTGGCGGTCACTCCCAATGATCAGGACAACCTGGTGATCTGCCAGCTGGCCACCCTTAAATTCGGCGTGCCCAAAGCGATTGCCCTGGCCAATGATCCGGATAATGCCGAGACATTTGAAAGGCTTGGCGTTTCCGCCTTCTCAACCACCCGGATCGTCGGCAGCCTGATTGAACAGCGGGCATCCATGGAACAGATTCTCAACCTGCTGCCCGTGGGTGAAGGCCGGGTCAATGTGACGGAAATTGTTCTGGAGGCAGGCTCCCCTGTGGCAGGCAAGCAGCTCAAGGATATCGATCTTCCTGAAAACGCCCTGATCGCGGTTGTTATACGGGATAATCGCCCCATGGTCCCCGGGGGAGAAAACGACCTTTTGGCAGGAGACCGCATCGTGCTGATCACCCTGCCGGAGAACCACGGTCCAGCCTTAAAGGTGCTGACCGGAGAGGAAAGGTAGTAGAGAGGAGGCCTTATGCGGGAAAAAGAATATCTGAAAAAACGCTATGCTGCCATGTTTTCTTCAATCGGCATGATTCTCCTTCTGTCCGGAGGGCTGATGCTGACGCCGCTTCTTATCCTGGTATCCAACCCCGAAGAATCGGCCCATGTTCTGTGGTTCTGTCTTCCCGCAGGAGGCCTTATCATTCTGGGAGGAATCCTGTGGCGGCTGTTCCGGTCAGAGGCCAACACAACCTTGTCGGTACAGGAGGGGGGCATTATCGTTATCGTGGGCTGGATGACGGTCATCCTTTTCTCTGCCTGGCCCTTTGCCTCTGTTCTGGGGCTGCCGTTTTCCCGGGCGATTTTCGAGTCCATGAGCGGCTGGACGACCACGGGACTGTCGGTTGTGGATGTCACGGCCGCAGGCCCGATGGTACTGCTCTGGCGCAGCATTATCCAATTGGCGGGCGGTGCAGGCCTGGCCATTATCATGATGTCGGCCATTGTCGGCCCCTCCGGAGTCGGCATTTCCAGGGCCGAGGGACGAGGCGACCAGCTGGTGCCCCATGTCAGGCAGTCAGCCCGCCTTGTTTTGATCATTTATTCCGCCTATGCCGGGGCAGGGTCTCTGGCCTACTGGGCGGCAGGGATGTCTCCTTTCGATGCAGCGAACCACGCCTTTGCCGCCGTGTCCACAGGCGGATTTTCAACAAGAGTGGAAAGCATCGGATACTGGAACACCCTCCGTGTCGAAGCAGTCACCCTGTCCCTCATGGTGCTGGGCAACCTGAGCTTTGTGACCGCCTGGTTCCTGTGGCGGGGGAAATTAGGCGTGGTGTTTAAAAACGGTGAAATCCGCCTCCAGGCCGTCTTGATACCGCTGGCTGCCACAGCCGCCTTCATCTGGACCTGTCAGGCCCTCTATCCTCACATGGGCAAGGCGGTGCGGGTTGCTGTGTTTGAAACTGTGTCGGCGCTTACAACCACGGGGTTTTCAACGGTCGGATACGGCAACTGGAATGCCTTTGGCGTGGCCCTCATGACCGCTCTGATGCTGATTGGCGGGGGCACATGTTCCACGGCCGGGGGAATCAAGCAGTTCCGTATCTATCTTCTGTTTAAGATGCTGGTTTGGGATATCAAGCACCACCTCATTCCAAAGACCGCTGTGGCGGAACTCCCGGTATGGGAAGGAAACCAGCGTGTTTTTATGAATGACACCGGGCTGCGGCAGGTGACGATGTTTGTCTTCCTTTACATGACCACCTATGGGTTGGGTGTTATGGTGCTCTGTGCCTATGGCTACACCCTGAGAGATTCCCTTTTCGAATTCGCCTCTGCCCTGGGCACCGTCGGGCTTTCCATAGGGATAACTTCCGCGGCCATGCCCGACGGTGCCTTGTGGGCGGAAATCCTGGCCATGTTTTTTGGCCGGCTTGAATTCATTGTGATCATCGTAAGCCTTCTCAAAATCAGCCGGGATATGCGCGTGACAGGCCCGGTGGTCCATGGCTTTGTTCAACGGCACAGCCATACCAACTAGGAAATTGGAAAAATGTCATCAAACTCAAAAAAAATATTGATCTGCTGGCTGCTTCCGGATCAGAGGCCTCAAATCCGGGACTTCTGTGACATATCCGTCAGCCCCTTAAGCTGCTTGAGCCAGGCGACATCAAACCATCCGGATCTGATTGTCATCTTTTTTAACACCAGGGACATCCAGGGGCACAAAGAGGTGATTGAATTTTGCAAGATCCTTAAGGAACATCCGTTGACAACAAAGGTAAAGGTGGCGGTTTTCTTGGAAAGACTCCACCAAAAACTCATTTTAGGACTGACACAGACCGGCGTGGATTTTGTCAATATTCATACCGGTATTGAATCGGACAGTATCGGGAAAAATATTTGTCAATTATGGAAATCTCATTCCCTTATGCCGGCACAAAGCGTTTTGGAAAAACTTTGCCCTTTTCTTAAGTACCTGCCAAGCGGGGATCAATACGAGTTCCCGGTCTGCGGCGCTTATCGAAACAGGATGTTTTTAGGGGGCTACCGGCTTCATGAAATATGCCATACCATGAATCACCATCACTGTGAATATTACATGAACCCCAAGGTGGTATCATGACTGTGCGACGCAAGCTGTTAAAACTGCATCCGGCTGCACTGGTTCTGATCAGCTTTCTGGCTCTCATTCTGATCGGCACACTTTTATTGCGCCTACCGGTTTCTTCAAAAGAAGGGCCGTTACAGATCATAGACGCCTTATTTACCTCGACCTCGGCAGTCTGTGTTACCGGACTGGTTGTGGTGGATACCGGAACCCGGTTCACCCTTTTCGGCCAAATCATTATTCTCGCTCTCATCCAGATCGGGGGGCTGGGGGTCATGACGCTCTCCGTGCTCCTCTTCTGGATGATCGGCAGGAAAACCTTCTATCACCAGCGGATGGCGGTACAGGATATGTTTTTGCACACGCCTCACGATGATATTTTCAAAATCGTCAAAAACATTATCTATATGACTTTTTGCATCGAAACTGCCGGTGCCGTTTTTTTAACGATTTACTGGAGCCGGACCCTGCCGGTTAATGAAGCCGTCTATACCGCTGTCTTCCATGCCATATCCGCCTTTTGTAATGCCGGTTTTTCCCTGTTCCCGGACAGCCTTTCAACCTTCGCAGGCAGTTACCTTCTAAATTTTACCGTCTGTATGCTTATTGTGACCGGCGGCATCGGCTTTTCGGTACTATATGAATTTAAAAACTGGATAAAGCTCAGAAAGAAAAAACGGTTTCGATTTTCTGTGCAGACCAAGACCGTATTGTTGACCACGGCCATTCTGATTTTTGGTGGTACGGTTTGGTTATTCGTGCTTGAACGACACGGGGCTCTGGAAGGCAAAGCCCCGGCATACCAATTCCTGGTTGCCCTGTTTCAATCCATTACCTGCCGGACGGCGGGGTTCAATACCGTTGATATTTCTGCGCTTAACGAGGCAACCATCACCATGATGCTGGTTCTGATGTTCTTCGGGGCCTCACCAGGGTCCTGCGGGGGCGGCGTGAAAACAACCACCCTGGCATTGCTGACCGCTACTACCATCACCCGGATCAAGCGGATGCGGCGGGTGAATCTGTTTAAAAAAAGCATTCCGGATGAAACCGTTCGCCGCTGCACAACCCTGATCCTGGTCTCGGTTGGAGTCATCGGCATGGTCTTGTTCATGATTCTTTCAGAAGGGGCTATCACAGAGCAAACCGTCCGTGGCGCATTCCTGTCTTATCTCTTCGAAGTGGTATCTGCCTTTGGGACTGTCGGGCTCTCTCTCGGGGTCACAGCGGATTTAAGTGTATGGGGGAAATCCTGGATTGTTATAACCATGATTATTGGCAGAGTTGGAATTTTAACCTTCTCGTACATCATTATCGGAACCAATCCAACAAACGGTTTTGAACGGGCCGAAGAGAACATGATGATCGGATAAACAGGAGATACAATGAAACGATTTACAGTGATAGGGTTAGGGAATTTTGGATTTTATGCGGCCAAAGCCTTATACGAGGACGGTAATGAAGTCATTGCCGTGGATATGGATAAAAACCGGGTGCAGGCAGTGGATGCGCATTGCACCGAAGCGATCCTCCTGGAGGCCACGGACAAGGAAAAATTAAAAGCCCTTGGCCTGGAAACCATGGACGGCGTGATTCTATCCACCGGCACCAAGATCAGCGTCAGTATCCTGATATGCCTCCATCTGCACGAGATGGGGGTCAGGCAGATCCTGGCAAAAGCCTTGGATGATGATCACGCCAAAATACTTAAAAAAGTGGGTGCCACTAAAATCATTCATCCGGAAAGGGATGTGGCGTTGCGGATTTCCCAGAGTTTATCCCGACCGAATATTATGGATTTTATTCCTCTTTCTGAAGGGTTTGATCTTGTACACATAGAGTCGCCGGCAGAATTTATCGGAAAAACTTTAAAAGAGATCAACCTTCGGGCAAAATTTAATGTTCATATTATCGCCATTAAAGAATTGGTGCCTGAAAATTTTATTTTAGTGCCCCCCCCTGAATTTGTGATCAAAGGCAGCGATATGCTCATGATGCTGGGGAAATCCGAGGATATCAAACGTATTAAAGCACTAAAAGGATGACATTCTCATAAAGTCATTGTTTATTTATCAGGGATTGATGCGTCTTGTTCCCTCAGATATGAATATAATGTTGTCTTTGATATTTTCATGAGATCACAGATTTCTTGAATAGATAAATCTCTTTCATCGTAAAGCCTTTTGAGCATTACTCTTTTTTTTGAATCGAGTGCCTTTGGTCTCCCTCCTTTTTTACCTCTCGCCCTGGCTGCGGCCAAGCCTGCCTGGGTTCTTTCCTGAATCAAGTTCCTCTCAAATTCAGCCAGAGCACCAAAAATATGAAAAATTGGGGTTGATCATAAAATGGGCCACTATATGGGAGATAGAATCCTGTTCATCGCAACTATCTGTAATGACAACATTTATTTTCAATTGCTAAAATTACATCACAAGGTGGCCGACGTTATGATCAAGCCCCAATTTTTTTTAGCACCTTGCATCTGGGCAACTTTTCGTCCAAACACAGGGTTTTCGTTCAGGCATTAAATAACTACGGATTTATATACAGGGGATGCCGTTAAAAATTTTGGCCAGTGCAGCCAGAGACCCTTGCAGATCCGCAAGTTTAAATACTTCCAGACAGACGGTTCCCGTGTAGTGTTTCAACGGGTCCATGATTTTTTTAAAATCGTCTGGTGCTGTTTTGTCAAGGTCGATGTGGTCTTCTGGGTATTTACCGGGCAGTTCAAGGCGGGTGTTTACGCCGTGGAGGTGAATCAGGCGGATTTTTGGGCCGAACAGTTCAAAGGTGCGGGGTATGTCATGCCCGTATTTGATATGGTGACCAAGGTCGGCGCAAACGGACAGACCCAAGTCAGTGACGATATTTTTTAAAAGATCCGGGGGGTACCACAGGGTTTCCACGCCAATCTTTGCCGGGTCTTCCAGGGCCGGAACCAGCAATTCAAGCCCCTGTCGTGCATTTTTTTGCCAGGCCCTAGTGTCGTCTTTTGACGGCATGGGCTTATCCATCTCCAGATGAAGCGTGAAACTTGTGACAGGCCCAGGGGAAAAGCGCTCAATTACACGTTTCAAGATATCAGCGGCATCCTGGCGCACCTGACAATCCGGTGCACATAAGCGGATATCCGTGGGAAGGTGGACATTATAGGTCAGATCCAGGTCCCGGGCCAGGTGGGTCAGTTCCGTTACATCTGCTTTGGACGGGAGCACCTCTTCGGGTTTACTTTCAAACACCAGAAGTTCAATTTCGTCAAAAAAGGCGCCGATTTTTTTGACATTGGGGATGATATGATCCGGATAGATAAAGGATGTCGTGCCCAGTCTGAAAGGTCTTTTGATCATACTCAAACAAAACCCCAGGCCAACACACAGCCCAATACCACGGAAACAAACGCCGACAGCATCATTAATTCACAGGCCTTCCCAATGTGGGCAGGTATGGGATCATTGAACGTATCGCCGATATAGGGTTTGTCCACAAGCTTGCCATGGTAGATGTTGGGGCCGCCGAATCGCACACCAAGAGCGCCTGCAAAGGCTGCCTCGGGAAACCCTGCATTAGGGCTTTTGTGATTGCGGCCCTGGGTCAGTGCTGTGAAAAACGCCCGCCTGCCCCGGGAAAGGGAAAACGCTGCTGCTGCCGGTGTAATCATTAGGATGGAGAGCCGGGCCGGAATATAGTTGGCCACATCGTCAATGCGGGCCGCAGCCCTGCCGAACAGAATATAGGTGTCGCTTTTATACCCCACCATGGAATCCAGGGTATTGATCATCTTGTACATCATGGCACCGGGTGCCCCGAGTACCAGGGCAAAACACAAGGGGGATAAAAATCCGTCCACGAAATTTTCCGCCACGGTTTCACAGGCGGCCCGGGTGACGCCTGCCTTATCCAGATCTTTGGTCCGGCGACCCACAATATATCCCACCTTGATTCTGGCCTGGGCCAGATCGCCCAGGGCCAGGGGCTCAAATACATCCATGGCGGCCCTGTACAGGCTTTTGGTGGAAAAACTGTAAAAAATCAGTACAACCTGAACAATGGCAGCCCCAACCGGATGAATCAGGGCGGCTGTGAAAACAACGGCCCAGGTCAGGCCAAAGGCTGTGGCAATCAGGCAAAGGGCAAAGAAAAGACCTGCCCGTAATTGATTTTCAATCCGTTTTCTGAATACAGGCTCAAAAAACGAAATGGCCCGGCCCATCCAGATAATGGGATGGGGCAGCCATCCCGGATCTCCGGCCAGGAGATCCAGGATAAAGGCGGCAGCTAAAATTTGCCAGGTCACATCAAAAAGCATGGTTAACCCTGTTCCCGGGCCAGGGCCAGGGCTGTTTTGATGCTTTGGGCCAGGGCCAGGTTGATTTCATTTGTTTTCAGGGAAAACCGGACAAACCGGCGGGACAGCCCTTTAAAATTGGAACAGTCCCGGATCAGGAATCTGTCATCTCCCACCCGGCGGCACAGCTGGGGCGCCGGGATCCAGTCCAGCCGGGCCAGCACAAAACAGACCGGTGTATCAAAAAGCAGTATTCCGTCTGTTTCAGCCAGGGCATGGACAAAAGTCCGGCGGGCTTTAACAATAAATTCCCGGGTCTGCCGGTAAAAAGGCAAAATGTCTTCAGGATGGTTGTAAATGTCCTTGATCACTGCCTGGGCCAGGGCGTTGACGCTCCAGGGCTGGTAATGGGCCATGACTTTTTGGATCAAGGCTTTGGCCCCGCTTAAAAAACCTGTGCGAAGCCCCGGAATCCTGAAAATTTTGGACATGGAGGAGAGCACCACAAGGTTGGGCAGGTGCGTTTGCGTTACAAGGGAAAATCCTTCTGCATCCGGCACAAAGGGCAGATAAGATTCATCTACCACAAAACAGGTGTCTGTGTGGCGCCGGATCAAGGTCTCCAGATCCTGTTTGGCAATCAGGGCGCCTGTGGGATTGTTGGGGTTGCAGATAAACACCAGGTCTGCCTGCCCGGCACCGGCGGATAACTGATCCAGATCCGGAACAAAATTGTTTTCGGCAAGGGTCAGACAGTGACAGGTCTTGACATGATGGGTTGCACAGGCATCTTCATAGTCGGCGTAGGCAGGTCCCAGGATCAGTGCCTTTTTTGCCCCCAGGGCCAGGGGCAGGCTATAAATGAAAAAGGTGGTGCCATTGCCGGCAATCACACAGCCGGAATCAATGCCGTGATAGGCTGCAAATCCCCTTGACATGCCGGCGGCATCAGGTTCGGGAAGGGCATGGATCAAATGGATATTTTCCCGGATAAATGTGTGGATACGTTCAGGCGGCCCCAGGGGATTGAGGTTGGAACTCATATCAATGATATCTTCAAGCCTGCATCCCATACGGTCTGCAAGATGCTGCTTATTTCCGCCATGTCCTTGAATCATTTATTCTCCTTTTTCTATGATAATTTCCCAGTGTCCGCGGGTTCCTCCGATGCGTTTTAGAACTCCCTTCTTTTTCAGAGCATTCATGTGTTTTTCCAGCGCAGATTGATTGATGGAGAGCATTTTGCCAATTGCCCGGTAGCTCACAGTTGGATTATCCTTTATGGCGGCAGAGGTGATCTCCAACCGATCCGTGAAAATTTCAAATTTAGGAACAAGCTCAGTGGCATAGTCGTTGTGAATAATCGCATTGATTACCGCCTCACGGAGTGCAACGGTATCCCAGTATGGACGGTCGATCCGCTCTTTGGGTGTAATCTGGTTGATCACTCGATTCTCAACCGCTTCCAGCCGATCCAAAATCATCTTGCACGTTTTCACCAGACAACAAAATCCGTAATCTTTGCTCTCCAGAAGATCCACCCGATCGGTTCCGGCATACTTTGCCACCTGCACGGAATTTCCGTTCTGATCAGCCAGCAAATAAGCAGTATAATTGTAGACACTATCTTCAGTCAGCAGCTCCAAATTGGCGGCAAATTTATCGTTGAGGGTCAGCCCCGCTTCCTGATAATAAATTTTAAGCTGTTCAAAGCTCAAATCCTGCCGAATTGACCGAATGCGCGAAATGGAGTTTCGTGTGCGTTGGGAAAACAGATCCTCAATCATGCGGGTCGGCATGGGTTCACTGGCACTGCCAATGCGAATAAAACACCCCTTTTCCGACATGCCGTATTTACGCAAGTGATAGGGCTTTTCCGAGCCGCTGGCCACAATTAAAGAATTTCGGCCGTTTTGGGCGTAGCCCCCTGACCGTCGCCGATTATTAGACAATATTCATACCGGCAACCATGAACAGCCAGGCTTCCATCACTTCAGCCATGGCACCAAGCATGTCCCCTGTGATGCAGTTCATTTTCTGTTTGTAAAATTTTAAAATGGCAACACACCCAAAAGCAAATCCTGAAATTAATATCAGGCCTTTATAGCCCAGAAACAGCGAAAACCCCAGGGGGATCAGGCACAGGTAAAAATCGTTTAAATTAAGGGGCCGGTCGAACAAATCCTTGCCCGTGCCTTTGCCTTTTCTGCCGTAATTGAGGTATTTTATGCCAAAGATCATGGCGGACCTGGAAAAAGCGGGCACCAGGAAAAATATGACCATGGCCTGAACCGGAGAACACTGGGTTTTCACCGACCAGATCCCGGCAAGTTTTGCAGCCAGTCCCAGTACAACGGCAACCAGGCCCATCATGCCGGTTCTGGAGTCTTTCATGATTTCCAGGGCCCGCTCCCGGCCCCGGTGGCTGAAGATCCCGTCTGCGGTATCGCCAAGGCCGTCCAGGTGGAAAGCACCGGTCACGGCCACCAGAAAAATGAGATCAACAAGGGCTGCGGCAGGGGCTGCCCAGACCATGGATGCAAAAAAATCGGTGATGACCAGAAGGGCACCGATGATCAGCCCCACCACAGGAAAAAAGCGGATCATGCCCAAGGGAGAATATACCGGGTTCTTTCCCGTGGGCAGAATGGTAATAAAGGCCATACAGGCCCGTAAGTCTGCAAAAAATCCAGGATTCTCCGACCGGGTCATTTAAATTCTCCGTTTCCAAAATCCTGGCCAATGCCGGACCCGGAAACGATCCGGTCGGATTTTATTTGGCCAGGTTTTATTTGGATTGGGATACCGGCCATGCTCACAACAACCTTGTCAACGGACCGGGCCACCCGCTGGTTAACAAGCCCTGCCATGTCCCTGAACCGCCGCGCAAGGCTGTTTTCAGGAACAATCCCATACCCCACTTCATTGGAAACCAGGATAACAGGGCAGGCAGACCGGTCTAAAGCGCCCGCAAGCAGGTCCACCGCCGCCATGATACCGGCCTCATCCTTTCCCTGGAACAAAAGGTTGGAAGTCCAGAGGGTCAGGCAGTCCACCAGAATCACCGTTGCCTGGGTACAGGTCCGGTCAATGATTTCATGGATGAGTACCGGTTCTTCAATTGTTTCCCAGTCCGGTCCGCGGTCATCCTGGTGGCGTTTAACCCGCTCTTTCATTTCCCTGTCCAAGGGCACAGAGGTGGCCAGATAGATTTTATTGTCCATGGCCAGATTATCTGCGGCCTGCTTGGCAAAACGGCTTTTACCGCTCCTGCAGCCGCCAAGCACAAGCATATTCTTTATGTCGGTCATAAGTATTTAGTTGAAAAAATTAATATTTTTGCTTAACCTTAATTATCTTCTTTAATCCTTCAGGATGGCTTTGCGTTTTTATTCTCTTAACACAAAAAGGAATATCATGATTACGATCTTAAGTATAGTCGGTGCCCTGTTCCTGCTTATAATCGCTTTTATTATTAATAGAAAAAGCGGCTCCCAGGGGGAAGATGAAATTGATCCCTTCCCCGGGACAGCCTCGTCCACTGATTCAAAACCCGGGACTCGACCTTCGGACGATTATGAAGGTCCTGAATTTGAATACACCTGTTTGGATAACAGCATCTCTCTTATAGATGGGAAAAATCTGGCACCCGGACTGTCGCACACACTTCGCCAAAAGGTCAAAACAATGACGCCGGTAACATCTGCAGCCTTTAAGCCCCTGAAACTTCTTGAGACCCCTGGTACCAAAGCCGAGCAGATAGCTGCGGTGGTGGCCACAGCCCCGGTTTTTTCTTCACATGTTTTAAAAACCGTCAACTCGGCGCGTTTCAATCTGCCGTCAAAGGTGAATTGCGTGGGCACAGCCATTCTGGTGATGGGCTATCATGAGTTTAAGAAAATGGTCATGGCCTATGATTTAAAAAAATTTTTGCCCAACGCCCAGGATGAAGCCCAATTAAAAAAGTACAATGATCTGTGGCTGCACTCAGCCTTGGTTTCAACCTGCGCTGCCTATCTTGGGCAAAACGTTTTTCATCGCTATGAACAGGAACTGGGCACAATCGGACTTTTGCATGATGTCGGCAAGAATTATCTGCCGTTGCTTAAAAAAAAAAGACCGACAGCAGGTCAGATATCTTCCTGTATTGAAGAGGATGAGGCATATGGGTTCAACCATGCGATTTTAAGCAGTTATGTCGCACAAGAGTGCAACCTGTCGGATACCATTGTTAATGCAGTCTATTACCATCATCATCCCCAGTTCTTTCTCCCCGATAAAATTCCCATGGATTATCGTCTGCCCAGTTTTATCCTCTGTCTGGCAGACCTTATCTGCAAGGCCTACGGTTATCACGGCAAGGGAAAACAGATATACCCCATCCGCGAAGAATATTTCGAGATGTATGATATTGACCTTAAATCAATTTTTTCTAAAAAGCTGGAAATGGACCTTAACAGGTGCCGTTTCACTGTGGAATCGTTTATGAAAAGCTGAAAACGATCAGGATTCAAAGCCGCATTAAAAAATTCAAAATTGTATTTTTTAATTTGATTTTTATGCTATAAAACTGTATTTCCATTAAGCAATTTTAATTACGGCAGGGACAGCAGCTTTCTGCAAATAATAATTACGACGGAAATAAATGCAAAACTACTGATGTGGAAACTCCCTTTATGAAGTCCATTGAAGAAACTTCTCTATTATACGAGATCAGCCAAGCATTAAACCAGCACATGGACATGAAAAAATCCCTGTTTAAGGTTTTAAGTGTCTTATCTGAATCACTGAATCTTGTAAGGGGAATCATATTTCTAACAAATACCGAAACCGGAGAAATCCGCATTGAAATAGCCCACGGCATTTCCGAAGACACAACCCGGCAGATCAAATACCTGCCCGGGGAAGGCATCATCGGTAAAGTGATCCAGAACGGTAAACCTGCCGTGGTGCCAAGAATCAGTGAAGAGCCTTTGTTTCTTGATAAAACCCATTCCAGGAATCTTGCCCAGGGCCAGGACTACTCCTTTATCTGCGTGCCCATAAAAAAAGAGAACCGGGTGGTGGGTGCCATCAGTGCAGACCGTCCCTATGAAGGCAAACGCTCCCTTGAAAATGGTGAAAAGCTGCTCACCGTGGTGGCAACCATGGTTGCCCATCACGTCATCAACATTGAAACCGTCCGAGTGGAAAAAGAGCAGCTGAAAACCGAGAACCTGCGGCTGAAATCAGAGCTGGAAAATAAATACAGTTTTTCCAATATCATTGGTAATTCCAACAAAATGCGTGAAGTGCTCCAGATGATCTCCCAGGTATCCTCCTCTTCGGCAACGGTATTGATCCGCGGAGAAAGCGGCACGGGCAAGGAGCTGGTGGCCAATTCCATTCATTACAACTCAGAACGCAACCAGAATCCCTTTATCAAGATCAACTGCGCGGCCATTCCCGAGAATCTTATTGAAAGCGAGCTGTTCGGCCACGAGAAAGGCGCCTTTACCGGGGCCTCCTTTACCAAAAAAGGTAAATTTGAAATAGCCAATACAGGCACCATTTTTCTGGACGAAATCGGCAACATGGACTTAAGTGCCCAGGTAAAGCTTTTACGGGTGCTCCAGGAAAAGGAATTTGAACGGGTGGGCGGATACAAGCCCATTAAAGTAGATGTCAGGATCGTGGCCGCGACCAACTCCAACCTGGAAGAGATGGTCCAGCAGGGCAAATTCAGGGATGACCTCTATTTCCGGCTCAATGTATTTCCCATTTACATTCCCAGCCTCCGCATGCGCAAAACAGACATTATTCTTCTGGCTGATCATTTTCTGGAAAAATACAAAAAAGAGCATGGCAAGGAGGTTAAACGCATCACCACACCGGCCATTGACATGATGATGGAATACCATTGGCCGGGCAATGTCCGGGAGCTTGAAAACTGCCTTGAACGGGCTGTCATTCTGTGCAACGAAGGGGCCATTCACTCCTACCATCTGCCGGCAACCCTTCAGACCGGTACCAAGTCCAAGACCCTTCCCTTGTCCCTTGAAGATGCCGTGGCAAGCCTTGAAAAGGAAATTCTAATGGATGCCCTGAAAAATTCCCGGGGAAATATCAACAAGGCTGCCAAACTGATCAACATCACAGTAAGAAAATTTTCCTATAAAGCTGGTCGGTACAATATCAATTATAAAGATTATCGGTAAAGGAGAAATTATCATGAAAATGGAACATTATATCCGCGCCATTGCCGGCAGTGTTATTCTGATCACCCTGATTCTGGCCTGGCTGATTTCGCCCTATTGGCTTCTGTTTACAGCCTTTGTGGGGATAAATCTTGTCCAGTCCGCATTTACCGGAGTTTGCCCCATGGAAAATATTCTGGAAAAGGTTTTCAAGGTGCCCCGCTGAAACGTCACAGATTAAAACCACGAAGAACACGAAGTTTAGCTCTCTAATATCTTCGTGAACTTCGTGTTCTTCGTGGTAAAATAAAATCTCAATGCTTAAGGGCCGCGGAAAAAAATAAAGCTAAGCCAATCCAAATCCCTTTATTGCCAAGCCCCTTTATTCCATGGACTCGGCAATGGTTACGGTTCTGTCCCCCAGCATGTTCACATAAGACGCCATTTCATTGTCGTACCATCCGTAAATGACCGCCTGGGTGACCTGGATGGAACCGACACGGTCCTTGATATTTTCCAGTATATCCTTGTCAATGCCCTGCATATGTCCCAGGTTGATGGAGATTGAAGCCGTGCGGGTATGGGTTTCATGACCCTCGATGACCGCTGCGGCCCTGGGGGTACCAATGATATCCGAGGAGACATTCTGTTTGTCCGTGAAGATCAGATACCCGTCGTCCGACTGTTTTTGGGCCCTGTCCTTATAGATCTGGTTGATCAGGTCCCTTCTGACCGGCGGCTTGCCCAGTTCTTCCTGCAGGTTGATGACCAGAATAATCAAAGATCCGCTGGCGGTGGGGATACGCACGGACTCGGCAATGAAACCGATACTGGCCATTTCCGGGATAACCTGTTGCAACGCCTTGGCCGCACCCGTGGTGGTCAGAATAATGTTATTCATAATGGACCGGTTTTTTCTCAGATCTGTTTTCCCGGTTTTGGGCAGCCGGTCCAGCACCTCCTGTGAGCCCGTGGCCGCATGAACCGTGGCCATGGATGCGGACAGCACACGATCCAGGCCAAAGGCATCCAGCAACGGCTTAACCATATGGGAAAGACAGGTCGTGGTACAGGAGGCATTGGAAATCAGACAGTGGCGGACAGGATCATAGTCTTTATCGTTTATGCCCATGACCGTGGTCACGGCATCATCGGGCATCATGGCCCCTTGTTTCAGTTTAAAAGGTGCCGAGGCAATCACTTTCCTGGCACCGGCCTCCAGGTGTCCCCGGATGGAGCCCTTTGGCGCGTCTGATTCGAGATTGGGGTCAAGAAACTGGCCCGTGGTATCCACCACCAGTTCCACATGATTATCCGCCCATGCGATATCTTTGGGGTTGCGGTCTGTGAAAAGTATTTTTATTTTCACCCCATTCACCATCAGGGTGCCGGAACCGGGATCAACATCCGTAATCACAGATTCTCCCCTGAAACCGTGTAAAAACGCCTCCAGGCGGCCGTAGGTGGAATCGCGTTCAATATAATGGATAAGATCATCCATGCAGGTACCGACTTCTCTGCCCACATTGATGACGATTTCATCAAAAAATTTTCTGCCGGCATGGTGCCATAACGTCAGCTTTCCAATTCTTCCAAGTCCGTTAATGCCCAGGATCTTTGATGCGTCTGTGCTCATATTTCCTTTGCCTTTTATTCGATTTATTAGATTAAGGTTAACTGGTTGCTGATTTTCATCTGTCCCTGGTAGACAATGCCTTTATGGCCGTCCAGACTGATGAAATCCCCTGTATTCATTTTCACACCATTAAGTTCACAAAAGCCTGCCTCTTCGTTGCAGACCAGATTTTTACACCCCACCACACAGGTTTTCTCAAGATTGTATGCCACCACGGCGGCATGGGACGTCAGTCCTCCCCTGGCTGTTAAAATGCCGTCTGCCGCATCAATTTCCAGGATATCATCGGGCACGGTGTCATTGCGAAGCAAAATCAGGCTGGTGTCCGGATCCTGCCGCCTGAAGCCGTCAATCTCTTCCAGGGAGAATACGATTCTGCCGCTCATGGCACCGCCGGACACGCCGATGCCCTGGCCTAACCGGATTTTTTCAAGCCTGTCCGGTGCAGCCTCAAACCGCTTGACTTTTTTTCTGTCCCGTAAAGACAGGTCCCTGGCCTGGAGAATAAACACATCTTCAACCTGTTGTCCCTGAAAGGTAAATTCCATTTCCTGGGGATTCCACCCTTCCTCGTAAATCAATTTCTGAACAATGGTTTTCAATTTTTCATAAACACTGGGAAACTGCCCCTCCAGGCTGATCTTGACGCCCCGGCCTTCCATCTCCCGTTGTAATTCGGATATGGGCAAGGTTTTCACCAGACCGGATACCACATCTTCCCCCTGGTTGCCAATGGTAAAATCCCCCCAGAGCCGGATGGCGTCTCCGGGCAGTTTGGGGCTGTGGGTGAACACCACCCCGGACCCGGATTCCCTGGACCGGTTGCCGAATACCATGGACTGAACCGTCGCAGCCGTGCCCCAGTCATCGGAAATCCCCATGATTTTCCGGTAATTTTTGGCCCGTTTGGAGTTCCAGGATGAAAACACCTTTTTAATGGACAAAAATAACTGGTCCATGGGGGCTTCCACTATTTCTATGCCCTGGTCCAGCAAAAGCTGCTTATACGCCAGGGCCACCTCGTGCATCTGGTCTCCTGTAAAATACCGTTTGAAGCGGATACCGGCCTTTTCCTTGTGGCTTCGGATGATGGCATCAAACCGGTCTCTCTGGATGCCGTACACCATGCCATAGGCCTGGATAAATCTGCGGTATGAATCCCATGCAAACCAGGGGTTTCCCGATTTTTCCGCAAGATTTTCGGCGATTTGTTCATTAATGCCTACGTTTAAAAATGAATCCAGCATTCCGGGCTGGGAAATGGACGAGCCCGAGCGAACGGACAGCAGCAACGGGTTTTCCGGATCCCCGAATTTTTTACCCTCAGCCTTTTCAAGCTGGGCAAGCATATGGGCCACCAACTGCTGGAAATTCACCGATGCCGGAATGTAGTTGTCAATGAGGTCCAGACATTTGAACACCTCGGTGGTGATGATGAACCCGTCCGGCACCTTAATCCCCAGGCGCTTAAGTTCGATCAGGTTCAGCCCCTTGTTGCCCAGGTAAATGATATTTTTGCTGAACAGCTCCCCGGCATCAATGGGGCAGACCGCTGCCTTCGGGTCGTAGTTGAGAAGGGCTGACAGTTCATCCTGGGTCAGCCGTTCGGACTGGCGGAACAGGGTGTTTAAAATCCGGTTTAAAAATACATCCAGCTGCTGGAGCCCAAGGGATGTGGCAATCCGGTCCCGGAAAAAAATATCAGCCACCCGCTGGTCCAGTTTTTTGGCCATTTTTACGGCTGCCGGGGTGTTGGGGATATTGGCTGCCGTACCAAATCCTTCGGGCAGATATTTTTCAAGTATATTTTCCCGGCCGATGCGGTTGTCCAGGTTGATCAGGTTCCGGGAGTGCAGGTTGTTGAAATGGTCGTTTACCGCATCGGCAACGGCCCGGGTAAACCCCTTGAAAATATCCAGGTACTGGGTAAAGGAGCAGGTGGTGATGTTGATGGCGTATTTTAAGAAGACCAGCTGGGTATCCAGCTTGTTAGATACAATGCCGTCCAGGGCCAGGGCCTGGCGGAAAAGATTAAGAACGGAAAAGATCTTCACAAAGGTGGGTTTGGTGATCAATCGCAAATCAATGCTGTTGATCAGATCCTCAAACAAGACATTGATAATGCTTTCAAGTCTTAACGTCATGCCCAGGGCATCAAATTTGGCCTCGCTGTATGACCCGTACATGGACGGGATGTCAACGGCAATGTGACGCTTGTGGTAAATGGATTCGTTTACAACAAATTTTTCCTTGGACAGGATAATGTTTTTCAGCTCCGCCATATAGGCCAGAAGTCCGCCGATCCGGCTTTCCAGATCCGTTTCACCCAGGGCATGGAGGATATTCCTGGGATCAGGCAGGCCCTGGGAAATATGGGTGTTGACATAGCTTGCAAGGTCCAGGTTTTCAATGCCGTATTTTTCATTGAGCAGAGCGTGGAACCGGATCATCAGTTTTACCCGTTCCCTGTCCAGGTCTGTTACGTCTTCTGTCTTGTCAATGATGGCCTCAATGTCGGCTTTTGGGACGGCAAAAAAATCAGCCGGGGTTTCCAGCTTGTTCCGGGCCAGGGTGCGGAAAACGGCATGGGGACCGTCAATGTATTTCCCGCAGGTTGGGATATCATTATAAATGGACGGCGGCAGATAGGGCTTAAGCGGTGTTTTATCCAGGGTTTTCCAGAACATCATCACTTCCCGGATAAAGTCCACGATCCTCGATGAGCTTTCCACATGGCATTGTTTGCGCAGGAAATGAACCAGCCGGTCCCTGCGGAAAACCGATTCATCCAAACGGGTGGAGATATCCCGAAGCTCCCCTTCTGCGCCGATTTCATTGAAAAAAGTGGGAAGCAGCCGGGCCAGTTGTTTGACCAGATTATACACCGGTGCGATGTCGGCATTTAAGAATGTGGTAATGTCCCGGGGAAACAGGTCCGTATCCCGGATAAACACGCCGCCCACGGCCAGGGAGGTGATCAAGGCGGACAGCAGGCGTTTGGATTTTTTCGGGTGCCTGGCCACCAGGGTCAGAAATACCCGGATATTTTTCACATGGGCCACATTGCATTTGATCTGCCAGTCTTCTCCGGTTCCCGAGATATCCGGGAACTGAAACCCATGGTCCACGGCCCGGTCAATGAAATGGTTGATCAGCTCGATTTCGTCGGTATTGTATACGGCATCCCCGATTTTATGAATGCATTCCAGAACGGTTCCCGGATACCGTCCTTTGTGCTCTTTAAGCAGGGCAAAGGTCTGGTCAACAATGACCATGTCCTTTTTATAATCCTTTCGTTCTCCGATCAGGGTGATCAGGGTGCGGTGAATATCGCCCAACGCTTCCCTGTGTATGATGGAAAGCCCCGGTGCATGAATAATATAAAAGAGAAATGTCAGTTTAACATATTTTCCATAGGTCTTTTCCGGGGCCAGGGAAATGATCTGCCGGGGGATGTCCCTGAACCGTTTGACGTGGTCCCTGTGTCCAGTCAGCTCCATTAAGGCGGATAAGGCTGTCATGTCATCGGGTGCCAGGGCTTTTATCTGCGCCAGGGCCTGTTGCTGTTTTTGAATCCGCTCCCGGGACACCTGGTTTAAAAGCGTGAGGATATCCGGCCCGCCCCGCCACTCATCGATATTGTTTTTCATCCAGGCCAGGGGATCGTCCTGGCAGAGCCAGAATGCAAAAGAGACGTCAAAAAAGCGAATTAAAAATTTATTTAAGGCAATTCGTAAATTGGGGTCGTCCGGGAATGCATCTTTTTTTGTCATCAGCTTGACCATGATGTCGGGCTGGTAATAAGAGCAGACAAAAAAGAAAAAATCAGTGTCCTGAAGGGCGACAATCCGTTCAACTTCATGGATCATTGTGTGGTTGAACACATGAAGTCCTTGTGTCCCGGATTTGGCGATATAATGCAGAATCTGCATGAGATTGTCTGCGGCATTGGATTTGATTTCAGAATCAGATACAGATTCAAATGCCGAGCTGAAAATATCGCAGAGCAGATCAAGAACCTTTGGTCCATTGGGCTCGCTGGTATACAAATGAAAATAGTGAAGGGAAAAATGCCGGGACTCGCTGACAATGAAGGCCCAGTTCCGGTATGGATGGGATAATTCCTTTAAGAAAGTTTCCAGGCGGTTGACAATGCCTACATATCCTTTAAAAAAGTCAAGAAGCAGAAGATACCGTTCATCAATGGTGACGTCTGCCCGGGTATCTGAAAGATTGACTTCAAGGGCTTTTGATTTCACAGAAATGACCTCTTATTCTTTTTAAATGGTGGAAAAAGTTTTTTTAAAATTAAAACGCTTCAGTTTATCATGGCCGCACGGGTTTGTAACCTAGGTTTTAGGTTAGTTTCCATTTGTGTCTGCCGTCCAATTCATCTACTTAATCTACGGAAATAAGGAGAACCACCTGTTCATATTTTTTTAATCCCTGCCTTGACGCAGGTTCCAGCTTGCTTATCTTACCGGATTTTTATAAGATACCATCTTGATTTATCGAAACAGCATTCAATTAAAAAATAAAATCTAACCTGGGTTTTTTAATTTGGTGAACATTTAATGTGAGGAGTAACAACCATGAATAATGATCCGTCTCAATTTACACTCTACAGTGGCGGGCACAGAGGCGCTGAAGCCGAATTTGGAAAACTTGCAGAAAAATACGGCGTCAAAGAAGTTAATTTTTCCTTTGAAGGCAATATTCTTGACAGGGATTCAGGCATGCGGCTGCTGAACCAGGAGGAGCTTGAAAAGGGGAATATCTCGATGGATATTGTCTCGACCCGCCTGGGCAGATCCTTTTCAAAAGGCAATAGAATCAGAAAAGTTATCCAGTCCATTTTTCATATGGTCAATAATGGATACCAGATTTTTACCGTGGGGTGGATCCTGCCGGACAAAACCGTTAAGGGCGGCACCGGATGGGGTGTGGAGCTGGGCAAACTGTTCAACCGTCCAATATATGTTTATGAGCAGGACAGGAAAGCCTGGTTTTCCTGGGTGAATAATGACTGGCAGATGGCCACCCCCATGATTCACCATAAAACCTTTGCAGGAACAGGCACCCGGAATCTCACCAAAGATGCTGCCATTGCTATGCAGGATCTGTTTGAGCGCAGTTTCAAATAGCGGGTGTTTGAACGAATAGTCACCCACCTGCGGCGTTGCAGAAAAATTTGCAATTCTCACATACTTTAGTATGTTCCGGTTGCAGATTTTTCTGCGCCTTGCCTCTGGGCAACGATTCGTCAAAACACAGGGAGCTGTCAGATAAATGGGGTCAGCGGTAGTTATTCGAAAATTTCGAATAGCTGAATTTTCCCCTTGCTCACTGTTTGAAAACACCTATTCAGATGGTAATTGATAGCAGTTCCCTATACCTGGGCCATCACGGCGTTGAGAAGAGCAGCTTGCTTGCCGCTGGCGGCGTCAATCTGCTGTTCCAGCGCGTCGCACAGGGCCATCAACTGGTCAATGCGGGCAACGATTCGATGTTGCTCTGACAATGGGGGAAGAGGAACAAAACAAAGGGAAAGCTTTGTACCATTAAAATTCGCCTGTCCACACTGCTGTACAATTTCAGGTTCAATCTGAGTTGATCTGAAATAAGGTGCGTTCATCGCCTGGCTTATGAACACCGGGGTCAGTAGCGCATCAAACAACCTGACTCTTATCAAATAGGA
Organism: Desulfobacter vibrioformis DSM 8776; assembly: GCF_000745975.1. Lineage (GTDB taxonomy): Bacteria > Desulfobacterota > Desulfobacteria > Desulfobacterales > Desulfobacteraceae > Desulfobacter > Desulfobacter vibrioformis. The sequence goes on along the minus strand of NZ_JQKJ01000001.1, from coordinate 48,804 downwards.
CGCGAATGTCGCATGCTCGACAGGGCCTGTGTAGCGTGCTGATTTTCCAACCAGTTCATAACTATTCGTACGGTTAAAAAGAATATCGTTTGGCTGAAGAAAGAGGCGGGGCAGTTCGTCGGTATCTGGCGCAATATATTTGAATCCTTCGTCGATCAACTGTCCATTGATGATGTTGCCCATTCGATAAACTGGAATAAGCGAAGAATCATCACAAGTTTTTTGTGACGTTCCGTAATCTATGGATTCCGCAAGTTCGATAATTCTCACCCACAGCCAATTATCAGGAATTGGAAATGGCTCATCGGCTTGAGAAATTGAAGGTACCGGCTTGGGCTTTTTGATTTTCTTTTCTTTGATCAATCGCTGCTTTTCGGCTTGGATCTCTTTAAGCAGTTCGCTGGCAGGCGGGTCATTGGGGTCCTGGGGAACGAGGCGGCCCATGACAGCGAGCTGGAGGATGGCCTTGCGCAGTTCAGCGACGTTTTCCTTGACGGTGTAGAGTTGTCCGAAGTGTTGACCGATAAAATGCCAGGCTGAGTCATCCGAAGCATTGAGCAGCTCTCTGATGGCGGCGGCGTGGACAGCCAACCGCTTTTCTTCCCGCTCCTTGCGCAGCTTTTCCAGCGCATCGCAACGGGCCATCAACTGGTCGATGCGGGCGACAATGCGGTGTTGTTCTGGGAGTGGAGGAAGAGGAACAAAGAAGCCTGTTATGTCGCCCATCGAGATATTATCGTTAGTGGAATTTTTGGCTTTTTGAATGACTGCCTGTATTAGATCTGTCTGGATCAACCCATTTATAAATTCAGGGACAACTCCCGTTGCCATTTTGATCGTGGCAACACGTTGATTAACAACCATCTGCTCTGGAAGTGACTTGACTAACAAACTCTTGCCAACAGTGCCGCCGGTCATAGCCATTAGAAGATTGTTTGCTTCAAGACTGAAAATACTGAGGTTGTCAGAGTATGGATATCGAACAATCTTATCGTTTTTGAAGCCGCTTTCGTCGAAGTCTGATATCCGAATAACTCTGACGCCGTCATTTGAATATTTTGAACTTTTAAATGCAAAGCCACCGTTGACTTCCGCAACTGTTCCCAACCTTACCCATTTCCACCCCTGCGGCAGTTTATAAGGCACTTCCTCCGTCTTGATGGGTGGCAGGGCTTTGGGTTTCTTGATTTTACCTGCCTTCACCAGCCGCTGCTTTGCAGTTTCGATCTCTTTCAGCAGTTCCGAAGCAGGCGAATCATTGGGATACTGTTCCACCAGCCTGCCCTGCATGGCAAGGGTCAGAATCAACTCCCGTAATTTAGCGCCGCCGTCAGGCGCGGCAAAGGCGGTATCGAAGTGCTGTTCAATCAGGTTGGCGGTTTCTTTATTCATCATCGCCCTCCGGGTTACCGAATGCCGCTTCCAGTTCCTCAATGGAGGACAGGCTCGGTTTTAAATTATCCGGCAGTGCCCGGGTGAGCTTATATTGTGAAACACCCATGGGTTTATGGATATCACTCAAGGCATATTCCACCACCACCTTGTCCCGGGATTTGCAGAGCAGAATACCGATGCTGGGCTCGTCACGTTCACCACTCAACTGTTCATCCACCGCTTTCAAATAAAAATTATAGGAATCTTTGATCAACTGCTGCGCCAGATAGGACTGGGGAGCGGGGAGCGTCTTCGCAAAATTGGTGACCGCCTTTCCTTCGCGCAGGTATAAGCCACTCTCAATTTGGTGAGTCAGGACATTGCGGCTCCACGGGATCCGAACCAATTGTCCAACAGGCTGTTGGCCAATTGTGCAACAGCCTGCTGCACAATTTTTAGCCCCTACCGAATAAAACAAATTCCATTGGCGGATGTATTTGATATTGGAAAAAGAAAACCCCTTCATATCCGGGAATTCCGCCATCAGATCCGCGCTGAATTGTTTCAAAAATCCACTGCCCCACTTGGCCGTTTTCTGACGTTTCACAATATCCGCGCCCAGTCCCCAATAGAAGGTCAACAGGGCCGTATTCACTTGCACCGCGGCTTTGACCTGGGCCTTCCGTAACCGTTGCTTGATCTCCTTCAGCCAGTCGCGGTAATCGGGATTTATCAATATCTTCCTGCTCATGGCTTGCCCCCAAGACAAGCCATCAACTCGGTTTTCAAGGCCTGCTGAGCCGCTTCAAGTTGCTTCACGATGTCTTGATATTCGGCCATCAATTCTTTGGGATCACGGTGGTTGACTTTGATCTCGTATGGATTCTTGCAGTCGAGGTTGTAGTTGCGCTTGGCGAACTCCCTGGCCGGGACTTTCCAGGCATGCCTGGTGGTCTTGCGGCCACGGCGCGCGGCTCCGCCCCACCAGCCTTTTTCAAGATCGAATTCAGCAATGGTCAACGGCTTTGAACGGGAGTAGGATTTATAGCCTTTCGGATACGGGTGCTCAAAGAACCAGACGTCTTTGGTCGGACCGCCTTTTTCAAAGAAGAGGATGTTGGTGGCAATACTGGTATAGGGGGCGAAAACTCCCTTGGGCAGGCGCACAATGGTATGCAGGTTGAACTCTGCCAGCAGTTCACGTTTGAGCGTGGTTTTAACCCCTTCACCAAAAAGAAAACCGTCGGGAAGCACAACAGCAGCCTTACCGGTGTCATGTTTCAGCCGGTGCATGATCAGCGCCATAAAAAGATCGGCAGTTTCCCGGGTCTGGTATTTTTTCAGAAAATTGGACTCAATGCCGTCCTCTTCCATGCCGCCGAATGGCGGGTTGGTGATGACCAAATCTATCCTCTCTTTTGGTGTGTAGCTTTGCAGTTGCCTTGCCAGGGTGTTGCCGTGGCGGATGCTGGTGGGCACATCAATGCCGTGCAGTATCATGTTGGTCATGGCCAGCATGTACGGCAGGGGTTTCTTCTCAACGCCCTGGATGGACGCCTGCAGGCGCATACGGTCGTCGGCGGTTTTGACCTGCCTGTCCAGATGCTTGATGGCGCAGGTGAGAAACCCGCCGGTGCCGCAGGCCGGATCCAGGATGCTTTGACCGAGCCGGGGATCAAGGATATCGACCATGAACTGGGTGACGGCCCGGGGGGTGTAGTACTCACCTGCATTTCCGGCGGATTGCAGGTCGGACAGAATTTTTTCATAGATATCGTTGAACAAATGACGGTCGCCGGATTTGTTCAAATCCAGGTTCTCTTCAATGGTGTTGATCACCTGGCGCAGGAGGGTGCCGGACTTCATGTAGTTGTAGGCGTCCTCAAATACCGACCCCACCACTTGGCCACGGTCTGTGACCCCGGCTTTGGTTGCCAGATTTTTCAGTGCCGGAAAAAGATCATTGTTCACAAAATCAACCAGCTCCTCACCGGTCATTCCTTCCGGGTTTTTGGCCCAGTTGCTCCAGCGAAAACGGCTGGGCAGCGGCGATGTGTAGTTGGGCACCGTGAGCTGCCACTCCTGCTCCTTATCATCAAAAATTTTTAAGAAAATCAGCCAGACCATCTGGCTGATGCGCTGGGCGTCGCCATCGACACCAACATCCTTGCGCATGATGTCCTGGATGGATTTGACCAGGGTTGTCAGTGACATCTGTGGGGTATCTCCAGTTCTTTTTTTCAGGCGCTGTATAGCGCCTGTTCCAGTTCGTTAATCGCTTGCTGATACTGATCAAGCCCGCCAAAGGCGCGGATGATTTCCAATGGGGTGCCGAATTGGGTAAACGGGGCAATGGTGAGAATCTGCGTCTCTTCGATATGGGCCACGCCTTCATCGGCATATTTGTCAAGCAATGCATCCAAAACACGGCGCGCTTGTTCCCCATACCTGGTGAAGTAGTTACGTTTTTTCACCTGTTCCGCCCGTTCCTTTCGGGTAAGAGGCGGCATATCCCAGGCAACATGGCAGACCAGGTCAAAGGGGTCGAATTGTTTCCCGGATTGTCGCCCGATCTCATCGGCAAGGGCTTCGAAGAACACGCCCTGTTCTGAGAGTTCGTCGATAATGGCCTGCTTTTTGTCACTGCTGCCCCACCGGCCAAGAAAATCATCAAGAGACGCATATTCTTTGCTCAGGGCCTTTCGGGTGTAATCTTTGAGGGATTCGGTGATCAATTTTCCGTTCTCATCAAAGTATTGAACCCGCTCGGCGGCAACCTTAACCGCTACATTGGCCACCACGTAACGGCGCACGCCGCCGCCCTCTTCCCCTGGGTCTGGTTCGGCAACGCCGGCCCAGTCCTGGCCTTCTCCGGGGTCCGGGTAGGTGGTGTCACCGCCACTTTCGTCTTCCCCGGGAACATCCGGCGGCACCGGTGATTCATGTCCCTGGGGTTCGTAGATCTGCACTGGATCACCGTCGAAATCCGGGTCGGCAAACAGTTCGGTGGCTTTTTTGAAATCAATGATGGTGAAATAATACTTGCCGTAATCTTCATTAATACGGGTACCGCGCCCGATGATCTGTTTGAACTCGGTCATAGACTGGATGCGCTGGTCGAGCACGATGAGTTTACAGGTCTGCGCATCAACACCTGTGGTCATCAGTTTGGAAGTGGTCGCAATGACCGGGTATCTGCTCTCCGGAAAAATAAAGTTATCGAGCTCGGCCTTGCCCTCCTCGTTATCACCGGTAATGCGCATGACGTACCTGCTGTTCTGTGCTACCAGATCGGCGTTTTCATTCACCAGGGCCTTACGCATGCGCTCGGCATGATCAATGTTCTCGCAAAAAACGATGGCTTTGTCGAAGCGGTTGGTCTGCCTGAGGAACTCGGTGATCTTTTCAGCAACCAATTGGCTGCGGGTTTCCAGGACCAGAGTCTTGTCAAAATCCTTCTGGTTGTAAATGCGATCCTCTATCTCGTTGCCGTACTTGTCAACCATGCCTTTGTCAGGCCGCCACCCGGTCAGGTCTTTGTCTATGTCTATGCGCACGACTTTGTAGGGTGCCAGAAATCCGTCGTTGATTCCCTGCCGGAGGCTGTAGGTATAGATGGGGTCGCCAAAGTAATCGATATTGGAGACTTCTTTGGTCTCCCTGGGGGTAGCGGTCAGACCGATCTGGGTGGCGGAGGTGAAATATTCGAGGATTTCACGCCAGGCAGAATCGGCGGCAGCGCTGCCCCTGTGACATTCATCAATGATGATGAGATCGAAAAAGTCGGGGCTGAACTGCTTATAAATATTTTTCTCCTCCTCATTACCGGTCACGGCCTGGTAGAGGGAAAGGTAAACCTCGTAGGATTTATCGGCCTGCCGCTTGTGTATTTTGGTCATGGCTGAACCAAAGGGTTTAAAGTCGTTGGTCATTGTTTGATCGACCAGAATATTGCGGTCTGCAAGGAAGAGGATTCGTTTTTTTGCCCTGGACTTCCATAAGCGCCAGATGATTTGAAAGGCAGTGTAAGTTTTGCCGGTGCCGGTTGCCATCACCAGCAGAATACGATTTTGACCCTGTGCAATGGCCTCGATGGTTTTATTTATGGCAAGTAGCTGGTAATAACGAGGCGTTTTGCCGCTTCCGCCGCTGTAATAGTCCTGCTGGATCAACGCATTCTGCCGGTCGTTCAGCCCACGGTGTTGCGCCCACAACTGCCACAATGTTTCCGCAGATGGAAATTCGTGGCGTGCAATCTCACGCTCGACAATGCCGTCCATGGCAATTTTGTTGTGGAACAGAAAGCCATCACCGTTTGAACTGAATATAAACGGCACCTGCAACATATCGGCGTAGCCAAGAGCCTGTTGCATGCCATCACCTATGGAATGGTTATTGTCCTTGGCTTCGATAACGGCAATGGGAATATTGGGCTTGTAGAAAAGGACATAGTCGGCGCGTTTGTGCCTGGCCCGGGTATGCAGCTTGCCACGCACGATGATACGCCCCATTGTGAGGGGGTATTCTTCTCTGACCTGGGTTGCTATATCCCAGCCGGCCCGGGCCAAGGCCGGGGTGATGAATTTGGTGCAAATATCGCGCTCGGAGAGTTGTTGCTTATTCATCAGCCAAAGCTTCCTGCTTTTTTTGTTCCCACGCTCATCACCTCATGTCTGTCGGGTCATGTTATCAATCACCACAAAATATAACATCTGCCAGCCTGACAAAAATTTGTTTTCAGCAGATATCGACACCCGCGGCTTTCATCTCTTCCAACGCCGCTGCCGTGCTTTCCGGGGCAACGCCCCGGCACAGGTCTTTGATCAATATCACGTCAAACCCGAGCATTATCGCATCCATGACCGTGGCCCTGACGCAATAATCTGTGGTCAATCCGTAGATGATAAGCTTTTTTATGCCTGCGTTTTTAAGGATATCTGCCAGGCCGGTCTCTTTTTTTCCGTCATCAAAAAAACCGGAATAGGAGTCAAAGGCCGGATCCATGCCTTTTTTTACAATGGCCGTAAAAAGGGTTTCATCCATCAGAATCCGGGCATTGGGGCTGTCCTGGACACAATGGGGAGGCCATAATATCTGTTGGCGGCCCTCAATTTCAATGACATCATAGGGTTTGGCATTGTCGTGGTTGGAAAAAAAGGAAATATGGTTTGCCGGGTGCCAGTCCTGGGTGGCATATACCGGGTAACCAAGGGCCTTGAGCCGGCGGGTTTCGCGTTCTGCCGCATCAAGATATTCCCGGTCAGCGCCGTCAACGGCCAGGCTGCCTTGCATGGCCTGGGTAAAATCGGCCTGGATATCCGTTACAATCACGGCTGTATGGTCTTGTTTTGTATGTATCTGCATAAAGTATCTGTCCTTTTTGAAAATTATACCCTAAAATAATCCTTTTAGACTTCATATACAAAATTTTTTTAGAATAGTTTACCCCCATGATTGAAACCATACTTGACAATGATCTGTATAAATTCACCATGCAGCAGGCCGTGTGCCGGCTGTATCCCAAGGCCCGGGTCAGGTATGAACTGACGAACCGGAGCCACACCCCCTTCCCTGCAGGCTTTGACGTATTGATTAAGAACCGGGTGGCACGGATGGCAGGCTTAGGCTTGACCCGTGATGAAAGAGGGTGGCTGGAAAAGGCCTGCCCCTATTTTACAAAACCATACCTGGATTATCTGTCTTCATACCGTTATGACCCGGACCAGGTGGAAATCTCCCAGCAGGGACATACGCTTTCGGTCAGGGTTGCAGGGCCGTGGAGCCGGACCATTTTATGGGAAGTGCCGCTGATGGCCGTGATTTCCGAAACCTATTTCAAGGTTACTGCACCTGACATTTTATCCAGGCAGGCCATCCGGGAGCGCAACCAGACCAAGGTGAAACTGATGTCCGATGCGGGTCTGACTTTTGTGGAATTCGGCACCCGGCGGCGGTTTTCATCAGCCAACCACGCCCATTTTTTAGAGGATGTTCTGGACCTGGACCACCACGGCCTGGCCGGTACCTCCAATGTGCATTTTGCCAGAATTTACGGGCTTGTCCCGGTGGGAACCCTGGCCCATGAATGGATTATGTTCCATTCGGCCCTGACCGACTATGCCAGGGCCAATGCCGCTGCCATGGATGCCTGGCTTAAGGTCTACCCCGATGTGCTGGGTATTGCGTTGACCGATACCTTTACCACGAAAATTTTTTTAAAGGCTTTTACCAGGGACCGGGCCGGCCGGTTTTCCGGGGTCCGCCACGATTCCGGAGACCCTGAAATCTTTACCCGGAACATGATCAGCCATTACCGGAAAAAGGGTATTGACCCGGCAGCCAAGGCCATTGTGTTTTCAGACGGCCTGGATGTGGAACGGGCAATAAACATTCATAAGGTCTGCCGGGGACAGGTCAAGGACTCTTACGGGATCGGCACAAATCTGACCAATGATGTGGGCGTTGACCCGTTGAATATTGTGATCAAATTATCCTGGGTAGAGCCTGAACCCGGCATGGAAGGCCGGCCCACGGTCAAATTGTCCGATGATCCGGGCAAACATACCGGTGATCCCGAAGAATTGCTATACTGCCGAAAAGCCCTTGGCCTTTGATTTTTCCCGCTCTGCCAGCCAGGTTTCAAAGTCCAGGATAACGTATCCGGGGCCTTCCTGTATCATAATCTGCCCGGTTTTTATCATGACATGACCTCATCCCCGGGATGGCCGCATCGGGAGTCAGGGCAATGAGGATGGTGAAACAAGCCCCCTTGCCCTGGCAGTTGTCGCAGGTAATGCGGCCCTGCATTTCCCTGACAATGGAATGAACAATGGAAAGCCCCAGCCCTGAATTGGCAGACTTGCCCTTACTTGAATTATAGGGCTCAAAAAGCCGTTCCATAATATGTGCAGGGATGCCCGGGCCGTTATCCTGGACAGTGATTTCCGCCAAACCGGGAAGCGTTCTTTTTTCATCTATCAACACCTTGGCTGAGCCGGGAACAAACCTTGTTTTAAATCGGATTTCATCTCCTTTTTCAAGGGCCTCGGCAGCGTTTTTAACCAGATTGATAATCACCTGTTTCAATCCGTTGCTGTCCAGGGTGGCCTTGGGCATGGCGTCATCCAGATCAGTTTGAATCCGGATCTGTCTGGGCAGAAGAATGGATTTATTCAACACCAACAGCACGCGACGGCACATTTGATTGAGATCAATGGATTCCATACCCCCACCCACCCTGGGTTTTGAAAACGAAGTCAGCCCTTCAAGCAGGGATGCAACCCTGCTCATTTCTTCTTTGACAACGGTGAGTTCTTCCTGGGCCGGGTGCTTTTCCGGCAGTTTGAGCGTCAAGGTTTCAAGGTAATTTTTAATGATGGCAACAGGGTTGTTGATCTCATGTACAACCTTGTCTGTCAGGATTGCATATGCTTCCATTTTTTTATCACTGATATCCCTGGCATATGCCTTACGGAAATCAAAATTTTCAAGACAGGTACCTGCCTGACGTGAAAAAAGTTCCAGCAGGGTTTTGTTTTTGTCCAGGGTTTGGACAAGATCGCTGTCCACCCCCAGAACCATGGCGCCCGAACAGCCATTGTGTCCGGGAATGGGAATGGCATAAAGGGCCGGTGTTTCAAGAAAGCGGATAATCTGGGTATCGGATGCGGCCGGAGTTTCTTGGCCCAGGCTGGTCGTGATTTTGCCTGTATTGACCGATTTTACAACCAGACTGTCATTGTTGTTCATGGCAAGGGCCATGCCTGTGACAATGTTGTAATGGCGGTCCTCTTTTGCGCAGGTTCCGGTGAGCAGCCCCGTTCCCCTGTCCGGAAGAAAGAAAAAGATCCGGGGAATATGAAAAATGATTTCCAGTCCCCGCTGGACCGTCTTAAGCACCGTTGCCACATCCCTTGCCCGGAGCAGATTGTCAAGTGTACCGAAAAACAGTGACATGTCCTTAAGATCACCTGCCAGAAGATTATTTTCCGGTTCCGGCGCAAAAGCGTTCCCGCGGCTTTTATCCGGAACAAGGTTCAGGCTTTTGGCCATTTGACGCACTTCGTTTTCAGCCCGGATCGCGATGTCATTCAACACGGCTGCCGGCATGTTTGTCAGGAAAAGTACATCCTGTGTCACATTGACACTTTCCGGATCTGCCATGAGGTTGGCCATGTAGAGAATCTTAACATGGATAAACTCTTTGGCGATGCGTACCAGGGGCTGACTTAAAAACTGCACGGAATCAGATGCCATGTCGTTCAGGTGCCACTGGTTGAACAGCCAGGAACTGACCTTTGGGCCATCTATCTTGAGGATGTCGGCCTGGGCCTCAAATTCATTTTGTCCCTGGTTTATCCTGGCTTCAATCCCCTTGTATTCCTTTGGAAAGGTTGCCATGAGAACCAGGGTGCCGATATCATGGAGAAGGCCTGCCAGGAAATACTGGTCCGGATTGGCCTGATTTTCTTCAAGGGCGATGCGCCGGGCCAGAACCGCGCATTTGTACGAATGATACCAGAACCTGTTGATGTTGAAATTGTCTGTTACTTTTGAAAATTTAAAAAACTGCATGGCCGAAGAACTAATGGCAATATTGCGTACTGTATCCAGTCCCAGATACACCACTGCAGATTTGATGGTGGTAATCTGTTTTGCCAGGTTTACATGGGGAGAGGAAATGATGGAAAGCAGTTTTGCAGTAAGGGCCGCATCCCGGCAGATAATTTGCGTTACTTCGTCAACATCGGTTTTATCACTGCCGCAGGCCCGGATCAACTGCAGTATGACCTGGGGAAGCTGGGGCAGGTCAGATCTTTTTATCTTTTCAAAAATATTTTTCATGGCATATTAATGTCGATGGATCAAGTAACGTAACCTCAGCCATCTGCCTTGTATAGGGGTTTCGGTTTGATAAATCAAGTTTAACCTGAATAGATACAGGGCAATCGCATGTAACCTGGGTTTACCCTTAAAATGAACTGGACACCTGAAAAGGAATTGGCTATCTTTCTTATTTTGTTCCCTTGGGAGCAAGACATGTTAATAACAACGCGGCTGGAATAAAATTATGAAGATTACCGTATTAGACTATGGGGCCGGCAATGTCCGCAGCCTGATCAATGCTGTGGAAAAAATGGGCGGCAGCATTAAAATGGTTGAGAAACCTGAAGATATTCTGGCAGCTGAAAGGCTGATTTTCCCCGGTGTGGGCAATTACGGGGCCATGCTTGAAATCCTTCATGAACGCGGATTTGTAGCGCCCCTGCGCGAATATCTCAACGCAGACCGGCCGTTTCTGGGCATCTGCGTAGGCATGCAGGCCCTTTTTGAAGGCAGTGAGGAAGAACGGGTCCCCCATGAGAGCATTGGTTTTTTTAAAGGCCAGGTGAAACGTTTCAGGACAGAGCTGTCCGTGCCCCACATCGGGTGGAACGGAATCCACATCAAACAGGATTCCCCTTTTCTTGACGGGGTGGACCCGGATACAAAATTTTATTTTGTCCATTCCTACCATATCGTGCCCGAGAATCCCGATGTAATTCTGACGACAACCACCTATGATTACCCCTATGCCTCGGCTGTGCAGCAGGGCAATGTCATCGGCACCCAGTTCCATCCGGAAAAAAGCGGGACCGCCGGCATGAAGCTGCTTGATAATTTCATCCATTCAGACCGCCTTAAAGCCCGGGGACCCGCGGACATACCGTCGAAAGGCCTGTCAAAAAGGGTAATTGCCTGCCTGGATGTCCGGTCCAACGATAATGGGGATTTAGTGGTCACCAAGGGGGACCAGTACGATGTCAGGGAAGCGGGCAGCGTCAGAAATCTTGGCAAACCCGTGGCGTTGGCCCAAAAATATTACGAGCAGGGCGCGGACGAGATCACCTTTTTAAATATAACCGGATTCAGGGATTTCCCGCTGGAGGATATGCCCATGCTAAAGGTCCTGGAACAAACCTCAAAGCAGGTGTTTGTACCCCTGACCATTGGCGGCGGCATCCGGGAATTCACAGATGCCCGGGGCCGGCACTATTCGTCCCTGGATGTTGCGGCCCGGTATTTCAGGGCCGGTGCAGACAAGGTGTCCATTGGATCTGATGCGGTTTATATTGCCATGGCATACCTTGAGTCCGGACAGAAAACAAAAGAATCCGCCATTGAAGAGATCTCAAGGGTTTACGGGGCCCAGGCTGTGGTGATTTCCGTTGATCCAAAAAGGGCATGGGTTACCTGCCCGGAAGATGCCCCCAGACACCATGTGGTCAAGGTGACATCCGGGGAAAAAGGCCCCAGCGGGGAAGTATATTGCTGGTACCAGTGTACGGTGAACGGAGGCCGCAAAGCCATGGACATTGATGCGGTGGCCCTGGCAAAGGCCTGTGAAGAACTGGGGGCAGGAGAAATTCTGCTCAACTGCATAGATAAGGACGGGACCAACTCCGGATTTGATCTGGACCTGGTCAATGCCGTACGCAACAATGTCACCATCCCGGTGATTGCCTCGTCCGGTGCCGGGTGTGAAGCGCATTTTTCCCAGGTGTTTAAATGCACAAAAGCGGAAGCGGCATTGGCCGCGGGCATTTTCCACAGGGAAGAAGTGCCCATTCAGTCAGTGAAACAGCATCTTGCCGAGCAGGGCATTGAGGTGCGAAAGTAACGATTGTTTAGCCGCACCTCATCAGCGCTGAAACTTTTTTAAAACGGGATATCATCATCCGGAATGGATTGGTCATGCCCGTCCGGCATGCCGGGCTGGGCAGGCCCCTGGAAATTATCTGAATTGGGCGGCCCAGGCCGGTTCGGGGTATATCCACCGCCACCACCGGAATCCGGCTGATTCTGATATCCGCCTCTCTGGTAGCCGGCACCGCTTGAACCGGACGGCTGGCTCCCGCCATCCCGACCGCCCAGAAACATGAAGTTTGAGACAACAATCTCCGTGGTGTAATGTGTCTGGCCCTCTTTTTCCCAGGGCCGGGTCTGGAGCCGGCCTTCTATATAGACTTGTCTCCCCTTGGACAGGTATTTTTCACAGGTTTCAGCCTGTTTGCCAAAGACCACAATCCTGTGCCATTCTGTTTTTTCCTGACGCTCTCCGGTGTTTTTGTCCGTCCATTGCTCACTGGTCGCCAGGGTAAAATTCACCACAGCCAAACCCTGCTGGGAATACCGGATTTCAGGATCTCTTCCCAAGTTACCGATAAGAATGACTTTATTTAAACCTGCCATATTCAACTCTCCTGTGTTAAGGATTTTTATTAATAATCCAGGGAAGATACTTCCAAGGCATGTTTCTGGATAAAATTGCGCCGGGGCTCCACCTCTTCGCCCATGAGCAGGGTAAATATCTCATCAGCCTTTTCCGCATCTTCGATATCCACCCTGAGCATAATCCGTTTTTCAGGATTCATGGTTGTTTCCCACAACTGGTCCGCATTCATCTCACCCAGACCTTTGTAGCGCTGTATGTTGATCCCCTTTTTGGCTTCGGCCATGAGAAACTCATAAAGGCCTTTTAAATCATCAAGGATCGTTACGGTTTTTGCATCAGCCGCCTTTGAGGATATGGAAAAGGGTGGCTGGTTCAAATCTTTTATTTTTTCATAGGCCTGACGCATCTTCTGGTAGTCGGCGGTGCCAAGGATTTCTTTTCCCACTCGCAGCAGCTTTGTCTGCCCTGCGTTATCCAGAATATCCATTTCATAGATATTGCGTTCCTGGTCAAATTCAATCTCATGGGGGGTGTATCCTTTATCCGTCAAGGTCATGGACAGGGTCTCCAGGCTGATTCGATCCTCCAGAAAACGTTTTGAGCTGACCCCCTCCTTGATCAGGGTAAACAGAAGATCCGTATCATAATCGCGTTTGTGAAGCTGGTTCATGCTGTTGTCGTAGTCTGTCATGTTCAGCAGAAACGCATAGAATTCATCTTCGGTCAGAGGCGTATCGTGGCCGTTGAGTACGATCTGTTTCTGGAAAGAAATCCTGCGGATCAGGTAATCGGCGTATTCGGTTTCATTTTTCAGGTATGTGCCGTTTTTCCTTGATCCCACCCTGAAAAGCGGGGGCTGGGCAATATACAGATAGCCACTTGATATCAGGTCCGGCATCTGGCGGTAGAAAAAGGTGAGAAGCAGGGTCCGGATGTGTGAACCGTCCACGTCCGCATCCGTCATGATGACCACTTTATGGTAGCGGATTTTCTCTATGTTGTACTCTTCCCTGCCCGCGCCTGTGCCCAGCACCGTAATGATATTTTTTATCTCGTCGCTTCGAAGAATTTTATCGAACCGGGCCTTTTCCACATTGAGAATTTTACCCTTTAATGGAAGGATGGCCTGGAAGCGCCGGTCTCTCCCCTGTTTGGCAGACCCGCCTGCAGAATCGCCCTCCACAAGGAAGAGTTCACGCTCTGCAGGATCGGCAAACTGGCATTCGGCAAGTTTGCCCGGCAACGTGGAATCAAGCAATGTCCCTTTTTTACGGGCAAGCTCCCTGGCCCGTTTGGCCGCATCCCTGGCCCGGGCCGCATCCACGCCCTTGGCGATGATTTTTTTGGCGACATTGGGATTTTCTTCCAGGAACTGGCCCAGTTTTTCATTGAGCAGGGATTCAACAATGCCCTTGACCTCATTGTTGCCCAGTTTTGTCTTGGTCTGGCCTTCAAACTGGGGTTCCATAAGCTTGACCGAGATGATAACGGCCAGGCCCTCTCTCATGTCATCGCCGCTGATTTTGATGCTCTGCATGTTTTTGGGCAGACTGGTGTTGCCTGAAATATAGGCATTCACCGTGCGGGTCAAAGCCCCTTTAAACCCGGATACATGGGCTCCGCCCTCAATGGTCCTGATATTATTGGCAAAAGAATACAGTTTCTCCTTAAAGGTATCATTGTACTGGATGGACACCTCTATCTGGACATCGTTTTTATCCCCTTCAATATGGATGGGATCGTGCAAGGGCGTGCAGGACCGGTTCAGATATTCCACAAAGGAGACGATTCCGCCTTCATAATAAAACTCATCCTTCTGGGCAGAACGTTCGTCCTCGATGACGATCCTGATCCCTTTATTCAAAAAGGCAAGTTCCCGCATGCGCCGGGACAGGGTTTCATAACTGAATTCATTTTGATTCATAATGGTGAAATCCGGAGAGAACGTGATCATGGTCCCCTGTTTCTCCGTATCACCAAGGGTTTCAAGTTCAGTGAGTTTGTGGCCTTTGGAATAGGTCTGGTGGTAGATTTTGCCGTTTTTGAACACATCCATGCTCAGATGCTCGGACAGGGCATTGACAACAGAGATGCCGACACCATGCAGTCCGCCGGAGACTTTATAGGCGTCTTTATCGAATTTGCCGCCGGCATGCAGCTTGGTCATGACCACCTCGCAGGCCGGTATATGCTCGGTTTCGTGCATTTCAACCGGGATCCCCCTGCCGTTGTCCTCCACACTCACGGACATATCCTCGTGGATGGTGACAAGAACCGTGTCGCAGTACCCTGCCATGGCCTCATCAATACAATTGTCCACCACCTCATATACCAGGTGGTGCAGGCCTTCAAGGTCCACGTTTCCGATGTACATGGACGGTCTTTTCCGGACAGCTTCAAGGCCTTCTAAAACCTTGATGTCGCCGGCGCCGTAATCTTTACTTCCTTGGTTTTTATTCATGATAGATGGATGGACATTATTACGCAGATAAGGTTATTGTTTTTCATGCTTTTAACGATGCAGGGGCTTTTGCTGTCTTTGATGTTCAAGGTCACAATTTCGTCATTGAACAGATTAAGGGCGTCCATGAAATACCTGGGGTTAAACGCGCTTTTTATATCTTCGCCTGAAAAACCAACCATGAGCTGCTCTTTTGACTCGCCGATCTCTGGGTTGGTGATGGTAACGGTCAAATTATTTTCCGTAAAGTTGAATATACAGCTTTTATAATCTTCCGAGGTAAGAATGGATACCCGTTTCATCAGTGTTAGAAACATTACCCGTTCAACTTCAATGGAGATCATGTCCTCAAAATTAAGGACAAGCCTGTAATCCGGATAATCGCCTTCAAGCAGCTTGATCATTATGGATTCATTGGCCCGCTGGAACACGAAATGATTGTCCTTGACGCCCACCTTGATGGTTTCTACATTGGAATCAATGAATTTGCCAAGTTCGGCCAGCCCTTTTTTGGGAATGATCACCCGGGACTCCCCCAGATCAAGAACGCCTGTAAACGGCGCATCAAAACAATGAAGCCGTCTTGAATCCGTTGAAACGATCCGCAGCTTTTCTTCTCCTTCAACCACGGCCTTTTCGATCAGGGAGCCCAGGACATAGGTTCTTTTTTCCTCGTTCTGGAATCCCACCACCGAAGAGACGCCCACCATCTTTTTCAGATCCTGGGCTGCAATCTCTATGAAATTGACGTTTTCAATCACAGGGGTTTCAGGAAAATTTTCATAATCCGAGGAAACGATGTGGTAAATACTGTCCCCGGACCCTATCTCAACCCACCGGTTTTCAACCTCGTTGATGCAGATATTTTCATTGGGATATTCCCTGATGATTTCAAAGAATTTTTTTGAGTTGACAGACAGAATCCCAGGGGTTTCAACCTGGGCCTCATAGGTGCCGGTGAAAACCGTTTCAAGGTCATTGGCCGTGATGGTTATCTTTGACTCAACCGCCGTAATCAAAATATCCGAGGTGATTTTTAAATTTGTTTTTCTGCCCGTGATACCCTGAATTCTTGCCAGAACTTCCAGGATATCCTTTTTATTGAAGGAAAATTTCATTTAGAATCCTTTTTTATCATCTGTTAAACCAACTAAGTCTATAATAAACTGTCTGATTTTTCAAGAGGAATGGCAGAGACGATACACCTTGATACGCTGATTTATGCGCCTGTTCAGGCCGGTGGGCAGATAAAACCGGCAAGGCCCGGAATATCATCCAGGGCAAAAATTTTGGGGCATGGTTTTCCTGTGTCTGCCGGAACACTGTCGCACGCCAGGGCACAGACCTTTTCCACATCTGTAAACAACGGCGTTTTACCCACACGTTTCCGCCAGACTTCTATTTTGGGATAGGGCCCTGAAATCCATCCTTCAATAAGAACGAGGTCTGCATGGCAATAATAGGTTTGGATCAGTTTTTCGGGGCAGGTGAAATCAGAGGCCGGAAAATATAAGGCAGCCATCTTAGCGTTGACCATGGCGGCGGGGCTTGCCCCGGCTTGCCTGTGTACATGGGAATCCTTGCCCGGCTTGTCCAGTTCATAGGTGTGGCTGGAATGCTTCAACGTGCCGACACACAGGCCTTGCCCCGAAAAATAGCGCACCAGTTCCGCCACCAGGGTGGTTTTGCCGGAACCGGGCTGGCCGATGACCTGGACAATGGTCTGCATGGGATTGCCCTTTAAATGCGTTTACCACAAGAATGGATGCTGACAGGCTCATAATAGGTGCCCAGGGCACAGGGCCGGCACAGGATCCGGTTGTTTTTAAAAACCTCTTTTTTATCCCTGACCACAATGCCGCACCGGGAACATACAGCCTTAAACCGTGTGGGACCAGGCATGTCCGATGCCGGGACATTGACGCTTACCTGGGTAATCGTAAACAGGTCTGAATCTTCCATGATTTTGTAGGCTTCAAGTTGGGCAAGCCTTGGATCTTCAATGTGGGGCATCAGCTTTGGGGCAAGATCCCGGGCTGTTTCCGTGGATACGATCCTGAACGCCTTTCCTGTTTCAAGATTCACAAAGGTAGCGGCCATGATGCCGTTGTCAATGAATTTTAAGGACCTTCTGCCTAGCTTCACGCCTGTGACATAGGCGATGGCGTCCGTGGCACACCGGTCCATCTCCACATATACAATGATTTTTTTAATCTGGGGCAGTATTGACGGTTCGTCCAGGCCAATGAGCCGGCATCCGAGCATGGCCATGCGTACCCCGATCACCTGGCCCGGGCACAGATGACCATGGGCCTTTGCCGATCCTTCAAGCAGTGTCGTAAAATCTTTCAATTCAATTGGATCCTAGCCGTACATTAAATGAGGCAGAAACAAAATAATGCCGGGAAAGGCAATGAGAATGACTATCCCGATAATCAGGGCAATCAGAAACGGGATAATGCCCTTGAATATTTTTTCCAGGGCCACGTTATGGGACAGTACCTTTTGGGCCACCCCGTACACAACGTAGACATTGATGCCCACAGGCGGCGTAATAACCCCCATCTCCGTGACCATGACAATGATAATGCCAAACCAGATGGGATCATACCCCAGCGCCATGACCACCGGAAAAAATATGGGAACCGTGAGGGTGACAAAGGCCAGGGCATCCATGAAACAGCCGCCCAGAAAATAGATAAAAATGATTACGGCAATGACCAGGGCCGGGGCCATATCAAGCCCGCCCACCCAGGATGCAATCTCAAAGGGAATCCGGGTGACGGCCAGAAATTTACCGAAAATCACGGCCCCTGTGATCAGCATTAAAACCATGCAGGAGGTGGTCAAAGTTTCCATTAAGGATTTCACAAACCCCTTCCAGGTGAGGCGGCGTTGGAGCACCGCAATGACCAGGACACTGAAAGCGCCTATGGAAGCCGCTTCCGAGGGAGTGAACAGGCCGTAGAAAATGCCGCCCACCACCAGGGCAAAAATAACCAGGGTCTCTCCAAGGCCCAAAAGCGCTTTGAACCGCTGGGCCCAGGAAAATTTTTCCCCGGCAGGCCCGGCGTTTTTGTCCATAAGACAGGTGATATAAACAGCGGCGATAAAAAGCAGGGTAACAAGAAGGGCCGGAAATATACCGGCCACAAAAAGCTGACCAATGGATTGCTCCGTTAAAATACCGTAGATGATCAACACCACGGACGGGGGCATGATCATGCCGATGCCGCCGCCCGAGGCCACAGAGCCCGTAGCCAGACCATCATCATAGTTGAACCGCTTCATTTCCGGCAACCCCACGGTTGCCATGGTGGCGGCGGTGGCAGGACTTGAGCCGCATACGGCCCCAAAGGCCGTACAGGCGGTTACCGTTGCCATGGCAAGGCCCCCGCGCACACTTCCCAGGAATTTATACCCGGCTGAATAGAGGCGCTTGGATATGCCGGCGTTGAACCCGAGCTGTCCCATGAAAATGAACAGCGGGATGGTGGTCAGATCATAGGAGGCAAAGGTTTCATAGATATTTCTGGATAACAGGACAAGCCCTGCGTCCGGGCTTGTCATGAATGAGAACCCGACAACCCCCACCAGAGCCATGACAAACGCAACAGGCATCTGGGTCATGAACATAATGATCATGGCGGCAACGCCGACAATGCCTGCAAGAACGGGGCTCATCGGGTTGTCCTTTTTTTTAACTGGTTGACGGTATCAACAATCTGCTGGAGGATGGTGCCTGAAAAAAAAGCAAGGCTTATTGCCAGGACAAGGACAATATAGTGCAGCGGAAATTCCAGGTTCATGGAAACTTCGCCGGCCTGCTGCATGTCTTTGGCATAAACAAACATCTGCCAGGCAACCACTGAAAAAAGAATCAAGGTCAGGGTCCGGGTAAACAGGTCCAGCAACAGGCGGGCCCTGCGGGGCAAAAGACGGGTGATGATCTCCACACCCACATGCCCGCCGACTTTATAGGTGTGGGGCAGGGCCCCGGCAGCCACGGCAACCGCTAAAAAACCCACAATCTCCACAGATCCGAAAATGGGATGTTTGAAAAAACGGCCTGCCACATCAGCCACGGTAATGAGCATCATCAGTGTCAGGGCAAAGGCCCCGGCAGATCTGAGCAGGTTGGAAACAAGATTTAAAAAACGGTTCAGCAATGTCATAAATACTACATGTTGGCTTTTATGAAATCCACAACAGCCTGACCATCGACACCCTTTTCAGATACTTTTTTGACATAGTTGTCAATGACCGGCTTGGCAGCCTCACGCCATTTTGCCGCTTCTTCTTCTGACTGGGGGATGACAACTCCTCCTTTTTCCTTGAAAAACGCCATGCCCTCCTTGTCGGATTCGTCCCAGGCCTCTCCGTGTTTCCCTGCCCACTCCCGACTTATTTCCGTAATGGCATTCTGCTGTTCCGGCGTGAGTTTGTTCCACTGATTTTTGTTCATAAATACACCAAAGGTGGTGGTATACGCGGTGGAAAAATTCTGGATCATGTAATGGACCACTTCGCCCAGTTTCCAGCCTTTGTTGGATTCAACGGGGTGGCAGGAGCCGTCCACCACGCCTTTTTGCAACATCTGGTAGCATTCGCGCATGCTTTTGCCAACCGGAGACGCGCCCAGGGCACCCATGACCAGGCCGCTGGTTCCTGTGCTTCTGATCTTAAGACCCTTTAAATCTTCAAGGGTGTTTACTTCCTTATCCCGGGTGTGAATCAGGCCAGGACCATGGGCATGAAAGAACAGGATATGAGCGTCCTTGAATTCTCCGGGTTTGAATTTTTCGTACATGGCATTGGCCACGGCCGTGGCCTGGACCCCGGAGGTGTATCCCATGGGCAGGTCAATGGCCTCTGCCACCGGAAACCTGCCCCTGGAGTATCCCAAAGCGGTCATACCGATATCAGCAATGCCCTGGACCACCTGGTCGTAAGTCTGGGGCGCTTTTGTCAGGGTCGAGGCCGGGAAATACTGAATAACCACTTCCCCATGGGTTCTTTTTTCAACTTCCTTGCACCAGTTTTCGGCAAGCTGGCTCTGGATATGTGTGGGCGGAAAAAAATTGGAGTATCGAAGGGTGGTTTTGGCTGAAACATGGGATGCCCAGGACAGGCACAGTAAAAGAACCAATAACACAGACCATTTTTTCATGGTACCTCCAACATTTAAATAAAAGTGATTACAATGTAACTATAATTAAGCTAAGAGCACCTTCATATTCTATCCGAGCAGGACTGGGTGTCAAGTAAAAACCCGCGCGATTGGGGGAGCGTGCTGTGTGGATTTGGTTGCATTGTCAACCATGTCTCTTCGGAAAAACACAAGACTATGGCGATTTTTAAGAATTTTTTAAAAAAAAGCTTTATTGAAGCTGTTTTTTAGCTTGCCCTGGTCAGTTCAAGCCCTGAACTGGCGGATAGAAAAATTTTATGGGCCATAATTTACTGGTCGTTGCACTGTCAACAAATAATAAATCCGTTTATCAGCCCAGCATGAGAATCATCGGGGTTATTCTTTTTCCCCTTGCCTTTTTCCTCCTGTCTGATACCTTCATGGGCATTACCCTCCCCTAAAACCTTAAAATCTTAAAACCCTAAAAATGCTCAAACAACTTAAGTTTATAATTTATACCCGCCCCTTTATCGGTTTTATATATTATTTCATACGCCTTTATGCTGCGACCTTCCGCTTAAAGGTTGAGAATGAAAAGCACTGGCAGGCCATGCGCAATGAAAATCAGGCGGTAATTCTGGTGACCTGGCACCAGCAGTTTTTTTCGGCCATCGGACATTTTAAAAAATATGCCCGGTATAATCCGGGGCTGATGATTTCCAGAAGCCGGGACGGCGACCTTATTTCCGGCGTGGCCCGGCGGTCCGGATGGCGCACACCCAGGGGCTCATCCTCAAGGGGCGGCAAAGCAGCCATGGCAGAAATGATTTCGCATCTCAACACCCATGGCTTTGGCGCACACATCCTGGACGGTCCCACCGGTCCCATGGGCAAGGTGAAACCGGGCATCATAAAAATGGCATTGCAGACCAATGCTGTTCTGGTCCCTTTTTTTACCGATGCGGACCGGGCCTGGTTTTTTAATTCCTGGGACCGGTTCATGATACCCAAACCCTTTGCCAGGGTCAGGCTGCGGTTTTTAGATCCCATCCATATCTGCGGGGAAAAAAATGAAGATTTTGAAGCCCTGCGTGAACGGCTTGAAAAGATTATGCTGCCGGGCCTGCACCGTTAGTCCAGGTGAATGACCACAACACCGCCCCGGTCATACCCGAAAGGCCTGAACACGCCTGCGTACCGGGTGGAGATACCCTTGTAAAATCTGTTAAACGGGATGCGGTACGCTAATTTCTGGTCAGGGTCAACATCCAGAATGGTGACCCAACCGGTTGAGGGATCAAATCCACCCACAGGCGAAATATGAGGAATGTTCAATTCCTTTATAAAAGCGCCCTGGTCAAAATGGGCAATGATCAGGCAATTGTCCGAAAATTGGAAATTTTCCAGGTGCCCCAGAATCTGCTGCCTTTCCCCGGCCCGTCCCTGTGTTAAGGCGCCCTGGATCATTTCAACCCGTTTAAAGGGGACATCATAGGCCACAAGGCTGTCCCGGACCACTGCCGCAAGAACTGCCAGGGGCAGTCCCCGCCGCCCCTTGTAACCGTCCGGTCCCATGCGCTCTTTCCAGTGGGCAGTTCTCACCTTTTCCAGAATAGCCTGCTGGGTAACTGCCGGGCCGGGGCATCCATACCGTTCCCTCAGCACATTGACCACACTGACCACCGAGGCCACGGAACACGAAGATTCATGGTATTGCTTTACATGGTGACGGACCAGGGCGGCCTGAAGACGCTGGCCGTTGGACAATCCGGGGGACAAAGTGATATGCTTGGCCTGGCCCGGGCCAAAACTGCCTGTGCGCGTCACCCGGTGAAAAAAATATCTGATCGCCAGGTAAGTTCGGATAATGTAAAATCTGAAAAGGTTCATCATAGCATTCATTTATTTTTCACGAATAACCGTCTGTGTCCGGCCAAGATCCAAAGCAAGGCCCTGGGGGGTCTCTGTTAGAAACGGTGACATCCGGGCCAGGGCTTTCTGGGTGAATTTGACCAGATGGACCTCTGTTTCCATAAAAAGGGCGTCCTCTTTTATGTAAAGGGCCCCGGGGTCAAGGTCAATGGTGTCAAGGATATTTAAGGTCAACTCAATGCCGGCGTCTGTCTTGACAAGATCCACCACAAAAACCGCAGTATCTTCGTAAGGAAAATAGACCTTTTCTTCAACATCATTCAAGGTCTGGCATAAAAAATATCCCTGGTCGTCTTTTTGGATGGATTGATTGAAATATTTTATAATTTTGGGGTGTTCCAGTTTTCCGTGTTCATTGTGCCAGGTGCCGTCTCTGTCCATCCAAAAAACGGCCTGCGCTTTGGGGATGATGTTCTGTTTTTTGGGCTGGGCCATGGGTATTGCCTCAAGTTTTGGATTTAAGGTTTCCTTGTATCTGAAAACAAAACCGGATACAAGTGGCAAACCGCTTTAATGACATGGAGAATCACCTTGTTATGACCCGCCGTTTGGAAAATGGCCTTTCCCTGCTGCCCCAAAAGGTAAGAAATATTCCCGGCATTGCAGACTTGCCTGTGGTGCCGGTGCTGGGGCAGATGGACAAAGCCTTGGAACAAAACAGGTGTGCCCTGCTTGCGGCCCCGCCGGGGGCCGGAAAGACCACCCTTGTGCCCCTAAGTCTGATGAACCGGCCCTGGCTTAAAAATAAAAAAATCATCATGCTGGAGCCCCGGCGGCTGGCGGCCCGGGCCTGTGCCGCCCATATGGCTGCACTTCTCGGGGAAGCTGCGGGTCAACGTATTGGATACCAGGTCCGCATGGAAAGATGTATTGGCCCAAAGACCCGGGTTCAGATTGTCACCGAGGGGATACTTACCCGCAGGCTGCAGTCTGATCCCGGGCTGGAAGGCGTGGGGCTTGTTATTTTTGATGAATTTCATGAACGCCATATCCACGGGGATCTGGCCCTGGCCCTGGGCCTTGATGCGGCGGCAGGATTTGCCGAAGATCTGCGCATTGCCGTCATGTCCGCCACCATGGATACCCGGGCGTTGTCCGGGCTTTTGGGAAATGCCCCGGTTATTTCATCCCAGGGCAAAACCTGGCCTGTGGAAACCATATATGTGGATCCGCATCATCAAAAGGGCTCATCCGGTTCCGGGACCGGATGGGCCGGGATTCTGCCCACCTGCCTGAACACCGTGGTCAAGGCTGTGTCCTGCCATGACGGCGACATCCTGGTATTCCTGCCCGGTGCCCCGGCCATCCGGCGTCTTGCTGAAAAACTGAATGAAACATTTAAACAGGATCCCGCTGTAAAAGTCATCCCTTTATTCGGCAGCCTGTCTTTCAGGGACCAGAAAGCCGCCATTGCGCCATCAGCACCAGGCAACCGTAAAATTGTTCTGGCCACGCCCATTGCAGAGACATCCCTGACCATCCAGGGTATCCGGGTGGTGGTGGATACAGGCCTTGTCAACCAGCCTGAATTTTCACAGGGTCGGGGCATGACCCGGCTTGAAACCCGGCCTGTGTCCAAAGCATCTGCAGACCAGCGCCGGGGCAGAGCAGGCCGCACCGCGCCGGGCATCTGCTACCGGCTGTGGCCCCAATATGTGCACCAGGGCCTTGTGCCGTTCAACCGCCCGGAAATCCTCAGCGCGGATCTGACCCACCTGGTCCTTGAGCTCTCTCTTTGGGGGGTGCGTGATCCGTCTGAGCTCAAGTGGCTGGACATCCCTTCCCCCCGGGCTGTTGCAGCGGCAAAAGATCTGCTTGTTTCCCTGGGCGCCCTGGACCATGAAGGCGCAATCACGGCCCATGGCCGGGAGATGCTGGTTGCCGGCATCCATCCCCGGCTGGCCCATATGGTTCTCCGGGCCAAAGAGATGGGTCACGGCTTTTTAGGGTGCTGTCTGTGTGCGCTGGTTGAAGAAAAGGATATTGCTGCTTTTGAACATGGACGCCGGGATCCCGATATCGTACTGCGCCTGGACATTCTGGCCAAACTATCACAATCAAAAACCCAGAACCAAGCTTTTCCCCACCGGGAACGGGCCTTATCCATCCTGGCCCAGGCCCGGCGTCTTGCAGGCCTGTTTAATATCCAGGACCGGGGCATGGATGTAAATGCAGCCGGAAGGCTTCTGGCCCAGGCCTTTCCGGACCGGGTGGCAGTCAGGCGCAGTGCCGGTGCATTGTCCTTTCTGACTGCCAAAGGCAGCGGTGTGTTTTTTGACACGGACAATACCTTGTCTGCCCGTGACTTTATTGTGGCTGTTGAGGTGGACGGCCAGGCAAAGAATGCGCGTATTTTTCTGGCTGCAGCCCTGGACCGGGCAGATTTGGAAAATGATTTCTCAACAAAACTGGTAACCCGGGACACCGTGGAGTGGGACCCGGGGACCGGTTCTGTAAAGGCGGTCAGGCAAACCCTGTTTGGCCGGATTGTTGTCAGCCAGACCCCTTTGCCCGAACCGGACCCGGAAGCGGTGAGATCCGCCATGATCCGGGGGCTCAGGCAAACCGGCCTTCAGATCCTTGACTGGCAGAAAAAAACCATGGATTTCAGGCACAGGGTAATTTTTCTGAAACGTCTTGCCAGGGCCTGTGCGGATTTTGCCCGGTTGCCCGATGTGGGGGATAAGGCCCTGGCAGACGCCATGGAAGACTGGCTTGGCCCCTTTCTTTCCGGGGTGGCCTCTGCTGCCGGACTCAAGCGCGTGGACCTGGATGCTGCCCTCAAAGCGCTTTTCACCTGGGACCAGTTAAAGATGGTGGACCAGCACGCCCCCACCCATATCCGGGTGCCGTCCGGATCTGCCATCCCCATCCGGTATGCGGACAAAAACGGGCCTTTGGAATCTCCGGTGCTTGCGGTCAGGATACAGGAAGTGTTCGGCATGGCCGCCACCCCTGTGATTGCCGCAGGCCTTGTGCCTCTGACCATTCACCTGCTGTCGCCTGCATCCCGGCCAGTTCAGATCACAACTGACCTGGGTCATTTCTGGGCACATACCTACCAGGAGGTGAAAAAGGATCTCATGGGACGTTATCCCAAGCATTACTGGCCCCAAGATCCGCATACAGCCCAGGCAACGGCCAGAGCCAAACCCAAAAAACAAAGGTAAGTTTCCTTGACTATTCCCCTAGTTTGGACATTTCATCGCCCATGTTTTCCATGGCTTTCTGAACCGCTGGATCCATCATGTATGACACGGTTTTCATCATGGCTGACGACACCCTTGCAGCCAGATCTTCCAGCCTTTCAGCTTCTTTTTCCAGTTCCTTGGGGACCTTTCCGCTCTTGTATTCAGGATATTTTTCATTCAGGCTTTGAATCCGGGGAATCAGTTCCTGCATAGCGGCTGTATATGCGTCAATGGTCTTGGCCACATCCTGGGCACTGGTCGCCTTTTCAAGGTTGTCCACAAATTTTTCCATAACATCGGCATGCGCCTTGATAACATCGACTGCATCATCACCCGGGGAGGCGCCGCAGGTAAAAACAAGTAACCCGGCCACTGCAAACACTGCCATAATAGAAGATATCTGTTTCATATGTTCCTTCTTAAAAAATGTATTTGTATAGAAGCCACAATAATTTATTGAATTACGTTCATGTTTCACTCAACTCATCCCCAGCGTTGATATCTGTCCCGGGACCAGCGAAGGTATTTCATAAGCTCCCAGTTAACACCACTGACATCAAAACGTTCACTGTCGTAATCCCCGCCGGACCATTCCATGTACCCGTCATGCGCTTCATGAGTCGGGTCTTTCAGGATTTTACAGAATTCAAAGAAACCGGGCACACCACCCACATCTTCCGGCGGGCAGGCCCGTTCGCCGTCAATACAGGCCAGCTCCGTTCCCAGATCCGGATCAAAATAGCGGCTTTCTTCGAGAACAAGCTCATGGGTCCAGTCGTCTCCAAAATCATACAGATAATGAAATACGCGGCCTTTGAGTTTAATCAGATCCCCAAGACGGTACCTGCCGCACACAAGCCCGTCTTCCTTTGATTCCGGATATTCGGTGTATCGTTTCTTCCCGATGGTGAACTCGTGAAGGTGGCTGTCGGTCCAGCCCATGACAATTTGAATGACATCGTGCAACCGGTCCAGCGTGATGCTGGCGGGCACGACAAAACGCCGCCATATTTCAGGTTCTATACCAACCAGTTGAATTTTCAGCAGATAAAATCGTTGGTTCATTTTTTCTTCTCCTCATATTTTGACCAAAAGCTGTGTTTGCGACCATGGTTCTGATAAATCCGGTCTTTAAAAATATCATGATGATCAAAACCTTTCCAGTCGGAAACGGTTACTGCAAGCTTGTCCAACTTCTTCTGGAATTATATTCAGTCATTTGCCTGTCCTCCAACTTTTGTACAGCCCGGGCCGGATAAAAAACTGCGTCCGCCGGAGACGGGTGTTATGTTTATCTGTGTGCCGATTCTTTCCTTCAGTGCGGATACATGGGAGATGACTCCGATCAGCTTGCCGTCCTGCTGAAGGCCAGACAATGTTTCCAGAGCGGTTTCCAACGATTCTTCATCCAAGGAGCCAAAGCCTTCATCAAGAAACAGAGAGTCCACCCGGACTTTCCGGCTGGCCATTTTTGAAAGCCCCAGTGCCAGTGTCAGGCTCACGATAAAGCTTTCACCGCCCGACAGGTTCCGGGTCGACCTGATTTCACCGGCCTGATAATTATCAACGACATTCAGCGCCAGGGGCTGCTGTTCATCACGGATCAGCAGATAGCGGTCAGTCATTTTTTCAAGCTGCCGGTTGGCATGGGAAACCATCAATTCAAAGGTCAGGCCCTGGGCAAA
Organism: Desulfobacter vibrioformis DSM 8776; assembly: GCF_000745975.1. GTDB lineage: Bacteria > Desulfobacterota > Desulfobacteria > Desulfobacterales > Desulfobacteraceae > Desulfobacter > Desulfobacter vibrioformis. Next base: position 21,815 of record NZ_JQKJ01000001.1, on the reverse strand, counting down.
ATTGCGGTATTTTTTCCCGTCAGCTGAACCGATAAGGCCATGCAGTTTTTCCCAGCGATGGCACTCTTTTTTCTGGGCCGCGATGGCAATCTGTTTTTCCTTGATCCGCTCTTTGGCTGCCGCATTCTCGCTCAGTTTGTGTTTGAAACCAGCAATGGCGTCGCGCAATTCTTTCAGGGATTCTTCATATTCTTTGAACTGCGGCGCAAGCTCCCCAAGCATTTTATCGGTGAGCTTTTTGGCGATCTCCGTGGCCAAACGCGTCTCCCGGTCTTTCTGTCTGGCGTTGAGCGCTGTCTGGGCATTTTCCAGTTCCTTTGCCCGGGAAGATAAAGAGGCCCGTTCCTCATTGGACAGTCTGGCCCCAAGGAACGATTTTTCATCTGCAAAGCCTGCAGGGACCAGTGCGGCTGCAAAATCTGCCTCCGCTTGATTCAGGTCCGGTGCTCTCTGCCCAATACGCTTTTTCAGGGATTCAACATGGCGCTTAGCTGTCGTCAGTTTCTGGTGCAGCTCGGTGTTCAGGATTCCGGCTTTCCTTTCTGCTTCCTCGGCCTCTGCAATAGCTTTGTTCAGACGGCTTTCTTCAACGTCCGGCTTTTTGTCTCCATACAATTTCCTGCGCTCATCCGTTCCTGCGGCATGTTCCTTTTTCAGCTGCTCCAGATTTTCCTGCTTTTCAGCCAGGGCCTTGTCCTGGGTTTCAATCACGGCATCCAGGCGCTTTATTTCGCTATTGATGGCCGCGACCTGTTTTTCGATTTCACTTTTTTGCCGCACCTGTTCCTGCCATGCTTTCAGCCGTGATTTGAGAGATTCAAGCAGTGATGAAACCCCTGATTCCGGTATTTGCGTTATGCCCAGTGGCCCGAGCTTTTGAAATACCGCCACCTTGAGCTGTTCAAAGCTGGTCCGAAGTTTCGTGAGTCCATCCTTCAATTCCGCCAGTGTTTTTTCAGCGGCCTTCTTGTCGCTGGCAGCATTGCTTTCCAGCTTCTCGCTGTCATTTAGATTTTTGCAGGCAGCGGTTTGTGTTTCTTCCTGTTTTTTGATGGCGCTTTCCTGATCCTCTGCCCTGGTGATCAGTTTGGTTAGCGACGCGATCCTCTGCTCAATTTCACCGGGCACCGGAACATTTCCCTTGGCAAAAGGGTGCTCGTTTGAACCGCAAAGGGGACAAGGCTTGCCATCTTCCAGCCTGGTTCGATGATCTTCAAGTTCCTCGATCTTTCTGATGTATGCCATTTCACGGAGCAGGGTTTCCTTTTCGGTGCGATATTCCCGGAGCAATTTGTGTCCCAGCAATTCATCTAAGGCCTCTTTGCCTTGCTGAAGGTTTTTTTCGGCCGCATCCAGTTCCTGTTTGCGGACCTCACACCGCCTGGTGGCCGCGTCCAGCTTTTTTGAAGCCTTTGTCACGGCCGTACCGGCATAGTTAAGATCGATCTCTTTTTGTGTGATCTCCTTTTGTCTGGCAAGCAGATTGCCGAACTGTTCTTCAATACCGGCCAGACCACTGATCAGCCACTCATCCTGCGCATGCGCGTTGAGGTATTGCTCTGCCGTCTCCAGGGTTTTTTCGGCCTTGGTTCGCTTTTCCTGCTCATTCACCCGGACCTGCTTATCCGTCTCAATCTTTGCGGCTTCTTTCGCGCAGGTTTCAGCGTCTTTTGCCACAGCCTTTGCCAGTTGGGCAATCTTTTGATCAAGGGATCGAATCTGCATGATCCGCGGTGCTTGCGCTTTCAGATCCGCTTTGGCTTTAAGCGTGAACTGCCCGGCGGTCTTAAGTGATTCAGCTTGGGTATTTGCGCAGGCCTCCAGTTCAGGCAGCCCGGCTTCCTCGGTTTTCAGCGCCGCCTGATCGTCTAACTGCTGTTTGCGCAGGGCCGTGAGTGTTGCATATATCCCATCCAGGGCCCCAGCGTTGACAGCCTGTTCAAGTCTGGCACGTTCCGGTTTGAACGCGTCAACATTAGTCTGCAGTTTTGCTGTTTCATCAGCAAGGTTATGGATTTCTTTTTTCAGGCCCTCAATGGTGGTAAGCCATGTAATGGCCTTGCCTGTTTCGATTAATTTACCGGCAAGCCCGGTTTCCTGTTTCTGCGTTGCCCCAAGGTTCTGGGCAATCTCTTTTTCCTGTTCCGGCTCCAGAATCCCAATGCCGGATGTTTCGGCATGCAGCAGATTCAGCTTTTCCCGCTCATCCCGCTGGCGTTCGTGAACGCGCCGTGAAATTTCTGAATAAATCTCTGTGCCGGTGATCTGCTCCAGTATCTTTGATTTTTGCTCAATATCAGCCTTCAGGAAGGTATCAAAACCGCCCTGGGCCAGCAGGATGGAGCGGGTGAAGCGGTCAAAGTCCATTCCGGTTTTTTCTTCAATCACACCGGCCACAATACTTTTCTTGGTTTCAATGGGCTTTCCGGTATCGGCATCCGCAATCTGATGTTCCTGATCCTGAAGATTGCCATCTGTTTTTTTTCGTGCACGGCGCTGTTCCCAGTGGCAGCGGAACCGGCCAGCCTGGGATTCAAACAATACCTCGGCATAGCACTCACCGGTCTGGCGGGACATAATCTCGTTCCCGCTCTTAGTGATTCTTCCAAGGCGGGGCGTCGCTCCATACAGGGCAAGACAAAGGGCATCAAGAATCGTGGATTTACCCGCACCCGTCGGGCCGGTCAGAGCAAAAATTCCATTAGACACATATTCGGAATCGGTAAAATCAATACGCCACTCACCATAGAGGGAGTTGAGGTTTTTAAACCGGAGTTCAAGTATCTTCATCATCAGTCTCTTTATTCCGCATTTACGTCTTGTTCATGGAGAGACTTGATTATTTCGTTATAGGAGGATGTCAGCCCCTGCCGGTCTTCATCCGGTACATCAAATGTTTCCAGGCAGCGAATAAACACGTCATTGGCATCCAAATCATCAAGGGTTTCATTTTCGGCAATCGTACTCATTACCCGGTCCATGACCCGCCGGTTTTTTATCCGCCTGATTTCCATGGTGGAGTCAGCTATCGCCCCGTCGAGCACCTCGCGCAGGTTGCCGGTGATGTTGCTGCCGGTGTATTCAATCTCAAGCCATGCTGAGCTTTTTTCCTTTTTCAGCTCGTCCAGTTTTGCATGGATATCATCCAAAGACCCCACGATGCGGACCATCTGCTGAAAGCACGGCACTGTTTTTTCTGTTATCCGCAGATTTCGCTGATTACCGCTGATCTCTTTTTTAGTGCTTTTATCTGGGTCCATCCCTGTAATCTGCGGATTGAACTCAATGAGGACGACCTTTTTCTCCTGGGCAGCTTCCCCATACCCCATCGGTATGGGTGATCCGCAGTACCGTATATGTTCAGCACTGCCGACCGCCTGGGGAACGTGCAGATGCCCGAGAGCGAGATAATCAATGGATGAAGGGAATACCTCCCCGCCGACATGGGCCAGTGAACCGACATACAGATCTCTCACGCCATCACCGTCAACGGTTTTGCCGCCTGCTGTGAACAGATGCCCCAAGGCAATTATCGGAATATATTTATCCGCAGATTGTGCGGATTTACACAGATTGTATCTTTTTTGTTCCGCTAATGAAACGACTGTTTCATAATGCTTTTTGATCCCATCCACCAGCTTTCGGTTCTTATCATCAATGGTCTCACCCGGCTCAACAATGCGAATATCCCGATCTCTCAGGTAGGGCACAGCACATATAATCGCGTCAACACCATCTGCGTCAATCTGCGAAATCTGCGGATTTTTCCTAAGAACAATCACCTCATCATCCAAGGCGTCGGTTACCGAGCCAACCACATATACATTCAGAGCCCGTAACAGTTCCCTGGGGGCATTGAGAAATGACGGTGAATCATGGTTCCCCGCAATAACCACAACATGGCGGCAGCAGGATGCCCCAACGCGGCAGAGGAAGCGATAGTAGAGTTCCTGTGCCCGGTTACTGGGCGTGCTTGTATCAAACACATCCCCGGCGACAAGCAGGGCATCAACTTTTTCATCTTCAATGGTCCGGGCCAGCCAATCCAGAAACGCCGAAAACTCCCCATAACGTTTCCGGCCGTAAAGGCAGCGGCCTAAATGCCAGTCTGATGTGTGGAGGATCTTCATTGTCTATTGTCTCGCATATCGATAATGACCTTTTATTTCGGCATTTAGGCTATTATTCATACAGGTCTGCCGTTTGTCATGCAATCGAACTGTCAAGTATTCTTTGACAGTTGCCCACGAGGCCTTATCTCCATACATTATTCGCAATTTACTTCCCTCCCTCCCTTGCTGTTATCAGAACGCTTTTTATTTCCTGACTTTCTGACTACCGAGGAATCCTCAATAGTTTCTTCCCATTCAGCATGGGCTTCTTCTAATTGCTTTTTCAGTGCCTCCTTATCGGGAAGATAAAGCTGGTACTCCGATGCATAAATATTGGCATCCGCGGGCAACGTCAGCTCCACCAATTCGTCACTTTTGGTGAGACAAAGCAGAATGCCCACAGTCGGTTTTTCATTTTTCAGTTTTACATATCTGTCAAAGTAGTTCACATACATCTGCATCTGACCAAGGTCTTGATGCTTCAGGTCGCCAATTTTTAGATCAATGACGACATAACAACGTAAAAGTCGATTATAGAAAACCAGATCTACATAAAAGTGGCGATTGTCGAAGGAAAAACGCTTTTGCCGGGATTCAAAGAGGAAGCCTTTACCCAGTTCCAGAAGGAAGTGCTCAATCTTATTAATCAATGCGGTTTCCAAATCATATTCGCTGTAAGATTTACGCTCTTCCAGTCCTGTAAATTCAAGGATGTATGGGCTCTTGATAATATCTGATGCGTTCTCAACAATCTGACCTTCAGCATTCAGTCGTTTAACTTCGTCTTTATCGCGACTTAACGCCAGACGCTCATATAGTGCTGAGTTGATTTGTCGCTCCAGTTCACGATATCCCCAGCCATTCTCCGCAGCCTCCAATTCATAGAATCGTCGTTCTCTCGGATTTTTCACTGTTAAAAGAGTAACATAATGCGTCCAGCCAAGAATAAAGCGTTCGGTCAATTTTGACGCTGCCGATTGAAGCGTTTCGGGAAAAGTAACAGACAGTGCCTGTTGAATCTTATTAATCCCTGGAGATTGCGCAGGCAGTGCCTGCGCAATCTCCGAATAAGCCAGATAAAATTTTCGATATTGTTCCAGTGAACGTTTGGAAAAGCCTTTGCCAAGTGTCTCGGTCAGTTTGCAAGAAAGCTGTTTCATCAATTCTTTCCCATACATTTCAGCCCGTTTGGCACCGCCGTTTTCAAATTCCACAATATACCAACCGAACAGCCAGTTGCGCACCACCAATGCAATATCCACCGAACGAGCTGCCTGCCTCTGCATGGCAGCCTGAGTCTGCTCAAACAGCCCAACCAAACCATCAAATTTTATTTCTGTGTTTTCAGTGTCTTCCGTGGTTAACTTCTTCTTTCCTGTCTTTTTGTGGTTCTCCATCACAGGCTCCTTACATCGACAATCAGCCTTGTGGTCATTTGATTACTCCGGGACCAATCGACAACCTGGCGTGAAAAAAGGTCTATACTGCTTCGTCTTTTGACACCTCCGTGTGGATTATTAACCCACTCTTAGAGAAGTGTCCACAATTACCCGACCACCTCACAACGTATAAGTAGCCATTTGCATACAAAAACAATTATATTGTCAAGGAATGCGATTAGGATTTTAGGATTTGGGGCTTTCCTGAAAAAATGATTATTCAGCGGAAAAAATGATTCGGATTGGGCGTATGGCTGCAAAAACGGGGAGCAAGCGTTGGTGCAGGAGGGCTGCACCAACGCTTATGTCGCACCTGGCAAGGTGTCGTTCCAGCAAAGAACTGCTGGGGATTAAAACGGATTCGGGGTCATCCGGAAATTGGACGAAAACACTATTTTTTTAAATAGGTATCGGCTAACGCAGGGCTTTCATGGCCCCCATATACCCACGCAGTTTTTTACCCACAATCTCCACAGGATGGTTCCGGATTGCATCATTGACCTGGATCAGACGGATGTTGTCCACACCATTGTCTTCAAGGGCCTGGCCTTTGCCGATCACATCTGTACCAAGGCCTGCCATGAAGTCTTTGAGCAAGGGAGCCGCGGTATGGGCAAACAGGTAACAGCCGTATTCCGCAGTATCTGAAATCACCACGTTCATTTCATACAGTTTTTTCCTGGCAATGAGGTTGGAGATCAGGGGCACCTCATGCAGGGATTCATAATAAGCGGACTCCGCAATAATACCGGCTGACACCATGGTATCAAAGGCCAGCTCCACGCCTGCCTTGATCATGGCCACCATGAGAATGCCGTTGTCAAAATATTCCTGCTCCGGGATGTCCGCGTCCTGGGACGTCGATTTTTCAAACGCCGTGTTCTGGGTCTGGGCACGCCATTTGAGCAGATTGGCGTCATCATTGGCCCAGTCTTCCATCATGGTCTTTGAGAAAAATCCAGTCATGATGTCGTCCATGTGCTTGTTGTACAAAGGAGCCCAGATCTCCTTGATCTGCTCGCTTAATTCAAAGGCCTTGATTTTAGCCGGATTGGACAGCCTGTCCATCATATTGGTGATGCCGCCGTGTTTCAGGGCTTCGGTCACGGTTTCCCAGCCATATTGGACCAGTTTGGATGCGTATCCTTCATCCATGCCGTTTTCAATCATCTTGTCATAGCACAGCAGCGCGCCTGTCTGCAGAACCCCGCATAAAATGGTCTGCTCGCCCATGAGATCCGATTTCACTTCAGCCACAAATGAGGACTGCAAAACACCTGCCTTGTGACCGCCTGTTCCGGCTGCATAGGCTTTGGCAAGTTCAAAGCCTTCTCCCCGGGGATCGTTTTCCCGGTGTACGGCAATCAGGGTGGGCACGCCAAAGCCTCTTTTATACTCTTCCCTGACTTCGGTTCCCGGGGATTTGGGAGCCACCATGATAACGGTGAGATCCTTTCTGATCTGCATGCCCTCTTCAACAATATTGAACCCGTGGGAATAGGAAAGGCAGGCATCCTTTTTCATCAAAGGCATGATGGATTCAATCACATTGGAGTGCTGTTTATCCGGGGTCAGGTTGATAACCAGATCTGCTGTCGGCAGCATCTGGTCATAGGTACCTACGGCAAAACCGTTCTCCGTGGCATTTTTCCAGGACTGCCGTTTCCCGGCAAAAGCGGCTTCCCGTAACGCATAGGACACATCCAGGCCGCTGTCCCTTAAATTCAAACCCTGGTGCAGGCCCTGGGACCCGCATCCCACAATCACAATTTTTTTCCCCTTGAGCGCGTCAACCCCGTTAAATTCCGAAGGGTCCATGAACCGGCACTGGGACAGTTCTTCAAGTTGCAGCCGCAATGGCAGGGTGTTAAAATAATTGGTGCCCATATTTTATCTCCTTTAAGTGTAAATGTTCCGTGAATAAAATGGCTTAAAACGCTCGTTGCGTCAAATGAATCATTTGCAATTTTATGTTGCAAATACTGAAATAGACTTTTAAAATATTCAAAATAACAATATGTTACCCTGTTGAGGCAAAAAAAAGAGATGGATATACGCACCCTTGAATTATTTTACCACCTGGCCGGTTCCCTGCATTTCTCCCGGACAAGCCAGGCGTGCAATATTTCGCCGTCAGCCCTTACCCGGGTAATCCAGCGCCTGGAAACCGATGTGGGAAAACAGCTTTTTATCCGGGGCAACCGCTGTGTGGAGCTGACCTATGCCGGACAGGCCTTTAAAAAATATGCCGAGGATGTGCTTGGCCGGTTTGAACGGCTCCAGGGGGAATTATCAAAGGGCGCTGTCCTGACCGGCCAGCTTTCCCTTTACTGCTCGGTGACGGCAGCTTACAGTATCCTGCCCAGATTTATCCCCCGGTACCGGGCCCTGCACCCCGGGGTGCAGATCCACCTTGAAACAGGCGACCCTGCCCAGGCGTTAGACCGGCTGATGCACCGGGATGCAGATGCTGTAATTGCAGCCCTGCCGGCAAAACCCGGTGTCCAGATCAGTTTTTTAAACATGGCTGTCAGTCCCCTGGTTTTTATCGGGGCCAGGCATTATCCCGATGTCCTGGTAACAGACAGCAAAGGGGGCCCGGACTGGGAAAAATTCCCCTTGATTCTTGCGGACAAAGGCCTGAGCCGGGAGCGTATTGATCAGTGGTTTGCTGAAAATGCGGTTGTCCCGCGCATTTACTCCCAGGTCACAGGCCATGAAGCCATTATCGCCCTGGTAAACCTGGGATTCGGTATCGGCCTTGTACCCCGGCTGGTTCTTGAAAAAAGCCAACTTTACCAGGATATTGTTGCACTGGACAACATGCCGGAACTGCCCGCTTATGAAATAGCCCTTTGCACACGAAATACAAACCTGTCCAATCCCCGGGTCCGGGCCCTGTGGGATATCGTAGCAGGGGCGTCTTGACTTCGTTTTTAAATGAACTCCGCGCCCTTTGGGCAGGCTTTATTTTCGCTTGAACGAGAGAAAAATCGCCATGGGATTGACCATATCATAATAAATCAACGTGGATTTATCCCTGGCTGTCTGTGTTTTTATGGAGAATGGATCTGTGTTTTCCATGTTAAAGGGCGCCTTGTCCGGAAAATAGATATCTGAATAATATTCCGGGTCATAGGGTGACAAAACAATCTGCTTGGGCGTTTCCAGGGCCGTGATATGGCAGGGTATGAAAAATTCATAATTGACAATGCCGTTGTCAAGCCATGCGTTGAACTCTTTGATGAACTTTACCTCAAAAGGGGTCCCGTCAATTTTGACATGGATGTAATAGTTGTACGGGGCAATATAACCAAAGGCTTTTTCTCTGATCACTGCCACTTCCTTTGAATCCAATGTCTTATTATGATCTGTGTCAAAATCCTCACTGATCATAACAGAAAACATCTCGTCAAAGGTCCAGCTCACCCGGAAACCGGCCAGCCCCTGGTCGTCAAAAACAAATCCGGTGCGCTGGGAAATGAACACATGGGGATGGGGAATCCCGGGAAGGGGGCACAGGATAATTAAAAAAGCAGGCACTAGGCAAAAAAACCAATTGGGTCGGGGCATGGGTGTAACCGCTGTTATGTGTGTATCAGTCCTTTTTCATTTTTCTATTTATATCTGTATCAGCCTATATTTTCAAGGCTGCACATGAACGCGGCCGCTGAAACAGGGGTGCACATTCTTCTGCTGCCTTTAATTTTGCCGGGTCCGGATCAAATGGTAAACTGAGCCATCATTTCATGAAGTTCCTCTGCCAGTCCGGACAGCGCTTCTGCACTGGTCCGGATCTCATGGCTGCCCGATTCCACGGATTCCGTGGCCCGGCTCACATCTGTAATATCCTGGGTGACTTCCCTTGATACAACCGATGCCTGGTTAATGTTGCTGTTGACCTCATCAAGGCCGGTGACCGCTTCGCTGACGTTATTGGATATCTCCCGGGTTGTGGCGGACTGCTCTTCAATGGCCGAGGCAACCGTGCTGACAATGTGGTTGATCTCATTGATCACGTCCACAATGGTGTTAATGGCTCCCACAGATTCTGTTGCAGTGGCCTGAATCGCGCTGATTTTGGCACTGATATCCTGGGTGGCATGGGCTGTCTGCTGGGCCAGGGCCTTTATTTCACCGGCAACCACGGCAAAGCCCTTGCCTGCCGAGCCTGCCCGGGCCGCTTCAATGGTTGCATTTAAGGCAAGCAGGTTTGTCTGCTCTGAAATTTCTGCAATGGTTTCCGTAACTTTGTTGATCTCTTCTGCTGCCCGGTCAAGTTCCTTGACTTTAACGGACACCTCTTTGGCTGTATCAACGGCTCTGCATGTGCTCTCACTGCCTTTTTCCGTATTATGAGAAACCTCCTGGATGCTGGCGGCCATCTCTTCAATGGCTGTGGCAATCATCTGCAGGTTCATGGTAGTCTGCTCCGTGGCTGCGGCAACATTGTTCATGGTGGCACTCATTGTTTCGGCGGATGTTGACACATGACTTGTTTTTTCCGAAGTTTGGCCTGCGTTGGCCTCAATCTGCCGCGATACACTTGACAATTGCATGGAAGACGCTGTCAACGTGCCAACCCCGGCCACAACATCTGAAAACATCAGCCGTAAATTTTCAGACATGTTGTTCAGTGCTGATGCCAGGGTACCGACCTCATCGGTCTGATTGATATCGAGCCGTTGGGTTAAATCTTTGCCGGCAATGGTTCTGGCAAAGGCAACGCCCTGGATAACCGGACGGCTGATGCTTCTGGAGATAAAAAAGGTCAGCCCGATACCGATCAGGATGGCTGCAATCCCCATAAAGAGCACACGGTTTCTGACGATCCTGGCATGGGCCAGCATCTGTTCATCTGTCAGGATAGCTTGTCTGATCTTTTTTTGTATATCAGCCATAAGGTGTTTCATCTGCCCCATGGCCGGCATGGTACGGGTGGTGAATATTTCCTGGGCAATCACTCTGCTCTGGGTTAATTGGGTCTCGGCACGTATTGCCTGGTGAAACAGGCTGTATACCTTGGCCAGGGCCGGCTGGGTCTTATTTACCAGCACATTGATGGCCCAGGACATATCCATGTCATTGATGGCGGTTTCAATTTCCCAGGCCGTTTGATGCAGTTTCCTATGGTCTTCCGCCAGTTGTGTTAACACAGGCTTAATCTGAGGAAAAGAAGAGATGAGCGCGCGGGTTTCAGGCGCAGATAAAAATTTGCCGAAACTGCACTGGTCGGAATTCAGCTCTATATTCAGCTTAAATGGGTTTCCCTGTGCAACATCCCCTACCCGGTCCATAAGTTTTTGATTGGCGGCATCAACGTGAAGGCAGGCACAGACCACCCAGTCCCACAGCGCAAATTTTTTGGCAAAAACCAGCACGGGGGCTGGATTAAGGCCGTCAAAAAGGCTTTGGTCAAAGGCCACAAACCCCTGGCCTTCATTGAACGGTGTTCGGAGTATTTCATCAAAGGGCTTCTGGCCGTTTTTATCTTCTGTATCACGCAGATTTTTTCCCGCCAGGGACGATTTTAAAGGATGCATGACAACGGTGCCGCTGGTATCGAGTACAAAAAAATAATCATCTTCCAGACTGCCGAAACGCATCTGCCTCAGGCTGTTGAGAACCGCTTGTTTCTGATCCAGCCCAGGGGTCTCAATCCCACGTATGGACTGAATCAGGTCAACGGCTTTTCCGGCTGCGGCCCGCAGCCGGTTCTGGCAGGTATACATCCCCCCGGCTTCTTCGGCCACTGCCTTGTTGAGTTGTCCCACCCAGTTAATATGGTCTGCCAGATGGTCTGATAAAACCTGGGCCAGGTCCCCGTGATTTTTTTTTAATGCCTTATTTATGGCAATAGCGGATGCGTGCAGTTCCCTGTGGGGTGTTTCAATGGCCTTGAATAAGGGCGTCAGTCCGGGAATCAGGGCCTGGGCTTTCTTTCGACTGTCGCTGTACAACCATTTGCCAAAGCTGCACACATGGTCATCGGTTTCCACGTCCAGGCTTGTGAGGCTTTCATCGGTAAATAAACGCGTGACATCAGCAACCCAGTTCAGATGATCCACCTCCTTTTGCGCCATAATACCGGCCAGCTTGTTGCCGGCAATCACTTCCCCGGCGTCCTGAACAATTCCTTGTACCCCGAAATAACTGAGGATGCTCATTATGCCTAACAAAAAGACAACGGTGCCGATTCCGATGCCGATTTTGTTTTTGATCTTAATATTTTTCCAGCTCAATGCGTTCTCCCCAAATAAAATATGCTTTAAATTTTAAACAGGCAGGTATACTCAACGCGTTTACCTTTTGCAAAACCGTCGTCTATATATAGATGATTATTATTAGAATTGTATTTTGGAATAAATTAACGAACCGGGGAAATATGAAAGAAAAAACAGCCCAGTTAAAAAATATTTACGCAGCCTTTAATGCAGATACCCGTGACCTGATCCAGGATGGAAAGAAAACCCTGGGCCTAAGGCAGGTTGTTACAGCAACACCTAGACCACCTGTCCGGCGGCCCAGGCCGAAGACCAGGCCCACTGGAAATTGTATCCGCCCAGCCACCCGGTGACATCCAGCACTTCGCCGATGGCGTAAAGTCCCGGAACATCCCGGGATTCCATTGTTTTTGAAGAGAACCTGCGGCAGTCAATGCCGCCGACGGTCACCTCGGCGGTTCTGTATCCTTCGGTGCCGCCGGGCTGGATGTGCCAGGCATGGATCTGGTCAGCCGCACGCTTGATCCCCTGGCGGGAAATGGCGTGAACCGGGCTGTTCAACAGCTTTTCATCCAGACGGGCCTGGACCAGACGGGTTGGAAGATGACCGGCCAGGACGGATTTCACATGGCGTTTGGGCCGGATCTGCTGTTCTGTTTCCAGAAGTTTTTCCAGATTTCCATCCGGGAAAAGGTCGATGGCCACCGGGGTTCCGGGCTGCCAGAAGGATGAGGCCTGCAGGATCACAGGGCCGCTCAGCCCCCGGTGGGTAAACAGAAGCTGCTCTTTAAATGAGGCAGATCCGGTGCAAACCAGGGCCTTGACTGAAATCCCGGCCAGGGGCGCCAGAACCGTTTTATCCCCGGGCTGAAGCGTAAAGGGAACAAGGCCGGGCCTGGGTTCTACCACAGGAATGCCGAACTGCCCGGCGACCTTGTATCCGAAGGACGTGGCCCCGGCTGAAGGCATTGATACCCCTCCGGTGGCAATGACAAGAGACGGGGCCTCCATGCGTTCCCCGGATGTGCAGATCCGGAACCCCCGGGCCGAAGCCTGTCTGTCAATGCTGGTGACGCTTGTTTTGAAGGATAAGCAGACACCGGCGCTGCGGCACTCTGCCAGCAGCATGTCAAGGATCTGCCCGGCACTGTCCGTGCAGAACAACTGGCCGTGTTCCCGTTCGCTGAAGCTGATCCCGTATTGCCGGACAAGGGCGATAAAATCCTGGGGCCGGTACCGGCTGAGCGCGGATTTTACAAAGTGGGGATTGGATGAAATATAATTTTGCGCACTGACCCTACGGTTTGTAAAGTTGCACCTGCCGCCGCCGGACATGAGAATCTTGCGCCCGGGCTTGGGGCCGTGGTCCAGAACTTTTACACGTCTGCCGCGTTTTCCGGCCTGGGCCGCGCACATCAGCCCCGAGGCCCCTGCCCCGATAATCACCACATCGTATTGGGTTTTCATACTCTTTTTTTGCCTGCCTGCCTGTCTGCCCGTTCGGCCGTCCGGCCGTCTGTCCGTGCCGCCCTATCCTGTTGCCTACGCGCTCATTTTTTCCCGGACCCGGTCAATTTCCGGGCTTTCAATGTACTCGTCATAGGACATGAGGCTGTCGATGATCCCGTCGGGCGTTACTTCGATGATACGGTTGGCAATGGTGTTGATAAACTCATGGTCGTGGGAGGTGAAAAGAACCACTTCGGGGAACGCCACCAGGCTGTCGTTAAGGGCGGTGATGGATTCCAGGTCCAGGTGGTTGGTGGGGTCATCCAGGATCAGGACATTGGAATGGGCCAGCATCATCCTGGACAGCATGCATCTGACCTTTTCGCCGCCGGAGAGCATATGGGTCTTTTTCAGGGCATCGTCACCGGAGAAGAGCATCCGCCCCAGGAAGGTTCTGGCAAAGCTTTCACCCTCGGTGGGCGGGGCAAACTGGAGCAGCCACTGGATCAGATTGAGGTCCTGTTCAAAAAAAGCGCCATGCGTTTTGGAAAAATAGGAGTGGCTGGTGGTGACCCCCCACCTGAAGGTGCCTTCATCAGGTTCGGTGTTCCCTGACAGGATATCGAAAAGCGCGGTTCTGGCCAGGCTGTCGGGACCCACAAAGGCAATCTTATCCCCGTTATTGACCACGAACGAAATATTATTCAGGACTTTTTCACCCTCAATGGTCTTGGAAAGCCCCTCCACTTCCAGGATAATATTTCCGCACGGCCTTTCAGGGTCGAACCGTACAAAGGGATATTTTCTGCTCGATACGGGCAGCTCTTCAATGGTCAGCTTATCCAGCAGCTTTTTCCGGGATGTTGCCTGCTTTGACTTGGATGCATTGGAAGAGAACCTGCGGATAAAGGATTTCAGCTCTTCGGCCTTTTCCGCCACCCGTTTGTTGTCCGCCAGCTTCTGCCTCAGGTTGAGCCGGCTGGCCTGGTACCAGAAATCATAATTGCCCACGTACACGGAAATCTTGCTGAAATCAATATCGGCAATGTGGGTGCATACCTGGTTCATGAAATGCCGGTCATGGGAAACCACAATCACTGTATTTTTAAACCGGAACAAAAACTCCTGGAGCCAGGCAATGGACTGGATATCCAGGTTGTTGGTGGGCTCGTCAAGGAGCAGGACATCCGGGTTGCCGAACAGGGCCTGGCCCAGAAGGACCCGCACTTTTTCACCGCCCTCAAGCTCTTTCATTTTTTTTGCGTGCAGGGCTTCGGCAATGCCCAGGTGCTTGAGGAGCACGGCTGCCTCGGCCTCGGCCTCATACCCGTTCATCTCCTCAAACGCGACCTCGATTTCGCCGGACCGGATACCGTCTGCTTCGGAAAAATCAGGCTTGGCATAGAGGGCCTCCCGCTCGGCCATGAGCTGGTACAGCTTTTCATGGCCCATGATTACCGTCTCAACCACCCCATACTCGTCAAAGGCAAAATGATCCTGGCGCAGGACAGCGATCCGCTCCCCGGGCCCCACGGAAACCGTGCCGGTATCCGGCTCAATCTCATGTGCAAGAATTTTTAAAAAGGTGCTTTTTCCGGCACCATTGGCCCCGATGAGGCCGTAACAGTTACCGGGTTTAAACATGATGTTGACATCTTTGAACAGGGGCCGCTTGCCATAGGCAAGGGATATGTTATCTGCGAAAATCATTAATATGGTATTTCCTCAATGGTAAACTCGGGGCAATGCCCGACTGCTCCGGCATTGGCAAAAATGCGTATCCTGCCGTTTTTTCAGAAAAAAATCAAGTTTTTTTTCGGTTAATGCCGGTAACCCGGCTCACCTATCACTTTAATTGCCGAACCGCCGGCTTCGATCCCCGGCCGCCGGGTGGCTCCGCCTCACCCGGCCGGCAGGGGATCTACCTGGCCTGCCGTACCTGCCTGTTATTAATGACCTTGGGCCAGGCGGAAGCCAATGCTGAAGCTCCGGTAGGAAGTCGTGTTCCTGAACCGGCAAGCAGACCGCAGGTCCCTGGCGTTGAAGCTCCAGGACCCGCCGCGCAGCACACGGAACCCGCCCGTATCAGGCCTCTCAAGATCAACCAGGTGTTTCAGGTCATAATCACCATACCAGTCCTGGCACCATTCCCAGACATTGCCGTGCATCTGGTAAAGCCCCCAGTTATTGCAAGGAAGAGCTTTAGCCGGAACGGTCGTCTCCCTGTATTCTCCTTTCTCTCCACCGGCATAGGGATAATTACCATCAAAGTTGGCCTGGTCGGTTGAAATGCCCCGGCCAAAACTGAAAGGGGTCCGGGTGCCTGCCCGGCAGGCATATTCCCATTGGGCTTCGAAAGGAAGGTTAAAGTTAAGTCCGGGCAACAGGCCATTTATCCGTTCCAGAAAATCCCGGCAATCCTCCCAGGAGACACTGTCCACCGGACGCTCATTTCCCTTGAATTCACTGGGATTGTCTTCCATCACCGCCTGCCACAGCGCCTGGGTGCAGGCAGTGTCGGCCAACCAGAAGCCCCGGGTCAGGGTGACTTCATGATGCGTTTCATCATCTCTTCGCTCGGGCTCATCATCGGGTGATCCCATCATGAACTGTCCCGGCCGGATCCATCGAAAAACCTGGGCAATGCCCCGATACACCAGGGCCGACCACAGGCCGTATTGGTCCTGGCCCCATTCCCCGGCCCAGTCAGGGGGAAATTGGGGCGGGTCTGCCGAATGAATGTTAACCTGTTTTTGACCGCTCATCTGTCATATCTTTTTATCAAAAAAAAAATTCAGGCAGCCGGCAAGCTTTCAATACCGGTGTCCCCCGGACTTACTCACATACCGGCGCCCGTTTCCTTTTTGCCGTACCTTTATCAAAGCATACGGACCGGATGGCGCCCTGGTCATTTGCCGCCCTCCGGCGTAAACTGAGTTTGGGCCAGGCGGAAGCCAATGTTGTTGTTCCGGTTGGAAGGCGTGTTCCTGTTCCGGCAAGCAGACCGCAGCCTCCTGGCGTTGTTGTTCCAGGACCCGCCGCGCAGCACACGGTTCTCGCCCGTTTGCGGGCACCACCCATTGTTTTTTACCATACAGGGGCACCGGATTTTTTCAACTGTAATTTCCGCCATTGCCGGCTGTCGGCGTGGCAAAGGGACGCTGACACGGCGTCATACCCCCGCGCCAGTTCACTTTCCGAAATCATCCCGTTGGCGAACCATTGCTCCCATTTTTTACGAAGCCGGATATATCTTCTTTTCTTTCTTTGTGACAGCCGGATCACCCCGGGATAGATGCGGTATCCGCAAAACAGGACGCCACAATTGCTTTTCCGGATCTGCACCTGGGAATTTTTCACCGTTAAAAGCAGTGGTGTTTCCACAAACCACCGAACATTTTTCAACAGCAGCCTGGCCGAAGCCTTGGTGTCACACCAGAAAATCATGTCGTACATATACCGGACACAGGCACGGGCGCGGCAGGATTCCATGACAAACCGGTCCAGGCGGTCCAGATAAAAATTGGCAAAATGCTGGGAAGTCAGGGTTCCGATGGGCAGGCCTTTCCCAGGACGTACATGATAGATGGATGACAAACCGTCTGAAATCCGATACCGGAAGATCCAAGCGGATGATGTGATCTGCGATCCGGGCAAGCCTTGCATCAAAATCCTGGATAAAAGACCGTACTGCGGCGCTGTGCCGCTTGCCGGCGGCGGCCCGGTAAAATGCACAGGCAAGGTTATCCCAGGCACAGACATCCGATATCGCCACGGCAACCCGTTTCACGCGGCCCCGTCCCCGGATTCTGTTTGCCGGGGCAATTGTTCCTTGAGAAGGGCCAGAAACCGGTCCCCGTATTTGTCCACCCTGGCCTGTCCAACGCCTTTAACCGATGCCAGTCTTGTCTTTGACATCACCTGTTCCACAACCATGGCTGCAAGCTGCTCATTGGTGAATACCGCATAGGCGGGAACGCCATCCTGCTCAGCCAGTTCTTTACGAAGTTCCCTGAGCTTTACAAAGACGCTGAAATCCTTTTCATTGAGCACCTCCTTGTAATCCACCCGCTTCCTGTCGGCAGCGGGGAGTATTTGCGTGTTTTTCCTGTAGCTGATACTGAAAGCCCAGAAACTGAATTCGCCTTTGTCCACAAAGACCTTGTCCACCTGAATCACCTGATGGCCGGACAAAAATGCATTAAGCAGGGCTTCAGCCGATTCCGGCTCGGACACCGGTATTTTAAAAAATTTATATTTCATATGTTTTCCTGACTTGACGCTGCCGGGAACCGGAGCCGTCAGATGGGCTACCGCCTTCATCTGAACGGCCCCGGCCCCCGGCAGCTACCTGTTCTTGCCTGCTGTTTATAAATGACCTTGGGCCAGGCGGAAGCCAATGCTGAGGTACCGGTAGGAAGGCGTGCCCCAGTTCCGGCAAGCAGACCGCAGGTTCCTGGCGTCGTTGTTCCAGGAACCGCCGCGCAACACACGGTCCTCGCCCGTATCAGGCCCCACAGGATCAACCAGGTGTTCCAGGTCATAATCACCATACCAGTCCCGGCACCATTCATAAACATTGCCGTGCATCTGGTAAAGCCCCCAGCCATTGCAAGGCAGAGCTTTGACTGGAACGGTCGTCCTCCTGTATTCTTCTTTTTCTCCACCGGCATAGGGATAATTACCATCAAAGTTGGCCTGGGCCGTTGAAATCGTCCGGCCAAAGCTGAAAGGGGTCCGGGTGCCTGCCCGGCAGGCATATTCCCATTGGGCTTCGGTGGGAAGACCCAGGTTAAGTCCGGACAACAGGCCATTGATCTGTTCCAGAAAAAACTGACAATCTTCCCAGGAGACACTATCCACCGGAAGGTCCTCTCCCTTGAACTCACTGGGGTTATTTTTCATCACCGCCTGCCACAGCGCCTGGGTGCAGGCAGTGTCGGCCAGCCAGAAACCCCGGGTCAGAGTGATTTCATGGCGCGTTTCATCATATTCTCGCTCGGGTTCATCACCGGGCGACCCCATCATAAAAATCCCCGCCTCAATCCAGCGCATTCGGAACGTCACCCCTCTGACCAGGTAATCCGTATAGATTCCGAACCGATCCTCACCCAGGTCTCCCCAGGGGTGGTATATTTTCTGATCCGATTTCGGAAACCGGAAGAACAGCCCGGATTTGTCCCGGCCCACGGCCCCGGCCACAGCGGGTTTGGAAATTCTGTCAATAACGGCATTCACCCTGTCCGTATCAATCCGCACCCTCCCTTCTTCAGGCAGGTCCATCCAGAAATCCTCACCCACAGAGGCTTTGGCGCCGTTGATACTGTAATCACCGGATGTTTCAAAGGAAACAACAGGGCTGCCCAGGGAAAACCCATTGTGATCCGGCCCGTCCGTTGGGCCCTGCCGGGGCAGAAACGCCAGTTGGCAGCCCACCTGATACACGGTAATGGTTTGCACAGGGCCATCTTTTATGATGAGCCAGGCGGCATGGGCCAGGTCCGCCCCCCTGGGCAGAACAGCCGTGCCCTGGTGCCAGGCTTTCCAGTTGACCACAATAAAGGCGGGGGTCAGCACCCGGCTGTTGGCGGACCAGGTCGTTTCTGTCAGGCGATCGGACAGCCGGTTGAACCAGGCTGCCATCTCTTCGGTGCCCCGGGCACCGGACACGGTTCTGAAAAATATTTCAAGAAACTCGCCGGCCCAGGGGGCAGGTTCCCTCCTGCACAGGCTGGCAGCCACCATTTCCTCTTCGCAGCGGACTGCTTTGGCAAGCATTTTATGCCATGCGTTTCTCAGAATAATGGTTTTCTCGGCCAAAGGCCATTTTTGTTCATCGACAGCAAGCCGGGCAAACCGGTCCCTGTAATCAGCCAGGGCTTTATTGTCAAAGGAACCGGCAACAGGACTTGGTTTCATGTGGCTGTGGTTCCAGGCCATGGCTTCGATCCCTGAATCAGCGGTTCCCGGAGGCAAGGCAAACCGCACGGCCCGCAGCAAACCCGGTTCCACCCGGATGGCGCAGGAGAGCAGGGCCAGAAGAGTCTCAACTTTTTCTTTTGGGTTTTTAATGGCTGCAGCCCGCCGGACGGAAGTCATCCGGTTGCGGGAATCAGGCCGGGGAAGTTTTTGGCCCCGGTCCCACCAGACCATGGTAAAAAACGAACCCAGGCGATTGTCCCATGAATAGGAAGGACAAGGGGTAAGCACCACAGGGGTAATTCCTTTTGCCCGGCAGGCCCTGCCAAACCGTATCCATGCGGTCAACCGGTCACGGGAAGCTGAAAAACAGCCCAGATCACTCAGGATCAGGACCGGGGTGCCGGCGGACGGCGGACGAAAAGGATAAAACCTGAAATCAGTGTCGCCAAATTTTCGGAATCCCTGTTGGGGGCCTTTTTCCAGGATGCGCACCCCAAGCCCGGCGCATCCGCGCATCCTCAGGATCAGCTCCAGCATCTGCCGGATATCACGCCAAAAGGGCATGAGGCGGTCATGGAAATCAAATACAACGCAGGACCTGGCATGCCAGGTCAGACGGGTTACCATGGGCAGCCGGTCCATGGGGGATAAACTTGCAGCCAGGGGAACGGCTTTTTCCATGTCCGGATCTGCCGTGGCTGTCAGGGCACCAAGAGCCGCCTTGATAAACGGCCAGATCCGTGAAGTCGTTTCCAGGGGTAAATAAGCGGGCGGTTTAAACGTCTGTTTTGCCCGGCTGTCTGCCTGGGTAAGCGAACTTCCTTTCCGGGCCCATTCCGGGGCCTGGGTCCTGATGTCGCCGGGATCTTTCTTTTCAAATTCAGTCAGACACCAGAACTTTATTTCGTCCCCGGGCTCCAAAAACACATGCGCTTCCCGGGGAGGCGGGCCAGGGCTGCCTGCAACTGATTGTCCGGCCGGTTGAGCCCCTTGTTCAGCCTGCTTTTCTTGCCTGGTATAG
Organism: Desulfobacter vibrioformis DSM 8776; assembly: GCF_000745975.1. Taxonomy (GTDB): domain Bacteria; phylum Desulfobacterota; class Desulfobacteria; order Desulfobacterales; family Desulfobacteraceae; genus Desulfobacter; species Desulfobacter vibrioformis. Next base: position 1,648 of record NZ_JQKJ01000001.1, on the reverse strand, counting down.
CCGAATAACGGGGCGGTTTCATCCAGGCGAATACCGCCGCCGGCCTTTAACAGACGGATCAGGTCGGCACGGCCGGTTCGGGTGATACGGATCACTCTGTCAGGCAGATCTCCTGTCATCAGAACCGTTCATCCGGATACTTTTTAAAGGCAAAATCCTTTATCTCGGCCATAATTGCCAGTTGGTCTGTTTTATTTTCAGCCATATCCTTCAAGGCCCTTAAAACATCCAGGTATTCGGCCTGGCCGGGCGCCGGCTGGCAGGCGTCCAAAGCGTCTTTTCGGTCGTTCCAAAGCTGACGGGCCGCCTCTTTTCTGACATCATCGCTGTGATCATCGGGAAAATGAATCCGGCCCCGGTCTGCCAGAAACGCGATAAAGTCGTCTTTTGTGGTGGGCAGGCCGATATGAAGGACCATGCACCGCCGTAAAAAAGCGGCGGGCAGTTCCCGCTCTTCATTGGTGGTAATCATGACCAGGGGCGAAGGCACATTTTTGGCCAGGCAGACCGTATGACGGGTGTAGGGAACGGAAAATCCGCCGTTACCAAGGGTTTCCAACAGTCCATTGGGCAAATCAGCATCAGCCTTGTCGATTTCATCCAGCAGCAGCACACTGCCCTTGGACATGTCCCAGCCGTCAGGGGGAACCGGGCCTGCAACACCGCAGATACTGTTTTTGGCCTGGGCCATGGCCGTGTCCCAGTTCAGACACCACCACAAAGGTCCGGGGCTCAGAAACCGGATGGGATCCAGTCGGACACCGGCATCGGCGCCTGCCGCACCAAGGGCCTGGGCCTCACCCAGGCGCCGGACTGCATCAAAATGGTACTGGAGGTCACGGCTTTCACTTTTCGCATTGATGACCTCGGTTATAAACACCCGGCCCAGTTCCATGGCAGCGGCCCGGGCCAGTTGGCTTTTTCCCGTGCCCGGCTCGCCCCGGACCAGCAGGGGGCGCCGGGCGGTAAGTGCCGTGTTTACTGCCAAAACAGCGGTTTTCTCCCATACATGAACCGAAGCCGGCCAGGTCCCCTGGGGCGGCAGATGGGTTACAGCGTTTTCTTTTATGTGCAGCATGTCAATACTCCGGTTTGTTTTCGAAGAATTCGGTTAAATCAGCATTAAACTCAGGTTCTGGTACGATGAGTGCCCTTTCTTCGCCCATGCAAACCATGATGATATCCAGATCAGGTATTATTTCTTTCAAGGTTTTATATACATCCATGAGGCAAACCGGATTGTGGCTGTCTGATTGCCTGGGCAATAGATAATAATGAAACCCTTTTTGTTTTCTACGCTTTAACACTGCAGCGACATATAAAATAATAGACAGAACGTTATTGATCTGATATGCTGATCTTCTACATGAAAATTGTGGAGGACATTGTGCAAACAAATATTGATACCATAGAAAAGCAAACACAATTAACCGGCTCATTGGAAGAATTTTCCCCGGCATACCTGCGGCAAGTTCGTGGGGGTGACTTCGAACCGCTGTGGGATGAGCTTGTACAACGGTATCATTATTTAGGTCACAAAAGGCTTTTAGGGAAAAGGCTGAAATATTTGGCATTTATTGAAGATTACCCGATTGCCGCTTTGTCATGGAGCGCTCCTGCCAAAAGATTGGGAGCCAGAGATCGTTAT